>NZ_ML133510.1 GCF_003934165.1 Borborobacter arsenicus | reverse complement strand
CTCTCAGAAACTTGTCAATTCGGGGGGCTGTCTAGAAGCAAACCTCTAGGCCGCCAGCGGCGCGCCGCCCTCGTTGGTGAGCCGGGTTATAGGCGCGCCGCTCAGGGGTGTCAACAAGGATTTCGAACTTTTTTGAACTTTTTGCGACAGAAGATTCAAAGTCCTTGTAGCCCCTGCGTCAGGCCGTTTGCAGGCGCTGAAAAGCCCGGTTTCGAACAGCTTCGAGGACCATATTGCAGCCCCAATACCCCTTGATCCTGCCGTCTTCATACGCCGGCATCATCGGCTCGCGCGCGCGTTCCTTATATGGGGACAATTCCATCGAGACGCACGCAAAAAGGCGCCTTCGTTGACTTCGAGCGCTCCAGCGGGCAATTGTCGGATCGATCAACATAAGAACACCGGTTGCCGATCGGGAAAAACACCGCCGCACTGAATGCAGGATACGGATCAAACCATAGACGACCTCGGAAACGAGCCGCCGCTGATAGCCGATGGGCGCAGCGGCCCGCCGGACAGGCGCGAGGTTTCGACCCGCTGGCTCTCCGGCACCTTCCTGACCGGCGTCACTTCAAGCGTGTTGATGGGCGTCGCGTTGTTTGCGGCCCTGGACGGGCGCGAGCAATTGGCAACGCCACCCGAAATCGCCGAGCTCGCCATTCTTCCCAAGGGCGGTGATGGCGGCGTCAACGCCAAGACCGCAAGGCTTGTTCCGGCGCGCCAGATCGCCAGGGCGAAGGACCGGCGCCGCATGGAAGTTTCCATGGCCAGTCGCGAAGGCGACCGTGATGTCGTCCGCACCGTGCCCTTTGTACAGATAAAGATGGCGCTTTCTGCCGGCCATAAGGCGACCCGCAGCTATCCGGCCTTCGATCCGCTCGAGGTCTTTGCCGAGGACGGGGCCGCCCAGACCGCGGCGGCGCCCGCCAGCCAGGTCTATGGCGTCAAGGTCGAAAGCGAGATGAGCCTGAAGACGATCGATTTCCCGATCGATAGCGCCGCCTTCGACGAAAAGAGCGACCTTTCGGCCGACGAGGTCGAGGAAGTGGTGCGCACCACCGGGGCTATACTCACCGATGGCGACGTTCAGGTTGCCGCGCTCCACTATGTCGATCCGGAACGTTTCGGAAATTCCTTCGCCACTCAGGCGCTTGCCGGCTCCTATGGCGTGCGCATCGTTCCCGAAAACGTGTCGGTCGCGCCGCGCGAGGAAACCGACGAAACCGCCCTTGCCTATGCCGAGGAGATAATTCCGTTCCGGGCCGAC
The DNA here is from genome assembly GCF_003934165.1 of Borborobacter arsenicus. GTDB lineage: Bacteria > Pseudomonadota > Alphaproteobacteria > Rhizobiales > Rhizobiaceae > Pseudaminobacter > Pseudaminobacter arsenicus. Next base: position 240,731 of record NZ_ML133510.1, on the reverse strand, counting down.
CGCGAAATCACCGACGCCCTTGCTGATTCGGGCTACACCGGCAGCGATGCGGAAGGCATGGCAGAGGCGATCGCCAAAATGCTGAATGCAACCGCCCTGAAGGCAGGTACGGTGCTGCGCGTCGGGCTCGAGGTGCGCGGCGACGCTGCCCAGATCGTGCGAACCAGCGTCTACAACCGGACCGAACACCTGCTGACCATCGCGCTCAACGACCGCCGGCAGTATGTGACCACCAACGAGCCTGAACCTAATCCCGAACTCCTGACGGCCTTTGACGATTCGCCGCCAGTGGTGGCGCGCGGCAATCTGCCGACTGCTTATGACGGCATCTATCAGGCGGCTTATTCCTACGGCATGTCGAAAGACATGACCAAGCGGCTCATCAAGCTCTTGGCGTCCGATGTCGATTTCCAGTCGCGGCTCAATCCGACCGACCGTCTGGAAGTGCTGTTTTCCGAGCCGGACAGCGAAAACCAGGCTTCGGACGATTCGCAGCTTCTCTATGTGTCGGCGACCTTCGGCGGCACCACACGCAATTTCTACCGCTTCCAGATGCAGGATGGCACCTTCGATTATTTCGACGGCGAAGGCCGCAGCGCCAAGCAGTTCCTGCTTCGCAATCCGCTTCCCAACGGAAAGTTCCGCTCGGGCTTCGGCGGCAGGCGTCATCCGATTCTCGGCTATACGCGAATGCATACCGGGGTGGACTGGTCGGCACCGACCGGAACGCCGATCATCGCCTCGGGCAATGGCATTGTCGAGAAAGCGGGCTGGACAGCCGGCTACGGCAAGCAGACGATCATCCGCCATGCCAACGGCTACAAGACCTCCTACAACCACCAGAGCGGCTTTGCCAAAGGCGTCGTTCCCAATGCGCGCGTACGCCAAGGCCAGGTGATCGGCTATGTCGGCTCAACCGGCCTGTCCACCGGCGCGCATCTTCACTACGAACTGATCGTGAACGGCACCAAGGTCGATCCGATGCGGGTTCGCCTTCCGGTCGGCCGCACATTGTCGGGGGACGAACTCGTGGCGTTCAAACAGGAGAAAGGCCGTATCGACGATCTCCTGAAGGAAGAAACCGGAAACGGCCTCAAGGTCGCAAGCGTCAAGATCGCCGGATAGCCGCAATGGCTATCCGGGGCGAGCTGCAAAGCCGGGCCGACCGAATCGCTACTCGACCGAGCGCCCTCTTCCTACTCCGTGAACTCCACCATCACCCCGGCACTGACCAGCTTGGCCAGTTCTTGCGCGTCCCAATTGGTCAGGCGCACGCAGCCATGGCTTTCCGTCTTGCCGATTTTCGAGGGATCGGGCGTACCGTGTATGCCGTAGGTCGGCTTGTCCAGGGCGATCCAGACCGAACCCACCGGCCCATTCGGCCCCGGCGGAATGGTCAGGATCTTGTCGTTGTTGCCCTGCTTGAAATTGAGCTTCGGATTATAGGTGTAATTGGGATTGAGCGCGACGCGCGAAACTGCGTGCAGCCCCGTCGGAGACGGGGTATCGGTCGAGCCGATCGTTGCCGGATAGGCGGCGACAAGCTTGCCCGCCTCGTCATAGGCACGAACCTGCTTCAGGCTCTTGTCGGCGACGATGCGCTGGACCTTGGTGGTCACGGGCTTGCCCACATTCGCAACCCGGATGATCGTCCCCGGCCGCGAGAAATTCGCTTCCGGGTTGAGCGCCTTCAGATAGGCCTCGTCCATATGGAACCGCTCGGCAAGCATTTCCGCAACCGACGTATAGCTCAGATGGGTAAGTTGCGCCTTCTCGCTGTAATCTGCAGGCACCGCGGCGACAAACGGCCCGGCCGCATCCTCGGGCGTGATGGTGTAGTCAACGAACGGATCGCCGCCGCTGGCTGCAAGAGCAGCCTTGATGCCTTCCGTGTCCGTTGATTTCAGGTTCTCACCCGTCAGTGCCCGATAAGCTTCAAGCGCCTTGTCGACATTGCTGCCGAACTTGCCGTCTATGACGCCTGGCGAAGCCCCTGTCCTGTCCATCAGGACCTGGATGGCGGCCACGTCCTCGCGAGCAGAAAAAGCGGCCGGCGGCTCGATCGTCGCCCGCGGCAAGGTAGGTTCGGCCATCGGCGGCAACGACGGCGCGACTTGCCCGTCGAGCGGCCTTCTTTCCACCGGTTCGCGGGTTACGATTTGCGGCCCCGAATCGATTCCTTCATCCGGATAGATTTGCTCGTCGGGAAAATCACTGCCCGGTGCAGGCGGAAAGCCGCCATCGTCATAGGGCCGATAATCCTCGACCGGGGGTTGCGGATAGCGGCGCGGGTCGAGCTGATCCCGGCGCAGGCGTGCCATATCTTCGGGGTCGTCCAGATAATATCGTTCGTCGTCGCGCCATTCGCGTTCGCGCAGCGCGCGGCGCTGCTCCTGCCGATTGATCATCCGGCGCGGCGGCTGCACGGCGATGATCTCGCCGGTATAGGCATCGATGATGACGCGGTTCCCGTTGCCGTCGAAATAAACTTCGACGTCCCTGGCCTGGGCAAGGACGATATTCTCGTCTGCAGTAGAAGCTGGCGACTTACTCGCGTCAGCAAAATTGGATGGTCGGGCGGCTTGCGCCTGCGCAATACCCAATCCGACGATCATGGCCGAAAAAACGGCGATCCTGCTGACCATGCCTTCTCCAAAATCCCCAACAAGACGCAGTCAGCCGGGAGCTTTCCGCGCCGAATCACCACTCGACCGCAAATGCGCCGACAAGCTAGAGGTTCCAATATGAACCGGGCATGAAAATGGCCGCCCTCAGAGCGGCCAGTTCAGTGTTTAGCGGGATTACGCCGCCTCTTCCACATCCGGGGCCGGACCGGCCTTGGCGCGGAAATTCAACCTGTCGGAACCGGCCGTGACCTTCACGGTCGATCCGTCCAGGATTTCGCCGAGAAGAATCTTCTCCGCCAGCGGATCCTGCAGTTCCTTCTGCATTACCCGCTTCAGCGGCCTCGCTCCATAGGCGGGATCGTAGCCCTTGTTTGCCAGCCAGTCGATCGCCTCATGGTCGAGGGCAAGCGTGATCTTGCGATCGGCGAGCAGTGATTCAAGCCGGCTGAGCTGAATCTGGACGATCCGGCCCATATCCTGGCGGCGCAGGCGGTGGAACAGGATCACCTCATCGACACGGTTGAGGAATTCCGGCCGGAACGAAGTCCGCACCACGGCCATGACCTCGTCGCGCACCTTGTCGACATCTTCACCCTCGCCAAGCCCGACCAGATATTCGGCACCGAGATTGGAGGTCATGATGATCAGCGTATTGCGGAAGTCGACCGTGCGGCCCTGCCCGTCGGTCAGGCGGCCGTCGTCCAGAACCTGCAGCAGCACGTTGAAGACATCCGGATGCGCCTTCTCGATCTCGTCGAACAGCACGACCTGATAGGGCCGGCGCCGCACCGCTTCGGTCAACGCACCGCCCTCCTCATAGCCGACATAGCCGGGAGGAGCGCCGATCAGCCTTGCGACCGAGTGCTTTTCCATGAACTCCGACATGTCGATGCGCACCATGGCGCTCTCATCATCGAAGAGGAAGCTCGCGAGTGCCTTGGTGAGCTCGGTCTTGCCGACGCCGGTCGGGCCCAGGAACATGAAGGAGCCGATCGGCCGGTTCGGGTCCTGCAACCCGGCACGCGCGCGCCGAACCGCCTTGGACACCGCCTGCACCGCTTCGCCCTGGCCGACGACGCGCTTGCCGATTTCATCTTCCATGCGCAGCAGCTTTTCGCGTTCGCCCTGCAGCATCTTGTCGACCGGGATGCCGGTCCAACGGGACACGATATGGGCAACGTGGTCAGGCGTCACCGTCTCCTCGACCATGGAACCCTTTTCGCCATCATGGGCTTCGGCCTCCTTCAGCTGCTTCTCCAGCTCGGGAATACGGCCATAGGCAAGCTCGCCGGCACGCTGGAACTCACCCTTGCGCTGCGCAATCGCCAGTTCGTTGCGGGCGTCATCCAGTTCCTTTTTCAAGTCGGCAGCGAGCCCGAGCTTCTGTTTTTCGGCCTGCCATTTTGCCGTCAGCGAATCGGATTCCTCTTCAAGTTCGGTCAATTCCTTTTCGAGCCGCCCGAGCCGATCCTTGGAGGCCTCGTCGGTTTCCACCTTCAACGCCTCGCGCTCGATCTTGAGCTGCATGATTCGCCGGTCAATCTCGTCCAGCGCTTCGGGCTTCGAATCGACCTGCATACGCAGGCGCGACGCCGCCTCGTCGACCAGATCGATCGCCTTGTCGGGCAGGAAACGATCGGTGATGTAGCGGTTGGAGAGCGTCGCCGCCGAAACCAGCGCCGAATCGGAGATACGCACCTTGTGGTGCTGCTCGTATTTTTCCTTCAACCCGCGCAGGATCGAGATCGTATCCTCGATGGTCGGCTCGTTGACGAAGACCGGCTGGAAGCGGCGGGCAAGTGCCGCATCCTTTTCCACATGCTTGCGATATTCATCGAGCGTGGTGGCGCCCACGCAGTGCAGCTCGCCGCGCGCCAGTGCCGGCTTCAGCAGGTTCGAGGCGTCCATCGCGCCATCGGCCTTGCCGGCGCCGACCAGCGTGTGCATCTCGTCGATGAACAGGATGATGTTGCCCGCAGCCGCCGTCACCTCCGAAAGCACGGCCTTCAGCCGCTCCTCGAATTCGCCGCGATATTTCGCTCCGGCAATCAGCGCGCCCATGTCGAGCGCCATTAATTGCTTGTCCTTCAGTGATTCGGGCACGTCGCCATTGACGATACGCAGAGCGAGGCCCTCGGCGATTGCCGTCTTGCCCACGCCGGGCTCACCGATCAGCACCGGATTGTTCTTGGTGCGCCGCGACAGGACCTGGATGGTGCGGCGGATTTCGTCGTCGCGGCCGATCACCGGATCGAGCTTGCCCGAGCGCGCATCCGCCGTCAGGTCCCGGGCATATTTCTTCAGCGCATCGTAGCCCTGCTCGGCGCTGGCCGAATCGGCCGTGCGCCCCTTGCGGATTTCGTTGATCGCCTGATTGAGCCCCTGCGCAGTCACCCCGGCTTTTGCCAGAATATCCGCTGTCTTGGCGGATTTTTCCACCGCAAGTGCGGTCAGCAGGCGCTCCACCGTGACAAAACTGTCGCCAGCCTTCTTCGCCAGTTCCTCGGCGGTCGAAAAGACCTTCGCCAGCGGCTGCGCCAGATAGAGCTGGCCATTGCCGCCTTCCACGCGCGGCATCGCCTCAAGTGCTGCTTCCACCCCCAGCTTCACGTCGCCCGGGCGTCCGCCCGCCCGCTCGATCAGCGAGGCAGCCAAGCCTTCGTCGTCATCGACAAGGACTTTCAGGATATGTTCGGGGGTGAACTGCTGATGGTTTCGCGAAAGCGCCATGGTCTGCGCCGACTGGATGAAACCGCGAACGCGCTCGGAATATTTCTCAAGATTCATACTCGTCTCCATTCCCTCGCCGGCCCGCTTTGCGGCACCGGGTCAGATTCAAGGTGACGGACCCGCTCGACCGAGCCAGGTCCATTTCACCCGAAATATGGGGACCCCTGCCAATTCCTCAAGCCACCGGCAAAGTCGGGCACAAAAAAAGCGGGGATCGATCCCCGCTTTTCAAAATATCCAGACTGGATTCTGTCAGCTATTGGCTGCCGCCAGCACCGTATCGGTCGTCTGTGTATCTGCAGCAGGCGCTTCCGCCCCCGCCTCGTTTGCACCGGCTTCATCGCCTGCGGCAGTTGCCACCTCGTCGGTGCGGCGCTCGCCTCTGCGTGGGCGACGGCTGCGACGTGGAGCGGCGGCAGCCTCTTCCTTCGGCTCTTCGACCTTTTCGTCCGCCACAGCATTGACTGCCGGTGCTGCCGTTTCGGCCTCAACTGGCGCATTGCTTTCTTCCGCGACCGGCTTTGGCGCTGGGCGGCGGCCACGGCCACGGGCCGGATTTGCCGCTGCAGGCGTTTCCGTCTTCAACGCCACCTCGGCTGGCGTACCGTCTATGACCGGCTGAGGACCGGAACCGTCATCGGCGGGCTGCGGTGCAGCCTGTTCCTGTTCCTGTGCCTGGACCTGATTGCCATTCTGCCGGTTGGAGTGGCTGGTCGTTCCATTCACCGCCTCGAAATCGTCGCGATCCTGATCCGCATCGTCGTCGATATCGTCGCGATTGTTCTGAACCTGCTGGATCGGCATCTGCGCCTGGGCGGCGGCAATGATGCGATTGTAGTGCTCGGCGTGCTGGAGATAGTTCTCGGCCATAACCCGATCACCGGCGCTTTGTGCGTCGCGGGCCAATGTGGCGTATTTTTCGGCGATCTGCTGGGCAGAACCGCGAATCTTCACGTCGGGGCCATTGCTCTCGTAATTGCGCGTCAGAGGATTGGGCCCCCTGCGGTTATTGTTATTGTTGCCGCCGCCATTGTTGTTGCGGCCGCGCATGCGCCTGTTCTGCTGTTGTGGCCTCATCCGACTCTCTTCATTTTTCAACTTGAATAAATTCGCGAACGGGAGCGCATCAGCAGCCAGCCGTTTCGTTCGTCCCGACGGTGCTCGCCCGCATCGATTGCGTTGGCGTCACGTGCCATTCTGTTCCGGTCTCATGTCACTTGCCGGGCGATCCCCGCACGAAGCAAAAGCGTCGTTTTCGCAAGAAGGCAGTCTGTTTCTAAGGGAGCCGAATAGGTAACAGCACTGCCTGCTTCGTTCTCATCCGGTATTTCGAACCTAGCGGCATTCCGGCAAGTTGCCAAGCAATTTTTCGATCCTTGCCAACACTTTGATTCAACGCTGGAAAATCAGGACCCGATCATTTCCGGCCAAATCGCGGCCAGCCTCGACGAGCCGGAATCCGGCCACAGCAAAAATCTCCGTTACGAGTCTTTTCTGGTCGTATCCTATTTCCAGGGCAATCCTGCCGTCGCCTTCCAAATGGCGCATCGACCCTGCCGCAATGCGGCGATAGGCCTCCAGACCGTCAGCTCCGCCATCAAGGGCAAGCAATGGATCAAAATTGCGGACATCCGCCCGCAGTTCATCGATCTCCTTGGTGCCTATATAGGGTGGATTCGACACAATCAAATGGAAACGCCCCGAAATTTCTGCAAACCAGTTGGATTTTCGTGCGGAAAAACGCGCCCCAAGGCCTAAACGCTCTGCATTTTTACCCGCCGTAAGCAGCGCGCCTTCAGCAAGATCGGTGCCGGTCGCCATGGAATTTTCGACCTGGCTGAGCAGTGCAAGGGCGATTGCCCCGGTGCCTGTGCCAAGATCGAGAATGCGACAGACACCTTCTCTCGCGGCTACGCCGCGAACGAAAGGCAGCGTCATATCGACAAGCGTTTCCGTATCCGGCCGCGGTTCCAGCGTATCGGGCGACAGTTCGAGCTTCAGCCCATAGAATTCACGAAAACCGAGAATGCGATGGACCGGCTCTCCGCCCTCCCGCCGGACAATCGCAGCCTCTATCGCCTGAACAACGGATGCTTCTAGGGCCTGTTCGGGCCGGGCAATGGCATCGGCGCGGCTCGACCCTGAAAAATGCTCGACGATGAGCCGGGCATCCAATGCCGGGTCATCGGCACCGCACGCGGCAAGCCGGTCCCTCGCTTGCCGCAGCATGCCGCCAAGAGTGCCTTTCGGGTCAGCCATCCACGCCAAGATCGGCCAGCAGCCTGGACTGGTGATCGGAGATCAGCGCCGAGATGATCTCGTCCAATTCACCCATCATCACGCGGTCAAGTTTGTAGAGCGTCAGGTTGATGCGATGGTCGGTGACCCGGCCTTGCGGGAAATTATAGGTGCGGATGCGTTCCGAGCGATCGCCGGAACCGACCTGCAACCGGCGCGATTCCGACCGCTCATCGGCAGCTTTCGACCTTTCCATATCGAATAGCCGGGCGCGCAGGATCTGCATGGCGCGCGCGCGGTTCTGATGCTGCGATTTTTCCGCCTGTACCACGACAATCCCGCTTGGAACATGGGTGATGCGCACCGCCGAATCGGTGGTGTTGACGTGCTGCCCGCCCGCACCTGAAGCACGCATCGTATCGATGCGGATCTCCTCCGGCCTGATCTCGATATCAACTTCCTCGGCCTCGGGCAGCACCGCCACCGTCGCGGCCGACGTATGGATGCGACCGCTACCTTCGGTCTCAGGCACCCGCTGGACACGGTGCACCCCGGACTCGAATTTCAGCCGGGCAAAGACGCCCTTGCCCGAAACGGTTGCGATGATTTCCTTGAAACCACCGGCATCCCCTTCGCTTGCCGAGGCGACTTCGAAGCGCCAACCCTGCTCGGATGCATAGCGCTCATACATACGAAACAGGTCGCCGGCGAAAAGCGCCGCTTCATCTCCGCCGGTTCCTGCGCGGATTTCCAGGATCGCGTTCTTGTCGTCGGCGGCATCCTTGGGCAGGAGCAGTATCTGAATATCCTTCTGCAGCGCCTCGATGCGCTCCTCCACCTCCGGCAATTCGCTTTCGGCCAGTGTCCGCATTTCACGATCGGTGCTCTTGTCGGCGAGCATGGCCTGGAGGTCGTCAAGCTCCCGCTCCTGGGCCTGCAAATCCCGGATCTTGGCCACCATCTCCTGAATGTCGGCATATTCCGACGCCATTTTCACATAGGCATCGGGGTCGGGCCCGGCAGCCATCTGCGCTTCGAGCATGTCGAAGCGCTTGACTACCTGGTCCATACGGTCGCGGGGCAAACTGATCATGTTACAACGTCAAAGGGGAATGGAACGGTCGTCCGCAAAGGCCTGGAGCAGCGCCCGCATCGGCAAATCCACGGCGTGGCTGGACAGATTGTCGTCCATGAACGCCTTCAATTCACCGACCGGCAGTTCCGCCAGCATCGCCTTGACCGGACCGATCGAGGCCGGCGACATCGAAATCGAGCGATAGCCGATACCGGTCAGCGCCATGGCCGAAATCGGCCGACCGGCCATTTCGCCACATAGCGTCACCGGCGTGTGGTTACGCTTCCCGGCATCGGCGATATGCTTCAGCACGCGCAGGAACGGAACCGACAGCGGATCGAAGCGATCGGAAAGCTGCGTGTTGCCCCGGTCCGTCGCCATGACGAACTGGAACAGGTCATTCGAGCCGACGGAAACGAAATCCACCGCCTGCATCAATTCATCGACCTGCCACAGCAGCGAGGGCACCTCGATCATGGCCCCCAGCTTCAGGCTGGTGGGAAGATGATGGGCAAAGCGCGACAGGTGCCTGACCTCGCGATCCATGATCTCACGCGCCCTGGCGATTTCGCCAAGCTCGGTCACCATGGGAAGCATGACTTTCAGTTCCCGCCCGCCGGCGGCCTTCAGCAACGCGCGGATCTGCGATCGCAGCAGACCCGGACGGTCGAGCGTCAGACGGATGGCGCGCCAGCCAAGCGCCGGGTTCTCCTCATGCAGCGAACCTTTGAAGTAGGGCAGCACCTTGTCGCCGCCTATATCGATGGTGCGGAATGTTACCGGCTTTCCCTCGGCGGCATCGAGCACGTCGCGATAAAGCCGCTCCTGCGCTTCGGCGCGAGGGAAGGTCGAGGCGACCATGAACTGCAATTCGGTGCGAAACAGGCCGATACCGGCCGCACCGGCCTCGGCCAATTGCGGCAGATCCACCGCCAGGCCGGCATTCATCAGCAGATCGACATGAACGCCGTCCTTGGTCTTGGACGGCTTCTTGCGCAGTTCGCGATAAAGCTCCTGCCGGCGTGCCCGGAAGCGGACCTTTTCGGCATAGGCCGCCTCGATATCCGACTGCGGGCGCAGATGGATCATGCCCTCATCGCCATCGACGATGATCGCGTCGCCATTCTCCGACATGGAGACGGCGCCCTTCATCTGCCCTGCCACCGGAATGCCGACGGCCCGCGCCACGATGACGACATGGCTGGTGGCTGCACCATCCTCCAGCACCAGGCCGCGCAGTTTCTCACGCGGATAGTCGAGCAGTTCGGCCGCCCCCATGGAGCGGGCGACGACGATTGCGTCCTTGGGCAGGGATGCGGCGACGTCATCCGGCGAGCGGCCCATCAACTGGCGCAGCAGCCGGTTGGCAAGATCGTCGAAATCGCTCATCCGTTCGCGCAGATAAGGATCGGTCATATGCAGCATGCGCGCGCGCATGTCGCTTTGCACCTTCTCCACGGCCGCCTCGGCGGTCAGGCCGTTGCGGATCGCCTCTCCGAGCCGGCGCACCCAGCCGCGATCATTGGCAAACATGCGGTAGGCTTCGAGCACTTCCCGATGCTCGCCCTCGAAGGCGACGTCACGGCGCGAGAGCATGTCGTCGATCGACAGCCGCAACGAGCCGAGCGACGCTTCAAGACGACGCATCTCCTGGTCGCTGTCCTCGTTGAACAGGTTGGTGACGACGATGCGCGGCTCATGCAGCACGACATGGCCAAGCCCGATGCCTTCATTGAAGGAGAGGCCCTTGAAACTCACCGGGCGGCGCAAATCGAGCTCAAGCCCGTCATGACGTGTCAGCCGGGAAAGATCGCCGGCCGCGATCATCTCGGCAATCACCATGGCCGTCGTTTCGAGCGCCTCGACCTCGTCCTCACGATAGTGGCGCTTGGTTCGGTTCTGGACGACCAGCACGCCCAGCGTGCGGCCGGCCCTGAGCACCGGCACACCGAGGAAGGAGTTGTAGATTTCCTCGCCGGTTTCAGGGAGATAGGCGAAGGCCGGGTGCTCCTGCGCATTCGGCAGGTTCAGGGCACGCGCGCTGGCCGCGATGGTGCCGACCAGGCCCTGCCCGAGCCGCAATTGCGCCAGATGGACCGCATTGGGATTGAGGCCTTCGGTGGCATAGAGCTCGAGGACGGAATCAGCGCGCAGGACATAGAGCGAGCAGACTTCCGCGACCATGTTGGAGGCGATATCGCGCACGATGCGGTCGAGTCGATCCTGCGGCTCAAGCGCCTCCGCCATCAGCTCACGGAGCCGTTTCAGGAGAACGCGTGGACCGCCGGCCGTATCCCGCATCAGGTGGTGTCTCCAACTATCGTCGATCGACGCAGGCCTGGCCTTACGCCGGACAATCCGAGACCGAACAGACTCGTCTCTTTACTGCTTATCCAGACCATAGACGGAATGCAAAGTCCGAACAGCAAGTTCTGTATAGGGACCATCGATCAAAATGGAAATCTTGATCTCCGAAGTGGTGATGGCGCGAATATTGATGCCTTTTTCGGCAAGTGCCTGAAAAGCGGTCGCCGCCACACCGGTATGGCTGCGCATGCCGATACCGATCACCGATACTTTCGACATCCCCTGGTCATGCTGGACCGCGTCGAAACCGATCTCCGGCCGGATCTTTTCCAGCACCGCCAGTGCCTTATCGACATCGCCCGACGGCACCGTGAAGGTCATGTCGGTGCGCGACCCGTCTTCGGAGATATTCTGCACGATCATGTCGACATTGATACCAGATTCGGCAAGCGGGCCGAAAATGCCGGCAGCCACGCCGGGCCTGTCGGCCACGCGGCGAAGTGAAATCTGCGCCTCGTCCTTGGCGTAGGCGATTCCGGTTACGACCTGCTGTTCCACGATTTCATCCTCGTCGCAAATAAGCGTTCCGGGCGGATTGAGAAAATCGCCCATTCCCGGTGCATCCGGATCTTCGAACGAAGATCTCACAAAGGTACGGACCTGATGCACCATAGCCAGTTCAACCGAGCGCACCTGCAGCACTTTGGCACCAAGAGAAGCCATTTCAAGCATTTCCTCGAAGGAAATCTGCGCAAGCCGCCGCGCCTTGGGCTCGATGCGGGGGTCGGTGGTGTATACGCCGTCGACATCGGTATAGATGTCGCAACGATCGGCCTTCACGGCGGCGGCAATCGCCACCGCGCTGGTGTCCGAGCCGCCGCGCCCCAGGGTCGCGATGCGGTTATCGGGGCTCAGGCCCTGGAACCCGGCAATCACGGCAACCTGCCCCTCGGCAAAGCGCTTGATCAGGAAGGACCCGTCAATATCGGTAATGCGCGCCGCGCTATGGGAATTGTCGGTACGGATCGGGATCTGCCAACCCAGCCACGAACGGGCATGGACGCCCATATTCTGCAGGCATATCGCCAAAAGGCCAGCCGTCACCTGCTCGCCCGAGGCCACCACGGCATCATATTCGCGGGCGTCGTGCATGGGCGAGGCTTCGCGGGTCCAGGCCACCAGTTCATTGGTTTTGCCGGCCATGGCCGAAACCACCACCGCCACCTCATGCCCGGCATCGACCTCACGTTTGACATGGCGTGCCACATTGCGAATGCGGCTGATGTCGGCGACTGAAGTCCCGCCGAATTTCATCACGATACGCGCCATGGAAACACGATGCCTTTTTTGAATGCCGGAGACCGCCGGGGCCGCCGAAAGCTTGAACGGACACGCCGGAAAGGCCGGCGCGAAGTTGCGGTTTCAATAACCAAAACCCCCCGGTTCCGCAAGGCGGCAGGAAAAGCGCCTTTCCCGGCTTGTCGATCAGGGAAGTGATTGACAGGGTCGGAGAAATCCGAACCGTATTCCATGCCACATGCCCAGGGTTGTGAGACCTTTACGATGGAGACGGCAGTGCGCGGCAAGCAGGCTACGATCGAGGAAGCCCGCGCTTTTTTCGCAAGGCTCATGGCTGCCGCCAGCAATTCGGCCGACCCGAGGCTGGAACGGATATTCGAACTCGTTCCGCGCGAGGCCTTCCTGCCTCCCGGTCCATGGCAGATCATTCTCAACCAGCACTATGTCGAGACGCCGAGCGCCAACCCGGTGTTCATCTACCAGAACGTCCTGGTGGCGCTTGATGCGGAAAAGGGCATCAACAATGGCGAGCCTTATCTTCATGCAGCCTGGATCGGCGTGGTCGAGCCCAAACCAGGCGACCGCATCTGCCATATCGGCGCAGGAACCGGCTATTATACGGCAATCCTTGCGATGTTGGCGCTTCCGGGCGGCACGGTCCAGGCCTATGAGATCGACCGCGATCTGGCGCGAAAGGCTCGCAAGAACCTGAAACCCTTCGGCAATGTGAAGGTGATTGCGGGCGATGCCACCCGGCTGCCTGTTGCGCAAGCTGACCTCATCTATGTCAATGCCGGCGTCACAGCACCGCCACTTGGCTGGCTTCAGGCCCTTGCACTGAAAGGGCGCATGATCTTTCCTTGGCGGCCAACAGAAAAAATCGGCCTCGCAGTGCTCCTGACCCGCAGAGAAAGCGGCTTCGACGCCCGTGCACTGATGTCATCCTGGTTCATACCAAGCGTTGGAGCGTCGGATTTGCGCAGCTGTACGAAACTGCCCGAGCCCGCGCAGGCAAGAAGCATACGCTCGGCCTGGCTGGCCTCGGAACGGGAGCCGGACGAGACCGCAGTCGCGATATATGCACATCTGTGGTTCTCGACGGCATCGGGATAGAGGATCGTTGGAGGCGAACACCATGCGCGCAAATCGGCTATCCCTCACCCGGCGGGAGGCCATGACCGGGTTGCTGGGCTTCGGTGCCGCCTGCATGTTCGCCCCGGCGCCCCATCAAATGGCAATGGCGGCGGAAATCGACGCCACATTCATCTTCACCAATGATGTCCATGCCTGCCTGATGTATCGCGGGCTAAGCCCGAACTGCCAGCAGGAGGGCAAGACAGACGCCAATCTTCGCCGTCACATCGCCGCATTGAACCTGATTGCCGAACGCTACTGGCCGGTGGAAATCAACGGCGTGGCGACCGGCCTTGCCAGCGCAGGCGAACGGATTGCGACGCCACTCGGCGTCGTGGTCGGCGGCGACATGACCGATGATGGCGGCGGGCAGGTGGCAAGGCCCGGCGAGGGAACACAGCTTCGCCAATTCAGCCAGCGCTACCAGCAGGGAGTGGGTGCCGACCGGCTTCATTTTCCCGTCTACAACGGCTTGGGCAACCACGACCTCGATCAGGACGGGCCGCCGCCTCATGTAGACTGGTATCGCCGTGAACTGCGCGACTATGTCGAACTCAACCATCGCCAGACGGTGTTCTACAAACCTCCGGTTCCTGTCACGAATTACGATGTACCCTCCGATGATTACTCGTGGGACTGGGGTGGTTTGCATCTTGTCCAGACCCATCGGTTCGCCGGTGACACCTCCAAGGGCGCCATAAGCGGATTGGACTGGCTGAAAAAAGACCTTTCCACCTATGCGGGAGGCGGAAAGCCGGTGATCCTTTTCCAGCATTATGGCTGGGATGCCTTTTCCACTGAAAACTGGGACCCGCAAAAGCGGACCTTTGACGACATTGGCGCAGGTGCGGCGCATTGGTGGAGCGAAAATGACCGGCAGGCGCTCCTGTCGGCATTGGATGGTTACAATGTCGTCGGGATTTTCCACGGCCATGAGCATGAGACCGCCATGGTCTACCGGCAGGGCGACATCGATATCTTCAAGCCGAAAGCCGCGTTTCTGGGTGGCTTCGCGATTGTGCGCGTTACCTCCGGCGCCATGGATGTGGTGCTGGCCGAGGCTGCCGGAGCACATGGCGATATCATCTTCACCAATGCCTTCAGCAAAAAAATCTGACCGTGCCTGTGCGCTGAAACAGGGCGGCATGCGCATATCCGATCCGGGCGCGAATGCGCAGCCGAAAAATTTGTTGCCTTGACTTTCGCCTGCCTTGACCCGACTTCCTAGGGCTCGCGTGATGGACGCTGCGCCACCCTCTAGGTGACGCAGAATCCGTTCCGAAAATCCGATGCAGATTGTCGGAAACGCGCCAGCATCGAAGGGAGACCATGCATGGCTGAGCCACAACGATCGACGATCGATGCCGCAGAAGTGGAACGCTTCTCCGCACTCGCCGCCGAATGGTGGAACCCCAACGGGAAATTCCGTCCGTTGCACAAATTCAATCCGGTGCGCCTGGCCTATGTGCGCGACCAGGTGGCGGCGCGCTTCGGTCGGGATTCGCACGCTGCAAAACCGTTCGAGGGCCTGCGCATTCTCGACATAGGCTGCGGCGGCGGACTGCTTTGCGAGCCGATGGCGCGCCTGGGCGCCGAAGTCGTGGGCGCCGATGCTTCCGAAACCAATATCGAGGTCGCCAGGCTCCACGCCGCCGAGTCTGGCGTAACGGTGGACTACCGCGCCACCACGGCCGAGGCGCTGGCCGACGCCGGCGAGAAATTCGACGTAGTGCTCAACATGGAAGTGATCGAGCACGTGTCGGACATCGACCTGTTCGTGTCCAAATGTGCCGATATGGTCAAGCCGGACGGTATAATGTTCGTCGCCACCATCAACCGCACCCTGAAAGCCCTGGGGCTGGCGATTGTCGGGGCCGAATATCTGCTGCGCTGGCTGCCACGCGGCACGCATCAATATGGCAAGCTCGTGCGGCCGGAAGAATTGGAGGAAGCGCTTTCCAAGGCGGGAATGTCGATCGCGGACCGGACCGGCGTCGTCTACAACCTGCTTGCCGACCGCTGGCAGCGCTCCAAGGACATGGACGTCAACTATATGGTGCTGGCCCAAAGGCAAGCCGCCTGAGGTCCTCTTCAGGGGACGTCAGCGCTTGACTGTGCACGCGTGGTCATGACCAGACCGATTGAAATGACCACCGCCCCGAGCCAGGTGGTCAGCCGGTAGCTCTCGCCCAGGAATACTGTCCCGGCAAAAAGGCCGAGAGCGGCTGCCACATAGCCGATCTGACTGAGATAGACCGGACCACCCACGGCCTGCAGCCGAAAGAAGAAGGCAAACATGGCCGTCGAGGCTGCCACCTGAGCAACGACCAGAACAGGCACAGCACCAAGCAGCGAGAATGAACTGGCGTCGGGTGACGCGACCACCATGGCAAAAAGCATGGCCGCTGCGGCCAGGTGGCTGCCGGCTGCAAGCTGGATCGGCCCGCTATCCTTCGGCCAGTGTAGCGTCCGATAGATATTTCCAACCGCCAGGCTGACCGGGATGAGCAGGCCGACGCCGATCCAGAAAGGTTCGGCGGGTTGACCTGCTTCGCCTCGGGTCAATGTCACCATCACGGCGCCTATGAAGCCGACAGCGATACCTGCAATTCCGAGCACATCCGGCCGTCGTAACCGCAGGATCAGCGATATGGCCAGCGTCAGCAGGGGCGATAGCGTCAACATGATGCCGCTGAAGCCCGCGCCGAGATGCGGAATGGCCGCAAAAAGCAGGAGATTGGGAATAGCGTAGGAGACCGCCGCGGTAATCGCGAAATAACGCAGCGTGGCAAAGTCGAGGTTGAGACCACGCCCGCGTGACACAAGCACCACCAAAAGAACCGCACCGGCGCCGAACGAAATGACGAAGGCCCACAGCGCAGGAGAAATCCCGGCCGCTGCCGCAATCTTGCCGAGCGGCAAAGTGAGGCCAAGCAGCGTGCCGGTAACCAGCAACAGCCCCGGCGCGGAGTGCCACAGCCTTGTCATTCGCCGCTGGCACCCGCTTGATTTTCAGCTGAACCGGGTCGCATCTTCAGCCTTGACCCGAAATCCTCTGCCACGACGGAAACTCAATTCTGGTCGTCGGGCAATACCGGGATCGGCATGAAGGCGACACCGTCTTCCGCCAGGCCCTTGGCCTCTTCGGGCGTGGCCTCGCCATAGATGCCGCGGGGATCCGTCTCGCCGAAATGAATCTTGCGCGCTTCCTCTGCGAATTTGTCGCCGACATAATCGGCGTTTTCCCGGATTTTTGCCGTCAGCGCCTTGATCTGGGCCATCGCCGCACGCTGCTGCTCGTTCATGGCAAGCGCGACCTTCTCCTGTTTGCGGCCGGTGGAGACGGCAGGCGCCATCAACGCCTTTTCCACCTTATGCGACGCGCAAACCGGACATTCGACAAGCCGACGCTTGCGCTGGGCGTCGAAATCCTCATTGCTGCGGAACCAGCCCTCGAAGTCGTGCGAATGCTCGCAGGTTAGCGAAAAGCGGATCACGACGCCGCGCCTCTCAGCAGGATATCGGCGGCAGCCACTTCGCTTGTGGAGAATTCGCGAGCGTTCTTCAGATTGGGGATCTTCTTGCGTGCCGCGACGGATTGCGCCGTGTCGATCTCGGCGATGATGACACCGGGTTCGTCATGCGTCGCCTCGGCTATGATCCGGCCCCAGGGATCGACGATGATCGAGTGACCATAGGTTTCGCGTCCATCCTCATGCTTGCCGCCCTGTGCGGCTGAGATCATGAAGGCACCGTTCTCGATGGCGCGGGCGCGCTGCAGCACGTGCCAGTGGGCTTCGCCGGTCTGTCGCGTAAACGCGGCCGGCGCAGTGATCACGTTGGCGCCGGCAAGCGCCTCGGCGCGGAAAAGCTGCGGGAAACGCACGTCGTAGCAGATGGCAAAGCCCAGCCGCGCGAAGGGAAGGTCGGCAACGACCGTCTGCGTGCCGGGCTCATAGGCATTCGATTCGCGCCAGCTTTCGCCATTGTCCAGATCGACGTCGAACATATGGATCTTGTCATAGCTGGCGATTGCCGCGCCATCGGGAGAAAACAGCAGCGCCCGATTGGCAAGCTTGCCGTCGGCACGCACGATTGCGGTGGAGCCGATATGCAGGAAGACGCCGAGTTCGCGTGAAAGCCGCGCGCCCGCTGCAACCACAATGTCGCGGTCTTGCGTGGTGAAGGAAGCACGGCGCGCCTCCTGGTCGCGGATGATGGCGCCGGTCATTTCAGGGGTCTGGATATAAACCGCGCCCTGCCCCGCAGCCTCGCGGACCAGCGCCTCGAAATCAGCGACATTCCTTTGCGGCTCGGTGCCCGAGCGCATCTGAATCGCGGCGGCCTTGAACATACCCATACTCACCTCTCCTCAAGAGAGCTTGCCGGTGGCAAGCAGCGTATCGAGACGGCCCCGCGCATCGAGTTCATGCAAATCGTCGCAACCGCCGACATGGACGTCGCCGATGAAAATCTGCGGGAAAGTGAAGCCGCCATTGGAGCGCTTGATCATCTCCTGCCGCAGTTCCGGCGAGAACGACGCATCATGTTCGGTATAGGCAACGCCCTTGCGGTCAAGCAGCCGCTTGGCCGCAGAACAATAGCCGCACATTGCGCGGGTATAGATCGTCACATCAACCATTTTCCGGTCCCGGTATCATATGGCCTATATAGGGCCTGCGTCATCGGGCCGGAAGTCCCCCGGCAGCACGCGCGCGAAGGTCAGCACATCGACGGCCGTTGCGCCACTTTTCTTCAGGGCTTTCGCCACCGCCGAGACGGTCGCACCGGTGGTATAGACATCATCCACCACCAATATGCGCCGCCCGCGAATTTCGATGTCCCGCTCCGGCGGCACAAGGAACGCCGCGCGCACATTGTCCTCGCGCTCGCGACGCGGCAGGCCTACCTGCTGGCGCGTCTTCTTCATGCGAACGACCGCTGACGGGGCAAATTGCACGCCGGACAGGCTGCAGACCGCGCGTGCAAGCTCGGCAGACTGGTTGAAACGACGGGACAGGAAGCGGCGCCAGTGCAACGGCACCGGCACGACGACATCGGCATCGGCAATCAGTTCGGCGCCCGCGCGCAGCATCCAGCGCGCCATCCATGGGGCCAGATCGGTCCTGTCGCCATATTTCAGCCCCTGAACCATAGGTCTGGCGACACCGCTATAGGACACTGCCGCCCGCGACCGCTCGAACGGTGGCGGATTGGCGATGGCCTCCGCCGACAGGAACCCCTCGCCCATGTCATGGCTGAAGGGCGTGCCCATGACCTCGCACCACGGCTTTTCCAGAAAGCGCAATTGCGGCCAGCAGGATGCGCAAAGTGCGCCCGGCTGCGAAACATGGCGACGACAGCCGGCACAGACCGGCGGAAACAGGACCCGCCCCGCCCAATGCAACGAGCGCGCAGCAAAACTCTTGAATTGCGGCATCGGATCGGCCACGAAGTCCCCCGGCGAAGAGATCGTTTGATAATTCGCCCTGCCGAGGCATATGGCGCGGGTTTTCGAGAACCGGAGCGGAGCGTACTTAGGTACGTGAGCACCGGAAGCGGAAAAAGCCGCGTCAGATGACCGGGAGGGTAGAGTTTGCAAACGGTCTCCAGGAGGACCATAGGTCGAACCCTACGCCCTTATCAAGGACAAGGCATTTGCAACCTCTTTTCGACACCGGCCTGCTGATCGAACGCAAGCGTCGGGCACTTGCGCGAGCGGTTCCCGGTGCGGATTTCCTGCTTGAACGCGTGGCCGACGAACTTTCCGAGCGGCTGGCAGGGGTCGAGCGGCATTTCGACAATGCCGTCACAGTCTTTTGCATCACGGCAGCAGCTGGCGAGGCGGTGCTGGCTAGCGGACGGGCAGACAAGGTGCGGCGGATCGAGGCTGATCCAACCTTTCTTGCGGGTGTACCGGGCCTGGTGGCGGAACCGGAAATCCTGCCGCTCGAACCCGAGAGCATCGATCTGGCGGTGTCGCTGCTGGCGCTTCAGGAAACCAATGACATACCCGGAATGCTGGCTCAGATTCGTCGCGCGCTGAAACCGGACGGCCTGTTCATGGGGGCGATGGCGGGTGCGGGAACCCTGTCGGAACTGCGCGAGAGCCTGCTTGCGGCCGAAACCGAGCTTTACGGCGGCGCAAGCCCGCGCGTCATTCCCTTTACCGATGTGAGGGATGCAGGCGCCCTGCTGCAACGCTCCGGCTTTGCACTGCCGGTCGCCGATGTCGACACGGTGACGGTTCGCTACGACACCCTGTTCAACTTGATGGCCGATCTTCGGGCCATGGGTGGGGCCAATGCGCTTGTCGATCGGTCGCGCCGGCCGGGTACGCGCAGACTTTTCCAACGTGCCGCCGAAATCTATGCCGAGCGCTTCTCCGATGCCGACGGGCGCATCCGGGCCACGTTCTCGATTGTCTGGCTGGCGGGTTGGGCGCCTGACGCCTCACAGCAAAAACCGCTTAAGCCCGGATCGGCACAGGTCTCGCTGGCGAAAATTCTCGGAGAAAAGAAAGATTGATCCGCGATTACGCTTCTCGAGGCTCTAATCTCCCAGCGCCTGCACGATCTGGCTACCGTTATCACTGAACAGGAATTCGAGCGACTCGGCAAACTGGCCGACACCGACGACGATCGCCATTGAAATCAACGCCGCAACCAGCCCGTATTCGATGGCGGTAGCGCCGCTCTCATCACTCGCAAATTGCCGGATCCGCTTTTGCATCATGGCTGTCCCTTTTCGGACACCCTAAGGCGAACCCATTAAGAAAGGTTAATGCGGCAAGCTTAACAATGGGTTGAGCCGCAGCTCAGCATTCGCCGCTGCGTTGACCATTGGAGCGGATGATGCAGACCGCATCAGGGTTGGGCTGAAGCACACTGCGGCGGATCGTGTAGACCTCGCCACGATGGGTCGAGCCGGTACTCATCATATCGAGTCCGGCAACACTTCCCGCGTGCGGACGCGTGCGCATATCCAGAACGGGCGTAGCCAGCAGGGCAAGGGCAATCACGGCGGACCCGAACAGAAGCGTGATGCGCAATGCGCCCATCCCGGCACTTTCAAAGCGTGTGGCGCGTTCGCCGCGCACCAGGTTCCACTGCTCTTCCGGATTCATCGACCGCCCCCAACATGCCCTGCCCAAGGCCATGCGGCCGAAGGCACGGTCAATCTTTCACGGCTGAATAAAGGATTGATTAACGCTACCGGGTAATGGCGGTCAGAGCAGGTCTATCAGGAAGGGGATCAATGGGGCATCGGCCGGGGGCATCGGGTAATCGCGCATCTTCAGCGGACGCACCCATTTCAACACCTGCCCTTCGCGCGGCTGCGGCGTACCCCAGAAGCGCCGGCAGACATAAAGCGGCATCAGCAGGTGGAAGTCGTCATAGCTGTGGCTGGCAAAAGTCAGCGGCGCCAGACATGCGGTCTTGGTCTCGACGCCGATTTCTTCCAGCAGTTCGCGCACAAGCGTTTCCTCGGGAGTCTCGCCCGGCTCGACCTTGCCTCCCGGAAACTCCCACAGGCCCGCGAGCTGCTTGCCGGGCGGCCGTTGTGACAGGAGGACACGCCCGTCGGCATCGACCAGCGCGCAGGCCGCAACCAGCAGGATCCTCTTGCCATCTTCTTTCATCGCTTCAGACATTTGGCGGACGCCGATAATGGTAATGATAGACGGCGGTGAAGCCGAGCGACTCGTAGAGATGGCGGGCTGGAGCGTTGTCGGCCTCGACCTGAAGCCAGGCTTCACGGGCGCCGCGCAGCCGCGCCCATTTCAGCGCCGACAAAACCAGCCGCCTGGCATGCCCCCTGCCGCGCTCGGCCGGATCGGTGGCAATCTCGAACAGGCCGGCAAGATCGCCGTCATGAACGCAGATGGCCGTGGCCAGCGGCCGATCGCTCTCCAGGACGAACAGCCCGGCCTCCGGCCGGATGGCGCCGATGATCTCCGACAGGCCCGGCCGCAACAAGGGCGAGGAGCCGTGCACCTTCAGAGCCGCCCCGATGAAACGGCCGATGTCCTTGAGCGGTATCTGGTCCATGGCATCATTGACGGGGACGGCGTCGAGCCGCACCCGCATGACCAAGGATTCCGACAGGCTGCTCCAGCCCTGATCGTCGAGATAGCGTGGTAAAACCTCACCGGACAGAGGCGACAGCCGGAAGGTCAGCGGCCGGCCGTAAGCCTCGAACCGCCTTGCGGCACGGGCAACGCGCTCGGGCAGGTTCTTGACGTCGCTCGGGTCGAGCGGATTGATGGAGTTCAGGCGCTTTGCCGGATGGCCGGCGGTGAGACGCACCACCCAGGTGCCGTCATAGTGGACGGCGGCTGCCGGCCAGGCGCGAAAGCCCGCTGCCTCGTAGCGCCTCACTTGCGCCAGTTCCGGCTTCGTTGGCTCTCCGCCGGTCACCGGACGTCAGCTCCGGTAGTCGCCATTGATGGCAACATATTCCTTGGTCAGGTCGCAGGTCCAAACCGTGGCCTTGCCTCTCCCGATACCGATATCGGCGCGGATGACGATCTCGTCGCGCTTCATATAGGCAGAAGTCTGTTCCTCCGAATAGCCCGGGTCGCGCTCGCCATTATGGGCAAGGCGATTGTCTCCGAACCAGATCGAGAGCAGGTCGCGATCGGCAGGCTCGCCGGACTTGCCGACGGCCATCACCACGCGGCCCCAATTGGCGTCCTCGCCGGCCACCGCCGTCTTGACCAGCGGCGAATTGGCGATCGCAAGCGCGATGCGCTTGGCCGAACGAGCCGACTTTGCCCCGGTTACGGTGACTTCGACCTGCTTGCGCGCGCCCTCGCCGTCGCGCACCACCTGCAAAGCAAGATTCTTGAGGATCTTGTTCAGCGCCCGCTTGAACGGTGCAAGACGCGCATCGCCGGGCTGCGTGATCGGCGCCACGCCACGCTTGGCGGCTGCCCCGGTCGCAAACAGAAGCAGCGTATCGCTGGTCGAGGTATCGCTGTCCACGGTGACCGCATTGAAGGTCGGGCCGACGCCTTTGGACAGAAGCTCCTGCAGGACGGACGCATCGATCGGCGCATCGGTTGCGATGAAGGAAAGCATCGTGGCCATATCGGGCGCAATCATGCCCGCGCCCTTGGCAATGCCGTTCAGCGTCACCTCGCCATCGCCAAGCTTGACGGTCGCAGTGGCGACCTTGGGATAGGTGTCGGTGGTCATGATCGCCTTGGCCGCCTCGGTCCAGAGGTCGGGCCTGGCATCCTTGACCATGCCGGAAAGCAGATGGGAGAAGCGGCCGGCATCGAGCGGCTCGCCGATCACGCCGGTGGAGGCCAGGAAGACATCGCCTGGCGTGCAGCCCGCGGCGTCCGCCGCGGCCTTGCCGGTTGCAGCTGTCGATTCACTGCCCTTCTTGCCGGTGAAGGCATTGGCATTGCCGGAATTCACCACCAGCACCCGCGCACGGCCGCCCGAAAGGTTGTCGCGGCAGAAATCGACCGGCGCGGATGGGCATTTCGAGCGCGTGAACACGCCGGCGACCGTGGTGCCGGGATCGAACACCATGGTCAGCAGGTCGGTCCGGTTCTTGTATTTGATCCCGGCCTCGGCAGTGGCAATGCGCACTCCCTCGACCGCAGGCATTTTGGGATATTTTGACGGCGCGAGCGGCGAAATCGTCTCGGACATGGTTCTCAATCGGCGGAAATATGAAACTTTGCAGATGTGCCCGATACCGCAAAGCCGCGCAAGACGGTTTCACGGTAACGGGTGGGCCCGTCGCAAATGGCGACGCAACCAGTCACGCCCCTTTATTGGGCCATGGCGTCGATAGCTTTCTTCAGCTCCGGATCGGCGACTTCGATCTTGGCTGCGCCACGCAGCGACTTGACCAGTTCGAAATACTTGTCGCGCAGCAACATGGAATGGACCTGATCCTTGACCTGCTCGAAAGCCGGCGGCTGCTTGGCCCGCTTGTCTTCCACCTTGATGACGTGGAAGCCGAACTGGCTCTGCACCGGCTCCTTGCTATAGGCGCCTACATCGAGCGCAAAAGCTGCTTTTTCGAATTCAGGAACCATCTGGCCCGGCCCGAAATAGCCGAGATCACCGCCCTGTGCCGCCGAACCGTCCGAGGATTTCTCCTTGGCGACATCCTCGAACTTGGCGCCACCGTCGAGCTGCTTGATGACGGCCTCGGCCTCTTCCTTGGTCTTCACCAGGATATGCCGCGCCCTGACCTCGTTGACCGCCGGAGCAGCCGCCATTTCCTTGTCATAGCGGGCACGGATCTCCTCATCCGTAATCTTCTTGCCGACTTCCGCATCCACCACGGCGCTGTGCAGGGCACGCTCGCGCAGGAATGTCATGCGGCGCTGGAAATCCTGTTCCTTGTCAAGGCCCTTGGCCTCTGCCTCTGCTGCCAGAAGCCGGATTTCAATGGTCGCCGAAAGGGCTGCCGCGCGGCGCTGCTCGGCCGGAAGGCGGGAAAACTGCTGGTCGAGGTCATCCTCGGCGATCTTGAGATCGGCTTCGGTGATCGGCTTGCCGTTGATCGTCGCCACTACCGCCTCGGGATCGACCGGGCTTGCCGCCGGATCTGCTGCGGCTGGAGGCTGCGTTTCCTGCGCCATACCCTGCGAAACCGGTGCAGCCGCAAGCGCAAGCAACATGCCGAAGCCGGCAACCGATGCGCGTCGAATGGAAAAGGGCATCAAAAATTCTCCGTGGGGGTTGGCAGAGCCTTCAAGCCGGCACAAATATGGCCAAATTCGGCACGGCTCCCATCAACGCTGCCACGTTGACATCGTCTGTGCCCCCTCTTATCTGTCCATCGGCTTGGCGTCCAGAGCCGTTTCAGGGCGCTTTTGTTGTCTGGACCTGTTCTGGCGATCGCAGCTTATTTGCTGGCGTACAGTCGGGAAATACAAACTGAAAGGCCTCTTGATGGTCAGCTTTGGCGGCATCGCCCGCAAGATTTTCGGCTCCTCCAATGACCGCCGCGTCAAGTCCAAGCGGCCACGCGTTGAAGCCATCAACGCCATGGAAAACGAACTGCGTGCCCTGTCAGACGACGAACTGCGCGCCCGCACCGCGCAATTTCGCCAGGATATCGCCAATGGCGCCGATCTGAACGATCTGCTCATACCCGCTTTTGCGACCGCGCGCGAGGGCGCAAGGCGCGCACTGGGCATGCGGCCCTTCGACGTCCAGCTCATCGGCGGGATGGTGCTTCATTCCGGCGGCATCGCCGAGATGCGCACCGGCGAAGGCAAGACGCTGGT
Organism: Borborobacter arsenicus; assembly: GCF_003934165.1. Classification (GTDB taxonomy): domain Bacteria; phylum Pseudomonadota; class Alphaproteobacteria; order Rhizobiales; family Rhizobiaceae; genus Pseudaminobacter; species Pseudaminobacter arsenicus. The sequence continues at coordinate 216,058 of NZ_ML133510.1, read as the reverse complement.
CGCAACCCTGCCCGTCTATCTCAATGCGCTGACCGGCAAGGGCGTGCATGTCGTCACCGTCAACGACTATCTCGCCAAGCGCGACTCCGAGTGGATGGGCCGCATCTACAAATTCCTCGGCCTCACGGTCGGCGTGATTGTCCATGGCATGAGCGACGAAGAACGGCGCGCGGCCTATGCCTGCGACGTGACCTATGCCACCAACAACGAGCTCGGCTTCGACTATCTGCGCGACAATATGAAATATGAACGCGCCCAGATGGTTCAGCGCGGTCACAATTACGCGATCGTCGACGAGGTCGACTCGATCCTGATCGACGAGGCGCGCACGCCGCTGATCATTTCCGGTCCGCTCGAGGACCGCTCGGAAATGTACAACACCATCGACGCCTTCATCCTGCAGCTCGGGCCCGAGGATTACGAGGTCGACGAGAAGCAGAAGACGGCGATCTTCACCGAAGGCGGCACCGAGAAGCTGGAGAACCTGCTGCGCGAGGCGGGCCATCTGAAGGGCGAGTCGCTCTATGACGTGGAAAACGTCGCCATCGTCCACCATGTCAACAACGCGCTGAAGGCCCATCGCCTGTTCCAGCGCGACAAGGACTATATCGTCCGCAACGACGAGATCGTCATCATCGACGAATTCACCGGCCGCATGATGCCGGGACGCCGTTACTCCGAAGGCCTCCATCAGTCGCTGGAAGCCAAGGAACACGTCACCATCCAGCCGGAAAACCAGACGCTGGCCTCGGTGACGTTCCAGAACTATTTCCGCATGTATGAAAAGCTCGCCGGCATGACCGGCACGGCTTCGACCGAGGCGGAGGAGTTTGGCAACATCTATGGGCTTGAGGTGACGGAAGTCCCGACCAACAAGCCGGTCGCCCGCATCGACGAAGACGACGAGGTCTATCGGACCGAGGAGGAAAAGTACCAGGCGATCGTGCGCGAGATCCGCGAGTCCCATGCAAGGGGACAACCGACGCTGGTGGGCACCACCTCGATCGAGAAATCCGAACAGCTCGCCGCGCGCCTGCGCCAGGACGGCTTCAAGGATTTCGAGGTTCTCAACGCCCGTCACCATGAGCGTGAGGCGTCGATTGTCGCGCAGGCCGGCAAGCCGGGCGCCATCACCATCGCTACCAATATGGCCGGCCGCGGCACGGATATCCAGCTCGGCGGCAATGCCGAGATGCGCATTGCCGAAGAGCTTGGCGACATGCCGGAAGGGCCGGAGCGCGAGGCGAGGGAAAAGGCGATCCATGACGACATCGCCGGGTTGAAGGAAAAGGCGCAGGCCGCCGGCGGGCTCTACGTTCTCGCCACGGAGCGCCATGAAAGCCGCCGCATCGACAATCAGCTGCGCGGCCGTTCGGGCCGGCAGGGCGACCCCGGCCGCTCGAAATTCTTTCTGTCGCTGCAAGACGACCTGATGCGCATCTTCGGCTCCGACCGCATGGACGGAATGCTGCAGAAGCTCGGCCTGAAGGAAGGCGAGGCGATCATCCATCCCTGGATCAACAAGGCGCTGGAGAAGGCCCAGAAGAAGGTCGAGGCCCGCAACTTCGACATTCGCAAGAACCTGCTGAAATATGACGACGTCATGAACGACCAGCGCAAGGTCGTTTTCGGCCAGCGCATCGAGCTGATGGAAGGAGAAAACCTCTCCGAAACCGTCGCCGAGATGCGCCAGGACGTGATCGACGATCTGGTCACCCAGCATATTCCGGAAAATGCCTATTCCGAGCAATGGGATGCCGCCGGACTCCATCAGGCGGTTATCCAGTATCTCAATCTCGACCTGCCGATCGAGGATTGGGTCAAGGAAGAAGGTATTGCCGAGGACGATATCCGCGACCGCATAACCGAACAGGCCAATGCCGTCGCCGAGGACCGTGCGCGGCGCTTCGGCCCCGAGGTGATGGCCTATGTCGAGCGCTCGGTCGTGCTGCAGACGCTCGACCATCTGTGGCGCGAGCATCTCGTCAACCTGGAACATCTCCGCTCCGTCGTCGGCTTCCGCGGCTACGGCCAGCGTGACCCCCTAAACGAATACAAGGGCGAAGGCTTCGAGCTTTTCCAGGCCATGCTGGGCAACCTGCGCCAGGCAGTGACGGCGCAATTGATGCGTGTCGAACTGGTGCGCGAGGCCGCGGAGGCCCCGCCGCCGCAAGCGCCGGACACGTTCGGCCACCATATCGACGAAACCACGGGCGAAGATGCGTTCGGCAATACGGCCACAGCCGTGCTTGACGATGCACGCACCGTCGCGCCTGAGGATCGCAACCCGCAGGACCCCCAAACCTGGGGCAAGGTCGGCCGCAACGAGCCCTGCCCCTGCGGTTCGGGCAAGAAATTCAAGCACTGCCACGGCGCCTTCGTATAAGGCACTTTCGCATCCATCGATTGGACTACGGCCCGGCCCAGAGCTGGGCCGTTTTCGTTTTCGGCAAGCCGAACCGTTTCTTAAACAGTCTCGCCTATGACCCAGGAGAACGGATCCGGAGTGTAGGGAGTGCGGTTTTCCGCGGCATCGACGGCTGAGCGACTTTTACCCGCGCGCCTGGCGCTACGGGCAAGGCCGTTGCTTGGCGCAATCGATACGGCCTTGTTCACCGCCGACGAGCGCGGCCAGGCCGGCCGCATGTCGCTGATCGCCTTTGTCATCCGCATCGTCAATGCCGCCATCGCCTTTGTCAGCCAGGTGCTTCTGGCCCGCTGGATGGGCAGCTTCGAATATGGCATTTTCGTTCTGGTCTGGGTGACGATGGTGATCGTCGGCAACCTTTCCTGCCTGGGCTTCCACACCTCGATCATCCGCTTCATTCCCGAATATCGCGCCAAGGGGATGCTGCCGGAACTACGCGGCGTGCTGTTGACCAGCCGCCTGTTCGTGCTGGCTGCCTCTACCTTTCTGGCCTTTGCGGGAGCGCTCGGAATCTGGCTGCTTTCCGGGACTATGGAAAGCTATTACGTCGTGCCTTTCATCCTTGGCGTTATCTGCATGCCGATGATTGCCCTGTCGGACGTCCTGCAAGGCATATCCCGCGCGCATTCCTGGGCAATTTCGGCGCTCTCGCCAACCTATCTGACCCGGCCAATCCTCATCCTTGCCTTCATGGCGGCTGCTCTTCTGGCCGGCTATGCGCCCACGGCCACTACCGCAGTCATCGCCACGATCCTCGCCACCTACACCACGACGATCATCCAGTTGGTTACCGTCACCCGGCGCGTCGATCGCCGGGTCCCTGCTGGGCCGCGCAAGTCTCATCTGCGCCAGTGGCTGGTCATTTCGCTGCCGATCTTCCTGGTCGAAGGCTTTTTCTTCATCCTGACGAATGCCGATGTGCTGATGATCGGCCTCTATATGAAGCCGGACGACGTAGCGGTCTATTTTGCGACCGTAAAAACGCTGGCACTGGTACATTTCGTCTATTTCGCGGTCAAGGCCGGCGTTGCCCAGCGCTACGCGCAGTTCACCCATGGCGACACGGCACGGCTGGCGGCCTTCGCGCGGGAAACCGTCTCCTGGACGTTCTGGCCCTCGCTGGTGATGGCGCTCGTTGTCCTTGGGCTCGGCAAACCGATCCTGTCGCTGTTCGGCCCCGGCTTCGACGCCGGCTATCCGCTGCTGTTCCTGCTGGTGTTCGGCGTCGTCGCGCGTGCTGCGGTCGGCCCCTGCGAAAGCCTGCTGACGATGAGCGGCAACCAGAATGTCTGCGCCCTGGTCTATGCGCTCACCCTGGCGCTCAATATCGGGCTCAACATGGCCTTCATTCCGCATTTCGGCCTTTGGGGTGCTGCCATCGCCACATCCGTCGCCATGATTTTCGAGGCAGCTGTCCTTGCCTTCACCGTCTGGCGCAAGCTCGGCATTGCGATGGCGATCTTCATGCCGGCGACCCGGACACAGGGAGTACTTTGATGGCGGCAGTGCCCCTTCTGGAGGAAACCAGCGGCGGCCCGGCCGGCACGATGATTTCCGGCCTCGCCGACTTTGCCGATACGCCCGCCGACCGGCCACAGATCGAACTCATCCAGAATCACAGACCGCTGCGGCGGCTGTCGATCTATCCGGCATCCGCAGGCTTCGATCTTATCGAGGAACTGGACCATCTCTGCACCAGGACGATCGAACCCAATATCTTCTTCAATCCGCGCTTTCTGGCTCCGGCAATGCCGCGTCTGGAAGACCGTGAGGTACGGCTCGCCGTCATCCGCGACGGCGATGATTACCGCAACAGGCTGCGCCTGCTGGTGCCCTTCTCGATCGAAAAGCCGGCCGGGCCGCTTGGCATTCCCATACTGCGCACATGGTCGACCCCGTTCGGGCCCCTTGGAAATCCGCTGATCGATCGCGACGATCCGGCAAGCGTGATCGAGGATCTCTTCGCCATGTTGTCGCGACCGCATCTGAAGTTGCCGACAGTGTTCGTGTTGCCGGACATGCGGCTTGACGGTGCCGTGGCGGGCGTCCTGCGCACGGTGGCCGAGACTCGCGGGCTTACCCTGATCGCCACCGATGCGGCCGAGCGGCCGTGGCTCGAAAGCGAGCTCGAGGGCGACGACTACCTCAAGGAGTCGCTGCGCGCGCATCACTACAGGGAGTTCCGCAGGCTCAAACGCCGTCTAGCCGAAAATGGCCTGCTGGAACACATCGTGATGCGCCGGCAGGAAGACGTCCGCCATGGCATCGAAACCTTCCTGACGCTGGAAGCCGCCGGCTGGAAGGGTCGCAAGCGCACGGCCATGGCAATCGACCGCTATCGCGCCGCCTTCGCGCGCGAGGCGGTGCACCGGCTGGCCGAGCAGGATCTGTGCCGTATCCATTCGCTGACACTGGACGGCGAGGTGATCGCCTGCCTGGTCGTGTTCATCGAAGCCGGTGTCGCCTATACTTGGAAGACGACCTATGACGAACGCTATGCCGGCTTCTCACCCGGTACGCTGCTGATGATGGAGGTGACCAGACAGCATCTCGACGATCCCAACATCACGATGACGGACTCCTGCGCCGTTCCCGACCACCCGGTGATGAGCCGGTTGTGGTCTGAGCGAAAGCCGATGGGAACGATCGTTATCGGTCTGACGCCCGGCGCCGACAAGGCCGCACGCCAGGCGGCTTCGCAACTGCATCTCTATCACGAGACCCGCAACATGGCGCGTATCCTGCGCAACCGGGTCAGACGTCTGATGAAAAGACACCCCTGATCCAGCGCTTTTGAGCCGGATGTCCCTAAAGTGCTGCCTCACGCTTGGCGCGATCGCGGAAGATGCGGCGGATGACCTTGCCGCTGGTGGTCAGCGGCATGGAATCGACGAATTCGACCTCACGCGGATATTCATGCGCCGAAAGCCGTTCGCGCACCCATAATTTGATATCCTCGACCAAAGCCTCGCCGCCGGCGAAACCGTCCTTCAAAACCACATAGGCCTTCACGATTTCCGTGCGCATTGCGTCGGGCTTGCCTACGGCCGCAGCGAGCGCCACCGCCGGATGGCCGGTCAGGCAATCCTCAATCTCGCCCGGTCCGATACGAAAGCCGGCCGAAGTGATGAGATCATCGTCACGGCCGACGAAGTGCACATAGCCATCATCGTCTTCGAAGCCCTGGTCGCCCGTCGTCATCCAATCGCCGATGAATTTCTTGGCCGTCGCTTCCGGATTGCGCCAATATTCAAGAAACATCACCGGATCGGGCCGTTGCACGGCAATCTCGCCGACTTCGCCCGGCCCCAGCCGTCGCCCGTCCGGGTCGATTACTGCCACGACATGGCCGGGAACCGGCTTGCCGGTCGATCCGCCCCGGCTGACGCCAAGCGCGGCAGATGCCGACAGCACGAAATTGCACTCGGTCTGGCCGTAGAACTCATTCACGGTCATACCGAGTTCCGCCTGCGCCCAGTCATAGGTTTCGCGCCCAAGCGCCTCGCCCGCCGAACCGATCGTGCGCAGGTCGAGCTTGAAACGATTGCGGATACCCTTGATGCTTTTCAGCATCCGCAGTGCCGTCGGCGGGATGAATGCATTGCGCACGCGCATTTTCTCGACCAGGCCAAGAGCAGCTTCGGGGTCGAATTTGTCAAACCGGCCGGAAACCACCGGCACGCCGAAATAAAGCCCCGGCAGCAGCGCATTGAGCAGGCCACCGGCCCAGGCCCAATCGGCCGGCGTCCACATCAGGTCGCCCGGCTGTGGCAGGAATTCATGCGCCATGCGAATGCCCGGCAGATGGCCCAGAAGCACACGATGGCCATGCAGCGCGCCCTTCGGCGGCCCGGTCGTTCCCGACGTGAAGATCATCATTGCCGGATCGTCGGGCGTGGTATCCTCGGCGGCAAAGTCGTCTGGATGGCTGGCCACGATGCGGTGGAAGTCTTGCGCCTCGCCTTCGGCGCCATCGATGGAGATAACGGCTTCCAGATCGCCCAGGCGGCCCTTGATCCGGCCAAGCTTTGCCACGCCCGCGGAATTGGTGATCACCGCCTTCACGCCGGCCGTCTGCAACCTGTATTCCAGTGCCTCCATGCCGAACAGAAGTGCCAGAGGTACTGCAATCGCGCCGAGTTTGTAGATCGCGACATGGGCGATTGCCGTCTCGAAACTCTGCGGCAGGAGCAATGCGACCCGGTCACCCCGCCGGACACCGAGCGATTTCAGGCCATTGGCCAGGGCGTTCGATCTGGTGGCCAGCTCGCCATAGCTCAGCCGGGCAGCCTCACCATCTAAACGGTAGTCGAAGAGCGCGATCCGATCCGGCTCGCGTGCCGCCCAATGATCAGACACCGCCGTGCCGATATTGAACCGGGCCGGCATTTCCCAACGGAAATTGCCGTAGAACGATGCATAGCTGACATATCGTTGAAGCATGGACCGTCGTCTGCGCCGCTGCGCGATGAACACAGGTGCCGGACGGCACTGTCTGCTGAACTATATGCTGCAGTGCGGTAGCGTCAACGGAATCATGAGGCGGCTACCGTATCGTGGGGCTTGCCGCAGCCTCCTTGGGCCGCTTTCCCCGCTTGTCCGCTCGCATGGCGGCCTGCTCGCATTTGACGCGGAACTCCTCCACCTCGGCCTCGGTCAGGTGCTCTATCCCGATGAAGCGGTTCTCGGCCTTGCCGACCCGGATCAGTTCGTCGAGCTTCGTCTGTACGGCTGCCCCGTCGCGGTTTTGCGTGTTCTGGATCAGGAACACCATCAGGAAGGTGATGATGGTCGTGCCGGTATTGATGATGAGTTGCCAGGTATCGGAAAAGCCAAAAAGCGGGCCGGTCACCGCCCACACCACCACGATCATGCAACAAAGGATAAAGGTGGATGGCTTGCCGGCCGCATGGGCGACCTTGTTTGCAATTTCCGTAAACACCCTGTCTATCGACATTTGCAACAGCCCGAACCTGTCAAAGGTGCAAACGGCACTGAGTCTTGGCCGGCACGCTGCTTGAACGGCAATGCGACGACATCGTTCCATCTACATAGTTGGAAGATTTGTCCGGCCTTTCTGCCTTACGCGGCAAGCAACCATGCGTAGAGGTTTCGCTAATCTTGCTGAGATAGATTGCAACCTGCTCTGCAATCCAAGCTGAGCAATTCCAGGCAATCTATCACGCTTCGGGACCATATGAGCGAAATCCGCCCCTTTGCCGCTGCAGATATTCCGAAGGTCGCGGATATGTTTCAGCGCATCCTGCGCAAGACGGATCGCCCGGCAACGCCTTCCCTCAAGGCCTATCTTGGCGAATTATTTCTCGATCCGCCGGATTTCGATCCCGACATCGTCTCGCTGGTCCATGTCCGTGCCGATGGAAGCGTATCCGGCTTCCTGGGAGCCCTGCCCATGCCGATGGAACTGAACGGGATGAGGCTGCGTGCGGCTGTGTGCGGCACCATGATGGTTGACGGGCATGCGGAAGACCCGTTTGCCGGCGCAAGACTGTTGCGGGCCTTCCTGGCCGGCCCGCAGGATCTCTCCCTCACCGAAACGGCCAACGACGTCTCCACGGCCATGTGGCGCAAGATGCGCGCGACCGTATTGCCCGACTATAGCCTTGAATGGCTTCGCGTGATCCGCCCCGCCGGCTTTGCCGCGGCACTGGCGGCAAGCCGGTTCGGCGCGGCAGCCATGCTCGCGCCTTTGGCACGCCCCCTCGACGCATTTCTGCACCGGCAGGGCAAGGGAACCGAGCCGCAATGGTCGCATGTCGCGCCGGAAAACCAGAATGGCGCCTTCAGCGACACCGAGGCTGATGCAGAGCGTCTACTGGAACTTTTTCCGGCCCTTACCGCAAATTTCCCCATGCGCCCGCAATGGCAGGCAGAGACACTGCGCGCCAGAATCGCGCATGCGACACGCAAGGCGAATTACGGCGATGGCATCAGACGTGTGGTGAGCACGCGAGATGGGCGCGCCATCGGACTGTTCATCTACTACGGCAACAAAGGCGGCATCGGCCGGGTGGTGCAGATTCTTGCCGCGCCCGGCCAGGAAGGCGCTGTCATCGACAGGATGATCGATCATGCCGCAAGGCGGGGCCTGGTGGCGTTGCGGGGGCGGGTCCAACCGGCGCTGCTCGACGCGATGATGGGGCGCCGCATCGGCTTCCTGCACGCCTCCTCCAGCATCGTGCATACACGCGATCCCGCATTGATCGATCTTTTCCGATCCGGGAAGGCATTCTTCAACGGTTTTGCGGGAGAGTCCTGGGCGCGGCTGATCGGCGACCGGTTCGACTAGCCACAGACGGGGCCTTTCATTCCATGTGCGGCATTGCGGGATATTGCGGTCAGGGTGTCGACCCGGAAGAAGCAGAAGCGCTGCTTCACCGCATGACCGGCGCAATCGCCCATCGCGGGCCGGATGATGCAGGCATCCATGTCGGCAAGAATGCCGGGCTCGGCCACCGCAGGCTGTCCGTCGTGGGTATCGCCGATGGCCACCAGCCGATGGCCAGTGTCGACGGCGGCCTTTGCATCAGCTTCAACGGCGAAATCTTCAACCATATCGAACTGCGCAAAGCCCTGGCGGCGAAGGGCCATGTCTTCAAGACCACTTCCGACACCGAAGTCATCCTTCACCTCTATCAGGAGATAGGAGCGGATTGCGTCACGCAGTTGAACGGCGATTTCGCCTTTGCCCTCTGGGACGCGCCCCGTAGGCGCATGATGCTTGCGCGCGACCGCATGGGCGTGCGGCCGCTGTTTCATAGCTGGCACCAAGGCACGTTCTATTTCGCCTCCGAGGTGAAAGCGCTGCTGACGGTTCCAGGCATCACTGCCGAGATCGACCCGATCGCGCTTGACCAGATTTTCACGCTTTGGGCGCCGATCGCACCGCGAACCATGTTCAAGGGCATAGCCGAACTTCCGCCCGCCCATCTGATGCTGGTCGAAGGCGGGCAGACCACCATCCGGCCCTACTGGAAGCTCGAATTCCCCGATCGCGGCGACCTGGGCACAACGCGACCGCAGGAAGACATCGCCGCAGAATTGCGCGATCTGCTGGAGGACGCGACACGCATCCGCCTGCGCGCCGATGTGCCTGTAGGCTCCTACCTGTCCGGCGAGCTCGATTCCTCGCTGATCTCGGCACTGGCTGCACCTCTGGTGCCTGCGGGCCTGCGCACATTCTCCGTCACCTTCGATGGCGCCGAATATGACGAGGGGCCGTTCCAGAGGATGATGGCCGAGCATCTGGGAACGCGGCACAGCGCCGTCGCCTGCCATGCGGACGACATTGCCGAAAGCTTTCCGCAAGTGGTGCGCCATATGGAGCGGCCGGTGCTGCGCACCGCCCCTGCTCCGCTCTATCTGCTGGCAAACCTGGTGCGCGAGCAGGGTTTCAAGGTTGTGCTGACCGGCGAAGGGGCCGACGAAATCTTCGCCGGCTACGACCTTTTCAGGGAGGCCCGCCTGCGCCGCTTCTGCGCGCGCCAACCGACGTCGTCCATCCGTCCCACGCTGTTTCGCAAGCTCTATCCCTACCTGCCGGGCCTGGCCCAGCAGACACCGGCCTATCTTGCCGCCTTTTTCGACGTCGAGCCGGAGGCATTGGGCGATCCGCTCTATTCGCACCACCCGCGCATGCGCAATACGGCCGCGGCAAAGATGTTCTTTTCGGCGGAACTGCGCGAGACTTTAGGCGCCTATGATGCCGCTGAGGAACTTGCCGCCGGTCTGCCGGAAGCATTTTCCCGCTGGGACCCACTGCACCAGGCACAATATATCGAAACTTCGTTCCTGCTGCCTGGCTATATCCTTTCCAGCCAGGGCGACCGCGTGGCCATGGCAAGCGGCGTGGAAGGGCGCTTTCCGTTCCTCGACCATCGGCTGGTGGAGTTTGCGGCGCGCATTCCGCCCAACATGAAGCTCAACGGCTTGAGGGAAAAGCACATCCTCAAAAAGGCGGCCAAGGACCTCGTGCCGGCTTCGATCATCGCCCGCGACAAGCAGCCCTATCGCGCACCGGAAAGCCAGTCCTTCCTCGGCAGCCAGGCCCCTTCCTATGTGTCGGAATGCTTGTCGCCTGCCGCCATCAGGCAGGCTGGCCTGTTCAACGCGCCCCTGGTGGAAAAACTCGTCCAGAAGGGCCAGCGCCGACCCATGGCCGGATTTCGCGACAACGCGGCTTTCGTCGGCATCCTTTCAACGCAACTTTGGGTCGACAGCTTTGCGAGAAAGCCAGCTTCCGGCCACCTCAAACAGACCGCAGCCTAAGCGAAGGGGGATACAATGGCCAGTTCCGTGGAAACAGCTATCAGGGCATTCATCGTCGAGAACTTCCTGTTCGGCGATGAAAGCTACAAGCTGACCGGCGAGACATCGCTGATCGACAACGACCTCATCGATTCGACCGGAATTCTCGAACTGGTCACCTTTCTCGAAGAGCGTTTTTCGATCCGCATCGCCGATGCCGACATCGTGCCTGCCAATCTGGATTCGATCGCGCGCATCGACGCCTTTGTGAACGCCAAGCTGGGCGAGAGCGCGGCGGCCTGAAGCGATGCCGGAAAGCACGCGCGTCGAAGATTTCCTGCGCCGCAGCGCAGCAGCCTATGGCGGCAAGACGGCTGTGATCGCCGGGGGCCGACGGCTCACCTATGCCGAGCTCGACAGCCTGTCGGACAGGCTTGCCGCCACCTTGCAGGCGCAAGGCGTTGAACGCAACGATCGCGTGCTCATCTTCATGGACAATGGCTGGGAAGCCGCCGTCTCCATCTATGCCGTGCTCAAGGCCGGCGCCGTTTTCGTTCCGATCAATCCTTCGACCAAGGCCGAGCGGCTCGGTTTCGTCATGCGCAATTGCCGCGCGCGCGCCATCCTGACCCAGGCTCGGCTTCAGCCGGTTGTCTCGGCCGCCGCTATCAACGCCCCCTCTCTCAGGTTCATTATTGCCGCTGGTGCCGGACAGACAACCAGTGATGTCACCTCCTTCGAAACCTGCATCGCCACTCCGGCCTCGCCTGAGCCGCATGGCGGCACGGATGAAGACCTTGCCCATCTGATCTACACCTCGGGTTCGACCGGTGAGCCCAAGGGCGTGATGATGACGCATCGCAATGTCGAGGCGGCAGCCAGTTCCATCACCACCTATCTCGGCAGCAGGGCCGACGACATCGTGCTCAGCGCCCTGCCGCTGGCTTTCGGTTACGGGCTCTATCAACTCATCATGGCCGTCAGGATCGGCGCGACGCTGGTGCTGGAAAAATCCTTCGCCTTTCCGCAAGCCATCTTCGAAACCATGCGCACTGAGCGTGCAACGGCCCTGCCGCTGGTGCCGACAATGACAGCCCTCATCCTGCAGATGAAGGATTTGCAGCCGGGCGCGCTGCCGGACCTGCGCTATATCACCAGCGCGGCGGCACCACTGCCGCCCGACCATATCAGGCGCCTGCGCGCATTGTTCCCGAACGTCCGGCTCTATTCCATGTACGGCCAAACCGAATGCATGCGCGGCACCTATCTGCCGCCGGAGGAACTGGAGCACCGTCCGGAATCGGTCGGCATTGCCATTCCCGGAACGGAAGCTTTCATCGTCGATGAGCAGGGAAAACGCGTCGACCCCGATACGATTGGCGAACTGGTCATCCGCGGACCGCATGTCATGCAGGGCTATTGGGAAGATGAAGAGGCGACAGCACGCGCGCTGCGGCCCGGTCGTAACGCTTCGGAGCGGGAGCTCCATACCGGCGATCTGTTCCGCGCCGACGCCGACGGCTTTCTCTATTTCGTCAGCCGCAAGGACGACATCATCAAGACGCGCGGCGAAAAGGTCGCGCCGAAGCAGGTCGAGACCGTGCTTCACGCCTGCCCGGGCGTCGCCGAGGCTCTGGTGATCGGCGTCGATGATCCGATCCTCGGCAAGGCCGTCCACGCCTTGGTCGTGCGCTCGGATGCCAGCCTTACCGAGCGCGAGATCATCCGCCATTGCGCGCGCCATCTGGAGGATTTCATGGTGCCGAAATCGGTGGAGTTCCGCGTCAGTCTGCCACGAACGGACAGCGGCAAGACCAGCCGCCGCCTCGCCGCCAAGTCAATGGAAGCCACGTCATGAATGTCAGCCCGTCAAACCAACACCCCGCCTTTTCGCCGGCGACCCTCGATATCGACCCCGCAGCCGAAAGCGACAGGATCGCCACGGCACTGCGCGAACAGGTCCGGGGCATGCGCAAGCGCGGCCTGGTCCTCGGCCTGTCGGGCGGCATCGATTCGAGCGTGTGCGCCGCACTGGCGGTCAAGGCGCTCGGCCCCGGCAAGGTTTTCTGCCTGTTCATGCCGGAAAATGATTCCGATCCCGAGAGCCTGCGTCTCGGCAAACTCGTCGCCGAGACCTACGGCATCGAGGCCCGCACGGAAAATATCGGGCCGACGCTCGACGCCATGGGCTGCTACGCAAGGCGCGACGCCTTCATCCGCGAAGTCGTGCCGGACTATGGGCCAGGCTGGGCCTCCAAGATCGTGCTCGCCAATGCGCTGACGACGGAGGGCTACAATATCTCCTATCTGGTGGTTCAGGCTCCCGATGGAACCACGCAGAAGCTACGCATGCCGCCTTCAGCCTATCTCGGCATCGTCGCTGCCACCAATATGAAGCAACGCACCCGCAAACAGCTGGAATATTTCCATGCCGACCAGCTGAATTATGCGGTTCTGGGAACGCCAAACCGGCTCGAATATGACCAGGGTTTCTTCGTCAAGAACGGCGACGGCGCAGCCGACGTGAAGCCGATCGCCCATCTCTACAAATCGCAGGTCTACCAACTGGCCGCCCATCTCGGCGTGCCGGCGGAAATCCAGGCACGGCCGCCGACCACCGACACCTATTCGCTGGCGCAGACGCAGGAGGAATTCTACTTCGCCCTGCCCTACCGGCAGATGGACCTTTGCCTCTACGGGCTGAACAATGGGATCAGCGCCGCCGGCACGGCAGCCGTCGCCTCTTTGACAGAAGAGCAGGTCAGGCGTGTCTGGAGCGATATCGAATCGAAACGCAAGGTCGCCCGCTATCTCCACCTCGCGCCGCAACTGGTCGATCCCATATAGGCGAATGGCATCGGCCAGCTACAAAGGTCAGGCTTTCTTGAGGAACTCGGTTTTCAGGACGAGCCCCTTAACCTGTTTGGTGTTGCATTCGACCTCGCCCGGATTTCCGGTCAGTCGGACACCCTTGACCAGCGTTCCCCGCTTTATCGTTTCGGATGTGCCCTTGACCTTCAGGTCCTTGATCAAGGTGACGGAGTCGCCGTCGTTGATCTGATTGCCAAAGGCATCACGCACCAAATCGTCGCTCATGTCTGTTTCTTTCGTGTCTAGCTAGGCGCGGTTCTGGGCCCCTACGCAGCGGCGGCGTAGCTCGTCTTGTACGGCATCCTGAAGGCTGAGGATTTCATTGCGGATTGCATCGGCATCGAGGCCGGATTCGCGCATATCCGCGATGATCGCAGCAACCCTCCTGCGCCAGAACTCATTGGCTGCGGAGCCATTCACGCACTCCAGGTCATCTACCATCGAACGCACAAGAGATGCACGCGAACTCAGCGGGAAGGGAATCAAATCAGCCATGCAGGCAAGTTCGGCCGAACGTGGTTTATAGATCGTGAACGCCGCGCCCGTATCGTAAACCAACAAAAAAGGCCGGGTGCTACCCCGACCTTTCCAGAGCATTTTGCAGCCGAGTGGAATCACTTGGCGTCGCAAAAATGCGGCAAAAACAAACAGATAGAGCGGCAGCCCGGATTTGTCCGGGCAACTGCCGCTCTAGCGCCTTGGTCCCGATGCCAGTACATCCGTGGTTAAAGGGGAGGCTGTTTGACTGGCCCTCACCATCATACGGCCATGGTTAACAAATCGTTGATCCGCCACGACGCGGCCGGAAAACCGCTGCATGTGGAATAAAGGAGGTTCAGGACGCGGAATCGAACCTGCAGGGTTCGCAAGGGCGACTGCCCGCCGGCCGGTCAGGCCGCCCCATCGGAGCGGTGAGCGAAGCGAAACCGCGTGAGATACGAAAAGTTGGTGCGGGTGGTCGGAATCGAACCGACACTCCTTTCGGAACCGGATTTTGAGTCCGGCGCGTCTACCAGTTCCACCACACCCGCACATGCCATCGGCGACGGCATTGTCGTCCATCCGTTTCGGACGACGGGAGCGGACTATACGGTTCAGCCATGCGGCGTCAACTGGCCGCGTTTGTTTTCATGGACGCGAAACCATTATGCGACCATAGATAGCGCCTACGACGAAATCGATTTTTTCTCGACGGAACTCCATGCTTCGAAAACTCTATGACTGGACGCTGTCGCTGGCAGCGCGCAAATCCGCCGAATGGTGGCTGGCCTTCATCGCTTTCGTCGAAAGCTCGGTTTTCCTGGTGCCGGCCGACGTGCTCTTCCTGCCCATGGCCCTGTCGCGACCGGCGCGCGCCTATCGCTACGCGATTGTCGCCACGGTCGCTTCGGTACTTGGAGGCATCGCCGGCTGGTTCCTCGGCCACTACGCCTATGAGGCAATCGCCAAGCCGGTCCTTGAATTCTACGGCAAATTCGATGATTTCGAAGCCTTGCGGGTCTCATCGGGCGTCGGCTTCATCCTGTTGATGCTGATAACCTCGGGGCTTGCCCATCTCCCACCGATCAAGGTGGTGACGATCCTGTCCGGCGTCATCGGCTTTCCGCTTGGATGGTTCATCCTCTCGGCGATCGTCGCACGCGGCGCCCGCTTCCTGTTTCTCGCCTGGCTGCTGCGCACTTATGGCGAACCGATCCGCGAATTCATCGAAAAGCGCCTCGGCACGCTGGCCGCACTTGCTGCCGCCGCCCTGATTTCGCTTTACATCCTCGTCAGATACGCTTTCTGACGATCACCTCGCACATTCACCATCGGACCTCCGCCCATGTCTTTCCTCAACCAGCCGACCAGCAGCGTCCAGACGGTTACGGCACTTTTGCTTCTGGCTCTGATGGCAGCGACAGTGGGCAGCGCGCTCGGTTTTGAACATATCAGCGGCTATATCCCCTGCAAGCTGTGCCTGGAGCAGCGCACGCCCTATTATGTCGGTATGCCGCTGATGGCGGTTGCAGCACTTTCCTCCTCGCTGAATTTCCCCAGCTCGATAACGCGCGGGCTGCTCTTCATCGGCGGCTTGCTGATGGCCTACGGCCTTTATATGGGCGTCTATCACTCTGGCGTCGAATGGGGCTGGTGGGCTGGCCCGGCCGATTGCGGAGCAGTGGTGGCTGCGCCGGAAGGCGGCAGCGGCGGCGTGCTTGATTCGCTCAACACCGTCATCCCGCCCTCCTGCGACAGGGCGGCGCTGCGGATACTCGGCCTGTCGCTCGCCGGCTGGAACGCCATTGCAAGCCTCGTGCTTGCGGTCATCGCTTTTCGTGGAGCAGTGGGAAAGCCCTGATGCCCAGAGCGCGGTCGTTCTGACGAACGCGCACTCTGGTTTCTTCAGCCGCATTTGTGCGACGTCAGACGATTCCGTCTGACTGCAAAATGCTTCGCAGCCGGTCACGGCTCCAGTTCGACATCCCAGTAGAGATAGTCCATCCAGCTTTCATGCAGATAGTTGGGTGGGAACAGCCGGCCATTATTGTGCAGATCATGCACGGTCGGCTGATAGGGTTTTTGCATCGGCCACATCTTCGCCTGCGCCGGCATCATGCCGCCCTTTCTGAGATTGCAAGGCGAACAGGCGGCAACGACATTTTCCCAGGTGGTGGCGCCGCCGCTATGGCGCGGCACGACATGATCGAAAGTCAGCTCTTCATGGGTGCCGCAATATTGGCATTGGAAACGGTCGCGCAGGAACACGTTGAAGCGCGTGAATGCCGGGTGGCGTGACGGCTTGACGTAATTCTTCAGGCTGACGACGCTCGGCAGCCGCATCGAAAAGGATGGCGAGGACACCGAATGCTCATATTCGGCGACGATGTTCACGCGATCGAGAAAAACGGCCTTGATGGCATCCTGCCACGACCATAGCGACAGGGGATAGTAGCTGAGCGGGCGATAATCCGCGTTCAGCACCAGTGCGGGAAGGCCATCCGGAGATACGGCGACCGTCACTTGCAGCTACTCCCGAATTGATGATCAACCAAGGTGCGCAGATATTCTACGCCCTACATGACATCGATGTGAAGTTTTTTCGCGGATTTGTGTGCCACAGAAAAAACCGGAAATTTCAGGCTTTTCCCTGGATTTGCACCGGCGGCGCCCCATCACGACCGCGTGTTTCGCGGTAATAGGCCCAGAAAAGACGCGCCGCGACACCTCGCCACGGCGCCCATGATTCGGCCAGGCAGCCGAGTATTTTTTCATCGGGCCGAGGCGACAGGCCGAGCGCGTGGCCTACCGCCGACTGCAGGGCGACGTCGCGGGCCGGAAATATGTCCGGATGTCCGGCCGAGAACAGCAAATAGCATTGCGCCGTCCACGGCCCGATGCCGGAAACGGAAGTCATGCGCGCAATGGCGTCTGTCGCATCGAGCCTGCAAAGGTGGTGAAGGTCGAGCCCATCGCATACTGCCTCTGAAACGGCAAGGAGCGTCCGCTGCTTGGGCCGCGACAGGCCGGCCTCGCGAAACAGCGATTCACCGGCGTCGAGCAAGGCCTGCGGGGTCAAGGGATCGACCAGTTTGACGAGACGCCCGAAAATGGCATCGGCGCTGGCGCGCGACACCTGTTGCGCCACGATGATCGAGACGAGGCTGGTGAAGCCCGGTTCCGAAAGCCGCAGTGGAATCTCGCCGGCAGTGGCGCGCACGGTTGCCAGGCGTGGATCGATGGCACAAAGCGCATCGAGCCCGGCAGAAATGTCATCCAGACTGGCGATACGGCGCATGGTGTGGCTTGTTCCGGTTGGCGTCCCAAAGTAGCAATCGACGGACAGTCGATTCAACCCGCTAATTGCCCGGCAATGAACACTCCTGTCTTTCGTTTCGCCCCAAGCCCGAATGGCGAGCTTCATCTCGGCCATGCCTATTCGGCGCTGCTGAACGCCAGGATGGTTGAGACAAGCGGCGGGCGATTCCTGTTGCGGATCGAGGACATCGACGTAACCCGCTGCACGCCCGAATTCGAGGCCGGCATCTTCAGGGATCTGGCTTGGCTTGGCATCGAATGGGAGCAACCGGTGCGCCGCCAATCCGACCATTTCGAAGCCTATGAAAGCCTTCTGCAAAGGCTGATCCGCGAGGAACTGGTCTATCCCGCTTTCATGAGTCGGGGAGAGATTCGCGCCGCCATCGCCGAAAGTGAGCAGCAGGGCGGAGTCTGGCCGCGCGACCCCGACGGCGTGCCCCTCTATCCGGCCGCCGACAAGCGATTGCCGCATGCCGAGCGCCAGCGCCGTATCGCTGCCGGCGAGCCCTTTGCGTGGCGGCTGGACACCGAGGCTGCGCTGTCGCGCCTGCCCGCGCCGTTGTCATGGACTGAGCTTGACGATGAGTCTCTGACCACCTCTCACGAGGTCGAAGCGTGCCCGCAGCAATGGGGCGATGTGGTGATCGCGCGCAAGGACATCCCCACCAGCTATCACCTGTCGGTCGTCGCCGACGATGCATTGCAGGACATCAGCCATGTCGTGCGTGGGCGCGATCTCTACCAGGCCACCGCCATTCAGTGTTTGCTGCAGCGACTGCTTGGATTGCCGGCGCCAGCCTATTTCCACCACAGGCTTATCCTCGATCCCGACGGCCGGAAACTGTCGAAAAGCGAGCGGGATACCGGCCTGGCGACCCTTCGCGAAAACGGCAGGACGGCAGTGGAAATCCGGCGCATGGTCGGGCTGTGAACCTATTTATCTCAGCCGTGCTGCGCCGGCCTTGAGAAGCATCAGAATGGCGAAGCTCACAAAGGCTCCCCCGAAGCCGGTGACGGTCGCCAGTGTCAGGTCACGCAGGCTGACCCCGTAGACATTGACCAGCAGGATGGCGGCGAAGAAGCCGCCCACGAACACGATCATGTTGCCGATCGGACCGAAGCCATCGTCGCGCATGATGGCGTCGAGCGCTGAACCGAATACGACGGCCGCCACCAAGACGACCGCGACGGCCATCATCAACCAGGCCGGATCGAGATTCCAAAGCATGTCCGCTCCTGTCGAAGGTGACACTTCTTCGTCCCGTGAACCCATCAGGTTCAATTTCCCTCAGTATATGGTTCAATCGTTTCGCTTTGCTTGCTGCAATGAATGGCATTAGAGCCATTGCCGCAGCGGCGGTATTCCGGTCCCGTCGATCAACGGACTCCACCGCCATGCCTCCAGTTCTCAAACGGCTCATTCCCGCCACCTTCGTCGTCCTCTGGTCGAGCGGCTTCATCGGCGCACGCTATGCCATGCCGTGGGCGGAGCCCTTCACCTTCCTTACCGGCCGCTTTGTGCTAGCCTTCCTGCTGTTGGTGCTGATCATCCTGGTTATCGGGGCTCGCAAGATCACGCCGAGACATGCCCTGCATTCGGCAATTGCCGGGATGATGTTGCACGGCGTCTATCTGGGCGGCGTGTTCTGGGCGATCGCCCACGGTCTCCCCGCCGGCCTGATGGCGCTGGTTGCAGGGCTGCAGCCACTGATCACGGCGCTCGTTGCCGGGCGGCTTCTTGGGGAGAGGATTGGCCCGCGACACTGGGCTGGCCTGATGGCTGGCTTTGTCGGCGTGGTCATCGTGCTTTCGCCCGCCCTCGACAAGAGCATTGGCGTAACCTGGTCCACCCTATGCGCAGCTTTCATCGCCGTGGGCAGCATAACGGCGGGCACAATTTGGCAGAAGCGTTTCGCCGGCGGCGATCTCGTGACAGGAACGCTCTATCAATATCTGGGCGCGGCAATTCTGACGGGTGTGGGGTCGCTCGCATTCGAGACGCAACGGATGGAGATCACCGGCGAACTGATCTTTGCCCTGGCCTGGCTGGTTCTGGTGCTTTCCATCGGCGCCGTCTTCCTGCTGATGGTGATGATTCGCGACGGCGAGATGTCGAAGGTTTCGTCCCTTTTCTATCTCGTTCCGGTCGTGACCGCGGTCATGGCCTGGGCGCTGTTCGGGGAAGAACTAACCCTGGTGCAAATGGTCGGCATGGCGCTGGCGACCGCCGGCGTCGCGCTGGCGACCGCAACCCCTTCCGAACGCGCTCAGGCGCCGACGCGGGCTCGCGCTTCCAGATAGCGGCTGATGGCGGCGTTCAATTCGCCGCCGAGAATGAAGATGGCCGAAACGATGTAGAGAAAGACCACCGCGATCATGATCGAGGCAAGACCGGCATAGGTGGTCACATAGGAGGAAAACCGGTCGAGATAGGCGGCAAAGATCGTCGATCCCACGAGCCAGCCTATCAGCGTGAAGATGATTCCCGGCACGATTGCCGTGAACCGCCGCTTGCCGGCCGGAAGCCAGAAATGCACGGCGATCAGGCCGAGCACGATCACCGTGGAGGCAATGATGAAACGCCAAAGCGTGATCGTGCCCATATAGGGCCGGACCCATTCGAAATTCGCTTGCGCCAGCCGGGCCAGAATCGGCGCAAACAGCAGAAGCACGCTGATGACGAGGAAGCCGACCGTCGCGATGACGACGAAGGCAAGGCTTTGCAGGCGGCGATAGATGAAGGAGCGCGTCTCGATGACGCGATAGGCGCGGTTGAGCGAGGTGCGCAACGCCTCGATGCCGTTCGAGGCAAAAAACGCCGCCAGCACCACGCCGAAGGTCAGGAGGTCGCTGCGCTGGACGGTCAGCACATTGACCACTTCGCGTGCGATGGGGGCGGCAATCTGTTCGGGCCATGTATCGAAGACGATGTGGACCGCCGTCTCCGCAAATGCCTGGGCGCCGAGGAAGCTGGCGAGCGTGGTCGCGAAGATGAGGAAGGGAAACAGCGCCATCAGCGCGGTAATGGCCAGGTGACTGGCCATCGACCAGCCGTCATCGTCATTGAAGTGACCCAGCGCATCGAAAAGGACGCGGCGTATGGCGACGATCTTTCTCATTGCGCCTGCATCCGGTTGGTTTGCCCTCGTTGTCTCCCGGCCGCGAATATGGGAAGGGTTCGCTGCAAATGGCAAGTCTTGGCAAAATAACGAATTCTCCAGACGAAGGGTTGCGCACCATCATCGTGACCGGTGCCTCGTCGGGTATCGGCGCCTATTGCGCACGCGCGCTGAAGGCCGAAGGCTGGCGCGTCTTTGCCACCGCGCGCAAGCCGGAAGACATTGCTGCCCTCGAGGCGGAGGGCATCGAAGCTTTCTATCTCGACTATCGCGAGCCCGCTTCGATCGCGGCCCTCGTGTCGGCCGTGATGGAGCGCACGGGCGGCAGGCTTGACGCACTCTACAACAACGGAGCCCACGCGCAGGCCGGCGCGGTGGAGGATTTGCCGGTCGAGGCGCTGCGCGAACAGTTCGAGGCCAATCTCTTCGGCTGGCACGACCTGACCCGGCGCATCGTCCCGGTGATGCGGGCACAGGGCCACGGCCGTATCGTCAACTGCTCCTCGATCCTCGGCCTGACCCCGGTGAAGTGGCGCGGCGCCTATGCCGCTTCCAAGCATGCACTGGAGGGATTGACCCTGTGCATGCGCGCCGAACTCGAAGGATCGGGCATCCATGTCTCGCTGATCGAACCCGGCCCCATCGAATCGAAAATCGCCTCCAACGGGCTGGCCTGGTTCCTCAAGAACATCGACCACGAAAATTCGGTCCACGCCAAGGACTATGAACGGCAATTGGCGCGGCTGCGGGCTGGCGGCTCGAAGTCCCGCCTGAAGCTCAAGTCCGATGCGGTCTATGCGGTATTGCGCCACGCCCTGCTGTCGCCAAGGCCCAGGCCGCATTATGTGGTGACATTGCCTGCCCGGATTGGTGTAGTGCTGAAACGCATTCTGCCCGCCGCGCTTTTCTATCGTGTGCTTGCCTCGCAGGCCTGACCAACAAGCTGGAATCCCCCTATGGCAACTGCCTTCAATATCTTCGCTATCGTCGTCATGTTCGCTGTCGTGGTGGTGCTGATCCGCGGTCTGATGAACATGATGCGCGGCGGCTCGGGCAACACGTCCAACAAGCTCATGCAGTTGCGCGTGCTACTGCAATTCATCGCGCTGGTGCTGATCCTGCTGGCGGTCTATTTCAATCGCGGGTAGCGGCGACTCGCTGCGTGGAGGTCAGGAATGGTACGACTGAACAAGATCTATACCCGAACCGGCGACGATGGCACGACCGGCCTGGGCAGCGGCGAAAGGCGACTGAAATCCGACTTGCGCGTAGAGGCTTACGGGACGGTGGATGAGGCCAATGCCTGCATCGGGATGGCGCGCGTACATACCGGCACGGCCTATCCCGAACTCGACGCCATCCTCTCGCGTATCCAGAACGATCTGTTCGATCTTGGCGCCGACCTGGCGACCCCCGATACCGGCAAGAAGCTGGATTACGAACCGTTGCGGATCATTGCCTCGCAGGTGGAGCGCCTCGAAGCCGATATCGATCTTCTGAACAAGAACCTGCAGCCCCTTCGCTCATTCGTGTTGAATGGCGGCTCGCCGGCTGCGGCAGCCCTTCACCTTGCCCGCACCGTCGCAAGGCGTGCCGAACGGGCTATGGTAGCGCTGGCGCAGGACCCGGACGAGCATGTCAACCGCGACGGCATCAAATACATCAACCGCGTCTCCGACCTGCTGTTCGTGGCGGCCCGCTGCGTCAATGACAACGGAAACGCCGATGTGCTATGGGTACCGGGCAAGAATCGTTAGAGCATTGTGCAGCCAAGTGGAATCGCTTGGCGTTCTACAAATGCGGCAAACCAACGGATAGAGCGGCAACCCGGGTTATCCGGGCGTCCGCCGCTCTAGTATGTCGCGGGAGCGGAAAACGAGGCGATGTTCATTCCGCTGCACGATGCCAACAGCCTGAAACACATCAAGCATCAATATGTGACGATCGCGTTGATCGTCACCAATATCGGCATCTATTTCTTCACCTCCTTCGGCAGCGAACATGCAGCGCAGATCGCTGCCGTCAGCCTCGGCTATATCCCGTCGGTGGCTTTCGACACTGCCGAACTGCCGCCCGAATATGCGCTGGTGCCGGGATATCTGACCTATATCACCTATGCCTTCCTGCATGGCGACATCTTCCACCTCGGCGGCAACATGCTGTTCCTGTGGGTGTTTGGCGACAATGTCGAGGACGCACTCGGTCATTTCCGCTATCTGGTCTTTTATCTGCTGTGCGCGATCTCGGGCGCGGTTGTGCATGGCCTGGTCGCGCCCGATTCGCAAATGCCGCTGATCGGTGCATCGGGTGCGATTGCCGGTATTGTCGCGGCCTATCTGATCCTGCACCCGAGGGTGAAAATCTGGATCCTCGCCTTCGGCCGCATACCCTTGCGCATCCCGGCCTATATCACACTCGGCCTATGGGTCGTGTTCCAGTTCTTCATGTTCTTGCTCGGCGGCGAGGACCAGATTTCATGGGCATGCCACATTGGCGGCATCGTCGCGGGGGCAGTGCTGATCGTGATCCTGCGCCGCCAGGACGTACCCCTTCTCGATCGGCACATCGTGACGCCGCGCGCTGTCAGGATCGATCAGACGAGCGTCGCCCAACCCAAGCCATCTGAAACCGCGCCGCGCTGGGGAAGACAATAGTTTCGGCTGGTTCAACCGATTAGGACGTTCGCCGGATATTGACGCGCCTTCCCTCGATAACTAGGGTCCGGCCGCTTACGGAAGCCACGCCGCCACCGCAAGCGCATGAAGTTTCCGTTTTTATCGCTCTATATGTCGTCAATCGGCAAATGGGCAGCGGCGAGCCCTGCTAGGGCGCTGCGAAATCATCAGAAGAGGTGAGAAGCACATGAAAGTTCTCGTCCCCGTGAAGCGGGTTGTCGACTACAATGTGAAGATTCGCGTGAAGTCGGACGGCTCGGGCGTTGAGCTTGCCAATGTGAAGATGTCGATGAACCCATTCGACGAGATCGCCGTGGAAGAAGCGATCCGTCTGAAGGAGGTCGGCAAGGTCGAGGAAATCGTGGTGGTCTCGATCGGTCCGGCGCAGGCGCAAGAGACGCTGCGCACAGCGCTCGCCATGGGTGCGGACCGCGCCATCCTGGTCAAGGTCGAGGGCGAAACCGAGCCGCTCGGCGTCGCCAAGGTGCTGAAGGGCGTGGTCGAGGCCGAACAGCCCGGCCTGGTCATCCTCGGCAAGCAGGCGATCGACGACGACGCCAACCAGACCGGCCAGATGCTGTCGGCCCTTCTGGGCTGGGCCCAGGGCACGTTTGCCTCCAAGGTCGAGATCGAGGGCGATCAGGCCAAGGTGACGCGCGAGGTCGATGGCGGCTTGCAGACGGTGAGCCTGAAGATGCCGGCAATCATCACCACCGACCTTCGCCTCAATCAGCCGCGCTACGCTTCGCTGCCCAACATCATGAAGGCCAAGAAGAAGCCGCTGGATGAGAAGACCCCGGCCGATTTCGGTGCCGATGTGGCTCCCCGCCTGAAGGTGCTGAAGACCGAGGAGCCCGGCGGCCGCAAGGCGGGCGTCAAGGTCAAGACCGTGGCCGAACTGGTCGACAAGCTCAAGAACGAAGCCGGCGTGCTCTAAGGTTCGGAAGGATAACAGACATGGCAATTCTCCTCATCGCCGAACATGACAATGCATCGCTGTCCGACCAGACGGCCAAGGCGCTTTCGGCCGCCCTCCAGATCGGCTCCGATGTGGACGTGCTGGTTGCCGGCAAGGGCGCCAAGGCTGCCGCCGATCAGGCGGCCAAGCTGAAGGGCGCGCGCAAGGTGCTTTTGGCCGAAGCCGACGAACTCGAGCAGCGTCTGGCCGAGCCGCTGGCCGCCCTCGTCGTGTCGCTGGCAGGCGGCTATGACGCCATTCTCGCGCCGGCGACCGCCAGCGGCAAGAACGTCTCCCCGCGCATCGCGGCCCTGCTCGATGTGGCGCAGATCTCCGAAATCATCGAAGTGGTGAGCCCGGACACCTTCAAGCGCCCGATCTATGCCGGCAACGCCATCCAGACGGTGCAGTCGGGCGAGGCCAAGAAGGTCATCACCGTGCGCACGGCTTCCTTCCAGGCTGTCGGCGAAGGCGGTTCGGCTGCGGTCGAGACGGTCAGTGCCGCGGCCAATCCCGGCCTCTCGACCTTCGTCGAAAACAAGCTGTCGGGCAGCGACCGTCCTGAACTGACCTCGGCCAAGATCATCATCTCGGGCGGCCGCGCACTCGGTTCCTCGGAGAAGTTCCAGGAGGTCATCCTGCCGGTCGCCGACAAGCTGGGTGCAGCCGTCGGCGCAAGCCGTGCGGCCGTCGATGCCGGTTACGCACCCAACGACTGGCAGGTCGGCCAGACCGGCAAGGTGGTGGCACCCGACCTCTACATCGCCTGCGGCATTTCGGGCGCCATCCAGCACCTGGCCGGCATGAAGGACTCGAAGGTCATCGTCGCCATCAACAAGGATGAGGAAGCCCCGATCTTCCAGGTGGCCGATTACGGCATCGTCGGCGACCTCTTCACCATCCTGCCGGAGCTTGAAAAGGCGCTTTGACTTTAGCTGCAACAGCGCACAAAATTGTGAGAGCGGGGTAGACGAAGTCTCCCCGCTCTCTTAGTTTGCACTGCACAAAAGATGAGCTGAAAAAAAGCTCTTTGACGGGATCAGTGTAATGAGCAGCAGATTGGAGACGATCGGGATCATCGGCGCGGGCCAGATGGGCGGCGGCATTGCCCATGTCGCGGCGCTGGCTGGCTACAAGGTACTGCTCTACGATATTTCCAACGACAGCATCCAGAAGGGCATCGCCACCATCAGCGGCAACATGGCCCGGCAGGTGGGCGCCGGAAAGCTCGACGAAGCTCACCGCAAGGAGGCGCTGTCGCGGATTTCGAGCGCACCGGCAATGGCGGACCTTGCCGGCTCCGACCTGGTGATCGAAGCGGCGACCGAAGACGAGACGATCAAGCGCAAGATCTATGCGCAGCTCTGTCCGCTGCTGAACCCAGAAGCGATCCTCGCCACCAATACCTCCTCGATCTCGATCACGCGGCTTGCGGCCCAGACGGACCGGCCCGAGCGCTTCATCGGCATACATTTCATGAACCCCGTGCCGGTCATGAAGCTGGTGGAACTGGTGCGCGGCATCGCCACCGAGAACGAAACGTTCGAGACGGCGCAGCAATTTGTCCATTCGCTCGACAAGACCACGACGGTTTCGGAAGATTTTCCGGCTTTCATCGTCAACCGCATCCTGCTGCCGATGATCAACGAGGCGATCTATACGCTCTATGAGGGCGTCGGCACTGTCGAAGCCATCGACACGGCGATGAAACTTGGCGCCAACCACCCGATGGGGCCGCTTCAGCTTGCCGATTTCATCGGGCTAGACACCTGCCTGTCCATCATGCAGGTCCTGCATGAGGGCCTGTCGGATTCCAAATACCGCCCCTGCCCGCTTCTGGTGAAATATGTCGAGGCCGGCTGGCTCGGCCGCAAGACGGGACGCGGCTTCTACGACTATCGCGGCGAACATCCAGTGCCGACGCGCTGACTGGACCTTGAATTTTCACGGATGCAGGCGGCATGGTCGCCTGCATCCGAACTCCTCGTCGATACCCGGTCAGCCTGCAGCGGCCATCGACTGCTGCGCGGCCTCCATATCCATCCACGCCACTTCCCAGATATGGCCGTCCGGGTCCTCGAAGCTGCGGCCGTACATGAAGCCGTAGTCCTGCTTGGGGTTCGGGTCCTCCACACCGCCAGCCGAACCGGCCTTGCCGACGACGGCATCGACCTCGTCGCGGCTGTCGGCGGAGACGGCGATCAGTACCTGGCAGGTTTCCTTCGCATTGGCGATTTTGCGGGAGGTGAACTGGCTGAACTTGTCATGGGTCAGCAGCATCGCATGGATGGTCTCGGAAAAGACCATGCAGGCGGCGGTATCGTCGCTGAACTGCTCGTTCTTCCGCCCGCCGACAGCCTCATAGAAGGATATGGACTTGTTGAGATCGGTAACCGGCAGATTGACGAAAATGAGCTTGGACATGGGGGCTCCTCTCTGTTGGATTTGACAACAATGCCCTATTAAGTTACAAAAAACAACCATGCAGTTAAAAAAAATAACTACACACTCCGAAAGCCCGCATCGACGCTGGTATGAAGACGCCTGCGGCACCGCCCATGCCCTTGAACTCGTCGGCGAACGCTGGGCGCTTCTGGTGGTTCGCGAACTGATGTTCGGCCCGAAGCGCTTCAGCGACCTGCGTGCCGATCTGCCCGGCATCAGCGCCAACATCCTCACCCAACGCCTTGAGGGCCTCGAACGCGCCGGCATTCTCATCAGAACCAAACTGCCGCCGCCGGCATCCACACCGGTCTATGAACTGACCGCCTGGGGCTATGAGAGCGAGCCCATCTTCCAGACACTGGGCCGCTGGGCGGCACGCTCGCCGGAGCATGATCCAAGCCTGCCCTTGAGTGCGGTTTCGCTGATGCTGTCGCTGCGCACCATGATCGACCCGCTTCGCGCCGAAGGCATCGACGCCCGCATCGGTTTTCGCCTGGGCGAGGAAAGCTTTCTCGCCCATCTGGCTGGTGGCGGCATCGAGATTGTCCGTAAAGCCAGCGACGGCGCCGACCTGATTTTCACCGGCTCACCACAAATGGTCGCCGCGACCATCTATGGCGGCCAGCCGATCGAGGCCCTCGAGGCGGCGGGCGTACTGCAACTGGACGGTGACAGGGCACTGGCCAATCGCTTTGTCACCCTCTTCCCGCTGCCGCCGAAAGCCGATCATCTGCTCGCGGCCGCCCTGCAGAGCCGGGATTGACCTTTATCCCACGCGCTTGCCGGCCTCGTCGAACCAGTGCAGCTTTTCAGACTTAGCGCCGATGCGCAGCTTGTCGCCTGGCGTGGCTGTTGCCCGCCCCGGCACCCGCACGATGATCCGGCTGCCAGCCGCCGAACAATAAAGGAAGCTTTCCGAACCGACCGGCTCGACCGCCTCGACCACCGCGGGAAGGGCCAGCCCAGCCTGTGGCGCCTGGTCTCCGGGCACGGCTTCTGCATCTTCCGGCCGAAAGCCGAGGATAGCCGCACCCGCCGGCGCCGCAACGGCCACATGCGCGCCATTGGCGAAGGCAAACTCATTCGAGCCGCGGGTGAGCTTCAGCAGGTTCATCGGCGGGGCGCCGATGAAACTCGCGACGAATGTCGAGGCCGGCTTTTCATAAATGTCGAGCGGATTGCCCAATTGCTCGACCTGCCCGGCATTCATCACCACCAGAACGTCCGCCAGCGTCATGGCCTCAAGTTGGTCATGGGTGACATAGACGCTGGTAACGCCGAGCGAGCGCTGCAGGTTCTTGATCTCGACCCGCATCTGGCCGCGCAGCTTGGCGTCGAGATTGGACAGAGGCTCGTCGAACAGGAACACTTTCGGGTTGCGCACGATGGCGCGGCCCATCGCAACGCGCTGGCGCTGGCCGCCGGAAAGCTCGCGCGGGCGCCGCTCCAGAAGGTGGCCCAGTTCCAGTATCTCGGCGGTCTCGCGCACGCGCCGGTCGATCTCGTCCTTGGCCTTACCGCGATTGCGCAGGCCGTAGGCCATGTTGTCGTAGACCTTCATATGCGGATAGAGCGCGTAGTTCTGGAACACCATGGCGATGTCGCGCTCGGCCGGACCGATCGCGTTGACGACCCTGCCGTCGATCGAAACGGACCCTGCCGAGATCGTTTCCAATCCAGCGATCATGCGCAGCAGGGTGGACTTGCCGCAGCCGGACGGGCCGACCAGCACGCACAGCGCCTTGTCGGGAATGGCGATGGAAACGCCCTTCACCGCCTCGACGCCGCCCGGATAGACCTTCCTTACATCCCTCAGATCGACAGTTGCCACGCGCTCATTTCTCCGTCTCGACCAGGCCCTTCACGAACCAGCGCTGCATCAGAAGCACCACCACGATTGGCGGCACGATGGCCAGCATCGAAGTGACCATCACCAGATGCCATTCGGTATCCGCATCCGCAAAGGAGATCATCTTGCGCAGCGCAATGACGATCGTGTTCATGTCGTTACGGTTGGTCACCAGCAGCGGCCAC
This sequence comes from Borborobacter arsenicus, assembly GCF_003934165.1. Taxonomy (GTDB): domain Bacteria; phylum Pseudomonadota; class Alphaproteobacteria; order Rhizobiales; family Rhizobiaceae; genus Pseudaminobacter; species Pseudaminobacter arsenicus. Next base: position 187,462 of record NZ_ML133510.1, on the reverse strand, counting down.
AGATATTGCGTCCAGCCATAGATGAAGAGGATCACAAACAGGGCCGCGATATTGGTGCGCGACAGCGGCAGCAGTATATCCTTGAAGAAACGGAACGGCCCCGCGCCATCGACACGCGCCGCCTCGACCAGTTCGCCGGGAATGGTGAGGAAGAACTGGCGGAACAGCAGTGTCGCGGTCGCCGAAGCGATGATCGGAACGATGAGACCGGCATAGGTGTCGATCAGGCCGAGATCGACCATCACCTTGTAGGTTGGCAATATGCGAACCTCGACCGGCAGCATTAGCGTGATGAAGATCAGCCAGAAGAACGTCATCCGCAGCGGGAAGCGGAAGAACACGATGGCATAGGCCGAAAGAATTGAAATGACGATCTTGCCGATGGCGATGCCGAGCGCCATCACCGTCGTGTTGATGAGCAGCGTGCTGACCGGCACCCCGCCGATGCGGCCGACGCCGCCGAACAGCGCAGTCGAGTAGTTTTCGATGAAGCGATCGCCGGGCAGCAGCGGCAGCGGCGGACGCAGGATCGTCTGCAGCGAATGCGTGGAGGCGACGAAGGTATAGTAGATCGGGAAGACGACGATCAGGATGCCGACGACCAGCAGGAGATGCGCAATCACCCTGCGAAGGGGGGACGAGCCGATCATGCGGTTTCCTCCCTCCTTGAGGGCAACGCAATTGCGTTTGAAATCACCCCCACCCCTAACCCCTCCCCACAAGGGGGAGGGAACATTGCTGCATGACAGTCTGACGCCAACCTTTACCGTTGTTAGTGGCAATGGCGACAACATCGTCCCCCTCCCCCTTGTGGGGAGGGGTCAGGGGTGGGGGTATAAGGCCGGCCAAGCCCTTCAAAGAAACAAGCTCACCCATAATGCACCTTCCTTTCCACGAAGCGGAACTGGAAGGCGGTGAGCGCAATGACGATGGCCATCAGGATCACCGACTGGGCCGCTGAGTCGCCCAGGATCAGATTGACGAAGCCGTCATTGTAGACCTTGTAGACCAGTGTTTCGGTGGCCTTGCCCGGCCCGCCGCCGGTCACGGCATGGATGATGCCGAACGTGTCGAAGAAGGCGTAGGTCGTGTTGATGACGAGGAGGAAAAACGTGGTCGGCGCGAGCAGCGGGAAGATGATGGTCCAGAAACGCTTGGTTTCACCGGCGCCGTCAATGGCTGCCGCCTCGATCAGGGTTTTCGGGATTGCCTGCAGCCCGGCAACGAAGAACAGGAAATTATAGCTGATCTGCTTCCAGGCCGCGGCCGCGACGACGAGGACCATCGCATCGCCGCCATCGAGCAGCGGATTCCAGGCGATGCCGAGCCAGCGCAGCCCATAGGCCAGCGTGCCGATCGAGGGATTGAACAGGAACAGCCACAGCATGCCGGCGATTGCCGGAGCAACGGCATAAGGCCAGATCATCAGCGTGCGATAGATGCCGCGCCCGCGAATGACCTTGTCGGCCATGACCGCCAGCAATAGCGCCACTGCCATGGCAACCAAGGCCGTGGCCAATGAAAACACCGCCGTGACCTGGACCGAATTGACATAATTCGGGTCGGACAGCACGCGGACGAAATTGTCGAACCAGACGAATTTCGAACTCAGGCCGAACGGGTCCTCACGCAGCGCAGATTGATAGAGCGCCTGGCTCGCCGGCCAGTAGAAGAACACCGCCGTGATCGCAAGCTGCGGGGCGACCAGCAGATAGGGCAGAATCCGGTTGGGAAAGACGACACGTGGTGACAGGGATTTCCTCCGCCTGAACGAGAGCGCCATCCGCACGGTTCACATGCGGATGGCCATGGTCTACCTTGTGTGTTGCTATTTAGTTGCCGATGGCCTGCTGGATCGCAGCATTGCCGCGGGAAACGGCATTGTCGAGCGCCTGCTGTGCCGTCTGTTCGCCGGCCAGCATCTTCTCATATTCCTCGTTCTGGATGTCGCGGACCTGCGGCAGGTTGACGAGGCGAACGCCCTTTGAATTCTCGGTCGGCTCCTTGCCCATCATCTGCTGGATAGGCGTTTCGCGACCGGGATTCTTCTCGTAGAAGCCGGACTTCTTGGTTTCCTCATAGGCCGCCATCGTCACCGGCAGATAGCCCGACACCTGGTGCAGGCGCGCCTGGATTTCGGTTTGCGACAGGAACTGGAAGAAGGCCGCCACGCCCTTGTATTCCTCGTCGGACTTGCCGCCAAACACCCACAGGCTGGCGCCGCCCGGAATGGTGTTCTGCGGTGCACCCTCCGCCGTCGGCTCGTAAGGAAGCTGGCCGATGCCGTAATTCATGCCGGATTTGACGATGTCACCCAACCCGCCGGAGGATTCGGTGAGGATGCCACATTCGCCCGATAGGAAGACCTGCTTGGCCTCGGAAGTGCGGCCACCATATTTGAACGTACCGTCCTTGGCGAGATCGGCCAGTTCCTGGAAATGCTTCACGAAGACCGGCGAGTTGATCTTCAATTCAACATCGGTGCCAGCGAGACCATTCTCTTGCGTGCCATATTGCAGGTTGTTCCAGGCCGCAAAATTCTCGGTGTGGATCCAGGTCAGCCAGGTCGAGGTGTAGCCGCAGGAAGCTGCACCGCTGGTCTTGATCTTCTTGGCCGCTTCCCAGACCTCCGGCCAGGTCTTGGGCGGGTTGTCCACATCGAGCCCGGCCTTCTGGAAAATGTCCTTGTTGTAATAGAGGATCGGCGAGGACGAATTATAGGGGAATGACAGCATGGTGCCGTCAGGCTTCGAATAATAGGCGACGATGCCCGGCAGATACTGGCTCTTGTCAAAGGTGGAGCCGCCCATGGACAGGATTTCGGCAACCGGCTTCACGGCACCCTCGGCCGCCATCATCACGCCCGTGCCGACATCGAACACCTGCAGGATATGCGGCGGCTGCTTGGCGCGGAAGGCGGCAATACCGGCGTTCAACGCCTCGGGATAAGTACCTTTGAAAACCGGAACGATTTTATATTCGCTCTGGCTTTCATTGAACTCCTTGGACAGCGTTTCAACGACTTCATTATTCGCGCCTGTCATGGCGTGCCACCATGAAATCTCGGTGACGGCGAATGCGCTGGAGGTCGAAAGAAGGGTGAATGTCGCGGCAATTCCCGTCGCAACGTATTGAATTTTCATGTCTTTCTCCCGTTCGTGATTGGCCAAGAGCTAAATCTCGCAACGGGAGTATCGATGGAATGTGACAGCGGGACAATGGTTTTGTTGCCATTGCATGAATTTCGTCTTTATTTCGTGTCGCATTCGTTTTAACGCGGCAGCGAAATCGGATGCGAATAGGCCCCGGCTAAGTACCCGGCGTCGCGTCGGCCGCCTGGTCGAGAGCCGTTTCGATCAGATGTTTCGCATCCTTGCCTGCCCATTCTGCGGGGCCATTCATATTGGCCAGCAGACAGCCATCGCCGTCGACCAGCAAAGTTACCGGAAGGCCGAGCGCAAGGCCCCGCTTCTTCAGCTCATTGAACAGGTCGAGCGTATTGTCGCGATAGAAGCCGAGCGCATCGACGCCGATCTCGGCAAGGAATTTCTTCGGCTTCTCATCGTCGCCGGTATCGACATTGACCGCCACCACTTCGAATTTGTCGCTGCCCATCTCCTTCTGCAGCGTGTTCAGCGCCGGCATCTCGGCCCGGCACGGCGCACACCAGGTGGCCCAGAGATTGACCAGCAGCGTCTTGCCCTCACGATCGGCAAGGCTCATCGGCTTGCCGTCGGGCGCGTTGAACGCGAGCGCCTTGAGTGACCGCGGGGGATTTGCCGGCAGCATCGCCGCAACCTGGCCGGTAGCCGCATCGGCCACCGTCTTGGCCTTGTCGGCCTTGGCCTCGCACGAAGCGGCATCGGCGCCGCTTGCGGTGACTGCCGGTTGCTGCGGGGCACCGTTGTTGCCAGAAAGGGTGATGCTGGCATATACCGCCACGGCACCGGCAAGTGCCCCGGCAATGGCAGCCATGACCAGCAGGCGCCCGGTCGGTATGAGTTTCTTTCCGTCAGCCATTCATTTTTTCTCCGGAGCCCGGTTATCACGATGAGCGACAAGAAGGCCAGCAATGCGATGTGGGGCGGACGTTTTGCCTCGGGTCCGGCGGCGATCATGGAGGCGATCAACGCCTCGATCGGCTTCGACAAAAAACTCTACGCCCAGGACATTCGCGGTTCTATCGCCCATTCCGAAATGCTTGCCGAAACGGGCATCATCGAAGAAAAAGATCAAGAAAAAATCGCTCACGGGCTGAACACGATCCTGCGAGAGATCGAAAGCGGTGCGTTCGAATTCTCCGCCCGGCTTGAAGACATCCATATGAATATCGAGGCGCGGCTTGCCGAGTTGATCGGCCCCGCCGCCGGCCGCCTGCACACCGCGCGCTCGCGCAACGACCAGGTCGCCGTCGATTTCCGCCTGTGGGTCAAGGACGAGATGCTGCGGGTTGCGCAGGCTCTGAAGGGGCTGATCGAAGCATTCCTGAAGCGCGCCGAGGAACATGCCGCCACCGTCATGCCGGGCTTCACCCATATGCAGACGGCGCAGCCGGTGACCTTCGGCCATCACTGCATGGCCTATGTCGAAATGTTCGGCCGTGACCTTTCACGCGTCCGCGACGCGCTGGAGCGCATGGATGAAAGCCCGCTGGGCGCGGCTGCCCTTGCCGGCACCGGCTTTCCCATCGTGCGCGCCCGCACCGCCAAGGCGCTCGGCTTCCGCGAGCCGACCCGCAATTCGCTCGACAGCGTATCCGACCGCGACTTCGCGCTGGAATTCCTGTCCATTGCCGCAATCTGCGCCACCCATCTGTCGCGGCTTGCCGAGGAGATCGTCATCTGGTCGACGCCGCAATTCGGCTTCATCCGGCTTTCCGACAGCTTCTCGACCGGCTCTTCCATCATGCCGCAGAAGAAGAACCCCGACGCCGCCGAACTGGTGCGCGCCAAGACCGGCCGCATCAACGGCCATCTGGTCGGCCTGCTGACGGTGATGAAAGGCCTGCCGCTGACCTATTCGAAGGACATGCAGGAAGACAAGGAAGCCGTGTTCGACACGGCCGAAACGCTGGACCTGATGCTGGCCGCCATGACCGGCATGGTCGGCGACATGGAGATCAATGTCGAGGCCATGAAGAAAGCGGCCGGTTCCGGCTATTCCACCGCCACCGACCTTGCCGACTGGCTGGTGCGCACGCTCGGCCTGCCCTTCCGCGAGGCTCATCATGTCACTGGCCGGGCAGTGGCGCTGGCCGAAAGCAAGAAGGTGGGGCTGGAGAAGCTTGCGCTTGAGGATCTGCAATCGATCCATTCCGGCATCACCAGGGACGTGTTTTCGGTGCTATCCGTGCAGAATTCGGTGAAGAGCCGCACTTCTTATGGTGGGACGGCCCCCAGCGAGGTTCGCCGGCAAATCCGCTACTGGAAGAAACGCATTCTCAAGGCATGAGGACCGCGCCCATTTGCCGGATGCAATGGGCGCAAATTTTGGGTAGAAGCAGGCAACGATTTCTCGGACGGATGGCAGGCATGACCGGCAGCAGATTTTTCACCACGCTTGTGCTTCTGGCAGCACTTGGCGTCGTGACCACGGCCTGTGGGCGAAAATCGGGTCTCGACACACCCTATCAGGCGGCGGTGGATGCGCGTAAGGAAGCCGAGAAGGCTGGCGAGCCGGTGCCGCCAGCGCCGGAAAAACCTGTCGCCGACAAACCGTTCCTGCTCGATCCGCTGCTCTGAGCCAGTCAAATGCCGGCGTGACCCGTCGGCGATCCAAGGCGAAAAAACGTGAACCATTTCCAATATCGTGACGGCGTGCTGCATGCCGAAGATGTCGCCCTGCCGGAAATCGCAGCCGCGGTCGGCACACCGTTCTATTGCTACTCCACGGCAACGCTGACACGGCATTTCCGTGTCTTCAGCGAGGCGTTTGCCGATCTGGACACGCTCGTCTGCTATGCCATGAAGGCCAATTCCAACCAGGCCGTGCTGAAGACGCTGGCAAAGCTCGGCGCCGGCGCCGATGTGGTTTCGGAAGGCGAATTGCGGCGCGCGCTCGCAGCCGGCATTCCGGCCAACAAGATCCTGTTTTCCGGCGTCGGCAAGACCGCACGCGAGATGGACCTTGCCCTGGAAGCCCGCATCCTGTGCTTCAATGTCGAATCCGAACCTGAACTCGAAATGCTTTCGGCGCGTGCGGTTGCATCAGGCAGGACCGCGCCGGTGTCGCTGCGCATCAACCCGGATGTCGACGCCAGGACCCACAGGAAGATTTCCACCGGCAAGGCCGAAAACAAGTTCGGCATCGCCTGGCAGCGCGCAAGGCAGGTCTATGCGCGTGCAGCCAGCCTGCCCGGCCTGAAAGTCACCGGCATTGACATGCATATCGGCAGCCAGATCACCGATCTGCAGCCTTTTGACGATGCCTTCGCCCTCCTGGCGCAGCTTGTGGACACGCTGCGTGCCGACGGCCACGCCATCGAACATGTCGATCTCGGCGGCGGCCTTGGCATTCCCTACCGGCTCGACAACGATCCTCCGCCGCTGCCCGACGCCTATGCGCAGATCGTGCGCAAGCATGTCGCCAAGCTTGGCCTCAAGGTCATGTTCGAGCCCGGCCGGATGATCGCCGGCAATGCCGGCATATTGGTCTCGCAGGTGATCTATCTGAAGGAAGGCGACGCCAGGAATTTCCTCATCGTCGATGCGGCCATGAACGACCTCGTGCGCCCGACGCTCTATGACGCCTTCCACGACATCCGTCCTGTCGTCCAACCCGACCCGGATGGCAAACGCATGAAGGTCGATGTTGTCGGCCCGGTCTGCGAGACCGGCGACTATCTCGGGCTCGACCGTGACCTGCCACGGATGAAAGAAGGTGACCTGATCGCCATCGGCACTGCCGGCGCCTATGGCGCGGTTCAGGCGGGCACCTACAATTCACGCCTGCTCGTTCCCGAGGTGTTGGTCAACGGCGAAGCATTCCACATCGTTCGCCCGCGCCCGACCTATGAGGAACTGATCGGGCTGGATTCGATCCCCGACTGGCTCTGATCACGTTTTCGCCAGCGCCTCGCCTTCGCCGCGATTGCTGCTATTCTTCTTAAGGTGGATTCCGCGACTTCGCGTGGCCGCCGCCTGGAAAGGGTGATGACGCAACCGACGGCAGAAAACACATATCAAGGCTTTGCCCGGCGCCTCGGCCGCATCCGGCTGCTGACGGCGGCGAGCATGATGGTGGAGCGCGGCTGGCCGCTGGTGCTGCCGCTGTTGGTCATCGCCAGCCTGTTCGTCAGCCTGTCCTGGCTCGGTGTATTTCGCCTTTTGCCGGATATGGCACGCTTTGGCCTGGCCGTTTTGTTTGCCGTCGCTGTCCTTGCCGCGCTCTATCCGCTGCGTTTTTACCGTCACCCTTCCGCATCCGAAATCGACCGGCGCATCGAAAGCGCCAATGAGATGCTGCACACGCCGGTGCAGGTGCAGACCGATCGCCCGAGCGGCAAGGGCGGCCTGTTTGCCGAGGCTCTGTGGCGTGAGCATCAACGGCGCATGGCCGAAAAACTCGGCGGCTTCGGCAGCGATTTGCCGCGGGCGCGGGTGCCGGAACGTGACCCCTGGGGCCTCCGCGCCGCAGCTGCATTGCTTCTCGTCGTGGCCTTCGCCTTTTCGCACAGCCCGCTCGGCGGACGGCTCGACGATGCGTTCCATATGGGCACGGCATTCGAATCCATTCCGCCGCGCATCGATGCCTGGGTGACGCCGCCCTCCTATACCGGCAAGGCGCCCATTCTGCTGACGGCCGACCAAAACCAGCAGGCGGCGAGCTTTACCGTGCCGCAAGGCAGCGAAGTTTCCCTGCGCGTCACCGGAGGTGCCGGAGACGAAACGCTTTCCTTTACCGACGCCAAGGGCATGGTGCGCGAGATTACCCCCAAGGCCAGCGGCGAGACGGCAAAGCCTGTAACGACAGGGCCGCAGTTCTCGACGCGCCAGTTCGCCGACAAGCTTGACCATGACGGCATGCTCAGCCTGCAGTCGGGCAGCGGCGAATTGCAGAACTGGGCTTTCACGATAGTCCCGGACAAGGCGCCGACAATCCGCTTCACCGAAGAGCCCAAGCGCGCGGTCAATGGCGCGCTCGAACTTCATTACGAAATCACGGACGATTATGGCGCAGCCTCGGCCGAAGCCGAGTTTGCGCTTGCCGAGGAGCCGGGGGCAGATACGCATCCGCTCTATAAGGCGCCGGAGATGCCCTTGACCGTACCCCGGCGCGGCAAGAATGGCGCAGTGAAGGCTTCGCGCGACCTCACCGAACATGCCTGGGCCGGCAGCACCGTCACGCTGAGGCTAAAGGTGACCGACGATGCAGGACAGGAAGGTCTGAGCGAGACCAAGACCTTCGCCCTGCCGGAGCGGCCGTTCTCCAACCCGCTGGCCAGGGCAGTGGTCGAGCATCGCCGCATCCTGGCGCTCGATGCCAAGCAGAAACCCTATGTGCTGGAATTGATCGACGCCATCACGCTTCGCCCGGAAGACACCATCAAGTCCATGGCGCATTTCCTCGGCCTGATGGCTGGCCGCTCGCAGCTCAAGATGGCCTCGAGTGACGACGAGTTGCGCTCGGTCGCCGACTATTTCTGGGAGATGGCGCTCGCAATCGAGGACGGATCGCTCTCGGACGCCGAAAAACGCCTGCGCCAGGCACAGGAGGCCCTGAAGCAGGCACTGGAAAATGGTGCGAGCGACGAGGAAATCGACAAGCTCATGAAGGAGCTTCGCGAGGCCATGGCGGACTTCCTGCGCGAATATGCCGAGCGCGCGGCCAAGGACCCGAACCTTGCCGACCAGATGCCGCAGAACGGTCAGGAACTGCGCCAGAGCGATCTTGAACGCATGATGGACCAGATCGAGAACCTGGCCAAATCCGGAAATCGCGAGCAGGCGCAGGAGTTGCTGTCGCAGCTTCAGGACATGATGAACAATCTTCAGGCCCGGCGCCAGCAACAGCCCGGCCAGCATGGCGACCAGAGCGAAATGCGCAAGCAGATGGACAAGCTCGGCGAGATCATGCGGCGCCAGCAGGAGATGATGAACGAAACCTTCCGTATGGATCAGATGCAGCGTGGAGACCAGCAGCGCGGCGAGGAATTCGGCGAACAGGGAGAAGGCCAGCAGCCCGGTCAGGGCCAGCAGGGCAGCCCGATGACGCCTGAAGAATTTGCCGAGGCGATGAAGCGCCTGCAGGAAGGCCAAGGCCAGCTCCAGGACGATCTCGAAGGGCTGAAAAAGGGGCTCGAAGGCCTGGGCATCCAGCCGGGAGAAGGCTTCGGCGAGGCGGGCGAAGCCATGGGTGAAGCGGAAGGCGCGCTTGGTCAGGGCGAAGGCGAGCGGGCGGTCGGCGAGCAGGGCCGCGCGCTCGAAGCCCTGCGCAAGGGCGCGCAGGATATGATGCAGCAAATGCAGCAGGCGATGCAGGGCGAGGAAGGCGGCAGCGAAGAGGGTGGCCGCCAGCAGAATTCCGACCGCGACCCGCTTGGACGCCCCCGCGCCACAACCGGCCCGGATTTCGGCGACTCGGTCAAGGTGCCGGATGAAATCGACGTGCAGCGCGCGCGTCGTATCCTCGATGCCATCCGCAAGCGGCTCGGCAATGCGCTCAGCCCGGAACTGGAGCGAAATTATCTGGAACGCCTGCTGGAGATGAAATAGCAGCCACGTTCGGAAGCTTGGCGACCGGCGAGCCGCCCTCTCCCACCCCCGATGATCTTGTGATTATATCAATCGCCGCGTTCGACCAGGAAACGGTGACCGCCTTCCACCGTCTGCGTCTCGATCAGCTTGTGCCCGCTCTCGGTGCAGAAGGCGGGAACGTCGATGACCGCCAGCGGATCGGTGGTTTCAAGCCATAGCCGCGTGCCCGGCTGAAGGCCGGCAAGCCGCTTGCGGGCCTTCAGGACCGGCAGCGGGCAGTTCAGTCCCTTGAGATCATAGATACTGGCTTCCGCAGGCAAGATACGGCCTCAGCTTCCAAAGATGTTGCCGATACGCTTGCGTACACTGCCAAGCAGTCCAGGCTTTTCCGTGGCCTGTTCGGGTGCGGTGGCGGCTTCCGGCGGAATGACGGCGATCTGCCCGGCATCTGCGGTGACCGGAGCCGGCGCGGGAGCGGGTGCCGATTTTTCTGCCTTGGCCAATGCGGCCGCCGCAGCCTTTTCCTCGGCCGCCCGCTTCTTGTCCTCGGCGGCCTTCTTCTTGGCGGCCTCAGCTTCTTCCAGCGCGGCCATGCGCTTACCGGCAGGCGAATCGATGCGGCCCATGCGGGAAGTCACAGAAACGGAACCATCGGCCTCCAGTGATGGCGGCTCGATCGGCACGCGCTCGCCACGTGCCCGCTTGCGCGTCCAATCGGACACGATATTGGCCTCCTTCAAGCCGGCAATGGTCGGCTTGGGCGCAACAGAGCTTTTATTGACGGCGCTGGAGAAGGCTGCCTCATAGGTCGACTGATAGGACTGATAGGCCATTTTCAGCGAATCGGGCTGGGTGAAGGCCGGGCAAGCGCCGGTGGGCGACAAGGCCTCGCCGCCTTCGGTAACCCGGTTGAAGACGTAGCGCTTCTCGCACACATCGACCTTCGGCGGCACTTTCGTGATCTCGAAATGGTCGTAGCCTTCCTTCAGCATCTTCCAGAATTCATAATTCGGGTCGTTGCGATAGCGCGCCATATTGGCCGCGGTCATGCGGAAGGGAAATGACTGGATCTGGAACTCGGTCTGGCCGCCCTTGAAGGCGTCGCGGCCGAATGCGTAGATCTGCTCCATCTGCGCGTCGGTCATCGAATAGCAGCCGGAAGACGAGCAGGCGCCATGCACCATCAGGTTGGAGCCGGTGCGGCCATTGGCGCGGTCATAGGCGTTGGGATAGCCGATATTGAAGGCCAGATGATATTGCGAGTTCGGCTTCATCTGCGCCGGACGCACGGTATAGAAGCCCTCGGGAGCCTGTCGGTCGCCTTCGATGAATTTGGGCCCGAGCTTGCCCGACCATTTGCAGATATCGTAGGTGGCGATGATGTCGTAGCGGCCGGTGGTCTTCTGCTTCCAGATCTCGACCTTGCCTTCCTCCTTGAAGATGCGCGCCAGGATTGGTGCATTGCGCTCCATGCCCTTGGCCTTCATCTCCGCAACGAGCTTGGGCGACAATTGCTTGTCGGCCTTGGGAGAAAGGTCTTCAAAGGTAGTCGATTCGCTGCAGCCCGCCGCCATCAGCGTGACAATCAGCAATCCGGCGCGGGCGAAATCGGCAATCAGCGGCATGAAAAATCGTCTTCGTTTCCCATTGGCCCGGCGGGTTGCACATCCCACCGATCCGTATGTCTTCACGGTACGCGACGCTATGCCGTTAACCTTGAAAATTGATTACCACAAGCAGCAACCGTCCCCGCAGACAGCTTCGTCTTTGACCGGAGAGTGACGGCAATTTTGTGGCGGGAAACCGGCAGCGGATGTGGTTTTGCCACAATCCTGACTCCATGCAGCCACTATTTTCCGCGTATTTCGCTCCGAATTCAGAGATTTCGGCCGATTGCCAAGTATTTTTCGCGGCGTTTCTCGCGAAAATCGACCGGATTTGCAGAAAAATCAGCAAAAGTCTTGGCGATCAGATCGCCCGTGGACTTGATCACCATGTCGGGAGAGCGGTGCGCTCCGCCCAGCGGTTCGGGGATGATGGCGTCGATCACCTTGAGGGCGAGCAGGTCCTGCGCGGTGATCTTCATATTGGTCGCGGCATCCTTGGACCGCGTGGTGTCGCGCCACAGGATCGAGGCTGCCCCCTCCGGCGAGATCACCGAATAGATGGCGTGTTCGAGCATGTAGACGCGGTTTGCCGTGGCAATCGCGATGGCGCCGCCCGAGCCGCCCTCGCCGATGACGACCGAGATGGAAGGCACTTTCAGCGCCAGGCATGCCGAGGTCGATCGCGCGATGGCCTCGGCCTGTCCCCGCTCTTCGGCGCCGACGCCCGGATAGGCGCCTGCGGTGTCGACCAGCGACACCAGCGGGATCGAGAAGCGGTCCGCCAGCTCCATGATGCGCACCGCCTTGCGGTAGCCTTCAGGGCGCGGTGAGCCGAAATTGTGCTTCAACCGGCTCTTGGTGTCGGAGCCTTTTTCCTGACCCATGACCGCGACCGGTTCGCCGCGGAAGCGGGCGAAACCGCCGACGATGGCGTTGTCCTCGCCATAGGTGCGATCGCCCGCCAGCGGCGTGAAGTCGGTAAACAGCGTGCTGATGTAATCGAGACAGTGCGGCCGGTCGGGATGGCGCGCCACCTGGACCTTCTGCCATGGCGTCAGCGCCTTGTAGGCATCGCGCAGCGCTTCCTTGGAACGCTTCTCGAGCCGGATGATTTCGTCGCCGACATCGATCGCCTCGCCATTTTCTGCAAGTTTCTTCAGTTCAAGGATCTTTCCTTCAAGATCAGCGACCGGTTTTTCGAAATCGAGATAATTGTACATGCGTGGGCGGACCAATATGTCGGGATACCAATGGCAGCCTCCACCCTCAACAGCCGGGTGCGGCGCCGCGAAAACGTGCTTTCACATAACGTCAGCTTGTCTTGTCGGCAAGCGGATGATGATCGTTGACCAGTCGCACCAGTCGTTCTTCGAGCACATGGGTGTAGATTTGTGTCGTCGATATGTCGGAATGCCCGAGCAATTGCTGGACTGCCCGCAGATCGGCACCATTGTGCAGAAGGTGGCTGGCAAAGGCATGGCGCAGCACGTGGGGCGAGATCTTGGCGGCTGAAATGCCGGCGCGCGCTGCCAGTGCCTTCAGGTCGCGGGCGAATATCTGCCGCGGCAAGTGGCCGCTCTCGGAAGCTGCGGGGAAAAGATAGGGGTTGTCTTCATAGGCCGGCATCGTGCCGCGCTCGCCCAGCCAGGCCCGCATGGCCTCGCGCGCCTTGGCCGAAAGCGGCACCATGCGCTCCTTGTCGCCCTTGCCGCGCACGATGAAGAAGCGCTCGTCGCGCAAGGCAACGCTGAGCGGCAGGCTGACCAGCTCGGAAACGCGCAAGCCCGTCGCATAGAGCACCTCCACCAGCGCGTGGAGCCGCAGCGCCGCCAGCCGCGCCGCATCGCCTAGCGCCGGGTCGCCTGCTTCCGTTGCGGCCCGGTCGATGAGACGACCCGTCTCCGCCTCACTCATCGTCTTGGGCAGTGAGCGTTCTTTTCTTGGGCTATCGAGGGTGCCCGTCGGGTCGTCCGCCCGCAAACCTTCCATATAGAGAAACTTGAAGAATTGCCGCAGTGCCGACAGCTTGCGGGCCTGCGAAGAAGACGCAAACCCCCGTGCTGCAATCTCGCCCAGATAGGTTCGAATGTCCGCGGTTTGCGCAGCGGCCAGATCGCCGACTGCCTCGGCAGCGTCTTCCAGGTCGCGCCGGTACGAAGCAAGCGTGTTGTCGGCCGCGCCGCGCTCGGCGCTCATCATCTCCAGAAAAGCCTCGATGCGCACAGCGCTTTTCATGGCTATTGCTGCGGATTGATCTTGTCTGCCGGAATCCGGATGGTGATCTCGCCCTTCTTCGGCTCGACATAGGTGACGAGGGCGAACATCGCCGCATAGGCAAGGCCGGCCAGAACGGCAAGCGTGACGATGAACCGGAATAAGGTCGGCATATGCGAAGGCCTAGTTTTGGTGCCGTGCCGTTATGGGACGTGCGTCGTGTCATTTCAAGGGCGTGCAGCGAACCCTTGACGCAACCGGGGATTTGATGTCGAAACGCGCCCATGGATAAGGCCTCGCAAAACGCAGTCTGGACGCAAGCGGAGATAGTAAAGCAGCTTGGCAAGCGTTCGATTGTCTTTGTCGGCCTGATGGGCGCCGGCAAGACGGCGATCGGCCGCAAGGTGGCCGGCATGCTGCGCCTGAATTTCATCGACAGCGACCATGAAATCGAAGAGGTCTCGCGCATGAGCGTGCCGGAGCTTTTCGAGCGTTACGGCGAGCCGGAGTTCCGGGCGCTGGAGCAGCGCGTCATCCTGCGCTTGCTGGAAGGGGGCCCGCAGGTTCTGTCGACCGGCGGTGGCGCCTTCATGAATGCGCAGACACGCGCGGCGATTGCCGAGCATGGCGTCTCGGTGTGGCTGAAAGCCGATATCGATACGCTGATGGATCGCGTCGGCAAGAATCGCGCACGCCCGCTGCTGCAAAATCCCGATCCGCGCGGCGTCATGGAACGGCTGATGGCCGAACGCTATCCGGTCTATGGCACCGCCGATGTCACGGTGACGACCCGGGACGAGCGCAAGGAAGTGATCGCAGCCGAAGTCATCGATCAACTCGGGCCCTATCTGTGCGCGCCCGGCGCAGCGGAGACCACGACGCCATGAGTAGCCAGGAAGCCGTAAAGGTCGTGGTCGGCCTCGGCGATCGAGCCTACGACATACTGATCGGCTCGGGTCTGGTCGCCAGAGCCGGGGCCGAAATTGCCGCAAGGCTGCCGGGCATTCGCGCTGCGATCATTACCGACGAGAACGTTGCCGCTGCTCATCTCGCCGCGCTTTCCGAAAGCCTCGAAAAGGCAGGCATCGCCTCCACCGCAATCACCCTGCCGGCCGGCGAAAAGACGAAGAGCTTTGCCGCGCTGCAGCAAGTCGTGGACGGTGTGCTTGCCGCACGACTGGAGCGGGGTGATGCGGTCATCGCGCTTGGCGGTGGCGTCATCGGCGATCTGGCCGGCTTTGCGGCAGGCATCGTCAGGCGGGGCATGAATTTCATCCAGATGCCGACCTCCCTGCTGGCGCAGGTCGACTCCTCCGTCGGCGGCAAGACCGGTATCAACAGCGCCCATGGCAAGAATCTCGTCGGCGTCTTCCACCAGCCGCGCCTCGTCCTGGCCGACACCGATGTTCTGGACACACTGCCGCGGCGGGAGTTTCGTGCCGGCTACGCGGAAGTCGCCAAATACGGGCTGATCGACCGGCCGGACTTCTTTGCCTGGCTGGAGCGCAACTGGCAGGAGATTTTTGCCGGCGGACCGGCCCGAGCCGAGGCGATTGCGCAATCCTGCCGGGCCAAGGCCGATGTGGTGGCCCGGGACGAATTCGAGACCGGGGACCGGGCGCTGCTCAATCTCGGCCACACCTTCGGCCATGCGCTGGAGGCTGCGACCGGCTATGACGGCACCCGGCTGGTTCACGGTGAAGGTGTTGCCATCGGCATGGCGCTGGCCCATCGCTTCTCGGCGCGGATGAACCTTGCATCGCCAGACGACGCCGCCCGCGTCGAGGCGCATTTGCGGGCCGTCGGCCTGCCTTGGCGCATGCCCGACATTCCCGGCCAACTGCCCGATGCCGAAAGGCTGCTCGCCTATATCGCCCAGGACAAGAAGGTCTCGCGCGGCAAGCTTACCTTCATCCTCACCCGCGGCATCGGCCAGTCCTTCATTGCCAAGGACGTGCCTGCTTCCGAAGTTCTGGCCTTTCTCCGGGAGAACCATCCGGAATGAGAGCCGAACTGCTCTTTCCCGGCATTCTTGTCGCGCTGGTTCTGGCCGCGCTGGCGTTTCGCACGCGGCTTCTTGCGGCGTTCGGCCATGAATTGCGCCGGATCGAGACGCCGCAATCCAAAGATGAAGAGCCGCGCGCCGCCTCGGCGGACTCCGTTCGGGAAAATGGTGGCAGGCCAAATCAAAACCGCGTCGGCGGGCTCCTCGATCTCGACGATCTCGATGTTTCGGACGTGATGGTTCACCGGCTGAGCATGCGCTCGGTCAATGTGGACAATCCGCCGGAGGCGGTCGTGCACGAGATCCTGCAAAGCCCGCACACGCGCATGCCGCTGTGGCGCGGCTCCACCGACAACATTGTCGGCATCCTGCATGCCAAGGACCTGCTGCGGGCGCTGGACGAGGTGGGGAACGATTTCTCGCGCATCGATGTGCTGAAGATCGCCTCCAAGCCCTGGTTCGTGCCGGACACGACCACGCTTCAGGAACAGCTCAACGCCTTTTTACGCCGCAAGGCGCATTTTGCGCTCGTCGTCGACGAATATGGCGAGTTGGAAGGACTGGTCACGCTGGAGGACATCATCGAGGAAATCGTCGGCGAGATTGCCGACGAACATGATGTCGACATGCAGGGTGTACGCCAGGAGGCAGACGGCTCGATCGTGGTCGACGGATCGGTCCCGATCCGCGACCTCAACCGGGCGCTGGACTGGCAGTTGCCCGATGACGAGGCTGTGACGGTGGCGGGGCTGGTCATCCACGAGACGCAGTCCATCCCCGAGGAGAAGCAGTCCTTCACTTTCCACGGCAAGCGCTTCATCGTCATGAAGCGCGAGAAGAACCGGATAACGCGGATCAGGATCAGGCCGGCAGCACCGGAGGTGCAGCCGCTGACGCGCCCCTCTCAGCCGGTTTGAAGCGCGTCGCGATCTTTCAGATTCGCTTGTCGCGCATTAGGCCTTTGTTTTTGCGCATGTCTTTTCCCCGAAAACGGTTCCCACTTTCGGGAGACATGCTCCGGGCCATAGCACCGCAGCCGCCATTGCACCGATGGATGCGCCGACGCATTGCGCGATGATGAAGGGCATGACGTCCACGAGCCTGATCCCGGTAAACGTATCGGTGAGCGCGCGCGCAACCGTCACCGCCGGATTGGCAAAAGATGTCGACGCCGTGAACCAGAAGGCGGCGGTGATGTAGAGTCCGACTGCCATCGCAGTGGAAGCAGGCGCCCGGGAAATGCAGCCGAATATGGTGAGAACGAGCCCGAAGGTCGCGATCGTCTCCGCCAACCATTGGCCAGGGCCTGTGCGAGCGGTGGCCGATAGCTGCAACAGCGGCACCTCGAACATCATGTGGGCAGCCCAAACGCCGAAAACCGCACCGGCAAGTTGTGCCGCTATATAGGGAGCGCAATCCCGCCATGGAAAGCGTCGCGCAAAGGCAAGGGCAAGCGTGACCACCGGATTGAAATGCGCGCCTGAGACAGGTCCGAAGATCTGGATGAGCACAACCAGCATCGCGCCGGTCGGCAGGGCATTGCAAAGCAGCGCCAGCGCGACATTGCCGCCGGCAAGCTTCGAGGCCATGATCCCCGACCCGACAATGGCGGCGAGCAGGAGCGCAGAGCCGAGACCCTCGGCGAGAATGCGTCCGGCAGGCGCACTCATTTGGAACCCTTGTCGAGTGGCTTGGAGGCCCCTTCGAGATTCCCGATGCCGGCAAGCCTGGTTGCAAGCGAAAGCCGATCGAGGCTTTCGAGCGGCAGCGCGGTGAAGGCCGAGATTCGGTTCTTCAAATATCTGAAGGCGGTGACGAAGGCCGCTTCCCGCTGAAGATCGCTTACGCCGACATCGGCGGGATCGTCGATCCCCCAATGGGCGCTGGCCGGATGGCCCGGCCAGACGGGGCAGGCTTCACCGGCGGCGTTGTCGCAGACGGTGAAGATGAAATCCATTTGGGGAGCATCGGGAGACGAAAACTCCTCCCAGCTTTTCGAGCGAAAGCCGGCCACCGGATACCCATAGCTCTCAAGAACCTTGAGCGCGAAGGGATTGACGGCCCCCTTGGGCTGGCTGCCTGCGGAATAGGCCTTGAAGCGTGGGGCGCCGTCTTTTTCCAGTATGCTCTCGGCCAGGATCGACCGAGCACTGTTACCGGTGCACAAAAACAGGACGTTGAAGGGGCGATCGGCCATGGTTTACCTGCAGGCATCGAGACAAGGATTGAGTTCGGCAAGAAGTGGCGCGCAGATTTCCGATCTGCCGTGGCAGCAGTCTTTCAACAGAAACAACGTCAGGTCCCGAACGGTGGAAAGCTTCGCGCGATAGATGATCGATCGGCTCTGGCGCCGGCTTTCGGTCAACCCGACACGGGTCAGGATGGCGAGATGAGCCGACAGCGTGTTCTGGGGGATATCGAGCAGACGCGCCAGGTCGCCGGCCGCCATGCCCTCGGGCTCGGCCGCAACCAGTTGGCGAAAGGCGTCGAGGCGCGTTTGCTGCGCCAGTGCTGAGAGAGCGTCAATTGCTTCCTGTTCATCCATATATCCAGACTAATGGATATATGTGACGGTTGGATGACAGCCGAGACGGCGAAATGCGTTCTCGACCTACCAGCGGGTGGGTTCGCCCGGCGCCGCGGTTTCGATCGCCAGCGCATGAAGGCCGGCCTCGAATTCATCCGCCAGAAGCGCGTTGACGGAACGATGGCGGTCGACACGGCTCATGCCCGAGAAAGCCGCCGAGACGATCCGTACACGAAAATGCGTCTCCCCGGTGCCGTCATAGGTGACACGATGGCCGGAGGCTTCGTGATGATGGCCGGCATGAAGATGGCTTTCATTGATCACCGCCAACCGCTCCGGCGCATAGGCAGCACTCAGCTTGGCTTCCATCGTCTCCTTTATGGACATTGGCCGTCTCCTTGCCCAAATATGTATCTGTTGCGTCAGCGCCCAGGGCTTTCGTCCTCTTGCTGTAGCGAAGGAGGTTCGAAATGTCCAAGGACGCTTACACATTCACCACCCTGCCCGGCACCGCCGGCGGACCGCTTGCGTTCCTCTTCCACGGCACCGGCGGCAATGAAAACCAGATGCTGGGGCTGGCGCTCGAACTGCTGCCGGGGATTGCCGCCATCTCGCCGCGCGGCGATGTTTCCGAATACGGGGCGGCACGCTTCTTCCGCCGCACCGGCGAGGGCGTCTACGACATGGACGATCTCGCGCTGCGGACGACGAAGATGGCGGGGTTCGTGCGCGCTCATATCGAGGAGGCCAAGCCTTCATCCGTCATCGGCCTCGGTTTTTCCAACGGCGCCAATATCCTGGCCTCGCTGATTTTTGCCGAACCGGCGCTATTCGATGCCGCCGTGCTGATGCATCCGCTGATCCCGTTCAAACCGGACGTAAAGGGCGATCTTTCCGGCCGCCGCATCCTCATCACCGCCGGCCGCAGGGACCCTATCTGCCCGCCGGAACTGACCTTGCGGCTCGACAGCTATCTGCGTGCCGAAGGCGCGGAGGTGACGCTGGAATGGCATGATGGCGGCCATGAAATGCGCCAGAACGAAATCGAGGCAGCGCGCGGTTTCCTCGCTGCCGTCAAAGCCGCATGATGCCTTATCCAGATAGAATCGGAGCACATAATGACGCAAGAATTGCCGGAAATCGCCCTTGAGGACAAAGGCTCGAAGGGGCGCTATTTCCTGCGTGCTCCAGACGGGGCGGAAGCGGAAATGACTTTCACCAAGGTCGGCGAACACCAGATCATCATCGACCATACCGAGGTTCCTGACGCCTTTCGCGGCCAGGGCGCGGGGCTCAGGCTGGTGACGCGGGCTGTCGAGGATGCCCGCTCTGCCGGCAAGAAGATCATCCCCCTTTGCCCCTTTGCCGCCGCGCAGTTTCGCCGCCATCCCGAATGGGCCGACGTGCTGAAGGGATAAATGGACGGGACTTCGGGTTAATATCCTGAGGCCTGAAGCGATATCTGCGGGAAGCGTCGGCTGACGAAAGGCGAGCCTGCAAGTCCGAAGCGCCATGGCTGGTCGACCGCCTTGCGGATGCCGATGCGCTTGCCGACCGAGATTTCGATATCGCGCTTGGCGACAGCGAGCCGAAACTGGCCGCCGTGAAGGGCGGTTCCGTCATGCGAGCGGTCGATCGCCAATGCCTGGCTGAGCCGGCCGGGACCGGCGCACAGCAACCTGATGTCGCTGGTTCCGCGCCGCTCGCTCATGAGATCGAGGCCGGTTTTCGGCTCGATGGCGCGGATCAGCACCGCGCTGCCTGGCGTGCAGACGAAATTGAGGCACCAGTGCACGCCGTAGGAGCGATAGACATAGGCGTGGCCTGCCGGGCCGAACATTGCCGCGTTGCGCTCGGTACGGCCGCGAAAGCTGTGGGAGGCCGGATCGTCGGGCAGGTAGGCTTCCGTCTCCACGATCATGCCGCCGGCGCCATTGATCTCGATGGTGGCGCCGATGAGGCTCTGCGCCACGACGGTGGCATCGCGCAAGAAGAACGACGTCTCCATCAGACGGCGACGGCGGGCTGGCTCCAGCGTGCGGCGATGAGCCGATAGGGAATCAGCGCCACCACGGCGATGACCAGCTTCATCCCCATATCGCCAAGCGCCCAGGACACCCAGCGGGAAGCCTCGAAGGGAAGCACCCCCATCAAGGGCGCCGTTTGCAGCGCGAAGTCGTCGCCGGGTCCGGCGAAGGCGAAGGCAGCCGCGAAGGCGATCGTAAAGAAGATTGCAGTGTCGATGACGGAACCGGCCAGAGTGCCGAAGATCGGCGCGCGCCACCAGGACTGGCGACGCAGCCAGTTGAACACCGTCACGTCGAGCAGTTGCGCCGACAGGAAGGCGGAACCGGAGGCCATGGCGATGCGCACCAGCCGGTCTGACGCCGTTTCGAATTCGATCAGGCCATATTGAAACAGTAATGGCGGCACCACGATCGAGCAGACTACCGCGACCATGAAGCCGACAAAGACCACGCGCCGGGCCATGCGCGGGCCGTAGCGACGATTCGCGAGGTCGGTGACAAGGAAGGCGATGGGATAGGCGAAGGCGCCCCAAGTGAGGATGTCGGCAAGGGCGAGCGGGCCCAGTTGTCCCTGCACGGGAAACTGGACGAGTATGTTGGCCGCCACGACCACAAGCGCCATGGCAGCCACGAAGGGCAAATATCTGGGAGAAAATTTCATTTTTTTAGCCTGGGTGATGGAACCAGTGGAACATGGCTCGAGATGACCATGTTCCCGGTAGGCGGTCGTCCCCCGCCTGGAAAATGCGTTATGCTGCGGCCTGTTCGGCGATCTTCTTGGCGATCTGCTTCTTCAAAAGGCGCGCGCGCTGCGAAAGCTCTTCGGCATCAGCCTTCACGAGGAAGGCATCGAGGCCGCCGCGATGCTCGACCGAGCGCAGGGCATTGGCCGAAATGCGCAGACGCACATTCTGGTTCAGCGCCTCGGAGATCAGCGTCACATTGACGAGGTTGGGCAAAAACCGGCGACGCGTCTTGTTATTGGCGTGGCTTACATTGTTGCCGGACATAACGGCCTTGCCGGTCAGTTCACATGCGCGGGACATTTTTCACTTACCTTCGAATCTTGAACGGGCCAAACGATCATGACGCACCAATACCCGGCGCGCAGTCGGATCAGGCGACCGCATGGAAAAGTCGGCGTTCCTTAGTGTCATTTGGCCAAGGCGTCAAGCACCGGCGTGCTTTCCGCACCATGGCCTCTTCACAATAAGGCCGGATTTGGCACCTTTATGCAACCGGGAGGGATCGCGCAACCGAACGATGTTCGGTTTCAAGAGGTGGTCTTGCATGAAGCGACTTGCGAAATTCGTCTTTCTGGGGTTTGCCGCGGCGGCATCAGCGGTGCCGGCTGCTGCCGAGACAAAAGCAGCGTCGTTCCAGAGCGAGTACTCCCTATCCCTCCTCGGCTTCACTGTGGCGCGCTCCAGCTTTTCCAGCACCTTCCAGGGCGACAGATTCTCGGTTCGCGGATCGATGGCCAGTGCCGGCCTCGCCAAGATCTTCGACAGCACCAAGGGAACGATCTCCGCATCGGGCCGCTTTTCCGGCCCGCGCCCGCGCCCGGAAAGCTTCGCCTCCGACTATGTGTCCGGCAAGAAAGCGCAAAGGACCGAGATCAGCTTTGCCCGCGGCAATGTCGCCAGGACCGTCAATGTTCCGCCGCTGAAAAAGCGCGGCAGCGATTGGGTGCCGGTCGCAACGGCCGATCTGCGCGCGGTCGCTGATCCGATCTCGGCGACACTGGTCCGGGCCGACAATCCGAAGGAGATTTGCGGACGCACGGTCAAGATGTTCGATGGCGAGATGCGCGCCGATCTGGTGCTCAACTACTCTTCCACGGAGCCGGTCTCAATTGCGGGATATGAGGGCAAGGCGGTGTTTTGCAATGCGCGCTTTGTGCCTGTCGCCGGTTATCGCAAGGGCCACAGGTCGATCGAGTACCTGCGCAACCGCAGCAAGATCGCCATTGCATTTGCACCCGTCGGCACAACCGGCATATATGCCCCGATCTATGCCACGGTCGGTACGCAGATCGGCACGGTCACCATCCGTGCGCGCAAGTTCGAGCCGGGTAATTAGGGACAGGTGGTGGTCCCTGCGGAGGGATCATGGGGCGGGCAACACTCATCGGCTTTTCGGCGGTCGCCATGTGGGCGCTGCTGGCACTGCTTACCGATGCGTCGGGCTCGGTGCCGCCCTTCCTGCTTTCAGCGATCACATTCACTATAGGCACCGGTGTGGGCCTTGTCGCGCGCCTCGTCACCGGCACCGCGCCAGAGCGGCAGAAAATCCCGCCGCAGGTATGGATGGTCGGCATTGTCGGCCTGTTCGGCTATCATTTCTTCTATTTCACCGCGCTGCGCAATGCACCGGCAGTGGAGGCAAGCCTGATCGCCTATCTGTGGCCGCTTCTGATCGTGCTCGGTTCGGCGCTGATGCCGGGCGAAAGACTGCGCTGGAACCACATCGCCGGTGCGCTGCTTGGCCTCGCCGGCACCGTTCTCATCGTCACCAAGGGCGGCGGCCTCGCCTTTGAAAGCCGCTATCTGTTCGGCTATGCGATGGCCGGCGTCTGCGCCTTCTTCTGGTCGGGCTATTCGCTGTTGTCACGCCGCTTCGCCTCGGTGCCGACCAGCATCGTCACCTGGTTCTGCGCGGCGACGGCGCTGCTTTCCTTCCTGTGCCATCTGCTGCTGGAGGAAACGGTGCTGCCCGCGACCGCCGGCCAATGGCTCGCTGTTGTCGGCCTGGGCCTGATGCCGGTCGGCGCGGCCTTCTACACCTGGGACCACGGCGTCAAGCGCGGCAATATCCAGATATTGGGCGCGGCCAGCTATGCCGCCCCGCTGCTTTCGACGCTGGTGCTGATTTTCGCCGGCTTTGCCGAACCGACGCTCAATATCCTCGCCGCCTGCGCCCTCATCACCGGCGGTGCGGTGCTGGCGGCCAAATCCATGCTGTTCGGCGGCACGCGCCCCCGAGCGAAGGTGGAAGCCTGACGCTGTTCTGCGGCGTCAAAACAGGTCCTTTCGCTTACGCAACTCGGCAAACACCTCCTCATCGGCGGCATTCTCCAGTCCGAGATTCTTCCTGATCGTCTTGTCGTGCCAGCGCAGGAACGGATTGGTTGCCAGTTCCTCGGCCATCGTGGTGGGAAGCGTCGGCTTTCCCTCCGCCCGCTGGCGGTCGATCCTGGCCGCGCGTTCCTTTAGCGCGGAATTGGTCAGATCAACCGACAGCGCAAAACGGGCGTTGGCCTGCGTGTATTCGTGGCCGCAATAGATCGTGGTTTCAGCCGGCAGTGCGGCAAGTTTCTTCAACGACGCGAACATAGACGCCGCAGGCCGTTCGAACAGCCGGCCACAGCCCAGCGCGAAAAGCGTGTCGGCCGTGAACGCCACCTTGGCTGCCGGAAAATAATAACAGACATGGCCTGCAGTATGGCCGGGCGTTTCTATGACATGCACCTGATGAGTGCCGAAGGTGAGCACCGAACCATCCTCGACCGTCTCGTCGATGCCGGGAATTTTTGCTGCCTCGGCTTCCGGGCCGATGATGCGCAGGCCGAACCGCTTCTTCAGCGCCAGATTGGCCTCGACATGATCGGTGTGGTGATGCGTGGTCAGGATCAGGTTAGGCGTCCAGCCGGTGCGGTGCACTGCCGCCAGGATCGGCGCTTCCTCCGGCGCGTCGATCAGTGCGGTCTGGCCGCTCTGACCGTCATGCACCAGAACGCCGAAATTGTCGCTCCGGCACATGAATTGTTCGATCCGAAGGGTCATTGGCCGGCTCCATGAAACGGGATTAAAAATTGCGCAAAGCAGCCTGAAGGATAGGGCGAGCACCAGCCTGTGTCACCTGTGGCTACGGCCTTCGTTGAACTTCGGCGGCAACGCCGCTACCGTCCGCTGCATGAATTCGGATATCGTCGATCTGCGCTCGTTTTACAGCACCCCGTTGGGCGGCATTGCCGCCCAATCCATCGGCATGGCGCTTTCATCGATCTGGGCCAATGTCCCCAATGAGCGCCTGGTGGGGCTCGGCTATGCCCTGCCCTGGCTCGACCGTTTGGGGGTAGACGCCGAGCGCGTCTTCGCCTTCATGCCGGCGACGCAGGGAGCCGTGAACTGGCCGCCGGCGCGGCCCTCGGCAACGGCGCTGGTGTTTGATGAGGAATTGCCGCTGGTTGATTCGTCAATCGACCGCATGCTGCTCGTCCATTCGCTCGAACATGCCGAGAACCCGCGCGAGACGCTGAAGGAGATCTGGCGTGTGTTGTCGCCGGCCGGGCGCGTGGTCATTGTCGTGCCGAACCGGCGTGGCGTGTGGGCGCGCTTCGAACATACCCCGTTCGGCACCGGCCGACCCTTCTCGCGCAGCCAGTTGAACGAATTGCTGCGCGACGCCAATTTCACGCCCGCTGCCTGGTCCGAGGCGCTGCTGTTTCCGCCCTCTCAGCGCGGTTTCGTGCTGCGTTCCCACCGTCTGCTGGAACGGGTCGGCCGCCACTTCTGGCCGATCTTTTC
Source organism: Borborobacter arsenicus (assembly GCF_003934165.1). Taxonomy (GTDB): domain Bacteria; phylum Pseudomonadota; class Alphaproteobacteria; order Rhizobiales; family Rhizobiaceae; genus Pseudaminobacter; species Pseudaminobacter arsenicus. The sequence goes on along the minus strand of NZ_ML133510.1, from coordinate 162,858 downwards.
CGGCGTCGTGGTGGTGGAGGCGCAAAAACGCCTCTATCAGGGCGTGCCGGTTGCAGCGCGTGCATCGCGGCGCGTATTCGTGCCGGTTCTGTCGCCGGGAGCCCGGCCGGCGCTGCGCTAACCGATACGTATTACGCCGGTTGCGCCAGAGCTTCCTGTTGCCTGGTCGGGCCGATCAGCATCGACAGCACCGCAGCCACGATCGCCGTCATGCCGGCAATCTGGAACGCCAGCACATAGTCGCCCTGAAGCTCGCGCAGATAGCCACCGAAGAAAGCGGCGGTCGCCGCGCCGACCTGATGGCCGGCGACGATCCAGCCGAACACCAGCGGCCCGCTGCGGTCGCCGAAGGCCTCGTTGGAAAGACGCAGCGTCGGCGGCACGGTGGCGATCCAGTCGAGGCCGTAGAAGATGGCGAAGATGGTCAGGCTGGTGGCCGAAAAACCGGAGAAGGGAAGATAGATCAGGGCCAGGCCACGAATGCCGTAATAGATGCCGAGCAGCTTGCGCGGATCGAAGCGATCCGTCAGCCAGCCCGAAAGCGTGGTGCCGATCAGGTCGAATACTCCCATCAACGCCAGCAGGCTGGCAGCCTGCACCTCCGGAATGCCCATGTCGCCACAATAGGCGATGAGATGGGTGCCGACCAGGCCATTGGTGGTGAAGCCGCAGACGAAAAAAGTCGCGAACAGATACCAGAACACGCGGGTGCGCGCCGCCTGCCGCAATGTGCCCAAAGTGAGTAGGATGAAATTGCCCTTTGGGGCCACATGCGGTTCGTCCTCGGTAGCCCCGTAGCGTGTCAGGCCGATGGAGGCCGGGCGCTCCGGCACGAGGAAATAGACCAGCGGCAGCAGCGCCGCCATGGCGACCGAAACCGCGATCACCACCGGCTTCCAGCCGCCCGATTGCGCCAGCGCCGCCATGGCCGGCAGGAACACCAGCATGCCGGTGGCGCTGCTTGCCGACATCAGCCCCATCATCAGGCCGCGATTGGTCTTGAACCAGCGATTGACGATGGTCGCGCCCAGAACGGAGGCGACGGCGCCTGAACCGATGCCGGAAAAGATCCCCCAGGTCATGACCAGATGCCACGCCTCGGTCATGAACAGGCTGGCAGCGGTCGACAGCGACATCAGCGCCAGCGCGCCCAGAAGGGTGCGCCGCAAGCCGACGCGGTCCATCAGCGCGGCGGCAAAAGGACCGGCCAGGCCGTAGAGGAAGATGCCGATGGCCGCCGCCACAGAAATGGTGTCGCGCCGCCAGCCGAAGGCGTCTTCCAGCGGCAGCATGAGCACGCCCGGCGCCGAGCGCAGCCCCGCCGAGATCAGCAGCGCCAGGAAGATCACCGCCACCACCACGAAAGCGTAGCGCTGGCCAAACGGTCGAGTCTGCACTATGTTCATGTTACTGACCGGTACGTAAGAGTTTTGCCTAGATACGTACCGATCGGTAACAAAGTCAAGCGGGCAACGGGGAAATGACAGGCGAAGCTGCCAAAGATGCTGACAAAGTGACCGCACCGCCATCACATATGGCGGTCGGGCGACCCTCGCCGCGAGCTGCCGAGCGTATCCTCGAAGTGGCGCGCAACCTCTTCTACCGGCAGGGCATCCGCGCCATCGGCGTCGACGAGATCGTGCGCCGCGCCGGCGTTACCAAGCCCAGCCTCTATCGCAGTTTTTCCTCCAAGGACGAATTGGCGGCTTCCTATCTGCGCCTTTACGAGGTCGAGTTCTGGAAGCGCTTCGATGCGGCCGTGGCCAAGCATCCCGGAGAGCCGCGCAAGCAGATTTTGGCGTTTCTGGCCGGCATCGGCACGCGCGCGGTCATGCCGGACTATCGCGGCTGCGGCATGACCAATGCGGCGATCGAATATCCCGAGATCGGCCATCCGGCGCGGCTGGTGGGCGAGGCGAACAAGAGCGAGCTGCGTAGCCGCCTGCGGGCCATGGCGACCGAGATGGGCGCTAGGAACCCGGACATACTGGGTGACGGCCTGCTGCTCTTGATCGAGGGCGCCTATGTCTCCGGCCAGCTTTTCGGGCCAGGAGGCCCGGCAGCCTCGATCGCGGCCAATGCCGACCTGCTGATCGAGGCAAGCCTGCGGCGATAGCGCTTCCGCCAGGCCCTATGTCGTGGTCGGGGAGAGATCCCCTCCGACATCTTCCAGTTCGTAAGGCGTGGTCTGATAGACCTGGTTGATCCAGTTGCCGAAGAGCAGATGGGCGTGCGAGCGCCAGCGGTTGAGCGGCTGGCGGGCCGGATCGTTGTCCGGATAATATTCATGCGGCACGGCGATTTCCGTGCCAGCGGCCACGTCGCGGTCGTATTCCTCCTTGAGCGACATGGAATCATATTCGATGTGGTTGAACATATAGAGCCGGTTGCCCGTTGCCTCAGCCAGCAGGCAGGGGCCGGTCACGTCCGATTCCATAAGCAGGTTCAACCCCGAGCCTGCCGGAATGTCGGTGCGGCGCACCTCCGTCCAGCGCGAGACGGGAATGGCGAAATCATCTGAAAAGCCTGCAAGGTAAGGCGAGGCAGGTGCATTGTTGCGATGCCGGAAGACGCCGAAGGCCTTCTTGTCGAGCGTGTATTTCGGAACCCGATGGAAATGCCATGCGGCGGCCATCGCCCCCCAACAGATGAAGAAGGAAGAATGGACATGGGTGGTCGTCCATTCAAAGATACGCCTGAGCTCATCCCAGTAGGTGACGTCCTCGAAGGGCAAGAGTTCGATCGGCGCGCCGGTGACGATGAAGCCGTCGAACTTGCGGTCCTTCACTTCCTCCCAGGTCTGGTAGAAGGAGATGAGGTGGTCCTCGGGCGTGTTCTTGGCCTTGTGATTGCCGATGCGCACCAGCGTCAGCTCGACCTGCAGCGGCGTCGCACCAATCAGGCGCGCGAATTGCGTCTCCGTACGGATCTTGTTGGGCATGAGATTGAGGAGCCCGATCTGCAGCGGGCGAATGTCCTGGCGCAGCGCCGTGCGCTCGTCCATCACGGACACGCCTTCGCGCACAAGCACCTCGTGGGCGGGGAGCTGATCGGGGATCTTGATCGGCATCGCACAAACTCCAAACAGAAAGGCCGGTCCTGAAAACAAAAGAACCGGCGGCGAAATCGCGGCCGGTCCGAACGAGCTCGTCTTTATCGGCCTTTTTAGCGATTTCTTTAACGTGGCTGCAAGCCGACCGGCCCAAATCACCACGGAACGTCGACCGCTTTTACGACCGCGCCCGTACAGCGTCAACGCCTAAGCTTTTCCTCGACATTCCGCGCCCCGGCTTGTATTCCCCCAGCGGCCCCTCAGGCTCAGAAATTATCCGGATATTCTCGCCATGACGCACGCAAACGACACCAGCCGCCCCCAGCCAAAGCCTGGAGTGATGGACATTGCGGCTTATGTGCCGGGCAAGAGTGCCGCACCTGCCGGCGTGACGGTTCACAAGCTGTCCTCCAATGAAAATCCGCTGGGCCCCTCGCCGGCGGCAATCGAGGCGGTACGTGAAGTTGCCGGAAAGCTGGAATTCTATCCCGACGGCTCGGCCACCAGGCTGCGCGAGGCGATTGCCGAGACCTACGGGCTGAACCCGGCCAATATCGTCTGCTCGAACGGATCGGACGAGATCATCGGCCTATTGGGCTCGACCTATCTGCGGCCTGGCGACGAGGGCATCTTCACCGAGCACGGCTTCCTGGTCTACCGCATCTGCATCCAGGCGGCAGGCGCCGTGCCCGTGGTGGCAAAGGAAACCAACGAGACCTCCAATGTCGACGCCATTCTCGCGGCTGTAACGGACAAGACGCGGATCGTCTTCCTGGCCAATCCCAACAATCCGACCGGCACCTATCTGCCGTTCGAGGAGGTGCGCCGGCTGCATGAGGGCCTGCCGAAGCAGGTGCTTCTGGTGATCGACGCCGCCTATGCCGAATATGTCCGCCGCAACGACTATGAAGCGGGCATCGAGCTTGTCTCGAACTCGCAGAATGTGGTGATGACGCGCACCTTCTCCAAAATCCATGGGCTTGGTGGCGCGCGCATCGGCTGGGCCTATGCGCCTTCCCACATCATCGACGCGCTCAACCGCGTACGTGGCCCCTTCAACGTCAACGCCGTGGCAATTGCGGCGGGCGTGGCCGCCATGCGCGACCGCGCCCATGTCCAGAAGACGCAGGAGCACAATGAGAAGTGGCTTGCCTGGCTGAGCGAGGAATTGCCGAAGCTCGGCCTTCGAGTGACCCCCAGCGTCGGAAATTTCGTGCTGATCCATTTTCCCGAGGATGAAAAACATTCGGCGGCAGCCGCCGACGACTATCTGACAGAGCGAGGTTATATTCTGCGGCGCGTTGCAGGCTACGGTTTTCCCAACGCGCTGCGGATGACAGTCGGAACCGAAACCGCCAATCGCGGCGTCATCGCCGCACTGTCCGAATTCCTCAAAAGTTAGAAATCATGTCAGAACCCCTGTTTGAAAAGATTGCCCTGGTCGGCATCGGCCTCATTGGCTCGTCGCTTGCTCGGGTGATCGCTCGCGAGAAGCTCGCCCGTCACGTCTCGATTTCCACCCGCAGCCCGCAGACGCTGGCGCGGGCGCAGGAGCTTGGCCTCGGCCACTCCTACTCAACCAGTGCCGCCGAAGCGGTGAAGGATGCCGATCTGGTGATCGTCTCGGTGCCGGTCGGCTCGTCCGGTGCGGTCGCCGAGGAAATCGCACCGGCGCTGAAGTCGGGCGCCATCGTCACCGATGTCGGCTCCACCAAAGGCTCCGTCATCGCGCAGATGTCCCCGCATATGCCGGCGCATGTGCATTTCATTCCCGGCCACCCGCTGGCGGGTACGGAAAAATCCGGTCCGGATGCCGGCTTCGCCGACTTGTTCCAGAACCGCTGGTGCATCTTCACGCCACTGCCGGGAACCGATCCGGCCGCGCTGGCAAAGCTGTCCGAATTCTGGCTCCGCTGCGGTTCGAATATCGACACCATGGACCCCGACCATCATGACATGGTGCTCGCCATCGTCTCGCATCTGCCGCATATCATCGCCTACAACATCGTCGGCACGGCCGACGATCTGCAGACGGTAACCAAATCCGAAGTCATCAAATATTCCGCTTCGGGCTTTCGCGATTTCACCCGGCTTGCCGCTTCCGACCCGACCATGTGGCGGGACGTGTGCCTGCACAACAAGGATGCGATCCTTGAAATGCTGGCGCGGTTCTCGGAAGACCTTGCCTCGCTGCAGCGGGCGATCCGCTGGGGCGACGGCGAAAAACTGTTCGACATGTTTACCCGCACGCGCGCGGTACGCCGCTCGATCATCGACGCCGGACAGGAAATCGATGCGCCCGACTTCGGCCGGCAAGCCATGGTCCATCCTGAAAAGCAGGCATAGGCAAGGCCAGCGCATTAGGCTGGTCAGTCCAGCGGCGGAATGTTGCCCAGCTTTATGAAGCCCATAGATGCCCTGCCCTTGGCGATTTTAACGGGCAGGGAAGGCGCGTCGCCAAGCATGGCAAGGCCGGCGGAGACTTGCTCGATCTGCTCGCGCATTTCGGGCAAGGCTGCGGAAAGCGCCGTCGCCAGGCCTTTCGGGTCGCGCAGCGTCAGCTTGAACTGCGCGTCCAGAAGCCCGTCCTCACCGACCGAGAACGGTCCGCTGACCAGAATGGACGTTGCCTCGCCGGTCGACAGCGCCAATGTGCGGATCGTGCCGGATTGCCCGCGCAGGCTTCTGAGGTTCTTGCCGACCAGTGCCACGCCATTGTTAACGGTCAGGTCGGCCTCACCGGCCAGAGGCGGCACCGCGTGTCCCTCAAGCACGGTTGCGTCGAGGATGAGCCCGCCAAACCTGCCGGCAAGATCGAGATCCTTGCCGTTAGGGCGCAAGTGGCCTTCGAATGTCGATGCCGTCGCCAAAGGATTGCCGGCAGCGGTGGCGACGTTCAGGTTCCGGCCTTCCAGCGAAAGCCGTTCCGGCAGCGGAGAGGCAAGGCGAATGCTCGCGCGAAGATTTTCCCACTGCAAGGCCAAAGGCTGCGTCGGCGGCACATCGATGCGAGCCGGGCCGTCGAGTTCGGCGACAAGGTGCATCGGATCGTAGATCTGGCCGGCGGAACGGAAGCTGCCGGCCGACACGCTTATGCCCTGCGCAGCATTCTCGAAGGCCACGCTGTCGCAGAACATGCCGAGGCGGAAAGGAAAGCCCCGCGCCTCGGGGTTTACGCATTCGGCAGTCGCACCGTTGCGGTTGAGCGCTGCCACCGCCGCCTGGGCCTGCGTTTCCAGCCTGCCGGCAAGATAGAACCAGCCGGCACTGTAGCCGCCGAACAGGACGACGATGAAAACCGCAAGCCACAGGAAACGGCGGCTGGAACTTGACCTGGGGCGTGCATTTGACGGCATGTTCGGCTCCTTGGACGACCGGGACAATTTCCCCGAATCAGGGCGTTGCTCTACCTTGGGCGAAGACAGCGCCTGGAGCGTGGTTACCTCTCCTTGGATCGCCATCTCGCTCCAGCTTTTGTTTTTTTGGAGCAGGATCTTATCCGAAAGTCTGCAACTTTTCGGGGTTTGGCTGGTCATATGGGCGATTTTTGGGTTTTCGGCTATGGGTCATTGATCTGGCGCCCGGGTTTTGCCCATGTCGAGACCAGGCGCGCCCGGCTTCATGGTTATCGACGTTCCTTGTGCGTGCGCTCATTCGTCCATCGCGGTACGCCGGACCGGCCGGGATTGGTGCTGGGGCTCGACCGTGGCGGCTCCTGCGTCGGCCTGGCGTTTCGCGTGCCGCACGAACTGCGCGAGGAAGTCCTGGCCTATCTGCGCGAGCGCGAACTGACGACGAAGGTCTATCTCGAGCGCGTGCTGCCGGTACATCTGGCTGGCGGCGAGGCGGTGGAGGCGATTTGCTACACCGTCGACCGCAGGCATCGGCAATATGCCGGAAGGCTCGATGAAGCGGTCGCGGCCGGGATCGTCACCGGTTCTGTCGGCCGCTCAGGCCCGAATGAGGATTATGTCCTGAACACGCTTCAGCATCTGGAAGCGCTCGGCATCCGCGATCATTGGCTGGAGGCGGTCGGCCGGCTGCTGCCTGCCAGGTCCCCGGCTATGCCGGGCGCTGAGGCTCGCTCTCCAACTGCTTGAGACGTCGCACGGCAGTCGGCGGCAATGGCGGCGGATTGTCCGAGCCGGCGGCATCGATAAGAAGCTGGTCGCAGGCCGCTTCCGTCTCGGCGACCAAGCGGCGCATGAACTCCTCGCGCTCCAGCCCCGGCGGGATCGGCGGCAGATAGCGTGCCTTGATCGTTCCGGGATAGCGCAGGAATTTGCGGCGCGGCCAGTAAAGCCCGGCGACATGCGCGACCGGCACGACCGGCACCCCGAGTTGCGCATAGAGTTCGACGATGCCCCATTTATAGGCGGGTTCGTCGCCGGGCGCGCGCCGGGTTCCCTCCGGATAGATGATCAACTGCCGAGGGTTTCGTGCCAGTTCGGCCTTGGTCGCGGCGACTGCTGCCTTCAGCGCCTTCGAGCGGCTGCCGCGATCGATCCCGATCATCCGCATCTTGGCAATGTACCATCCGAAGAAGGGAATCCATGTCAGTTCGCGTTTGAGGATGTAAAGCGCATCGGGAATGTCAGGCAGGAAGGCGATTGCATCCCAGAAGGATTGATGCTTCGGCGCCAAAATGAAAGAGCCGGTCGGCAGGTTCTCCTGCCCGGTGATCTCGCTTTTTGTGCCGGCAAGCTTCTCCTGCAGCCACAGGCTGGAACGCACCCAGAATTTCGGCACGAACCATGCCTGCTTGCGCGGAGACAGGAAATAGAATGGCGTCCAGACGATCATCTGGATGATCAGGCTGGAATAGAAGGCGATGTTGAACGCCAGCGAGCGAAGTAGGATCATGAAGCGAAGCCTGGAATGCGGTCGCTGCTGGTTACACCAAGCCCGGAGAAAGGAAAACCACTGTCGTGGCCGGTACAGGCTGGATCAGCGCGTGGCGCGGGTGGAGGCCTCCACCACCGCGACGCTATCTTGCGTGGAGCGCAGCGGTACGACGTGGCGGGCAAGTGCGCCGAGATATTTGGTGTATTCAGTGAAAAGCACGCGCAGCGCGTCGCGATTGGCCATCCAGCGCCCCTCGTCCAGACGTGAATTCACGACCGGATATGGCTCCAGGACCGATGCTTCGAGAAAGCGGCCCATTTCCAGCAGGCTGCGCGGCATGTGGTAATTGTTGGTGACGAGGATGACGCGCTCATAGGCATGGTTGCGCACCCATTTGGCGCTTTCCTCGGCATTGCCGATCGTGTCCAGCGCGGCATAGTCGATATCGACGCAGCAGGAAAACAGGCTCTTGTCGCCGCCGGTGGCCGCCTGGAGCGATTTGCGATCGGCAATGGGATTGACACCGCTGATCAGCAAGCGCTTGCCCTTGCCGGACTTGAGCAGGCCGAGCGCGGCATCGATCCGTGACTGGCCGCCTGTCAGGACGATGATCGCATCGGCGCTGGGCGGATTTTCAGGCGTCGTCAACCGGCCGATATGCTCGGCAAACCAGCCGAACCCGGCTGCAAAAGCCATGGCGGCGCCAACCACCAAGATCGGTAATGAGCGCAGAAGAGCGGCAACGACGCCCCCTTTTGCACGTTTGTTCACGTGCAAATCTCCGGGCGGCTTCTCGCCTGCTGTTTCACCTGACCTCACTACTTTCATGGTCCCATGGTTAAACTTGCGGGGTTGCTAATACATAGGTCGCCCAAGCACATTTCGTTACAGCCCGTTGCCGAGCGTGATACGACACATCAGCCGCCATCTGGATGCCGCACGTCGATATCATGCAGATAGGTGACGACGGTGAGATGCGTAGTGGCTGCGGTCAATGCGCCCACAAGCAGCACGATCAGCGCAACTCCGGCATAGCCGGATGCACCGATCGAGAAATTGCCGAATAGCGCGGTTGCCTGGTCCGCCTGCGGCGTGGCGAGATTGAGCGACGACCACCAGGAAAAGACGATGAAGACGACCATGGCGGCCACCCCGCCGGCGGCCGCGCCCTTCATGCCGGTAATCAGGAAATGGCGCCTGAACTGGCTGGCGATGAAACGCGCCTCGGCACCGACGAAGTGCAGGACCTCGATGATGTGGCCATTGCCGGCCATGGCGCCGCGCGTTGCAAAGACCACGGTGAGAACGGTCGCCGATAGCATCAGTGCCAATATGGCCATGCCGAGCGTGACGGTGGTTCGTGCCATGGCAACGAGACGGTCGACCCAGGTGCGGTGATCGTCCAGCGACACGCCTGGTACTTCCGCCTGCAGCATCTGGCGCATGGCAGCAAAATCCGGCGGGCTGGTCTGGTCGATGGTGACGATCACCAGGCGCGGTACCGGCAGTTCATCTATGTCGAGTCCCGAGCCGAGCCAGGGTTCGAGCAACCGCGCGGTGGCCTCGCGATCCACCACCTTGGCATCGCGCACGCCGGCAAAGCCGCCGGCGATACGGGCGGCCGAAGCCAGGGCGGCTTCCATGTCAAGCCCGTCCGACGGCTTGATCTGGATCGTCGCCTCGCGCGCAATCTGGTTTTCCCACACCGAGGCGGTGTCGCGCACCAGCGTGACTGCGCCGAGCGTGAGGCAGGACAGGAAGGTCATGATGGCGATGACGAAGACAAGCGCCCGCCCGGCAATATTTTGCGGCGGCACGATCGGCGCCATTTTGCGCTGGGTGCGCTTGGGCCTGGAGCCGGTGTCGTCGGCGCCCGGACCGTCTTGCAGATCCTCGTCCTGCTGCTCAGTCATAGATGTCGAGCCTTCCATTGGCCAGGATCATGCGTCGGGCATCGACCTGCTCCATCAGGCCGAGATCGTGGGTTGCGATGACAACGGCGGTTCCCAGCCGGTTGAGCTCGATGAAAAGGCGCAGCAAGCGGCGCGCCAGCGGCGGATCGACATTGCCGGTCGGCTCATCGGCCAGCAGGATCTCCGGCTGCTCGATCAGGGCGCGGGCGATCGCTGCACGCTGCTTTTCGCCGCCCGACAGCACCGGCGGCAGGACATGCATGCGCTCGCCGAGGCCCACCCATTTCAGCAATTCGGTGACGTCGTTGCGGTAGCTCGCCTCCTCGCGGCCGCGCACCCGCAAGGGCAGCGCGACATTCTCGTAGGTCGTCATATGGTCGAGCAGGCGGAAATCCTGGAAGACGATGCCGATGCGCCGCCGCAGCAGCGGCAGTTCCTGGCGCGAGATGCGCGAACGGTCCTTGCCGAAAATGGTGATCAGGCCGCGGGTCGGCTTGAGCGACATGAACAGCAGGCGCAGCAGCGTCGTCTTGCCCGCGCCCGAAGGCCCGCTCAGGAACTGGAACGAGCGCTCGGGGATGTGAAAGGAGATGTCGCGGAGAATCTCCGAACCCATCCCATAGCGCAGGCCGACATTCTCGAAACGAATCACGTGGACAAATCCTGGATGTTGAGGACCCTCATTCAGGACCACAGCTTAAAAGACCATCGGACCGCATGGTTAACCATCGGTTAAATTTCACCGCCATCCACAGCCTGATTCGCCGATGGTGGCGAAGCATTAACTAATTCCGCGTACCTCCGAAATCGGGAAAGTTCGTGAGGATGACCCGTCCGCAATGGCCGATATTCGCACCGCACGCCCGGTTTCCGGCGAAATCATGACGGAGGCGGTGTTCGACGCTGCGCCCGGCCGCTCTCTGCCGGGCGAAGACCACGACATTGTCGAAGCGGATTATGAGACTGTCCTGGCGCCGGATGGTGCCCCCCGGCACGAGCATGCAAGAAGCTTCGCCGCAGCGCGGGCGCCCGGCGGCATGGACATGCTTCGCCACGCAATCGACGCCGATGAGCCTGCCCGCGGGTCGCCGCGAGCCGGGCCGCTTTTCTGGGTGATCGGCTTCGTGCTTGCCGCCGCTGCAATCTGGACATCGGGCGGACATTCGCTGATCCGCCCAGCCGCCTTGCCTAGCCTGGCCGACGCCGGGCCGCGGATAAGCATCACCGGCATCACCTCGCGAATCGAGGAAACCTTGACCGGGCCGGTGCTGCTGGTCGAAGCCGAAGCGATCAATGGCGGTTCCCTTCCAACGATGCTGCCGCCGCTTGAAATCCATGTCACCGGCAATGAGGGGAAGACGACCCGCTACAATCTGGGGACAGCGGCAGAACCATTGGCGGCGGGACACAGATTTGCCTTTTCCAGCCGCCTTGACGTGCCTAAGAACGGGGTGAAGATGGTTTCTGTGACGTTCGGGGAGTAGGCGATGCCAATCGTGCGCGACAAGGAGATCGAGGTGCTGTTCAGCGCTTCGGCGATCGCCCGGCGCAACCTGGAATTGGCCAAGGAAATAGCCGCCCGCGACTATACCGATCTGCTCGTCATCTCGATCCTGAAAGGCTCCTTCATCTTCGCCGCCGATCTTATCCGCGCCATGCACGATGTTGGCCTGTCGCCGGAAGTCGAGTTCATCTTCATCTCGAGTTACGGCACCGGCACCACGAGCGGCGAGGTCCGCGTGCTGCGCGACATCGACAATGAGGTGGCCGGCCGCGACGTGCTGCTGATCGACGACATACTCGAATCGGGCAAGACGCTGCAGTTCACCCGCGATCTCATGCTCTCGCGTGGTGCAAAAAGCTGCTCGCTTGCGGTGCTGCTCGACAAGCGCATGCGCCGCAAGACCACGCTCGATGCCGATTATGTCGGCTTCGACTGCCCTGACTATTTCGTGGTCGGCTACGGCATGGATGTTGCCCATGCGTTCCGGGAACTGCCCTTCGTCGGCGTGGTGAAAGGCGACGCCTGAGCGGCCCTTCGCTATTTCGCCTTCTCTGCGTCGGGCGTAAAGACTGATATAGCCTTCGGCCTGATGCGGAAATGCGCCGGCGTCCACGTGCTGAGTTCGCCATCGGTGTTGACGGGCCGCGGCCGGCTGGTGCGGATCGTCACCTCGGTGGTCTGGAAGGCGCGGACATCGTCCCAACGCCCATGCGTGCCCTTTCGCAGGCTGGGCAACAGTGCCAGCAACCGCCACCAGTGATCGACCTCGAGGCTGTAGAAATCGAGCTTGCCGTCATCGGCGGTTGCGGTTTCCTCGACCGTCATGCCGCCGCCATAGTGGCGGCCGTTGCCGACCGAAACCTGCAGTGTCCTGATCTTCTCGGTGGTTCCGTCGTGGTCGAGATAGGCGGAAAACAGCTGTGAACGGGCAAGAATCCGTGCCGCGGCGATACCATAGCCGAGCTTGCCCCAGCGCTTCTTGGCATGTTCGGTCAGGTCGGCAGCAAGTTCCGCACTGAAGCCGATGCTGGCGACATTGAAGAACAGATGGCCGTTGACTTCACCGAGATCGATGGGGGCCTGGAAGCCGGCGGCGATGATGCGGGCAGCCTGTGACGGGTCCGGCGCTATGCCAAGCGTGCGCGCGAAATCATTGGCGGTGCCCAGTGGCAGGACGCCGAGCGGCAAGCCGGTGTCGACCAGGCCGGGAGCCGCCGCATTCAGTGTCCCGTCGCCGCCGCCGACAATGACGAGGTCATATGATTCAGCCTCCCGCCGGATGAGGTCGGCCATGGTCTCATCGCGGCTGATGGCTGTCTCGGTGGCATCGATCCCGCTTGCGCGCAGGATCTCGACGGCGGCGCGGATCGATCCGGTGCCGCGCCGCGCCTTCGGATTGACGACGAGAAGCGCCCGCTTTCTGGATTTCGGTTTCGGCAAGGTCGCCATCCTGTGGTGGTCGAATCGACCCCGCAGATAGGATCACGAAATGGCCAAATAAAGTACGGCGCCTGTCTTCTTATGCGGGCACTTTTCGCCCCAGACGGAAGTTGAGAGCAAACAGGCCTGCGCCAACGATCAGGCAGGCCCCCGTCAGGGTCGAGCCGTGCGGAACCTCCGCAAAGAACAGGAACCCCCACAGCGGCGCCCACAAAATGCCGGTATATTCGAAGGTCGCGACGATATTGGCAGGCGCGAGCCGATAGGCTTGCGACAGCAGGATCATGCCGATGGAGGCGATCACGCCGCATGAGGCCATCAAGAGCAGATCCGTCACCGTCGGCCACACCCAAGGCCGAATGAGGAATTGCAGGCTTGGATGGACCAGTCCCTCTATGGTGACAACCGAAAACAACACGCTGACCACGGCTGCGCCGAGCAGATAGACCCCGTTCTGATAGAAGGTCATGACGGTTGGCGACTCGGTGGCACCGAGTTTGCGCGCCATCAGTTGCGAGAATCCGTAGAGGCAGGCGGCGAGCAGCGACAGCATGGCCGCCCATTCGAATAGGCCTTGGCCGGGCCGCAGCATCACCAGCACACCGGCCAGCCCGACAAGGGCCGTCGCCAGGGTTTGCCACGCCACGCGCTCGCCGAGATAAGGACCGGCCATCACCATGATGAACAGCGGTGCGGTGAAATAAAGCGCCACGGCGTCGGCCAAAGAGAGCGCCGCCAGCCCCAGATAATAGGCGGTGTAGGAGGTGAAAAGCGCCAGCGCCCGCACGATGAGCAGCCTGCTGCTCGGCGAGTGCAGCGCGGCGAGGCCGACATCCCTGTGAACGATGGCCAGAAGGATCGGCAGGGCCACGACAGACCTGATCGCCATGACCTGCATCAGCGGATAGGAGCCGGAAACGGCCTTGATGATCGGATCCTGCAGCGAAAAGACCAGAATGCCCAGACACAGACACAAAATGCCGCGCAGGATGCGGTTTTGCATGATGGCGAACGCCTTTCGCGCTATTCCCTGGCGAAGCCGCTCGATGCTTTGACAAAAAGAACCCGCGGCCCTTCTCGGGACTGCGGGTGAGTGAGGACTTTCTGCCAAAACGGGCGCCGTGCAATCGCAGCGCCTTTGTCTGCATCTTCGTTCGGGAACGACTATCCACCGCAGATTGACATGTTTCAAACGAATTGGAATGATGCCAGCAATCAATATTTCTTATGGCTGAAGCGATATGACCATCCATCTCGACAGCGACTTGCTGCGGACCTTCGTGGCGGTTGCGGAGGCGGGGAATTTCACCAAGGCAGCCGATCAGGTCAGCCGCACGCAATCGGCCGTGTCCATGCAGATCAAGCGCCTGGAGGACATGGTTGGCGACATGCTGTTCGAGCGCGGCCCGCGCGGCGTCAGCCTGACCCGGAAGGGCCGGGAGCTCATCACCAATGCGCGCCGCATCGTCGCTCTCCTCAACGAAACGGCAGCATCGCTGAAAGCTGCGCCGCTGGACGGACCTGTTCGGATCGGAATTCCCGAGGAGTACGGCCATTCGATCCTGTCGCGGGCGCTGGAGGTTTTCGCCAAGGTGCATCCGAGGGTCGAGATCACCGTCAAATATGCGCATTCAGCCTCGCAGATCGCGGCACTGGAGGCAGGAGAACTCGACCTTGCCGTCATTTTCGAATGGCAGGATTATTCGGATGGCGAGGTGCTGATGCGCGATCCCACAGTGTGGGTCACGTCCAACCTGCATTCGCTTCATGAGGAAACACCGCTGCCTGTGGCGCTCTACAACCGTGCCGGCTGGTGCAAGGATTTCGCCATCAAGTCGCTTGAGGAGCGCGGCATGGCCTATCGCGTCGCCTATACGAGCGACACCACAGGCGGCCTCAAACTTGCCGTTGCTTCAGGTCTTGCCATAGCGCCGATGTCGCGCAGCAATATTCCTTCCGGGTGCCGCGAACTGACGGCGCAAGACGGTTTCGGCGAGATCGATGCCTCCAATGTCGTGCTGCATCGCGCGCCCGGCCCCGCAAACGAGGCGGTGGAAAGCATGGCAAAAGCCATCCGCGACGCCTTCTTCTCGCGTCTGACGGTAACCGTCGCGCCTCCCGGCGCCTGAAGACCGGTTCAACGGCCTCACCGAGGGTCAATCGTCGCTCTTGAAATGACCGCATCCGCATGCCCATTTGGGCTATGGCTACGATGCTGCGCCACAATGCGGGCGAGACGGCCCGGCCGAGGAGCCAAGTTGCCGCGATTCAGCGGTCAGAGTGGTCATTGCAGAAAAGTCAATTCTTGTTCTGCACAGCCAACTTCCCCTAAATGGGCAGAAATGAAACCCTATCCAAAATATTTCGAAAAGATTCGGGTGCGCCCGGATCCGCAGGCGGAAGCCAAGGCACAGGCGCCTATCTGCCAGTGGGACGGCTGCAAGCAGCCGGGCACCCATCGCGCGCCTGTCGGCAGGTTGAAGGAGGGCGAGTATTTTCGCTTCTGCTTCGATCACGTGCGCGAATACAACAAGGGCTTCAACTATTTTTCCGGCGTGCCCGACAGCGAGATCGCGCGTTTCCAGAAGGAGGCCCTGACCGGCCACCGCCCGACCTGGACCATCGGCACCAATGGCTCGATGCGCTCGGCTCCTGATTTTGCCCAGCAGCGCTCCGGCCGCGCTGGCTACTACAACCGCATGCGCGACCCCCACAATATGTTCGGCGGCCCGCGCGACCCCGGCCAGGCACGCGAGCGCAAGGCAAAGCCGCTTGAGGCCAAGTCGCTGGAAACGCTTGGCCTTACCACAAAGGCGACTGGCGCGGAGATCAAGGCGCGCTATAAGGAACTCGTAAAACGCCACCATCCCGATGCGAATGGCGGCGACAGGGGTTCGGAAGACCGGTTCCGCGATGTGCTCCAGGCCTATCGCGTGCTCAAACAAGCGGGTTTGTGTTGAGCGTCCAGTCTGCTAAAGACCGCTCCCGAATGTGACAGGATTACCGGCGGGAGGTGACGCTTTCGCCCGTGGAGACATCTGGACGATGAACAAGGTCGATCGCGACATCGCAAACCTGCCGGACACCACCGTGTCGGTGCAAGAGAAATTCGGCTTCGATTCGAAAATGGTCGTGCCGGCCTATTCGGCGACCACCGAACATGTGCCCGATATCGATCCGGACTATCTGTTCGACCAGCAGACGACATCGGCGATCCTCGCCGGATTTGCCTATAATCGCCGCGTCATGGTTTCGGGCTATCACGGCACCGGCAAGTCGACGCATATCGAGCAGGTCGCCGCGCGCCTCAACTGGCCCTGCGTGCGCGTCAATCTCGACAGCCATGTCAGTCGTATCGACCTCGTCGGCAAGGATGCGATCGTGGTCAAGGAGGGCATGCAGGTCACCGAATTCCGCGACGGCATCCTGCCCTGGGCCTATCAGCACAATGTCGCGCTGTGCTTCGACGAGTATGATGCCGGCCGCCCCGACGTGATGTTCGTCATCCAGCGCGTGCTGGAGAGTTCCGGCCGCCTCACGCTGCTCGACCAGAGCCGCGTCATCCGCCCGCATCCGGCCTTCCGTCTGTTTGCCACCGCCAATACGGTCGGTCTTGGCGACACGACCGGCCTCTATCACGGCACCCAGCAGATCAACCAGGCCCAGATGGACCGCTGGTCGATCGTGACCACACTGAACTACCTGCCGCATGAAAACGAGGTGGCGATCGTCCTTGCCAAGTCCAAGCACTATCGCAACGACAAGGGCCGCGACATCGTCAATAAGATGGTGCGCGTTGCCGACATGACGCGTTCGGCCTTCATCAATGGCGACCTGTCGACGGTGATGAGCCCGCGCACGGTCATCACCTGGTCGGAAAATGCCGAGATCTTCGACAATATCGGGCTGGCTTTCCGGCTGACCTTCCTCAACAAATGCGATGAGCTCGAGCGCTCCATCGTCGCCGAATTCTATCAGCGCGCCTTTGGCGAGGATCTGCCGGAATCATCGACAAACGTCGTTCTGGGGTAGGTTTGCGTGGCGGGTCCGGGCGACAATACACGCGGCAGGCCGAAGACCGGCGGCGAGGCGGACGCCTTCAAGCGCGCCGTCACCGTTTGCATGCGCGCAATCTCGGGCGACCATGAGCTGGAGGTCGCCTTCGCCAAGGACAAGCCGGCGCTGGCAGGCAACCGGGCAAGGCTGCCCGAACTGCCGAAGAAGGCTTCCAGGGCCGACATCGCGATAACTCGCGGCCTCGGCGATTCCATGGCGCTCAAGCGCGCCTGCCATGATGCGCGCATCCACACCAGGCTTTCGCCGGAAGGCAAGCAGGCACGTGCCGTGTTCGACGCCGTCGAGCAGGCACGCGTGGAAGCGATCGGCAGCCGCGCGCTCACCGGCGTTGCCGACAATATCGGCTTCATGCTGCAGGACAAATACGTCAAGGCCAATCTCGCCGATGTGTCCAGCCAGGCCGATGCACCGCTGGAGGAAGCGCTGGCGCTGATGGTGCGCGAAAAGCTGACCGGCAGGCCGGTGCCCAAGAGCGGCGAGAAGCTGGTCTCGCTCTGGCGCGACTGGGTGGAAGACAAGGCCGGCGCCGATCTCGATGGGCTCATTTCCAAGCTTGACGACCAGCAGGCTTTCGCCCGTTCCGTGCGCGATATGCTCGCCTCCATGAACATGGCCGAGGAACTCGGTGACGACCAGCAGGACGACACCGAGGACGACAATCAGGACCAGCCGGAAGGATCGGAACAAAGCGAGGAGAACACCGAGGACGATTCGGGTGCCGACCAGTCGCAATCCGAAGAGTCCGAAACCTCCCCCGAGGATGAGCAAGCAGGCGAGATGGAAGCCGCCGACGCCACTTCCGACGAGATGTCGGACGATGACGACGCCGATGCCGAGACGCCGGGCGAGGCCAAGCGCAAGGACGATCCCTTCGCCAATCTGCCGCGCGAGGTCGATTACAAGGTCTTCACCACCGGCTTCGACGAGACCGTCGGTGCGGAGGAATTGTGCGAGGAAGAGGAGCTCGACCGGCTGCGCGCCTTCCTCGACAAGCAGCTCGCCAATCTTTCCGGTGTCGTCGGGCGCCTCGCCAACCGCTTGCAGCGGCGGCTGATGGCGCAGCAGAACCGGTCCTGGGATTTCGATCTCGAGGAAGGCTATCTCGACCCGGCGCGCCTGGTGCGCGTGGTCATCGACCCGATGCAGCCGCTTTCCTTCAAGCAGGAGCGGGACACCAAGTTCCGTGACACTGTCGTGACCCTGGTTCTCGACAATTCCGGCTCGATGCGCGGCCGCCCGATCACGGTGGCGGCCACCTGCGCCGATATTCTTGCCCGTACGCTCGAGCGCTGCGGCGTTTCGGTCGAGATCCTCGGCTTCACCACTCGCGCCTGGAAGGGCGGGCAGGCGCGCGAGAAATGGCTGAAGGACGGCAAGCCGGTAAATCCCGGCCGCCTCAACGATCTGCGCCATATCATCTACAAGAGCGCCGATGCGCCATGGCGCCGCGCCCGCCGCAACCTCGGCCTGATGATGCGCGAAGGGTTGCTCAAGGAAAACATCGACGGCGAAGCTCTGTTGTGGGCGCATCAGCGCCTCATCGGCCGGCCGGAACAGCGCAAGATCCTGATGATGATCTCCGACGGCGCGCCGGTCGATGATTCGACCCTGTCGGTCAATCCGGGCAACTATCTTGAACGGCATCTGCGTGCCGTGATCGACCTGATCGAGACGCGCTCGCCGGTCGAATTGCTGGCCATCGGCATCGGCCACGACGTCACCCGCTACTATCGCCGCGCCGTCACCATCGTCGATGCCGAGGAACTCGCCGGCGCCATGACCGAGCAGCTGGCCGCCCTGTTCGAGGAGGAACCCTCGCGCGATCGCCGCGGCGGCTTGCGTCGGGCGTCGTGAACACCGCTTCCGCGCCGGTCATCTGAATGCCCCCTCACCCGGCCAATCCTGCACGCATATTTGCGTATGCCGCCCTGAACTTATCGCTGCTCATTGCGCCGGTTCACGCCGATCCCTCAACGGTCGAACCGATCGAAGTCTCCTCGCGCCAGATCACGCAATTCCATATCGGCCGCGACGAGACGCGGTTCGGCCCGCTGGAGTTCGTCGGCGGGTTGGAGATGACATCGCCCGGGCGCAATTTCGGCGCGCTGTCGGCCATGCGCTTCCTCTCGCCGGGAGGCAATTTCATCGGTGTTGCCGATACCGGCTTCTGGTTCTTCGGCCGGCTGGAGCGCGACGAAGACCAACGCCCGACCGGCATCGCCGATTTTCGCATGCAGCAAATGATTGACGAGGCCGGCGAACCGATCTTCGAAAAATGGCTCGTCGATGCGGAAGGCCTCGCGATCCGGGGCGGCATTGCCACGGTCGGCTTCGAGCGCAACCAGAGGGTTGCCCAGTTCCGCATCCGACCGGAAGCGATGAAAGCCCCGTTCCGGCAGCTCGATTTCCTGGTTCCAGCGCATGAGCTGCGCATGAATCGCGGCTTCGAAACCATTGCCTATGCACCCGAGGGCGGACGTCTCGGCGGCGCGCTGGTTGTCGTTTCCGAAAGAAGCCTGGACAAAAATGGCGACATCTTTGCCGCCGTGCTCGATGGGTCGCAAAAGGGTGTTTTCAGCGTCAGGCGCGGTGACAGCTTCGATATCACCGATGGCGCCTTCCTGCCGGATGGCGACCTGCTGCTACTGGAGCGCAGCTTCAGCATGGCGCAGGGCGTCAAGATGCGGCTCAGGCGCATCGAGGCAGCCACGATCGGCCGGGGCAGGCTTGCTGACGGCCCGGTCATCATGCAGGCCGACATGAACTACCAGATCGACAATATGGAAGCGCTCGACATATGGCGGCGCAGCGACGGCGCCGTCATGGTGTCGCTGATGTCGGACGACAACCACTCGATCCTGCAGCGCAACCTGTATCTGGAGTTCCGTTTGCTGGAGGAGTGAGCGTCTTTACCCTCCCCACAAGGGGAGGGTAAAGCCCCGTCATCTACGCCGCCAGATGCGTGGCGCTTGCCTGCGCGTAGTTGCGGCCGAAGCGATTGGCCAGGAACGCATCCAGCGTGATGTCTTCCTGCCGCACGAAGCCTTTCGCCGGTAGCTTACCGTCCGCAAGCATATCCAGCACCGCGCAAATGCCCGACGCCGTGGTGATCTGGATGGCGCTCAGCATCGCATCGCCGATCATGTGGCTGTAGATCTTGTTGGCGTAGCTTTCCTGCAAGAGCCTGCCGTTCTTGCGCCCGCTCACCGTCACGAAGATCACCACCACATCCTGCATGGTCGCAGGCAGGGCATTTTCCAGAATGTCCTTCAGCACGTCGCGGCGGTCGCGCAGGCCGAGATCATTGAGTAGCGCCTTCATGATCGCGGCATGCCCGGGATAGCGGATGGTGCGATAGTTCAACGTGCGCACCTTGCCCTTGTAGGTTTCGCACAGCGTGCCAAGCCCGCCCGAAGTGTTGAATGCCTCATAGGTTATGCCGTCCAGCGAGAATTCCTCCCGCTCCTCCAGCGGCGGAACCGACACCAGTTCGCCATCGACGATCGCCTCGCACGGCTCGCAATATTCGTTGATGACGCCGTCGGTGCTCCAGGTCAGATTGTAGTTCAGCGCGTTGGAGGGATATTGCGGCAGCGCGCCGACGCGCATGCGCAGGCTTTCCAGCGTGTCGAAACGTTTGGCCAGATCATTGGCAACGATGGAAATAAACCCCGGCGCCAGTCCGCATTGCGGGATGAAGGCGCTCTGCGCGCCTTCTGCCAGTTGCTTGACACGGCGCGTGCTGGCGACGTCCTCGGTAAGATCGAGATAATGAACACCCGCCCTCGCCGCAGCTTCGGCGATCCTGGTGGTGAGGTGAAACGGAGCCGCGCTAAGCACGGCAAACTTGTCTGCCAGAACGGCATCGAGCGCGCCATCCTGGCCGATGTCGATCTGCCGCGCAACGATGCCGCGGCCGGGTTCCAGTGCATCGAGTTGCGCCTGCGAGCGATCGACCACGGTGACTTCATAGTCGCCCGTTTGAGCCAGCATGGTTGCGATGGTTGCGCCGATCTTGCCTGCGCCGACGATGACGACTGTCTTCATGGTGGAGCCCCTCGAAACTATCGATATCGCAAGAGGATAGCCCTGATGTCTGTCGGATAGCAGTATTTCATTGGACGAAGTATCGGTATAATCTAGGCAATCTGCCGAACGGATTGCCCATAATGACGACCGACAATGACCGTGCCCTGATCGGGCTGCTACGCGAGAACGCACGCGCCTCGACTGCCGAACTGGCGCGCCGCTTGGGCGTGTCGCGCACCACGGTGCAAAGCCGCATCGAGCGTCTGGAAAAGAGCGGCGTGATCGCCGGCTATGGCGTCCGGCTTTCGCCCGACTATGAACGGAACCTGGTGCGCGCGCATATTCTGGTGACGGCGCTGCCGAAGCTCTCGGCTTCAGTTGAGACCGTGCTGCGGCGTATCCCGGAAGTGCGCACGCTGCATTCCATCAGCGGCAGCTTCGATATGATCATCATTGTCGAGGCGCCATCGGTGCGCGACCTCGACGCATTGATCGACCGCATCGGCGCACTAGAGGGCGTGGAGCGTACGCTGTCCTCGATCATCCTCTCAACGAAGATCGACCGCTGACATTTAAGGAGCTGGTGATCCCGACAGGAATCGAACCTGTGACCTACAGATTAGGAATCTGTCGCTCTATCCTACTGAGCTACGGGACCAACCGGCCGCTACATAACCGTTTCCATCGCTTTCGCCAACGGCTTTCAGACAGGAAATCATCGATCGGGTGCCGTCTGCCTGCCGACCTTCCTACACCAGCCAGCAGATCTTAGGCAGCGAGAGCTGTCTCGGCCAGCCGCACCCAATAGCTGACGCCGTGCGCAATCGCCTCGTCGTTGAAGTCATAGGCGGGGTGGTGGAGGTTGGCCGTGTCGCCATTGCCGATAAAGATAAAGGCACCGGGGCGCGCCTCCAGCATATAGGAAAAATCCTCGCCGCCCATCAGCGGCTGCATTTCGGGATGCACCTGCCCCTTGCCGGCGATCTCCTCGGCAACTCCGATGGCGAACGCCGTCTCTTCCGCATGGTTGAAGGTCACCGGGTAATTGGCGTCATAAGCGACGGTAACTGTCGCCCCCATGGCCGCGCCGATGCCCGCACAGATTTCGTGGATACGTTCGCGCGCCTTGGCGGCCACTTCCTTCCTGAGCGTGCGCACCGTGCCGGCGAGCTCGACTGTTTCGGGAATGATGTTATAGGCGCTGCCGCCATTGAATTTCGTCACCGACACCACCACCGAATCGATCGGATCGGTGGTCCGCGCGGCAATCGTCTGCAAGGCGCCAACGATCTGGCTGCCGACCACGATCGGATCGACACCGACATGCGGCATGGCCGCATGCCCGCCCTTGCCCTTCACCGTGATGGTGAATTCGGCCGTCGCCGCCATGATCGCGCCGGGCCGTATGGCGAACTGGCCAATCGGCAAAGTCGGCATATTGTGCATGCCATATACCTGGCGGATGCCGAAGCGGTCCATCATGCCGTCCTGCACCATCGCCAGACCGCCCGCGCCGCCTTCTTCGGCCGGCTGGAAGATCACGGCGACCGAGCCTGCGAAATTGCGGGTTTCGGCGAGATATTTTGCCGCGCCCAGAAGCATTGCCGTATGGCCGTCATGGCCGCAGGCATGCATCTTTCCAGGCGTGTTGGAAGCATAGGGCTTGCCTGACGCCTCGACGATGGGCAGCGCGTCCATGTCGGCGCGCAGGCCGATGGCGGCGCCGGCGCCGAGATTGCCGCGGATGACGCCGACGACACCGGTGCGGCCGATGCCTGGAACCACCTCGTCGCAACCGAACTCCTTCAGCTTGCCGGACACGAATTCCGCCGTCTTGAACACGTCGTAATTCAGTTCCGGATTCTGGTGAAGCAGGCGGCGCCAGCCGGTGATCTCGTCCTGCAATTCGGCGGCTCGGTTCAATATCGGCATGTGGATAAGTCTCTCATTGTCCGTGGGTCCGTCAATCGGCTCTTACCATGCGCAATCGTGATCGTACACGCTTTGCCATCTTGGCGTCACATAGGCTAAATAGCACGCGAACAATTTCGTGCTGCTGAGGATCGGCCCGGCCTTCCCGAGCTTGCGGAGGCCGAGAGGCGCGGGCGGCATAAGGCGGATTCGGACACAACCATGCGACATTGGGCTTTTCCAAAGACATTTCCGGCGGCGTTGACGGCACTGCTGCTGTTGGCCGGCCCGGCCCTGGCTGGTCCGTCCATATTGTTCGACGTCAAGACAGGGCAGGTGCTGGAGCATGAGGACGCCTTCAAGCGCTGGTATCCCGCCTCGCTGACCAAGCTGATGACCGCCTATGTCACCTTTCGGGCCATCGACGCCGGTGAACTGACCCTGCAATCGCCGATCAAGGTCACCAAGACTGCCGCTGCCGAACCACCAAGCAAGATGGGCTACAAGCCAGGATCGGTGATGACGCTCGACAATGCGCTGAAGATGATGCTGATCAAGTCGGCCAACGACATTGCGGCCGCGGTCGGTGAAAATGTCGGCGGCACCATTCCTGCCTTTGCCGCGCGCATGAATGCCGAAGCCCGCCGCCTCGGCATGTCCGGCAGCCATTTCACCAATGCCAACGGCCTGCACGATCCGGACAATTATACGACCGCGCGTGACCTTGCCTTGCTGGTCCGGGCGATCCGCGTCGAATATCCGCAATATGCGCCCTATTTTGCCATTGAAGGCCTGCGAGCCGGCAAGGCCCGGATGAAAAGCTACAATCTGCTGGTCGGGCGCTTCGACGGCGCGGACGGCATGAAAACTGGTTTCGTCTGCGCCTCCGGCTACAATCTCATCGGCTCGGCTACGCGCAACGGACGCACCTTGGCTGCCGTCGTTCTCGGCCAGATCACGCCGCAAGGCCGCGCCGACAAGGCGGCGGACCTTTTGGCCCAGGGTTTCGCCACCTCTGCCTCCGGCTCGCTGACCGTTGCCGGTCTTATTCCCTACGGCGAGGGCCAAACCGTGGCCACGGATATGCGTGAGGCTGCCTGCGGCGCCAAAGCAGCCTCGGAACGGACACCGATTCGCGACAAGAACGGTAAGCTGCTCCTGAAGTCGCCTCACCTCAAGGACATGACGCGCGAGCCGCAACTGGTGACGGTTTCGCTCGGCGGCGCAACGGGTCCGGTTCCGTTGGCCTTTGCGGCGATCGAAGCCGAGAGGAACTACGCCGACGTGCCGATCCCCACCTGGCGTCCGGATATGCCGATACCGGGTTCGGCCCAGCAATCCGCCCAGGGCGACGACGGCCGGATGTAAGACTCAAGATGGCCGCCACTCTTTACCCAATCCCGGTTTCGGTGCTGACCGGATTTCTCGGCGCGGGCAAGACCACGCTGCTCAATCGCCTGCTCAGGGACCCCGCCCTTTCCGACACCGCCGTCATCATCAATGAGTTCGGCGACGTCGCGATAGATCACCTGCTGGTCGAGAAGGCCTCGGACGGCATCATCGAGCTTTCCGACGGCTGCCTGTGCTGCACGGTGCGCGGCGAACTGGTCGACACGCTGGCCGATCTGGTCGACCGCCTGCAAACTGGCAAGATCGAGCGCTTGAAGCGGATCGTGATCGAGACCACGGGGCTGGCCGATCCTGCCCCCGTGCTGCAGTCGATCATGGGGCATCCGGCGCTCGTCCAGGCATTCCGCCTCGACGGCGTCATCACCGCCGTGGATGCCGTTAATGGCGGGGCGACGCTCGATGCCCATGTCGAGGCCGTAAAGCAGGCCGCGGTCGCTGATCGTATCGTTCTCACCAAGGCCGATCTGGCAACCGACGCCGCCGGACTGTCGGCGCTGCGCGCGCGTCTTCGGCAGATCAACCCGTCAGCACCCATGCTCGACGCCGGAAGGGACGCAACGGGAGCCGCGTTGCTTGAATGCGGCCTTTACGATCCGGCGACGAAGACAGCCGATGTACGCAGCTGGCTGGGCGAAGAGGCTACCCACGCCGAACATCGTCACCATCACGGCGACGACCATGATCACCACGATCATCGCCATGATGATCGGGTAAAGAGCTTCACGCTGGTCCATGAGGGGCCGGTGCCCTATTCGGCGATCGAGATGTTCCTCGACCTGCTGCGCTCGACCCATGGCGAGAAATTGCTACGCATGAAGGGCATCATTGAAATCGCCGAGGACCCTTCCCGTCCGCTGGTGGTCCACGGGGTGCAGAAGATCCTGCACCCGCCGGCACGGCTACCGGCCTGGCCGGACCAGCTTCGCGGTACGCGGCTGGTGCTGATCACGCTCGACATGCCGGAAGATTATATCCGGCGCCTGTTTGCAGCCGTCACCAACCAGCCGTCGGTGGATACGCCCGATCGCGCGGCGGTGGTCGAAAATCCGCTGGCAATTGCAGGGATGAGATCCTGATTCCGGGCCGCCCGCCCCCATTCGACCAGGTATGAAAAAGCCCGCACCGTTTCCGATGCGGGCTTTTTATTTGGTTATTGTCGGCAGCCTTACTGCATCATGAGGCGCTGTTCGTCGCGCTTCTCGGCATAGGTGCTTTCATCATAGGCCGGCTGGGCATCCAGCTGTTCCTTGGTGAAGGTGGTATAGAGATACTTGTTGCCGTCCTTGTCGGTCATGAAGGACAGGTTGTCCATGCCAACGGCAACCTTCTTCTCACCAACGCCGAGGAAACCGCCCACATCAAGAATGATGGAATCAACCTTGCCGTCCTGCGACATCAAGACATCGCCGATTTCGCCGATATTGGCATCATCAGCGCCATAGACGGTCGTTCCGACCAGTTCCTCAGAGCTGATTTCGCCGGCCGGAACCTCGGTGAGCTGCGACTTGTCGATCGCCGCAGTCGTCGTGTCGTCGGTGGCGGCAGGCGCCTGGGCCGTGCTATCGGGAGCCGGTTCCGTGGCCGGGGCCTCGGCGGTGCTGTCAGGGGTAGGCGTAGCCGGGGCTTCCGCGCTTGCATCCGGAGCCGGAGCGGCCGGCGCAACCGCAGTGGTTCCATCCGACGGAGCGGTCGTAGTGTCGTCGGCAGGCGCCATCGCCGTTGAGTCGGTTGCAGGCGCAGTGCCGTCAGTGCTCACATCGGCGGGAGCTGGATCATAGGCGCGGCGATCGAAATCGGCCTGGGCCTGAAGCTGCTCCTTGGTGGTGTTCACCACCAGCCAGCGATCGCCGTTCTGCTCGGCCCATTCAACCTCGCCGTAATTTACGGCGACATTCTTCTCGCCAAGGCCCAGGAAACCGCCAACGCCGACCACCACGGCCTCAACCTTGCCATCGGCGCCGATCACGACGTCATTGACCTTGCCGATGTTCTCGGCGTCGTCACTGGTGCCGTTATAGACGGTTTCACCGATGATGTTGCTGGCAAGATGACCGTCAGCGCGGGTTACCGGAGCTTCAGCCGGAGCCTCCGTTGCCGGGGCAGGAGAAGCAGGCGCCGTCGTGTCCTGGGCATAGGCTCCGCCCGCCAACAGGACGGCGACGGCAGTCGTGGCCAAAAGGTTGCGGATCATGATAAACTCTCCTTTGCGTGAACTCGTTTGCGCTGCCGCGCTTGGCTGTACCGTCGCAGGGAAGCCGGCGCGGCCCCTACATGCCCACAACGTCCTCCCCTCGCTTCTAGTTCCGAATTTTTGCAGCGATGCGCTTTTAGGTTGCGCCAAACCTCGGCAAGAGCTCAGGCGACACGTGCCGCCGCGGCATGCCTGACACATTCTTGAGAAGGGTAGTGCTTGTTATAGCGGGAGCTGTCAGAACGGCTCGTCAATCTGTCTGGGCAGGTACGGATTGGCTGTCGGCGCTGTTGGTGTCGATGGCTTCGCCGTAAAACTCGACGCCGAACCATACCAGGCCTGCCAGGATCAAAGCACCGATAAGGACCAGCAACACCTGCCAGCCGCGCCGTCCTTGCCGCGCTTCTTCAGTCGGGATTGTCTTGGGCAACTTGACCTCCACAGCATCTGTGAAAGTCAATGCATGTCGCCAGCCATGGTTCCCGTCCCATTCAGTCGCGTAGCGGGCGGAAGGCAGCTTCCGCGGGATTCTCAATCCTCGTCCAGCGGTTCCCTGGACGGGCGCTTCGGACGGTTTTCCCGATAGATAGCATACGCAATCGCGGCCACTGCCGGCGCGGCCAAGGTGCCCAGGCCAGCCTTTCCGCGCAGGATCGTCGGCAATACCGCCAGGGCCGAAGCAACCGCGATCGTCGTCATGTCGCTGCTTCGGCGCTGCGCCGCGCGCTTCGCGCGGGACCCTGTGGTGATCTTATGGACCATCAGGACAATTGCACCAAGGACCAGGAAGCCCACGCCGAAACCCAGTGCCGCCTCGATCCCACCATAGCGCCGGGCCGCCCAGATGTAGAATGCGGCAACAAGGAAACCGGCGCCGCACAAAAAGGCGACACCGGCCAGCGCATAGGCCATTGCCGCCATGCGCGCGCGGCGCAAGGCAAGCAAGGTTTCGCCGGACGCGAAACTTGCGATAAGCGATGCCAGCATATTGCGGCCCCCCTCAATGAAATGGAATGTCAGCGACGAGACAACAGGGCAAACAGGAAGCCGATCCCTGCCGCCACGGCCAGCGACGTGATCGGTTTTTCGCGGACCGTCGCCAGGACCTGCTCCTCCACGTCACGGGCGTTGCTGCGCAGACCTTCAAACGCCGCCTCGCCCTGCGCCCGCAATTGATCGACGCCTTCCTTGGCCGCGCGCCGCGCAGTGCTGTAGGAATGCTCGCCGGTCGTCGCCAACTGCTCGGTCAGCTTGGCGATATCGGCGCGCAACTGGCGAATATCGGCCTCCAGATCCGGGCCCGCCCCATTCCCATCCGCTTGACCGGCGGATCTTGCACCCTTGCCTGCTGCTGCGACCATGTTCAACTCCTGTGTTTGGTGTCGGGTTCAAACGTGCAATCTGCGGTGAAGTTCCAATAGCCCCGCCGGCCAAACCGACCGCCTAGACCATGATGCCGAAAAGTCTGAAGCGGTTTTCGACCGACATCATGGTCTATCTAATTGATTTTGCCGCATGTATGCGACGCCAAGTGATTCCACTTAGGCGCAACATGCTCTAGACAAGCGGCCGCCGCGCCTCCCCAAGTCCTTCCCAGCGGGCCAGTTGCATCAATCCCTCGATATCGACGATCTCGCAGCCACCATCGCGCCACAACACGAGCTTGCGATTGATCAGCTTGCGGATGGTCTTGTTGGTATGGACGAGCGAAAGACCGAGCGTATCGGCAATATGCTGTTGGGTAATCGGAAGATTGAGCTTCTGGCTTCCATTGAGACCGACCGACTTTGCCCGGCTGCCCAGAAACGCGATCAGATATGCCGCCCGCTCCAGAGCACTGCGGCGACCCACGCTGAGCAGGTTCTCGTCGAGCATCTGCTCTTCGCGCGCGGCAATCCAGGTGATGTCGTAGCCGAGGCCCGGGTGATTGCTGTAAAGTTCATTCAGTTCCTCGCGCTGGAAGACGCATAGCATCATCGACGACAACGCCTCGACCGAATGCTGCATCTCGCCCATGACGCTGCCTTGCAGGCCGATCAGGTCGCCCGGCATCACATAGTTGAGGATCTGGCGGCGCCCGTCCGACAGGAGCTTGTAGCGAAACCCCCAACCGGTAAGAACCGTGTAGAGATGCGCGCTGTGGCTGCCTTCGACCAGGACGGTTGCCCCCTTGTCGACAGCCAATTCGCCTTTCTTGAAGCGGCTGATGAAAGCGAGTTCCTTCGGCTCGAACTCACGGAATATCTTCAGCGGCCGCAAGGGGCATTTCTCGCACGGATACCGCCGAACGGAAACGGGGCGCTCTGGTGGTGTTGGCAAATGATCCCCCGATTGTTGTGAAATCACAACGCATTACGGAGGCGGAGGTTCCGTGTCCCTGACCTGACCACCATGTCTTTTTTAAATGACAGGCAGCGCAATTGCCGCCATGAATATGCGCTTTCAGTCAGGTGGTTTTCAGTGCCCAATTTGCTTTCCGACATGCGCATTCTGGTTCTGGAGGACGAATTCCTCATAGCCATGGATGTGGAACAGCTATGTCGTGACAATGGCGCGGCCGATGTGGTCATCGCCCAGGACCTGACAGCGATAGATCCTGAACAGCCTGGCCCGAGCTTCGATGCCGCTATCCTCGACATCATGCTTGGCGGCATATCCACGCTGCCCTTTGCGCGCAAACTCCACGAACGCGGCGTTCCGTTCATCTTCGCGTCGGGTTACACCGATTTCGAGGAAATCCTTGCCGCCTTTCCTGGCGTCCTCGTAATCGGCAAGCCCTATTCTGGCGACGAGTTGATCGAAGCGGTGGCTGCGGCCTCGGGCCGTCTGGCCGCCTCAGGCAGCGCTTGAGCCCATCACCTGCGCGGAAATCGAATCCGGACCGTAATCCGCTTCGCCTGAAATCTTCAGTATCTCCTGCAGGCGGTTGCGAGCCCTGCTGACGCGGCTCTTGATCGTGCCGACGGCGCAACCGCATATTTCCGCCGCTTCTTCATAGGAAAAGCCGGAAGCGCCGATCAGGATGATCGCCTCGCGCTGATCCTCGGGCAGTTGCTCCAGCGCGCCGCGAAAGTCCTTCAGGTCGAGCAGCCCATGCTGGCTGGGATGGACCGCCAGACGCTCGGTCATGATCCCGTCGCTGTCCTGCACCTCGCGACCCCGCTTGCGCATTTGCGAATAGAATTCATTGCGCAGTATGGTGAAGAGCCAGGCCTTGAGATTGGTCCCCATCTGGAAACTCTCATGCTTGTCCCATGCCTTGACCAGGGTTTCCTGGACCAGATCATCCGCCTTGTCGGCGTTCTGGGTAAGCGACACCGCAAAAGCACGCAGATTTGGGATCGTGCCGAGCAAATCCTGCTTGAATTCCGGTGAAACCGCCATACGGATCAACCCTTCTTCTCGGCAGGTTCGGTTTGTTCCAGTTGCCTAAGCAACTGGGCGAAGCGGTCAGGAATCTCCTCCGACACCAAACCGTCATAATATTGCTTCAGCTTTCGTCCGATTTCCGAATTCGGGCCGAGAAGCTCAGCCGACCCATTGCGGCGCCGATCGGCTTTCTCGGGGTCGGGATTTGGTTTCTTCATTTCCTAGGTTCGTCCTGCTTTTTCAGGCTGCCAATCAAGTTCCCGTTAAAACAAGGCGAACGAAATCGACATCTGGTTGGCCCAAATTCACCCGACAACGCCGGGTCTCCAAATTAGTTCCGACGGCGGGGAACTTTTTCATGAAAGGCTCGTTGAGGGCGCAAGCGTTTCAACTTAAATCTGTTCTGAAGCCATCTGAGGGAACCAGCATATCATGAGTCTGTCAGCAACTATTGCTCCCCATTTACCTTTTCTACGCCGTTTTTCCCGGGCTGTTTCCGGGTCGCAGCAAAGCGGCGACGCATTGGTGGCCGCCATGCTTGAGGCGATCATTGCTGATGTAAGTATCTTCCCGGAGGCATCGAGCGAACGCATAGCGCTCTACAAGGTCTTTGCCCGGCTGTTCACCTCGGTCGCCATCCGTGTCCCGCAGGAAGAACTGGCTTCCGCCTGGGAGCAGCAGGCTGCCGCCAATCTCGGCGCGCTCTCGCCCCAGTCACGCCAGGCTTTCCTGCTTGTCGCGGTCGAGGGCTTCACCCATGAGGAAGCGGCTGAAATCCTTAACGTCAGCGAGGAAGATTTCGGCGACCTGCTCGCGCTGGCAAGCAGTGAGATTTCGCATCAGGTGGCGACCGACGTCCTCATCATCGAGGACGAACCTCTGATTGCCATGGACATCGAGGAAATGGTGGAAAGCCTCGGTCATCGTGTGGTTGGAACCGCAAGGACGCATGCCGAAGCGACGGCTCTGTTTAGCAAGACGCATCCCAAGATGATCCTGGCCGATATCCAGCTTGCCGATGGCAGCTCGGGCATCGACGCCGTCAACGAAATCCTGACATCGACGGCGGTGCCGGTGATTTTCATCACCGCCTTTCCCGAGCGGCTGCTGACCGGCGAGCGCCCGGAACCGGCTTTTCTGGTCACCAAGCCCTTCAATCCGGATATGGTGAAAGCCCTGATAAGCCAGGCGCTTTTCTTCGACCGTCAGGCCAAAGCGGCCGCGTAAACAGACGCCATGGCTGCGCAAGCCATCCCCAAAGGTCGTCACCAGTGTGGCGGCCTTTTCTTTTGCCTCAGCGAGAGAGCCAAGGAACAAAGAAGCTGCCTTGGCGTTTCTTCATCATCAAAGTTTCAGGAGATTGATCATGCTTTACTGGGCTCTTGTATTCCTTGTCGTTGCCATCATTGCCGGCGCGCTGGGTTTTGGCGGCATCGCCGGCACTTCGGCTGGCATCGCGCAGATTCTGTTCTTCGTTTTCCTGGCTTTCCTGGTGATCTCGCTGATCGCCGGCCTGTTCCGAAGGGCATGACCCCGATTCGCGTGCTGAAAGCCGTCCCCCTCAAGCGGCTTTCACATGACCGCCGGGCAGTGTCGAAAGGCGCTGTCCGGCGGAACGTTTTGAAAGACTTGATATTGCGGTAGCCCGCCCAAGAAAGATTGCGCGGGGGACCGGCTGGGAAAGCAGGTGCGATGAACGACCCCAAAGGCAGGAAGCGTGGTGGCGCCAGCCCCCGCCCAGGCGCGCCGGAGGTGGAACATGATCGCGGGCGCAGCCTTCTCCATGCCCTGCGCAACACCGGAATAACCGTTCTCTATCAGGACCTCGATCTTAGGGTCCTGTGGGCGGAAAACATGCCGGCCACCTGGTCGGCCGAGGAGATCATCGGCAAGACCGACAGCGATTTCCTGCCCGCCGCACAGGCGGAACTTGCCCTGAGCGCCAAAGACAGGGTCCTGGCGTCGCTTCATCCCGAGCGAATTGAGATCAGCATCCCCCATAGTGGCGGAGCGCTGTGGTTCGATGTGTGGATCGACGCTGACCAGGGACCCGACGGCACAGTGCAAGGGATCGTCACCACCGCGGTGGACAGAACCGAAAGCAAGCGGCGCGAACAGACCCTGAAGACGTTGCTGCGCGAACTCAGCCATCGCTCCAAGAACCTGCTCGCCATCATCCAGAGCATTGCCACGCAGACCGGCCGCTATTCCGGGACCATCGACAACTTCCTTTCACGCTTCCACGGGCGCCTGCAGTCGTTGGCCTCCTCGCAGGACCTGGTCACCTCGTCCAATTGGCGCGGGGCGGATCTGCACGAGCTGGTCGTCGGCCAGGTGGCGCGCTACAGCGCCCAAACCGGCAATTCCGTGCTGTTTGAAGGGGTCAATCCCTATCTCAATCCCAATGCCGCCCTGCATATCGGCCTTGCCATGCACGAACTGGCGGTAAATTCACTCAGCTACGGCGCCCTCGCCAGACCGGGCGGGGTGGTCACCGTTGCGGCACAATTGGAAAACCACTCTGCCGATCGACCTACGCTGTCGCTCGTATGGACCGAATTGGTCGGCACGCCGATAGATGGGTTCGGCGAAAGGCGCTTCGGCAGCGTTGCATTGGAGCGCGTCGTTCCGCGATCGCTCAATGGCTCCTCGAGCCTCAGCATCGAAGGCAATCGGCTGCAGTATCGCCTTCTCGTTCCGAGCGGCAATTTCGAGATCGACTGAACCTGGCCTTTTCTTCTGTCCTGACGCGGTGCCTGAGGAAATTCAGGGAACTTTGTGCCCCAGGAATTCGTTTCCATGGCGGGAGGACACGCCCATGGAACACATTGCTGCTCTGCTGCTGATAATCGGATGTTCCGGCGATTTTCAAGAGTGCCATGAACTGCCGGCCCCGGTGCCGATATATGAGACGATGGAGGAGTGTGATGCGGTTCTTCCCGACACACTTCGCGAATTTTCCGGCCGAAAGCCGCATGTGGTGGCGCAATGCGTCTATGTCGATCCCGCCATGGAAGAAGAAGACGCCGTGCTGACATGGGATATCCGACCCGACGGCACGCTTGATGCTTCGGTCGGCCCGGCGGAAGTCGTCGTGGCTTCCAATCCGGTGCAGCCATCCAAAAAGCCTTTGGGCCAAGAATGAAGTCGGCGCCGCGCGCAGTCCAGCAGAAGGAGGGAGAAACCGTCATTTTCTCCTGGAGCGCCTATCAATCGCGCAAAGCCCGCAACAAAAATAAACGAGAAGGTGATGGCCGATCCCCGTCAACGCGCCTCGGACATGCCCTTCGACTGCAAGCGCATGATCTATGGCGGGTTCAAATCGATCGTCGAACTGTAGGCATGTAGACAACGCATTCTGCCGCGCTGTTCTATTTTTTCTTTCGTGCCATCGCGCTCAGGGGGATTTCGATCCTGACGACCAACCCCTCAACACGATAGTCGCGTTTGATCGTGCCGTAGAGTTCGCGGGTGATGTTCATGTCGATCAGCTTGGTCCCGAATCCGGTCTTTTCCGGGGCCCCGACCGCCTTGTTGCCACTCTCGGTCCAGGTCAGATAAAGGCGCTTCTCGCTTCTTTTGCCGCGCACTTCCCATCTGACCTTGAGCGCCGCCGCTGAGTTTCCGGCCTCACCATATTTCAGCGCGTTGGTTGCAAGTTCGTGAAACGTCAGGCCAAGGGCCTGGGTGGCGGTTTCATCAAGCAACACCCTCGGCCCTAACAGCATGTCGTCGGACAGTTCCTTGCCGAAAACCTGGCCGAGCTCGATCTGCAGCAATTCGCCGAGATCGGCCTTTTGCCAGCGCGAGCGCGTCAGCATGTCCTGTGACGCAGCCATCGCCTGAAGCCGAGCTGCAAAGGAGGTGGAGAATTCCTCGACGTCCTTTGCGTGTGCCGCCGTCTGGCGTGCCATGGCAAGGACCCTGGTAATGGAGTTCTTGATGCGATGCTTCATTTCCTGAAGCATCAGATCCTTTTCCAGGAGGCTCTTTTCGGTGGTTTCATGAAGCCGTGAAACGGCGGTGTAAGCCCGCTCCTGATAGCGGGCCACCAGCGCAATAGCCCCTGCAAGCAACAGGCCGAACAGACCCAGCATCACCGGAATGGTCGGCGAAGACGGCTCGGAGAAGGCTTCGGTCGGCCGGAACCGGATGGTCCAGGGCCGCCCGGCCAGAACGATGTTGCGGGTTATGCGGAAGTCCTCGCCATAGCTGGGATCGGGGGCTGCAGGGGTCCGGTAAAACAGATTGTCGTCCGACACAGTGCCGTCGAAGACCTCTGCATTCACCGGCAGCCGCGGCGCCGATCCGAGCGCGGCCTGAAACAGGTCGCCGGTGCGAAAGGCCACATAGACCAGGCCGACCACATTCGAATAGGGATCGCTTTGCTGGACGGGCGCACCCACTTTTTTCCCGACGCGGGCAAACACCAGGAAGCCCGGCACCTGCTGGTTGCTGGCACCCTCCCCGCCAAGAATGATCCTGGAAGTTGCACGCGGGGCGTTATTCTCCAATGCCATTTCGATCGCCGATCGGCGTGCCGGCTCAGTGAACATGTCGAAGCCGATGCCGGAAGGATCGGCCGGGTCGAGCGGCTCATAGAGCATGACCGGTGTCCGCCATGGCTCGCTGGATTCGGGATGGATGGGCCGCGCAACGCCGTGGATCGCCTCAATCTTGCGCTCGACCGCGCCCTCTTCCCCGCGCTTTGCCAGCCCGAGAAACCCGACCCCGCGCAGGCCCTTGAAGTTATTTTCTATATCGAGCGCATCAAAGAAGGACTTGAATTCCGCGCGCGAAACCTCTCCCTGACGGGCATCGAACAGGGCCTGTGTCGCGCGCAACAGGGAAAGATGCAGGTCCAGACGCCCCTCGATGCGATTGATCGCATCGTCCACCGTCGCCTCGAACTTGAAACGCGCCGCCTCCTGGGCTGCAAAATAGGCGAAGCCGGCCATTGCGATGCTCGCCAGAGCAACTGCGAGAAAAACCGCAACGGAGAGGAACTTCCTCAAGGACCAGGTCTGCTTGTTTCTCATCCCGACATTTCTTATCGGGTAGTGAAACGAATGCAATGGCCATATGGCACTAATAGCCGGAAGACAATTACAGGTTGCAGTGTGTCATGCTGCCATGGTCATGGCTCCCGGTCCGGGAATGGCGCCCGGCGGACACTTGCCGAGGATGATCATTCCCAGCACTTCGTCCTTGGTCACGTCCTGCGTGCGCGCAGTGCCGACGACCTGCCCGTTCTTCATGACGCAGACGCGGTCGGCAAGGTCGAATACATCATGAATATCGTGGCTGATCAGGAATATGCCTATGCCATCCGCCTTGAGCTGCTTGACCAGTTCGCCGACCTGCGCGGTCTCCTGCGGGCCAAGGGCTGCCGTCGGCTCGTCCATGATCAGGATACGCGCGTTGAAGAGAATGGCTCGTGCAATCGCAACGGACTGGCGTTGCCCGCCCGAAAGCCTGACGACAGGGTCCTTGAAGCGCTGGAAGCGTGGATTGAGCCGCCCCATCACCTTGCGCGCCTCGGCCTCCATGGCGACGTCGTCCAGCGTCCCCCATGCGGTACGAAGCTCTCGGCCGAGGAAAAGGTTGGCCGCCGCGTCCACATTGTCGGCAAGCGCCAGCGTCTGGTAGATCGTCTCGATACCGTATTTCTTGGCATCGCGCGGATTTGAGATCTGCGCCTCCTCGCCATTGACGAAGATCGTGCCGGCATCCCGCCTGTAGGCACCGGACAGGATCTTGATCAGCGTCGACTTGCCCGCACCATTGTGGCCAAGCAGCGCAACGACCTCGCCGGCATGAAGATCGACCGAGGCATCGTCCACGGCCCGGATGCCGCCGAAGGCAATCGACATATTCCTCATTTCGACGAGCGGAGCGGGTGACTGGTCCATGGCAAGTTCCCCTTTCACTGGGCCCGGCGCCGATAGAGCGTGTCGAGCCAGACCGCGACGACCAGCACGAAGCCGACCACGATGTTCTGCAGCGGCGTGTCGACGCCGAGCAGCACCATGCCCGATTGCAGCGACTGCATCAGCACGGCACCGAGCATGGCTCCGGCAACAGTGCCGACACCGCCGGCGAGCGAAGTTCCGCCGATCACCGCCGCCGCAATCACTAGAAGCTCGTCCAGCGTGCCCTGGGCATTGGTCGAGGCGTTCAGCCGTGCCGTGGAGATCGCCGCGCTAAAGGAGGCGAGCAGCCCCATCAGCATGAACACCTTCATCGTCACCCAGCGCGTGTTGATACCGGCAAGCTCGGCTGCCTCCGGATTGCCGCCTATGGCAAAGACATAGCGGCCGAACCGGGTCCGCGTGGCGATGAAGGTCACGATGATGCCGGCGGCGACCGCCATCAGCACCGGAACGGCAATGCCGTGAGAGATGAAAAGCCCGCCTTCCGGAATGGTGATGTTGTTGGCTTCGGCATATCGGCGCACGGTGCCGGCCGGCCATGGATAGGAATTCGCTACCCAGACCGCACCGAGGATGACGCTGGAAACGAGAATGCCGAGGAACACCTCCGCCCATACCGGCCGCAGCGGAAATTTGAAGCGCTTGCGCTGCGCACGGCCTGACATCAACATCAATATGACTGCCACACAGGCAACGAGCCCCACGACCCAGCTCCAGCTTGCACCGATCGAGCCTCCCGGTCCGCCGCCCATCAACCGGAACGTCGCGTCCATCGGCGCCACCGTCTGGCCGCTGGTGACCCACCAGGCCGCGCCGCGCCACACCAAGAGACCGCCAAGCGTGACGATGAAGGACGGGATCGCCAGATAGGCAATCAGGAAGCCTTGGAGGGCGCCGATGACCAGCCCGACCGCCAGCCCGGCCGCAAGCGCAATGATCCAGATCGTCGGGTCGCCAAGCGGAAGCCCGATGACACGCGGCAGGAACATGGCCTGGGTCACACCCATGATCATGCCGACGAAGCCGAGCAGCGAGCCGACAGACAGATCGATATTGCGCGTGACGATGACCAGCACCATGCCGGTTGCCATGACCGCGACCGACGACGACTGCACCGACAGGTTCCACAGATTGCGCGGCGTCAGGAACAGCCCGTTCGACAATATGTGGAAGCCCATCCAGATGACCAGCAACGCGCCGACCATCCCCAACATGCGGGTGTCCAGTTCGGTTGCCTTGAGGAACCTGGCGACTGGGCCAAGCTCGGACGCCCGCGCCCCCTCCAAGGGTGCGTTCGATGTCACCTCGGTCATGACTTCCTCCCTGGGGGCTGCTGGTCCGTGCCGATGCGTCGCCTCATCCTAGAGCAATTCCAGGATCGGTGGAAACCGGTTTCGATTCCGAACCGCGCAGAAATCAGGCACACGACCACAGATATCGCCGGCTGGGGGCGAAAGCGGCGTGCCGCAGCTTGACCCGCGGCACGCCGTTCGACTACCCGTCTCAGTTGCAGGCAGGGACCGAACCTGCCGCGACACCCTGGCAGACCACATCCTTGGATACCCAGCCTGCATCAATGACGATATTGAGGTTGTCCTTGGTGATCGGAACCGGCTTCAACAGCACCGAATTCATCTCGACCCCGGCCGGGCCTCCATTGAACTTCACCACATTAGGGATGGCATCGAGCGCCGTACCCTCGGCAAGCTGGACGGCAATCTCCGCCGCCGCCTTGCCCAGTTCGCGTGAATCCTTCCACACCGACACCGTCTGCGTGCCAAGCGCGATGCGGTTCAGCGCGGCGTGGTCGCCGTCCTGGCCGGAAACGGGGACGGAACCGGCGAGGCCCTGAGCATCGAGCGCGGCGATCGCCCCGCCCGCTGTACCGTCATTGGAAGCCACGACCGCATCGACCTTGTTGTCATTGGCGGTCAGGAACTGCTCCATGTTCTTCTGGGCATTGGCCGGCAGCCAGCCATCCGTATAGGCCTCGCCAACATTCTTGATCTTACCAGAATCGACCGCCTCCTTCAGCACTTCCATCTGGCCGGCGAACAGGAAGTCGGCATTCGGATCCGCGCCCGAGCCCTTGATGAAGACATAATTGCCTTCCGGCTTCACGTCATAGACGCCCTTGGCCTCCATGCGACCGACCTCCTTGTTGTCGAAGGTCAGATAGAAGGCGTCCTTGTTTTCGATCAGACGGTCATAGCCGACGACCGGGATGCCTTCCGCGACAGCCTTCTCTACCGCTGGCGCAATGGCGCTCGAATCCTGGGCGAGGATAATCAGTGCATTGGCGCCCTGCGCAATCAGGCTTTCCACATCGGTGAGTTGCTTGGCGGCCGACGATTGGGCATCCGCCGAAATATACTTGTCGCCGGAAGCCTCGAGCGCCGCCTTGATGGCCGCCTCGTCAGTTTTCCAGCGCTCCTCCTGGAAGTTCGACCAGGAAACGCCGATGATCTTGTCCTTCGCATGCGCGACATTCGCGAGCGTCAGAGATATTGCGACGCCCGCCAGCAT
The DNA here is from genome assembly GCF_003934165.1 of Borborobacter arsenicus. GTDB lineage: Bacteria > Pseudomonadota > Alphaproteobacteria > Rhizobiales > Rhizobiaceae > Pseudaminobacter > Pseudaminobacter arsenicus. Next base: position 124,658 of record NZ_ML133510.1, on the reverse strand, counting down.
GGCGGTAGCAAATTTCCTCATGATTTCCTCCCTGGCGCCCGGGGCGCGCTGACTAAAAGTCTTAACGGAAGCTTTTTTTCGAGCCTCGAAAAAAAGAATGACCGATGCCGGGACTTCTGTCAATATTTTCCGTGCCCGGTTGACCGGTCCCGTCGAACACGGGATGGGATGCCGCGTGAAGGAGTGGAAACCATGACTGTCGCGATCCGTCACGACGATCTGCGCAAGCGCAACCGCGCTTTGGTCATTTCAGCGGTGCGGCGCTCCTGTCAGCCGTCGCGCACAGAGATTGCCGCTTCGACCGGGCTCAGCCACTCGACGATTTCCGCCATTTGCGCCGATCTGATCGCGGAAGGCATATTGATCGAGACAAGCCGGACGGAAGCGGCGTCGCAAAAGCGGGGCCGCCCACAGGTCGCGCTCGGCCTCAACTCCACCGCAGCCGAAATCGTCGCCGTGGTGCTGTCGCTCAACTTCCTCTCCGTAGCCGTGATCGACTATGCGGGGAACATCGTTTCGGAAGAGAGCCGGAAGCTCGGAACGCTGGCTGCCTCAAGGACTGAGCTGGTCGGCGAATGTGTTGCCATGGTGAAGCGCCAGATCGAGCTCGCAGGAAAAGCGGCGTGCGCGTGCTTCGGATCGGCATGGCCGTGCAGGGCACCACGGATGCGGCCGCCCGCATGATGCTGTGGTCGCCGATCACTCCCCACGCCGATATCGGTTTTGCCGATTATCTGGAGCAGGAGACCGGCATTCCAGTCACGCTGGACAATGACTGCAACATGATCGCCGTCGCGTTGCGCTGGCGTGACCCGGCACGCTACCGCAGCGATTTCATCGCCGTTCTGCTCTCCCACGGCATCGGCATGGGCCTGATGCTCAAGGGCGAATTGTTTACGGGCACGCAATCGTCAGGCTGCGAATTCGGCCATATGGTCCACCGTCCAGACGGCGCGCTCTGCCGCTGCGGCCAGCACGGATGCATCGAGGCCTATGCCGGCAACTACGCCATCTGGCGCAATGCGCGCCAGGCAAGCGAGAACGAGACGCCACTGGCCGACATCACCGATGAAGACATGAAGGCGCTTGCCGATCGCGGCCGCGCCGGAGACGGCCCCGAGCGCGATGCATTCCGCAAGGCCGGCGAAGCGATCGGCTTCGGCCTCGGCAGCCTGTTTGCGCTGATCGATCCCGCGCCTGTCGCCATTGTCGGTATCGGTGCGGCGGCCTTCGACCTCATCGAGCCGCCGCTGCGCAATGCGATCGGCCGCACTGCCGGCGGCCAGCACAGCAATGCGATCTCCTTCGACATCGAACCCAACGAATTGCCGCTGATCCGCGAGGGCTGCACCATGCGCGCGCTGACCTATCTCGATCAGGAGATATTCGCGCCGGGCGTGATCTGAGGAAGTCTAATCTTCGCGGATGGCGTAGCCCGAGCCGCGGATGGTGCGGATGACGTCGGGCATGCGCCCATTGTTGACCGCCTTGCGCAGGCGCCCGACATGCACGTCCACGGTGCGCTCGTCGATATAGATCGTCTCGCCCCAGACATTGTCGAGAAGCTGGCTGCGCGAAAACACGCGTCCGGGATGGCGCATCATGAATTCGAGCAGACGGAATTCCGTCGGCCCCAGCTTGATCTCGCTCTTGCGGCGATAGACGCGGTGCGCCTCGCGGTCGAGCACGATATCACCGACCTTGAGCACGCTGGAGAGCACTTCCGGCTTGGCGCGGCGCAAGAGCGCCTTTACCCGCGCCATGAATTCCGGTGTCGAAAACGGCTTGACCAGATAGTCGTCCGCGCCGGTCGAAAGCCCGCGCACACGGTCGCTCTCCTCGCCGCGTGCCGTCAGCATGATCACCGGCAGACGCTCCGTCTCGGGGCGCATGCGCAGGCGGCGGCACAGTTCGATGCCCGACACGGCCGGCAGCATCCAGTCCAGCACCAAAAGGTCGGGTACGTTTTCCTGCAGCCTGATCTCGGCCTCGTCGCCGCGCGTGACGACCTCGACCTGATAGCCTTCCGATTCCAGATTGTAACGAAGCAGGACGCCCAGCGGCTCCTCGTCCTCGACCACCATGATCTTGGGTGAAATCATGCCTTGCCGTCCAATCCCGGCCTTCAGGCCGGCGCCGTCATTGAGGTTTCGTCGAGCTTCGGCCGGTTCGGCGGCAGCTGCTCACCCGTCATCACGTAATAGGCGTTTTCCGCAATATTGGTGACATGGTCGCCGATGCGCTCCAGATTCTTGGCACAGAACAGAAGATGCGTGCAGGCGGTGATGTTGCGCGGATCTTCCATCATGTAGGTCAGAAGTTCCCGGAACACTGCGGTATACTGGATGTCGATCTGTTCGTCGGCAGCGCGCAGCGCCTTGAGATCCCCGGCCTGGCGCGACACATATTTATCGACCACGCCGCGAATCTGCGTCAGCACCAGGCCCGACATGGCCTCGATGCCGTGCGAGAGGCTGCGTGGCGTCGGCGCTTCGCCGACCGCATTGACGCGCTTGGCGATGTTCTTGGCGAGATCGCCGATGCGCTCCAGATCGCCGGCCATGCGGATGGCGCCGACCACCGCACGCAGGTCCTGCGCCATGGGCTGGCGCTTGGCGATCAGCGTGATCGCCCGGTCGTCCAGCTCGCGCTGCCTTGCATCCATGATGGCATCGTCGGAAATGGTGCGCTGGGAAAGTGCCGCATCCGAGTCAAGCAGTGCCCTTATCGAGGCATCGACCATGGTCTCGGCCAGATCGCCCATGTCGCGGATCAACCGGTCGATGGCGCCCAGTTCTTCATCGAATGAGGTGACGGTATGATTGCCCATGGTCGGGTCCTCGCAATCCGTTCTTGAAGCGGCCGTATGCGTCTGCGCAGGCTGTGAAATCAGCCGAACCGGCCGGTGATGTAATCCTGCGTCCGCTTGTCGTCCGGGTTGGTGAACATCTTGTCGGTGTCGCCCTCCTCGACCAGATAGCCGAGATGGAACATTGCCGTGCGCTGCGACACGCGCGCCGCCTGCTGCATGGAATGGGTCACGATGACGATGGTGTAGTTCTGGCGCAACTCGTCGATCAGTTCCTCCACCCTTGCGGTGGCGATCGGGTCGAGCGCCGAGCAGGGCTCGTCCATCAGGATCACCTCGGGCGACACCGCAATGGCGCGCGCGATACACAGGCGCTGCTGCTGGCCGCCGGAAAGGCCGGTGCCGGCCTCGTGCAGCCGGTCCTTCACCTCATTCCAGATCGCCGCCTTCTTCAGGCTGGTCTCGACGATCTCGTCGAGATCGGCCTTCTTCTTCGCCAGCCCGTGGATGCGCGGTCCATAGGCGACGTTCTCATAGATCGATTTGGGAAACGGATTGGGCTTCTGGAAGACCATGCCGACGCGCGCCCTGAGCTCCACCACGTCGATCGCCTTGTCGTATATGTTCTCGCCATCAAGCGTGATCGTGCCGCTGACGCGCGCGCTGTCGATGGTGTCGTTCATGCGATTGAGGCAGCGCAGGAAGGTGGACTTGCCGCAGCCGGAGGGCCCGATCAGCGCCGTCACCTGATTTTCGCGGACATCGAGATTGACGGAAAACAGCGCCTGCTTCTCGCCATAATGGACGCAAACTTCCTGGCCCTGGATCTTGATCATATGTTGATCCTGCGTCGGCGCGAGTTTCTGTTCCATCGCAACATCCGTCAGCATGTTCATATCCTTATACCCCTTTACCACCGGCGTTCGAACCGACGGCGCAGAATGATGGCGGCAAGGTTCATCGCTGCCAGGAAGAGGAGCAGGATGATGATAGCGCCCGATGTGCGTTCCACGAAGGCACGCTCCGCCTCATTGGCCCACATGAAGATCTGCACCGGCAGCGCGGTCGCCGGATCCATGGGCGTCGCCGGATAGTTGGCGACGAAGGCGACCATGCCGATCAAGAGAAGCGGCGCCGTTTCGCCGAGCGCCTGCGCCAGGCCGATAATGGTGCCGGTAAGGATACCGGGGGCGGCCAGCGGCAGCACATGATGGAACACCATCTGCATCCTGGATGCACCGACACCCAGTGCCGCCGAGCGGATCGAGGGCGGCACCGCCTTCAGCGCCGCGCGTGTCGCGATGATGATGGTGGGCAGCGTCATCAGCGTCAGCACAAGGCCGCCGACCAGAGAGGCCGAACGCGGCAGCCCGGCGAAATTTATGAAGACGGCAAGGCCGAGCAGACCGAACACGATCGAGGGAACGGCCGCCAGATTGTTGATATTGACCTCGATCAGGTCGGTCATCCGGTTCTTCGGCGCAAATTCCTCAAGATAGATCGAGGCGGCGACGCCGATGGGCAGCGACAGCACCAGAACGATCAGCATCATGTAGAGCGAGCCGATCAGAGCCACGCCCATGCCGGAGGTCTCCGGCCGGCTGGACGCACCGAAGGTGAACAGGCCGCTATTGAAGCGCTCGGCCATCATGCCCTCTTGCGAAAGCTTGTTCATCCACTCAACCTGCTGATCCTTGACCTTGCGCCGCGCCTCCGGCACCGCCAGGTCGATCTGGCCCTTATGGGCGGAATCGACATCGGCCGCAGCGAGCACCCAGACATTGCGCGTGGTGCCGATCACTGACGGATCAGCCACGACGATGTCACGCAACTGGGTGCGTACGCCCTGAGAGATCAGGCCCGACACCAGCTTGAGGTCGGCGCGATTGGCCTTGTCCTCGACATCGATGCCGAGCTTTTCGGCCAGCGCATTGCGCGCCAGCACCGTGTAATTGGCGGTGAGCAGCTTGCCGGGATCAGTCGCCCGCTTGTTGTCTGGGTCGATTGTCTCGGCGTCAAAGGTGATCGGCAGGTTGATGGAGGTCTGCCAGAACGCGGTGTAACCGCCCTTGAACACGGTAAACAGCAGCGCCAGCAGGAAGAAAATGCCAAGCGCGATGGCGAATATCCCGTAGAAGCGGAAGCGGGCTTCGGCCGCATAGCGCCGCCTCAGGCCGATATCGCGTCTTGCGCGCGGGGCAACCTTGCCCTCGGAGAGCGACAGATCGGTCATTCGTACTGTTCCCGATATTTGCGGACGATGTAGAGGGCAAACACGTTCATGGCGAGCGTGATCGCAAACAGCGTGATACCGAGCGCGAAGGCGACCAGCGTCTGCGGCGAGGTGAATTCGAGGTCGCCGGTGAGCTGGTTGACGATCTTGACGGTGATCGTGGTCATCGCCTCGCCCGGATTGATGGTGAGGTTGGCAGCCACGCCAGCCGCCAGCACCACGATCATGGTCTCGCCGATGGCACGCGATGCAGTGAGCAGCAGCGCACCGACGATCCCGGGCAGCGCCGCTGGTAGGATCACCCGCCGCATCGTCTCCGACCGCGTAGCACCTAGCCCGAGCGAGCCGTCATGCATGGCACGCGGCACCGCCGTGATGATGTCGTCCGACAGCGAGGAGACGAAGGGGATGAGCATGATGCCCATGACCAAGCCGGCGGTCAGCACGCTCTGCGCCAGGATGAAAGGCTGGCCGCCGGCAAGGGCCGCGCTGAGGTCGCGCAGCAATGGACCGACGGTCGCAAGGGCAAAGATACCGTAGACGATGGTGGGGATGCCGGCGAGGATTTCCAGCACCGGCTTGACGATCGAGCGCACCCGCCTGGAAGCGTACTCGGCCATATAGATGGCGGCAAACAGCCCGATCGGCACCGCAAACAGCATCGCCACCAGCGCAATGTAGAGCGTGCCGGCAAGCAGCGGAATGAGCCCGAATTGCCCTGTCGTCCCGCCCGAACCGGCCGCCGCGAAGCGCGGGTCCCAGACGGTTCCAAAGAAGAAGTTCGACAGTGGCACGGATTGGAAGAAGGAAATCGTCTGGAACAACATCGACAGCACGATGCCGATCGTCGTCAGTATGGCGATGGTGGAAGCCGCCATCAGCCCCCACAGCATGATGCGCTCGACATTGTTACGGGCGCGCCTGCGCACGGAAATACCGGTGAGGCCGTAGACAGCGCCGGCAAGCGCCAGAAGAATGGTGCCGATCCCGGAGTAGCGGACCGAAGCGTCCGTCATCTCGTTATAGGCGACAGCGGCGGGGACCATGTAGGGCTCGCCGCTGGAGGCGAGCGCAACGCCCTTGGCAGCGAATAGTTCACGCAGATCGACGCTGCCGGCCTTGGCCTGTTCCAGCTCGGCATCGCTCAGGCGGCGCACGCCATCGCCGATACTGGTCACCATGCCCATGAGCAGCGATTTGTTGCTGTCAGGAGCAGTTTGCACCTGCTCCGGCAGATCGTTCCAGACGGCGTTTTCCACATAGGCCGGGCTTGCGGCCTTCCACAGCGCCAGGAACAGGATTGCCGGCAGGACCGCCATGACGAACGCGTAAGCGCCGTGATAGCCGGCGCGCGAATGCAGTTTCTGCCCGGCCTCCGGCCTCAGGCCAGCAGCACGACGATAGGCCACAGCGAAGGCCGCGGCCCCGATGGCCAGGACGATGAGAAGGACGGTAGCTGCGCTCATATGCCGGCACTTCCTGGATCACACCGCATCAGAATTCAACCTGGACTTAGCGGCAGATCGGTTCTGACAGGCTGGAAACGGGCGCAGGCAATGACTGCCCGCGCCCATTTTCTATAATTACATGGTCTTGCCGGCGTCGAACGCTTCACGCTGGGCGTCGCGCTCTTCATCAGGGGCCGCAACCAGACCATATTCGGCCAGCGGGCCGTCGGGGCCAACCATTTCGTCGGAAAGGAAGAATTCCACATATTCCTTCAGGCCGGGAACGACGCCGAGATGCGCCTTCTTGACATAGAAGAACAGCGGACGCGAGACCGGATACTCACCAGCTGCGATAGTCTCGGTCGACGGCGAGATGCCGGAGACGGTCGCGACCTTCAGCTTGTCGGCATTGTTTTCGTAGAAGGCGAGACCGAACACGCCCACGCCGGTCTTGTTGGAGTCGATGCGGGCCAGGGTCTCGGTGTAGTCGCCGTCGATGTCGACAGCCTTGCCGTCCTTGCGCACCGCGATGCAGGCGGCAGCGGCAGCCTTGTCGTCAAGGCCGGTCGCCTTGATCGCGTCGAGCGCGCCGGTAGCCTTGCAGCCCTCGGCCAGCAGCTTTTCTTCGAACACTTCGCGCGTGCCGTGCTTTTCGCCGGGGATATAGGCGGCGATATCCCAGTCGGGCAGGTTCGGGTTGACTTCGTTCCACTTGGCGGCGGTGTTGGCCACCAGCTTGCCGTCCACGATCACCTGGGCTGCAAGCGCCTTATAGAGGTCTTCCGGCGCCAGCGCCCAATCCGGGCCGTTGATGTCGGTGGCGAATACGATGCCGTCATAGCCGATGCGCACTTCCTGGATGTCGGTCACGCCGGCATCGGCACAGGCCTTGACCTCGGAGTCCTTGATCGGGCGCGAGGAATTGGCGATGTCGATGGTGCTTTCGCCCACGCCTTTGCAGAACTCCTTGAGGCCGCCCGACGAGCCACCGGATTCGACCACCGGCGTCTTGAACTCGGAGAATGCTTCGCCGAAATTCTCGGCGACGATCTTGGCATAGGGAAGCACGGTCGAGGAACCGGCGATCTGGATCTGGTCGCGGGCTGCGGCATAGCCGGCCGACGCGGCAAGCGCGATGGCCGCGGCCGACGCCGTGAGAATGATCTTGTTCATAAGGCCTACTCCTGTCGGAAATCTGGTCCGTCCAACGCGTTTTTCCCGCGTCGCGAGTGGCCTTAACGCCGTATTGTAACAGCTGCATGACAGTTTCGTGTCATGTCTGTCATGCCGGAAAAATGTGAAACCGCCTAGTGTGGTGGATTTGAAGTTCCTGTCATTTACATGGCATCAGCGTTCAGGAACTTCAAATCCATAAACCACACTAGATTCAATAAGTTGCCAGTGTAGCTTTGAACCCGAAATTCGCTCCCGACCTCGCTCCAAAGTGATGCGAATTTCGGATTCGCAACACTGGGCCCCGTCAGCCAGCCTCGCGCTGGCCGTCCCGGCCTGAACCGACCCAGCGTTCGACTTTTTCAAGCAAGGCTTTCGGGCTGATCGGCTTGGCAAGATAGTCGTCCATGCCGGCTTCCAGACAGCGCTCGCGATCGCCCTTCAATGCATGCGCGGTCACGCCGATAATGGGAATGCGGGTCGATGTTTTAGCCTCCATCTCCCTGATCTGCGCCGTTGCCTCCAGCCCGTTCATCTCCGGCATCGAAACATCCATCAGGATCATGCGCGGCCGCATTTCGCTGAAGGCTTCGAGCGCTTTGCGGCCATTGGCGGCGATTTCGAAAGTGTAGCCGGTTTCACCCAATATCTGGGTGAACACCAGTTGATTGACCTCATTGTCTTCCGCCACGAGGATGTCGAGCCGATGATCGGCAGAAGCAACCGGCCGACTGCGGGTCCTGAGGCTCGCAGCGGCTGGCGCTGCAATGCGGTCGCCTTCCGCCACCTCCTGCACCGGCCATTGGGATGCCGGGGCAGGAATTATCCGCGAGCGCCGGCGCTGGATCGCCGCGACGAGCGCTTCGAGCAGGGTCGATGAGCGCGCCGGCTTGATCAGTTGCGCATCGATCGCCAGATCCCGGAAGCTGGCATTGGCAAGCGACTGGTCGACAGAGGTCAGCATGACGATTGGCGTTGCGGCAAGTGCGGGGGTGGTTCGCACGATCCGCGCCATTTCAGCCCCCGTCATGCCCGGCATCTGATAGTCGAGCACGATGCAATCGACCGGAATGCCATAGGCGGCGGCCGCTTCCAGCACCTTGATCCCCTCGGGGCCGCTTTGTGCCGCACAAGCATCGAAAGTCCAGGACGCCATCTGCTCCATAAGGATCGAGCGGTTGACCGCATTGTCATCGACAACCAGTACACGCGCGCCCGTCACGTCGATCGGCGTCATCTTGCGTCCCTCCGGCCGGCCTGCATTCGGCAAGGGCAGCGTGAACCAGAAAGTCGAGCCCTTGCCCTCGGTGCTTTCCACGCCGATCTCGCCGCCCATCAGGTTCACCAGCCGCGAGGTGATCGCCAGGCCAAGTCCGGTCCCCTCGTGCCGCCGGGTCGACGAGGAATCCACCTGGCTGAATTTCTCGAAGACGATCTTCAGCTTGTCGGCGGGAATGCCGATGCCGGTGTCGGTAACGGCGATGCGCAGATGGGCGATCCCCTCCACCGTCTCGCCCGCCACATCGATGAGCACATGCCCGGCATCGGTGAATTTGACGGCGTTGCCGACCAGATTGGTGATGATCTGGCGGATGCGCCCGACATCGCCAACGAAAAGATCGTGCAGATTGGGCGCAACGCGGGTGATCAGCTCGAGGTCCTTTTCCTTGGCCCGGGTCGAAACCAGCGTCGCGACATCTTCAACCGCCTCGGCAAGATTGAACGGTGCCGGGTCGAGAACGAGCTGGCCGGCATCGATCTTGGAGAAGTCTAGGATATCGTTGATGATCGTCAGCAGGGCATTGCCCGACTTCACGATGATGTCGGTAAATGTCTTCTGCTTCGGATCGAGATCGGACTTGGCCAGAAGTTCGGCCATGCCGAGCACGCCATTCATCGGCGTGCGGATTTCATGGCTCATATTGGCGAGGAATTCGGACTTGGCCCGGTCGGCAAGCACGGCCTGGCGCTGCGCCTCCTGAAGCTCGGCCTCGCGCTGCTTCAGTTCAGTGACATCGGTGCTCGACCCGATCAGATGCACGGAGCCGTCGATCGAGACAAGGCGGTTCTTCTTGGCGAAAAGCTGGCGCACCGTGCCATCGGCGTGTGTCAGCGTTTCTTCCGTCTCGCTCAACTCACCGCTGCGCAGGACTTCCCGGTCGCGTTCGGCAAAGCCCTCGCCTTCCTCGCCGAAGAAATCCAGATCCGTCTGCCCGATCGCAGCCTGCTGCGAAATGCCGGTTATCGCGCTCCACGCCTTGTTGACGAATTCGAACGCCAGATCGGCATTCTTGACATAGGTCGAAACCGGCAACTCATCGAGCACATGGCGGAAGAGGTCGATCTGCCGCATGCTGTCGCGCAGCGCCTTTTCGCGCGCCTTCAACTCGGTGATATCGACCCGCACGCCGATATAGGTGCCGTCATCCATGCGGGAATCGAACACCTGGAACCACCGCCCGTCCACATGCTGGCGTTCCGAAGCCGCATGGCTGACATGGTAACGCTCCAGATACCTTTCGACCCAACCCTGGCCGTCCTTGTCATAGAGCCTGTCGATTTCCGGGTCGCCGCTTTCACGGAAATATCCGGCCGCATGGGCAAGTTCCATGGCATCACGAAGCGTACAGCCCGGCCCCCAGGCCCCCGCGAGCGCTGGCAGCGCGGCCTGCAGCTTGCGGTTCGCCAGCACGAACTCATCGTTACGATCGTAGATGATGACGCCGGCCGGCAGCGATTCCAGCACATTGGCCAATTGCCTGCGCGCCTGGTCGGCCTCGTTTTCGCGCGTCTTGATCTCGGTTACGTCGAGCAGGAAACCGGCGACATAATGCTTGTCGTCGGTCACGCTGACGCGGGTCTTGCGCACGATCTGCGACTTCGACTGGCCTGCGACCTGGATATTCTCTTCCGTCTCATAGAGGTGTCCCGAGGCAAGCACCTGCCGCTCGGCGCTTTCGTATCTGGCCGCCTTCTCCTGCAAAAGGAAATCACGATCCAATCGCCCTAATATTTCGGCCGGTTTCCTGTTGTAGAGCGAGGAAAACGCCTCATTGACGAAGACATATTTCAGGTCGCCATCCTTGACGAAGATCGGGTCCTCGATGCTGTTGAGCACGGCTTCGGCAAGCTTGGTCTTCTCAAGCGTTTCGGCAAGCTGCTGCTCGCGCTGCTTCATCTCGGTGATGTCATAATAGCAGACGAGCCGCTTGCCGCCCGAAAGTGCGGTCACTGAATAGATCATGGTGCAGCAATCAGCGCGCTTGAACTCGCGCGGCGCCACATCGCCGGCGCGGATTTCCGCCAGCCGCCCGGCGACATAGCTTTCCCATTTCTCGTCGCTGACATTGTAGATGCCGTTGTAGCGGTTGATGTCGATCAGCGCGCGGAACGGCGAGCCGACGCCGATGTCCTGGGGCGTCACCTTCCAGAGCTTGTAGAACTCCTTGTTGACGATCTCGGCATTCAGCTCCGCATCAAGCAGCACCACCGCCATCTTCATGGAATCGAGAAGCCGCTCGACGTCCGACACCGGCTGGCCGACACTTGTCGCGACACCGGGCGCCTGTGGCGTCACCATTTCCGCCAGTATCGACGCGATGCCGGTGACGTTGCGCGCGACGCCGCGATAGCCTTGAAACGCCCTATCCCGGTCGAAGCGCGGAAAACCGGAAATCGAAACCAGGCGGCAATCGGCGCGCGCACCGCTCAATTCATAGACGAAATCGCGGAAGGGCCGGCGCGCCTGCAAATCTTCCAGATGAGCTGTGGCGCGTTCGCTGCCTCTGGCCGACTGCTTCAGGAAATCGAACCGGAAGCGGCCCAGCACCTGTTGCGGATCGATGCCGGAAATCGACTGATAATTTGCCGACAGCCAGGAGAATCGAAGCTCGGCGTCGGTCTCCCAAAGCCAGTCCGTGCCTGCATCGAGCACATCGCGCATTTCATCCATGGAAAGGGCGCGCTGCGGGCAACAGTCGGCACCGCCCAGGAATGCTCGTTCCTTGGCCCCTGCCCCAGTTTCCTGTGGCAGCACGGCTTCTTCCATATCTCTCATTTCTCGCGCCCCCGGATGCGCCGGCCGAATGCGAGCGCATCACCTCCGCGCGCAACTGTGGCGGACAAAATTTAACGTTTCACTAACCTTAACAATTGGCGACCGGAGGCGAAGACGGTTGCCATCTGCCAACCCGCCGCTAAAGCATGTTGCAGCCAAGTGGACTCACTTGGCGTCGCACACATGCGGCAAAATCATTTAGTTAGACCATGATGTCGTCCGAAAACCGTTTCACACTTTTCGGCATCATGGTCTAGTTTAGCGGAGGAAGCGGGCAGTCCCGCCCGACGCACTTTCGGAGACGCCTGCATGCCCAATCCCCGCCCGATCGCCACCGCACCAAAGAACGGCAGCAAGGTGCAGGTCTACTGGACCGATATGGACGGCCAGGAAAACGAATCCATCGCGCAATACCGCTCGGCCGAGATGCTGCAGGCGCTGGGCGGCACGTGGGACGAGGCCGATATCGGGTGGTGGGCCTTCATCGATTCCAGCACGCAAAAGAAGATCAATCCGCATTCCTGGCTATCCCCCACCGACGCCGAGGAGGAGGATTGATCGCAGCCTGGTCTGAACTCTGGCCGACGCGACTGCCGCCTGTGACCCTTGATCTCCTCTTGGCGATTTGCATCATCGCCAACAAAAGATGGAGTTCAGATGCACCCGATTTTTGACGGCCACAACGACGTTCTGCTGCGCCTTTGGAACCATCAGCGGGATGGCGCCGACCCCGTCGACGAATTCATCAAGGGCACGGATGAGGGCCATATCGACCTGCCCCGCGCTCGCGCCGGCGGCCTGGCCGGCGGTCTGTGCGCGATCTATGTTCCGTCCGGGCATCTTGTCTTGAAGAGCCCCGCTGCCGACGGCAGCTATGCCACCCCGCTTTCGGCTCCGCTCGCGCGTGCGCCCTCACTCGACATCGCGCTGGAGATGGCAGCGATTGCGCTGCGGCTCGAACGCGCCGGCGGTTGGCGCCTATGCCGTTCCATGGCCGATATCGACGAGGCAATGGCGGAGGGACGCTTTGCCGCCGTGCTTCACATGGAAGGCTGCGAGGCGATCGGCGCTGATCTCGCCGCACTGGAGGTCTTCCATGCTGCTGGCCTGCGTTCTCTCGGCCCGGTCTGGAGCCGCGACAACATCTTCGGCCACGGCGTTCCCTTCGCTTATCCCATGAGTCCCGACACCGGCCCCGGGCTGACCGATGCGGGGCGGGCCCTGGTCAGGGAATGCAACCGGCTCGGTATCCTGATCGATCTTTCGCACATCACCGAAAAAGGCTTCTGGGACGTCGCCGAAATCAGCGACCAGCCTTTGATCGCCAGCCATTCCAATCCGCATGCGCTGGTTCCGGTCGCCCGCAACCTCACCGACAAGCAACTCGATGCCGTCCGCGCCAGCAACGGCCTGGTCGGGCTGAACTTCGCCGTGACCATGCTGCGCGAGGACGGTCGCGAAGACGCCGACACCCCCTTGAGCGACATGGTCCGCCACATCGACTATCTGGTCGAACGGCTTGGAATCGACGGCGTTGCCATCGGTTCGGATTTCGACGGTGCGCTGATCCCGCATGAAATCGGTGACGCAGCCGGGTTGCAAAAGCTCGTTGTGGCCCTCCAAGGTGCGGGCTATGGTGACGCGGAACTGGCTAAATTGTGCCGGGAAAACTGGTTCCGGGTCTTGCGTTCCGCCTGGCATGAGAACTGAATTTGCAACCAGAACGATAATTTCGGCAACAAAACAGGGAACAAGTGAAATGATGATGGGAAAAATGAATGCGCGCTTCCGCCCCCGTTTGGCTGGAGCTGCGCTGTCCATGCTCTTCCTTGCCGGCTCGCCTGCGCTTGCCGATACACCGGCGGACACGCTGGTTCAGGCCTGGGCCATCGACGACACCATCACGCTTGATCCGGCGGAATCCTTCGAGCTCAGCCCGGCCGAATTCATCGGCAACGCCTATGACATGCTGGTGCGCCTCGATATCGACGACACCACCAAGGTCAAACCCGGCATCGCCGAAAGCTGGGAGATTTCCGACGACGGCCTCACCTATACCTTCAAGCTGAAGCCCGGCATCAAGTTCGCTTCCGGCAACCCGATCACCGCCGAGGACGTTGCCTGGTCGTTCGAACGCGTCGTCAAGCTCGACAAGAGCCCGGCCTTCATCCTCACCCAGTTCGGCCTTACCGGCGACAACGTCACCGAAAAGGCCAAGGCCGTCGACGAGGGCACCTTCGTACTGACCGTCGACAAGCCCTATGCGCCGAGCTTCGTTCTCAACTGCCTGACCGCCACGGTGGGCGCCGTGCTCGACAAGAAGCTGGTGATGGAACATGCCGAGGCCAAGACGCCGAGCGACGACTACAAATACGACACTGATTTCGGCTATGCGTGGATGAAGACCAACTATGCCGGCTCCGGCCCCTTCAAGATCCGCGACTGGCGCGCCAACGAACTCGTGGTGCTGGAGCGCAACGACAATTATTATGGCGAAAAGCCCGCACTCGCCCGCGTCATCTATCGCCACGTCAAGGAAAGCGCCACCCAGCGCCTGATGCTGGAGGCCGGTGACGTCGATGTAGCCCGCAATCTGGAGCCGGGCGATCTGGAGGCCGTGCAGAAGAACGCCGATCTCGCTTCCACCAGCGCGCCCAAGGGCACGGTCTATTACATCAGCCTCAACCAGAAGAACGAGAACCTTGCCAAGCCCGAGGTTCGCGAGGCCTTCAAATATCTGGTCGACTACGACGCCATCGGCGCCACGCTGATCAAGGGTATCGGTGAGATCCACCAGACCTACCAGGTCAAGGGCGTGCTTGGCGCGCTCGATTCCAACCCCTACAAGTTCGACGTGGCCAAGGCCAAGGAACTCCTGGAAAAGGCAGGGCTGAAGGACGGCTTCTCCGTTACCTTCGATGTGCGCAACACGCAGCCGGTAACCGGCATTGCCGAATCCTTCCAGCAGACCGCCGGCCAGGCGGGCGTGAAGATCGAGATCATCCCCGGCGACGGCAAGCAGACGCTGACCAAGTACCGCGCCCGCAACCACGACATGTATATCGGCCAGTGGGGCATGGACTATTGGGATCCGAACACCAATGCCGACGCCTTCACCTCCAACCCGGACAACAGCGACGATGCCGCGGTGAAGTCGCTGGCGTGGCGCAATGCCTGGGACATTCCGGAACTGACCAAGCAGGTGCAGGCCGCCCTTCTGGAGCGAGACAACGACAAGCGCGCCGAGATGTACCAGAAGCTGCAGCAGGAGGCGCTGGACACCAGCCCCTTCGTCATGATCTTCCAGCAGATCGAAGTTGCCGGCCTGCGCGGCAACGTCAAGAACTACCGGCTGGGACCGAGCTTCGATTCCAACCCGCTTGCGCCCGTCTCCAAGGAATGATCCTGAAGGATCAGCCCGGTGAGCAGCACTGAAACGCAGATGCCGGCAAGGCGCGCCAGCCGGCGCGCCTTGCCTATTCTCAAATCGGTCGCCGGTTTCGTGGCGATCGTCGCCACCACCTATCTCGGCCTGCTCGCCGTCACCTTCTTCATC
The DNA here is from genome assembly GCF_003934165.1 of Borborobacter arsenicus. GTDB lineage: Bacteria > Pseudomonadota > Alphaproteobacteria > Rhizobiales > Rhizobiaceae > Pseudaminobacter > Pseudaminobacter arsenicus. The sequence continues at coordinate 109,382 of NZ_ML133510.1, read as the reverse complement.
GGCCGGGTGGTGCCGATCGATCCGGTGCTGGCGATCGTCGGCGATCGTGCGCCCGCCCATGTAGTGGAGCGCGTGCGCCAGGAAATGGGCCTCAACCTGCCCTATTACCAGCAGTTCGTGCTTTATGTGAAAGGTGTTCTGCAAGGCGATTTCGGCACCTCGGTGCTGACCACCAACCCGGTGATGACCGATATCCGCCGTGTCTTCCCGGCCACCATGGAACTCGCCACCGCAGGCACCATCATCGGTGCTGCCTTCGGCATACCGCTCGGTGTGCTGGCGGCGGTCAAGCGCGGCAGCATCGCCGACCAGATCGTGCGCATCCTCGGCCTCATCGGCTATTCCGTGCCGATCTTCTGGCTCGGCCTTTTGGCGCTGTTGGTATTTTATGCAAGGCTCGGCTGGACGTCGGGCCCCGGCCGCATCGACGTCGTCTATGAATACTCTTTCACCCCGGTCACCGGCTTCTACCTGATCGATGCGGTCATCAACCGCGACTGGGCAGCCTTCCGCGATATCTTCTCGCACATTATCCTGCCGGCCTCGCTGCTCGGCTATTTCTCGCTGGCCTATATCAGCCGCATGACTCGCTCCTTCATGTTGAACGAGCTCAGCCAGGAATATATCGTCGCCGCGCGTGCCAAGGGCCTGTCCGAAACCCGCATCATCTGGGGCCATGCGCTGCGCAATGCCGCCGTGCCGCTGGTGACGGTGATCGCGCTTTCCTATGCCGGCCTGCTCGAAGGCTCCGTGCTGACCGAGACGGTATTCGCCTGGCCGGGGCTCGGCCTCTACATCACCAATTCGCTGCAAAATGCCGATATGAACGCGGTGCTCGGCGGCACCATCATCATCGGTTCCGTCTTCATCGCCATTAACCTGTTTTCCGACGTGCTTTACCGCATGCTCGATCCCCGCACGAGGAACTGACGAGGATGAGCCAAGCCACGATGACGCGCCGCGAATGGCTCCTCACCGACCGGCCGCAATCGCGCCTGCAGGCAAGGCTCGGCCGCGCCTATGTCACATGGCGGCGCTTCACCGCAAACTGGCTCGCCGTTGTGGGCATGCTCATCATAATGGGACTGATCCTCATCGCCTTGTTTGCGCCGCTCCTGGCGCCCTATTCGCCCTATATCGGCGATCTGGCCGGCAAGCGCCTGCTGCCGCCGGGCGCCGGCCATTGGCTGGGCACCGACGACCAGGGCCGCGACATCCTCTCGCGCCTCATTTACGGCTCGCGGCTCACGCTTCAGGTGGTCGTGCTGGTCGCGGTCATCGCGGCCCCCATCGGCCTGCTCGTCGGCACGGTCGCCGGCTATGCTGGCGGCTGGCTGGATGCTGTGCTGATGCGCATCACCGACATCTTCCTTGCCTTTCCCAAGCTGGTGCTGGCGCTGGCCTTCGTCGCAGCGCTTGGGCCCGGCATCGGCAACGCCATCATCGCCATCGCCATCACTTCCTGGCCACCCTATGCCCGCATCGCGCGCGCCGAGACGCTGACGGTGCGCAATTCCGACTATATTTCGGCGGTGCGGCTGATGGGCGCCTCGCCCTGGCGCATCGTGCTGCGCCACATCATGCCGCTCTGCATCTCCTCGCTGATCGTGCGCGTCACGCTCGACATGGCGGGCATCATCCTCACCGCAGCCGGCCTTGGCTTCCTCGGCCTCGGCGCGCAACCGCCGCTGCCCGAATGGGGTGCGATGATCGCGTCGGGCCGGCGCTTCATCCTCGACCAATGGTGGGTTGCGGCCATGCCGGGCTTCGCCATCCTGATCGTCAGTCTCGGCTTCAACCTGTTGGGCGACGGCCTGCGGGACGCGCTCGATCCGCGCGGCAGCAGCCAATGAACCCGCTTCTGACGGTCGAAGACCTGCATGTGCGCTTCCCCACCCGGACCGGCGTGGTTGAGGCCGTGCGCGGCGTCTCCTTCACGCTTGGCCGCGAAAGGCTGGGCATTGTCGGCGAAAGCGGCTCCGGCAAATCGCAGACCGGCCGCGCCATCATGGGCCTGACCCCAACGCATGCCGAGATTTCGGCCAAGCGCATGGAATTCGACGGCATCGACCTGCTGCGTGCTCCGCCTGCGCAACGCCGCGCACTTCGTGGCAATCGCATCGCCATGATCCTGCAGGACCCGAAATATTCGCTCAACCCGGTGATGACCATCGGCCGCCAGATCGTCGAGACGCTGCGCACCCATGAAAAGGTCAGCCAGGCCGAGGCGCGCAAGCGGGCGCTTGCCATGCTCGAAGCAGTGCAGATCAGGGATGCCGCCCGCGTCTACGACCTCTACCCGCACGAAGTTTCCGGCGGCATGGGCCAGCGCGCCATGATCGCCATGATGCTGGTCGCCGGACCCGAACTGCTGATCGCCGACGAGCCCACTTCGGCGCTCGATGTCACCGTGCAGCTTGAAGTGCTGGGAATTCTCGACCGGTTGGTGCGCGAGCGCGGCATGGGGCTGATCTTCATTTCGCACGATCTGCGGCTGGTTTCATCCTTCTGCGACCGCGTGATCGTCATGTATGCCGGCAAGATCGTCGAGGAACTTGCCGCCTCCGAACTCAGTCGTGCCGAGCACCCTTACACGCAAGGTCTGCTCGACTGCATGCCGCGGATCGGCGCCGACCGGCACCCCCTGCCCGTCCTCGAACGCAAGCCGGAATGGGCGCTATGACGACAGCACTCGCAATCGACCGGCTGCGCGTCACCTTCGACGATTTTACCGCGCTGAAGGATGTCAGCCTCGCCGTGGAATCAGGCGAGTCTTACGGCCTGGTCGGCGAGTCCGGCTCCGGCAAATCGACGCTGCTGCGCGCGGTCGCCGGCCTTGCTCCGGTCTCGGGCGGGACGATCAACGTCAACGGCAAGCGTCTCGGCAGGCACCGCGACAAGGCCTTCTACCGGGAAGTCCAGATGGTGTTCCAGGACCCCTATGGCTCATTGCATCCGCGCCAGACGGTCGACCGCCTGCTGCTTGAACCGCTTGCCATCCATGGCTTCGACAATAGCGAAAGACGCATCATGCGCGCGCTTGACGAGGTCGGGCTGGGCTCCGGATTCCGTTTCCGCTATTCCCATCAATTGTCCGGCGGCCAGCGCCAGCGGGTGGCCATTGCACGCGCCCTCATCCTTGAGCCGTCGATCCTTTTGCTCGACGAACCGACTTCCGCGCTCGATGCATCGGTGCAGGCGGAGGTTCTGAACCTGCTCGAACAGGTGCGCGCCGACCGCAAGCTCACCTTCGTGATGGTCAGCCATGATCTCGCCGTCATCGCCCATATGTGCGACCGGTTGATGGTCATGCAGAACGGCGAGGAAGTGGAACAATTGACGGCGGCCGAGCTTACGGCGCGGCGGGTTGAGAGGGACTATACGCGCAACCTGCTGGTCGCCAGCGAGGGCTTCCGATCCGGCGCGTAAAGCGCTCCATCATTTCCCGACGTGATGACCCAGGAAAAGATCGGCCGCGTCGGCAGCTTCCGTCTTGATGAAATCGGTGAGCGCACGGATGCGCGGCGTAGCCGCCAGGTCGCGGTGGCATACACACCAGTAGTCCCGGTCGAGAAAAACCTCCCCGGGGATCAGCGGGACCAGCTCCGGATAGGACGCGGCCATGAAATTGGGCAGCACGCACAACCCGATGCCGTTCAGCGTAGCCCGCAGCTGCGCATGGATGCTCGAACTTTGGTATGAGGCATGCAGACCGGGCAGGATTTCGCGGTGGTAATCCAGTCCCGGCGTGAAGATCATATCCTCTATATAACCGATCAGGCGATGGGCAAGAAAATCCTCCCGCCGTTCGATCGGCGGATGGCTGTTCAGATAGGAACGCGTTCCATACATGAACAGCCGATAGGTCGTGATCGGCTCATAGTGATAAAAATCCGTTCGCGGCGAGGTGAGCGTGATCGACATGTCCGCCTCGCGGCGTGACAGCGAAACGATCTGCTGGATGGTCACCATCTCGATCGACAGATTGGCATGCGCCCGCGCAAAGCGCGGCAGACGATCGGCCAGGAAGAAATTTCCAAAGCCTTCCAAAGTACTTAGCCGGACCACACCGGCGACCTGCGAGGCGCCGGTCGAGGCCTCGTTGCGGAAACTCGCCGTCTCCCGCTCGATCATCTCGGCGGATTCGACAAGCCGTTCGCCGACCGCCGTCAGCATGTAGCCTCGGGGATTGCGCTCGAACAGCTTGATCGACAGCGCCCGCTCCAACCGGTCGATGCGGCGCGACACCGTAGCGTGATTGGTGCGCAACTGGCGGGCGGCCGAGGAAAGCTGGCCGCTGCGTGCTACGGCGAGAAAGAACTGAAGGTCGTCCCAGGTGAAGCGGTGCATAGGATCTGTGCATTTTTGTACGTATCTTGTACGTAAATAAATATTCTCGCCAACACACGTCAATGTTACGGTTTTGAAATGTGCACTTTTAGGCGTGGCCCTCGGTCGCGCCTCTGCACTGTTTGGAGGTTTGTTGCACGCGGGAGCGAGGTGGCGCCTTCAGGAGGACGTTGTGATCGGCCGTTTTGAGCCGTCACAAAGCCTTGGGCATTCCGCTCGACGGCTGATCACATGGGAGGACATCAGCAGTGAAACTATTACATCTTGTTTCTGCGGCGCTTCTGGCCGCCACCGCCATCCCCGCTTCGGCGGCCGAAATCTCCGACGGCAAGGTCAAGATCGGCATCCTCAACGATCAGTCGGGCGTCTATGCCGATTTCGGCGGCAAATGGTCGTTTGAAGCCGCCAAGATGGCGGTCGAGGATTTTGGCGGCACCGTTCAGGGCGCCCCGATCGAGGTCATCACCGCCGATCACCAGAACAAGCCCGATATCGCCTCCAACATCGCCCGCCAGTGGTACGACACCGAGCAGGTCGATTCCATCATGGAACTGACCACCTCGTCGGTGGCGCTTGCTGTGCGCGGCATCTCCGTGGAAAAGAAGAAGATCGACCTCGTCACCGGCGCCGCGACCGCCGACCTTACAGGCAAGGCCTGCTCGCCCTATGGCTTCCACTGGGCCTACGACACCCATGCACTTGCGGTCGGCACCGGCGGCGCGCTGGTCAAGCAGGGCGGCGACACCTGGTTCTTCCTGACTGCCGACTATGCATTCGGCTATTCATTGGAGGAGCAGACCTCCAACTTCGTGAAATCGCAGGGCGGCCAGGTCCTCGGCGCTGTGCGTCATCCGCTCGGCACGACGGATTATTCCTCCTTCCTGCTGCAGGCGCAGTCCTCCGGCGCCAAGGTCGTCGGCTTGGCCAATGCCGGCCTCGACACCGCAAATGCCATCAAGCAGGCGGCAGAATTCGGTATCGTCGCGGGTGGCCAGCGCATGGCAGCACTTCTCTTCACGCTGGCCGAAGTCCATGGTCTCGGACTGGAAGCCGCACAGGGTCTGACGCTCACGGAAAGCTTCTATTGGGACCGCGACGACCAATCGCGCGAGTTCTCCAAGCGTTTCTTCGACAAGACCGGCCGCATGCCGAACATGATCCAGGCCGCGACCTATTCGGGCGTCCTGCAATATCTGAAGGCCATCGACAAGGCCGGAACCGACGAGACCGAGGCCGTCGCCAAGCTGATGCATGAAATGCCGGTGGAAGACGTGTTCGCGCGCGGCGGCAAGGTCGGTGCGAACGGACGTCTCATTTCCGATCTCTATCTGATGGAAGTGAAGAAGCCGTCGGAAAGCACGCAGCCTTGGGATTACTACAAGGTTCTGGCCACGGTGCCCGGCGAAGAAGCCTATATCAAGCCCGAGGAAAGCGGCTGCCCGCTGGTTAGCCAGTGAGCGTAGAGGCTTACGCAGCCGTGCCCGCGACCCCTGCGCATGAAACCGAACCACGGGTGGTGCTTTCCGCCCGTGGCCTGCGCCGGGAGTTCGCAGGTTTCGTGGCCGTCAACAATGTCGATCTCGATGTCCACCATGGCAAGATCCACGCCCTGATCGGCCCCAACGGGGCCGGCAAGACGACGGTTTTCAATCTGCTGACCAAGTTCCTGCCGCCAACCAATGGCCGCATCGAATTGCTCGGCAGGGACATCACCTATACCTCGCCGGCCAAGGTTGCACGGCTAGGCCTGGTACGGTCCTTCCAGATCTCGGCGATCTTTCCCTATCTGACCGTGCTCGACAATGTGCGGGTGGCATTGCAACGGCCCAATGGGCTTGGCGTGCAGTTCTGGCGTTCGCTTTCCGCTCTCGACAGGCTGACGCCGCGTGCCGAGGAACTGCTTGAGACGGTCGGGCTCGAAAACGCCCGCGACAGTCTGGCCGGCGATCTGTCCTATGGGCGCAAGCGCGTGCTGGAAATCGCAACCACGCTGGCGCTCGATCCCAAGGTTCTCCTTCTCGACGAGCCGATGGCCGGCATGGGCCAGGAAGATGTCGGCACCGTTTCCAACATCATCCGCTCGGTGGCGCGTGATCGCGCCGTGCTTATGGTGGAGCACAATCTGACCGTGGTCGCTGATCTTTGTGACTGGATCACCGTCCTGCAGCGCGGCGAGATCCTCGCGGCTGGCGATTATGCGACCGTCAGCAGCGATGAGCGTGTCAAAATCGCCTATATGGGGACGGAACATGAATAGGGCCGAGCCGCTTCTGTCCGTCCGCGATCTCAATGCGTGGTACGGCGAAAGCCATGCGCTGCATGGCGTGAACCTCGAAGTCTTCAAGGGCGAGACGGTGACGCTTCTAGGCCGCAACGGCGTCGGCAAGACGACGACGCTGCGTGCCATAATGGGCCTCATCCGCAAGCGCACAGGCCAGATCACCTTCGACGGCAAGGACCTGATGCATCTGCCGCTCCACCGCACCGCCCATGCCGGCATCGGCTACGTGCCGGAGGAACGCGGGATCTTCGCCACATTGACGGTCGATGAGAACCTGATCCTTCCCCCTGTCGTTGCCGATGGCGGCATGAGCGTGGAGGAAATCTTCGAGCTTTTTCCCAATCTAAAGGAACGCCGCAACAGCCAGGGCACTAAGCTCTCGGGCGGCGAGCAGCAGATGCTGGCCATGGCGCGCATGCTGCGGACCGGGGTCAAGGTTCTGCTGCTCGACGAGCCGACGGAGGGGCTGGCGCCGGTTATCGTCCAGCGCATCGGCGAGTTGCTGGCGACCTTGAAAAAGCGCGGCATGACGATCCTGCTGGTGGAGCAGAATTTCCGCTTCGCCAGCCGCATCGCCGATCGTTTCTATCTGATGGAGCATGGCAAGGTCATGGCGCAGTTCCCGGTAGGCGAACTGCCGGATCGCATGAACCTGCTCCACGACGTTCTGGGGGTATGACCCGGCCATGACGATGATCTTCGGAATTCCAATCCAGGCCTTCCTCGGCCAGTTGCTGGTAGGCCTGATCAACGGGTCCTTCTATGCCATGCTGAGCCTTGGCCTTGCCATCATCTTCGGCCTGTTGCGCGTCATCAATTTCGCGCATGGGGCCCAATATATGCTCGGCGCCTTTGTCGGCTATCTCCTGCTTGCCCATCTCGGCATCGGCTACTGGCCGGCACTGATCATAGCGCCGCTCATCGTCGGCATCATCGGCATCGTCATCGAACGTCTGGCGCTGGCCCGGCTCTACGACATCGATCCGCTCTATGGCCTGCTTTTCACCTTCGGCCTCGCCTTGGTGATCGAGGGCATCTTCCGCTATTATTTCGGCGTTTCAGGCAATCCCTATACCGTCCCGCCATTGCTGGCAGGCGGCACCAATCTCGGCTTCATGTTCCTGCCGGTCTATCGCGGCTTCGTCGTCGTAGCCTCGCTGATCGTCTGCCTGGGCACATGGCTTGCCATCGAAAAAACCCGGCTGGGCTCCTATCTGCGTGCCGCAACCGAAAATCCGCGGCTGGTGCAGGCTTTCGGCGTCAATGTTCCCCTACTGCTGACGCTCACCTATGGGCTCGGCTCCGCTCTGGCCGGGCTTGCCGGCATCCTGGCGGCACCCGTCTATCAGGTCAGCCCGCTGATGGGCTCCAACCTCATCATCGTCGTCTTCGCGGTGGTCGTGGTCGGTGGCATGGGGTCGATCCTCGGCGCGATCGTCACCGGCTACATGCTTGGGCTCGCGGAAGGATTGACCAAGGTGTTTTATCCTGAAGCCTCCAACATCGTCATCTTCGTCATCATGGCGATCGTACTTCTGGTCCGGCCAGCCGGGCTCTTCGGAAAGGATGCGTGAACATGGCCGAACTCACGCTTAGCGAGGCGCGCGTAAAGACCTCGGGACGGCTCGAATGGGTTCTGGTGGCGCTGGGCATTCTCGGCCTGGTGGCCGCGCCCTTCGTCATCTACCCGATCTTCATGATGAAGATGCTGTGTTTTGCGCTGTTTGCCTGCGCCTTCAACCTGCTGCTCGGCTATACCGGCCTGCTCTCCTTCGGCCATGCCGCATTCTTCGGCGGGGCCTCCTATTTCACCGCCCACGCCGTGAAAGTATGGGGCTGGTCACCTGAAGCGGGCATCATTCTCGGTGTCGTCGGCGCGGCGATCCTCGGCCTGGTGATGGGCTTCTTCGCCATTCGCCGCCAGGGCATCTATTTTGCCATGATCACGCTGGCGCTGGCGCAGATGTTCTTCTTTTTCTGCGTGCAGGCATCCTTCACCGGCGGCGAGGACGGCATCCAGGGCGTGCCACGCGGCATGCTCTTCGGCCTTGTCGACCTGCATGTGCCGCTGAACATCTATTATTTCGTGCTGGCGGTATTCCTGATCGGCGTCTTCATCATCTGGCGCATCGTCAACTCGCCCTTCGGCATGATCCTGCGCTCGATCCGTGAAAACGAGAACCGGGCTACTTCGCTCGGTTACACCGTCGCCAATTACAAGCTTGCGGCCTTCGTCATGTCGGCAGCCCTTTCGGGTCTTGCAGGCTCGCTCAAGGCCATCGTGTTCCAGTTCGCGACGCTAACCGACGTCGCCTGGCAGATGTCGGGCGAGGTCATCCTGATGACGCTGCTTGGCGGCATCGGCACCATGGTCGGGCCGATCATCGGCGCAGGCCTCGTGGTCGGGCTGCAGAACACGCTGGCCACTTCCGATTTTCCGGTGACCATCGCCACCGGCCTGATCTTCATGGTCTGCGTGCTGATCTTCCGGCGTGGCATCGTCGGCGAAATCTATGCGCGGCTTCTCACTCCGGCAGCGCGGGCTGCGAAAGACTGAATTAAAATGGACGCTGAATTCGACTACGTCGTCGTGGGCGCCGGCACGGCCGGCTGCCTATTGGCCAACCGTCTCTCCAGGGACCCCAACGTCACCGTGCTTCTGCTGGAGGCCGGCGGGCGCGACAATTACCACTGGATCCACATACCGGTTGGCTACCTCTACTGCATCGCCAACCCACGCACGGATTGGTGCTTCAGCACCGATGCCGAGCCTGGCCTCAACGGGCGCTCGCTGGCCTATCCGCGCGGCAAGGTGCTTGGCGGCTGCTCCTCAATCAATGGCATGATCTATATGCGCGGCCAGGCACGCGACTATGATCTGTGGCGGCAGAAAGGCTGCGTCGGCTGGGGCTGGGACGATGTGCTGCCCTATTTCCGCAGGTCTGAGGACTATTTTGCCGGCGCCGACGAGATGCATGGGGCCGGTGGCGAGTGGCGGGTCGAGGAAATGCGTGTCCATTGGGACATTCTCGACGCCTTCCAGGCCGCAGCCGAAGCCGCTGGCATCCCCCGCACCCGGGACTTCAATCGTGGCAGCAATGAAGGGTCCTCCTATTTCAAGGTCAATCAGCGCGGCGGCGTCCGGGTCAACAGCTCCAAGGCATTTCTGCGGCCGGCAGCCGGGCGCAAGAATCTCAAGGTCGAAACCGGCGCGCATGCCCGCCGCTTGCTGATCGAGAACCTGACTGCGCGTGGCGTGGAATTCGTGCAGGGCGACACCAAGCGCACCGTGCGGGCTCGTCGCGAAGTCATCCTCGCCGCTGGCTCGGTCGGCTCTCCCCACCTGCTCGAGCTTTCCGGGGTGGGACCGGGGACGGTGTTGCAGGAGGCAGGCATCCCCGTCGTCCTCGACCGGCCTGAGGTCGGCGAGAACCTGCAGGACCATTTGCAGCTGCGGCTGGCCTACAAGGTGTCGGGCATCCGCACACTCAACGAGCAGGCGAGCCGGTTGTTCGGCAAGATGGCGATCGGGCTGGAATATCTTCTGAAGCGCTCCGGGCCGATGGCGATGGCGCCGAGCCAGCTCGGCATCTTCACCCGCTCGTCACCTTCCTACGACACGCCGAACCTGCAATATCACATCCAGCCGCTCAGCCTGGAGAAGTTCGGCGACGCGGTGCACCCCTTCCCCGCCTTCACCGCCAGCGTGTGCAATCTGCGCCCGGAAAGCCGGGGATCGATACACGCGCAGAGCGCCGATTTCCGCAAGCAGCCGGCGATCCGCCCCAACTATCTTTCCTCCGAAACCGACAGGCTGGTCGCAGCCGACTCCATCAAGCTGACCCGGCATATCGTCGATCAGGCGCCGCTCAAGCCCTATAAGCCGGAAGAATTCAAGCCCGGCCCGGACTACCGGACGGAACAGGATCTGGTGCGGGCCGCTGGCGAGATCGGCACCACGATCTTCCATCCTGTCGGCACCTGTCGCATGGGTCCCGACCCCGATTCCGTCGTTGACGAGAAGCTCAATGTCCGGGGCATTGCAGGGCTGCGCATTGCCGACGCCTCGATCATGCCCAACATCACCTCCGGCAACACCAATACGCCGACCCTGATGATTGCGGAGAAGGCGGCGGATATGATCTTGGCGGGCCGCTGATCCGTTATCCGGTCGTCTTGCCGCCAAGCAGGATGAGCACACTGGCAATGGCAGCGCCTGCCGCCAGCCCTATCGTCAAACCGGAATCGGGATTGCCGGCGGCGGCTCCCACCGCCGTGCCGCCGAGCGCGCATAACGCTAGGCAGAGCACAAACGGCAGCGGCTTCATGGCCTTGCCTCCCGCTTTTTCCGCCTGGCCGGCTGTCGACGCCCTGCCTTCGACGACGACGCCGGAAGCACGGCCGGAGTTTCGAGATTCTCCTGGATGATCCGACGCACCGCATAGGCCGCCAAGGCGAGAAACAACAGCCGCATCCTCATCATCTCCTTGTGGAAGTATCCAAGCCTGCCGGATCGCCAGCTTCGATGTGCAGAAAACGCTTGAAACGCGTTCCTCTTTGCTAAGCCCCAAGACGCCGAAAAGTTCCGTGCCAAGCCTGACGATTCCGGCGCGAACCGGGTCAGCAGCCGGAGCAGGAACCGGCGCTCGGATCAGGGGCTGGACACCAAGGCGCGCACAAATCTCAGCCTTCCCTTAAAAGATATATTGTAGATATATCTTTTATCTGCTACTTGAAACCCGCAGCGGGACACCGGGCTCGATCGAGCGCGTGCTGGTCATCCGCGGTTGCGATCTCAAGGAGCAAATCCATGTCCTCGGAAAACACTGTCGATGTCCGCACGCTCGTGCCGGCACAGCGCCATGCGAAGATCTTCCAACTCGTCAATGAACTGGCCGCCGGCTCGTCCTTCGTGCTGGTCAATGACCACGACCCGAAGCCGCTTTATTACCAGCTCGAGGCGGAGTATCCGAAACAGTTCTCCTGGACCTATCTCGAACGCGGGCCCGAAGTGTGGCGCGTGGAAATCGGCAAGCTCCAGCAGGCAGCCTAAGCCGCCTGCTCCGGATCGTTACGCAAGCGATACGGTTCTGAACAAAGGAGCACTACGTTGATCGGCGCCTCGCTTTCCCGCTGGACGATGTCCTATTTCGCCGCGGCGATTGTTGCCCTCATTACGGCACTCGGCCTGATGACGGCTGGTTATGGCTATCCCCATGCGCCGGTCGACGCCCCGCCCACCCTCATCATCGTGCATCTCGTAGCCATCGGCTGGCTGAGCCTGCTGATGTGCGGTGCGCTCTTCCAGTTCGTGCCGGTATTGATTGCCCGCCCGCTCGCCAATGAACAGCTCCCGCTGCCGGCATTGATTTGCCTGTTGCTCGGACTTTTCTCGCTGCTGTGCGGCTTCTTGTGGCTGGATGGCGGCATCGACACCACCCTGCCTTTCTTTCCCATGGCCGCAACGCTTCTCGGCCTCGGCTTTGCGCTGGTCGTGTGGGGCCTTGCCCACACCCTTCTCACCGGCCGCCCGCTGCCATTGTCGGCCCGTTTCGTTGCTGTCGCACTGGCCGGCGTGGCCTTGACCGCCACGCTCGGCATCATCTTTGCCCTGGTTCGCGGCGGGATCGTCGCCGAGCCGCATCTGGTCGATCTCACGGTCGCAGGTGTTCCTATCCATGCGATAGCCGGCCTCGGCGGCTGGCTCACTTTTGCCGCCATGGGAGTGAGCTACCGCTTGCTCGCCATGTTCATGCTGGCACCCGAACTCGACCGACGCGGCAGCCGCCTGGCGCTGCATCTGGGGAGTTGCGCGCTTGCCCTTGCCATCATCGGCGGCGCGGTGGCCATCTGCCTGGAGTGGAGCCGCAACCTCATGCTGCTCGCCGCCGGCCTGCCTGGCCTTGCAGCCCTCGCCTTCTATGGGCGCGACATGCTTCATCTCTACCGCGCCCGCAAGCGGCGCATCATTGAGCTCAACGCCCGCATGGCGACCTTCGCCTTCGCCTCGCTCGGCCTGGCGGTGATGCTCGTCATCGCACTGCTCGCCCTTGGGAGGTTGCAGGAGCAGGTGGCGGCAGTCGTCTTTCTTGTCGCCTTCGGCTGGCTGTCGGGACTGGGGCTCGGCAAGCTCTACAAGATCGTCGCCTTCCTGACGTGGCTCGAATGCTACGGCCCTGTCCTGGGCAAGAAGCCGACGCCACGCGTGCAGGACCTCGTCATCGAGAAACGGGCGCAAAAATGGTTCTATCTCTATTTTATCGCCGTCTGGCTCGGCACCGCCGCCCTCCTCTGGGGCCGCCCGCTTGTCTTCCAAACAATGACACTTGCCATGCTGGTCGCTACGCTCGGCATTGTCGTGCAACTCGTCCGCATTCGCCGGCTTGCCGACGTAAAGGTTGACGACCGCTTCCCCGCCGATACGCGCCGGCCCGCATTGCTGCACGCTGCCGTCCAGGGAATCTGAACCGAAAGAGGATGATGCAATCATGACGACGACATTCGTGGATCTCGACGTCCGGCCGCTGCTGTCTGCCGGCGAAGAACCCTTCGGCAAGATCATGGAGACCGTCTCGGCGCTCGGCGAGGGCGAAGGGCTTCGACTGCTGGCGACATTCAAGCCGATCCCCCTGTTCTCCGTCCTGGGTTCGAAAGGGTTTTCCTACGAGGCGCGCGAGATCGGCGGCGGTGACTGGGAGGTTCTGTTCACGCCGGCTGGAACTGCCCAGCCGGAGGAAACGCCTGCCCCGCTGCCCGCGTCCAAAGACGAAGAATGGCCGCAGCCGGCCCGCCACATGGACAATCGCGAACTGGACCCGCCCGAGCCGATGGTGCGCATCCTCGCGGCCGTAGAAGAGATGAACCCCGGCGAGGTGCTGTCGGCGCTGCTGTGCCGCGAGCCGATCTTCCTCCTGCCTGAACTCGCCAAGCGCGGCCATCGCTGGCAGGGCGCATTCGAGCCCGATGGCACGACCTACCGGCTTCTCGTGCGCATCGAGGCCAAGGAGGCTTGAAGATGACCGTCGAGGAGACGGACGAACTCGTCCACAAGGTCAGGGAGGCGTTGCGCCTCGTGATCGATCCCGAACTCGGCGACAACATCATCGAGCTCGGCCTGGTTTATTATGTCGGCGTCCAGGAAGGCGGCGTGGCCAGCATCGTCATGACCACGACGACGCGCGGATGTCCGGCCACGAACTATCTCAAGAACGGCGCCCGCGACGGCGCATGGGCCGTTCCGGGGATCGAGTTCGTGGACGTCAGCCTCACCTATGAGCCGCAATGGACCCCGCAGATGATGACGCCGGAAGCCAGGACACGCCTGGGCATCGCCTGAAGCATGAGACAAGCGGGTGCCGGCCTTCGGAAAAGGTTGCGCTCCAACAAGCAGAGCAAGGAAGCAACAAGTGAGTTGCAGCATCCACGGCCATGGGCGCGAAGCAAGGCAGCCGCCGCCGGACAATCCCATGGCCGACATACTGCTTGAAAGCGTAGCGGCGCTGGCCGCCTGCGGCGAGGTCGACAAGGCCTGTCGCCTGGCCGGCCGCGCCTATGTCGCCCTGCGGCAAACCGAACCCTGGACGGCCCGGCGCTTCGACGTCCTGTTGCACCGCCTGTCACGCCTGATCGAAATCACTCCGCCCTCAGCCGATAGCCGACCCCCGTCTCCGTGAGGATATGGCGCGGCTGCTCCGGGTCGGCTTCGATCTTCTGCCTGAGCTGGCGGATATAGATGCGCAGATACTGGACGTCCGTCTCGCCGCCCCAGACCTCGTTCAGCAGCATACGATGGGTCAGGACCTTGCCGGCATGCGCGACCAGCACGCGCAAAATGTCGTATTCCTTCGGCGACAGCTTCACCTCGACGTCCCGCACCCGCACGATGCGGCGAACCAGATCGACGCAGAGATCACCGCTGCGAAACAGCGGAAGTTCGCCTTGCCGCTGAAGACGATGGCGCAGCGCGGTTCTTATTCTGGCCAGCAATTCGTCGGTGCCGAAGGGCTTGGTCACATAATCATCGGCGCCGAGATCGAGCGCTTCCACCTTGCCCGGCTCGTCAGCGCGGCTGGACAAAACCAGGATCGGCACCGAGGAGCCCTGGTTCCGCAGCTCGCGGATCAACTCACTCCCTTCAATGTCGGGCAAGCCGAGGTCAAGAATGACCAGGTCAGGCTCGGCTCGCTCGATTTCGGCGAGCGCGCTGCGACCTGTTGCTGCCTCCGTCACCAAAAAGCCTTGTGAGGCGAGACTGGTGCGCAGCAGGCGGCGGATCGGCGGCTCGTCTTCGACGATCAGGACTCTTGTGGCACTACCGTTCATGCTGCTTCCGTTTCCGGCTGCTCGGCTGGCACGGGCAGCGTGATGGTGAACACCGCTCCGGACCGGTCGCTTCGGTTGGCAACTTCGATCAGGCCACCCATCGCTTCAACGAAGCCGCGGCAAATAGCAAGTCCAAGGCCGGTTCCAGCTCGCTGACTGTCGCTTTTGCGAACGCGATAGAATTTGTCGAATATGCGTGGCAGGTCCTCTTTCGGGATACCATCGCCTTCATCGAGCACCTGAAGGTGCACCGCTGTCCCGTCGCTCCAGCTCTGGATGCGTATGGTCGAGTTCGGTGGCGCGTATTTGGAGGCGTTGTCGAGCAGGTTGAACAGCACCTGCTCAAACAATACCGCATCAAGCTTCACCATCGGCAGATCGGCCGCAATGCGGCGCTCGATACGATGGCCCGCAAGGATTTTCTCAGCCCGTCGCAGCGCGCTCGCCACGATCTCGCCGATATAGAGGAGGCTCATATTCGGTGCGATCGCCCCGGATTCCAGGCGCGTCATATCGAGTAGGTTGGCGATGAAGCGGTTGAGCCGCTCGGACTCCTCCTGAATGGTCGACAGCAGCTCCTCCCTGTCGGTGGCGCTCAGCCCGGATAGGGTTCTGAGGCTTGCCGCCGCCCCGAGAATCGAGGCGAGCGGTGTACGCAGGTCATGCGAGATGGAGGTAAGCAAGGCGGACCGCAGGCGATCCTTCTCGGCTGCGCGTTCCGCCCTGTCGACATCCTCGGCCAGGTTGACCCGCTCGATCGCCAGCGCCGCCTGATCGGTCAGCGCATCGAGGAGCCGCCTCTGGTCCGGGTCGAGGATCGGTCCCGTCTTGTCGCTGTCGATGCCGATGACGGCGACCGGCCCGCGGCCCGTCCGCATCGGCAGGAACAGGCGTCGTGCGCCCGGAAGCGTGTCGGCGCCGCGTCCGGCCGGCTTGTTGCTCTCCCAGCACCATTTCGCTGCCGCGAGGTCCGCCTCCTCGGCCACATCTTCGGGCGGCCATGCGGCCTTGAGGGCAAGCGGACCATTGTCAGGAAGGAAAAGGACCACCCTGACCTGCAACATCGACGCCACTTGGGAGGCCGTCACCCACAGCAGATCGTCGAGTGACGCGATACCGGCAAGTTTGCGGCTGAACAGGTAAAGGTCCTCGGTCGTCTTGGCCCGCCTGCGCGCGACCATGGCCTGCCGCCTGACATTGGCCGTCAGGTTGCTCGCAATCAGCGCCACCACAAGAAAGAAGAAAAGCGCCACCACATTCTCTGGGTCGCTGATCGTGAAGGTGTAGAGCGGCGGGAGGAAAAAGAAGTTGAAGGCAAGCACGCTAAGGGCGCTGACGAACAGCGCCGGCCAAAGACCGTAGGCGACGGCACTCACGAGAACGGAAGCGAAAAAGACCAGGGCGACATTCTGGACCTCGAGAATCCGGGTGAGAACCAGGCCGACGCCAAGTGCTGCTCCCACCAGGCCGGTGCTGACCAGATAGGACCATGGATCGCCGCTGGTGGACACCGGCCGGGTCGCAACGGTCTTGGCACCGATCTGTTCATGTTCCTGTCCCGTGACGACATGCACGGCGATATTTCCGGCGGATCGGACAAGTTCGTAGGTGACCGACCCGAAGAACATCTCGTAAAGGCGCGAGCGCTTGGTGCGGCCAATGACCAGATGGCTGAAATTATTGGCTTCCGCATAGCGCAGAATATCATTCGCCAGTTCACCTCCGGGAATTGTGACCGCT
Organism: Borborobacter arsenicus; assembly: GCF_003934165.1. GTDB lineage: Bacteria > Pseudomonadota > Alphaproteobacteria > Rhizobiales > Rhizobiaceae > Pseudaminobacter > Pseudaminobacter arsenicus. The sequence continues at coordinate 92,689 of NZ_ML133510.1, read as the reverse complement.
TCACCGCCGAGCCTTTCGGCCAGCCGCATGGCGTCGGCGATGCGGTCGCGCTCCGCTTCCGAAAGACGCAGCGCATGCTGCGTCTCGACATAGAGCGCCACCCAGGGAGCACGGAGCCGCTCGGCAAGCCGCCGCGCATAGCGCAGCAGGGCCGCGGCCTTGGGATGCTCGTTGATCACCACGAGGACGCGGTCGCCCGCCGCCCACGGCCCCGAGATCGCATGCGCCTGCATATGGGTGAGGAGTTGCTGGTCGACGCGTTGGGCAGTGCGTCGCAGGGCCAGTTCACGAAGCGCGGTGAGGTTGCCCGGCGAGAAATAATGGGTCAGGGCGCGATGCGCGGTCTTTGGCACATAGACCTTGCCCTCTTTCAGCCGCTGGATGAGGTCGCCCGGCGTGATGTCGATGACTTCGATCTCGTCGGCCTGGTCCACAAAAGCATCGGGTACGGTCTCGCGCACCCGGATTCGCGTGATTTGGGCGACGACGTCGTTCAGGCTTTCGAGATGCTGGATGTTGACCGTGGTGTAGACATCGATGCCGGCGGCCAGCAGATCCTCGACATCCATGTGCCGCTTGGGATGCCGGCCTCCAGCGGCATTGGTATGCGCGAGTTCGTCGACCAGGACGAGTTGCGGTGCCCGTTGGAGGATCGCTTCGAGATCCATCTCCTCCAGCGTGCGTCCCTTGTAATCGACACGCTTGCGCGGAATGACCTCGAACCCTTCGACCAGCGCCTGCGTCTCCTCGCGCCCATGGGTCTCGACGATGCCGATCGCCACGTCGACGCCGTCGCGCCGGCGTGCGGCGGCGCTCAGCAGCATCTCATAGGTCTTTCCGACGCCAGGCGCTGCCCCAAGGAAGATTTTCAGGCGGCCGCGCGTTTCCCGTGCGGCCTCTTCGAGAAGAGCTTCGGGGGACGGACGCTTGTCCTGCATGGACTGGTCGGACATGGCTTGGCCCAGGCTCAGCCTGCCTCAATCAGGCCGGCGTAAAGATCGGCCGCGTTCCTCGCTTGCCGCAGCTTTGCCAAGGTATCCGAATTTCGCAAGCTGCGACAGGCTCCGGCCAGGGCCTTCAACGGCTCCACCGTCGCGCCGTAATTGCCCACGATCGCGCAGACCAGATCGACGGGCTGACCGTCATTGGCGTCGAAATCCACCGGCTGAGCCAATCGCATGAAAACCATATATGTGTTGCCGAGATCGTGGATGCGGGCGTGCGGCACCGCCGCTCCTCGTCCGAACCCGGTGGAGCCGAGGTTCTCGCGATCGAGCAGCGCCCTGAATATCTCCGCTTCCGTCAACCCGGAGGACGCGGCCAGCATTTTCGCAGCCTCCAGGAAGACCTGCTTCTTGCTTGCCGCCTTCACGCCGACGGCCACGTTTTCGGGTCGGAGCAAACTGCCTATTTTCAGCATTGTCAGGACCTCATCGCGCCGTTTCTGCATCGAGTGCCAGGTTCAGGATAAGAACGTTCACTTTGGCTTCGCCGAATAGCCCCAGCGTCCGGTCTTCGATATGAGCTGCAACGATCTCGCGCAGCCGTTCTTCGGCAATGCCGCGCGCCCGCGCGACCCGCGGCACCTGGAACAGCGCCGCTTGCGGCGAGATATGCGGATCGAGGCCGCTGCCGGAGGTGGCGACCAGATCGACAGGGATCGGCATCGACGGGTTCTGGCTCTTCAGCCCTGCCGCGTCGGCGGTGACCCGCTCGATCAGCTTCTGGCTGGTCGGGCCAAGATTGGAGCCGCCCGAGGCGGCCGCATCATAGCCGCTACCGGCAGCAGAAGGACGTGGATGGAAATATCGCTCGCCAGCAAATGATTGTCCGATGAGCGTGGAGCCGATCACCTTGCCATCACGTTCGATCAGGCTGCCATTGGCTTGGTTCGGAAAGACCGTTTGCGCAATGCCCGTCACCGCAAGCGGATAGGCAAGCCCGGTGATCAGGGTCAGCGCGGTCATCATGATGAGTGCGGGGCGAAGCTCAGCCAGCATGGTCTTGGTCCTTATGCGAGCCCGATGGTGGTGATCAGAAGGTCGATCGCCTTGATGCCGATGAACGGGATGACGACGCCGCCGAGGCCGTAGAGGAGGAGATTGCGGCGCAGCAGCGCGGCGGCACCGATGGCGCGATACCGGACCCCTTTCAGGGCAAGCGGGATCAACGCGATGATGATGAGCGCGTTGAAGATTATAGCGGAGAGGATCGCGCTTTCCGGAGTTTCGAGCCGCATCACATTGAGCGTCTGGAGCTGCGGGTAGAAGGCGACGAACATCGCCGGGATGATCGCGAAATATTTGGCAACGTCATTGGCGATGGAAAATGTGGTCAGCGAACCGCGCGTCATCAGAAGCTGCTTTCCGATCTCGACGATCTCGATGAGCTTGGTCGGGTCACTGTCGAGGTCGACCATGTTGCCCGCTTCGCGCGCGGCCACCGTACCGGTGTTCATGGCAACGCCCACATCGGCCTGGGCGAGCGCGGGTGCGTCATTGGTGCCGTCGCCGCACATGGCGACCAGCTTGCCCAGCGCCTGCTCATTTCGGATCAGCTGAAGCTTGTTTTCAGGCGTTGCCTGGGCGAGGAAGTCGTCGACGCCTGCCTCGGCGGCGATAGCCGCGGCCGTCATCGGGTTGTCGCCGGTGATCATCACCGTGCGGATGCCCATGCGCCGGAGTTCGGCGAAGCGCTCGCGGATGCCGCCTTTGACCACGTCCTTCAGGTGGATGACGCCGAGCAGCCGCCCGTCGCGTGTGACTGCAAGAGGGGTGCCTCCTGCCTTGGCGATGCGCTCGGCAATGGCCTGCATTTCACGCACGCTCTCGGCATTGACGCCCGGACGGAGCAACCGCAGCTCGCCGCCCCGAGTGCTGGAAGCCGGCGCACCCACATGAGCAAGCACGGCATCGATCGCGCCCTTGCGGATCGAACTTCCCTCCACATCCACGCCGCTCATCCGGCTTTGTGCGGTAAACGGCACGAAATGGGCGTGCAACTGTCCCATGTCGCGCCCGCGAATGCCGTATTTCTCCTTGGCAAGCACGACGATGGAGCGGCCTTCGGGTGTTTCATCAGCCAGCGAGGCAAGCTGCGCTGCATCGGCCAGGTCACGCTCGTCAACCCCGCGCAGCGCCAGGAACTCCGTCGCCTGTCGATTGCCGAGCGTGATCGTACCGGTCTTGTCGAGAAGCAGCGTGTCAATATCGCCTGCGGCCTCCACGGCCCGGCCGGACATGGCGAGCACGTTGAAGCGGACGAGCCTGTCCATGCCGGCAATGCCGATCGCCGACAACAGCGCGCCGATTGTTGTCGGAATGAGCGTCACGAACAGGGCTGCCAGCACCACGACGGAAACCGTGCCGCCTGCATAGGATGCGAAACTCGGGATGGTAGCGACCGCCAGCACGAAGATGAGGGTCATGCCGGCAAGCAGAATGTTCAGCGCGATCTCGTTTGGCGTCTTCTGGCGCTGCGCCCCCTCCACCAGGCTGATCATGTGGTCGAGGAAGGTCGAGCCGGCGGCAGCCGTGATGCGCACCTTGATCTGGTCGGAAAGGACCTGGGTGCCGCCGGTGACCGCCGATCGGTCGCCGCCAGCCTCGCGAATGACGGGTGCCGATTCGCCGGTGATGGCGGCCTCGTTGACGGAAGCGACCCCTTCGATCACCTCGCCATCGGAGGGAATGATGTCCCCGGCCTCCACCACGACGACGTCTCCGACCTTGAGGCTGGTGGCCGGAACCAGTTCGTAGGTCGTATGCCTGTCGGGCGACAGAAGCTTGGCATCGGTTTCGGTGCGCGTGCGGCGCAGCGCGTCCGCCTGGGCCTTGCCGCGTCCCTCGGCGACAGCCTCGGCGAAATTGGCAAACAGAAGCGTAAACCAGAGCCACAGCACGATCTGGAAGGAGAAGCCGAGCTTATCTCCCCCGAACCCGAGATCACGCAGCAGAAGCACCGTAGCCAATATGGCAACGGCCTCGACCACGAACATCACCGGATTGCGCAATTGCCGACGCGGATCGAGCTTGGCGACGGCCGAGCTGACTGCGGGCCAAAGGATTTCGTTGCTGAAGACGTCGATCTTTACGGAGCGAGCCATGGCTGATTCCTCGAAACGCAGGGTCTCAGAACGTCTGACCGGCCAGCATCGCCAGCTGTTCGACGATCGGACCAAGTGCCAGAGCCGGAAGGAAGGTAAGGCCGCCGACGATGAGCACCACACCGGTCAGAAGCCCGACGAAGAGACCGCTATCGGTAGGAAGGGTGCCGACCGATGCCGGGACGGTCTTCTTGGCGGCGAGCGAGCCGGCGATTGCCAATACCGGCACGATGATCAGGAAGCGGCCCATCAGCATGGCAAGGCTGATCGTCAGATTGTACCAGAGCGTATTGGCTGAGAGCCCTGCAAAAGCGCTGCCATTGTTGGCCGCGCCCGAAGTGTAGGCGTAGAGGACCTCGGAAAAGCCGTGCGGCCCTTGATTGGCAAGCGAGGCGAGAGCCGTCGGGAGCACAACCGCCATGGCGCTGAAGCCGAGCATGGCCAATGGCAGCGACAGGATGGCGAGCATCGTCATCTTGACTTCCCTGGCCTCGATTTTCTTGCCGAGATATTCGGGCGTGCGGCCGACCATCAGGCCTGCGATGAAGATCGCGAGGATGACAAAGAGCAGCATGCCGTAGAGCCCGGCGCCGACGCCGCCGATGATCACCTCGCCGAGTTGCATGTTGATCAGCGGAATCATGCCGCCAAGCGGCATGAAACTGTCATGCATGGCGTTGACCGCGCCGCAGGATGCGGCCGTGGTGATGACCGCAAACAGCGCCGACAGCGCGACCCCGAAGCGCACCTCCTTGCCTTCCATATTGCCGCCATCGATGCCCAAGGCGGCAAAGGCCGGGTTGCCGGCGGCTTCGGCCCAATAGGCCACCGCCACGCCAGCAATGAACAGGATGCCCATGGCGGCGAGGATTGCCCAGCCCTGCCGCTGGTTGCCGACCATGCGGCCGAACACATTGGTCAGTGCCGCACCGATGGCGAAAATCGACACCATCTGCACAAGATTGGTGATCGCGTTCGGATTCTCGAACGGATGTGCAGAGTTGGCGTTGAAGAAACCGCCGCCATTGGTGCCGAGCATCTTGATCGCAAGCTGCGAGGCGACCGGGCCAACGGCGATGGTCTGTTTGCCGCCCTCGAGCGTCGTGGCATCCACATAGGCGGAAAGCGTTTGCGGCACGCCCTGGAATACGAGGAACAACGCATAGACCAGCGAGATCGGCAGCAGGATGTAGAGCGTGCCGCGCACAAGGTCGACCCAGAAATTGCCGACGACGCGGGCCGAGGCACGCGAGAAGCCGCGAATCAGCGCCATGGCGACGGCAATGCCGGTGGCGGCAGAAACGAAATTCTGCACGGTCAGCCCGGCCATCTGCACCAGATAGCCCATCGTGCTTTCGCCGCCATAGCCCTGCCAGTTGGTGTTGGTGACGAAGCTGACGGCGGTATTGAAGGAGGAATCCGGGGCAACAGCGCCCAAGCCCATCGGATTGAGGGGCAAAAGACCCTGGAGGCGCTGCAGCAGGAAGAGCAGAAGGAACCCGGCAGCATTGAAGAACAGCAGCGCCACGGCATAGGTGAGCCAGTGCTGCTCCCGGCGCTCATCGACGCCGGCGATCGCGTAGAGTCCGCGCTCGACCGGGATCAGGACGGGCGAAAGCAGCGTGCGCTCACCTTCGAACACGCGTGCCATGTACCAGCCGAGCGGCTTTACCAGAGCGACCACGATCGCGCAGAAGATCAGGATTTGAATCCAGCCATTGATGGTCATCGCAAAGCCTCAGAACCGTTCGGGCCGAATGAGCGCGTAGACGAGGTAGCCAAGGATTAGGGCAGCCATGATGCCGCCCAGCGCATAGTCGAAAACCATCGTCGGTTCCCTCACAGCCGGTCGCAGGCCATGCCGTAAGCCATTGCCAGGGCAAAGAAACCAAGGCCGATTGCCAGCATCGCCATGTCGAGCATTTGAACCAATCTCCAGCGCTCGCGCGGCTGGCTGACCATCAGGCCCGTGAGCCGCGAACCGGTAAAAATTGGCCGGAAGGGCATATATTTTCGAGACGGCTCGCGGCCGCCGCGCATAGTATTTTCATATATGAGGGATGCTCACGGCCGCCTGATCTCGTGGCCGGGTTGACCTGTCGCCGCTCGGTCATCGAGCTCCACCACCGCGTTCAGCGGCCTGTGCCAACAATACCGGGTTCGTTAGGAGCTAATCCGCCGCCACTTCGGCGTTACGCGCATCGACAGAAAGGCAGGTTCACGCTGCGCGTGTTCCGATCCACTGGTGGAGCTGAGGAGGATCGAACTCCTGACCTCGTCATTGCGAACGACGCGCTCTCCCAGCTGAGCTACAGCCCCGTTCAGTGGATGGTCGTATTTATGGTCGGCGCCAATTGCTGTCAAGCGATCTGCGCAGGCCATGAGCACAACGCTTCGCCTGGCACTTGCCGCACCGCCGCCCAGCCGCTAAATGTCGCCAATTCAACGGAGAATGGCATGCTCGCTCTCATTCAGACCGTGGTTCTGGCGCTGGACCTTTACTGGTGGATCATCATCGTCTCGGCCATCTTCTCATGGCTCTACGCGTTCAATGTCGTCAACTCGCGCAACCAGTTCGTCGGCACGATCGGTAACTTCCTGTTCCGGGCGACCGAACCCGTCCTGGCTCCGATCCGGCGCTTCATGCCGGATCTCGGCGGCATCGACATTTCACCGATCATCGTGCTGCTGATCCTCTTCTTTCTCCGCCAGTTCATCCTGACCACGATCGCGCCGCTCATCCTCTGAGGGATCGTATCGGGTGGCGGGTTTCTTCAGGACCCATGACAAGGGGTTGGACATTTTCGTGCGTCTGACCCCGCGCGCGGCCAGGGATGCCATTGGCAACGTGGATGAAGGCGCGGATGGTCGATTCCACCTGAACGCCCGCGTGCGCGCCGTGCCCGAAAAGGGAGCCGCCAATGCCGCACTCGAAAAGCTTATCGCCGGTTTTCTGGGCGTGCCGCAAAGCACGGTTTGCGTGATCGCAGGCACCACTGCGCGTCTGAAAACCATCCGCGTGGCGGGAAATCCGGACGCCATCGCCAGCCTGCTGCGCAAGCTCACCGCGACAGCGGAGTGAACATCCTCGCCTGACGCAGCCTCCCCTTGAGGCGAGGCTGCAATCGTCATCTTTGCAGGTCGCGTCTCAACCGACGCCGTTCGCCTTCGCCCGCTCGACCGCTTCCACGATCATCTCCTTGGCGCGTGCAGCATCGTGCCAGCCACCTATCTTGACCCACTTGCCGGGCTCCAGATCCTTGTAGTGCTCGAAGAAATGCGCCACCTGCTCAAGCGTGATCTGCGGCAGGTCGGTATAGTTGAATATCTTGTCGTAGCGCTTGGTGATGTCGCCGGAAGGCACGGCGATGATCTTCTCGTCCTGGCCGGCATTGTCTTCCATGATCAGCACGCCGATCGGCCTGACATTGATCACGCAGCCGGGCACCAGCGCGCGGGTGTTGCACACCAGAACATCGATCGGATCGCCGTCGCCCGACAGCGTGTGCGGTACGAATCCGTAATTTCCGGGGTAGCGCATCGGCGTGTAGAGGAAGCGGTCGACGAAAAGCGTACCGGCCTCCTTGTCCAGCTCATATTTGATCGGCTCGCCGCCGACCGGAACCTCGATGATAACGTTGATGTCCTCGGGTGGGTTCTTTCCCGTGGGGATCGCTTCTATACGCATTACCGGTATTTCTCCTTTGTCGCGCCCCGAATAGCGGCGCCGCGCCATCGGCGCAACAGCACGAACACGGATTGCCGCTCAACTTTTGTATAGACGATGCTGGAAGCGTTCAGAGAGACGGTTTGACAACTCGCCCAGCCGCATCAGATGGCCGGCAGGGCAGGGTTCGCAACTCTCTCAGTCCCAGACGAAGGCGACCTTGCGCAGTGCCTTCTGGTCGAAGACTTCCACACCTTCGGCGACATCGCGGCCGCCGGCGCCGGCATAAAATGCAAGCGCATTGGCGTTGTCTTCCAGTGCCCACACCACAAGGCCATGCAGGCCATGTGCGGCAAGCTTCTCGCGTGCAGCGGCAAAAAGGCGGGTGCCAAGCCCGACGCCCTGATATTCGGGGCGCAGATAAAGCTCGTAGATCTCGCCCTGCTGCGGCAATTCGCGCGCGCGATTGCGGCCGATGGTGGCGTAACCGGCAACGGTGCCGCCAATTTCCACGACCAGGACGGTCGCGGCACGTCTTATCGCATTGGCCCACCAAGCGCTGCCGCGACGGCCGATCATCGAATTCAGTGCCTTATAGGGTATGATACCGGCATAGGCGCCCTGCCAGGCGGAATGGTGCACATCGGCGATCTGCTCCGCATCGCGCGGCTCGGCTTTCCTGATGTCGATCGTCAGCGTATTCATGGTTTGTTAACCATAAACGCGAGGCCGGGGCCATTGCAAGCAACTCATGGCTGCGTTCATCGATCGGAGACTCGTAAAGGAGGCGGAGCATCTTGAAGACCGGCCGCATCCCTCGATCAGGATCGGTCAGATTTCCACGAGATGGTCGTCCAGCTCGTTGACGTCCCCTGCCGACACTGGAAAATATTTCGTCAGGTGCTCTCCCACGGCGCCTATCGCCACAACGAAACCGTCGGCCAGGCGCTCTGCGCGAGCATGGGCCAGCAGATCGCGCAGGATCGCATCCCATTCCCCCTGCGGCACATGCCGGTTGATGCCGCTGTCGGCGACAATCTCTGCATAATGCTCGGCAAGCGAGACGAAAATCAGCACCCCGGTCCTTGCCGTGGTAATATGGACATTGCGGGCCAGGAACTGCTTCAGCGCATTGTCATGCCCGCGGCGATATTGCAGTGCTCTCGGCACCAGCCGGATGCGAAGTGAAGGCACGATCCAGAGCAGCAGCAAGGCGCTGGCAAGCGCGAGGAGCTGCGCGGCAACAAAGAACGGCAGCCTGATGCTCACCCACCAATATTCGAGCCCGAGCGCCACCGGCAGGCTGGCCAACAGCATGGCAGCGCTGAGAATGAAGGCGGCCGGAAAGAAATAGCTGTCGCTGCTGCGTGCCACCACGCAATAGATCTCGCCGGCAGTCTTCGCTTCCGCCGCGCGGATGGCAGCGGCGATACGGGCATGCTGCGTGGCATCGAGCGATGTTGAATTCGTACCCATCACCAACTCCCCGACGAACCACCGCCACCGGATGATCCGCCCCCACCTGAAAAGCCGCCGCCGCCAGACCATCCGCCGCCACCTCCGGACCAGCCCCCGCTGCCGCCGGACCAGCCGCTTCCGGACGAGTGCCCGCTGCCGCCATAGGTGAAGTCCATGCCAAGCCACCTGTAGCGGCCGGGCCCCAGCTTCCGGCCGAAGATCGGCGGCAGGACGGCGGCCGCAAGGCCACCGAAGAAGATCGTTGCCCAGACGGCCAGAAAGAGCAGCAGGACGATGTCAACCGGCTCTGCATCGCTTGCCTGGTTGCGCCGGGCGCGCGCTTCCAGTTCCGCGCCATTGCCCTCCAGCACCATGATGATGTCATCGACGGCACCGCTGATGCCGCCGGCGAAGTCACCGGCGCGAAATGCCGGAACCATGGTATTTTCGATGATCAGCTTCGAATGCAGGTCGGTCAGCGTGCCTTCAAGCCCATAGCCAACCTCGATGCGCATCCTGCGGTCGGCTTTTGCCACCAGAAGCAGGATGCCATTGTCCTCGCCTGCCTGCCCCAGCTCCCAGCTACGGAACAGGCGGTTGGCATAGGGTTCGATCGCCTCCCCATCCAGGCTCGGAATGGTGGCGACGACGAGCTGGTCGGAGGATTTCTGCTCGAATGCTTCAAGCTTTTGTTCCAGCGCACTACGCTCGACAGCCGTCATCAGGCCGGCCTGGTCGACGACACGGCCGCTAAGGGCCGGCAATTGCGCGGCCAGGGCAGCACCGGCCAACAACAGCACCGCCACAATCGCAGCGGCACTTCGTCCGATCAGCCGAACGCTATCGACGCGTCTGCGCAGCGCGTGAGCGACCACGCCTCACCCGCCCGTGTTGAAATCGACCTTGGGCGCCTCAAGCTTGTCTTCGGCGACAGTGAAGTTCTGGAACGGCTGGTTGTCGGTGAACCAGAGCTTTGCCCAGAGGATCGACGGGAAGGTGCGCAGCGTGGTGTTATAAACCCTCACCGCCTCGATATAGTAGCGCCGTGCCACCGCGATACGATTTTCAGTGCCTTCGAGTTGCGCCTGCAAGGCGAGGAAATTCTGATTGGCCTTGAGGTCGGGATAGTTCTCCACCACGGCAAGCAGGCGCGATAGCGCGCTGGTCAGGCCGGACTGGCTGTCTTGGAAGGCCTTGAACTTCGCCGGGTCATCAAGCGCATCGAGCGGCAGCGTCACCTGAGTGGCCTTGGCGCGTGCCTCAACCACGGATTCCAGCACCTCCTTTTCGTGGGAAGCATAGCCCTTCACCGTTTCGACAAGATTGGGAATGAGGTCGGCGCGGCGCTGATACTGGTTGAGCACCTCGCTCCAGGCCGCCTTGGCCTGTTCCTCGGCAGTCGGAATGGTGTTGAACCCGCACCCCGCCAGCAATGGCAGCACGATGGCCAGCAGAAGAAAGGCCGGCAAGGTCCGGAGTGACAAGGTCGACGGAAAGCTCTGGGCGAACATGGGTCATTCCCTGGATCAAATCGAATGACCAACAGGTAGCACAATCCCCCTCGAAGAAAACCGGCATCGCTGCAGAAACTGGCATACCGCTTGGCCGGCGAATACGTTATAGCCTTCGGGTGACAGGAGAAGTCGACCGTGCCAAACCCAGATCAGGACAGGGAGACGGAATCCCGGCGCATCCTCGATCGCGTGATGCGGGAAGCCGACAGCAGCGGACCCTCCATGATCTCGCGCACCGCCAAACGGGCCCACGACCATATTTCGGCGAGCGATGCCGACCCCTCCGACCGGATCGAATATTGGGGAACCCGCATCGGCCGGGTGCTTGGCCTGGTGGTCTGCACCGTTTTGCTCGTCTGGTTGCTCTCATCCGTCCTGCAGAGCGGGTGATCCAATGAGCGTCGAGACAGGGGCGCCCCGCGCGGTCATCGTCATTTCAAGCCATGTGGCGCGTGGATCGGTGGGCAACCGGGCCGCGGTCTTCGCGCTCGAGACGCTCGGCTACCCGGTCTGGGCGGTGCCTACGGTCATACTGCCCTGGCACCCCGGCCATGGCCGCGCGACACGGATCGTACCGGATACGAAACAGTTCTCCGCCCTGATGAAGGACCTGGAAACCGCGCCTTGGCTTGGCGAGGTGGCAGGCGTCCTTTCCGGTTATCTGGGCGATGCGACACAAGCAGCCGCCGTCGCCTCGCTGGTTGCCGCAGTGCGTGCCCGCAATCCCAAGGCCGTTTATATATGCGATCCGGTGATGGGCGACCTTGGCGGCCTTTACGTGCCGGAAGCGCTGGCCGCCGCACTTCGCGACGAACTCATTCCGATCGCCGATATCGCCACCCCCAACCGTTACGAACTCGAATGGCTGTCAGGCGGCGCCCGGCTTGACGACATCTCCTCTGTCGCACGGGCCGCATCTCAGCTCGGGCCCGAGAAAATGCTTATCACTTCCGCGCCGGCGATGCTGGCGGGCAGCACCGGCAATCTGCTTGTCACCCCGTCCACGACGCTGCTGGCGGAACATCGCATCATCGAGCGTCCGCCGAATGGGCTCGGCGACCTGACGGCGGCCGTATTCCTCGCGCGGCTTCTCGGCGGCCAACCGCTCGACAAGGCGCTGCGGTCCACGACCGCTTCCGTGTTCGAGATCCTCGCGCGAACAGCCAAACGCGGCGGCGATGAACTGCAACTGGAAACCGACGCGCAAAGCCTGTCGCACCCGATGGCCATGGTTCAATTGCGCCATCTGGTCCGGTCCGGGAAGGATCAGCCGGCTTAGACGAATTGCCATCTATTGATTCGCTGTAACTCTCCGATTTTTATTGATCGCGCCCGGCGATCCCGTTATTTCCCTCCCATGACCCACCTTCCTGAACGGCTTCTTGCCGGATACAAGCATTTCATGAGCGGTCGTTTCCTGTCGGAAACACAAAAATACCGCGATCTTGCTCGTGACGGTCAGGCCCCCGAAACACTGGTCATTGCCTGTTGTGACTCTCGTTCCGCACCCGAAATCATCTTCGGTGCAGGTGCCGGCGAATTGTTCGTGTTGCGCAATGTCGCTAATCTCATACCGCCCTACGCTCCCGACGGCGAATTCCACTCCACATCCGCGGCGCTGGAATTTGCGGTGCAGGCGCTGAAGGTCAAGAACATCGTCGTCATGGGGCATGGCCGCTGCGGCGGTATCAAGGCTGCGCTCGATCATAAGTCGCCACCGCTTTCGCCCGGCGATTTCATCGGCAAATGGATGAGTCTGCTGGCGCCGTCCGCCGATGCGGTTGCCGGCAATTCGCTGATGACGCCAGGCGAGCGCCAGACTGCGCTGGAGCGCATTTCCATCCGCTATTCGATCGCCAATCTGCGCACCTTCCCTTGTGTGAAAATCCTCGAGGAGAAGGGCAAGCTCAAGCTATTCGGGGCGTGGTTCGACATCTCGACCGGCGAATTGTGGGTCATGGACAGCCAGACCGGCGATTTCGTGCGCCCCGATCTGAATTGAATCCCGGACGCGCTCTTGAAGGGCGCTGGCAGGTGTTTCACGATGAAGAAGGCACTTGCAGCAATATTGAGCACCTTGGCCCTGGTGATTTCGGCCTTGCCGGCTGCGGCCGACGAAGCGTTGGTGGAACGTTGGTACCAGGCGCTGCTTGCAGTTGACCGTGACGGCCTGTCGTCGCTGCTTGCCGACGAAGCGATCATCAAGCTGACAGATCTCGAAGTCGAGCAGTCGAAATCCGAATTCATCGCATCGATGGATGAGTGGCAGGTGGCCGCCGAAGGCGCTGCCATCCGTCATCGCATCGTTGAGAAGCACGGCACTGTGATGACCGTGCTTGCCTGCTACGACTTCCCGGGAAACGATATGCTGATGCAGGAGACCTTCACCGTAACCGGCAGCCTGATCGTCGAGAATACGCAAGCGACGGTTGCCGAAAACTGCGACACGTTCTGAGTTACGTCGAACGTAGCCACTTCCTCGCTCATCCGTGGCGGTCGATGATCAGCACGTTCGGCTCCGGCAGGCTTCGCCACACAATCCATGACACGATCGCGGTAAGGCCCATCACCGGGATGATGGTCCCCATCGCAAGGGAAGGCGCACCGATCAGCGCTGCTAGCGAACCGCCCAGCAGGCCGGCACCCATCTGCGTGAAACCCATCAAGGCCGAGGCAGCGCCCGCATTTTCGGGAAAAGGCGCCATCGCGGCCGTCATCATGGCTGGCATGACAAGGGCGATGCCGAAGGCATAGAAACCGACCGGCCCCATCACCGACAGGAATGTCGGCTCATAAAAGCCTAGCAGAACCGCAATGCCGACACTGCCGACACCGACGAAGAAGAGGCCCGGCAGCACCAGACGCGCCGCACCATAGCGATCGATGAACACGCGTCCGGCCAGCGAGCCGCAAAAGAAGCTGCCCGTCTGCATCAGCATTGCGAGCCCGAATTGCGTCGGCGACAGACCGACCTGATCCATCATGATGAAGGGCAGGACGCTTGCCTGCGTGTAGAGCGCACCGCTAGTACCGGCAATGACGAGAGAGGCCAGCATGAAATACGGCGTCGTAAGCAGCTTGCCATAGGTTCGCACCAATGCCGCCGGGCGGATGCGCGAGGGGTCCCGCATGACGGTTTCACGCATGGCGAAAAGCACCATGCCTACGATTGTCAGGCCCATGAAGACCATCAGCAGGAAGATCGCATGCCAGCCGAAGAACTCCATGGTCAAGCCGCCCACCGTCGGGGCGATGGCGGGACCGACGGCAAGGATGATGCCGATCAGGTTCATGATCCGCGCAGAGCGTTCATGCGTGAAGAGATCGCGCACCATCGCGCGCGAAATCGCCACGCCGGCTGCCGCACCGATACCCTGGATGAAACGGGCGGCAATCAGCGTTTCGATTGTGGGGGCAAGCAGAGCGATCACGCTTGCGACTAGATAGATCGCCATGAAGCCCAAGGTCACGGGCCTGCGGCCATAACCGTCCGACAGCGGGCCGCACACCAGCTGCGCAAACGCGAAGCCGCCAAAATAAACCGAGACGGTCATCTTAACCGCAGCTTCGGTGGTGCCGAACGCCTGCACGATCTCCGGCATGGCTGGCGTGAACAGTGCCATCGAGATCGGCCCGATCGACACCATGAGACCGCCGATTACCGAAACACGCCGCTCGCTCATTACCGGCGCAAGCCTTGGCATGGACTGCATGTTCATGACACCACGTCTTCCCTGGCTGTCGAAGCCGCCTTGGCATCATGCAGGTTGCTGCGCACGATCTTCAGATGCTCCAGAAGCTGTAGCCACACCTCCGGCGCGAAGCCACGCGACGCATCGGCACGCAGCGACGCGCTGATCGGCGCTATCCGGTCGAGCATGACGTCAGCCTCGGCGGTCAGATGGACCAGCTTGGCCCGGCGATCGGTCGGGTCGGGCAAGCGCTCGATCAGATTTTGCGCCTCCAGCCGGTCGAGCGCACCACTCAGCGTCATTGCTTCCACACCCATGCGCTCTGCGAGGACGTTCTGACGCACCGCGCCGGCGCGCTCTGCATGGATCAGCGTTCGCGCTTCGCTGGGCGTGATGCCAAGACCGGCATCGGTGATACGACGGTCCATCTCGGAACGAACCAGCCGCGCCACATCGGTCACCAGAAATCCTATCGTGTCGGGGTTGAGATTGCGGGGCATGATATAATCAGTCTTCCTTATTATAAGGGAGACATATTATCTCCATGCCCCGAGGTCAAGAGTTGCGTGGGGCCGCCGCCCGCCCTACACAGTCGGCATGTCGAACCTTATGAAAGTGCAGCCGATGTCGTCGCAAAAAGCCGCCCTGGATCTTGAGAGCCACGCACTCACGCTATGGAACGGCCCGCTGGGGCTGCCGGACTTCACCCGCATCGGCGACGGTGATTTTGCGCCGGTTTTTGAGGCCGCGCTGGCAAGCCATGAGACGGAAATCGCGGCGATCGCCGACAGTCCCGAAGCGCCGACCATCGACAACACGCTGAAGGCGCTGGAACTCTCAGGCCAGGCGCTCGACCGTGTCTCGTCCATCTTCTGGTGCCGCGCCGGCGCCCACACCAACCCCGATATCCAGGCGCTGGAGCGCGACATCTCGCCCAAAATGGCGCGGCATTTCTCGGCCATTTCGATGAACGAGAAGCTCTTTGCCCGGATCGATGACCTCTATGCAAAGCGCGATACGCTCGGGCTCGATGCCGAGACCCTGCGCGTGCTGGAGCGGACATGGAAGGGTTTCGTTCGCGCCGGCGCCAAGCTCGATCCGCAGGGCAAGGCACGGCTTGCCGCCATCAACGAGGAATTGGCATCCCTTGGCGCGACTTTCGGTCAGAATGTGCTTGCCGACGAGAGCGAATGGGCGTTGTTTCTCGACGAAACCGACCTTGCCGGCCTGCCGAACTTCCTCCGCAACGCCATGGCGCAGGCGGCTGAAAGCCGTGGCCAGAAGGGCCGCTATGCGGTGACCCTGTCGCGTTCGATCTATGAGCCGTTCACCACCTTCTCGCAACGCCGCGATCTGCGTGAAAAAGCGTTTCGCGCCTTCGCAAACCGCGGCCAGAACGGAGGCGCCACCGACAACGGCAAGGTGGTGGCGCAGACACTGAAGCTGCGCGCCGAAAAAGCCCGGCTGCTCGGCTATGAGAGCTATGCGGCGCTGAAGCTGGACGACACCATGGCCAAGACGCCGGCCGCGGTGATGGCGTTGCTGGAGCCGGTATGGGACAAGGCCCGCGAAAAAACCGCCTCCGACCAGGTCGAGCTGCAGCGCCTTGCCGCCGCCGAGGGCAGCAACGAGAAGCTCGCCGCCTGGGACTGGCGCTATTATCAGGAAAAGCTGCGCGTCGAGAAATACGCCTTCGATGAAGCCGAGCTGAAGCCCTATCTGCAACTCGAGCGCATCATCGAGGCCTGCTTCGACGTGGCCACGCGGCTCTTCGGCATCAGCTTTGTCGAAAGATCGGGTATCCCTGCCTGGCATCCGGATGTGCGGACCTTCGAGGTGCGCAATGAAGATGGCAGCGAACGCGGCCTGTTCCTGGCCGATTATTTCGCCCGGCCGTCGAAGCGATCGGGTGCCTGGATGAGCGCGCTGCAATCCGGCTACAAGCTTGGCGACGGCTCCAGCCCCGTCATCTACAACATCATGAATTTCGCCAAGCCGGGTGAAGGCGAGGCCGCATTATTGTCGCTGGACGAGGCAAAGACCCTGTTTCATGAATTCGGCCATGCGCTGCACGGCCTGCTCACCGACATCACCTGGCCGTCGGTTGCCGGCACCTCGGTTTCGCGCGATTTCGTCGAACTGCCCTCGCAGCTTTACGAGCATTGGCTGACGGTGCCGGAAGTGCTGGAAAAGCACGCGCTCCACGACAAGACCGGCAAGCCCATGCCCAAGGCTCTCCTCGACAAGATGCTGAAGGCACGCAATTTCGCCGCCGGCTTCAACACGGTTGAATTCACTGCCTCCGCGCTGGTGGACATGGCCTATCACACGCGCGCCGAAGCCCCGCAAGATCCGCTGGCCTTTGAGGCCGAGACGCTGGAAAAACTGCATATGCCGGATGCCATCGTCATGCGCCACCGCACGCCGCACTTCCAGCATGTCTTTTCGGGCGAAGGCTATTCGGCCGGCTATTACTCCTACATGTGGTCGGAAGTGCTGGACGCGGATGCCTTTGCCGCCTTCGAGGAAACCGGCAACGCCTTCGATCCGGCCATGGCCGAACGCTTGCGCAAATTCATCTATGCCGCCGGTGGCTCGGCCGATCCCGAAGAACTCTATACCGCCTTTCGCGGCAAGATGCCCTCACCCGACGCCATGATGGAAAAGCGCGGATTGACCTGACTGGCCGGGCTTTTTTCGCCTGCCCCTTTCGCATTTGCGAAAAAACCTGTAAGAGCGCGCCCAAGTGAAACGCGGCGCGCCCTCCGGGCTGTGCCCGCAACCCCTCCGAGCTGACATATGAATCTCCGTAATATCGCGATTATCGCGCATGTCGACCATGGTAAAACCACTTTGGTCGATGGACTCCTGAAACAAGCCGGTTCGGTGCGCGACAACCAGCGCGTAGCTGAGCGCGTGATGGATTCCGGCGACATCGAAAAAGAACGCGGCATCACCATCCTTGCCAAGGCGACTTCCGTCGACTGGAACAACACCCGCATCAATATCGTCGACACGCCCGGCCACGCCGATTTCGGTGGCGAGGTCGAGCGCATCCTCAACATGGTCGACGGTGCCATCGTGCTGGTCGATGCTGCCGAAGGGCCGATGCCGCAGACCAAATTCGTCGTCGGCAAGGCGCTGAAGGTCGGCCTCAAGCCCATCGTGGCGATCAACAAGATCGATCGGCCGGATGCCCGCCACACCGAAGTCATCAACGAGGTGTTCGACCTCTTCGCCGCCCTCGACGCCACCGATGAGCAGCTCGATTTCCCGATCCTCTATGGCTCGGGCCGCGACGGCTGGATGGCTGCCAGCCCCGAAGGTCCGAAGGACCAGGGCCTCAACCCGCTGTTCGAACTGGTGGTCAATCATGTGCCGGCGCCGACCGTCCATCCCGGTCCCTTCCGCATGATCGGCACCATTTTGGAAGCCAATCCGTTTCTCGGCCGCATCATCACCGGCCGCATCGAGTCCGGCACGTTGAAGCCGAACCAGGCCGTCAAGGTGCTCCACCATGACGGCACGCTGCTGGAGACTGGCCGTGTCTCCAAGATCCTCGCCTTCCGCGGCATCGAACGCCAGCCGATCGAGGATGCGCAGGCGGGCGACATCGTCGCCATTGCGGGCCTGTCCAAGGGCACCGTGGCGGATACGTTTTGCGATCCGTCAATCACCGAGCCGATGCACGCCCAGCCGATCGACCCGCCGACGGTCACCATGTCCTTCATCGTCAATGACAGCCCGCTGGCCGGTACCGAAGGCGACAAGGTTACCAGCCGCGTCATTCGCGACCGGCTGCTGCGCGAGGCGGAAGGCAATGTCGCGCTGAAGATCGAGGAATCGGCCGACAAGGATTCCTTCTATGTTTCCGGTCGCGGCGAATTGCAGCTCGCCGTGCTGATCGAGACCATGCGCCGCGAGGGCTTCGAGCTTGCTGTTTCACGCCCGCGCGTCGTCATGCAGAAGGACGAGAACGGCAACCTGCTGGAGCCTGTCGAGGAAGTCGTCATCGACGTCGACGAGGAGCATGCCGGCGTCGTCGTGCAGAAGATGTCGGAACGCAAGGCCGAGATGGTCGAGCTCAAGCCCTCCGGTGGCGACCGCCAGCGGCTGGTCTTCCACGCGCCGACGCGCGGGCTGATCGGCTACCAGTCCGAATTGCTGACCGATACGCGCGGCACGGCCGTCATGAACCGGCTGTTCCACTCCTACCAGCCCTATAAGGGCGAACTTCCCGGCCGCACCAATGGCGTGCTGATCTCCAACGAGCAGGGCGAAGCGGTGGCCTATGCCTTGTGGAACCTCGAAGACCGCGGACCGATGGTCATCGACGCCGGCGTCAAGGTCTATCAGGGCATGATCGTTGGCATCCACTCCAGAGACAACGACCTCGAGGTCAATGTGCTGAAGGGCAAGAAGCTGACCAATATCCGCGCCGCCGGCAAGGATGAGGCCGTCAAGCTGACCCCGCCGGTGCGCATGACACTGGAACGGGCTCTCGCCTGGATCCAGGACGACGAACTGGTCGAGGTAACGCCCAAGACCATCCGCCTGCGCAAGCTCTATCTCGATCCCAATGAGCGCAAGCGCTTCGAGAAAGCCAAGACGGCCGGCGCCGCCTGATTCCTTCCTCTCCAACCCAAGAAAAATCGGCCCCCTCAGCGAGGCCGTTTTTGTTTTTGTGGGCGCCCCGCTGGCTCGAGAGATGCCTTGTCGAAAACGCTGCTCGGGACACACTTCAGCAAAAAGGCCTCCATCGATGTCGATGGAGGCCTTCTTAAGAACTTTGGAAACCAGCGGGAGGTTTCCGAGACGTCAGAGCGCGTCCTGCAGCGTCGTCAGATTATTGAGGAACTGTTCGGCCTTGGCACGTGACTGATCGTCCTTGGCATCGGCCGCGTCTTCACGCGCATCCTGGATGCGGCGAGCAAGGTCCTGGCGATCCACATCGGCAACGCGTACTGCCGATTCGGCCAGCAAGGTGCAGCCGGAGGGAACAATATCGGCGAAGCCGCCGAACACCACATAGCGATCTTCCTGGCCGCCAGCCAATTTCACCGTCACCACGCCCGGTTTCACGGTGGTCATGGCGGGCGCATGGTTGGCCAGCACCGTCATCTCGCCATCCGTACCGGGAATGACGGCCTGCTCGACCTGCTCGGACACAAGCAGCCGCTCGGGAGAGACCAGTTCGAATTTGAAAGATTCAGCCATGTTTTCATTCGGCAGTCGGCAGTGGGCAGTCGGCAGTTACGAAAATATTGCCGCCATCCGCCCCTATCCGACTGCCTACTCCCTATTGCCGATTGCCGTTTTAAGCCGCTTCAGCAGCCAGACGCTGGGCCTTCTCCAGCGCCATGTCGATGCCGCCGACCATATAGAAAGCAGCTTCCGGCAGGTGATCGTACTCGCCTTCGACCAGCCCCTTGAAGCTCTTGATCGTGTCTTCCAGCGGCACGAGCTGGCCCGGCGAACCTGTAAACACTTCGGCCACGAAGAAGGGCTGCGACAGGAACCGCTCGACCTTGCGGGCGCGGGCAACCGTGATCTTGTCTTCTTCCGACAGCTCGTCCATGCCCAAGATGGCGATGATGTCCTGCAGCGACTTGTAGCGCTGGAGGATTTCCTGGACGCGGCGGGCGACCTGGTAGTGCTCTTCGCCGACGATCAGCGGATCGAGCATGCGCGAGGTCGAGTCGAGCGGATCGACCGCCGGATAGATACCCTTTTCCGAGATCGCGCGATTGAGCACTGTGGTCGCGTCAAGATGCGCGAACGAGGTTGCCGGCGCCGGGTCGGTCAAGTCGTCGGCCGGCACGTAGATGGCCTGCACCGAGGTGATCGAGCCCTTGTTGGTGGTGGTGATGCGCTCCTGCATCGCGCCCATGTCGGTGGCGAGCGTCGGCTGATAGCCCACGGCCGAAGGAATACGGCCGAGCAGCGCCGACACTTCCGAACCCGCCTGGGTGAAGCGGAAGATGTTGTCGACGAAGAACAGCACGTCCTGGCCCTGGTCGCGGAAATGTTCCGCGATGGTCAGGCCGGACAGCGCAACGCGGGCGCGCGCACCGGGCGGCTCGTTCATCTGGCCGAACACCAGGGCGCATTTGGAGCCTTCGGTCGAGCCGTTGTTCTCGTGCGGGTCCTTGTTGACGCCCGATTCGATCATCTCGTGGTAGAGGTCGTTGCCCTCACGGGTACGCTCGCCCACACCGGCAAACACCGAATAACCGCCATGCGCCTTGGCGACGTTGTTGATCAGTTCCTGGATCAGCACGGTCTTGCCGACGCCGGCGCCACCAAACAGGCCGATCTTGCCGCCGCGGGCATAGGGCGCCAACAGGTCGACGACCTTGATGCCGGTGACGAGGATCTGCGCTTCCGTCGACTGGTCGACATAGTCCGGCGCGTCCTGGTGGATGGCGCGGCGCGCCTTGGTCTTGACCGGGCCGGCTTCATCGACCGGCTCGCCGATGACGTTCATGATGCGGCCCAGCGTCTCGTCGCCGACCGGAACGGTTATCGGGCCGCCGGTGTCATAGACCGCCTGGCCGCGAACCAGACCCTCGGATGTGTCCATGGCGATGCAGCGGACGGTGTTTTCACCAAGATGCTGCGCCACTTCCAGGATCAGGCGATGGCCGCCATTGTCGGTTTCGAGTGCGTTCAGGATCGGCGGCAGTTCACCGTCGAAATGCACGTCGACCACCGCGCCGATGACCTGGGCGATGCGACCGGCGCCACCCTTCGCCGACAGAGCGGCGGAAGAGGACTTGGCCGGAGCCGCCTTTGCTGCGGCAGCCTTTGCCGGCGCCTTTACGGCAGCAGCCTTTGCAGGAGCTGCGGCCTTGGCCGGCGCTGCCTTCTTTGCTGCCGGGGCTTTTGCCGCCGGAGCCGCCTTCGGAGTAGCTGCTTTAGCCATTATGGTAACCTCTTTGGTCCGTTTCCCGTTTCGACGCGATCGATCGGAAGGCCCCGCGGCCTTCCGCGCCCGCATCGCTAGAGCGCCTCGGCGCCCGAAATGATTTCAATCAGTTCCTTGGTGATCTGCGCCTGACGCTGGCGGTTGTAGGTGATGGTCAGCTTGTTGATCATCTCGCCCGCATTGCGCGTCGCATTGTCCATGGCGCTCATCTTGGCGCCCATCTCGCCAGCCGCATTTTCAAGCAGCGCCCGGAATATCTGCACCGATATGTTGCGCGGGATGAGATCGGTGAGGATCTCGCCGGGCTCGGGCTCATATTCATAGACCGCACCATTCGCCGATTCCGCCTCATCGGCAGGCGCGGCCGGAATGATCTGCTGCGCAGTCGGCACCTGGCTGATCACGGATTTGAATTCCGAATAGAACAGCGTGCAGACGTCGAAGCCGCCCTCGTTGAACAGGGTGATCACCTTCTTGGCGATGCCGTCGGCATGCACGAAACCAAGCTGCTTGGCCTCGCGCAGATCGACCCGGTCGATGATCAGCGACGCATATTCCCGGCGAAGGATGTCATAGCCCTTCTTGCCGACGCAGACGATCTTGACCGTCTTGCCATCGGCCAGGAGCTTGCGGATCCGATCACGCGCGAAACGTGCGATCTGCGAGTTGAAGCCGCCGCAAAGACCACGCTCGGCCGTGCAGACGACGAGCAGATGCACGTCGTCCTTGCCGGTGCCGGTCATCAGCGCCGGCGCATCGCTGCCGCCGCCGACCGCCTGGGCGATATTGGCCAGAACCGCACCCATGCGCTGCGAATAGGGCCGCGCGGCTTCCGCCGCCTCCTGGGCACGGCGCAGCTTCGCCGCGGCGACCATCTGCATCGCCTTGGTGATCTTCTGCGTTGCCTTGACCGAGGCGATACGGTTGCGAAGGTCTTTTAACGAAGCCATGCCTTATCCATCAGCCTCAGGCGAAGTTTTTCGCAAAAGCGTCGATATGCTCTTTCAGCTTGGCCCGCAGATCGTCGCTCAGCGCCTTTTCCTTGCGGATGCCGTCGAGCACTTCCTTGCCGTCCGAGCGCATATGCGCCAGCAGACCCTGCTCGAACTTGCCGACCTGATCCAGCGTCAGCTTGTCGAGATAGCCATTGACGCCGGCGAAGATCACCGCGACCTGCTCTTCCGTCTTCAGCGGCGAGAATTGCGGCTGCTTCAGAAGCTCGGTCAGGCGTGCGCCGCGATTGAGCAGACGCTGGGTCGCCGCATCGAGGTCCGAACCGAACTGCGCGAAGGCCGCCATTTCGCGGTACTGTGCAAGCTCGCCCTTGATGGAGCCGGCAACCTGCTTCATCGCCTTGATCTGGGCCGAGGAGCCGACGCGCGACACCGAAAGGCCAACATTCACCGCCGGGCGGATACCCTGGAAGAACAGGTTGGTCTCGAGGAAGATCTGGCCGTCGGTGATCGAGATCACGTTGGTCGGAATATAGGCCGACACGTCGTTGGCCTGGGTCTCGATGACCGGCAGCGCCGTCAGCGAGCCATTGCCGTTCTCGTCGTTCAGCTTGGCTGAACGCTCCAGCAGGCGCGAATGCAGATAGAAGACGTCGCCCGGATAGGCTTCGCGGCCCGGCGGGCGGCGCAGCAGCAGCGACATCTGGCGATAGGAGACGGCCTGCTTGGACAGATCGTCATAGCCGATCAGCGCATGCTGGCCGTTGTCGCGGAAATATTCGCCCATGGCGCAGCCGGCGAACGGAGCCAGGAACTGCATCGGCGCCGGATCGGAAGCGGTGGCCGCGACGATGATCGAATATTCAAGCGCGCCGCGCTCTTCCAGCACCTTCACGAACTGCGCAACGGTAGAGCGCTTCTGACCCACGGCGACATAGACGCAGAACAGTTTTTCCGAATCAGGGCCACTGTCGTGAATGGCCTTCTGGTTCAGGATCGTGTCGAGGATGATCGCGGTCTTGCCGGTCTGGCGGTCGCCGATGACCAGCTCGCGCTGGCCGCGGCCGACCGGGATGAGCGCATCGATGGCCTTCAGGCCGGTCGACATCGGCTCATGCACGGACTTGCGCGGGATGATGCCCGGCGCCTTGACATCCACACGACGACGCTCGGCTGCCTTGATCGGGCCCTTGCCGTCGATCGGATTGCCGAGCGCATCGACCACGCGGCCAAGCAGGCCCGGACCGACCGGCACGTCGACGATAGCGCCGGTACGCTTGACAGTATCGCCTTCCTTGATGTCGCGGTCGGCACCGAAGATGACGACGCCGACATTGTCGGTTTCAAGATTGAGCGCCATGCCGCGGATGCCGCCGGGGAACTCGACCATCTCGCCAGCCTGGACATTGTCGAGCCCATACACGCGAGCGATACCGTCACCGACGGACAGCACCTGCCCGACCTCGGAGACCTCCGCCTCCTTGCCGAAATTCTTGATCTGGTCTTTCAGAATTGCGGATATTTCCGCGGCGCGGATGTCCATCAGCCGACCTCTTTCAGTGCAAGCTTAAGCGAGTTGAGTTTGGTTTTGAGCGACGTATCGATCTGGCGCGAACCGATGCGCACGACGAGCCCACCGAGCAGCGAGGGATCGACGCTGGCCGTAATCGAAACGTCCTTTCCGGCCACGCTTTTCAGCGCCGCCTTCAATTCGGTTTGCTGCGCTGCCGTCAGCGCATGTGCCGAGGTGACCTCGGCGGCAACCTCGCCGCGCTGCTCGGCGGCGATTTCGCGGAAGGCCTGGATCATGCCGGGAACGGCAAACAGCCGCCGGTTCTTGGCCACGACACGCAGAAAATTACCAACCAGGCCGGTGATCCCCGCCTTGTCGGCGATCTTCTCTATGGCCCTGAACTGTTCGTCGGACGAAAAGACCGGGCTCTTGATCATGCGTGAAAGTTCGGGGCTGCCGGCAAGCAGTGCCTCGAAGCGCCCGAGGTCCTTTTCCACCTTCACTACGGCATTCGCCTGGGCGGCAAGTTCGTAGAGGGAGCCTGCATAGCGTTCGGCAACTGCGGAGATCGGCGAACTAGACTTTGCCACGGGCCGTCGTTTCTCTTTTCTGACAGGCCGCAAGATTCTTGGCGCGAGCTGTAAACTCTGGCTAAATCTTTGACCTTGCTACGGTTTATCGATCGAAAAGAAACGGCTGTCGTATCCCCCGATCGAAAGTCGATTGCCGTCTAGCACACGCCTTTCAGAGTCGCAACACGTTGAGGATGCGCCATTCAGGCAGTTTTGTCGCATCTTGCCGGCAGTTATGCCGAAACGGGCCGCTATCAGGGCACCAGGCCAAAGGCGAAGGCAAGCGGCAGCAGTGCCAGCACCAGTTCCACCGCAACCGAAATCCAGTTGAAAAGTGTGTTGCCACGGTCCGACAGCATCGAGACGATACGACCAAAGGCGGTCAGCAGCCATGAGAATCCGAGCGCCATGTAAAGCAGCGGTTGAGCCAGGAGAATACAGCACAGGCCAAGGCCGAGATAAAAGCCCGCCATGCGGGCGCGGGCCTCGGCTACGGCTTCGGGATGATTCTCGGCAGGCCGCAGCCTCAGGAGACGGAAAGAGACGGCGGGTGCGAAAAGCAGGATCAGGCCGAGCAGCACCGTTACGGCCGCCGAAGACCACGCCAGCCATTCTCCCTGCGTGAATGGCCAGGGAAATGCGAATTCCATGATGTCCCCTCCAGACTGATTTCATGCTGAAATCACTTTGCTAGTTGTCGCTAGTTCTAGAACATGCAGCCGACTGGTGGGAACCGCCAAATCACCGTGATCTCACAGGAAACTCTGCGGATCGACATCCACCTGCACACGCACCGAACCGCGGATCTTCGGGCCAGTGGCGAGAAGCCGGCGCAGATAGGCTTGCATGTCGGCCGCGCGCTCGCCCTGCACCAGCAGCCTGAACCGGTGGCGACCGGCAATCAGGGCCAGCGGCGCCTCCGCAGGCCCGAGTATATGAATGTCATTTGCCGGCGGCGCAGCGCGCCGCAAGCCGCGCGCATGGCCCTCCGCCTCCGCGCGCGTCGCAGCACTCACGATGATGCCGGCAAGCCGGCCGAAAGGCGGCAGACCGGCTTTCTGCCGTTCATCGATTTCGCGTTCATAGAAGGCCTCGGCATCACCCGACACGATTGCCCGCATCACCGGATGGTCCGGCTGGAATGTCTGCAACAGGCCGAGGCTTTTCTTGCCGGTGCGCCCGGCCCGCCCGGTCACCTGGCTGAGCAACTGAAACGTCCGCTCGGCGGCCCGCGGATCGCCATTGGCAAGGCCGAGATCGGCATCGACCACGCCGACCAGCGTCATGTTGGGGAAATTGTGCCCCTTCGCCACCAATTGGGTGCCGATCACGATATCGGCCTCGCCATTGGCAATGGCTTCGAGTTCCAGCCGCAGCCTTTTGACGCCGCCCAGAATATCGGAGGAAAGCACGATGGTGCGCGCATCCGGAAACTGGCCGACCACTTCCTCGGCAATACGCTCGACCCCCGGCCCGCAAGCCACGAGATGGTCGAGCGTCCCGCATTCCGGACAGGCTTCCGGCCGCTTTTCAGCATGGCCGCAATGATGGCACTGGAGCTGCCCGCGAAACCGGTGCTCGACCAGCCATGAAGAACAGGAGGGACACTGGAAGCGATGGCCGCACACCCGGCACAGCGTCAGCGGCGCATAGCCGCGCCGGTTGAGGAAGAGCAGCGACTGCTCGCTCCGCTCCAGTGTCTCGCGCATATGCGACAGCAGCATCGGTGACAGGAAACCGCCCCGTGCCGGTGGCGAGCGGCGCATGTCGACCGCCCTGATCGACGGCAGCGCCGCTTCGGCAAAGCGGGCATGCAGAACGGCGCGCGCATAGCGGCCCTGGCTTGCATTGACGCGGCTTTCGACCGAGGGCGTCGCCGAAGCCAGCACTACCGGAAAGCCGCCTATATGCCCGCGCACCACAGCCATGTCGCGCGCATTGTAGAAGACGCGATCCTCCTGCTTGTAGGCGGGATCGTGCTCCTCATCCACCACGATCAGGCCAAGTTCCTTGAACGGCAGGAACAGCGCCGAGCGCGCACCGGCGACCACTCGCACCCCGCCTTCGGCCACTTGACGCCAGACCCGTTCGCGCTTGCGCGGCGCGACATCGGAATGCCATTCCGCCGGCTTGGTGCCGAACCGGTCCTGGAACCGCTCGAGGAAAGCCTGCGTCAGCGCGATTTCCGGCAGCAGGATCAGCACCTGCCTCCCCTCTTCCAGCGCAGCCGCGACCGCCTCGAAATAGACTTCCGTCTTGCCCGAACCTGTTACGCCGTCAAGCAACGTAACCGCAAACCGATCGGCCGCCACGCTGTCGCGCAGCATCCGGGCTGCCTCCTCCTGATCCCCGGTCAGTTCAGCCGAGGCATAAGCGGGGTCGGGCGCCGCCACCACCGGCCGCGGCGGGATCATCACCGTCTCGAACACGCCTTGCGCCTTCAGCCCGTCGATGACGGTGGAGGAGACGCCGGCCGCATGCGAAAGGCCGGAGCGCGTCCACGCCATGCCGTTGGCTGCAAGTTCCAGCACGCGCGTGCGCGCCGCCGTCAGCCGGTCGGGTCCCGCGCCGGTCGCCTGCAGGCCCTCCACCCACGGTTCCGGATCGAAAGCCTCCGGCGCCCTCAGGATCATGCGCGCCACCATGCCGGGCGGCGACAGCGTATAGGCGGCGATCCAGTCGATGAAGCGGCGCATGTCGGCATCGATCGGCGGGCAGTCGAAGACATGGCTGATCGGCCTCAGTTTCCTTGGGTCGATGGCCTCACACTCGCCGTCCCAGACGATGCCCGCCACCTGCCGCGGGCCGAGCGGCACGCGTACGATCGAACCGGGCTCGACACACATATCGCCCGGCACCGCATAGCTATAGGGACGCTCCGCCGGCATCGGCACCAGCACCGGAACCGAACGGCCGGCAGCCGGTTTTTCCTCTGTCAGGCGTTGGGGCGAATCTTGTTTCATGGTGCGTGACCTTGCCCGGACTTTAGGTTAGAGCAAAGGCCGAACCAGCAGCGCTTGCTCACGGAGCGCTGAAAAAGATCAAGGAGAATGGCGATGAAATTCTTCGTCGATACCGCTGATGTGAAGGAAATCCGCGAACTGAACGAGCTTGGGCTGCTTGACGGCGTCACCACCAACCCCTCGCTGATCCTAAAATCCGGCGGCAATATCGCGGAAGTCACCAAGGAAATCTGCAACATCGTCAAGGGTCCGGTCTCGGCCGAGGTCGTCGCCACCGAATATGCTGAGATGATGCGCGAGGCAGAGGTCCTATCGAAGATCGCCGACAATATCTGCATCAAGGTGCCGCTCACGCTGGACGGGCTGCGGGCCTGCAAGGCCATCACCTCCGATGGCCGCCAGGTCAATGTCACGCTGTGCTTCTCGGCAAACCAGGCGCTGCTTGCCGCCAAGGCCGGCGCGACCTTCATCTCGCCCTTCATCGGCCGCATTGACGATATCGGCATCGACGGCATGGAACTGATCGCCGAGATCCGGCAGATCTACAACAACTATCATTTCCAGACCGAAATCCTCGCCGCCTCGATCCGCACCGTCAACCATGTCAAGCAGGCGGCCCTGATCGGCGCCGATGTCGCCACCATCCCGCCGGCAACGTTGAAGGCGCTGGTCAAGCACCCGCTCACCGACAAGGGGCTGGAAAGCTTCCTCGCCGACTGGGCCAAGACCGGCCAGAAGATCGGCTGAATCCGAGATTTTCAGGTCTTACGCGGCATATCCCAGGAATACGCCGCGTGGCCCACTCAGCGGGCTTTGGCAAGGTCCTGCCCGATCGCCAGCCGCAGCAGTTCGGCAAGCTCGCGCGCAGCACGGTTCTCCGCGTCGCGCTGGGCGCGCAACGCTGCAAATGATTGGCGCGGCACGTCATAGGAGGACGACGCTTCGCGCCGCCCGCGTGCCACCACCTTGCCGGTCTTGGCATCGGTCAGCACATAGGTCGCGCCCACCGTCATCATGCTGGCGGTCGGCTCCTCTTCAAGCGCGCGCTGGATATTGGCGGCCGAAGTAGCCAGCGCGGTAACGTTCAGCGTCAGCGAATAAAGCGGGTTCGCCGGCTGACCCGCGCCGCCATTGAAACCGAAGATCAGATGGTTGCGTACTTCCTGCGCATAACGCGTGGTCACCGGCTTGATCGCAATCGAGGACAATCCCGCGCTCGCGCCGGCATGTGCCCCCGCAGCCATCCCGGCATCGGAATAGAGCGGACGCACCGTGCAGGCCGACAGGGCAGCCAGCGACAGCGACAGGCCGAGGATAATCGCTCGATGTGAAATGTGGGCCGAGGACTTGCGCGTCTGATCAGGCAACGACATTGACGATCCTTTGCGGCACGACGATTACCTTGCGCGGCGTCTTTCCTTCCAGCGCCTTTTGCACGAAGTCGAGATCGAGCGCTGCCTTTTCGACCGCAGATTGATCTGCGTCGCGCGCGATTGTCAAATCCCCGCGCTTCTTGCCGTTGACCTGCACCGGATAGACGATCTGGTCGTCCACGATCAGCGCCGGATCGAAATCCGGCCAGGCCCGCTCGGCCACCAGGCCAGAACCTTTCAGGGCCTCCCAGCACTCTTCCGCCAGATGCGGCGTCATCGGCGCAATCATAGCAACCAGGATGTCGACCGCCTCGCGCACCGCGCCCTGCATTTCGGCAGAAGCCTTGCCGGCAGTGATCTCGGCCACTGGAGCCTGGAGCAGATTGACCAGCTCATAGATGCGCGCCACCGCCCGGTTGAAGGCAAGCTTGCCGATATCGTCGCCGACCGCCTTCAATATCTTGTGGGCTGATCTGGAGACAGCCCCCGCATCGCCCGCGCCCTGCGCCTGCGGCTTGATAGCAGCGAGCGCCGGGGCGGCTTCCGAAATCAGCCGCCACACACGCTGGACGAAACGATGCGCGCCTTCGACGCCTGCCTCGGTCCAGATCACATCGCGATCCGGCGGCGAGTCGGAAAGCATGAACCAGCGCGCCGTATCGGCGCCATAGCTGGCGATGATGTCGTCCGGGTCGACGACATTCTTCTTCGACTTCGACATCTTCTCGATCGAGCCGATCTCGACTTTCTCGCCGGTGGCGATCAGCCTGGCCTGCCGTTTACCGTCGATTTCCTCGACCTTGACATCTGCGGGCAGCACCCAGCCATCGGGACCCTTATAGGTCTCGTGGACGACCATGCCTTGCGTGAACAGGCCCTTGAACGGCTCGGCCAGATCGAGATGGCCGGTCTCACGCATCGCGCGTGTAAAGAAGCGCGAATAGAGCAGATGCAGGATCGCATGCTCGACACCGCCGATATACTGATCGACCGGCAGCCATTCGTTGACGGCCTTGCGGTCGGTGGGCTCGCTTTCCCATGGCGCGGTGAAGCGGGCAAAATACCACGACGAATCGACGAAGGTGTCCATCGTGTCGGTCTCGCGCCGCGCTGCCTTGCCGCATTTCGGGCAGTTCACATTAAGCCAGGTCGGATGCCGGTCGAGCGGATTGCCCGGCCGGTCGAACTCGATGTCATCCGGCAGCTTCACCGGCAGGTCGGCGCGCGGCACCGGCACCACGCCGCAATCCTCGCAGTGGATCATGGGGATCGGGCAGCCCCAATAGCGCTGGCGCGAAATCCCCCAGTCGCGCAGGCGGAAATTCACCTTGCGCTCGGCCATCGGGCGGTTGCCGACGGTCCTGTCGGCCAGCAGCTTTGCCACCTCATCGAAGGCGGCTTGCGGCTTCATGCCGTCGAGGAAGCGCGAATTGATCATCACGCCGTCATCGACATAGGCTTCATCGGTGATCTGGAACGTGGCCGCATCGCCACCCTCCGGCATCACCACCGGCACCACCGGCAGGCCGTATTTATTGGCGAAGTCGAGGTCACGCTGGTCGCCCGACGGGCAGCCGAAGATCGCGCCCGTGCCGTAGTCCATCAGCACGAAATTCGCCACATAGACGGGCAGCGTCCAGTTCGGATCGAACGGGTGGACAACCCGGATGCCGGTGTCCATGCCCTTCTTTTCCGCGGCTTCCAGCGTCGCGACCGAGGTGCCCATATGGTGCACATCGTCTATGAAGGCGGCCAGCGCCGGATTGTTCTGCGCGGCCTTCTTCGCCAGCGGATGATCGGCGGCAACCGCCATAAAGGAAGCGCCGAAGATCGTATCGGGGCGCGTCGTATAGACTTCCAGCTCGCTCTCGCCTTCAGGGGCGGTGCCTTGCGCCAGCTCCCAGCGGATCAGCAGGCCCTCCGACCGGCCGATCCAGTTGCGCTGCATGATGCGCACCTTTTCCGGCCACTCGTTCAGTTCATCCAGCGAGACCAGCAGGTCCTCGGCGTAATCGGTGATCTTGAAGAACCACTGCGTCAGTTCGCGCTGCTCGACCAGCGCGCCCGAGCGCCAGCCGCGCCCGTCGATGACCTGCTCATTGGCGAGCACCGTCATGTCGACCGGGTCCCAGTTCACCTTGGACGATTTGCGCGTCACCAGCCCCTTGTCGACGAAGTCGAGGAACAGCATCTGCTGGCGGTGGTAGTAGTCGACATCGCAGGTGGCGAACTCACGGCTCCAGTCGAGCGACAGCCCCATCGTCTTGAGCTGGCCGCGCATCGTGGCGATGTTCTGGTAGGTCCAGTCCTTGGGATGGACATTGTTCTGCATGGCGGCGTTCTCGGCCGGCATGCCGAAGGCGTCCCAGCCCATCGGGTGCAGCACGTTGAAGCCGCGCGCACGCCTGAACCGCGCCACCACATCGCCCATCGTGTAGTTGCGGACATGGCCGATATGGATGCGTCCCGATGGATAGGGGAACATCTCGAGGACGTAATATTTAGGGCGTGGATCGTCGTTCTTCGTCTCGAACAGTTTCCTGGCGTCCCAGGCCTTCTGCCATTTGGGTTCTGCCGCGCGCGGATTGTATCGTTCGGTTGCCATCGGGTGCGTTTCACTTAAAAGCTTGCATCAAGCTGCGGGCCGCCATCCGGCAGTTCGCAAAATCCATGGGCGGGTGTTCAACACGGATTGCCGGACCCGTCAACTCCAAGCAAATCTTCCGGCGACGAAAAGCAGCAGGACTTTATCATGACAGACACGCTCGAACGGCTTGAAACAGTGCGAAACAGGATCGCGGCGGCAGAACGGGAAGCAAAGCGAGCTGCCGGCTCCGTCACGCTGGTCGCCGTTTCGAAAACCTTCGATGCCGGCGCGATCCGCCCCGCGCTCGAAGCCGGCCAGCGTGTCTTTGGCGAGAACCGGGTGCAGGAAGCCCAAGGCAAATGGCCGGCACTGCGCGAGGAATTCCTGGACACGGAGCTTCATCTGATCGGGCCGCTCCAATCCAACAAGGCGAAGGAAGCCGTCGCGCTGTTCGATGTCATCGAATCCGTCGATCGCGAGAAGATCGCCGCCGAACTCGCCAAGGAAATGCGCAAGCAGGGCAAGTCGCCGCGCCTTTACATACAGGTCAATACCGGCTCCGAGCCGCAAAAGGCGGGCGTGGAGCCAAAGGAGACCGTTGCCTTCGTCGCCCGCTGCCGGGAAGTCCACGGCATCGAGGTCGAGGGCCTCATGTGCATTCCCCCGGCGGATGAGAACCCCGGTCCGCATTTCGCGCTTCTGGAAAAACTCGCCCGGCAGGCCGGCGTGGAAAAGCTCTCCATGGGCATGTCCGCAGACTACGAGCTTGCCATCGCCTTCGGCGCGACCTGTGTGCGGGTCGGCTCTGCGATCTTCGGCAGTCGGTAACCCGACACCGAAAGAAAAAGGCCGGAGCGAGCCGCCCGGCCTCTTTCAATACAACAGTTGACCGATTTTACTCGGCGGCGACGATCTTGCCGTCTTCCCACTTGTAGAGCGAGAAGCTCGGCGAGGAGAGGTCGCCATTCTCGCCATAGGTCAGCTTGCCGATGGCAGTCTGGATCGGCGCTCCGTCCTTCAGGGCCGTAGCGACGGCAGCGGTGTCGTCAGCCTTGCCGGCCTTCTCGATGCCCGCCTTCAGCACCTGCACGGCTGCATAGGCGTTGAGCGTGAAAGCTTCCGCGGGAATGCCCTTGCCCTTCAGGACCTCGACGGCTTCGGCCGAATCGGGGCTCTTCAGAGCATCGGAAGCATTGGTGAACAGCGTGCCGGCAGCCGCCTGGTTGCCGATGGCCCAATATTCGGTGTTGGACAGGCCTTCGCCGCCGATGATCTGCGCCTTCACGCCGCCGTCAGCGAGCTGGCGGGCAAGCAGGCCGCCCTCGGGATGGTAGCCGCCGAAATAGATGACCTCGGCGCCGGTCTGCTTCAGCCGGCCGACGATTGCCGAATAATCCTTCTCACCCGCAGTGAGGCCTTCATAGAGAACTTCCGTCACCCCGCCTTCGTTCAGCACCTTTTTGAAGGCGTCGGCCAGGCCCATGCCATAGGTTCCCTTGTCATGGAGTACGGCGACCTTCTTGTCCTTCAGGTGCTCGAGGACGTATTTGGCGGCGACTTCCGCCTGCTGATCGTCACGGCCGCAGGTGCGCAGCACATTGGTCAGGCCGCGATTGGTGAGGTCGGGTGCGGTGGCCGTCGGCGTAACCATCAGAACGCCATTCTCGGCCAAAACGTCCGAGACGGCCATCGCCACGCCCGATGTGACCGGGCCCACGGCATAGCGAATCCCATCGCCGACCAGATTATTCGCGGCGGAGACGCCCTGCTTGGGATCGCCTGCGTCGTCTGCAAGCTTCAGCACCACGGTCTCGCCGAGGATGCCGCCATTCTTGTTGATGACCTCAACGGCGGCCTCGGCGCCGTTCTTGACCTGATCGCCATAGGCCGCAACCGGGCCGGTGAGCGGGGCAATGAGGCCGATGACGATATCGGCCTGGGCTGCTGGCA
Organism: Borborobacter arsenicus; assembly: GCF_003934165.1. Lineage (GTDB taxonomy): Bacteria > Pseudomonadota > Alphaproteobacteria > Rhizobiales > Rhizobiaceae > Pseudaminobacter > Pseudaminobacter arsenicus. The sequence goes on along the minus strand of NZ_ML133510.1, from coordinate 59,414 downwards.
CAAACGCAAGGGAAGCGGCGAGCGTCATGCCCGCGAATGACTTTATGTTCATGATCCTACTCCTCAAACGGCGAACTGTTCGGGTTCGACGAAAGTTCTGGATCAGGCAATACCGTTCCGGGGCAACATTGGCAATCGGCCCAGCCGCGGCATCCGCAGCTATTGGCTTGTGCCAGCGCTCCCCCGGCCAATTCCCGTCAGCCGCTAGGGTCAGGACCTAGTTCAGCAGGAATTCGCCATGCACGTTGCGCCACTCGTTCGGCGCTATCAGCCTCTTATGCGTGTAGCTGACCGAATGCAGCGGACCGTCGAGCTTTGCCCGCCAGAAGTCGATGAAGGTGAACAGGCCCGGAAAGTCCGGCGCCAGATCGTAATCCTGCCAGATGAATGTCTGCAGCAGATGCGGGTGGTCCGGCATGTGATAGAGAAACTGCGCCGTGGTCAGCCCATAACCCTTCAGCATCAGTTCCAGTTCGGAATTGTCGCGCATGATCGTTCTCCCGCCCGTCTTCGATCTGCCGCGAATCGCGGGGTGGAGCGATACACGGCTCGACCAGCATGGCCAGTCTAGCACGATTCCGGTATTTATGCATGAAATCAAAAGCTTGGCAGCAAGCAGCCTGAAGTGCTGCTGATCCTGCCCGGGGGTGGAGCGGCCGCCCGCCTCGTGACAGCGGCCAAATCCAAGGTCTAATGTTGCCTAGGGCGGAGGAATGTTATTAGTTCCCGTATCCGCGCCACTCAGCGCAATCGGCGGCGCCCTGCCGCAGTTATTCCGGGGAGAGAATATCGAAATGTCAGACGAGATAGTCCACCGCGTCCAGCCGGCGTGGAAGAAGAACGCTTTGATTGACAATGACACCTATCTGAAATGGTACGCCGACAGCATCAAGAACCCCGACAAGTTCTGGGGCAAGCACGGCAAGCGCATCGACTGGTTCAAGCCCTATACCAAGGTGAAGAACACGTCGTTCACAGGCAAGGTTTCAATCAAGTGGTTCGAGGACGGCCTCACCAACGTCTCCTATAACTGCATCGACCGCCATCTGAAGAAGCGCGGCAACCAGGTCGCCATCATCTGGGAGGGCGACAATCCCTACGACGAGAAGAAGGTCACCTATAACGAGCTGCACGAGCATGTGTGCCGCTTTGCCAATGTGCTCAAGAAGCACGGCGTGAAGAAGGGCGACCGGGTCACCATCTACATGCCGATGATCCTTGAGGCCGCCTATGCGATGTTTGCCTGCACCCGCATCGGCGCGATCCACTCGGTGGTGTTTGGCGGATTCTCGCCGGAGGCGCTGGCCGGACGCATCGAGGACTGCAAGTCGCATTTCGTCATCACCGCCGACGAGGGCCTACGCGCGGGCAAGCACATCCCGCTGAAGGACAATACCGACAAGGCCATCGAGATCGCCGCCAAAGCAGGCACCAAGGTCGAGAAGGTGGTCGTGGTTCGCCGTACAGGTGCCAAGATCGACTGGGTGGAAGGCCGTGATGTCTGGCATCATGAGGAAGCAGCCTCGGTCAAGCCGGACTGCAAGCCGGAAAAGATGAAGGCGGAGGACCCGCTGTTCATCCTCTACACCTCGGGTTCGACCGGCAAGCCCAAGGGCGTATTGCACACCACCGGCGGCTATCTCGTCTATGTGTCGATGACCCACCAATATGTGTTCGACTACCATGACGGCGACATCTACTGGTGCACGGCCGATGTCGGCTGGGTGACGGGCCACTCCTACATCCTCTACGGACCGCTGGCCAATGGCGCCACCACGCTGATGTTCGAGGGTGTGCCGAACTATCCGACACCGTCGCGCTTCTGGGAGGTGATCGACAAGCACAAGGTCAACATCTTCTACACCGCCCCGACCGCCATCCGCGCGCTGCGTGGTGCGGGCGACGAATGGGTGAAGAAGACCTCGCGCAAGTCGCTGCGCATTCTCGGCTCGGTCGGCGAGCCGATCAATCCGGAAGCCTGGGAGTGGTATTTCAACGTCGTCGGCGAGAAGAAATGCCCGGTCGTCGATACCTGGTGGCAGACCGAGAATGGCGGAATCCTGATTGCGCCGCTGCCCGGCGCGACCGACCTGAAGGCCGGCTCGGCGACGCGGCCGCTGTTCGGCGTCGTGCCCGAGATCGTGGACGGGGACGGCAACACCATCGAAGGTGAAGGCAACGGCAATCTGTGCATCAAGGAGCCGTGGCCCGGCATGATGCGCACCGTGTTCGGCGACCACGAGCGCTTCATCCAGACCTACTTCTCCACCTACAAGGGCAAATACTTCACCGGCGACGGCTGCCGCCGCGACGCGGACGGCTACTACTGGATCACCGGCCGCGTTGACGACGTCATCAACGTATCGGGCCATCGCATGGGCACGGCCGAAGTGGAATCGGCGCTGGTCGCTCACGACAAGGTGTCGGAGGCAGCCGTCGTCGGCTATCCTCACGACATCAAGGGCCAGGGCATCTACTGCTATGTCACGCTTTCCGAAGGCGAGAAGCCGAGCGAGACCTTGCGCAAGGACCTGATTGCGCATGTGCGCAAGGAAATCGGCGCCATCGCCACGCCCGACAAGATCCAGTTCGCACCGGCCCTGCCCAAGACCCGCTCGGCCAAGATCATGCGCCGCATCCTGCGCAAGATCGCCGAGGACGATTTCGGCTCGCTCGGCGACACTTCCACCCTCGCAGACCCCACCGTCGTCGACGACCTGATCGAAAACAGGCAGAACAAGCGCGCCTGATCACTATCTGAACATCAGACAAAAAGGCCGGTGCGTACCGCTTCGCACCGGCCTTTTTCATATGCGGCTGCAGGCTTGCCTGCACCGACGAGGCGGCAGCCGACGAAAGCCTCCGCCAGAACGCATTTGCGCCCCGCCTTGATTCACCCCGAATTTATTCCGGTTTGCACCGGCAATTTGTGACGCCATTTCCATCGGCCCGGGCCAAAAATCTCTAGGATGCGCGCAGTCATCTCCGAGAAAGGAAATCAGGCAATGTCGCATCCCTCAGGCCCTCTCGTTACTGCGGATTGGCTCGCCGCCAATCTCGAAAATCCGGATGTCCGGGTTTTCGAGGTCAGCGTCGACCCCGGCGTCTTTGCCGGCGGCCATATCCCCGGCGCCGTCAATCTCGACTGGCATGTCGATCTGGTCGATACAATCAATCGCGATATCGCCCCGCGCGAGAAACTGCAGCAGACGCTGCGCAAGGCCGGCGTCACCGATAAGACGACCGTCATCATCTATGGCGATCACAACAACTGGTTTGCCGCCTGGGGCGCCTGGGTGCTGGACGTCTACGGCTTTGGCGAGCGCGTGAAGCTGCTCGACGGCGGCCGCAAGCTCTGGGAAGCGCGCAAATTGCCGCTCACCGACAAGGTCCCTTCCTTCGCCGCTTCCTCGATCGAACTGCCGGAGCGCAACAATGCCCTGCGCGCCCGTCTCGTCAATGTGCTCGACGTCGTTGAGGGCAGGATCGACGGCAAGCTGGTTGATATCCGTTCGCCCGACGAATATCTCGGCAAGATCTTCGCGCCAGAGGGCGTCAAGGAACTGTCCATCCGTGCCGGCCATATCCCGGGCGCCGAGAATGTGCCATGGGCAACCATCGTCAATGAGGACGGCACGTTTCTGCCGATCGACAAGATCCGCGAGATCTATGCCGCCAAGGACGTCGATGGTTCCAAGCCCATCATCACCTATTGCCGCATCGGCGAGCGCTCCAGCCATAGCTGGTTCGCGCTGAAGCGCATCCTCGGCTACGAGGTCCGCAACTATGACGGCTCCTGGACCGAATACGGCAATGCCGTCGGCGTGCCAGTGGAGAACAAGTCCGGAACCGTCTGGCTCGGCAAGTAACCGTACCGTTTGCCGGCCGCCTTGCGGCCGGCACATTCGCCCCCCGAACACGGAAAATGCCTCGATGAACATGACCGTCGCGCCCGCCCCAGGGTTTCCCGTTTCGAATACGCAGTGGGAGCAATTGCAGTCGCTCGCCCACAGCCTTTCGCCTGAACAGGCGCTCTGGGCCAGCGGCTATTTTGCCGGCGTCGGCCATGCGCTGCGCAGCAGCACCAGTATCCTGCCGAGCGCGGCAATCGCCGGCGTGCCGGATCTCGCGACCGTCACCGGCAGTGCGGCCCGCAGCCTGACGATCCTCTATGGCAGCGAGACCGGCAACAGCGCCGACCTCGCCCGCCGGGTCAAGACCCAGGCCGAGGCCAAGGGCATTAAGGCCACGGTCGCCGATATGGCCGGCTACAAGACCCGCCAGTTGAAGGACGAGCAGGACCTGCTTGTCGTCGTCAGCACCCATGGCGAGGGCGACGCCCCGGAGCCGGCCGCCGAATTCTTTGAATTCCTGTTCGGCCGCAAGGCGCCGAAGCTTGCTGGCATCCGCTTTGCCGTACTCGGCCTTGGCGATTCCACCTATGAGCATTTCTGCGGCGCTGCCAGGCGTATTGACGAGCGTTTCCTGGAACTGGGTGCCGAGCGCCTGGCAGAGCGGATCGACTGCGACGTCGACTATGAGGACCCGGCCGCCGCATGGGTGGAAGAGACTCTTGCCGGTCTTGCCGCCAAGGCTACCGCCACTTCTTCGGTCGCGGCAGCGCAGTTCGCTCATGTGCCCCCGGTTGCCGGCGGCTACGACAAGCGCCGCCCGTTCCTTGCACCGGTGATCGAAAACATCGTCATCACCGGCCGCGGCTCAAGCAAGGAGACGCGTCATATCGAATTGTCGCTGGAAGGCTCGGGCCTCTCCTATCGACCAGGCGACGCGCTGGGCATCGTTCCGCGCAATGACGGCCGCCTGATCGATCGGCTGCTGGCTGCCGCCGGCCTCAACCCTCCCGACGCCATCGAGATCAAGGCGCAGCCGGCCACACTCGCAGACGCGCTCTCGTCGCATTTCGAGATCACGGCGCTGACGCCGCGCTTCATCGAGCACTGGGCAAAGCTGTCGGGCGCCTCGGAGCTTGCCGGCCTGCTTGGCGAGGGTAAGCGCGGCGAGCTGACCTCCTATATGGGTCGCAACCACATTGTCGATGTTCTCGAGGCATTTCCGGTCAAGGGCCTGACCGCGGCCGATTTCGCTGCCGGTCTGCGCACGCTGCAGCCACGCCTCTATTCCATTGCCTCCAGTTCGAGCCTCGCCGAGGACGAGGTCCATCTGACCGTGTCGACCCTGCGCTACGATCTCAACGGCACGCAGCGCGGCGGTGTCGCCTCGACCCATCTTGCCACCCTCACGGAAGAAGACGCTACCATCCCCGTCTATATTCAGGAGAACCCGCATTTCCGCCTGCCGGAAGACCCGGACCGGCCTGTCATCATGATCGGTGCCGGCACCGGCGTTGCGCCCTACCGCGCCTTCCTCCAGGATCGCGAGGCCAATGACGCAACCTCCCCGACTTGGCTGTTCTTCGGCGAGCGCAATTTCCGCACCGATTTCCTCTATCAGGTCGAGTGGCAGCGCCATCTCGACGAGGGAAGACTGTCGCGCCTCGATCTCGCCTTCTCGCGTGATCAGGCCGAAAAGACATATGTCCATCATCGCATGCGCGAGCAGGGCCGCGACCTCTATGACTGGCTGGAGAATGGCGCGCATGTCTATGTCTGCGGCGACGCCGAGGGGCTTGCCCCCGATGTCCATCGCGCACTGATCGACATCGTGGCCCAACAGGGCAAGGTCGGTGCCGAAGAAGCCGACGCCTATATCCGCAACCTGCAGCGCGACGGTCGCTACCAGCGCGACGTTTATTGAGATTAGACACGTGACCAGCACCATCGACACCACGCTGCCGGTAGATCGCAGCCACGACCTTTCGCAACCGCTCGACCGGCTCGGCCCCGACGAGACGATGAAGAAGGAAAGCCGCTACCTGCGCGGCACCATCGCCGAGGGGCTCGTCGTGCCGACGACGGCAGCCGTGCCCGGCACCGACATCAAGCTGATGAAGTTCCACGGCATCTACCAGCAGGACGACCGCGACCTGCGCGAGGAGCGCCGCCGCCAGAAGCTGGAGCCCGCCTATCAGTTCATGATCCGCGTGCGGCTGCCCGGCGGCGTCTGCACGCCCGAGCAATGGCTGAAGCTCGACGAGATCGGCCGCTTCTATGGCGACAACAGCCTGCGTCTGACCACGCGCCAGACCTTCCAGTTCCATGGCGTGCTGAAGTGGAACCTGAAGCGGGCCATAAAGAACATGAACGAGGTGTTGCTCGACACCATCGCAGCCTGCGGCGACGATTCGCGCGGCGTCATGTCCTCGGTCAATCCGAGCCTGTCCAGCCTGCATGCCGAGCTTCACGCGCTCGCCAAGCAGACCAGCGACCATGTCATTCCCCGCAGCCGCGCCTATCACGAAATCTGGCTGGACGAGGAGAAGGTCGCCACTTCCGGCGAGGAGGAGCCGCTCTACGGCCCCACCTATCTGCCGCGCAAGTTCAAGATCGGCTTCGTCATCCCGCCGGTAAACGATATCGACGTCTATTCGCAGGATCTCGGCTTCATCGCCATTGCCGGCGCGGATGGCGAGCTTGAAGGCTTCAACGTCGCCATCGGTGGCGGCATGGGCCGCACCGATAACGCGCCTGAAACCTATCCGCGGCTTGCCAGCGTGATCGGCTTTATCCCGAAGGACAGGGTGCTCGAAGCTGCCGAAGCCATCATCAGCGTCCAGCGCGATTATGGCGACCGGGTCGTGCGCGCCCATGCCCGCTTCAAATACACCATCGACGACAAGGGCCTGGACTGGATCAAGGCCGAGATCGAACGCCGCCTCGGCTTCGACCTGGCGCCGGCGCGCGACTACCGCTTCGACACCAATGGCGATGTGCTGGGCTGGCAGACCGGCACCGACGGCCGCCATCACTTCACCCTGTTCATCGAGAACGGCCGCGTGCGCGATCAAGGCGAATACCGGCTGATGGAAGGCATCCGCGAGATCGCCAAAGTCCATAAGGGCACCTTCCGGGTGACCCCCAACCAGAGCCTGGTCATCTCCGACATCGAGCCGGCGGACAGGCGGCGTATTGCCGATCTTCTGGATCAGTATGGCCTCGCCGGCGCCAATGGCGCCTCCACGCTGCGGCTCAATTCCATGGCCTGCGTGGCCCTGCCGACCTGCGGATTGGCGATGGCCGAGAGCGAACGCTACCTGCCCACGCTGATCACCAAGCTGGAACCGATCCTGGAGAAGAACGGGCTGGAGAAGGAGCCGATAACCCTGCGCATGAGCGGCTGTCCCAATGGCTGCTCGCGGCCCTATATCGCCGAGATCGCCTTCACCGGGCGCGCGCCCGGCAAGTACAATGTCTATCTCGGCGGCGGCTTCCACGGCCAGCGGCTGAACAAGCTCTATCTGGAAAATGTCGGCGAGCCGGTCATCCTCGCCGAATTCGAGAAGCTGTTCGCCCATTACGCCAAGGACCGTGAGACAGGCGAGCGCTTCGGCGATTTCGCCATCCGCGCCGGCTATGTCGCCGAGGTCACAGAAGGCCGTTATTTCAACGACTGACCTTCAACGAGAAGCGAGGCCATCAGGCCTCGCCTTCCGACACCGCGTGCAAACCGGCAAGTGCTGCGTTGAGCAGCGCTTCGTCGAGCCCTGTCGAGTGAACAGCATAGATCGGATAGGAGAATTGCGGCATTCCGGCCACGAGATGCAGCCGCCCGGTCTCCAGATATTTCTGCACCACGCGCATCCGGAAATAGCCGGAGCCGCCATTGGCAAGGATATAGTCCAGCGCCAGCGGCCCGAGCGCCACCGAAAGGCCGGGATTGCTGGCATCCGGGAAGGTCCGCGCATGGTGAAGCGCAAAATCCGGGCCCCAATCGACATAGACATAGTCTGCGCCGCCGACCGGACCCGGATTGGGACTGCTGCTGACAAGCACCAGCTTCTCTTCCATGATCAGGTCGATCTTGAGGCCGGGCCTGTGCTGCGGCGCATAGACGATGGCGATGTCCACCAGCCCCTCCGCCACCTGGCTGATCAGGTCGCGCCGCAAATCCACCTGCACCCGCAGCGCCACATCGGCCATCGAGCGGCGCATCCACACCACCCAGTCGAGCAGCAGCGGCTGCCACAGGCTGAGCTCTCCGCCCACCGCCAGCACCGTGCTATGACCGGCCGGCACCGCCACCTGGTGGCGCGCCCGCTCCCACAGCAGCAGGAAGGTCGGCGCATAGCGAAGGAACTGTTCGCCGGCCGGCGTCAGCGAGGCCCCGGTCTTGTTGCGCACGAAAAGCGGCCGCCCGATGCGCTCCTCCAATATGCGGATACGCGAACTGACCGTGGTCTGGGCGACGTTCAGGCGCTCGGCCGCCCGGATGAAGCTGCCGGCCGATACGATTTCCAAGAATGTCCTGGCGAGTTCGGTATCCATATGCGTTGCCTAGCATAAAAAATGCACTCAATACGCTGCTAATTTCGTTTGACCGCACCATCCGTTTCGACCCTATTATCGGCAGCGGAGACGAGGCGCGATGAGCAGGAACATCCCGGCCGACAATATCAAGGTGAAACGGGCCTATGAACCGCCCTCCCCGCAGGACGGCGAGCGCATTCTGGTCGATCGCCTGTGGCCACGCGGCATCAGCAAGGACGACGCCAAACTCGAACTCTGGATGAAGGAGATTTCGCCCAGCAACGAGTTGCGCAAATGGTACAACCACGATGCTTCCCGCCAGGACGAGTTCCGCCGCCGCTATGCCGAGGAGTTGAAGGCGCATCAGGATCTTGTCGAGGACCTGCGCGAACGGGCACGCAAAGGTCCCGTCACGCTGGTCTATTCGGCAAAGGACGAAACCCTCAACAACGCGATCGTGCTGCGCGACCTGCTGCTCGACCGGTAGAACATGATCCCGACCGAAGATTCGCATCAGCGAAAAATGGAACCGGTTCTCAGCGCGCCATGGCGTGATATTCGGCATTCGGGCGCATGTCGATGGCCGATGCCAGCCGGTTCGACATGTTGAAGAAGGCGGCGGTGGAGGCAATGTCCCAGATGTCGCGGTCGCTGAAGCCTGCCTTGCGCAGCGCCTCGCGGTCCTCCTCCACCATCTTGGCCGGTTCTTCCGTCATCTTGACGGCGAATTCGAGCATCGCCCGTTGCCTCGGCGTCAGTTCGGCGGCGCGGAAATTCATCACCATCATCTCGCCCAGCGCCGGATCGCCGGAGAGCTGGCGCACCGCCGCGCCATGCGCCGTCAGGCAATAATAGCAGTGGTTGATGCTGGACACCGCGACCGCGATCATCTCGCGCTCCAGCTTGCTCAGGCCGGAATCGCCCAGCATCAGGTCGTTATACATGTCGGTGAAGGCGCGCAGCTTTTTCTCGTCGAACGCATAGGACAGGAGTACATTCGGGATCAGCCCCAGCTTCTCCTGGCATTTGGCGAAATAGGCCTTCGTCGGCTCGCTGAGATTTTCCGCCGGCGGCAGGTCGAGCGCCGTAATTCTGTCGTTCATGAGCGTCATTTCCCTTTCATGCAAAGTTCGCATTTTGCCTTCGATGTCGTGTCGCGAAACACGATGCATCTGCTACGATAGCCATAAAAGCATGTGACGGGGGAGATTTGATCGTCATGCCATCCAATCTGAAAGCAAAATCAGCGGCAGGGAAATCATTCTCCTCGCCGAAGCTTGGCGAAAAACCGCCGCGGCTGGCTGACTATCTGCTTGCACGGGCGCCGGATGAAGACGTCAATGCCTATGATCCCGCCTCGCTGGCCAAGGCGGCCGAATTGGCCGAACAGGCGCTCGCCGGGCATCGCAAGGGCGAGAGCGTCATCGCCATCGATCGTAACGCCGGTGTGAGCTTTGACGGCCGCCCGCTCACCGTCGTCACCGTCGTCAACGACAACATGCCGTTCCTGTTCGATTCGGTCCTCGGCGAGATCACCGAAACGGCCGGCGAGGCAAGCTTCGTCACCCATCCCGTCCTTGCGGTGCGCCACGGCAGGAACGGGGTCGAAGAAATCCTCGGCGAGGGCGGCTCTGTCAAAATCGATCACGGGGCGAACCGGGTCAGCGTCATCCATGTCCACATCAGATCGCTGACAGATGATCAGGCCCGGGGCCTGAAGGAAAGGCTGCAGCGCGTCGTCGGCCAGGTCCGCGCCGCCGTCACCGAATGGAAACCGATGCTGGCGCGCCTCGATCAGGCCATTTCGGAATACCGTTACGCGCCGCTGCCGCTGCAAAAGGATGCGGTGGCCGAAGCCATCGCCTTCCTGGAATGGCTGCGCGACGACAATTTCACCTTCCTCGGCATGCGCGAATTCCGCTATTCGGGCGGCGAGAAAAGCGGCACGCTCAACCGCGTCGACAAACCCGGCCTTGGCATACTGGCCGATTCCAGTGTGCTGGTGCTGCGCCGCGAGGCCGAGCCCGACAACCGCACCACGCCCGAAATCCGGGCCTTCCTTCATGGCCCCGATCCGCTCATCGTCACCAAGGCCAACGCCAAGTCGCTGGTGCACCGGCGCGCCTATCTCGACTATGTCGGCGTCAAGACCTATGACGCCAAGGGCGCGCTGCTGGGCGAATTGCGCATCGTCGGCCTGTTCACCTCCACCGCCTATACGCGCTCGGTCGCCAAGATCCCTTATCTGCGGTCCAAGGTGAATACGGTCGTCGCCAAATCCGGCTTCGATCCTGCCGACCATTCCGGCAAAGCACTGATCAGCGTGCTGGAATCCTATCCGCGCGACGAGCTGTTCCAGATCGCCACACCGACCCTGCGCAAGCATGCCGAAGCCATTCTCGGCCTCATCGAGCGGCCGCGCGTGCGTGCGCTCGTGCGCGTCGACCAGTTCGACCGCTTCGTCTCGGTGCTGGTTTTCGTGCCGCGCGACCGCTACGACAGCGTCGTGCGCGAACGCATCGGCGACTATCTGAAGACGGTATTCGACGGTCGCCTTTCCGCCTATTATCCGGCCTTCCCCGAAGGCGGCCTGGCGCGCGTCCACTTCATCATCGGCCGTTCCGGCGGCAAGACACCGAAGGTCGAGCAGAAGGCGATCGAGGCCGCGCTCCGCGACATTGTCCGCACCTGGGAGGATGCGCTGGCAGAGGCTGCATCCGCCTCCGGGATCGATGCCGGCCTCGCCGCAATAGCCTCGCGTTTTCCCGAAAGCTATCGCGGCAGCTTTTCGCCATCCGTCGCCCTTGTCGATGCCCGCGAGATTGCCGGCATCGATGCCCAGCATCCCATCTCCGTCGACTATTATCGCGATGTCGCCCAGACCACCGAACAGGCGTCACTTAAAATCTACCATCACGGCACACCGGTCGCCCTGTCGCGGCGCGTGCCGATCCTGGAACATATGGGCTTTAGGGTGATCAGCGAGCGCACCTTCGAGGTCAGCGACGCCGACGGCAATCCGGTCTTCATCCACGACATGGAGCTTGAAAGCGCCTTTGGCCGGGCGATCGACCTTGCCGATGGCGGCGCCTTGTTCGAGGAGGTGTTCCTGTCCGTCTGGCATGGCGATGCCGACAATGACGGCTACAATGCGCTGGCGCAGACGGCCGCCCTGCCCTCTTCTTCCATCGGCATATTGCGCGCCTATGGGCGCTATCTGCAGCAGGCTGGCATTCCGCAAAGCCAGGATTTCATCGCCGCTGCCCTCAATCGCTATCCGCAGATCGCGCATGCTCTGTTCGATCTCTTCGTTGCCCGCTTCGATCCTGCCGCGCAGGCACAAGGAGAGGTCACCAGCAAGCATCTTAAGGCGGCAATCAAGGATGCGCTCGAGGCGGTGCCCAATATCGACGACGACACCATCATCCGCCGCTACCTCAACCTCATCGACTCCTCGCTGCGCACCAATCATTTCGTTCCCGAAACGGAAAAGAAGGGCCAGTCGCTCGCCATCAAACTCGATTCACGCAGCATCACCGGCCTGCCGGAGCCACGGCCATGGCGGGAGATTTTCGTCTATGGCTCGGAGGTCGAAGGCGTGCATCTGCGCTTCGGCCCGGTGGCGCGCGGCGGCTTGCGCTGGTCGGATCGCGCTCAGGACTACCGCACCGAAGTGCTCGGGCTGGTCAAGGCGCAGCAGGTCAAGAACGCCGTCATAGTGCCGGTCGGTGCAAAGGGCGGCTTCTTCCCCAAACGCCCGCCTGTTGGCGGCAGCCGCGAGGCAGTGTTCGAGGCCGGCAAGAAGGCCTATGTCAATTTCGTCTCCAGCCTGCTTTCGGTCACCGACAATCTCGATGGTGATCGCGTCGTCACGCCGGAGCATGTGGTCCGCCACGACAACGACGATCCCTATTTCGTCGTCGCCGCCGACAAGGGCACCGCAACCTTTTCCGACACCGCCAACGCCATCAGCCAGGCGCATGATTTCTGGCTCGACGATGCCTTCGCCAGCGGCGGCTCGGCCGGTTACGACCATAAGAAGATGGGCATCACCGCAAGGGGCGGCTGGGAGGCGGTCAAGCGGCATTTTCGCGAGATGAACCGCGACATCCAGACCGAGCCTTTCACGGTGGTCGGCGTCGGCGACATGTCGGGCGACGTTTTCGGCAACGGCATGCTGCTTTCGCCGGCAACCAAACTGATTGCCGCCTTCGACCATCGCGACATCTTCATCGACCCTGATCCGGACGCTGCCGGCTCCTTTGCCGAGCGCAAGCGGCTGTTCGAGTTGCCGCGTTCGAGCTGGCAGGACTACGACAAGTCGAAGCTTTCGCCCAGTGGCCTGATCGTGTCGCGCAGCCAGAAATCGGTGACCCTTCCGGCAGCGGCGGCCGCCGCGATCGGCCTCGACAAGACCGTTGCCTCGCCCGCCGAGATCATGCGTGCGGTGCTGACGGCGCCCGTCGACCTGCTCTGGTTCGGCGGCATCGGCACCTATGTGAAGGCAAGCGGCGAGGCCAATCCGGAGGTCGGCGACCGCGCCAACGATTCCATCCGCGTCAACGCCGCCGACTTGCGCGTCAGGGTCGTCGGCGAAGGCGCCAATCTCGGCGTCACCCAGCGCGCGCGTATCGAATTCGGCCTAGCCGGCGGCGCCATCAACTCCGACGCCATCGACAATTCGGGCGGCGTCAACTCGTCAGACGTCGAGGTCAATATCAAGATTGCGCTGGCCTCGGCCATGCGCAAGGCAACGCTCACCCATCCGAACCGCAACAGGCTCTTGGCGGACATGACCGACGAGGTCGCCGCACTGGTTCTTGCCAATAATTATCAGCAGACGCTGGCGCTTTCGCTGCAGCGCAAGCGCGGCCTGGCCGACCTCGCCCATCAGGCCCGCTTCATCGCAGCGCTTGAGGCGCGCGGCCTGCTCGACCGCGCGGTCGAGACGCTGCCCTCCGCAACCGCATTCGCCGAACGCGAGGCGCGCGGCGAGCCGCTGACCCGGGCCGAGCTCGGCGTGCTGCTTGCTTATGCCAAGATCGTGCTGTTTTCCGACATCGTCACCAGCAGCCTGCTCGACGATCCGCATTTCGCGCATGACCTCAGCAGCTACTTCCCCGAAAAGATGGCGAAGAAATACGCCGCCGAAATCGCCGGCCATCGGCTGCGGCGCGAGATCATCGCGCGCGTGACGGCCAATGAGGTGGTCAATCGCGGCGGGCCGTCCTTCGTCAACCGCCTGCAGGAGGCGACCGGGCGCACCGCCTCCGATGTGGTCAGGGCATTCGTGGTGGTGCGGGCCGGTTTCGACCTGCCTGCGCTTTACCGCGACATCGATGCGCTGGACAACCGCGTGGACGGGCAGGTGCAGCTTGATCTCTATCAGGCGGTCGGCCGGCTGATCTTCGTCACCAGCGGCTGGTTCCTGCGCAACGATACCGGTGGCGGCGCGGTCGATGAGCGGATCGCCGAACTGGTCGAAGCCCGCAAGGCGCTGGAGCCGAAGCTGGGCTCCCTGCTGCCCGCCTTCAACAAGGCCGCACTTGAAGAGCGGCGGCAGAGCTTCCTTGCCGCCGGCGCGCCGGAGGGCCTTGCCACGCGGCTTGCCCTGACCGACGTGGCCGAACTCATTCCCGACATTGCGTTGGTCGCCAAGACCGCGGGGGCTGAAATCACCCTCGCCGCCCGCGCCTTCTTCGCCGTCAGCGACGCCTTCCGCATCGCGCGGATAGAAGAGGCCGCCCGCGCGATCATGCCGTCGGATTACTATGACGGGCTGGCGCTATCTCGCGCCACCGACGTGATCGATGCGGCACGCCGGGGCATTGCCATATCGGCGCTGACCGGCTTTGCCAAATCCGCCGATCCGGTGGCTGCCTGGCTGGAAGCCGGCGGCGAACGCATTGCGCGCATCCGCGAGCGCCTGCAGGGGCTGACCGAGGGCGGCGACATCACCGTGTCGCGCCTGTCGGTCGCCGCCGGCCTGATGAGCGATCTCTCGGTTTGAGACCGGACCCGCAAAAGACCGCCGCGCCTCCTGCCGAAGCGGCGGTCCCCTCCGGATCGCCCGGCACGGCCTCGCGCGCCGGCATCTGGGGCTGGATGTTCTTCGACTGGGCAGCCCAGCCCTTCTTCACCGTGGTCACCACCTTCATCTTCGGCCCCTATGTCGTGTCGCGCATGGCAACCGACCCCGCCATGGGCCAGGCCGCCTGGGGCTATGGGCTGGCCATCGCCGGCTTTGCCATCGCGCTCCTGTCGCCGGTGCTCGGCTCCATCGCCGACCAGACCGGCCCGCGCAAACCGTGGATCGCCTTCTTCGCGGTCATCAAGATCGCCTGCCTCAGTGCGCTGTGGTTTGCGGCTCCGGGTTCACCGCTGCTACCGGTCATCCTTCTGTTCTCGCTGGCTTCGGTCGCCGCCGAATTCTCCGTCGTCTTCAACGATTCCATGATGCCCCGACTGGTGTCGAAAGCGCAGATCGGCCGGATCTCCAACATCGCCTGGGGCCTCGGTTATCTCGGCGGCATGATCGTGCTGATCTTTGTGGTGGCGCTCATGGCCGGCTCGCCCGAGACGGGGCGGACGATCATCGGCACGGAGCCGTTGTTCGGGCTCGATCCCAGGCTCGGCGAGGACGCCCGTGCGACCGGGCCGCTCTCGGCACTGTGGTATCTGGTCTTCATCCTGCCGATGTTCCTGTTCACCCCCGACAGCGGCAAGGGCATGCGACTCCTGCCGGCGGTTCGCCAAGGCCTGGCCGAGCTGAAGTCCAGCTTCGGGGAGGTGAGAAGACGCAGCGGCATCTTGCGTTTCCTCATTGCGCGCATGGTCTATCAGGATGGCGTCAACGCGCTGCTCGGCCTCGGCGGCGTGTTTGCTGCGGCCATGTTCGGTTGGTCGATCACCGAAATCGGCGTCTTCGGCATCATCCTCAATGTCGTGGCGATCTTCGGCTGCCTCGTCGCCAGCCGGCTCGACACCGGCCTCGGCTCCAAATCCGTGGTGATGATCTCGCTGGTGCTGCTGTGCGTGGCCACTTTCGGCATCGTCTCGACCGGACCCGGCTTCACGCTGTTCGGCCTGTTCCCACTGCCGGGCGCGGATTCGGGCGGGCTGTTCGGCACACCGGCCGAAAAGGCCTATATAATTTTCGGCCTGCTGATCGGCATTGCCTTCGGGCCGGTGCAGGCCTCATCGCGTTCGTACCTCGCCCGAAGCGTCTCGGCCGACGAGGCCGGCCGCTATTTCGGCATCTATGCGCTGGCTGGGCGCGTCACCAGCTTTGCAGCGCCGTTCGTAGTCGCCACCGTCACCGCTGCCTCGGGCTCGATGCGCCTCGGCATGGCCACCATCCTGCTTTTCCTGCTGGGCGGCATGGCGATCCTGTGGCCGACGCCCTATCCGGCCGACAAGGCGCGGCGCTGATCTTTACCCTCCCCCTTGGGGGGAGGGTACGATCGGTCAGTGCCGGAAATGCCGCACCCCGGTGAACACCATGGCGATGCCATGCTCGTCGGCTGCGGCGATCACATCCTCGTCGCGCATCGATCCGCCCGGCTGGATGACGGCGGTGGCGCCGGCCTCGACCGCCGACAAAAGCCCGTCGGCGAAGGGGAAGAACGCATCCGACGCCACGACCGACCCCTTGGTCAGCGGCTCCGCTAGCCCCGCGGCCTCGGCGGCATCCTGCGCCTTGCGCGCCGCGATACGGGCCGAATCCACACGGCTCATCTGGCCCGCGCCGACGCCGACCGTGGCAAGATCCTTGGCATAGACGATGGCATTGGATTTGACGTGCTTTGCAACCCGGAAGGCGAATTTCAGATCCGCCATCTCCTGCGCCGACGGCGCCCGCTTGGTCACCACCTTCAGTTCCAGATCGCCGACGACAGCGTTGTCGCGGCCCTGCACCAAAAGGCCGCCGGCCACCGACTTGACCAGAAGCCCGGATTTGCGCGGGTCCGGCAGGCCGCCGGTCACCAGCAGGCGCAGATTCTTCTTGGCCGCGATGATCGCCTGCGCCTCTTCCGAAGCTTCCGGCGCGATGATGACCTCGGTGAAGGTCTTGACGATTTCCTCCGCCGCCTCGGCATCGAGCAGCCGGTTGACGGCGACGATGCCGCCAAAGGCCGAGACGGGATCGCAGGCCAGCGCCTTCAGATAGGCTTGGCGCAGATCCGCAGCTTCGGCCACGCCGCAGGGATTGGCATGCTTGATGATGGCGACCGCCGCTCCTTGCGCCGGGTCGAACTCGCCGACCAGTTCGAAGGCAGCATCGGTATCATTGATATTGTTGTAGGAAAGCAGCTTGCCCTGCAATTGTCGCGCGGTGGCGACACCCGGCCGCTCCTCGCCGGTGACGTAGAAGCCCGCCGTCTGATGCGGGTTCTCGCCATAGCGCATGACGCTTTCGAGCCTGCCGCCAAAGGCGCGCCAGGCCGGCTGTTCAATGTCGAGCGCTTCGGCAAACCAGCCCGAGATCGCCGCATCATAGGCGGCGGTGCGCGCAAACGCCTTGGCGGCGAGCTTCTGGCGGAATTCCAGAGACAGGCTGCCGGTGTTCATCTCCAGCGCATTGAGCACGGCGGCATAGTCTTCCGGATCGGTCACCACCGCGACATAGGCGTGGTTCTTGGCGGACGCTCGCACCATGGCCGGGCCGCCAATGTCGATATTTTCCACGATCGACGCATAGTCCGCGCCGGAGCGGCGCACCTCCTCGAACGGATAGAGATTGACCACGAGCAGGTCGATCGGTGCGATATTGTGCTCGCGCATCGCCTGCGCATGTTCCGGATCGTCGCGCACGCCAAGTAGCGCGCCATGCACGGAAGGATGCAGCGTCTTGACGCGGCCGTCCATGATTTCAGGAAAGCCGGTCAGTTCCGACACGTCGCGCACCGCAATGCCGGCCGCGGCAATCGCCTTGGCGGTTCCCCCAGTCGAGACCAGTTCCACCCCTGCCCCGGCAAGCGCCTGCGCAAATTCGATTAGCCCGGTCTTGTCGGAAACCGACAGCAGTGCGCGGCGCACGGAAACGAGGTCGGGAGCGGGAATCTTCTTGGCGGGGACGGCCATCCTGCTTGTCCTTCATGATGTCGAGAGGGTGCGTGCGGCCTATCACAGCGCATTGGGAAATCAAAGGCCGTAGGTCTACAGTCTCGAGTGACGGACCGACTTAATCGTCAGTTCCCATACGCTTGCCCGTTTCGCGGCATGCGCTTGAACTCCCAATGGACCACGGGCGTTTGCGAGGCTTTGAAGGACAGGACGATCTGGCGGCTGCGGCGAGGACCGCCTAGGCCGGCGAAGAAGATCGATTCCTCGATTTCCGGCCTGACCTCCTCGCAGTCCATCACCCACGCGTCGGCTTCTTGCGAGGCAAGCACCATCCGGCCGCTATCGTTGCGGAAAAGCTCGATGTCGGGATGCACGTGGAAGCGGATCGTCACCAGATCCTGGCCATTGTCCAGCGGCCGTGCGCCACCGGAACGGACGAAACGGTCCAGGCCGCTCAGAATGGCACCCTCTGCCGAAAGCGACAATTCCCGCTCATGATAGATGCCGAAGCGCGCGACATAGCCGTCGTGACTGGCAACGAAACCCTGCACGCCCTTTTCGTCGGTTCGCTCGCAGGGAACATGGCGGGGGCCACCCAATAGCGGCGAGCCCAGCAATCCGTTGACGCGGGCCGAATGGGTGAAGCGGGCCGAAGATGTATCGTTGAGACAGGCGGTGGAATGAGCCGCCGTGGCCCGGGCGAGCGGGCGAAACTCCTCCGCGCCATAGGCATCGACGCCGGCATTGACAATATAATGCTGCCGCCCGCTGGACATTTCGAAGGACAGGCATCCGGCATGCGCCTTGTCGGAGACGTCGGTTGGTGGTGCGGCACCGGTATCGGCGATCACCGTGGTGTCGCCCATCGACAGCCGCTCATAGCCCGAATGCGGCGCATGCAGCAGCGGCGCGCCGACCGTATCGTCATGGCGCATGATTGCCGCGATACGGTCGTGGATGGTCACCCCCATGCCGTTGAAGCGGGCGATGCTGCCATCCTGATGACGAAAGAAGCGCAGTGCCGGCAGCATGCGCTCGACCGCGCCGATCAGCGCCTCGGGCGGCGTCTCGGCCTGGTTGGTGTAGGTCTGGCGCAGGGGCAGGAGGTCGGCCAGAAGTTCCAGCACCACCATCGGGTTGCGTGAGATATGGCCGCCATCCGGCAATATCTGCCGGTCGAGTTCCTCGGCAAGGTGGCGGCTGGCGCTGCGCAACGCGGAAGGCGCGGCCGGCAGCGATAGCGCCGCAAAGGCAAGCGCGATGCGCGTGCGCAGCCGGTCTTCGCCATCCGGCATTTCATGCGCCATGGAGCGCAGGTAGCGGATCTGCAGCGCCAACGATTTCAGATAGGCGCGGTAGAAGGGAAACTCCGCGCCCTGCAGCACCACGGAAGAATGCTGCAGCCAGGCGATGATGCGCCTGGCGGTGATTGCCGGCTCCCAGGCGACACCGGCGATGCGACCGCCATTGGTGGTGATCCAGTCCGAGACCAGCGCGCGGGCATTGGCTGCGGCAAGGTCGGTGCCGGCGGCGCGCATATGGCGCAGCCAGCGAAACCCGTGCAGCGAGCGCTGCCAGCCGCGATTGGCGACCTCGATCTGGAACGGCGATTGGCCACCGGTCTCCACGACATGGCCGGAAAGCGGATAGCGGCCATAATAGATTTCCAGTGCAATCTGCTGGTCGGCGAGCCTCAGATCAGGCGGCGCGATCAGCACCCGTTCGGGCGTGCGGCCGGTATAGCGCCATCTGTACACTGGTCCCGCGCGCAGGCGGCGCCGGGTCTTGCGCCAGATCTCCTTGGCGACGAGCGTCCAGAGACGCGCGGTGTTGCCCGCGGCCATCGACACGAAATACCCTCCAAAAAAACAAAGCCCGCCGCCAATAAGCTTATATGATTCAAGACTCTATGCGAAGGCGGATTTTCGCAGGGCGGCCTTGACCGGAAAATCGGCCGCTTTCAGTTTGCCCGCCGCATCCGGGCGGCAAAGAAACCGTCCAGTCCCGAAATTTCGGGCCGACCCATATCCATGTCGGCCGGCGTGGTACGAAGCGTGCCGCGCGGCGTCAGGAAAGCATCGGCAGCGACGATCTCGCCCGGCTGCACCGGGTCATCGATCACATCGGTTGTGGCCGCCAGGAAAGCCTCATGCAGCACTTCGCCCTCAAGCGGATCGAGCGAGCAGTTGGAAAAGACGATGCGCCCGCCAGGCTTCACCAGAGTCACGGCGTGCTGCAGCATGCGGCGCTGCAGATTGGCCAGCGTCTCTATGTCCGCCGCCGATTTCGTCCATGGCACGTCGGGATGGCGGCGCACCGTGCCGGTCGAGGAACAGGGGGAGTCGAGTAGCACCGCGTCGAACAGCGCGGCCGGCTCGAACTTGAAGATGTCGGCATGGATGGCTTCGGCCCGCAGTCCGAGCCGGTCGAGATTTTCTTGCAGCCGCGCCAGCCTGTTCTTCGAACTGTCGAGCGCGGTCACCCGCGCCCCGGCCAGCGCCAGTTGCGCGGTCTTGCCGCCGGGCGCGGCGCACAGATCGGCGACATGCAGCCCAGCGACATCGCCAAGCAGCCGTGCCGGCAGGCTCGCCGCCGCGTCCTGCACCCACCATGCTCCTTCCTGATAGCCCGGCAGGTCCGGCACATTGGCTCCGAGGCGCTCGACCCGCACCGAACCGGTCGGCAGCACGATGCCGCCAAGCCTCTGCGCCCAGCCCTCCGGATCGGATTTCACCGAGAAATCGACCGGCGCCTCCAGCCTGTGCGCATCGAGAACGCGCCCTGCGACCGCCTCGCCATAGGCCGAGACCAGCCGTTCGCAAAACCAGTCGGGCGCATCCTGCGTGCGCGCCAGCACCACCGGCAGCGCCGCTTCCTTGCGGCGCGAAAGGGCACGCAGAACCCCATTGACCAGAC
Source organism: Borborobacter arsenicus (assembly GCF_003934165.1). Classification (GTDB taxonomy): domain Bacteria; phylum Pseudomonadota; class Alphaproteobacteria; order Rhizobiales; family Rhizobiaceae; genus Pseudaminobacter; species Pseudaminobacter arsenicus. The sequence goes on along the minus strand of NZ_ML133510.1, from coordinate 39,048 downwards.
CGGAAAACCGCGCCGTGCGCGGATCGGCCTTGGCATGGGTGACGGCGACGTCGACTGCCGCACTGTCGGGAATGTCGAGGAAAAGGATCTGGGCGGCTGCCACATGCAATAGATGCGCCAGCGCCGTCGCATTGGCCGGCAGCGGCCTTTCCAGCCGCGCTGAAATCAAAGCGTCGATGCTGCGCCGATAGCGCAGCGCTGTCACCAAAATGGCGCGCACCAACGCCCGGTCGCGCATGTCGAGCGCCAGGAACTGCGGATGGCCGTGGACATGGTCGGCCAGGCCGTCGAGCGAGGTCCGGGCATCGACGACCGCTGCGAGCAGCTTTGCGGCAGCCTTGCGCGCGGCAAGGCCGGGCACGTCAGGCCCGGCCGTGTCAGGAGCAGCCGTCTCTCTTTTCGGTCTGCTTGCGCGTTGCGGTCGCTGGTTCACCGTCACGACCATGGGCCCTTCGGCCCGGTCGGGTTGCGGCCCCACGGGCCGGGACGAGGCTTTGCCGGCTTGGCCTCGGCTTCGGGCCTCGCCGCATTTTCCCAAGGGCCGCCGGCTTGGGGCTGTTGCGGCTCATGCGGCGCAGACATGCCCTGCCCGCCTCCACCGCCACCGACGCCCTGCCGCGCCATATCCTGCAACGCGGCGATGCGATTTTCGGTGTTCGGATGCGTCGAAAACAGATTGTCCATGCGCTCGCCGGAAAGTGGATTGATGATGAAGAGATGCGCGGTCGCCGGGTTGCGCTCCGCGTCGGGGTTATGGATGCGTTCGGCGCTTCGCGCGATCTTGTCAAGGGCAGCGGCCAGCCAGAGCGGATTGCCGCAGATTTCGGCGCCGCGCCGGTCGGCGGAATATTCGCGCGTGCGGCTGATCGCCATCTGCACCAGCATGGCTGCGAAAGGCGCGACGATCATCGCCACCAGCACGCCGACGATGCCAAGCGGATTGTTGTTGTCGCGGTTGCCGCCGAAGAAGAAGGCGAAATTGCCGAGCATGGAGATCGCACCGGCAAGCGTAGCGGTGATCGTCATGGTCAGCGTGTCGCGGTTCTGCACATGCGCCAGTTCATGCGCCATCACCGCGGCGACCTCCTCATAGGACAGCCGGTCGAGCAGGCCGGTGGTGGCCGCGACCGCCGCATTCTGCGGGTTGCGCCCGGTCGCGAACGCATTGGGTTGCGGGTTGTCGATCAGATAGACCTTCGGCATCGGCAGGCCGGCGCGCGCGGCAAGGTCGCGCACGATCCCGTAATATTCGGGCGCGTTGCGCTCATCCACCTCGACTGCATGATGCATCCGCAGCACCATCTTGTCGGCGTTCCAGTAGCTGAACAGATTCATGCCGGCAGCGATCAGAAACGCGATCATCATGCCGCCCGAGCCGCCGATCAGATAGCCGACGCCCATGAACAGCGCCGTCATGGCCGCCAGCAGCATCGCGGTGCGAATGGTGTTCATCGTCCACTCCATCAGGCCGGCGAAGCGAGGGCTCGATCCGCACGGCAGGTTTCGCTATATGATGGGTAACAACCCGCCCGGTTTCAATCAGTTGCGCGCAGGAGACCACATGGCCGAAAGCAAATTCGAACAAGCCGGACAGGAGCAGCCGGAGCTTCGCAAACCCCTGTCCGCCGCAGCCCAGCGCGCGTTGCAGGAAGCCGAGGCGCGCCGCAAGGCCTATCTGGAGCTGGAGGCTGCCGTCCCTCGCGAAATCAGCGGTCGCGGCGGGCTCGAGCCAGTGCGCTATGGCGACTGGGAGATCAAGGGCCTCACCGCCGATTTCTGAGTAAGATCCGCCAAAACCTCAATGGTTGAGCCGACAAGGCGCGAACCGCCGGTTGCAAACATCATGAGATAGGAATAAATACCTTATCCATGATGTTGAACGGAGTCTGTATTGCAACAGGACTGGCGACGCTCTTGGCGGCGGCGCTTGTCATCGCTCCATCCGCCGAAGCCAGGTCGCGCAAACCTTTCAAGGGACCGGTCATGGCCAGCGTCGTCCAGGTCATCGACGGCGATACGTTCCTGGCCGATGCCCATATCTGGCCGGGCCAGTCGATCAGGATCAATATCCGCATTCGCGGCATCGACGCGCCGGAAATGAAGAGCCGCTGCCGCGGCGAACGTGCCGCCGCCTTGCGGGCGCAGGCAGCGCTTTCGGGCATGATCGGTGAGGCCACCGTCTCGATTTCCAACATAGGCGGCGCCAAATATTACGGCCGTGTGCTCGCCGATGTCGAAACCGAGGCCGGCGAGGCGGTCGGCACGACCCTGCTCGACCGGCAATTCGTCCGTCCCTATTCGGGCGGCAAACGGCAGGGTTGGTGCGGCTGAACCGTTATGGCACACGGCGTTGTCCCGTTTCAGGACGTCCCGGAGACCGAGCGGCCGGGAGCCCCGGCGTGTGGTAAACCAGGTCTTAACGGCCATCGCGCCGACAAGGAACATTTACCGTCGCTTAACCAAGCTTGTGACGAAAGGACAATGAAAACAACAGGTTGATGAGACACAAGGGCCTTCACACCCTGCCAGGCCGTAGTCCGGCAGGATTCCTGCACCACCGCTGTCAGTTGGCCCACGGGCGAAGGCGGATGGAGACAGGCATGAAGCATTTCGGGACTCGCGCAATCTCGCGATTTGCAGCAGACAAAAGCGGCAACTTCGCCATTCTGACCGCAGTGTGTGCGTCAGCGCTGATGCTTGCCGTCGGCTTCGGCGTCAATGTCGCGCAGTCCTATCAGGTCAAGTCGAGCCTGCAGAACGCGCTCGACGCAGCCGTCACCTCGACCGCGCGCGACCTCACCATCGGCGCCATCAAGGTGGAAGATGCCCGCACCGTGGTCGAGGCATTCCTTCGTGCCAACAGCGATTCGAAGTTTTCCGTGCAGGATGGCTTCGTGCTCGACACCCTGGATGTCGATCCCCTCACCAGAACGGTGAGCGCCACCGCCTCTGCCAATGTGGCACTTGCCTTTCCGATCTTCACGGACAAAGACCCACGTGTCAGCATCGACTCGGCTGCCCTCTATTCGGACCGCAAGATCGAAGTGGCGATGATGCTGGACATCACCGGATCTATGGCAGGGGACAAGATCAAGGACCTGAAGACCGCCGCCGCCAGCGCCGTCGGCAGGCTCCTGGAAAAGAATCTCGATCCGAACAATCCGCGCGTGCGCGTTGCGCTCGTGCCCTATGCGAACTCGGTCAATGTCGGCAAGGCTGTCGCCGAAAAGGCTGTTTTCGTTGAGACCAAAAAAAGCGAGCGGACACAGGCGCCTTCCAGCAACGACCCCAAGCTCGTCTCCGCCGCACGCCCCGACAATTGCGCCACCGAGCGCAAGGGCGACTATCGCTACAGCAATGAGGGTCCGTCGGCCTCCATGGTCAATCGTGACCTGCTGCTCGGCGCCTATGCGGAAAAATACAGGACGCCGACCTGTTCGCAGAAATCCGTGATGGTTCCGCTGACGGCCGACGCAGCCAGGCTGACCGACACCATCGGAGGCTTTGTCGCCGAGGGCGGCACCGCAGGCCATATCGGCATTCAATGGAGCTGGTACATGCTGTCCCGCCAGTGGGCCGATGTCGTCGGCGCAGCGGCGGCGCCGGCGGCGAAAGATCCGAAAAAGGTCGGCAAATACGCCATCCTGATGACCGACGGCGAATTCAATCTCGGCTATGCCGACGCCGCGAATGTCGATCAGGTCTATGGCACCGCAGCCAAGCTCCGTTCCATGCCGCATGCCAAGGCGCTGTGCGAAGCCATGCGCAAGGACGGCATCGAGGTCTTCACCATCGGCTTCGACCTGCGAGAAGACGATGCCAAGGACGTGATGAGGAGCTGCGCCACGCCGGACACGTCTTCATTCAAGCATTATTACGAAGCCGCCACAGGCGAGCAGCTCAAGGCTGCCTTCGATACCATCGTCAGCAATATCGAAGGCCTGGCGCTGACCCGGTAATCAAGGCAACGGCTTGAAACACAAAAGGCCGCTGTTCATGAAAACAGCGGCCTTCCGTGGCTTTCGTCCAGTGCGCGGCCGTTATCAGTGACTGCTAGGTCACTTCCCGCGCATCATGCCTTCACAGGAGAGGCTGCTCCCCCAAAAGGCAATCCGCGGAGCCCACGCTCTGGAAAACGAAATCACTCGACATCGGATCACCTCCTTTCGATTGGTTGAACACGGCCTCCAATGTGGAGGGTTGCGGCGGCACATGCAAGGGCCGATCTCAATTTGCGGACGCCTGCCCCGGATAGCAGCCACGCTCGATTGCTAAGCGGCGCACCAGCGCCAGCACCGCATCGATGGTCGGCGTCTCCTGCCCGGCAAGACGGCCAAGCTCCTGCACCGCCGTCACCAGCGCATCGACTTCCATCGGCCGCCCCCGCTCCAGGTCCTGCAGCATCGAGGTCTTGTGGGCACCGACCGCGCCGGCACCCCTGATGCGCCGATCGACATCGACCGGAAAGCGCACGCCGAGTTTCTCGCCGATCGCCTGCGCCTCCAACATCATGTTGCGCGCCAGCGTTCGTGTTGCCTCGTCGGCGACGATGGCCTCCAGCGTGCTGCCGGTCAGCGCCGAGATCGGATTGAAGCAGAGATTGCCCCAGAGCTTGACCCATATCTCGGCGCGTATGTCGTCGCGCACCGGCGCCTGCAGCCCGGCCGCGATCAGTTCCTCGGCCAAAAGCCTGACCCTTTCGCTCTTGTCGCCGGATGGCTCGCCCAGCGAAAAGCGCCTGCCATCGACATGGCGGATCAAGCCCGGCGCATCGACCTCGACCGCCGGATAGACCACCGATCCGATCACCCGCTCGGGGTCGAGCCGATCCCAGATCGCTCCATCCGGATCGACGGCGGCGATCCGGGTCCCCTCCAATGCCTCGCCGGACTTGTAGAAATACCACCAGGGCACGCCGTTCTGCATGGTCACCACGGCAGTCTGGGCCCCGAGCAGCGGCGTGATCTGGTCAAGCGCGCGCCCTAGCGAATGCGCCTTCAGCGCCAGCACGACATAGTCCTGCACGCCCAATTCGCCTGCGTCGGCTGCAGCCCTCACCGGATGAGCGCTCTCCTGCCCATCCTCGATGAGCCGCAGCCCATCCTTGCGGATGGCTTCAAGATGTGCGCCACGCGCCACGATCGACAGCTCGACCCGGCCGGCACCGGCAAGCTTTGCCGCCAGATAGCCGCCGATCGCCCCCGCACCGAATACTGCTATACGCATCAGCCAAGCCCGAGCTTGGCCGCAAGGCCGATCCGCTGCAGCTTGCCGGTAGCGCCTTTCGGGATTTCCTCGAGGATCACGATACGGCGCGGCACCTTGAAATCGGCGAGACGGCCGGAAGCGAAATCGCGGATTTCGCTTTCGCCGGCCACGCTGCCTTCGCGCAGCACGATCGCCGCCGCCACCTCCTCGCCAAGCTTGTCATGCGGCATAGCGAAGGTGACCACTTGTGCGACAGCGGGATGATCCATCAGCACCTCGTCCACTTCCAGAGGCGAGATTTTCTCGCCGCCGCGATTGATGATCTCCTTGAGCCGGCCGGTTACGCGCAGATAGCGGTCGTCATCGAGCACGCCCTGGTCGCCGGTATGAAACCAGCCATGGGCGAAGGCGGCAAGATTGGCATCGGGGTTTTTCTCGTAGCCGGCGGTGACGTTGGGGCCGCGGATCACCACCTCGCCGGTCTCGCCCGGTCCGAGCAGCCGTCCGTCCGCCGCCATCACGGCAATCTCCGGTCCGGCTGCCGGGCCGACGCTGCCCGGCTTGCGCTTGCCCGGCGGCAACTGGTTCGAAGCCATCTGGTGCGCCGCCTCGGTCATGCCGTAGGCCTCGATCACCGGGCAGCGGAAGGTCGCCTCCAGTTCCGCCATCACCTGCGCCGGCAACGAGGCGGATGAGGAGCGGATGAAGCGCAATTGCGCTTCCGTCACCGTTTCGCCATTGCGCGCCGCCCTTGCCAGTATCGCCTGGTGCATGGTCGGCACCGCCGTGTACCAGCTCGGCCGCGCCTCGCTCAGCCATTGGAAGAATTTCAGTGCATTGAAGCCCGGCGTGCAGAACACGCTGGCGCCGGCGGCAAGCGAGGACAGCACCGCCGCGACCAGCCCGTGAATATGGAAAAGCGGCATGATGTTGAGGCAGCGATCCGCCTCGCCAAGCTTCAGCGTCGCGCCGATATGGGCGGCCGACGCCGCCAGATTGGCGTGGCGCAGCGGCACCAGCTTGGGCCGCGATGTGGTGCCCGATGTGTGCAGCAAAAGCGCTGCATCCTCCACCTGCGCCAGATCGGATGCCGCCGGCACCCCCGCCTCGCTTTCTATCCGGAAGCTGCCCGCCGGCGCGTCATGCAGCGCCACCAGCCGCAGCACGCCGATCCCGAGCCGCTCGGCAACGCTGACGGCCGGGCCGGTTTCGTCTTCCGCGACAAGGATCGCCTTGGCGCCGATATCGGTCAGGTAGAAGTCGAGTTCCTCGGCACGATAGGCGGGGTTGAGCGGCGCGGTGGTGGCGGCGGCGGCAACGCTCAGGAAAGCCGTCGCCATTTCCGGCCCGTTGGGCAGCACGATGGCGACGCGATCGCCCCGCCCTATCCCGCGCGCATGCAACTGGCCGGCAGCATCCGCCATCAATCGGCGCAGGCCGCCATGCGTCAGCGCGCTTCGTTCCGGCGCAAGAATCGCGGGGGCGTCGTGCTGTCCGCGCACCAGCCGCTCGATGATCGATCCCTGCTCAGACAACACGGACCTCGATCTCGCCGATCCCTTCGACATGGCCGCGCAGCACGTCGCCGCGATTGACCGCGCCGACGCCTGAAGGCGTTCCCGACAGGATGACATCGCCCGGCATCAGCGTGAACAGGCCGGACAGATAGCTGATCATCTCCGGCACCTTCCAGATCATCTGGTTGAGATCGCCGGTCTGCTTGCGTTCGCCATTGACGTCGAGCCAGACGGCACCCTGGTTCGGATGGCCGATCTTTTCGGCCGGCACCAGCGCACCGCAGGGCGCGGATGCCTCGAAGGCCTTGCCCACTTCCCACGGCCGGCCCATCTCCTTGGCCTTGCCCTGCAGGTCGCGCCTTGTCATGTCGAGGGCAACGCCATAGCCGTAGACGCAGTCGAGCGCTTTCTCCAACGGGATGTCCCTGCCGCCGCCTTTCAGCGCCACCAGCATCTCGATCTCATGATGCACATCATTGGAGGCCGGCGGATAGGGGAACTGTCCGCTGGTATCGAGATTGTCGGGATTCTTCTGGAAGAAGAAGGGCGGTTCCTTGTCGGGGTCGTGTCCCATCTCCACCGCATGCGCGGCATAGTTGCGGCCGACGCAATAGACCCGGTGGACCGGAAACTGCCGGTCCGAACCGGCAACCGGCAGCGCGGCGATCGCGGGCGGTTTGATCACATAGTTGGAGGCCGCATCCTGGATATTCATTATCTTACTCCTGCATAGAATTCGACTTTCGCCTCGGCCCGCTCGATCAGTGCCGAGACCACGAGCGCGAAGGCGAACAGAATGATGGTCAGCGCCCAGAACTGGGGCATGCGGAAATTGCGCGAAAACGTCTCGAACAGCGCGCCATAGCCGACGATCGCCACCAGCAACTGGCCAATGACCACGCCCTTGACGCCCCTGATGAGCCCCAGCCTTATACCGGCGAGGATTTCGGGCAAGGCCGCCCAGACGATGATCTTGCCATAGAGCGCCGGTTGCGAGGCGCCATAGGAACGCGCCATCTCGATCAGCGAGGGCGAGATATGGCGCACGCCGGCGCGCGTATCGAGCACGATGATCCAGATGGCGAAAAGGAACACAGCGGCGATGATCGTGTTCTCGCCGAAGCCGAACAGGATCATCAGCACCGGCACGATGGCCGAGAGCGGCGCGCTGGAGAAGATGTTGACCCACATGCCGAGCAGGTCGTCGGCGATCTTGACCCGGCCCATCAGCATGCCGAGCGGGATGCCGACCACGATGGCCAGAAACATGCCGATCAGGAAAGCCCGCAGCGTCGTCACCGTCGCACTCTGCCAGGACGGAAGCTGCACCAGGTCCACAGCCGCCACCAGCACATCGCTGAAGGGCGGCAGGATGAACATCAGTTCGAGCCGCCCCACGATCTCCCACAGCACGCACCAGACCAGCAGCGAGGCCATCATCGGCACGCGGTAGCCAAACAGGGTCATCGCGTCCTACTCCACATATTGCTTCAGCCCCTGCCAAATCTCCTCGANTCGAGCCGCCCCACGATCTCCCACAGCACGCACCAGACCAGCAGCGAGGCCATCATCGGCACGCGGTAGCCAAACAGGGTCATCGCGTCCTACTCCACATATTGCTTCAGCCCCTGCCAAATCTCCTCGACCGTATCGAGATAGTGCCGGTCGCGGTGGATGCGGTCGGGGTCGCCCGAGCGGTCGATCTGCGGCTCGATGATGCGCGACACCCGCCCCGGGCGCGGCGACAGGAGCACGATGCGATCCGAGATATAGACCGCCTCCTCGATCGAATGGGTGACGAAGATGAAGGTCTTGTTCTGGTTGGTGCGCAGCCGGATCAGGTCTTCCTGGAACTTGCGCCGGTTCTGCTCGTCCACGGCCGAAAACGGCTCGTCGAGCAGAAGCACGTCGGCATCCACGCACAGCGCCCGCGCCAGCCCGACACGCTGGCGCATGCCGCCCGACAGTTCATGCGGATATTTGTCCTCGAAGCCGGCCAGCCCGACATCCTTGATATAGCGGCGCGCCGTCGTCTCGCGCTCTTCCTTCGCCGTGCCGCGCAGTTCCAGCCCGAAGGCGACATTGCGCAGAACCGTCGCCCAGGGCAGCAGGGCAAAATCCTGGAACACGAAGGCGCGTTCCGGCCCCGGCGCGCTGACCTTCTTGCCATTGACAGCGACCGTGCCGCCATCGGCCTCGATCAGCCCGGCAATGATCTTCAAAAGCGTGGTCTTGCCGCAGCCGCTCGGTCCCAGCAGGCTGGTCAGCTTGCCGCGTGGAAAGTCGAGGTCAATCTCGCGCAGCGCTTCCACGCTGCCATAGGTCTTGGAGATGCCGCGCACCTCCACGATTGCGTCGACCGCGGGTTCGGTCATGACAGTTTCATTTCGAACGACGGCTGCACGCATCTTCAGTCTCCTCTTTTTTCCGGCCTGAAGACACGGACTTCGATCCATTGCAGCGCCACCAGCGTCACCGTCGAAAGCGCGATGACCGAGGCGATGGTGGCATACATTCCGGCATAGTCGGCACGCGAGCGCGCAAATGTGATGAGGTCGCCAATGCCGGTCGGCGTGATCAGCAATTCGGCCAGCACCACGCCGACGAAGCCGGCGGCAACGCCCAGCCGCAATCCCGCAAAGATCACCGGGCTGGCATCGGGCAGGACGATCTTGATCACCTCCTGCCAGCGCGTGCCCATGAAGGAACGGCTCATGACCAGCAGCGATTCATTGACGTTGCGCACCGCCTTGTAGGTGTTGAGCACGATCACCGGCAGGGCAAGGATGATGACGGCGAGCGTCTTGGCCGTCATGCCGATGCCGTAGATGAAGGTGACCAGCGGAATGAAGGCCGCGACAGGTGCCGCCTGCAGCACGATGAAGACGGGGATGAGCAGCCACTCTCCCGGCCGCCACAACCCGCATAGCGTGCCGATACCGACCCCGACGAATGTCGAGAGGATCACGCCGAGGATCAGCGGCTGCAGTGTCGATACATAAGCCGTGGGCAGGCTGCCATCGGCCATCATGGTGACGAATGCGATCATCGTGTCGGAAAATGTCGGGAAGGCAAAGCTCACCGGAATGAGCCCCGCTATCTGCCAGATTGCGGCAAACAGCGCGATCGAAAGGAGCCGCAGGACGATCGGCCGCTCGATCAGCCGCACCGCCTGCGAACTCCGCGATGGCGCGGCGAAGCTGACTGCCCCGCCCGCTTGCATTTGCGCCGCCATCGGGCCCGCCGCCTATTTCTTGCCCAGCGTGGACAGCGCGCGGTCGATGACGCTGACGTCCCAGAAATCCTCGATCTTGAGCGATGCCGGATCGCCCTCGATCTGGCCGGCGGCAGTGAAGAAGGCGAAGTCGTCGGCAGCAGCTTCCGCGCCGCCGCCATTCACCGCCAGCGCGCCGGCTTCAGCCGTTTCCTTGTAATATTCGGCGATTTCTGCGTCAGCTTCGGCGCCAAGATCGGGCAAAAGTTTATATTTGTTGCGAAATTCCACCGCAACTTGAGGGTTTTCGGTGATTTCTCGCGCCGTTTTCATCAGTTCTTCGACCAATATGTCGACATCGGCGGCATTATTCTTGAGATAATCGGCCGTGGCGAACAGCGCCTCGTCGGTGGCACTGACATTCTCGACAGGCAACACGATGAACTTGCCCGGCGCTTCCGCTTCCAGTGCACGGCGGTTGGCGGCATCGACGATCGAGGCCTTGATCGTGCCCTGAAGCAGCGCGTTGCGGCGCACCTCCGAGCCGGGCACATAGCTGACCTTGCCGTAGCTGATGCCGTTATTCTTGGCCATCAGCATCATCACCGCTTCCGTGCCCGAGCCGCGCGCCTGCACCGCGATCTCCTGGCCGTCGAGATCCTTCCAGCCCTTGTAGGCCTCGGCATTGACGACCGGGAAGAAGCGCTGCGTGGAGATTTGCGCAAAGATGCGGATCGGCACCCCGGCCTTCTGGATCAGCGTATAGGGCGCGCCGATGCCGACATCGGCCTGTCCGCCGACAATCGCCTGCGCTGCCAGATCCTCGTCATTGAGGATGATCAGCTCGACCCCGACGCCCCGTTCCTTGGCGCGCTCGATCGCCGCCAGTGTCTGGATCGATTCGATACCCGGAAGATCACCGAAGGCGATCTTCATTTCACCGGCGCTGGCAGCCGGAACCGCCATCGCGCCGCCCATGGCCGCAGCAAGAAAACTAGCGAGTAGTGTGCGTCTGGAGAACCCCGTCATCGTCAACCCTCCCATAACCAATTTCCTGATTGGTTCGATATTATGGTAGAATTGGTCAGGAAGTTTTCAGAGTCAATCGAAAATGTTGATCGCCGTTTCCCTTCTGTACCAAGCGGTTGACCGGTTCCGGCAATGGCATTATGAGCAGATTCGGACAGGAGCGTATCGAATTGGTTGAACCAAAGGACAGGATTGGAAATGGCGGCCAGGCGGCTCTGGTGCAACTCCAGGCCTATCTGGCGCAACTCGACCTGCCCGAAGATGGCCGGCTTCCGCCCGAGCGCGAGCTGTGCGAGAGCCTCGGCGTTTCACGCGGCGATCTGCGCAAAGCGCTCGACGTGCTGGAGAAGGACGGTCATATCTGGCGCCATGTCGGCAAGGGTACCTTCGTCGGCAGCGGGCCGATCGAGGAAACCATCGGCATTTCCGAAATTGCCCGGCAGACCAACCCAGCCGATGTCATGCGCGCACGGCTTATCATCGAGCCGGAAATCGCGCGCGAGGCCGCATTGCATGCCACGCTGGCCGACATCGCCGCCATGCGCCAGTCACTGGTGCAGACACGCGAGGCCGCGACCTGGCGTCAATATGAGAACATCGACAATCTGCTGCATCGCCAAATCGCCCAGGCCAGCCGCAACAATGTGCTGCTTGGCCTATTCGACGTGCTGAACGCGGTGCGCCGTACCGTGGTCTGGGGCCGGCTGCGCTCTGAGGGCGCCCGGCCCCCCGCCGATCATCACAGCTTCGCCGATCATGAGCGGATCGTGGACGCCATTGCCGACCGCGACCTTGCCGGTGCCTCGACCGCCATGCGGCTGCATCTGCAGCAGGTCGGGCGCCGCCTCATTCCCCTGCACGAGGCGGCCGAATAGCCGCCTTTACCCAGCGCCTTTGCGCACAGCCACCTTTTCCACGGCCACGCCCTCGCGGCGACGCAATGCGTCCTTCGCCTTGATGACCAGGCTTTCGAGCCCGTTGGGCAGGAACAAGATAGCCGCGATCAGGATCGCGCCATAAAGCAGCGGCCGGATCTGGTCTGCCCCGATCGCCCGCAGGATGACCTCGTCGATGATGGTCAGCGCTATGACGCCCAGGATCGGCCCATACCAGCGGGTCGTGCCGCCAACGATCGTCCAGATCAGCACATAGACCATGGTGTCGACGTCGAACTGGTTCGGGTTGACCGTGCTGAGATAGTGGGCATAGAGCGCCCCGGCGAGCCCGGCAAAGAATGACGCGATGACGAAGGCCAGCATGCGATGGCGGAAGGTGTCGATGCCGACCGATTCCGACAGCTTGTCCTGCCAGTGGATGGCATGGAAGGTCAGCCCGAGGCGCGACCTCTCGATGCGGTAGAGCACCCACAGCGACACCAGCACCACCGCCAGAACGAGATAATAGTAGTTCTCCGGCTGGTAGAAATCGATCTGGATGAAGCCGAGATCGACCTCCGGAAAGCCAGGAATCCGCTTGATGCCCTTGGGTCCGCCGAACGGATCGGTGAACCGCTTCCAGATCAGCCTTATCACCTCGCCGGCGGCAAACGAGCCGATCAGGAAGTAGAACCCCTTCATGCGAAACAGCGGAAAGCTGAGCAGGGCGGCGATCAGCCCGGCCGTCGCCGCGCCCGCCAGCATGGCGATCGGCACCGGAAAGCCGAAATTCTTGGCGTAGAGAGCGCTGCCATAGGAGCCTACCCCCATCATCACGACATGGGCGAGCGACCATTCGCCGGTCAGTGTCAGCAGCCGGTAGCTGACCACCAGAAGCACGTTGATGGTGAGGAAGACCAGCAGCTCCTGCTGGGAGAAGCTGACCAGATGCGGGACGGCGAGCAGCACCGCTGCCAGGATCAGGATGCCGAAAAGGCCGGCTGCGCCTATCGTGTTTTTCTCAGGCACGTTCGCGCACTCCAAACAGGCCATGCGGCTTGACCACCAGCACGGCAAGCATCAGGAGCAGGCCGACGATGTTGGCAATCACGCCGTCATAGAAGGTGGTCACGAATGTATGGACGAAGGCATAGAGGATGGCCGCCACCACCGCCCCCTCCAGGCTGCCGATGCCGCCGACGATGATGATGATGAAGGCGGTCACGATCACCGTGTGCCCCATGAAGGGCGAAGGCGCCACCAGCGGCGCCGTCATCGCGCCGGCAACACCGGCAAGACCGGCACCGATGAACATGGCATAGCGCGCAGTCTGGTTGATGGAGATGCCCTGCAGCGCTGCCGCCTCGCGGTCCTGCGCGCAGGCCCGCAACGCCCAGCCGAACTTGCTGCGGCGCAAGAACAGCCACAGTGCGGTGAGCAGCACCACCGTCGCCACGATCACATAGAGCCGTTCATAGGTCAGGAACGCGCCGCCGATGGTGATGCGCCCTTGCGAGACCGGCGGCACATTCTGGTTGCGCAGGCCGAAGCCGAGCACCGCGATCGTCTGCAGCATGAGCAGGAATCCGATGGAGGCGATCAATCCGCCGAGCGGATTGGTCCTGAGCGGTCGAAACAGCACCAGTTCCATCAGCATGCCGAGGCAACCGACAAAGACCAGGCCTAGCGCCACCGCCGCCAGGAACGGCAGGCCGAGCCCGGCATAGAAGAACACCACCGCATAGGCACCGGCCATATAAAGCTCGCCATGGGCGAAATTGATCACGCCCATGACGCCAAAGATAAGCACCAGCCCGACGGCAATCAGCGCCATATAGCTTGCGGCATAGGAAGCGTTGAAAACGGTCTGCAGGAGGAAATCCGACATGCTCCGTCCTTCGGGTTGTTGATCTCTATTGTGCCGGGCCGTTGGCCAACCGCGCTTAGATGCGCTGGTCCCACATCTGGCCCAGTTCCTTCATATGCTTGACCAGCAATTCGCTGTTCTTGTCCCACCAGTCGGGGATCGAGCGGAACTCGGCGATGGTCGCCTTGCCGTCGCGAATGACGACCACCGGCCAGTCGCCGACCAGCGCATTGTCGAGGCCGAACAGGTCCTTGCCCCACCAGCGCGCTTCGCCGAAGGCATGCTTGCCCTTGCCACCGTCCTTCATGGCCGCCAGGACATCCTCCGGCTCGACACTGCCCGCGCGCTGGGCGGCATCCGCCCACAGATCCATGATCGACGCATATTCCCACGACACTGCCGACCACTCGGTCGCGCCGTAGCGCTTGATATATTCGGCGTAGAATTCGTTCGGCTTCTTGAAATTGATGCGCGGATCGTTGAGCGCCTTGTCGTCGAAATCCGGGAACTGGAAGATCACGCCTTCCATGAATTCCTTCGAGGTACGCTCGACGATGCGCTGGTAGAAGTCCAGCGTGCAGGAGATGATCTGGCCTTTATAGCCCTGCTGGAAAGCCTGCTCGCACAAGGGCTGCACGTAGTCGGCATAGCAGGTGTCGAGGCACAGAATATCGGGATTCTTGGCCAGCAACTGCGTCATCACCGGCGCGAAGTCGGTGGTGGCCGGGTCAAAGAACAGCGGCGGGCTTGCCATCTCGATGCCGGCGGCCTCGAAGGCGGCCAGATAGGTCGCCACAGACGGCTTGCCGAGTGCGTCGTCCTGCGCGCAGATCACCGCCGTCTTGAGTTCCGGCCGGTTGGCCGCGAGCCAGTCGACGCCGGTCACGTTGTAGATCGGATGGACTTCGCAAGGCGCGATAAGCGTCTCGGTATCCGGCGTCAGGTCGCTCGGCAGCAGCGTGGAAAACAACATGCCCTGCCGCGCCGCAATCTCTTCCACACCCGGCCAGGAATTGCCGCCCAGCATCATGATGAACTTGACGTCGTTCTCGCGGATGAGCTGGGTAGCGCCGGCGCGCGCCTTGCCGGCATCATCCTCGTCATCATAGGAGGCCAGTTCGATCCGGTGCGGCTTGCCGTCAATCTCGATGCCGCCGGCCTCATTGGCCCAGTCGGCCCAGATCTTGCAGCCATCGAGGCCGGGCTTGCCCCAGGCCGCGACCGGACCGGTCAAAGGCGCCAGGAAGCCGATCTTCACCACATCTTCCTGCGCGAAGCTGACGCGCGGCAGCCCCACCACCGGCAACAATGCGGTGCTGGCGGCACCGGCAAGCAGCATTCGTCTGTTAAGCGAGATATTGGACGCAGATTTCATTGCAGTTCCTCCGCTATGTGGCCCCGAATTTACGGTCCTCCCGGGGCCGGTTCTGATTGCCTGTCCTTCTCTTCTTCGGATGTGCCGCCTCCACGCCACATCCGTCTTCCCTCAGGCGAACGAGGCGGCCGGAAGCCGCCTCTCCACGTCGATCCTCCGTCAGTTCGTGGCCGCCACCAATTCTCCATTGCCGTCACGCTGATCGGGGTCCTCGGCCTTCGCCGCCAGCAGGATGACCGCACCAAGCAGTTTCCTCGGATCGCTCAGCGTCACCGGCCGTTCACGCTGCCAGCGCTCCACGCGCCGGTGAGCCTCCTCCGGATCGATCAGGACAAGCGCCTCGCACCCGCCTATCCGGCCCTGCACCTCCACAAGCAGCTCGCGCCCCTTCTCACGCCAGCGCTCCTCATAGGCCGGGCGATGAAGCCGCTCCATGCGCAGATGAAACATCGAGGAGCGTGCGGTACGCGGCGCCGTCATGCGGACGACCCAGCCCTGGCACGACGCCCAGGCCTGCGCGGCCGAAGCGCGGATCTGGCCGGTCATGGCGCCCTCGCCTGCCGCCGCCATTGCCGCGGCATGATTGCTGAGGCTGGTCGCCAGCCGCGGATCGTCCTTGGCAAGGTCGGTGCGCGCCAGCCGTAGCGCCCGGCCGAAGCCGTCGAAGGCGTCGCCTGCCCTGCCCGTCGCAAGATCGGAAAGTGCCTGCACCGTCAGCCGTTCCCACTCCAGGTCCGCCTCGCTCCAGCCGGCGGCAATCAGGTCCTGGAAGCTCCAGTTTTCAGGCACCGAGATAAGCCCTCCGGACATGGTCGTTGGTCTTGAGTTCCGCCGCCGGCCCTTCCACCGCAACGCTGCCGATCTCCAGCACATAGGCGTAGGACGCCAGCCGCAGCGCCAAGCCGGCATTCTGCTCCACCAGCACCACCGGCACGCCGGTCTCGACGATGTCGGCCACGATGCGCGAAATCTCCTGCACCATCACCGGCGACAGGCCCATCGACGGCTCGTCGAGCAAAAGCAGTTTCGGCCCCGACATCAGCGCCCGGCCGATCGCCACCATCTGCTGCTCGCCGCCCGAAAGCGTGCGCGCCCACTGCGTGCGCCGCTCCTTCAGCCGCGGGAACCGCTGGAAGATGCGTTCGATGTCGCGTTCGATCTGCGCCTTGTCGGAGCGCAGGAAGGCGCCGATGCGCAGATTTTCCTCGACGCTGAGGTCGGGAAACACGCGGCGCCCTTCCGGTACATGGGCAATGCCGCGCGCCACGATCTGCTCGGCCGGCAGGTGGTCGATCCGCTCGCCTTCGAAATGGATTTCGCCCGAAGACGGCCGCACCAAGCCGGAAATGCTGCGCAGCGTCGTGCTTTTTCCAGCTCCGTTGGCGCCGATGATGGTGACGATGCCGCCGGATGGAACCTGCAGGCTGACACCCTTCAGGGCTGCCACCTTGTGGTAGTGGACATGAACGTCGCGGACATCAAGCAGCATCGTCGTCACGCCCCAGATAGGCCTCGATGACACGCGGATCGTTGGCGATTTCCTGCGGCGTGCCTTCCATGAGGAGTTGGCCGAAATTCATCACCGTGATGCGCTCGCACAGCCCCATCACCGCCTGCATGTCGTGCTCGACCAGCATGATGGTCATGTCATGCTCGTCGCGGATACGGCGCACATGCTCCATCATCCGCCGCGTCTCCTCCGGATTCATACCGGTGAACGGCTCGTCGAGCAGGATCACGGCCGGGTCGGCGGCCAGCGCAACCGCCATGCCGAGTGCCCGCTGGTGGCCATGCGGCAGGCTCGATGTCGGCTCGTCGGCCAGTGCGGCAAGGTCGAACAATTCGAGGATTTCGCGCGCCTTCTTCTCGGCGGCGCGCTCCACCGGCGCGTCGCCGCCGGTGATGCGGGCAATGAAGCTCGCGCCGGCGCTGCGATGGCAGCCGACCCGGACATTGTCGAGTACGCTGAACTCCTGGAACAGCGTCGTGCCCTGGAAAGTGCGGATCAGCCCGCGGCGCGCCAGATGGCTGGTCCTCATGCCGGACACGTCCTGTCCGTCGTAAAGGATCTGGCCGCTGGTCGGCTTATAGTAGCCGCTGATCAGGCTGAAAGTTGTGGTCTTGCCGGCCCCGTTGGGGCCGATCAGGCCGTGGATGCTGTTGCGCCGCACCGAAAATGACAGATTATTGACGGCGATGAGGCCGCCAAATTTTCTGGTTACGTTGCGGACTTCCAGAATAGGTGCGTCAGACAGTGTTCACCCTCCCGTGGCTACTGTCGTGAAAAACTGGCCGGCGCGGGTATTCCCGTTCGCCGGCAACCGGTTTTATTCCGCTGCGGCTGGTGTCTCCTCTATGCCGAGATAGGATTCCAGCGAATCGTCGAGCGCGTCCTTCCACGGCGTATGATGCGGCGGCGCCATCGTGCCGGTGATGACCGAACGATAGGAGTGGTTGCGAAACTCCATGATGCCTTTCTGCTTGTGCTTCTTCCACTGGAAAAAGGCTTCATTGGCACCGTCGACGTCGAAGCTTGGATAGTCGGTCTCGGCGATCAGTTCCTTGACGTAGTCGCCCTGATAGCGGATCGCGTCGTAGCTGTCCTGGCCGGCATCCTCGCCGGCAACGCGCGCCTCGACATCGGCAACCAGTTCCTTCTTGTCGGCGGGTATCTTGATCCGGCCGAGGATCACGTCACGCGCCCACCAGGCCTGGGCGTCGAACATGTTGAAGGTGAACCACTGATCCTGCATGCCCACGTAGAACAGCGCCGGATTGTGGACATAGGCCACGCCCTTGTAGAGATCGGCAGTGGCCAGGCGGTTGGCGGTCCTGAGGCGCAGATCGTCGGTCAGGAAGGGGAAGTGGTGCTTGTAGCCGGTGCACAGGATGATTGCGTCGATCCGCTTGGTCGAACCGTCCTTGAAGGTCGCGGTGTTGATGTCGACCCTCTCCAGCAGCGGCCTTTCTTCCCAGTTTTCCGGCCAGTCGAAGCCCATGGGTGCGGTACGATAGCAGTTGGTGATCGACTTGGCGCCGTATTTCCAGCATTGCGAGCCGATGTCCTCGGCCGAATAGCTGGTGCCGACGATCAGGATGTCCTTGCCGATGAATTCGCGTGCGTCGCGGAAGTCATGGGCATGGAGGATGCGGCCATTGAAGCGGTCGAAGCCGGGGAATTCGGGAACGTTCGGGGTCGAGAAATGGCCCGAGGCGACGATCACATTGTCGAATTCCTCGGAATAGCAATGGTCGTTGGGCAGGTCCTGCACGGTGACCGTGAATTTCCTGGTCTTCTCGTCCCAAGTGACCAGGCGCACGACGGTCTCGAAGCGGATCCAGTCGCGCACGCCGGCCTTGTTCACCCGGCCTTCAATATAGTCGAAGAGAACCGCGCGCGGCGGATAGGAAGCGATCTGCTTGCCGAAATGCTCCTCGAAGGAATAGTCGGCGAATTCCAGGCCTTCCTTCGGACCGTTCGACCACAGATAACGGTACATCGAGCCATGGACCGGTTCGCCATACTGGTCCAGACCGGTTCGCCAAGTGTAGTTCCACAGGCCACCCCAATTGGCCTGCTTTTCGAAGCAGACGATTTCCGGGATGTCCGCGCCCTTGCTGGCGGCTGATTGAAAAGCCCGAAGCTGGGCAAGGCCAGAAGGCCCAGCACCGATGACTGCTACCCTTTTGTCCATGCGGTACCCCTCCAGGAGAAATTCTGGTATTGGTTCTTTTGGTTCAAGGAATGGTGCCTTTGATTATACCAATCTGTCAACCGATTTCCTGCGGGGAAGAAAAGATTCCCGCAGGGAGGATGAAATTTTGTAGCTTTTGGTGATAGTTACCGACATGCAAAATTCCAGCTTTGCCCATCAACTCGCGGTCTCAAGCGCTCTGCCCCGGCTGTCTGTCGGCATGCCGAATGCGGTGAATATCGGATTCCTGGCTCCGCTTAGCGGCCAGGTGGAATCATGGGGCCTGCCCGGATTGCATGGCTGCCGCATCTGGGAGGACTGGCTGAACAAAACCGGCGGGCTGTTGATCAACGGACGACGCTATCCGATCAAGATCGTGGAATTTGATTGCGGCTACGATGCCGAGAAGGCCAGAAAAGGTGCGCGCCATCTGGTGGAACAGCATGACATCAAGCTGCTGATGATGCTGGGTGGAGACACGATTGCGCAGATACGCGATTACCTGACCCGTCGCAAACTCCTGACTTCCACCTTGCTGCCCAGCGACCTGTCGCCGGATACACCTTACCTGATCGCCCCCAGCGAACTGCATCCGATCTACAACGTGACCGGGGTGGAATGGCTGGCCCAGACCAAACCAGAGCTTGGGAGCGTTGCAATTTGCAGCCAGTCGGATGAGTTGGGTCTTCCTTCGCTTGCGACTTATCGCGCGGCATTCAAGGCCGCGAATATCGGTATTACCAAGGAAATTCAGTATGATCCCGGCACGACCGCTGCAGCCGGGATCGTGCAGCCGATGCTGGATTCGGGCGCCGATATCCTATGCTGGTGCACCAGCTATACGCCAATGGTCCACGCCATGACCGAGTATGCCTATGCGAAGGGCTTCAAGGGCCAGATCATATCCTGCACGCTGGATTATTACGACCAGCTGGTCGCCAGGACGTCCGTCGACTTCATGGAAGATTTCGTGTTCCAGTTCCCGGACTTCGACGATGAAAAACTGACGGAAAAGACGTTTTTCTTCAACCGGCCGAAAGGCTTCTTCGACGAGTACAACCGCCGCTTCCCCGGCACCTGGACTGCGGTGAGTTGGGAATATGTCGCAATTCTGGACATCTGGCATGCTGCGGTTGAAAAATGCAACAGCGTCAACTCCTTATCCGTATTGGCGGCAATGAAACAGCTTGGACATGTCACCCACGCCTTCGGTCCGGCCCATTGGTGGGGCGAAAGCATGTTCGGGATCGACAACGCGCTGGTCGGAGACTGGCCGGTGGTAACGCTGAAGAACGGCAAGGCGAAAATTGCTGCTTTCGGCTCGATCCCCCGCTGGCTGCAGCGCCATGGGGACCTTCTCAAACAGGAAATGTCGAATTTGGGGCAGCTTTGGGAGCAACGCCTGCGCTCGAGCGGCAATAGAGCCGCCCTGAAAACGCGGACGCCGGAATCAATCTTCCTGCAGAAGTAATTTCTGCTCCTCGATCAGGTGCAGCTTGATGAACTCGACGGCCCGCTCGACATCACGAGAGGCGATCGCATTGAACAGCGTGTTGTAACGCTGTTGATATTCAAGGATACGCTTCGGGGTCAGGTGCCGGCGAAGCAGCGCGGTGCGAAAGCTCAATCTGCAGGCCTCGATCGCCAGTTCGTAACAGGATGCCAGCAGGGGGTTGCGCGTGCCTTCCGCAATCTTGCGATAAATTTCCTCTTCGCATTTCACGAAGGCGGCGACATCGGTATGCACGCCCTCGATCTTCGACATGAGTTGTTCCAGCTCCCGCACTTCACGCGGGGTCATGTTGATGACGGCGAGGCGCACCATCTCAGGTTCAAGTATGCCGCGCACCACAAGGTGGTCCAACGGGCTGGTTTCCAACGCAACCGAGTTGTCGCCCCGCCCGAGCGCATCTTCCGAGCGATAGGTCACGAAACTGCCGCTGCCGGGCCGCCTTTTGATGACGTTGCGGGTTTCCAATACATCCAGCGCCTCACGCACGGTATTTCGGGCCACCCCCATCTCCGAAGCCAGGGCTCGTTCCGACGGGAGGCGTGTATCCGGCGGATATTCCTCTGATTTTATTTTCGCAAACAGCCGATCCAGAACAATCTGCACCGTCGCCCCCACCGAGTGGGTGGTGATGATTTGCGATGTTATCTGGTCGATTTCAGCCTTCATTTCATAACTCTGCTATCAGTCCCGTCCTGTGGAAACAGGCGCCAGACGAGTTCTACCGCAGCACAATCTTCATAACAATCGCCACATATCGCCCCATCCCACGCTTTCGGAATTGACGCTCCTGCTTAAGTACCGCAATCCTGCTCCCGTCTTGCCAAAAGGGGGCAGGCTGCGTATTCTTCCCGTTGAAAAAATTTTACATGCAGGAAACACTCGGAGGCGAATGATGTCGCAGTCGATCTATCCCACGGTTTCTGCGGGCCCGCCGCGGGCGAGCGTGGTGCTGCGGCCGGGGCTGACCCTGCCGGAGGGGCTGGAGCGCTACGAGGTCGCCGGCGCGGGCGCTATCTTCATCGGCGTCGAGGCGGGCGACCAGGTCACGCTGCGCGACCTGGAGGGCGGCCAGGCCTGCGAGCTTATCGCCGCAGACGCTTCCGGCAAGACCGATGCCGGCATAGTGGGCGCCAGCGCCAATTCCAACGCCGCCGGCCTGAAGGCGCTTTTGTTGCAGGACAATGAGAGCCTGGCGGCCTTCCGCGCCGGCCTTGCCCGGCGCAAGATCGATCTTTCCGAGCCCCAGGCGGTGCGCCTGTTTGGCGCCACCACCCCGGCCGGCACCCAGGAGACCTTCACCGTCACCCGCGACGGCAGCCTGATCGTGGCCGCTCCCGGCGGGCCGATGGCCGTCGACGGCCACGACACCGCAACGCCGGTGCTGGTGCTGGTGCAGCGTGCGCGCATCCGGCCGCGCGGCAAGGGTGCGGACCTGCCCGAGCCGCTCGCCGACCCGGTGCTGGACCTGCGCGTCAAGTCGGCTACCGCCCAGTCCTATTTCGTCAAGAAGGGCGACTTCATCCAGATCATCGACGTCGATGGCCGCCAGTGCACCGACTTCCAGTGCTTTTCGGCGCGCAAGCTCGACCAGGGCAAGGACCACCCGCTCGACGTTACAGCCACCCGCTCGCTGATGGGCCATGCCTATCCGATGCCCGGCCTGCATGCCAAATATTACGACCAGGACATGGAGCCACTGGTTGAGGTGGTACAGGACACCTGCGGGCGCCACGACGCCTTCGCGCTCGCCTGCTATGCCAAATATTACGACGACATCGGCTATCCCGGCCATGTCAACTGCACCGAGAATTTCAACGGCGCATTGGCTGATCGGGGAGTTGCACCGCGCGGCGGCTGGATGGCGATCAACTTCTTCTTCAATACAGGCATCGATTCCCACGGCGTGATGTTTTCGGACGAGCCATGGTCGCGACCGGGCGACTATGTGATGCTGCGCGCGCTGACTGACATCGTCTGCGTCTCGTCGGCCTGCCCCGACGACACCAGCCCGGCCAATGGCTGGAACCCGACCGACATTCACGTGCGCACCTATGCGAGTGCCAACAAATTCTCCCGCGCCATTGCCACGCGCGCCACTCCGGATGCCGAGCCCAAGATGACCCGAGAAACCGCTTTCCATTCGAGCTTTGCCAAGCACACCCGCAACTTCGTCGAATATCGCGGCTACTGGCTGGCCAACTGCTTCTCCAAGGCCGGACCGCTGGAGGAATACTGGGCCTGCCGCGAGAAGGCGGTGGTGATGGACCTGTCGCCGCTCAGGAAATTCGAGGTCACCGGCCCCGATGCCGAGGCGCTGCTGCAATATACGCTGACCCGCGACGTCAAGAAGCTGGCGGTCGGCCAGGTCGTCTACACTGCCATGTGCTACGAGCATGGCGGCATGATCGACGACGGCACGCTTCTGCGGCTCGGCAAGGACAATTTCCGCTGGATCGGCGGCGACGACTATTCGGGCATCTGGCTGCGCGAAACGGCTGAGAAGCTGGGGCTGAAGGTGCTGGTACGCGCCTCCACCGACCAGATGCACAACATCGCCGTGCAGGGGCCGAAGAGCCGCGATATCCTGAAAGAGATCGTCTGGACCGCGCCGCACCAGCCAACCTTCGAGGAGCTCGACTGGTTCCGCCTCACCGTTGCCCGCATCGGCAACGACCAGGGCGTGCCGATCGTGGTCTCGCGCACCGGCTATACCGGCGAACTCGGCTATGAGATCTTCTGCCATCCGCGCCATGCCGAGACCGTGTTCGACGCGGTGTGGGAAGCAGGTCAGCCGCATGGGCTGACTCCCATGGGCTTGCAGGCACTCGACATGGTGCGCATCGAGGCGGGGCTGGTTTTTGCCGGCTACGACTTCTCCGACCAGACAGACCCGTTCGAGGCCGGCATCGGCTTTACCGTGCCGCTCAAGACCAAGACCGACGACTTCATCGGCCGCGAGGCGCTGATAAGGCGCAAGGACCACCCGACCCGCAAGCTGGTCGGGCTCGACATCGACGCCAATGTCGAGGTCGGCCATGGCGATTGCGTCCATGTCGGGCGCGCCCAGATCGGCGAGATCACCTCGGCCATGCGCTCGCCGCTGCTGGGCAAGTCAATCGCGCTCGCGCGCCTCGACGTCGCCCATGCGGCAATCGGCACCCAGGTCGAGATCGGCAAGCTCGACGGCCACCAGAAGCGCCTGCCCGCAACCGTCGTCCCCTTCGCTCATTACGATCCCCAAAAGACCAAGCCGAGGTCGTAGGCGAAATCGGGTCGAGCATTTTGCAGCCAAGTGGAACCACTTGGCTGCGCAAAAACAACCAGATGGAGCAGCCGTCGCCGCATCATAGGCGTCGCCCTCGGGCGCCTCATGAGCTCGAAGGATTAACGTCCTCCTCTGTAGTTGATGGTGTTTGCGCGTGACGGCGCTTGGATTTGCGCCTGTTTGCCGCAGCACAAAGACGGGGCTGCGGCAATTTGCCTATCGTGGCGGCTTTCCACGCGGGAGCGGCGAGGATGGCCAGCACAGTCGACAAGAACATGAGCATGGACCAGGTCATGCGCGAATGGCCGGCCACCATCGGCGTCATCCTTGGCCATGGCATGCTGTGCGTGGGTTGCCCGATCGCCGCTTTTCACACCGTCGCCGATGCGGCGCGCGAACATGACATCCCGGAAGCCGGGCTCCTTCGGGATCTGCGCGCGGTAGGAATAAAGCAGGTTCAGCATTCGGGATAATGACCTCCCAGAGCATGATCTTGTCCGAAAAGCCTGCAACTTTTCAGGATCATGACTTTGATGAAGCATGATCTTGTCTGAAAAGTCTGCAACTTTTCAGGATCATGACTTTGATGAAGCATGATCTTGTCCGAAAAGCCTGCAACTTTTCAGGATCATGCTTTGGGCAAGCGCCCTTCCGCGAGCAGGAAAAGCTTGTGCGGCTCGACAACCGCAACCTTCTGGCGACCGCTGCGGACCAGCCCCCGCTCCTCCCAGGCGGTAAGCAGCCGGCTGACCGTATGCAGCGTCGTGCCGGTCATCTCGGCAATGTCCTGGCGCGAGATCGGGAAATCGATAAGCAGGCCGTCCTCGGTCTTCTTGCCGGTCTGCTTGACTAGCCTGAGCAGGGCGCGGGCGACACGCTGCTCTACCTGCTCGGTGGCCATCTCGATGACCTGCGCATGCGCATCCTGAAGCCGCGTGCCGACGGTCTTGTAGGTGTTGGCGCCGAAGCTAGGGAAATTGGCGGCGAAATCCGGCCACAGCGCGCCCGGCCAGGCAAGCACGACGCAATCGGCGGCCGCAATGGCGGAGGCCGGATAGGTCTTGCGGCCGAGCGCATGGGCGATGCCCATCAATTCGCCGGGGCTGATATAGCGCACGATGACCTGCTGGCCCTGCGGCGTCGTCTTGACCACGCGGACATGGCCGTCGAGCAGCAGGAAGAAGGAATGTGCTTCCTGCTCCTGTTCGAAGATGGCCTCTTCCCTGGCTACAAGCAGTGAGCGCGCATGTTGCAGGATGCGATCGAGATCGGCAGGGGCCATGCCCTCGAACGGGGGCAGATCGGCAATCAACGAGCGGTCGAGGCGGCTCAAATTCAGACCCTTTTTGAGAAGATCCAGCCACTGGAATGACCGATCCTGAACCCGGGATGGGCGCACAATGTCATAGGCGGGCAAGGCTCGGCAAGTCGCTGCCGGCCGGGCCGTTGCGCGCCTTTGAAATGGGGGTCAGTGATCGCGCGGACGGCGTGCCTCGAACTCAGCTTTCTTTGCATCTGAGGCTTCGGTCTGATGCAGCGCCTGCCATTCGGCATAGGGCATGCCGTAGATGATCTCGCGCGATTCGTCCTTGCTGAGGTCGAGACCGGCCTCGCCGGCCGCGTCGCGATACCAGTTGGACAGGCAGTTGCGGCAGAAGCCGGCGAGATTCATCAGGTCGATATTCTGGACGTCGCTGCGCTCGCGCAGATGCGCCACCAGCCGGCGGAAAGCCGCGGCCTCGAAATCGCGTTTCTGGTTTTCGCTGAGTTCGGTCATGGAACCTCCTTGCGGATCGGGATTGGGGGAATTCTATCCGGCCTGGACCGGCCCGCTGCGCGAGCCGAAATGTCTGACCTCATGTATATCGGACCGGGCGTTGACGGCGTCAACGATTCCGGCGAGCCGCTCGGCCCACGCATCGGCGGTGGCGTCGTCGGCAATCAGGTCCTGGCGAATCTCGACCAGCGCATGGGCATAGCCGTTGGCAGTCCCGTGGCTGAACATTGTGTCGCCGCGCAGCGCGCCGTCATAGGGCTCGTTGTCGCCGACCACGAGTGTTTCGTCACGTGACAGAAGCTCGATGATCGGGCGGGCGGCGCGGTCGTCGCGGTCCCAGAGCAGGCCCACATGCCACGGCCTTGCGTGGCCTTGCATGTTCGGCGTGAAGGAGTGGACGGAAAACAGGAAGGGCGCGCGGCCGCTTAGCCGCGCCACCGAGGCAACCAGCGCCCCCACCGCATCCTGATAGGGACGGTAGAAGCGGTCGAGCCGCTTTTCGCGCTCCTGCGGCGTCATCGGATAATTGCCGGGAACGATCGTGCCGTCATAAAGCTGGCGAATCAGTGTGGGGTCGTCCTCACCGCGATTGGGGTCGATCAGCAGGCGCGAGAAATTGGCGAGCACGGCCGGCGCGCCGGTGAGGGCGGCAAGCTTGCGCGTCACCTGCTCGACGCCGATGTCATAGGCGATATGGCGCTGGAATTCACTGGCGGGCAGGCCCAGATCGCCGTATTCATCGGGCAAATCACGCTTGGCATGATCTGCCAGCAAAACGATGCCGCGTTTGCGGTCGCCGTCGATAAGCTCGAAGGGGGCAAAAACTGCTGATCGGATCATGGAGTGCAAACATCCCGTTTGCCGTGGCGAGGTCGCCCGTCATTCCATGAAGGGGCGCCAAGTGCAATGCCGTTGTTTGGTCACTGTTTTCTCCAACATCGAACTTCGGTCGACATGCGGCGCTATGATGCATCTAAATCGATTGGATTGAGGGTCCGGGGCGCGTTGACATGCAGCGAGACTTTGCCGAAAAGGGACGTCGAACAATGAAAAAGCCACAACAGAGGGATTCGAGGATGGGCCCGGCCGGCGCAGCGCGCACTCGCTCCGCACAAGCCGCGTGGCTGCTTTTCCTCGCTCTTCCGCTTGCTTGCCTCATGGGCACGAGCGATGCGCGTGCCGATTTCCGCGTTTGCAATGCAACGCAGAACTTGGTCGGCGTCGGCATCGGCTACCGGGCCAAGGCGGGCTGGATCACCGAAGGCTGGTGGCATATCGAAGGCTCGACCTGCAAGACGCTGATCGAGGGTCCGCTGTCGTCGCGCTTCTATTATCTCTATGCCGAGGATGCCGAGCGCGGCGGGCGCTGGGATGGGCCGATCAACATGTGCGTGGCCGAAAAAGAGTTCAAGATCGCCGGCGTGACCGATTGTGTCGCCCGCGGGTTCCAGCGCGCAGGTTTTCAGGAATATGACACGGGCGAACAGGCAAGCTGGATGGTCCAACTGACCGACGAGCCCGCAACAGACGGCACCGCTGCCGTCACGGGAACGAATTCTCAATGAGACGCAGCCGCAAGGTAAAGATCCTCGCAACTCTTGGCCCCGCTTCCTCCTCCGAAGCGATGATCAAAAGGCTCTTCGAGGCCGGAGCCGACGTCTTCCGCATCAATATGAGCCATGCCGACCCGGCGCTGATGCGCCAGCTCGTCCACCGCATCCGCGCCGTGGAAAAGGAGGTCGGAAGGCCGATCGGCATATTGGCGGACCTGCAGGGGCCGAAGCTGCGGGTCGGCAGGTTTGCCGAAGGCAAGGTGATGCTGGAAGTCGGGCAGAGCTTCACGCTCGATGACAATCCGGCGCCGGGCGATGCCAGCCGCGTTCACATGCCCCATCCTGAAATCCTTGCCTCGGTGCAACCCGGTCATCGCCTGCTGATCGATGACGGCAGGCTGGAACTGAAGGCGACCGCAACAGACGGCAAGGCGATCACCTGCATAGTGGTCGCGGGCAACAGGATATCGGATCGCAAGGGGGTCAGCCTGCCCGACACCGAACTGCCGGTCGGCGCGATGACTGAAAAGGACCGGGCCGATCTCGACGCGGTGCTGGCAGCCGGTGTCGACTGGATCGCGCTGTCCTTCATCCAGCGCCCGGAAGACCTGGCCGAGGCGCGCAAGATCGCACGCGGACGCGCCTATCTGCTGTCGAAGATCGAAAAGCCGCAGGCGGTGACGCGGCTGGCCGAGATCATCGAATTGTCGGACGCGCTGATGGTGGCGCGCGGCGATCTCGGAGTGGAAATGCCGCTTGAGGCGGTGCCCGGCATCCAGAAGCAGATCACGCGCGCGGCACGCAAGGCGGGCAAGCCGGTGGTGGTGGCGACACAGATGCTGGAATCGATGATTTCGGCACCGGTGCCCACCCGCGCGGAAGTTTCGGACGTGGCGACAGCCGTGTTCGAAGGCGCGGACGCCATCATGCTCTCGGCCGAATCGGCTGCCGGCGAATATCCGGTCGAGGCGGTGGCGACGATGAACCGCATCGCCGAGCGCGTCGAGCAGGACCCGACCTATCCCGGCATCATCAACGCCCAGCGTTCCGAACCGGAGGCAACCGGCGCCGACGCGATCTCGCTTGCCTCGCGCCAGATTGCCGAGACGCTGAAACTGTCGGCGATCATCACCTATACCGCTTCGGGCACGACGGGCCTGCGCGCGGCGCGCGAGCGGCCGCAAGTGCCGATCATCGCGCTGTCGCCGGTGGTGCAGACGGCGCGGCGGCTGTCGCTGGTATGGGGCACGCATTGCGTGGTCACCGCCGATGCGTCCGATCTCGACGACATGGTCAACCGCGCCTGCCGCATCGCCTTTGCCGAAAGCTTCGCCAAGCCCGGCGACCGGGTGATCATCACCGCCGGCGTGCCTCTGCGTACCCCCGGGGCAACCAACATGCTGCGCATCGCCTATGTCGGCGCCGAAGGCAGTGGGGCGTAGGGCACTCGCCGACCTGACAGCCGGCCGTTTCCACTGCCATCCAAACCTGGAAGTCGCGGGGATGACGCGGAGAGTTTGTGCGCCCACGGTGGGATGACGCACAGAGGTGCGCGCCGTCATCCCGGCCAAGGGAGCGAATGCGACCGCGAGCCGGGACCCATTCCGTGAGGCCGAAGGTAATGGGAAGGCATCCCGTATATGCGACTTGCTGCGCAGCACAGCATTTCACGGGTGATGTATGCCGTGAGGGCGAAGACGGTCAGATCGCCTCGCCGGCGAGTTCTTCCGAAAGCGTGCCGACCTGGTCCTGCGCGTTGCGCATCATCGGGTAGATGGTGAGCACGCGCTGCCAGGCCTCCAGCGCAAGCTCCTTGTTGCCCTTTGCCGTCATGATCTGCGCCATGCCGGCCAGCGCCCCGAAATGGCGCGGCTCCAGCCGCAGCGTCTGGTCGATGTCGGCCATCGACTTGCGGAAGCTGTGCATCATGAAATGCACCGTCGCGCGGCGGTTCCAGCCCTCGGCATAGGTCGGAGCCAGAGTGATCACCTGGTCGAGGAAATCGAGCGCGACATCAAATTTCTGCGCTTCCATGGCATTCTGCGACCATTGCATCATCAGGTCGATGGAAGCGCTGCCGGATTTGTTCCACTCGCCCTGGATTTGCGAGGCGAGGCGCTCGGCCGCCCTTTCATTGCGCTCGCGCTTCAATTTGCCGAACAGGGAGTCCAGCCGGCTTTCGGCCTTGGCCGGAGCGGTTGCCTGCTTGGCGTCAGGGGCCGTTTGCGCCAGCGCCGGCACGGCAGGCACCGCTGCGATGGCCAGACCGATGAGATATGCACAAACGCTCCGCATACGGAAGAATCTATCCTCCGTCCGCGGAACGTCAAATTGAAATTCGTGTGATGGCCGGGATCAGCCCTGGCGTGCCTTGAAGCGCGGCGCCGACTTGTTGATCAGGTAGACTCGGCCCTTGCGGCGGACCAGCTGGTTGTCACGGTGGCGGGCCTTAAGAGCCTTGAGCGAGTTCTTGATCTTCATCTGTTCGATCCGTCGACTGGGCCCGTCGCAGGGCCGAACTGAAAGACGCGCCCGAAAGCGCGTCAGAATTTGTGTCTGGCTCATAAACGAGGTGGCCACGCCCTGTCAACCGCACCTGGCCATGTTGTGGCAGTGATTCAGCTTTCGCCCGTCAGGCGCGTGAAATGACCCATCTTGCGGCCGGGTCGCGCCTCGGCCTTGCCATAGAGGTGGAGCATCAGTTCCGGCTCGGCAAGCAGGGCGCCGGCGCGCAGCACATCGTCGCCGATCAGGTTTTCCATGACACAGTCCGAATGGCGGGCGGCGCGGCCGAGCGGCAAGCCGGCCACGGCGCGGATATGCTGCTCGAATTGCGAGACGGTGCAGGCGGCCTCGGTCCAGTGGCCGGAATTGTGGACGCGCGGGGCGATTTCATTGACCAGGAGCCCGCCATCGGCAAGGACGAAGAACTCCACGCCGATAACGCCGACATAATCCAGCGCCTGCAAAATGGCGAAGGCTGTGTCCCTGGCGGCGTCGGCGGTCTGGCGGGAAATGGCGGCAGGCACGGTGGATGTGTGCAATATGCCGTCGCGGTGGATGTTTTCGGCAGGATCATAGGCGCTCAGCGCGCCGTCGCGGCCACGCGCGGCAATGATGGAAATCTCGCGGTCGAAGGAGACGAAACCTTCCAGGATCAGCGGGACGTTGCCCATGGCTGAAAAGGAAGCATCGGCGATTTCGGCAGCGCCGCGCAACACGCGCTGGCCCTTGCCGTCATAGCCCATGCGGCGGGTCTTCAATATGCCGGCACCGCCCAGGTCCTGCAGGGCGCTGGCGATGTCGGCGTCGCCGTCGATGGCGCGAAAGCCTGCGGTGGCGATGCCGATCCCGTTGAGGAAGGTCTTTTCGGTCAGCCGGTCCTGCGAGACTTCCAGCGCACGCGCCGGCGGATAGACCGGAACGGTCGTGGCAAGCATCCCGGCGGCCGACACCGGCACATTCTCGAATTCATAGGTGACGACGTCGCTTGCCTCGGCAAGCTCATGAAGCGCGGCAGGGTCGTCATAGGCGGCGACGATCTGGCGATTGGCGAGCTGGGCGGCGGGGCAATCGGCCTGTGGTTCCAGGATCATGGTGCGGTAGCCAAGGCGCGCGGCGGCAATCGCCAGCATGCGCCCAAGCTGGCCGCCGCCGATGATACCGATGGTCGAGCCGATGGGCAGTGGTGCTGTCATGGCGTGTCCGTCGGCTGTTCAGCGACTGCGGCGGTCTGTTCGGCACGCCAGGCGTCGAGGCGGGCGGCAAGCGCGTCGTCGCCCAGCGCCAGCACGGCGGCAGCGAGCAAGGCCGCGTTGACCGCACCTGCCTTGCCGATGGCGAGCGTACCTACCGGGATGCCGGCCGGCATCTGCACGATCGACAGCAGTGAATCCTTGCCCGACAGTGCCTTGGATTCCACCGGCACGCCGAAGACCGGCAGCGGGGTCAGCGCCGCCGTCATGCCGGGAAGATGGGCCGCGCCGCCAGCCCCGGCGATGATGACCTTGAAGCCCTCGGCCTTGGCCCCGGTGGCGAAATCATAGAGGCGCTGCGGCGTGCGATGGGCTGAGACGATGCGGCTTTCATGCCGGATGCCGAGCGCTTTAAGCGTATCCGCGGCGTGATGCATGGTTGCCCAGTCGGACTGGCTGCCCATTATTATTGCGACGTCGGCGCTTTGCTTGGCCAAGTATTCGCCTCCGGATGGTTCGGCGGACAGGGTGAGTGATGATCCGTTGCCGATTATCCGAACCGGGCTTTGGCCGCAAGGGCGCGGCCTGAAAGAGAGGGAATGTCGATCGTTGCTGGCAGCGCGGCCATTCAGGCGATGATATCCGGAATCATCCGGTCTTCGAGCTTGGCCAGCCGATCCTTCAGCATCAGCTTCTTCTTCTTCATGCGCTGGATCTGGAGCGGGTCGCAGGAAGTCGCGATCATCGCCGCAATGGCAGCGTCGAAATCGGCGTGTTCCTGTTTCAGTTTTGCAAACTCTAGACGAATCTCGCTCTGTTCCTGGTCTGACATGTCTACCGTCTGCAGAAATTTCCGGCGCATGGGCGCCCACCGGCGGGGCCGGAAGCGCAATTTCCTCCGACGGCAAGCCCATAGCACATTTCAGACTGTCAGGAAATGCTACCAAGACTTATTCGACATGCAAATGATCTGGTGGCAGAGTGTCATCGTACCGTCATAGTGCGGGCCCTGCGGTGGAACCGCCCGTGATGGTGCGATCGAGGAACCCTGAAAAAAACAGGAGCGCCAATCATGTCTCTTGCCAACCATCTTGAAGAGCTGCAGCGGAAGCACGGCGACATCGAGCGTCAGATCGATATCGCCTTGAGCCATCCGTCGATCGATGACCTTGAAATCGTCGATCTCAAGCGGCGCAAGCTGGCAATCAAGGACGAAATCGAAAAATTGAAGGCGTCGCCAACGACACACTGACAAAACTTATACGGTAACGCTAAACCCTTCCGACATTTCCGACCGGCGGCAGGCCCTGTCGCCGGAAGTGGGATTGGTGGCCTGCAATTTCACGGCCGGGATGGCAACATCGCGTCACCGGCAGGGTTGCTGTAGCGTATGATTTGACCAGGCCGCCATGGGCTGAAGAGTAGGAAGAGCCCCCTCTGAGGGCTGGTTACTCACTCCTTGCTAGCCGCTCCAGAACTGATCCAGCCATAGATTGAGCTTAAAGAAGCCGTCATTGTCGATGGCATAGACGCGCCTTGTGCCCTGGGCGCGGGCGCTGACCAGGCCCGTATCCAACAGGACCTTCAAATGCTGGGAAACCGCCGGGCGCGAGATCGGCAATCCCGCAGCAAGTTCGCTCACGGTCCTGGGGCCGCGGCGAAGTTCCTCCAGCAGATGGCGCCGGTTCGGATCGGCAATGGCCGTGAAGGCATCCGGAACGATCATCGCCCCTTGGCCCCACGCATCGTTCTGGAAACAGGCGTCGCTTTATCTCCCCGTTTGGATACCGCCTCAGTTGTGCGGCTGTTCTGCGCCGATCTCAACCATCCGGTGCTTCGTCAGCCGCTCGCGGCTCCTGCTCGGCGGGGGTGCGCGGGTCGAGCCGCACCGCTTCTGGCGTGACGCCACGTTCGGATGGCAGGGTCTTGAAGGCCTCGCGCTCCTCGACCGGCACCGGGGCGCGCCGCCGGATGCGCAGGAGCGTGTAGCCGGCAAGCGAGAGATGGGCGAGCGCGGTCGCCAGGAACAGACTTTCGGGACGCATCGAGCCCATCAGCCCCGCACCGATGACCGGCCCGATCATGGTGCCGAAGCCATAGAGCATCAGCAGCCCGCCCGAAACCTTGACGAAATCCTCGGGGCGGGCGTGGTCGTTGGCGTGGGCGACGGCGAGCGAATAGAGCGTATAGGCAAGCGCGCCGTAGCAGGCGGTCATGGCGATGACCAGCGCGCCGATGCGCGGGGAGGCGAAGAAGATGTTCACGCCGACCAGGGCCGATATGCCGGAGGCGGCGGCGAGCACGAAGCGGCGGTCGGTCTTGTCGGAGATACGGCCGGCCGGCATCTGCATGGCCGCGCCGGCAATGACGACCAGGCTCATCATCAGCGCGATCTCGGCGGTGGAAATGCCGATGCGCGCGCCATAGACCGCGCCCAGCGTGCCCCAGGCGCCGTTGGCGACGCCGATCAGCAGGCAGCCGACGCAGGCGACGGGCGAATTGGCGTAAAGCCCCTTCAGGTCGAGCGAGACGTCCTGCAATGGCTGCGGATGGGAAGCGGTCGAGACAGCAGTGGGGATGAGCGACAGGCAGAAGAATATAGCAGTGACCATGAACAGCGATGCCGAATTGATGTCGCCGAAGGCCACGATCATCTGCCCGGTCATGATCGAGGCATAGGTGACCATCATATAGAGGCCGAACACGGTGCCGCGGTTTTCGTTGGTGGCTTTTTCGTTGAGCCAGCTTTCGATGACCATGAAGGCGCCGGCCATGATGAAGCCGGTGAAGGCCCGCAACAGAATCCAGATCAGTTCGCCGATCATCAGGCCGGTGAGCAGCGCGATGATGGCGCCGAGTGCCGCGAATGTGCCGAAGGCGCGCACATGGCCGGCGCGGCGCACCAGGCGCGGGGCAAAGAAACAGCCGGCGACGAAACCGCCCGCCCAGGCCGTGCCCATCAGGCCGAGTGCGGCGGTGGAGAAGCCTTCCGCCTGGCCGCGCAGGGGCAGGAGAAGGCCGTGCAGGCCGGAGGCCGCCAGCAGGAAGGCGGTGCCGCGCAGAAGGGAGAGGATCGGTCTGTAGGCAGCGAGCATGCATCCATCCGGCGATTGATGGGAGCGGACATGCCGCTCCGGACTTTCATTCTGGCGCTTTTGCGAACAGAATCGATTCGTGAATTCCAGCGCTGGGAATTGAAAATATCGGCTTTCCGGCTTTTCAACGGCACAATGGCGACAGCGCTGCGCCGATCAGCGCCGGAACATCGCTTCGGCAGCCGATTTGGTTGCGTCCTTTGCCTTCAATTCGGCCTCCAGCCGGGTTATCTCGGCCCGAAGAAGCGTGATTCGCTCGGAAAGCTCGCTTTGCGAAAGCAGCGAAAGGTCCTGGCCTATTACATGCGCCGGCATCGGCTTTTTCGGTTCGTCGTCGAAGATCGCCATGGCAGCATCTCCCTGCTTGCCGGTTTGCGTCGCCGGGCAGACTACATAGAATGGCGGCGATGATGCAAATGCCGGGCGCGGTCGGGCCTGCACAGAGAAAGGAACCACAATGGCGGATGGAGATCGACTTCCCGAGAAGATGACGGCGGTGGCGATTTCCACGCCCGGCGGCCCGCTGGTGCTGAAGCCCGAGCGCCGCGACCTGCCCAAGCCCGAGACGGGCGAAATCCTGATCCGCGTGCACGCCGCCGGCGTCAACCGGCCGGATGTGCTGCAGCGCAAGGGCGCCTATCCGCCGCCGCCGGGCGCTTCCGACCTGCCGGGGCTGGAAGTGGCCGGCGAAGTGGCAGCACTGGGCGAAGGCGTGCAGCGCTGGGCGATCGGCGACCGGGTCTGTGCGCTGACGCCGGGCGGCGGCTATGCCGAATATGCCAGGGTGCATGAAACCAACGCGCTGCCGCTGCCGGCCGGCTTCACCTTCAGCGAGGCAGCGGCCCTGCCCGAGACCTTCTTCACTGTCTGGCACAATGTGTTCGAGCGCGGCAGCCTGAAGGGCGGCGAAACACTTCTGGTACATGGCGGCTCGTCGGGTATCGGCACGACTGCGATCCAGCTTGCCTCGGCTTTCGGCGCCTATGTGATCGCCACCGCCGGCAGCGCGGAAAAATGCGCGGCCTGCCTGAAGCTCGGCGCCGACCGCGCCATCAACTATCGCAGCGAGGATTTCGTGGCCGTGGTCAAGGAAGCGACCGACGGGCGCGGGGCCAATGTCATTCTCGACATGGTCGGCGGCGATTATGTCGGCCGCAACTACACGGCCGCCGCCATCGAGGGCCGCATCGTCCAGATCGCCACGCAGGGTGGCGCGGTGGCGAGCGCGGATTTTTCCAAGCTGATGGTCAAGCGGCTGACCCATACCGGCTCGACGCTGCGGCCACGGCCGGTCGAGGTGAAGGCGCAGATCGCCGCCGGGCTGGAAGCGAAGGTCTGGCCGCTGCTGGCGGCGCGGCGCATCGCACCGGTCATGGACATGATCTTCCCCCTCAAGGAAGCCTGGCGCGCCCATGAGCGCATGGAAGAGGGCGAGCATATCGGCAAGATCGTGCTCGACGTCGGCTAGCAGCTGCGGATTGACCCCGCCGACCATCTGATACAAATATTGTGCATCGCACAATCATGCTGCCGGGGTGTTGTCACGCGGACACCGAGACACCGCAAGATGACTGTCTCGTTGAAGCATCATCCAGCACTATTCCTTGTCGATGCCTGATCTTCCTGAGAAAACCGTCGCCGGCCTTGGGGATAATGCCCTGAGCGGATCGGCTGCTCGGTCACCGGAACGGAAAGCCCCACTATCCACGCACAGAGTTACCGAGAGGTTACCAGGCAGAAAATTGTGCATTGCAACAATTGCACTGAAGCTATGCAAAAGCGTCGGTTCAAACCGTGTCGGAGGCAGCCTATCTGAAGCTCACCGAACACGAATGAGGGAGTAACCGAAATGAACCCGATCCAAGCTTTCCGCAACTGGCGCCGTTACAGCGAGACGGTGCGCGAACTCAACCGCCTCAGCAACCGTGAACTGAACGATCTCGGCATCAACCGCGCCGACATCGCCAGGGTCGCTCGCGGCGCGCTTTAAGTCCTTGTAAAGCCAGAGCCGCACGAGACGGAAATGCCCGTCTCCGGTTCCGAACCCGTCAGACCTCGTCTGGCGGGTTTGTCTTTTTCAGGGATGCGCAAGGTCGCGCGAGCTTACGCAAGCCCGCCGGGAGCCGTGAGCGGCTCTATTCCTCATCCTCGTCGGTGTTCCTGCCCTTCAGCGAGGACAGCTTGGCGAACACCGCATTGGCGTCCAGCTCTTCGTCCTCCTCGCGCTCCGGCTTCTCGTCGGGCGACAGGCGCTCGGTCATGGAAGCAGGCAGCAGCGTGTCGCCGGCGGGCACGGCTGCCGGTCTGCCGGCCGAGGCGCGCTGCACCTCGATGTCGAGGTCGATCTGCGAGCACAAGCCAAGCGTCACCGGGTCCATCGGCACCAGATTGGCCGAGTTCCAATGGGTGCGGTTGCGGATCTGCTCGATGGTGGCCTTGGTGGTGCCGACCAGGCGCGAAATCTGCGCGTCCTTCAATTCGGGATGGCTGCGCACCAGCCACAGAATTGCGTTGGGGCGGTCCTGCCGCTTCGACAAAGGCGTATAGCGTGGACCCTTGCGCTTGGATTCGGGCACCCGCACCTTCGGCTCGGACAGTTTCAGCCGGTGATTGGTGTCCCTCTCGCCGCGCGCGATTTCCTCGCGGCTGAGCTGGCCGGTGATGATCGGGTCCATGCCCTTGATGCCCTGAGCCGATTCGCCATCGGCGATCGCCTTGACCTCGAGCGGATGAAGCCCGCAGAACTGCGCGATCTGGTCGAAGGAAAGGGCGGTGTTATCGACCAGCCAGACGGCAGTCGCCTTGGGCATGAGAAGCGTGTTGGCCATGGAATAAAGTCCTCTCGTTCGCCCGCGTCCCTTTACGCGGGCGGTGGTTTTAGAGCCACCAGAATGGGAAATCGTGGCGTATATAACGTTATTTGCAGCGCCCGGCAAGAAAACTTCGAGAAATTGCCTTTCCTCACCGCGCCGCGGCGAAGCCCTCATGACGTGATCCAAAGGTTTCAGCAGGGATGCTGGGCAACCGACAGACAAGGCCTGTCCACTGGAATCTGCCCGCCTCCCGGCTGTCGGATTTGCTCCTGCGCCGAAAGCCGCTAGAGCATGTTGCAGCCAAGTGGAATCACTGGTGTCGCACACATGCGGCAAAATCAATTAGATCGACCATGACGCCGTCCGAAAACCGTTTCACACTTTTCGGCATCATGGTCTAAGACCGTTGGGCAGGTCGCTGGCGAGTCGCGCCGGGCGCAGCGTGCCGCAGCCCATTTATGCTTGAACCACGAATGATCCATCTTCCCAGGTCAATCCTCCGCTCGATCACAATACCCCGCCATGTGTCGAGGCCCGTTCCATGAAGGTCGGCATCGATATCGGGGCTGCGACCAATGGCACGGCGGCGATGCTCGACCTGGAGGAGCTTTTGGCGACGCGCCTTCTCGTTCAGGGCAATTCCGGCTCAGGAAAGTCGCATCTGCTGCGCCGGCTCCTGGAGCAGAGTGCGCCCTGGGTGCAGCAATGCGTCATCGACCCCGAGGGCGACTTCGTCACGCTGGCCGACAAGTTCGGCCATGTGGTGGTGGATGCGGCCCGCACGGAAGCCGAGCTTACCCGCATTGCCGCCCGCATCCGCCAGCACCGCGTATCGGTCGTGCTGAATCTTGAAGGGCTCGATGTCGAGCAGCAGATGCGAGCCGCGGCGGCCTTCCTTGGCGGCATGTTCGATGCCGAGCGCGACCATTGGTATCCGGTGCTGGTGGTGGTGGACGAGGCGCAGCTTTTCGCGCCCGCCGTCGGCGGCGAGGTTGCCGACGAGGCGCGCAAGATTTCGCTCGGCGCCATGACCAATCTGATGTGCCGCGGGCGCAAGCGCGGCCTTGCCGGGGTCATCGCCACCCAGCGCCTGGCCAAGCTTGCCAAGAATGTCGCCGCCGAGGCCTCCAACTTCCTGATGGGCCGCACCTTCCTCGATATCGACATGGCGCGCGCGGCCGACCTGCTCGGCATGGAGCGGCGCCAGGCCGAAATGTTCCGCGATCTGGCGCGCGGCCATTTCGTGGCGCTTGGCCCCGCACTGGCGCGACGGCCGCTGCCGGTCGCCATCGGGCCGGTCGAGACCGCACCGCGCTCGACCAGCCCCAAGCTGACGCCGCTGCCGGAGGCGCCGGAAGATGCGCGCGACCTGATCTTCACCCCCGGCCCGGAAGAAAGGCGCGCGCCGGTGCGCCGTGCGCCAACGCCGCCTCCGCCAACCCCGACCGCCGAGATATTGGCGCAGCTTTCGCAGCCCAGACCCACCGCCGAGGCGCCGGCCGAGCCGATCTTTGCAATCATCGACGAGGCCGAGCGCGAGGCGGGCATCGAGCGTGTACTTGGCGAAATCCTTGAGGATGCGGATGCTTCCTTTCGCTCCGATGCCATCCTCTACCAGGACTTTCTGGTGCGTTGCCGTATTCGCCGCGTGCCGGGCGAGCCGGTGCCGCTGACGGTGTTCCGCCGCAAGCTCGCCGTGGCTCGCGCCGGCGTCGACGGTGCAGTCGCGGCAAGCGAGACCTGGCAGCAGGCGCTGGATCTTTCCGCGAGCCTGCCCGACGATCTCCAGGGCGTGTTCCTACTGGTTGCCCAGGCGGCAGTCACCGGCGCCGCCTGCCCTTCCGATGCCGCCCTGGCGCGGGCCTATGGCAGCCACTCGGCGCGGCGCGCCCGCCGCCTGCTGACCTATTTCGAAGAACAGGGGCTTTGCGTCGTGCGCACCGATTTTCACGGCAACCGCGTCGT
This sequence comes from Borborobacter arsenicus, assembly GCF_003934165.1. GTDB lineage: Bacteria > Pseudomonadota > Alphaproteobacteria > Rhizobiales > Rhizobiaceae > Pseudaminobacter > Pseudaminobacter arsenicus. The sequence continues at coordinate 592 of NZ_ML133510.1, read as the reverse complement.
CGCCTTCCCCGACCTTGGCAGCGAGACGGCGCCCGGCGACCCCAACCTTCCGGACATCGCCGCCGACCAGTCCGATGCGGCGGAGTAGGCCGCGTCTGTGCTGATGCGATGCGGGCGGACCATTCCTTCAGTCCGGCATCGGAATCATCCGAAAACCGGTTCCCACGTTTCGGTCCGATGCCGACCGTTAAACTTTTCGTAATCCGATTAAAGCTTTAGTAAATCGGGGTGACTTGAGGCCGTGAACGTCGTGGCGGCGATGGGCCGGATCGGAGTTGATGACAGTGGTTGCTCGCTTGGCAGTCGTGTGCCTGATGTCCGCCTTGTTTGCCGGAACCTTCGCGGGGGTCGTGCAGCTTTCGGAAGGCGATCGTTTCGAGGCGCAGTGCCGCGTCTCCAGCAACCCTGCCTGTTTTGGACCGAATCTCCGATAGGACCTATGTCCTACCCCCCTGGCTGTCAAAGGATGAAACGCTCTAGGTCACGTACCCATAAACGGGATTGAACGAAGCCGCTGACGCGGCATTTGGCAGGTCGGTTTGCGGTTGAGGCTTCTGTTTTGAAGGATTGCGGCTGTTGAAGCGCAATCTTG
>NZ_RKST01000008.1 GCF_003934165.1 Borborobacter arsenicus | reverse complement strand
CGCCCGCGGCGTCGGCCGGACTTGGCCGATGGTCCACATCGGCCGGCGCCGCCCTCCTGGCGGATCGCCTCGCCATCGGACAAACAGAACTGCTTTCGTATAACCATGAAAGGCTCTAGGCCGGCGCAGCCTTGCGATGAATTGAGCTGAGGGCACCGCCACAGGCTTGCTCGGTGGATACACGCCGCCTCGCTGCGAAAGGTGGGGTCAAGGCACTATTATGGACGTAGCTTCGATCCCGTCCTTAGCGGTTTGAAGTGTCGTCAAAGCCGCCCATCCCCATACCCAGGCCACCACCCACACCCATTCCCATGCCGCCACCACCACGGCCGGAGCCTCTTTCTGGACTTTTATTTTTCCCGCCAGCGCCGGACGGCCGTGTCGGGCCTTGCATGGGTATGTCCAGATCGGCGGGAATGGGAGCAAGGTCGAGCGCCTTGCGGATGAAGTCGCGAAGCGAGACGACGAGTTCGGCGGTATGCACCGGGTTGCCGGCAACCAGTTCCCGCGCTGCCCGCTCGGCCAGGCGCACCTGTTCCTCGGTACCAAGCAGAATGATGTCCGAAAGCGCTGCCTCGACTGCGTCCCTGATGCGCCGTGGGCGGTCCGATCCCGGTTCGGCAGTCATTTCGAGGCCTTCGGCCTGCTCTTCCTCGACTGCTGCCTGGTTGCCGCGCCGCAGGTCACGCAGATGGCGCGGATCGACGGTGAGATTGCCGGTAAACGAACCGCCCAGCGTCTTATACGCTGCAATCAGTGTGCGCAGGCGCTCGTTGATCTGCCGATTCATCCGTTCGCGACGTTGCTGGATCGTGAACATCATCAGCAGGCGGATTCCGATGCTGATGAGGGTGAAGAGGGCGACGCCGATCAATGTGACGAGAAGGCTGTGCCAGGATGTGAAATCAAAACCGCGCATGAGGCCTCGCTACTTCGATCTAATCGCCTTCGCTGGCAAATCACAACCGGTTCCGCAGCCGGCAGCAGGGAACGAGGCGGTGAATACCCCGGGGGACTTCGGCGAAGATTTCTTCACGAAACGCCGATATTCACAGAAGCCAATAAGCTTCTGTCCTGAAGTGTCGTTTTTGCTGTTGCTTCCTAACCCCGGAGAATATAGGGCTTCTGGCGGTTCGGAGTGTAGCGCAGCCCGGTAGCGCACTTGACTGGGGGTCAAGGGGTCGTGGGTTCGAATCCCGCCACTCCGACCAAATTTTCCCTTGAAGTCCCCTTCATTTTGGTCAGGGCGTCTGCTCCTATGGGACAGGCATGCGAGGGAGAAGTGCGATGATCAAGACCTGGTTCGAAAGCGCGCCGCGCCTGGTGGACGTGGCCATGGGGCGCACGCCGGCCGATATGGTCATCCGCAATGTGCGCTGGGTCAATGTCCATTCCGGCGAGATCATTCCGCAGACCGACATCGCCATTTCGGCGGGGCGATTCGCCTTTATCGGTCCGGATGCCAGCCATGCGGCCGCCGACACCACGCAGATCATAGAGGGTGCCGGCCGCTATGCCGTGCCGGGTCTGTGCGATGCGCATATGCATGTCGAAAGCGGCATGATCACCGTCAGCGAATTTGCGCGCGCGGTTATTCCGCATGGCACCACCTCGATGTTCATCGATCCGCACGAAATCGCCAATGTACTGGGCATGGGCGGCGTCAAGCTGATGCATGACGAGGCCGTCGGCCTGCCGGTCAATGTCTATGTCCAGATGCCGAGCTGCGTGCCAAGCGCGCCGGGGCTTGAAAATGCCGGCGCCAGTCTTGGCCCCGACGACGTACGCGAAGCCATGACATGGCCGAACATCATCGGCCTGGGCGAGATGATGAATTTCCCGGGCGTCGTGGCCGGCGACCGCAACATGCTGGACGAGATCGGTTTTACCCAGGCGGCGCACAAGACTGTCGGCGGGCATTATGCCTCGCGCGATCTCGGCCTGCCTTTCCACGCCTATGCGGCGGCAGGGCCTGCCGACGACCATGAAGGCACCAGCCTGGAGGATTGCATCGCGCGCGTTCGCCAGGGCATGCGGGCCATGCTGCGCCTCGGCTCGGCCTGGTACGATGTCGCCGCCCAGATCAAGGCAGTTACCGAACTCGGCCTTGATCCACGCAATTTCATCCTGTGCACCGACGACAGCCATTCCGGTACGCTGGTCCATGACGGGCACATGAACCGCGTGGTCCGGCACGCCATCGCTCAAGGACTGAAGCCGATCACCGCCATACAGATGGCCACGATCAACGCTGCGCAGCATTTTGGCCTCGAGCGCGAACTGGGTTCGATCACGCCTGGTCGCCGCGCCGACCTGGTGCTGACTTCCGATCTTGTCGGACTGCCGATCGAAATGGTGATCGGCAGGGGGCAGGTTCTGGCCGAGAATGGCAGGCTTGTCGCCGATATCCCCCGCTACGATTATCCGGCAAAGGCCAAGGATACGATGCGGCTCGGGAAAAAGCTTGGAGCGGCCGATTTCGATATTGCCGCTCCGCAAGGCGCCGCCGAAGTCACGGCGCGCGTCATCGGCGTCATCGAAAACCAGGCGCCGACGCGTGCTCTGGAACATCGGCTGCCGGTCAAGGCAGGTGTTGTTCAGATGGATCGCGCGGCCGATGTCTGCCAGATTGCACTGGTCGAGCGGCATCGGGCGACAGGCAACATCGCCAACGGCTTTGTCTCGGGCTTCGGCTACGACAAGCCATGCGCGATGGCGAGCACCGTTGCCCATGACAGCCATCACATGATCGTCGTGGGCACCGACAAGAAGGATATGGCGCTGGCGGCGAACCGCCTGGGCGAGGTTGGCGGCGGTGTGGTGCTGTTTTCTGGCGGACGCGAACTGGCATTGGTGAAGCTGCCGATCGCCGGCCTGATGTCCGACCAGCCGGCTGAGATCGTGGCAGATGAGGCGAACGCGCTGATAGAGGCCATGCGGCAATGCGGCTGCACGCTCAACAATGCCTATATGCAGCACTCGCTGCTGGCCTTGGTGGTGATACCGGAATTGCGGATTTCGGATATCGGCCTTGTCGACGTCACAAAATTCGTAGCCGTCGATGTGCTGGTGAGCTGAGCTGCCAAGGCCTGCGTTCGTAAGCCTTGCACGCAAAGGTGATGTCTCGCGTGCAAAGCGCCGGCAGTTAAGTTCCGGTTAGGGTCGACGCCTGATAATTCGCCGGGGCTATGCGAACGGGACTGTGGAATATGAAATCTTGTCTGCTCGCGGCATGGCTGACGCTGCTGGCGCCGATGGCGCAGTCGGGCGCGGAAACGTTTCTATGTGTGGGCGAGCGTGCGACCGGGTTCAACTGGACCGGTGCGGGCTGGCAGGTCGGCGAGGTAAACGCATCCGACAGGATCTTCGTCGTCCAGCCATCGAGCACGCTTGACGACTATACGGTGACGCGCATGGGCGACGCAGCACCCAGCCATTATTGCCCCGTGTTGCGGAGGCCCGATGCCTCGCTGCTGCTGTTTTGCGGCGGGCTTGGCAACGGCTTCACTTTTTCCTCGAAAACGCTGCGCTTTCAGGAAAATTACGGCATCGGCTACACCAATGCCGGCGACAGCAACGCCAACAGGCCGTATCTGCTGATCGGCAAATGCATCAGGCTCGAACTGCGCGGATCAGTCCGCTAAACTAGTGCCGTTCGGCCGGCGCGTGCTGCATGTTGGTGGCGGTATTCCAAGCCAATCGCGCCCCAGATCAGACCAAGCAGCAGGTAGAAATGCCGCCAGTGATCGGTATCGATGACGGTGCCGAGCGCGATATGACCGAGGAAAACCACATAGGCGCAGAGCAGATAGGGCTGCCACGGCCGATCACGAAACAGGATGCGGAAGCCGGCCGCCACGGTCCATAAGATCAGGATCAGGTAAGAAGCAAAGCCAAGCCAGCCATAGTCGAGCAAGGTCTTCAGCCAGATATTGTGGGTGTCTTCGCCATAGATCTGGCCGAAGACCAGCGGTCCGATGCCGAATGGTTTTTCCATCGCCAGCAGGAAGCCGATACCGTAGCGCGCGAAGCGACCGAGGCGGGCGCTGTCATAATCCTGGGCGAGTTGGGCGCGAACCGTAAACAGGTCGGACACGCTGGGAATCTGCAGCGCAATCAATAGAGCCAGCGCCAGGAACACGAAGGCTGCTATGCTCATGACGACGATGCGCAGACGAAATGCCCCGCTGCTGCTTTGCAGGAACAGGCCGATGGTCAGCAGCACCGACGAGGCGCCAAACAAGCCCCATGCGCCGCGCGAGAAGGAAAAGAAAATCCCGCCGACGATGATCAGAAGCGGAACGGCGTAGAGCAACATCTTGGCCGGGCGCCCTGTCAGCACTCTGTAAAGCAGGTAGATTCCCGGCAGTGTCAGGAATGGGCCGAAGACGTTGGGGTCCTGAAACGCCCCGGCTGCGCGCTCATATTTGGTGAACATCTCAGCGCCAGGAAAGGCGTGGAAATAGCCGAGGATTCCCAGCATGGAGGTCGCCACGGCGGCAGTGACATAGGCCGGGAAAATCACCCTGTAGAGGCCTGGGCGTGTCTCCGTCACGGCTGCGAAGAACACGGAGGTCAATGCCAGGAACAGCGACACCGCAAGGTAAAGCGGCGTGCTCATGAGGTCCGACATCTGGCTCATCGAGATCATGCCGCCGATGTTGAAGACGATCAGCAGCACCAGGAGCGGCGTCACCGAGCGCGACAGCCGCAGCCCGAACAACCCCCATATGGCAATCAGCCCCGCCATGTAGAGCTCGTAAGGCGCGGGCTCGTTGATGACGAAACCCGAAAGCAGGACGCCCAACGCAATTGCAGCAGCCGAGATCAGCGCGATGCGCTTGGCATTGATCGCCACGGATGGCAGGTCATGAGCAAGCGCGCTCAATAGGCGTTTTCCGTGTCGAGCAGGCGGATGGGCGTCAGTACGAGAATCTTCAGATCGACCCAAAGCGACCAGTTCTCGATATAATCGAGATCGTATTCGGTGCGCATGCGGATCTTTTCGTCGGTATCCATCTCGCCGCGCCAGCCATTGATCTGCGCCCAGCCGGTGACGCCGGGCTTGACCCGATGGCGGGCGAAATAGCCGTCGACGACTTCATTATAGAGCAGGTTGTGCGATTGCGCGGCGACGGCGTGCGGGCGCGGTCCGACCAGCGACAGGCTTCCGAACAGCGAATTGAAGAATTGCGGCAGTTCGTCGATCGAGGTCTTGCGGATGAAGCGTCCGACGCGCGTGACGCGAGGATCGTTCTTCGTTACGGCTTTCTTGGCGGTCGGGTCCGACATTTCCGTATACATCGAGCGGAACTTGTAGACTTCGATGACCTCGTTGTTGAAGCCGTGCCGCTTTTGCCGGAACAACACCGGACCCTTGCTGTCGAGCTTCACCGCAATGGCCGTCGCCAGCATGATGGGTGAGAAAATGATGATGCCAAGTAGGCTGAAGACAATGTCGAAGGCTCGCTTGGCAACCGAATCCCAATCGTTGATCGGCTTGTCGAAGATATCCAGCATCGGCACCGAACCGATGAAGGAATAGGCGCGCGGGCGAAATTGGAGCTGGTTGGAATGTGCCGACAGGCGGATATCGACCGGCAGCACCCAGAGTTTCTTGAGCAGCGATAGCACGCGCTTCTCGGCGGTGATCGGCAGCGAAACGATCAGCATGTCGATATGGGCTATGCGGGCAAACTCGATCAGCTCCGCGATATTGCCGAGCTTGGGATAGCCGGCGATGATCGGCGGGGAGCGCTTGTCGTCGCGATCATCGAAAATGCCGCAGATGCGGATATCGTTGTCGGGCTGGCGCTCAACCGCCCGAATCAAGGCCTCGGCAGCGCTGCCGCCGCCGACGATGACGGCGCGGCGTTCCATTGCACCATTGCGTGCCCAGCGGCGGATCAGGCGTGACATCAGCATCCGGCCGCTGAAAATCAGGATGAATCCGATCACATACCAGGCGCCGAACAGCAGCCGGGAAAAATCTCCGGAGATTTTCAGGAAGAACCCGGCGACAGCGAGAAACGCGAAGGTGCCCGACCATAACAGGAGCATGCGCCCTAGCTTGCCGAGCGGATGGATCAATGCGGGGATTTGATAAAGATCGCTGAGTTCGAACAGGACGACGGTCAGCAACGAGGCCCCGGCGATGATCAACGGGTATTGCCAGAACAGATGTGTCGTCAGGCCGACATGGTAAGCAAACAGACCGATGCCGAGGGCGGCAAGCAGGATGAATTCCACGATGCGCAGGATGCCGCTGACCATTACGGGCGACATCGTATCGCGCCGATATTGCGAAGCGACTTGCAGGGCGACCTTGTTGAGCCGCGCTGGTTTGCTGCCTTTTGCTGACTCGGTTTCGGATTTCCGAATGGCTTCGACCGAAAAACGGTGAGCTGGATTGATCTCGTTCATGAAAATGACCCGTACGCTTACGCGGTCATTACCAGAGATCAGCTAAGAAACTCTTGAAACAACTGATTGCTTTGAAAGGTCTTTGCTTCGGGCATGTCCTTGAAGCGCGGAATAATAAGCTGTTTCAATTTGCGCTGCCATGACATCGGCGCCGAACCGGGCCTTCATGGCGGCCAAGCTCGGCATCCTCTTGCAATAGGCTTCGGGATCAAGCAGTGCATCGCCCATCTTGCCTGCCAATTCGCTTGCAAGTGGGTGGACGAGAGCGGAAGACCCGGTATCGAAGATTTCGGGAATGCCGCCAACCGCCGTCGCAATCATCGGCATGCCTGCGGCCAGTGCCTCCAGAACGATATAAGGCATTGCTTCGGCGCGTGAGGGAACCACGATAAACCTTGCCAGAGCAAAGGCTTTTCTCGCTGGCATTGGGTCGAGAAACTGCACCCGCGCGGCAAGGCCTGCTTGCCTGATCTGTTCGTGATAGCGCGGAAGATCGTCGCCGCTGCCGACCATGACTGCGCTCACCGTGCGGCCGAGGCGATTTTCCACCAGGGCCAGCGCGGCGATGAACAGGTCAGGCCCCTTCAGGTCGCGCATCATGCCGATATAGAGGAAGTCGGCAGCGTTCTCGTCCGGGAGGACCGGGTCGAACTCCGTTGCGCGCAGGCCGTTATAGACAAGGCTGTGGGGGATGGTCGGAAGGCCGATCTTGCGCTGGAAAGTTCGCTGCTCATAGCCGGAGACGAACAACAGATGGTCGGTGAGCCGCTCCATCCATCGCTCCAGCCCGAAGAAGAACTTCCCGGTCGCGGTTGCTTCGTCATAGTGCAGGCTGCCGCCATGCGGCGAATAGAGGCGGGCTACGCGATACCTGGATACCCGCAACAGTGAGCCGAACACACGTGCATAGACGCCACCCTTGGCGCCATGCCCGTGAAGGACATCCGGCTTCAATTCCTTGATGATGCGATAACTGCGCCACGCGGCGGCGATATCGCCGGGGCCGATATGGCGCTGCATCGGCGTGCGCCAGATGCCAAGCGCAAGCAGATGCTGCATGTCGGCGAACAGACGCTCCTCATAATCGCCGCCGGTAGTCGAATCGCAAACGATCCCCACGGCGTGGCCGGCTGCGACCTGTGCTTCGGCGAGGTCACGGACATGACGGAAAATTCCACCGACCGGTGACCGGAAACAATGAACGATGCGAAGTTTTCCGGTCACGGCCTGTTCTGCCACTCAGAAGAGGCGTTCGCGAACATAGATGGTATCGCCCGGCAGCAGTGGGTCGGAGGTCAGCACCCTGCCGGTCATCACCTTGCCGTTGATGTCGCGCGTGATATCGACATTGGCCTGGTTAGCGCGGGGCGAGAAACCGCCGGCAATGGCGATGGCTTTCTGCACCGTGAGGCCGGGGACATAGGAGTATTGTCCGGCGGCGCCGACTTCACCCATCACGAAGATCGGGCGATAGCGGTCGATCTCGACCGACACGTCAGGACTGCGCAGGAAGCCTTGGCGCAGCTTGGCGGCAATGGTCGATTCCATCTGCTGGGCGGTGTTGCCGCGCGCCGGCACTGAGCCGATCAACGGCACGGCGATATAGCCGGACTGGTCCACGCTATAGGTGTTGGTCAGCCCTTCCTGCTCAAAGACGGTGACGCGGATGCGATCGCCAGCGTCGAGTCGGTAAGGCTGGTCGAGCACTTCATGGAACGCCGTCGGCGTCGGCCGGTAACTGGAGCAGCCCGCCAGTAACGTGGCTGCCAGAAGTGCGTGAAAGACAGGGCTCTTCATGACCGTGCGGCACCTTTGGCGTTTCACCGGATGTGCCGGCGAGTCTGTATGGTCGCCGTTATCATCCTGTTAGGGTTAATGGCCGGTAAAGGTGTGCGGCAAGTCCTGTGATATGGCGGGTAGAGATGCCGTGCAGCTCGGGGTTTCTTAACAACCGGTGGTGGCTGATGGGGCAATATTAACGGCTGAGTTACCATAGTTGTTTACCATGTGCCTTAGAACTGGAGCAGGGTGCATGTCGGTTACTCAATCCACTGCCAGCGATATAGATATCGATCTGGGAAAGCTGTTTTCCTCGCTTGCAAGAAACTGGCTGCGCATTCTGGTCGTGGCGCTCGCCATTGCGGGGTTGGTCTTCGTCATGGCCTGGATGGCTACGCCTCACTACAAGGCCGAAACCCGCCTGCTGATCGAAACACGCGAATCGGTATTCACCCGGCCTGATGCGACTGGCGACAACCAGCCCATCCTGGACGAGGAGGGTGTGACCAGCCAGGTGGAAGTGATTTCCTCCACGGACATACTCAAGCGGGTTGCGCGGCAGCTCAATTTGTCGAAATTGCCAGAGTTCGATTCGGCTGCAAACCTGTCGCTGCCAGCCCGGTTGCTGGTGATTGCCGGCCTGAAGAGCGACCCGACGGAAGTGCCGCCGGATGAGCGGGTGCTGAAAGCGTTCCGCGAAAAGCTCACGGTCTATCGTGTCGAGCGCTCGCGCGTCATCGTCATCGAGTTTTCGTCGGAAGATCCGAAGCTTGCCGCCGCGGTGCCCAACGCCATCGCCGATGCTTATCTTGCCGTCAGCCGCGACGCCAAGCTCGCCTCCAACTCCGACGCCACCGAATGGCTGGAGCCCGAAATCGCTGACCTTAGCAAGCGTGTGAAGGAAGCCGAGGCACGGGTGGCGGATTTCCGCGCCAAGTCGGATTTGCTTATCGGCCAGAACAATTCCGTTCTGGCCACGCAGCAACTTTCCGAGCTTTCCACCGAATTGTCGCGGGTTCGTGCGGGCAGGGCGGCTTCCGAGGCCAATGCCCAAAGCATGCGCCGCGCACTGGAAAAGGGTGGCTCGCTCGATGCGCTGCCGGAGGTGATGTCGTCGCCGCTTATCCAGCGGCTTCGCGAACGGCAGGTGCAGCTCAAATCCGACATTGCGGACCTGTCCACGACATTGCTTGAAAACCACCCGCGTATCCGCGCCCTCAAATCGCAACTTACGGATCTCGATGCGCAGATGGTCGTCGAGGCCCGGAATATATTGAAGGGCATCGTGACCGAGGTGCAGACGGCCATGCTGCGCGAGACCCAGTTGACGGCCGACCTGAATCAATTAAAGGCGGCATCGGCGCGCGCCGGCGAGCAGGAGGTGGAGCTGCGCGCGCTGGAGCGTGACGCCGCCTCGCAGCGGCAATTGCTCGAATCCTATATGACGCGCTACCGCGAAGCCGCCTCGCGCCAGGACCGCAACTATCTGCCGGTTGATGCGCGCGTCTTTTCGCGCGCCATTGCACCGTCGGAGCCATATTTTCCCAAGATCGTTCCGATGGTCGGCGCAGCTTTCATCGGCTCGCTGCTGATCATGGCCGTCATCACGCTCTTACAGGAACTGTTCTCGGGCCGGGCCATGCGGGCTGCTCCGGGGGCACGTTTCGAGCCGGTGGAGCAGGTGAAGATGCCGGTGGTGAATGCGCAGGCTGACGATGACAGCGATGCTCCGGCGCCGGTCGCGCCAGATGGCGAAAGTGTCGGGCCCGATTGGATAACCGACGAGATCGGGATCGTACGTGCCGCCGAAAAGCTGATTGCCGAAGGAACCATGCGGGCTGTTTTCGTTTCGCCGCAGGGTGACGAGGCGGCAGCCGCCGCGGTGATGGTTGCGCGCGAGGTATCGGATGCCGGCCTGCGCGTGCTGCTGCTTGACCTCACCACCGGCGGTGCCGCCTCGCAGCCGATGCTGGACAGCGTCAGGTTTCCCGGCATCACCAATCTTCTGGCAACCGGCGCGCAGTTCAACAATGTCATCCACGGCGATCTCTATTCTGATTGCCATGTGATTCCGATCGGCACCGACGATCCCGAGCAGGCGATGCGGGCTGCGGATCGGTTGCCGATCATCCTCGAATCGCTGACCACGGCCTATGATCTGGTGGTGATCGAATGCGGCATCATCGATGCCAACGGTATTCGCCGGCTGGTCGGCGAAAACACCGAGATATTCGTCAGCGTACTCGAGCCGGGCAATCAGGTGACTGCCACAGCCGAGGACCTGAAAGCAGGTGGCTATCAGGGCTTCATCATGGTGACGCCGGCCGGCTATGACGCTCCGGACTTTCCCCGGCCGAGTCGCAACGTGGCGTAACGAAAGGTGGTCAGGTCGTCAGGACATCGGCTTGCCGGGTTTCCCAGCAAGACGCTTCCTGAGTGATTTTGCCAGCCGCCAGGCAATTGGACTGTTTTTTATCGCGGCCTTGAGCCGAGCTGCCGCTTTCAGGCCGGCCGTATAGAGGCGGCCCTTGCCGGAAAGCGGCATGACGATATCGACATGGCGGGTTTCTATATCGCACCAGAGCCGCTTATAGGGCTCGTCGCCGACGCCGAAGTCGTAGATGTCATAGCCGGTTTCGCAAGCTTGCTGGATATTCTCGTAAAAAAGGAATTCGCCCGGGCTGCTTGCGGCAAGCTCATCGTCATATATGCCGCCGAATTCGCAGATGAGGCGTCGGCCGAATCGGCTTGTACCGGTAACCGCGCGCAGCTTTCCCCCGACTTCCAATCCCTCCAGGGTGAATATCGGCGCATCCGCACCAGGGGGCCTGGTGAAAAGGGCGTGGAAGAAATTCCGGATGCCGTCATCTGCGAAGACGTCGGCGACGCCCATTGCGCGAAAGCGCTTTGCCTTCATATCCAGGAAGGCGTCCATTAGCCGGCGTGTGTCGCTGGCAGATTGGGCAACGATCCGTCGGAAGCCGCCTGCGGCCTCGAATTTCCTTGTCTGCGAACGGTGCTTCTTGCGTTTGCGCCGTGCACTGCTTTGTCCGAGCACGGCATCGAAGCCATTCCGAAGGTCGACGCTGAGCGCGATATTGGGGCTTTGCGCATGAGGCAGGAACAGAAGCGGGTTGGCATGGCCATCGAGATCGGTAACGGATCGTTCGAGTACGAGCGCGTCTATGTCCGGCCTTGCCGCAGCTATCGCTTCGGCCAGAGCCTGGACGGCCGACCTGTCGCCTGATGCCAGCCACGCAGGCGAGGCGGCAGGGAAATTGCCATTGGCATGCGACCCGCCCATGAAGCGCGCAATCCGGAACGGTCCGGCTCGCGCAATCTCCAATGCGAGGGCGAAAACCGGCCGTCCTTGTTCGCAAACGCTTGCGATCAGGCTGTCGGATTGCAACTGCTCGACCCAGTTCTGCACCCAATGCGCGCTTTGCGCGGGCGCGTGGAGGGCTTCGCGGCACAGGTTCCGATAGGCTAAAAGAGCTTCGGTGGAAGCTGCGGAAACCACGATGCGAGGGAATGCTGGCATACCGCCTGCCGGTCGGCCCGAGCCGGCCGTTTCACTTTCGCCGGAAAAGGCGGCGTCAATCATACCTCAATCCTTAGCGGCTATGTCTGGCTGCCGACTGGTGATCCAAGCCGCGAACGTAGGGGCAAATGGTGAATTAATGATCGACGCAGGCGACATGATGCGCAGGCTGGCGCTGAATGCCGTGAGCTATGGCGGTCTTGCCCGGCTGGCACGCCCGCTGCTCGGTGGCGCTGGCGTGATCCTGATGCTGCATCGCGTCACCGCCGATCCTGCCAGCGCAACGGGGGCAAACCGCCACCTCGCCATCACGCCTGATTTTCTTGATGCCGTCCTGGGCGACATGAAGGAGGCTGGATTTGAGTTCGTGACGCTTGACGAGGCTCTTGATCGCCTCGCCCAAACACCCGGCAGTCAGCGTTTTGCCACCGTTACTGCCGACGACGGCTACCGCGACAATCTGCTTGAAGCACTGCCCGTGCTGGAAAAGCATCACGTGCCGATGACAATCTATATCGCGCCTGGGCTGATCGACGGGGTGGTCGATCTGTGGTGGGAGGTGGTGGAGGAGATCGTCAATGCCGGTCAGCCGGTGTCGTTGAAGACATCCGACGGGCCGATGCTCCTCGACTGTTCGGAGCCCGCCACGCGCGCTGCCACAAGCCGACGCCTGCAGACCTTCCTGACCACCGAAGTGCGTGAAGAAGATCAAAGGCACGTTCTTCGCGATTTCGCTCGATCCTGCGGCATCGATCCGGATGTGACGCGCCGGCACCTTCTGATGAACTGGGATGAGATACGTACCATCGCCTCGCATCCGCTGATCACCATCGGCGCCCATACCGTTCATCACTACAGCCTGAAGCGACTGGAGGATGAACGGGCTCGTAGCGAGATTGACGAGGCCGGTCATATTCTTGCTGCGCGGCTCGGTGCACAGCCGCGCCATATGGCCTATCCCTATGGCTATGCGGCCGCCGTTGGCGAGCGGGAGGTCGAGTTGGCCGCGGCCGCTGGCTATGCATCCGCCGTGACCACCCGCCATGGCCTGCTTCGGCCGGATCATGCCCGCCATTTGCACGCGCTGCCGCGCCTTTCGCTCAACGGCCGTTATCAGAAACTGACCTATATCCGCGCCATGCTTTCTGGTATCACGACGCCGCTGGCCAATGGTGGGAAGCTCGTGGTTTCCGTGTAACTCCAGCTTTCGCGTTGACTTTGCGCCAAACTTCGCCTAATCAGCCGCCAGCACCGGGCCACGACGCCCGGTGTTTCATTTGACGTGTCCCGTGGACTTTTTCCGCAATGCGTGCGTGGGAAGTCCTGTCAGGCCTGCCGAAAGGTGGCCAGAGGAGGGCGCGTTTCCTTCGCTCGAAACATCGGGTTTCGAGCGTATCGTTTTGAAAGGGAATGCGATGAGCAAGCGCGAATCCGCGAAATACAAGATCGACCGCCGCCTTGGTGAAAATATCTGGGGCCGTCCGAAGTCCCCGGTCAACAAGCGTGAATATGGCCCCGGCCAGCACGGCCAGCGCCGCAAGGGCAAGCTTTCGGACTTCGGGCTGCAGCTGCGCGCCAAGCAGAAGCTCAAGGGCCACTACGGCGATATCTCGGAAAAGCAGTTCCGCAAGATCTATGAGGAAGCCAACCGCCGCAAGGGCGATACCCCGGAGAACCTGATCGGCCTGCTGGAGTCGCGGCTTGACGCGATCGTTTATCGCGCAAAGTTCGTTCCGACCATCTTTGCTGCGCGCCAGTTCGTCAATCACGGCCACGTCAACGTCAATGGCCGCCGGGTCAATATCGGCTCCTATCGCTGCAAGGCCGGCGACGTGATCGAGGTGCGCGAGAAGTCGAAGCAGCTCGCGATCGTGCTGGAAGCCGTGCAGCTCGCCGAGCGTGACGTGCCGGATTACATCGAAGTCGACCACAACAAGATGGTGGCGACCTATGGCCGTGTGCCGAGCCTGTCGGACGTGCCGTTCGCCGTCCAGATGGAGCCGAATCTGGTCATCGAATTCTATTCGCGCTGATTTCGTCTCACATATGCAGAATTCGAAAAGGCCACCTTCGGGTGGCCTTTTCTTTGGCTGCTGCTTTCAGTATTCAAAAGCCGATAACGAACTGGGCGTGACATGACCTTGTTGCTGGAACCGATTGCCGAAGCTGCCGGTGATGCCTGTCATGCCATGTTTCGTGATGTCCCGACCTCGGTCGAATTCAACAAGCTGCGCAAGCGCCTGCTGCGGCTGGCACGGCAGGCCATTGAGGATTTCTCGATGGTGAAGCCAGGTGAACGCTGGCTCGTCGCGCTTTCCGGAGGCAAGGATTCCTACGGCCTTCTGGCCGTTCTGCTGGACTTGAAGTGGCGCGGCGTGCTGCCGGTCGAGCTGATCGCCTGCAATCTCGATCAGGGGCAGCCGAATTTCCCCAAGCACATATTGCCAGATTTTCTCGACCGTTACGGTATCCGGCACAGGATCGAATACCGCGATACCTATTCGATCGTCACCGACAAGATCGGGGAGGGGGCAACCTATTGCTCGCTCTGCTCGCGGCTACGGCGCGGGCATCTCTATCGCATCGCGCGGGAAGAGGGCTGCTCATCACTGGTTCTGGGCCACCATCGCGAGGATATTCTGGAGACCTTCTTCATGAACCTCTTCCATGGCGGCCGGCTCGCGGCGATGCCGCCGAAATTGTTGAATGACGAAGGCGATGTAATGGTGCTGCGGCCGCTCAGCTATTGTGCGGAGGCGGATCTGGCCAAGTTCGCCGAGGCGATGGCGTTTCCGATCATTCCCTGCGACCTGTGCGGCAGCCAGGACGGATTGCAGCGCAATATCATGAAGGCGATGCTGGACGATATCGAAAGGCGCATGCCGGGCCGCAAGGACACGATGATCCGCGCGTTGACCAATGTGCGGCCGAGCCATCTGCTCGACCGCAAGCTGTTCGATTTCGCCAATTTGAGCGCTGGCGGAAACGAGGAGCAGCCGTCTGCCGACTGAGTTATCTGGTCGGCTGGCTGTGCGGTTGGAACAGCTTTCCCTTCTCAGCGATGATCACGAAAATCAGGCCGACAAGTGAAACGCCGAGGAAGCCCGCCCCGAGCGGCGTCGTGGTGCCGTCAAAGGCCTGACCCAGCGCAGCGCCGATCAATCCGCCGCCGGCCGTGCCCATGAAGCCGAGAACCGATGACGCCGTGCCGGCGACATGGCCCAGCGGTTCCATCGCCAGCGCGTTGAAATTCGAGCCGATCAGGCCGAACTGGAACATCGCCAGTGCGAAAAGCAGCAGGAACAGCGCAAACGGGATGGTCCCGAACAGCGACAACACGAACCAGAGACCGCTGACGGTCATGAAACCGATGAGCGCACCATGCGAGATCCTGCGCATGCCGAAACGGCCGACCAGTCGTGAATTGAGATAGGACGACAGCGCCATGAAGGCGGCAACCGCGGCGAAAGCCACCGGGAACCATGCCCCGAGATTGTAAATGCCAACATAGATTTGCTGGGCCGAATTGATGAAGCCGAACAGTGCGCCGAAGATGAAGGCCGAAGCCAGCGTGTAGCACAGCGCGACACGATCACCGAGCACGATACCGAAGGCCTGAAGGATCGACTTGACCGTGAACGGCCGCTTGTCTGCCGGATCTAGCGTTTCAGGCAGGCGCATCCTCATCCACAGGGTGATGGCCAGTCCCATTATCGCCATGAACACGAAGATCAGGTGCCAATCGCCGAAAAGCATGATGACCTGGCCGGTGGCCGGCGCGATCACCGGCACGATCATGAATATCATCATGACCAGCGACATGACTTCGGCCATCTGCCGGCCGCCGAAAACGTCGCGAATAATGGAAACCGTTATCACCCGTGTCGCAGCCGAACCGATGCCGTGGATAAAGCGCATCAGGAGCAGCGTGTCGAAACTTGGCGCGAAGGCGCCGGCAAGGGCGGCGACAATATAAATGCCAAGCCCGACCATCATCGGCAGCCTGCGGCCGAACCGATCGGCCAGCGGCCCATAAAGGAGTTGCGCGATGGCAAACCCCATCAGATAGGCGGAAATGACATATTGGCGATGGTTCTCGCTCTCGACGCCGAGACTGGCGCCGATTTCCTGTAAGCCCGGCAGCATGATGTCTATTGCGAGTGCGTTCAATGCCATCAGCATGGCCATCAAGGCGATGAACTCGGGCTTGCCCATGCCTTGAAGACGTGGCGGCTTGATTGCTAGCGACGATGCATCCATTAGCTCACTCGAAAATATCTATCTCAGAAGACGGCAAAAGGCGCCGGGGCCGCCGGCGCCTTTTGAAAGAGTTCGGATAGTTAGAGAGAATCCGACCCTTGCTGGGGACTATGCGGCCTTGATGGCGACGCCTTTTCCTTCAAACAGGGATTGAAGTTCACCGGCCTGGAACATCTCGCGGACGATATCGCAGCCGCCGACAAACTCACCCTTGACGTAAAGCTGGGGGATGGTCGGCCAGTTGGAATAGTCCTTGATGCCCTGGCGCAATTCGCTCGAGGTCAGCACGTCGATGCCTTTGTAATCGACGCCGATATAGTCAAGAATCTGGACGACCTGCCCGGAAAAGCCACATTGCGGAAAGCCCGGCGTGCCCTTCATGAACAGGACGACGTCGTTGTTCTTGACTTCATTGCCGATGAACTCGCTGATTCCGCTCATTTTTCTGTCCTAGCTGTGCCCTTTGGAGCCCTATGCTCCCCAATTTGGTCTGCTCTATGTATCACTCCGGGGCGCTGGTTTGAAGGGCAAGCGCGTGGAGAGCGCCGCCCATATTGCCCTTGAGCGCGTCATAGACCATCTGGTGCTGCTGTACGCGGCTCTTGCCACGAAAGCTTTCGGCGACCACTTCGGCTGCGTAGTGGTCACCATCTCCGGCAAGGTCGCGAATGGTCACCTTGGCATCGGGGATGCCTTCCTTGATCAAACGTTCGATATCGTGCGGGTCCATTGCCATCGTGCGATTCCTGTTCAATCGCCCATGAACCGTGGAAACCATGATTCGTGGGCTTCGGTCATTGCGGCCAGAGGTATCGCACGGGCCCCGCCGAGTTTCAATTCGCGGCCGCCCGTTGTCCCGATCTGTGGCGCAAGGATGCCGCTGTCCTTGAGGCGCTCGGCATTAAACCATTCCAGGCGCTCGCGCGGGATCGTCACCAGATAGCGGCCCTGATCCTCACCAAAGAAGATAGGTATGGGCGACAAGCCGTTCAATTGGCTGACCTCAGCTCCGATGCCAGAAGCCATTGCCATTTCCGCGAGCGCCACGGCCAGGCCACCGTCGGAAAGGTCGTGAACCACAGTGACGATGCCTTCCGCGATTAGGCCGCGAACGAAGTCGCCGACCTTCTTTTCATGGGCAAGATCGACCGGCGGCGGTGTTCCGTCGGTGCGGCCGTGTATGTCGCGCATATAGACGGATTGGCCCAGATGCGTGCCCCACTCGGCCGGCGCACCGACGAGCAGGATCGCTTCGCCTTCGGCAGCAAAGCCGATCCGCGCCATTTTAGACCAGTCGTGGATGAGGCCGACGCCACCGATGGTTGGCGTGGGCAGAATGGCCTGGCCGTTGGTCTCGTTGTAGAGCGAGACATTGCCGGAGACGATCGGGAAGCCGAGCGTGCGGCAGGCTTCGCCGATGCCTTCGATTGCCTTGACCAGTTGCCCCATGATCTCCGGGCGCTCCGGATTGCCGAAATTGAGATTGTCAGTAGCGGCGAGCGGCAGCGCGCCAACGGCAGTGAGGTTGCGCCAGCACTCCGCCACCGCTTGCTTGCCGCCTTCATAGGGGTCGGCCTCGCAATAGCGCGGCGTGACATCGGAGGAGAAGGCGAGCGCCTTGGTTGCGTGGCCTTCCACACGCACGACGCCTGCGTCACCACCGGGAATTTGCAGCGAGTTGCCCTGAATCAGCGTGTCGTACTGCTCCCAGACCCAGCGGCGGCTGGAAAGATTGGCGCTGCCGAGCAACTTCAGCAAAGCATCGGCGACATCTGCCTGAGGAATATCGTCCTTGGCCAGCGGGGCAGGCTTCTTCGGCTCGATCCACGGCCGGTCATATTCAGGCGCCTGGTCGCCAAGATCCTTGATCGGCAGGTTGGCGACTTCTTCGCCCTGGTGGAGGATGCGGAAGCGCAGATCGTCGGTTGTCTTGCCGACAATGGCGAAATCCAGGCCCCATTTGCGGAAGATCGCCTCGGCTTCTTCCTCTTTTTCCGGGCGCAGCACCATCAGCATGCGCTCCTGGCTTTCCGACAGCATCATCTCATAGGCGGACATCTGCTCTTCGCGCACCGGCACGGTGTCGAGATCGAGTTCGATACCGAGATCGCCCTTGGCGCCCATTTCCACCGCCGAACAGGTGAGGCCGGCGGCCCCCATGTCCTGGATGGCGATGACGGCGCCCGACGCCATCAATTCAAGACATGCCTCCAGCAGGCACTTTTCGGTGAAGGGGTCGCCGACCTGAACGGTTGGCCGCTTCTCGTCGATTTTGTCGTCGAATTCGGCGGACGCCATGGTCGCGCCGCCGACGCCATCGCGGCCGGTCTTGGCGCCGAGATAGACGACCGGCAGGCCGACGCCCTTGGCCTCGGAAAGGAAGATTGCGTTCGTCTTGGCCAGACCCGCCGCAAACGCATTGACCAGGATGTTACCGTTGTAGCGGGCGTCGAAATCGACCTCGCCGCCGACGGTCGGCACGCCAAATGCATTGCCATAGCCGCCAATGCCGGAAACCACGCCGGAAACCAGATGCCGGGTCTTGGGGTGGTCGGGCTCGCCAAAGCGCAGCGCATTCATTGCCGCGATCGGCCGTGCGCCCATAGTGAAGACGTCGCGCAATATGCCGCCGACGCCGGTCGCCGCACCCTGATAGGGCTCGATATAGGAGGGGTGGTTGTGGCTCTCCATCTTGAAGACCACGCAATCGCCATCGCCGATATCGACGACGCCGGCATTCTCGCCCGGGCCCTGGATTACTACTTCGCCTTTGGTGGGAAGGGTGCGCAGCCACTTCTTAGACGATTTGTAGGAGCAATGCTCGTTCCACATCGCTGAGAAGATGCCAAGCTCGGTGAAGGTCGGCTCACGCCCGACCAGATCGAGGATGCGCTGGTATTCGTCCGGCTTCAGGCCGTGCGCGGCGATCAGTTCATCGGTGATCTTGACGGTATTGGAAATGGTCATGGCTCTGTCCGGCCCCAGCAACGGGAAATAGTTTCAGGGTCTAGAAAATGCAGCGACCGGCGAGGGCTGGCCGCAGGTTCATTCGGGTTATATCAGGCGCTTGTGCCGCAGTCGCTACCGCCGGCAGCCCAGCGTTTCACATCCGCGTTGACGCGCGTGCCAAGCGGCTCATCCAACAGAGGGCCGAACATATCGACGCGGCTTGAGTTTCCGCTCGCCTGAACGACGAGCAGCGGCAGGCCGCCATAGTTCCTGGCTGGCACCAGCAGGAAGCGCGGCGTGCCGGTCATCGAGTTCAGTTCATTGGCCATGCGATAGGACTTGAAGGCGGGGTCCTTGCTGGCGAACCAGCATTTATGCGCGGCGATGGCGACCGTTTCCATGCTCCTGAGCGAGGCGCTCTTGCCGGACTGCGAGGTTCCGCTGCTCTTGGAGCCGGATTGACACGCGCCAAGCATCAACAGACACGACAGGGTAGCGGCTAGCGTGGCGACGGTGGTCAGACGCAAATTCTTGATCTCTTCAGCGGCATATGGGAATTTGGCTTGAAATCAGGCCTCGGTCAAAATACGGGACTGCTCTCCCAGAACGCTCTCGAACAGGCCGCGGCCATCGCTGCCGCCATGGGCGTGCTCGATCAGGTTTTCCGGGTGCGGCATCAGGCCGAGCACATTGCCGCCCTCGTTCATGATGCCGGCAATATCGTTGATCGAGCCATTGGGATTGGTGCCTTCGGCATAGCGGAACACCACCTGGCCTTCGCCTTCGAGCCGCGCCAGCGTCTCGGGATCGGCGAAGTAGTTTCCGTCATGATGCGCGACAGGGCAGCGGATGATCTGGCCGGCGCTATAGCTGCGGGTAAAGGCCGTATTGGCATTGGCGACCTGCAGCTTCACTTCGCGGCACACGAATTTCAGCGAGGCGTTGCGCATCAGCGCGCCGGGCAGCATGCCGGCCTCGACCAGGATCTGGAAGCCGTTGCACACGCCGATGACCATGACGCCCTTGGCCGCCTTTTCAGCCACGGCCCGCATTACTGGCATGCGCGCGGCAATGGCGCCGCAACGCAGATAGTCTCCATAGGAGAAACCACCCGGAATGACGATCAGGTCAACGTCGGGGATTTCGGTATCGGTCTGCCAGATGGTGAGCGGCGGCTTGCCGCCGATCTTGGTCAGTGCCGCGATCATGTCGCGGTCACGATTGAGGCCAGGGAGGACAACGACGGCTGATTTCATGAGTTGTGATCGAAAGGTTTCTGGGCTTCGGCGAGTTCGCGCAGTTCAAGACGACGTTCAATGCGATCGAGGCGTTCGTCGTGGCGGGCAAGGATGCCATAGATATTATGAATGTCGGTTTGAATGCCGATCATATGGCCGCGGATGACGTTCAATTCCTTCTTGACCTCGGACACATCCTGTCGAAGCTCGGAAATCTCATGATGCATCCGCTTCATAAGCTCATACATCAGATCATTCGTGACTTCGGTCATTACGCCCTCGCACAACCTCAGGTAATCGTCACACTATAGTTCTCAATCACCGTATTGGCGAGGAGCTTGTCGCACATGGCCTTGAGGTCGGCTTCCGCCTTGGCCTTGTCTGTGCCTTCAAGCTCCAGGTCGAACACCTTGCCCTGGCGCACGGAACCGACGCCGCTGAAGCCCAGGCCATCGAGCGCATGTTCGATCGCCTTGCCTTGCGGGTCGAGAACGCCGTTCTTGAGGGTTACGGTGACGCGGGCCTTGATCATGCTTGCTACGCTTATTTTAGTGATGACCGACAGGTCGTTCAATGCGGCTTGCCCTTCGGCCCTTCGGCCGAAGCGACCAGGATCGGACCCGAGGGCCTTGGCGGCTCGTTCTCGTTCATGATGCCGAGACGACGCGCGACCTCCTGATAGGCCTCGACGAGGCCGCCCATGTCGCGGCGAAACCGGTCCTTGTCGAGCTTGTCCTGGGTGTTGACGTCCCAAAGCCTGCACGAATCCGGAGAAATCTCGTCGGCTACGACGATGCGCATCATGTCGCCCTCGAACAGGCGCCCGCATTCGATCTTGAAGTCGACCAGCTGGATGCCGACGCCGAGGAACAGGCCGGAGAGGAAATCGTTGACGCGGATGGCAAGCGCCATGATGTCGTCGATTTCCTGCGGGCTCGCCCAGCCGAAAGCGGTGATGTGTTCTTCCGACACCATCGGATCGTCCAGCGCATCAGCCTTGTAGTAGAACTCGATGATCGAGCGCGGCAGCACAGTGCCTTCCTCGATGCCGAGGCGCTTGGCCAGCGAGCCGGCCGCGACGTTGCGCACCACGACTTCGAGCGGGATGATCTCGACTTCCTTGATCAGCTGCTCGCGCATGTTCAGCCGCCGGATGAAGTGGGTGGGAATGCCCATGCGGTTGAGATGGTTGAAAATATGCTCGGAGATGCGGTTATTGAGCACACCCTTGCCGTCAACCACGTCATGCTTCTTCTTGTTGAAGGCGGTGGCGTCGTCCTTGAAGAACTGGATCAGCGTTCCCGGTTCCGGTCCTTCATAAAGTATCTTGGCCTTGCCTTCATAAATACGGCGGCGATTTTTCATGTCGTTTTCTCTGAATCCGGAGCAGGCCGTGCGCGGCGGCCTTTGCAACGCGCGCAAAACGCGGCGATTTAAAGTTCAAGCGGTCTCTATCCCAAACGCGCCGGTTGCTCAATCGGCAAATCTTGCCAATCAACCGGATTCCCGTGCGACATAGGCGTCCGGCGCATATTGACCACAGCGCCGCCTTTTGATTTGTGCTTGAAAAGCCACATTCATTGGCCACGAATCGCAATCTCAGCTGGAGACTACGACATGACCAACATGAAAGACCGTCAGGAAGGCTTCGAAAAGAAGTTTGCCATGGACGAGGAACAGCGGTTCAAGGCGATGGCACGTCGTAACAGGCTGCTTGGCCTTTGGGCGGCCGAAAAGCTGGGCAAGACCGGTGACGATGCCGAGGCCTATGCGAAGGAAGTGGTTGCCGCCGACTTCCAGGAGGCGGGAGACCATGATGTGTTCCGAAAGGTTCGCGGTGACTTCGATGCCGCTGGCGTCGAACAGTCCGACCACCAGATCCGCCGCACCATGGACGAATTGCTGGCGACGGCGGTAGAGCAGGTAAAGAACAGCTGAGCCTGCGGTTCGAAGGCGGAAAGCTGTCAATGTGAATGGCAGCTTATCGCGCCTTGGAAGCGGGCGACCGGGGGAACGACCATGACATTTGCATCGCGACTTGCAGCCGGTGAAACGCTGTTCACCTCATGGTCGGGCATTCCTGATGCGATCACGGTGGAAGTGGTCGCCTCCCTCGGCTTTGATGCAGTAACGCTCGACATGCAGCATGGCGGACACCATGAAGACAGCGTGCTTCGTGGAATAGCGCCAATACAGCATGCCAATCGGCATCCCGTCGTGCGCATCCCTGTCGGACGCTGGGATATGGCGAGCCGCGCACTGGATTTCGGCGCGGAGGCCGTGATCGCGCCGATGGTCAATTCCGTGGCGGATGCGCAGCGCTTTGCAGCCGCCATGAAATATCCGCCCGTGGGCGAGCGGTCCTGGGGTCCTACCTTCGCCATGCCACGGGCCGGCGGAGGTGACGCTAAGAACTGGCTACGGGAAAGCAATGCCGGAACCGTCTCCTTCGCCATGATCGAGACGAAGGCGGCGTTGGCCGCACTGGACGGCATATTGGAAACGCCGGGCATTGACGGGATTTTTGTCGGGCCGGCCGATTTCTCTATCGCCTGGACCGATGGCGCAACGGTCGACTCGACCCTTGAGGAGATGATGGAAACCATCACTTCCATTGCCTCGCGCACCAGGGCAGCCGGCAAGCATGCCGGCATGTATGTGGTGGATGCGGGTATGTGTGGGCGTTTTGTCGGGATGGGCTACAACCTGCTGGCGATAGGGGCGGAGCATCGCTACATGGCGCTCGGGGCCGAAGCCTTGCTCAGCGCGGCACGCAACTCGATACGATAGCCGTTTCCTCGCTGCGGAACGCCCGTATAGCCCCTCGGCTAAAGGTTGGTCAGGAAGTTCGCGAACGCCATAGACCCTTCCGGCCATGGCCCATAGCCGGCATCGGAATTGATATGGCCTGCCTCGCCGGCATGGATGAGGCGAGCGCCCCAAGCTTCTGCGATTTCGGCGGCAATCTCCTGCGAACAGAACGGATCGTTGCTGCTTGAGACCACCACGGTGGGAAAGGGCAGTTTCTCGCGGGGATAGGGGCCGAACGTCATCAGATGCTTAGGCCGGATATCGGAATTGGCCACGTCGGGCGGAGCCACGAAAAACGCGCCCGCGATCGGCTTTTCAAAACGCGGAATTGCGTGGATGACAGTCGGCACGCCGAGCGAGTGAGCGATAAACACCACCGGCCGTTCGGCCTCGTTGACCGCCCTGACTACCGCCTCCGTCCAATCTTCGCGCACCGGCTTGGACCATTCGGCCTGTTCCACCCGTCGCGCAGTCGACAGTTTCTGTTCCCAGCGCGTCTGCCAGTGATCCGGACCGGAATTGGTGTAACCCGGAACGATGAGGATATCTGCGTCCTTGACCTTCATGCCGCGCATGTAGCGTTCGTCGTGGCATGCCGCAATACTGAACAGCGTGTTTCCGGTTTGCATGCTTGTGTATTTGCCCTCCCGACATGATGTTAAGCTGGAAAATAACAGCATCCTTTGAGGGCAGGCCTTGCAGGTTACACGACGTCAATTCGCTGTTGCGACCGCGCTGTTGACCGTCGCAACGCCGGGCAAGGGCCGTACGGAGCCAGAGATGAGCCAAATTCCATTTGCCGCCACAAGGCCGGTCAGCGTCGCCCGTGTCGGCTTGAAGGCCTGGGATGCGGAAACCGTCGCATCCTATTATCGGCAGGTCGTCGGTCTCGAAGAACTTTCCCGAGACGCCAGCGCGATCACGCTCGGTGTGGGCAGTCGCGCTTTACTGGAGATCGAGGCGGATAAATCAGCGAAACCGGACGATCCGCGCGGCGCCGGCCTGTTCCACACCGCGTTCCTGCTGCCGTCGCGTGCCGATCTCGGCCGCTGGATCAAACATGCCATTGCCAACAAAATCGGCGTGGACGGCGCATCGGATCATCTGGTCAGCGAGGCGCTTTATCTCACCGACCCGGAAGGCAATGGCATCGAAATCTATGTCGACCGCCCGCATGAGACATGGAACTGGCAGGGCTCGCAGGTCGATATGGCGACCAATCAGCTCGACATTCAAAGTATCGTCGATTCCGTGCCGGCCGGTAGTCCTGACTGGAAAGGCGCGCCGGAAAACAGCGTCGTCGGCCATGTCCATCTGCGCGTCGGTGATCCGGCGGAAGCGGAACGCTGGTGGAATAGCGAGATGGGCTTCGACACCGTCAAGAATTATGGCGCGCAGGCCGTCTTCCTGTCCTCGGGCGGTTACCATCACCACATCGGCGCAAATTCCTGGCAGAGCCAAGGGGCAGGGCGCCGTGACGAGAGCCGCACCGGACTGACTTTCGTAGAAATGCGGTCAGCAAAAGCCACGGCCGAGGAGATTCGCGAAGACCCGTGGGGCACGGTCATCCGCACTGTGCCGGATCGGGCGTAAGTTGGAATAGAGGCTGAGGCCGGATGCCTGCCTCAGCTTTCTCCAAACACGCGCTTGAAGATCGTATCCACATGCTTGGTGTGGTAGCCAAGGTCAAACTTCTCGCGGATTTCATCCTCTGAAAGCGCCGCGGTAACTTCCTTGTCGGAAAGAAGTTCGGCAAGGAAATCAGCGCCTTGTTCCCACACCTTCATGGCGTTTCTCTGCACCAGGCGATAGGCGTCTTCCCGTGACACCCCGGCTTGGGTCAGCGCCAGCAGCACGCGCTGCGAATGCACCAGCCCGCGGAACTTGTTCAGATTCTTCAGCATGTTGTCGGGGTATATCACCAGCTTCTCGATGACGCCGGCGAGCCGGTTCAGCGCGAAGTCGAGCGTGATCGTGGTGTCGGGGCCAATGGCACGCTCGACGCTCGAATGGCTGATGTCGCGCTCGTGCCAGAGCGCCACGTTTTCCATCGCCGGCGTGACGGACATGCGCACGAGGCGGGCAAGGCCGGTGAGGTTTTCGGTCAGCACCGGGTTGCGCTTGTGCGGCATGGCCGAGGAGCCCTTCTGGCCGGGCGAGAAGAATTCTTCCGCCTCCAGCACCTCGGTGCGCTGCATGTGACGGATCTCGATAGCAATGTTCTCCATCGACGAGGCGATGACGCCCAGCGTGGCAAAGAACATGGCGTGCCGGTCACGCGGGATGACCTGCGTGGAAACCGGCTCGGGTGCGAGACCGAGCTTCGCGCAGACATATTCCTCGACGGACGGATCGATGTTGGCGAAGGTGCCGACCGCGCCGGAAATGGCGCCGGTGGCGATTTCGGCGCGCGCGGCGACCAGACGTGCGCGGCTGCGCGCCATTTCGGCATGGAAGCGGGCGAAGGTCAGTCCCATCGTGGTCGGCTCGGCATGGATGCCGTGGCTGCGGCCGATGCGGATCGTGTCCTTGTGCTCGAAGGCGCGGGTCTTCAGCGCGGCCAGCACGCGGTCCATGTCTGCCAGCAGCAGGTCGGCAGCGCGCACGAGCTGAATGTTGAGCGTGGTGTCGAGCACGTCCGAAGAGGTCATGCCCTGATGGACGAAGCGGGCGTCAGGGCCGATGAACTCGGCCAGATGGGTCAGGAAGGCGATCACGTCATGCTTGGTGACGGCCTCGATCTCGTCAATGCGTGCGACGTCGAACTTGGCCGCGCCGCCCTTTTCCCAGATGGTCTTTGCCGCTTCCTTCGGGATGACGCCGATCTCGGCCAGCGCGTCGCAGGCATAGGCCTCGATCTCGAACCAGATGCGAAATTTGGTTTCCGGCGACCAGATGGCCACCATTTCGGGGCGCGAATAGCGAGGGATCATATCGGCGTGTCCATGTCAGCGATGTCTGGCGGCGTCCTATCAGACGACAGCCCATTGCTCAACGCGCTTGGCGCGCAAACCACCAGGCCGCAACAAACAGCGAGAAAAAGCCCACCGGAAAATACAGGCGCAAACCCAGCACCGCAAATTGATAAAGCGCGGCAAGCCCGGTGAAGACGAACTGCAACAGCCAGGTGATGGTGAAGGCCTCGGCATGCCATTCGGCATAATAGGAGCGGTATTGGAGGGCATAGAATGCGCCGGTAGCCGCGATGGTCGTGGCAGCGAAGGCGAGCAGGGCGGCGGCAAATGCGGTTTCGGGCCGCCGGCCTTCAGCAAGCAGCCTGGCAAGAAATAGCCCAAGAGGAAATCCGATAGAACCACCGCCCGCAAACAGCAGGGCGACGGTTCGTATCCGGGCGGGGCTTTCCCAGGCATCTGTCGCCAGCACAATGGCGGCGCTTGTGCTCATCGCGGCCGCCCACAGCACCGCGCCGACAAATGCAATCCGTGCTGGGGGAAGGGCGCGTCGGAAGCGCCCGTGCCCTTTCATGACAAGCGTGAGTGGGGTGCTGCCGGCGCTCACAACTTGCCTGTCACGGCAATCCAGCGATAGTCCGGCCCTTCAAAACCGATGCCTTGGACGGCAACCAGGACCGCATATACGGGGCCGTCCTTTCCGTCGAAGAAGGTCTGTACGCCGCCAATCCGATAGCCGGTCGGGCAATTGCGGCTTTGTGGCAGGGCCTTATCTTCGTGCAGCAATACGGTCCTGCCATTTTCGACCGCATCGATCCGCAGCAAACGGAAACCAGCAAGGTCGCCAAGGCCCTCGCATCGTCCTTCAGCGGCAAGTGGAAATTGCTCCAGCCGGAATTCGACCGGCGCGTCTATTGGCGGAAAGACCGGGCGCGGATTGACGACGACACGATTGGGGTCGGCATTCAGCTCGGTTACTGCATTGAATGCCGCCATGTGGCCGCGATTTTCCGAAAGCTCGGAATCTTCGATGAATATCTGGCTGCCCTCGCGGACCTTGCGACGCACAGCGGCAACTGTTGCGCTTTCATCGTCAATCCGCGCACGGACCGGCGTTCCTTCCAGGAATTTATCCGTCTTCGTGTCGATGTAATAGCGGTTGGCATAGGGAAAGCCCGAACCGTCCTGAACGCCATATTCCTCGAAGGCAAAAATGCCGCCGTCATGGCTGAAGCCGAGGATTTCCAGTTCTGCCACGTCGCCACAATGGGCGGCGGTGAGCGAGGAGAGAAAGGCAATCCCGGCGATGCCGAACAGGGTGGCGAACTTCATGGTTGCTCCATCCTACGAACGATGCTGCCCCGACTATATGCCGTGCAGGTCTTTAGAGCATGTTGCAGCCAAGTGGAATCACTTGGCGTCGCATACATGTGGCAAAATCAATTAGATAGACCATGATGTCGTCCGAAAACCGCTTCACACTTTTCGGCATCATGGTCTAACGCCGTGTTGCATGCATCCAAATCGATGGCCGCGCGTTGCTTTCGCGGATCACCAGGAGGAGACAGGAAGTGGCCAACAGCAGCGAGATCAGGGAGCATATGAAAGTCATTGGCGCCGACGGAGTTCATATCGGCACCGTCGATGGCATGGAAGAACACCGCATCAAACTGACCAAGCAAGACAGTGGGCAAGGATCACATCGAGGTCACCATCACTATATTCCGATGAGCCTGGTTGCTGAAGTGGAGGGCGACACGGTGCGACTTTCGGCCAATTCCAATGTTGCGGTGACCTTCGAGGAGGAAGCCGATGGCGGAGATCCCGGCCACTCAGCGTGAAGTCCAGACCGACATGAGGTCGCCTGCCGCCGGTGTCGCGGCGTAAACGGCGCGTGCGATGGCCCGTGCCATTGTCGCGCCTGCGGCGGCATAAAGATCGGTTGCCTGATCCGAATCGAAGGCAACACTGCTTTTGCCGGTCGCCAGGGAAAACACCAGGTCGCCGTCAAACGGCGTATGCGTTGGCCAGATCGCGCGAGCGAAACCATCATGCGCGGCGATGGCCAGCCGCTTGGTTGCGGCCTTGGTGAGCGCGGCATCGGTGGCAATGACGGCGATGGTTGTGTTCATGCCGGCCTTGGGTGGCTGCCGAAACTTGAGCGAAATGTCGTTGGCCTCCTTCGGCATCGGTGAGGGAAAACCAAGTCCGCCGAACTCATTTCCGATTTCGAAAGGTGCTGCCCAGAAATGCTTGCTCTCACCCACGGTGACCGAACCCACCGGATTGGCCGCGACCAGCGCGCCCACCGTCACACCGTTGTCGAGCACCGTTGATGCCGAGCCAAGACCGCCCTTTAGACCGGCCGTAAGCGCGCCCGCTCCGGCACCAGCCGTGCCGATGGCAAAATCCAACGCGGCCTTCTGGACGGCCTCGTAGCCAAGCTCGCGGTAGGGCGGGTAGCGGCCCCAACCCTTGTCGCCGCCATTGATCAGGTCGAACAATATGGCGGCCGGGACGATCGGGATGCACTGGCCGCCAACCTCGAAGCCGATGCCTTTTTCACGCAGCGCTGCCTGCACGCCGGATGCCGCATCGAGGCCGAAGGCCGATCCGCCGGAGAGAACCACGGCGTTCACTGTCTCGACGGTATTATGCGGCTCCAGAAGATCGGTTTCCCGCGTACCGGGCGCACCACCCAGGACTTGGACACCGGCCACCGCCGGCTCGTCGCATAGCACCACCGTCACACCCGATTTCAGGGTGGCATCATCGGCATTGCCGACGCGAAGGCCGGCAACGTCGGTGATGAGATTTTTCTTGCCGGCCTTGAAGCTCATGGCGCATCCACCGGAATGAACTGCTTGCCGTCGAAACGGAACAGGCGATAGGGATTGTCCGACAGGTCGCCCTTGTCATCAAACCGTACCGGCCCGATCACCGTCTGGAATTCGCGTCCTGAGAGGGTTTTGACCGGTGGCTCGCCGGAATCCGCAGAGGCGGCGAGGGCGGTCCCGGCAATCTCGATGGCAGCATAGGCAGGCAGGACATAGCCTTCCGCGATGATGCCTTCGCCAGCCAGGCGCGCCGCCACCTCCTTGCCGGCACCGTCTGCCCATTCAGGTAGCGCGACCATCAATGTGCCCTGCGCCAACGGCACGTCGCCTGAGGCGGCGCGCAGCGTCTCACCGCCGGCAAACACCATATCCGCGCCGACCTGGCCCGCGTCGCGCGCCATGATGGCGATGTCGTCCCGATCACCCCCGACAAAGACATGCGTGGCGGATGCTTTCTTAAGCCTGCCGACAAGCCCGATCTGATTGTCGAGCTGCGGCCGGAACGTATCGACGAATACCGGCTTCAATCCGGCCTGTTCGGCTGTGGCGCGGAAGCTTTCGGCGAGTTCACGCCCATAGATGGTGCCGTCGTCAATGATGGCGAAAAGCTCTTCCCGCCAGAGCGCCGTCAGCAGGGTACCGGCGGCTTCGCGTTCGTCGTCGGCACGGGGGGCAATGCGAAAGACCGGCCACCCGGTCTTTTCACGGCGGTCAGTCATGCTGTCGGCCCGTACACCAACGGCAATTGCAGGTATGCCAGCATCCTTGAGCAATGGGAGGGCTGCTTCGATGGCTTCCGTGCACAGGAAGCCGACGACGATCTGCGCTTTCTGCGCTATAAAATCCTGTGCTGCCCTGGCACCGCCTTCGGCGCTGCAGGCGTCGTCGGTAATGGCGAGTTCGATCCCTGAAAAAGACGTTGCCGCCTGCGCGCCGGTTTTCACCTGTTCCCCAAGCAGCGATGAGGCCCCGCTCAGCGGCGCAGCCACGCCGACGCGCAGTTCCTGTGCATCGACTGCGCTGTTAAGCGTGAGTGCGGCCAATGCGCCAATGACGAGACCTGCTATTCGCATGCGTGGCAGAATTTCCGTTATGCCGACCAAATGATAAGCCCGATCCAGAGGTAAAGGCTGGATTCGTCCCGTGCAACAATGTAATCGGACCGTGGCTCAAAATGGCACTTGCTTGTGACGCCACGGTGCCCGCCATATATTCCGGACAACTTGTCGTCACGGGGCTTTCAGGTGCTGAAGAAGAACGATATCGAACCCCAGGCCTATCGCGATGCGATGAGCCATTTTGCCGGAGCCGTCCATATCGTGACGACGGACGGGCCGGCAGGCCGCCGCGGCGCAACCGTGATTGCCGCCTGTTCGGTCTCCGATGCCCCGCCGATGGTGCTGGTGTGCCTCAATCGCGAGAACCCCAACAATCGGCTTTATGTCGAAAATGGCAATTTTGCGCTGAACACGCTCTCCGCCCGCCATCAGCCCTTGGCCGCGGCTTTTTCCGGAGCCGCCGGGCTGACGCCCGATGCACGCTTTGCGCTGGGGCAGTGGGACACGCTTTCCAGCGGTGCCCCGACGCTGGCCGACGCGCTTGCCGTGTTCGACTGCGAGTTGATCGACACCAAGGATTTGGCCACGCATCGTGTGCTTTTTGGCAAGGTGACAGGCTTGCGCATTGGCGATAATTTCGAGCCGCTCCTCTACCATGCCCGCAACTACCGCGTGCTTTGAGGTAGTCGGCCAGGGAAGAGCAATGACCAAGACAGCATCGCCGGCACCGCGCAGCATCGATGAAACACTCGATATGCTGACTGCCGCCGACTATGTCGCCGACCGTTCCGTGGCGACGGTACTGTTTCTGAGCCTGCGCATGAAACGGCCACTGTTTCTCGAGGGCGAAGCCGGCGTGGGCAAGACCGAGATCGCCAAGGTACTGGCCAAGGCGCTTGGACGGCGGTTGATCCGGCTGCAATGCTATGAGGGACTTGATGTTTCCTCGGCGGTCTATGAGTGGAACTACGCCGCCCAGATGATCGAGATCCGCATGGACGAGGCTTCAGGCTCGGTCGATCGAAGCCAATTGGAGCGCAACGTCTTTTCGGAAAAATATCTGATCCGGCGACCTGTGCTGGATGCACTGACCGGCGAGGAAGGCAATGCGCCGGTGTTTCTCATCGACGAACTCGACCGCACGGACGAGGCATTTGAGGCGTTTTTGCTCGAAATCCTGTCAGATTTCCAGGTAACGGTGCCGGAATTGGGGACAATCAAGGCAAAAGAGCCGCCAATCGTCGTCATTACCACCAACCGCACCCGTGAAATCCACGACGCGCTGAAGCGGCGCTGCCTCTATCACTGGGTCGACTACCCCGATGCTGCGCGCGAACTCGAGATCGTGCGCCGCAAGGTGCCGGACGCCAATCGGCGACTGTCGGCCGAGATCGTCCGTTTCATCCAGAAGCTGCGCGAACTTGATCTTTTCAAGGTGCCCGGCGTTGCCGAAACGATCGATTGGGCAAGCGCCTTGACCGAACTCGACAAGGTCGCGCTCGATCCGGAGACAATTTCGGACACGATTGGCGTGCTCCTCAAATACCAGGACGACATAGCGCGCATCGAGCAGGGCGAAGGCCGCCGTATCCTCAAGGAGGTAAAGGCAGAGCTTTCGACGGCTGAGTAGAACCGTGGACGCCTTCCAGCCCATTCCTGAATCTGCCAACCCGGAAGGGCGCATCGCCGATAATATCGTCTATTTCGCCCGCAGCCTGCGCAAGGCCGGCATGCGCGTCGGGCCGGCGTCGGTCAAGGATGCGATCGAGGCAGTGCTTGCCGCCGGCATCGGCTCGCGCGACGACTTCTACTGGACGCTGCATGCGGTGTTGGTGTCGCGGCACGAGGACCATGCGGTGTTCGACGAAGCTTTCCGCCTGTTCTGGAAGTCGCGCGAGCTGGTCGAAAAGATGATCGCGATGTTTTCGCCGGTGGCGCCCGCCAATCGCGAGAAGCAGAAGCCGCGCGCCGCCGAAACGCGCGTCAGCCAGGCTTTGTTCGATGGGCAGGAGCAGAATAGGCCGCCGCGCGAGATGCCACCGGAATATGAAATCGACGCGCGCTTTACCACTTCGGGCAGTGAGGTTCTGCACGCCAAGGATTTCGCCCAGATGAGCGCTGCCGAGATCAGCGACGCCAAGCGCGCGATTGCTGAACTGCGATTGCCCTTCGATACGATCAGGACGCGGCGGTTCAAGCCCCATTATCGCGGCCGCATCGATCCGCGCGCCACCATGCGCGCGGCCGCACGCTCCGGCGGCGGGCTTATCCTGCCGAAATTCAGAACCCCTCGCGAAATCCATGCGCCGCTGGTGGTCCTCGCCGATATTTCCGGCTCGATGAGCCAGTACACGCGGATTTTCCTGCATTTCCTGCATGCATTGACCGAAAAGCGGCGCAGGGTTCACACATTCGTCTTCGGCACGCGGCTGACCAACCTGACCCGTCAGATGCGCCATCGCGACCCCGACGAGGCGTTGGCCGATTGCTCGGCCGCCGTTCGCGACTGGTCCGGCGGCACCCGCATCGGTGATACCCTGCATGAGTTCAACAGGCTTTGGTCGCGCCGAGTGCTGGGGCAGGGCGCTATCGTGCTGCTGATCACCGATGGGCTGGAACGCGACGAGGTCGATGACCTGGGCAAGCAGATGGAGCGGCTGCGAAAGTCATGCCGGCGGCTGATCTGGCTCAACCCGCTGTTGCGCTTCGATGGTTTCGAGCCGCGCGCACGCGGCGTCAAGGCCATGCTGCCGCATGTCGACGAGTTCCGCGCCGTGCATAATCTCAATGCGCTTGCCGATCTGTGCGCATCGCTGGACAAGGCGCATACAAGCGATGCCGATCCGCGCCGTTGGCTGCGCATGGAAGCGCTGCATGCCGCCTGAATCAGGAGGACTATCATGGAAACCAATGCCTATCTGGATGAAAGCCGCGATCCGTTGGCCATAGCCGAGCGCTGGATGAGCGACGGCAAGGAAGTGGCAATTGCCACCGTGGTGGAAACCTGGGGCTCGGCGCCCCGGCCGGTTGGCAGTCATCTGGTCATAGATGCTGACGGTAATTTTGAGGGCTCGGTGTCGGGCGGCTGCGTGGAAGGTGCGGTGATTGCCGAGGCAACCGATGTGATCGAAAGCGGCAAGCCACGGATGCTGGAATTCGGTGTTGCTGACGAAACGGCCTGGCGGGTCGGACTGTCCTGCGGTGGCCGCATCAAGGTCTATGTCGAGCGGGTGGGCTGACATGGACCCGTTGCATCTCAAGAAGCTCAATGCCGAGCGCCGTACGCGCCGCGCCGTCATGCTGGTGACTGATCTTGGCGACGGCCGCGACCGCATCGTTCGCGAGGGCGATGTCGTCGGCGGTGCGTTGGGCGAGGCGATCGGCGAGACTTTTCGCAGCGGCCGCTCCGGATCGGTGGAAGTGGAAGGGCGGACATTTTTCCTCAATGTCCATATCCCGCATCCGCGGCTTGTGGTCATCGGCGCGGTGCATATCAGCCAGGCGCTGGCGCCAATGGCGAAACTGGCCGGGTTCGACATGGAGATCATCGACCCGCGCACGGCCTTTGCCAGCAAGGAACGTTTTCCCGATGTTCCGCTGTTTGCCGAGTGGCCCGAGGTGGTGTTGAAGGACCGGCCTCTTGATACTTACACCGCCCTTGCGGCAGTGACGCATGATCCGAAGATCGATGATTTTGCGCTGAAAGCCGCGCTTGAAACCGGCTGTTTCTATGTCGGCGCGCTGGGCAGCCGCAAGACGCATGCCAGTCGGGGTGAGCGGCTTGCAGCCATGGGCGTCGGGGCAGAGGCAATTGCAAGAATCCATTCGCCGATCGGTTTGAACATCGGCGCGGCGAGTCCAGCCGAGATCGCCGTCGCCGTCCTGGCGCAGATCATCCAGGCGCTGCGTTCGCGGGGCATGGCCGAAACGAAGGGGGAAGCGGCGTGAGCGTCCATGCCATCGTTCTGGCCGCAGGGCGGTCGAGCCGCATGGGTGGACCGAACAAGCTGATGGCGCTGTTCAGCGACCGGCCGCTGATCAGGCAGACGGTGGAGCGCGCGCTTGCTGCGCATACGGCCGGAATCATTGTCGTCACCGGCCATCAGGCGGAACGTATCGAAGCGGCGCTGTCGGGGCTCAATGTGCGATTTGCCCACAACCCGGATTTTGCCTCCGGCCTGTCGTCCTCGCTGAAGGCAGGCGTCTCGGCGCTGCCGGTCGATGCCGCCGCTGCCCTGATCGTGTTGGGCGACATGCCGGGGGTCACGACGGATGACCTCAATCGCGTCATTGACGCATTTACGGCAGACTCCACCTTGCCTATTGTGCGGGCCACCCATAATGGCAAGCGTGGCAATCCGGTGCTTCTGCCGCGTTCGGTTTTCCCCGTTATATCCTTGTTGCAGGGCGACACCGGTGCCCGGCATCTGATTGAAAATGAGAGGGAAAATGTCATCGACGTCGAGATCGGTGTTGGCGCTTCCGTCGATGTCGATACCAGGGATGCGATGGCGCGTGCCGGTGGCGTGCTCCAGGAAACCTGACCGGAAATCCGCACGCAGGAAGTCGGCTTCCGTTCTGTCCCGACTGGCTGCCACCATAGTTCTGGCCACCGTCCTACCAGCGAACAGTGCAGGCCAGGCGCTTGCGCCCTACAAGGACGAGCTTTTCGCCTATCCGGACCTAATTTCGACGTCCGATGGTGGTGCCTATACGGTGGTCGATTATCGTGAGATGCGCGATATCAACGGCCGCGACGAGATTCCTGAGCGGCGCGTGCGTGCCAAATATGTTTCGACCAGTGTGCGGCGCGCCCAAAAGGATCTGGTGCTGAAGACAGATAGCGGCGAGATTCGTCACATCGCTGTCGGCACAGGCGAGAAAGCCAAGCTTATTGTCATTTACCTGCATGGGCAGGGCGGCAGCCGCAAGCAGGGCGTCGATGACTACACTTTCGGCGGCAATTTCAACCGCCTGAAGAACCTGATGGCGGCGAATGACGGCCTTTATCTCTCACCGGATTTTTCCGACTTTGGTGAAAAGGGTGCGGCCGAAATCGCGGCCTTGATCGCGCACTACGCCGAGAATTCACCCGGCGCACCGGTTTTCGTTGCCTGCGGCTCGATGGGCGGGATGTTGTGTTGGCAGCTGGCAACGGATCGTCAGGCCAGCCAGCATATTTCCGGGCTGCTGCTGCTCGGCTCGCTCTGGGATGAGAAATTCTTCTCAAGCCCGGCCTTCAAGCGGCGTGTCCCCGTGTTCTTCGGGCATGGCAGCCGCGATACGGTTTTTGCGGTAGACAAGCAGGAAGCCTTCTTCCGTTCCATCGCTGCCAAGGCACCGGGTTACCCGGCCCGCTTCGTGCGCTTCGAGACCGGCACTCACGGCACGCCGATCCGCATGACGGATTGGCGCCAGGCCTTGAATTGGATGCTTTCGGCAACTCCGTGAGTTTAGGGAGCCGTGTTGTAGTCGAGGACGGTCTGCGGATTGACCTCGCCGTCATAGGAGGCATCGACATCGTATTGGACGAGGCTGAAATCGCCGTCGCGAAATAGCCATGTCCCGCTCGATGCCGCATCACCGGTGCCTCGCCACTTGCCATGCGAGGTGATCGTCCTTGTGGTTTCGTCAAAGGATGAGTTGAGCAATTCACCGACGGCGCGATAGCCGACGACATTGATCGCCTCGACCTTGCCCTCGCTGTTGCCGCCCTCATAGTGGATGTCGAGTTCCGGCGTGGCGAAGTGCAGTTCCCGCACCTCGCCGGCATCGTTTGCCAGGTAATAGACATGCACTTCATTATAGGCGCCCGCCGCGCAGAAGAATCGGAAGAGCCGCGCCTTGCGCTCCGGCTCGCTTTCGGCATCGTGGCTGCCGTGGAAGTTGATCGTGTAATCGTCCGGCTCGGTTACGCCATCCTCCTGGCCGGGAGATAGCGAGCCACACTGGGTGGTATGGGTGGCGACGAAGGCAGCTCTTGCCTGTTCGAGCGCGGCATCCTTTGGTGCGGGCGCCGGCCCATCGCCGCAACTTGCGGGCAGGGCCTCCGCCAACGGGCCTTCCACTGGCTTAAGTACGCCTTTTTCGATGTGAAGCCCGCTGAAGGGCGGCTCCTGTACCTGCGGATTGACAAGCCGCGCCGTATAGCAGCCAGCGAACACCGCCTCGCTGCCATCCTTGTTGCGGGCGAGGATGGCGACGGGGATGTTGAAATAGGTGCTACCCGCAGCCCCTTCCACGCCGGCGTCGCCAGTTATCACCTCGACCTCACTGGTCTGTTCATAGCCCGCCACGAAACCATTGAAATCCTTGGCAGGTTTGACGTCGCCGAAATACTCCCAGGCGCGTGAATATTCCTGCCGGTTGATCGCGTTATAGAGCGAGCGGACAAGCGAGGCAGCGTCCGAACGGTCATCCAGATAGGCGGGCTCCGCCGCGGCCGCGGATTGCGCTAGGAGCATTGAGACAGTGGCGGCAAGCAGTGCTTTCATCGCGAATCTCCACGCTACGAATCTAACATGGAATGCGGCGCGGCCATGGCGCTTGCATCTCTGGCTTCGTGGGCGTTAGCTCCGGATGACCATTCCGGTCATGCAAGAGGTTGCCAATGACTTTGTCGATGTATCAGGCCTCGGTGCCTGTATTCCTGTCCATGCTTGAAAATCTGTCCAACATCCTGTCCCGTGCCGAAGCGGATGCAACCGAACGCAGGATCGACCCGAATATCTTCCTCACCGCGCGGCTGGCGCCCGACATGTTTGCGCTTGCACGCCAGGTGCAGATCGCGACCGACCACGCCAAGGGTGCGCCATCGCGGCTCGCAGGGCGTGAAGTGCCCCGATACGAGGATACGGAAGCGACCTTCGGTGAATTGCAGGCGCGTATCGAAAAGACACGGAATTACCTGAAGACGTTCGAGCAGAAAGATATCGACGGCTCGGAAGATCGTGTGATCGAAATCAAGGGCGGCGGACGGCTGTTTTCCTTCAGCGGTGCGCAATATCTGCTGCATTATGCGCTGCCGAATTTCTACTTCCACGTCACCACCGCCTACGACATTTTGCGTCACAACGGAGTGGATCTTCACAAGCGCGACTTCATCGGCGGCAGTTGAACGGCAGGGTGCCCGATGCGGCATCGATAAAATTCTCGCGCTCGCGCCAAGCCATTTTTAACGAGCTTTCCCTAGTATCCGCCTGATACGAAGTTGTCGCGATTTGACGGCAAGGGGGGCTTGATTGGGAACCGGTGCCGATCGCGATTTTGCAGCGCTGCTCGACGATCTTTTTGCCGCGCCGCCGCGCGCGGCGGAAATTGCTCCGTCACCTGTGATCCGCATGGACTATCTCTCCGTTGCTGAAGAACTCCATTCCGGCCGGATCAAGGTTTCCCCCGATCACGCCGCAGCCGAATATCGCGAGGCGGAAACGGGCCATGAAGGCAGCTTCGCAGCACTTCTGGCCAATCTCGAGCGCCTGGCCGAACTTGGTGTTGCCGAGGAGAAGCTGCCTCCTATCGATCCGGACTCAATCGCGGCCGAGCTGGGGCTTGGGACCGGCAAGCCAAGAGTGGATTTCGGTCGGTTGCGCCGGGATTTTGCTTTTGCAAATCATCCCGACCGGGTAGCTCCGCACCTGCAACAGCGCGCCATGGTCCGCATGCAGATTGCCAATATGCTGATCGATGACGCCAAGCGGCGCGCCGCACGCTCGACGAAGCGCTG
This sequence comes from Borborobacter arsenicus, assembly GCF_003934165.1. Taxonomy (GTDB): domain Bacteria; phylum Pseudomonadota; class Alphaproteobacteria; order Rhizobiales; family Rhizobiaceae; genus Pseudaminobacter; species Pseudaminobacter arsenicus. The sequence goes on along the minus strand of NZ_RKST01000008.1, from coordinate 213,961 downwards.
AGATCGAGCGCCTAGGGCGACTTTCTGCCACTGGACCTTGGCTGATCATCCCGATAAGGTTTTTGTTCAATCGGGTGAAAGGAAAATGCATATGAGTGAAATCTGGTTCCGTACGGGCGAAGCGACTGTTCTGGCGGTGGAAGGGCAGGCGACCGACGCCATGCCGGAGGTGGTGATCGGGTCGGTCAGGGGTCCGGTTGGCCAGGCCTTTGCCTCGATGATGGGGCAGGTGAAGGGCCATACACGCATGTTCGTCGTGCGTGACCTCAACCAGGCGGTAAAGCCGGCGACGCTGATGACCACCAAGGTCACCATCAAGAGCATGGCCTATGCGGAACTGCTCGGCGGCGTGGTGCAGGCAGCCATGGGCGATGCAATCGTCGATTGCCTCGCAGAAAACATCCTGCCGAAGGACCAGGCCGACGAATTGTGCATGATCATCACCGTGTGGCTCGACCCGCGCTGTGCCGAGGACGAAAACCTCGACAAGAAGGACCTTTATCGGACCAATTACGAGGCGACCAAACTTGCCATTACGCGCGCCATGACCGGCAAGCCGACGGTTGATGAACTGATTGCCAACCGCAAGACCATCAAGCACTACGCACTCGATGGCGTAATCGACTACTAAGGTCTTCACGGCATCGCCGAGATCCGGAGCAGTTCGGAAAGGCTATGCCCTGATGTAAAAAGCCACAGCGCCGCTCACCTCAAGGTGATTGCGGCGCTGTGGTCATTGTTTCTGCCCGATATTGGCGATGTTCGCCCCAGTCTGGCCCCCTCATTGGGCTGGCTTGGTAGTGCTTCCATCGCTCGGGAGGCGCTAGAGCATTTTGCAGCCAAGTGGAATCGCTTGGCGTTGCACAAATGCGGCAAAACAAACAGATAGAGCGGCAGCCCGGATTTATCCGGGCATCCGCCGCTCTAATGAAGCGCCTCCTGACCGTTAAAGGCCTATTGCAATATGAGTACCACCGTAGTTACCGCCGCAGCGGTTTCGCGCCCGCAGCGCTGGGCGCTGGCGGCGCTGCTTCTGGGCGGCATCGCCATTGGCTGTTCGCCGATTTTCGTGCGTCTGTCGGAAGTGGGGCCGATGGCGACGGCATTCTGGCGCGTTGGCCTTGCCATGCTGCCCCTGCTGCTGTGGTACGGTTCCAATTCCGCGGGAGCGACCGGCACCGAGACCCGGCCGCGTGGTTTGGCAGACCGTCTGGCGCTTGTCCTGCCGGGTTTGATGCTGGCCGGCGATCTCGCAGCCTGGCATATCGCGCTTTACAAGACGTCGGTGGCGAACGCGACGCTGCTTGCCAATATGGCACCGATCTTCGTGACTCTGGGCGGCTGGCTGATCTTCCGCACGCCGATTACGCGGATCTTCCTGGCCGGCCTGACGCTGGCACTTGCAGGCGTCGTCATTCTGAGGGGCGGGCCGCAGGCTCTTGGCAGCGGCAACCTGGCAGGTGATGCCATCGCCATGGGAGCCTCGGTCTTCTATGCCGGCTATATCCTCTCGCTGGGACGGCTGCGTAGCCGATTCTCCACGCTCACCACGCTGTTGTGGACCACGGGCTCTGCAGCGGTGTTCATGGCCCCGCTGGCGCTTTTGCTCGAAACCGACCTTTGGCCGCTGACATTCTATGGCTGGGCGATCTTGCTGGGGCTTGCCTGGTTCACGCATGCCGGTGGGCAGGGGCTGATAATTTTTGCCTTGGCCTGGCTGCCGCCGGCCTTCTCGTCATTGACGCTCTTGATTCAGCCGGTTGTGGCCGCCATCTTGGCGTGGGTGCTGCTCAGCGAGCCGTTAGGTGCAATGCAGGCGATTGGTGGTATCGTCATCCTGGCCGGCATCATGATTGCCCGAAAAGGTTGAAGCGGGCGGCAAGGAAGGCGCTCGTCCATGAACCACCGCATCATGCTTGGTTCCTATCCCATCCCCAGGTTTGCGGGTATTCCGAACCACAATTTTCTGGTCTGGACCGATTATGACGGGACGCCGCTGTTCGAGATCAATGGCGGCGCCGTCAATCCTGACGGAACCTTCAACTATGCCGCGATTTTCGGCCGCCTGACTGCCGTCGAAACGGATTATTCGAAACGCGATCCGGTGCGTTTCCCGGAATTCCATATTCGGCCGACATCGCGCTCGACCGTGTTGTTGGAGGCTCCCCGCGACGAGATTGCCATGCGCTGGGCGGCAGGCATCGAGCTGGCCGGGCGGATTTCCATTTCCGGCTTGCGCTATTCGATACTGACACGAAACAGCAATTCGGTTGCCACCGCTGTTGCGCACGGCATGGAACTTGCGCTGCCGTCTGCCTCGCTTGGGTTGCTGCGTGCTCCCGGTGCACGGCGGCGCCTGGCGTTGGCGAGCTGATGCGCGGGCCTTCTAATCCGCAGCGCTCAGCCTTCCTCTAGTTCGCATAATTCGGCCAGCGTTGCTTCATTGCTGACGCGGATGGCGCCGCGCCGGGTCTCGATCAGCGCGTGCGCGCGCCAATCATGCAATGTTTTGTTGACCGATTCACGCGTTGCGCCGAGGAAATCGGCAAGGTCGGATTGGGAGATGGAAATCCATCCTTCCGCGTCCGCCATGAAACTCGACAGATAGAGCAGGCGCTTGGCCAGCCGGGCCTCGATCTTCAAAAGCGCCTGGTCGCCGAATTCGCTGCTTACCCAGCGCAGCCTTGCGCATAGAAGGGCGATGACTGCGCGTGCGAGGTCGGGATGCTTTCCGATACGATCGAAAAGCTGTGTCCGGCTGACGGAGACGAGTTCGCATTCGCTCAGGCATGTGGCGGTCGCGGTGCGCGGGCCGCCATCCAACGCGCCGATCTCGCCGACGAGGCTTTGCGGCCGCTCGATATTCGCGACCAGCTTGCGCCCACCAGGGGAGTAGATCGAGATTTCCACCTTGCCGCTGATAACGCCATAAACATGCGTGGCGGCATCTTCCTGCATGAACAGATGCTGGCCTGGTTCGTAGCGCTCAACCGGGCAGCCGGTGAACAGCAGTTCGAAGTTTTGTGCTTCCAGCCGTGCGAAATGCTGCGGCTTTTCGGGATCAGTATCGCCGTCCTGATATTGGAGCATATGGCCTCATAATGACCGCAAGCATAGCACGCCCCGGCGGTGCAGGCGAGACGACCGGCGCGACATGTCTGCGGCCCGCCTATTCCTTATCGTCATCCATCAGGATGCGCTCTGCCGCGCCGTCAAGATCGTCGTACTGGCCGGAGCGCAATGACCACATGAAGGCGCCGAGCCCGGCAAGACCAAGCAGGATGGCAATCGGAATGAGGAAAACCAGATAGCTCATGGCTTTGCCGCTGCTGTACGCAGGGAAACGCCGGAAACTGCGCTGGTGTCGGCGGGAGCCGGCGCTGCCTGTGGTGATCTCAAGCGCATCGCATTGGCAACGACGATTACCGATGAGAGCGACATAGCGACGGCCGCGACCAGCGGCGTGACATAGCCGAACACGGCGACCGGCACTGCGATGGCGTTGTAGCCGATGGCCAGCGCGAAATTCTGGCGAATGAGGACCTTCGCCCGATGAGCGATATCCACCGCCTCCTTCACCGCCGAGAGGTTGTCCTTCAGGAAGACGAAATCGGCGGCATTGCGGCCGATATCGGCGGCGGTCGCCGGCGCCATGGAGACATAGGCGGAAGCAAGGGCAGGGGCGTCGTTCAAGCCGTCTCCCACCATCAGCACCTTGCCACCCGATGCTCCGGCCTTGGCGATATGCGCCACTTTGTCGGCGGGAAGCAGACCGGCCCGGAAGTCATCGACCACCAGCGCAGAGGCGACAGCCTCGACAGAAGGCGCCCGGTCGCCGGAGATTATTCCAAGCGACATGCCAAGCTGCCTTAATCCGTTCACAGCCGCAAGCGAGCCCGGCCTTATGCTGTCTTCAAACGCGAAGCGGGCGAGAATCCTGCCATTCTTTGCAAGGATCGAAATGGAGACGGCATCGGTGTCCGCTTCATCGCCTCCATTATCGAGTGCCCAGCTGGCGCGCCCCAGGCGATAAAGATCGTTGCCCGAGCGAGCCTCGATTCCCAGGCCCGGATGTTCGGAGATCGCGTCGAATGACCGTTGTTCCAGCGTACTGCGGCGCGTGCTGGAAGCAATTGCTGACGCCATGGGATGCCGCGAGCCGGCGGCCATACCGGCGGCGATGGCCAATGCCTCGGGCTTGATCTCCCCGGTATTGATGAGCCTCGGTGTCCCAAGCGTCAGCGTCCCGGTCTTGTCGAAAAGGACGGTGTCGACCTCGGCCAGCCGTTCCAGCGCCGAGCCGTCCTTGACCATGATGCCGCGCTCGAACAGGCGCCGCGCCGCGACCACCTGGACGATAGGCACGGCAAGGCCGAGCGCGCAGGGGCAGGTGATGATGAGGACCGCAATGGCAATGGTGATGGAGTTGTGCCAGTCGCCGGTCAGCACCATCCAGCCGATAAGCGTGAGCAGCGCCAATGTGTGCACGACCGGCGAATAGAGAGCCGCCGCACGGTCGGCCAGCCGACGGTATCGCGCCCGCCCGCCCTCGGCTGCCTCCATCATTCGCACCATTTCGGCGAGGAACGAGTTTTCAGACCGTGTCGTGGCCTCGATCGTCAGCGGGCCGGTGAGGTTCATCAGGCCCGCCTGCACCTTGGCGCCGACGCCGATGCGAAGCGGCGCGCTTTCGCCGGTAACCAGCGAACAGTCGAGTTCGGAGGCGCCTTGCACGACCACGCCGTCGACGGGAATGCGGTCACCGGCTGCGATAAGCATCATCGCGCCCGGCTGGATCTCCGCGATGGGAACGTAGCGCCGCTCGCCGCCCTCGGCGATGATCGTTGTGCCCGCCGGTGAGAGGCGGGCGAGCCCGGCAACCGCCGACCGGGCCCGTTCACGCATGACATGGTCGAGCGTGCGGCCGATCAACAGGAAGAACAGCAGCGAGGTCGCGGCATCGAAATAGGCATGGGGGGCGTTGTAATAGGTCTCGTAGAGGCTGAGACCGACGGCCAGGGAAACACCGATCGAGATCGGCACATCCATATTGGTCCGGCCGCGCCGCAGCACCGACCACGCCGAAAGATAGAAGATGCGCCCCGAATAGGCGACCGCAGGCAAGGCCAGGGCAGCCGAAATCAGGTGGAATGCATGGCGCGTGGCTGCATCGGCTCCCGACCAGACGGATACCGACAGGAGCATGATGTTCATCGCCGAGAAGCCCGCGACCGCCAGCGCCTTGATCAGGCGCGACAGTTCGGGGTCCTTCTCGTCGGTGGCAGAAGAAAACAGATGCGCCTCATAGCCGATGGCGTCGAGTGCTCCGATCAGGTCCGGCGGGGTTTCATCCAGCGCTCGCCATTTGACGGCAACCCGCTTCATGGACAGGTTGACGCGGGCAGATTCCACACCCGGCAGCGCCGACAGGGTTTTCTCCACCGCCGCGATGCAGGCTCCGCAATGGACGCCGGGAACCGAGAGATCGGTCTGGCGGGTGCCGTCGCCGAGATCGCGGCTGGCCAGGCGAAGTTCGTCTGCCGAGACCGGCTGGATACCATCCATTTGCAGCGCCGCTTCGGCGCCGGCCGCGCAACAACTCATGATGCGGTCATCCGCTCCTTATGTTCGCCCGCCCGGATCTCAATGCAACGCCTTGTAGGCATGCCAGGTCGCATGGCCGAGCAGTGGAAACACGATGATGAGCCCGATCATACCCGTAGCCAAGCCGAGGGCGGTCAGCATGAGCACGATCGTGCCCCAGGCAAACATCACCGGCAGGTTGTTCCAGACCAGCGAAATGCTGGTGCCCATGGCGGTGAAGACATCGGTCTTTTTATCCAGCAGCATCGGCACGGAGAAGGCACTGATGGCGAAGGCGAAAGCTGCAAACAGCCCGCCGACAATGGTGCCGGTGATGAGCATTGCCCAGCCGATGCCCGTGGTGAACAGCATCTCGGCAATGTGATCGAGGCCGGGGAATGGCCGCAGGCCGAAGAACAGCGCGTAGAGGATGACGGCGGCACGCATCCACAACAGCGCCAGCCCGCAGAGGATGACACCGGTAAAGATCACCTGTGCACCCGAGGCTGCACGAACAAAGAGCATACGACCCAGGGTGACCGGTTCGCCAGCTTCGATGCGCCGGCTCTTCTCATAGAGCCCGATGGCAACGAGCGGGCCGACGACAAGGAAGGCAGCAATTGCCGGAAACAGGATGTAATCCAGCCCGAGATAGAATAGGCAGGCCACGACCCCGAGCGACACCGCAAATACCGCCACGCCATAGGCGAGGCTCGGACCCGGATGGATGGTCAGGTCATGCCATCCCGCGCGCAACCAGTCGAAGGCGGCGCTTGCCGGCAAGCCCCGGTTACGGCTTCCGACAGGTATCGGTGTGTGCGTTGCATCGACGGTTTCCATGCCGATAATCCTTTTTGTCAAATCCGCCTGTCGCGGCATGTCAACATGATGAGCGGGCGGCCCGATAGACCGTCCTTGCCGGACCGCTTCCCGTTTCCTTGGCATGAGCCACGCAATCGGGTTGGGACGTCACCGAAACATAAACCAGATGGACGTTTGCAGCCACAAACACCGCAAGCCCGACGGCGATGCACGCGCCGACGATGAGCCTGATGCGTGTCCGGCGTTGCGGCGCGGCCATCTTGATGTCGGCATCGATGGTCATTGCTTCTCCTGCGGCAGCGCGAGCACATAGAGCGTCAGGATCTTGCGGTCGGCTGCGGAAAGACGGCCTTCCCAGGCCGGCATATGTCCCTGCCGCCCGGAATAGACGGTCGTGTGCAGCGTCTGGAGATCGCCGCCATAGATCCAGCTTGCATCCGTCAGGTCCGGTGCACCGAGATCGTGCATGCCCTTGGCGTCCTCGCCGTGGCAGGAAGCGCAATTCTCGGCAAAGATCTCGCTGCCCCTGGCGGCGGCTTCCGGCGTTGGCTGTGCCTGTTCCGACGCTGTTCCGATCGACTGCACATAGGCCAGGACATCATCGATCTGGGTGCGGTCGAGCATGCCGTCACGGCCGAAGGCAAGCATCTGCGAAGTCCTCGTTTCCTCATGCGGCGAGTTGATGCCGACGCGGATCGTTTCAGCGATCGCTTCGGGATCGCCGCCCCAGAGCCATGCCTTGGCGGCAAGATCGGGAAAACCCTTGCCGCCGGTGCCGCGCGTTCCATGGCAGACCGCGCAATTGTCACCGAACAGCGTGGCGCCGGCCTCCTGCACGACCCCCATCAGCGCAGAATCCGCCTGGATGGTGGCAAAATCCATCTGTTCGATCTGGTCCATCCAGACTGCACGCTCGGCCTTGGCCTGTTCGACCTGCTGTTCTACCGTCGTGCGCTGGTCGATGCCGAGCAGGCCCTTGGTGTAGGTCCAGCCCAACGGCCAGGCCGGCATGAATATCCAGTAGCCGATGGAAAACAGGATGGTGACGACGAGGAAGAAGATCACCACCCGAGGGATGGGCGTCTCCAACTCCTCGATGCCATTCCACTCATGCCCGGTGGTCATTCGTCCGGTGACGGGATCGCGTTTTTCCAGTGCCACGGCTTTACTTCCCCGGTTTGTCATCTTTGTCGAGAATGCTCTTCTTGGCCCGATCGAACCGTTTCTTGTTCGACGGCCAGAATGTGTAGATCAATACGCCCGCAGCCATGGCCAGCAGGTAGAACAGCCCCCAGCTCTTGGAGAAGGCGACAAGCGTGTCATGGCTGAAGTCCATGTGCTCATTCCTCTGCAGACGCGGTTTTGGGCTGTGCGGCGTCGGTCAGCTTGCCGAGAATCTGGAGATAGGCGACCAGCGCGTCCATCTCGGTCAGCCGTGCGGCATCGCCGTCGAAGGCGCGCACATGGGTGGCTTCGCCGTAGCGTTCAGTGACGCCGCCGGCAAAGCTGCTGTCAGGCGATGCCTGCCCGAATGCATCATTGGTGGCGTTGTCGATCATCTCTTGCGTGTAAGGCACGCCGACCCGGCTCATGGCTTTCAGATGCAGGCCCAGATCGTCGGTGCGCAGCGCATTGCGTGCCAGCCACCCATATTTGGGCATGACCGATTCCGGCACCACGTCGCGCGGGTTGATCAGGTGGGCGACATGCCAGGCATCGGAATATTTGTCGCCGAGGCGGGCAATGTCGGGTCCGGTGCGTTTGGAGCCCCACAGCATTGGATGGTCATATTTGGATTCGACCGCAAGCGAATAGGGGCCGTAGCGTTCGACCTCGTCGCGTAGCGTGCGGATCATCTGGCTGTGGCAGGCATAGCAGCCCTCGCGGATATAGATGTTGCGGCCGGCCAGTTCGAGCGGCGTGTAGACGCGCATGTCGGGTGCATCCTCGACCGTCTCGTCGATGGTAAAGAGCGGCGCGATCTCGACCAGGCCGCCGATGCTGGCGACCGCCACGATCGCCACCACGAAGCCGATGGCGTTGCGCTCAAGTTTGCGATGGAAGAATTCAGCCATTGTTCTACTCCGCCGGCTCGGGGGAAAGCCGGGCCTCCGGCATGTCTTCGGTTGGTTTGGCAAGCGATGCCGACGCGCTGCGGATGGTCATCCAGACATTGTAGGAGCCGACCACGGCACCGGTCAGGAACAGCAGGCCGCCAAAGGCACGCGCGATGTAATAGGGATGCATCGCGACCAGCGACTCGATGAAGGAATAGGTCAGCGTGCCGCTCTCATTGTAGGTCCGCCACATCAGCCCCTGGATGATGCCCGAATTCCACATCGCAAAGACGTAGATGATGGTTCCGGCAAGGGCTAACCAGAAGTGGACTTCGACCAGGCGGGCCGAGTACATGCGCTCGCGTTTCCACAGCCACGGCACAATGCTGTAGATCGAGCCGAAGGTGATCATCGCCACCCAGCCGAGCGCGCCGGCATGGACGTGACCGACGGTCCAGTCGGTGTAATGCGACAGCGAGTTGACCGGACGGATCGCCATGAACGAGCCTTCGAAGGTCGTCAGCCCGTAGAACACTGCTGCAACCATCATGAAGCGCAGCGTGGCGTCGTCGCGCACCTTGTGCCAGGCCCCGTTAAGCGTGGCGAGCGCGTTGCCGGCCGACGCCCAGGACGGCACCAGAAGCACGACGGAAAACGTCATGCCAAGCGTCTGCACCCACTGCGGCAGGGCGGTGTAGTGAAGGTGATGGGAGCCCGCCCACATATAGAGGAAGGTAATGCCCCAGAAACTGATGATGGAAAGCCGATAGGAAAAGATCGGCCGTCCGGCACGCTTGGGCAGGTAATAATACATCATGCCCAGGAAGCCCGCGGTGAGGAAGAACGCGACCGCGTTATGGCCGTACCACCACTGCGTCATTGCATCTTGCACGCCGGAAAAGAGCGAATAGCTCTTGGCGCTTCCAAGCGAGATCGGCACGGCCAGGTTATTGACGATATGCAGGATCGCCACGACCAGGATGAAGGCCATGTAATACCAGTTGGCGACATAGATATGCGGTTCCTTGCGCCGCGCGAGCGTGCGCAGATAGATCGCGAAATAGACGACCCAGACGATGACCAGCCAGATATCGGCGTACCATTCGGGCTCGGCATATTCCTTGGACTGGGTGACACCCATGAAATAGCCGGCAGCGGCGATCACGCAGAAGATATTGTAGCCGATCAGCACGAACCACGGGCTGAACTGATCGGGCAGTCGTGCGCGCGAGGTGCGTTGGAGGACGTGAAAGGAGGTGGCGATCAGCGCGTTGCCGCCAAAGCCGAAAATGACCGCGCTGGTATGGGCAGGCCGCAACCGGCCGAAGCTCGCCCAGCCGGCATCGAAGGTCAGGTCCGGCCAGGCCAGCAGGCTTGCGACCCACACGCCGAGGAACATGCCGATCACCGCCCAGATCATGGTCAGTACGATGCCGACCTTGCTGGGGTCGTCATAATAATGGTCGAGCCGTTCGGGGGACGGCTCCGGCGCATAGAAAGAGGCCATCACCACGAAGGCCAGGCCGGCGGCGATTACCAGCACCATGAGGCCGTGGACGCCGATCGGGTCGCCCCGGCCAGCCACTCCCATGGCGAGGCCGGCAAGGCCTAAAAGGAAGAGCACGACCAGCGAGAGCTGGCGTTCGCCTGATGTGAGTTGAGCGACCATGTGTCGGTTCCTTGCGTTTAGTTCCGGGCCGAAAAGTCTATGCAGCCGATTGTTCCGCGGCGGTTTCCTGGTCGATGCCCAGGATTGTCCGCAGATCGTTGGCGTTCGTCAAAAGATCTGCGAGCGTGTATTTGTCGAAGACCGACAGATAGGCGTCCAGCGCCTCGCAAATGATGGTTTTGAGCCGGCAAGCGGGTGTGAGGATGCAGGCGCCGCCATCGGCCTTCATGCACTCCACCAGCGCAAAATCACTGCCCATGCTGCGTACCAGCATGCCGATTCCGATCTGCTGCGGCTCACACGCCAGGCGTATGCCGCCCGATCGCCCCCTTGTCGTCTTTACCAACCCTAGGTTTTTCAAATGCAATGCCACTTTCAAAAGATGATTGTGTGACAACCCGTATCGTGCCGCAACTTCGCTGACCGTGCTCGATTCTTCTTTGCGCAAGGCCAAATAAATCAGCATCCTCAGCGCATAGTCGGTCTGCAGGCTCATACGCATGGCTAGGGTCAGGACCTGCTGCGTGCGCCCAGGCCGGCAAGGGCGAGGCCGCCGAGCACGCAAAGCAGTATCGCTTTTGCTACTTCGCTGACGGCGTAGAGCATGTGGTGGTAGGTCGGCGACGACGGGTTGCCCGTGACGATCGCCTCGATGCGCGCGTCCAGGACAGGCAGGAGCCAGAGCGACTGAAGGGCAACGATGGCGAGGAGCCCGGTTGCCAGTATCAACCTCGGCCGCGTGAGACTGCCAAGCGCCAGCGAGCCGGCAAGCAGGATGACCATCAGCCATTCGACCCTTGCCAGCAGGGCAAAGGTGACGCGCCCCACTTCCAGTGCCGTCGGCAGATCGAGCGACGGGGCCTGGAACTTGACGGGAGTAGCCAGGAAGGAAACGCCGCACAGCAGCCCCAGCCAGAACAAGGCCACAAAGGCCAGTGCCGCATTGCCAAACCGCTTTTGACGGCGAGCGGAGCTGTCTGAATCAATTGCCATTTTCACCTGCCGCAAGCGCGGCACCTCGTGCGGGGAGTTGGAAGAACATTGCCAGCTTGAGGCTGCGCGCGATCCGTTCGGAACGGTCGATGAAAATCGCGGCAACTTCCGGCGGGCAAAGTTCACGCGCGGTTTCGGCGAATATGCCGAGCCAGATGGCGAAGTCGCCTTCGACCACCTCCTTGAGCTTCAGATGTGCGGGAACCGGGCGCCCCTGATAGGCGCCGGTCTTCAAGATCACCGAACACCAGAAGTCCGTCATCTTTTCCAGATGCGGTTCCCAGTCGCCGGCGATATGGCGAGCAAAGATCGGGCCAAGGCGCTCATTGCGGCGAACGCGAGCATAGAATTCACGCACCAGGCGGCCGATGAAGGCGCGATCCACACCGTCATGGATGAGCGGTTGTTCCGCCGCGGGACGCGCCCGTTCTATGCGTTCCAGATCCATTGTCCCGCTGCCGAAACCTTAATTGGTATTGCAGATACCAGTTAGGCTTCGGGCAAACACAACGGCAAGGGAATTAAATGTCGCACTGCAACACCAAGTTGTCGCAGCGCGGCATTGTGGCGTCAGCGCAAGCGCTTCGGTCGGGGGTCGGCCAGTTCGCCAGCCAGGCGCCGGTCGAGATAGTCGGAGCATTCCGCGATCAGCAATTCGGCGTCATTGGAGAAGAAATGGTTGGCGCCCGAAAGTGTCTTCTGCGTGATGGTGATGCCTTTTTGGGTATGCAGCTTGTCGACCAGCCCTTGCACGTCCTTTGCAGGGGCTACCTTGTCGGCATCGCCGTGAATGATCAGGCCCGATGACGGGCAGGGCGCCAGGAACGAGAAATCATAGGTGTTGGGCTGCGGCGCAATCGAGATGAAGCCCTCGATCTCCGGCCGCCGCATCAGAAGCTGCATGCCGATCCACGAACCGAAGGAATAGCCGGCGACCCAGCAGTTCTTGGAATCCGGGTGCAGCGACTGTATCCAGTCGAGCGCGGCAGCCGCATCCGACAATTCCCCGGTGCCATGGTCGAATTCACCCTGGCTGCGGCCGATGCCGCGGAAGTTGAAGCGCAGCGTGGTGAAGTTGCGCTTCTGGAACATGTAAAAGAGGTCGTACACGATCTTATTGTTCATCGTGCCGCCGAATTGCGGGTGCGGGTGCAGGATGATGGCAATCGGCGCGTTCTTCTCCTTCGAGGGCTGATATCGGCCCTCCAATCGACCGGCCGGTCCGGCAAAAATGACCTCGGGCATGTGTAACTCCACTCGCTGCGTAAAACTGGACTAAAACCTGCAACAATTCCGCCAACAGCCTTGACGCGGGGCCAGCGTCTTTCTAAAAGCTAGTTTAGAATTGTTCAAAACTGGGTGGCAGGCCACCTGTCCGACAAAGCGGCTAAATAGGACGTCTTGCCTTGGAAATTCAAGGAAATAACGTCCGCCCGGCTTTTGCGGCTAAAGAGGAAACCGAGAGAGTGGAAAAGGCTGCTTCACGCGCCTATCTCGACCACAATGCCAGCGCACCGCTTTTGCCAGCGGCGCGCCAGGCAATGCTTGACGCTCTCGATCTGACCGCCAATCCATCCTCTGTACATAGTGAGGGGCGCGCGGCGCGCAAGATCATCGAACAAGCCCGCCGCGATATTGCTGCATTGGTGGGCACGCGACATGATCATGTCGTCTTCACCTCTGGTGCGACGGAGGCGGCATCGACCCTGCTGACGCCTGATTGGCAGATGGGCCGTGCCGCACTTCGAATGTCACAGCTCTATGTTTGTGAGGCCGATCACCCCTGCCTGCTTAGCGGCGGACGTTTCCCGGTAAGCCAGGTTACCCGCTTCGGCGTCGATGGAAACGGCATCCTCGACCTTGAGGCGCTGACGCAAGCTCTGGACCGGCATGACAAGGCGGAAGGCCTGCCGCTGGTCGCCATTCACGCCGCCAACAACGAGACTGGCGTCATTCAGCCGCTGGCCGCAATCGGGGCAGCCGTCAAGGCTGCCGGTGGGGTGCTGATAGCGGACGCAGCGCAAGCGGCAGGCCGCATTGTGCTCGATCTCGCGGACGGCGGCATCGATTTCCTTATCCTGTCTGCTCACAAGATGGGCGGGCCCAAGGGTATCGGCGCGTTTGTCGGCGCATCCGACCTGATGATGCCGCGGCCACTGGTGACGGGCGGCGGCCAGGAGCGGGGTTTTCGCGCCGGCACGGAAAATCTCGCTGCCATTGCCGGTTTTGGCGCGGCTGCGAAGGAGTCTGCGGTGCAGCTTGGCCAGGTCGAACAACTGCGGACGTTGCGCGACAGGCTGGAAGATGCCGTCCTTGCGCTGGCACCGGATGCCACCATCTTCGGCCGGCAGGTGGAGCGGCTTGCAAATACGACTTTTTTCGCTATCCCCGGCGTCAAATCCGAAACCGCGCAGATCGCCTTCGACCTTGCCGGAGTGTCTCTGTCGGCGGGGTCGGCATGCTCTTCGGGCAAGGTGGGGCCCAGCCATGTGCTGAAGGCGATGGGGTACGACAACGCCGATGGGGCGCTGCGCGTTTCCATCGGCCGTATGACGACCGAAGCGGATCTGGCGCTGTTCAAGGCGGCGTTGTCGTCGATCCTGGCGCGGTCCGCCGAAAGAACCAAGGCCGCCTGTGCGGCATAAGGAGCCGGTGTGTCCGGGGTGAATTCGCCCGTGGACACACTATATTGAACTTACGCCGCCACGCGGTGCCATAGTTTGAAAACTGCCGGGCCTTGACCCCGGCGTGGATGGAGAACGCCTATGCCTGCTGTGCAGGAGACGATCGATCAGGTCCGCAAGATCGATGTGGACCAGTATAAATATGGCTTCGAGACCGAAATCGAGATGGACAAGGCCCCCAAGGGGCTGAACGAAGACATCATTCGCCTGATCTCGGCCAAGAAAGACGAACCGGAATGGATGCTGGAGTGGCGCCTTGGGGCTTTCCGCCGCTGGATGACGCTTGAGGAGCCGAAATGGGCTCGCGTCCAATATCCGGAAATCGACTTCCAGGACATTCATTACTATGCCGCGCCCAAGAGCACGCCGGGGCCGACCTCGCTTGACGAAGTCGATCCGGAGCTTTTGAGGACCTATGAGAAGCTGGGCATTCCGCTGCGCGAGCAGGAAATCCTCGCAGGTGTGCAGAAGCCGGCGGCCAGCGAACTCGAAGAAGCCAACGACAATGTCTACAAGTCGGGCCGCGTCGCGGTCGACGCGGTGTTCGATTCGGTTTCGGTCGTCACCACCTTCAAGAAGGAACTGGCACAGGCCGGCGTGATCTTCTGCTCCATCTCGGAGGCGATCCGCGAGCATCCCGAACTGGTGAAAAAGTATCTCGGTTCTGTCGTGCCGACGACCGACAATTATTACGCGACGCTGAATTCGGCGGTGTTCACCGACGGTTCCTTCGTGTTCGTGCCGAAGGGCGTCCGTTGCCCGATGGAACTGTCGACCTATTTCCGCATCAATGAGAAGGGCACCGGCCAGTTCGAGCGCACGCTGATCATTGCGGAGGAAGGTTCCTACGTCTCCTATCTCGAGGGCTGCACGGCCCCGCAGCGCGACGAGAACCAGCTTCATGCGGCGGTCGTCGAACTGATTGCGCTCGACGATGCCGAGATCAAATATTCGACGGTCCAGAACTGGTATCCGGGTGATGCCGAAGGCAAGGGCGGCATCTACAATTTCGTCACCAAGCGTGGCGATTGCCGCGGCGACCGCTCCAAGATTTCTTGGACGCAGGTCGAGACCGGTTCGGCCATCACCTGGAAATACCCGTCCTGCATCCTGCGCGGCGACGACAGCCAGGGCGAGTTCTATTCGATCGCAGTGTCGAACGGCTACCAGCAGATCGACAGCGGCACCAAGATGATCCATCTGGGCAAGAACACCACCAGCCGGGTGATCTCCAAGGGCATTGCCGCCGGCTTTTCGCAAAACACCTATCGTGGCCAGATTTCGGCGCATCGCAAGGCAACGAATGCCCGCAACTTCACCAATTGCGATTCGCTGCTGATCGGCGACCAGTGCGGAGCCCACACCGTTCCTTATATAGAGGCGAAGAACTCGACCGCTCAATTCGAGCATGAGGCGACGACGTCGAAGATCTCCGAGGACCAGAAGTTCTACGTCATGCAGCGCGGCATTCCCGAAGAGGAGGCGATCGCGCTGATAGTCAACGGCTTCGTCAAGGATGTCATCCAGGAACTGCCGATGGAATTTGCGGTCGAGGCGCAGAAATTGATCGGTATCTCGCTCGAAGGCTCGGTCGGCTGATCGGCTCAGCCACCGCCTTTTAAAGCCGCAAGACGAAACAGTTTTAACGGAACGAAAAATGCTTGAGATCAAGAACCTTCATGCCCGCATCGCCGAGGACGGCACCGAAATCATTCGTGGGCTCAACCTGACCGTCAAGGCTGGCGAGGTCGCCGCCATCATGGGGCCGAACGGCTCGGGAAAGTCGACGCTGTCTTACGTGCTGGCCGGTCGTGAGGACTATGAGGTCACCGAAGGCGAGATCCTCTACAACGGCGAGTCGATCCTGGAGATGGACCCTGCCGAACGTGCTGCTTCCGGCATCTTCCTCGCCTTCCAGTATCCGATGGAGATACCGGGCGTGGCGACGATGGAATTCCTGAAGGTCGCGATGAATGCGCAACGCAAGGCGCGTGGCGAAGAACCGCTGACGATCCCCGAATTCCTGAAGCGCGTGAAGGCGGCGGCCGGCACGCTCGACATGGACATGGCCATGCTCAAGCGCCCGCTCAATGTCGGTTTTTCCGGCGGCGAGAAGAAGCGCGCCGAAATCCTGCAGATGAAGCTGCTTCAGCCGAAGCTGTGCGTGCTGGACGAAACCGATTCCGGCCTCGACATCGATGCGCTCAAGATCGTGGCAGATGGCGTCAACGCGCTGCGCTCGCCTGACCGCGCGATCGTCGTCATCACCCACTATCAGCGCCTGCTCGAGCATATCGTGCCCGATACGGTGCACGTGCTCTACAAGGGTCAGGTCATCAAGTCCGGTGACAAGTCGCTGGCGATGGAGCTTGAGGCGAACGGCTATGCCGGGATCATCGAAGAGGCGGCATAGGTGACGATCATGAACATGCACGCAATCCCACAGCGGACGTCGGCCGAGACGGCGCTGATCGATGCTTTCGGCGAGCGCCTGTCGCTTTTGCCGGGCGATGGCGAAATCATGGTCAGGCGCGACGAAGCAATCGAGAGGCTGAAGGCCGGCCTGCCGACCAAGCGGGTCGAGTCGTGGCACTATACCGACCTGCGCCGGCTGCTGACGGCAGTGCCGCAATATGACGGATCGGCCAAGGCAGAAGTGCTTTCGCCTATCCTGGAAGGATCGGCCGTGCTTCCGGTGCTGAACGGTGTCGCTGCCACGAACAAGTTGCCGACGCTCGACGGCGTTACGATCCAGCCCCTGGCCGAAAAGCTCGCCGATGGCAGTTTCGCCGCGGCTGCACTCGATCTTTACGGCAATGACGACGCGGTCGGCGCGCTCAACACCGCCTTCGTGGCTGACGGTTATTTCGTCGACATCGCGGCCGGCACCGAACTTGCCACACCGCTCGAACTCCAGAACGTGCAGGCTGGCGGCCAGACGCATGTGCGTTTTCCGGTGCGCATCGGAAAAGGCGCTCGCGTCACGGTGCTGGAGCGGCAGGCCGGCGAGGGTACGGCACTTGCAAGCTCAGTCTCTCAGCTTCTGGTTGGCGACGATGCCGAGGTGCTTTGGCTGATCGAGCAGGAGCAGGCCGACACGGCGACGCATCTTGCGCAGTTCAAGGCCAGTCTCGGCAAGAACGCCAAGCTCACCCTGTTCGTGATGAATACGGGCGGCAAGCTGGTGCGCCAGGAGATCATAGTCGACGCCGCCGGCGAGGGGTCCGTGTTCACACTGCGCGGGGTCAATCTTCTGGCGGGCGATACCCATACCGACGTCACCATGGTGCTCGACCATTCCGTGCCGCACACCACCTCGACCGAGGTCGTGCGCTACGTCATCACCGACAAGGCGCAGGGCGTGTTCCAGGGGCGCATCAATGTCGCGCAGAAGGCGCAGAAGACCGATGCGAAGATGGCGTGCAACACGCTGCTTCTGTCGGATGACGGCGAGTTCTCGGTCAAGCCGGAACTCGAAATCTTCGCCGATGACGTGCAGTGCGGCCACGGCGCGACGGTGACCGAGATCAACCATGACCATCTGTTCTATCTGATGGCGCGCGGTGTCGATGAGAAGACAGCGCGCGGGCTGCTGGTCAAGGCGTTCGTTGCCGAAGTGATCGAGGAACTGGAAGACGAGGCTCTGGTGGACGCGCTGGAAGCGCGTATCGAGACCTGGTTCGCCACGCATGGGTGAGGAGCGGTCGCATTTTGCAGTCAGATAGAATCGTCTGACGTTGCATAAATGCGGGCAAGGAAACCAGCTGGAGCAGCGGGGACGCGTTCGTCTGAACGCCCGCGGCTCCAGCGACAAAAAGCCGACGATTTGGCTTTTGAGTGACGAACGCTCGGAGCCCTGGCGTAGGGCCGGGGCGATGGCTGATGGCCTCAAGGGGTGTGCCAGAGTTCGGCGCGTGCCGTGGGAAACATGATGGACCAAAAAACCTTTACCATCCCTTATGACGTCGAGGCGATACGCCGCGACTTCCCGATCCTGTCGCGCGAGGTCTATGGCAAGCCGCTGGTCTATCTCGACAACGGCGCGTCGGCCCAAAAGCCGCAAGTTGTGCTGGCCGCCATCCAGCACGCCTATTCGCAAGAATATGCCAATGTCCATCGCGGGCTGCATTTCCTGTCGAATGCGGCCACCGATGCCTATGAGAAGGCGCGCGAATCGGCGCGCCGCTTCCTCAATGCGGCAAGCATCGACGAGATCGTCTTCACCTCCAATTCGACGGCCGGCATCAACACCGTCGCTTATGGCTTCGGCATGCCGAATATCGGCGAAGGCGACGAGATCGTGCTTTCTATCATGGAGCACCATTCCAACATCGTGCCATGGCACTTCATCCGTGAGCGGCAGGGCGCGAAGCTGGTCTGGGTACCCGTTGATGATTCCGGCGCGCTTCATATCGAGGATTTCGAAAGAAGCCTGACAGACCGCACACGGCTGGTCGCGATCACCCATATGTCGAATGCGCTGGGCACCATCACGCCGATCAAGGAGATATGTCGCATTGCGCATCAGCGCGGCATACCGGTTCTGGTTGATGGCAGTCAGAGCGCGGTCCATATGCCGATAGACGTGCAGGATCTCGGCTGCGACTTCTTCGTCTTCACTGGCCACAAGGTCTATGGGCCGAGCGGTATCGGCGTGCTCTATGGCAAGAAGGAGATGCTGGAGCGCATGCGGCCCTTCATGGGCGGCGGCGAGATGATCGAGGAGGTGACCGAAGACAAGGTTACCTATAACGATCCGCCGCACCGCTTCGAGGCTGGCACGCCGCCGATCGTCCAGGCCATCGGGCTAGGTGCAGCACTGGATTATATGGAAAAGGTCGGCCGCGAGGCGATTGCTGCGCATGAGGCTGATCTCAAGATTTATGCGCATGAGCGGCTGCGCGCCATCAATTCGCTGCGCATCATCGGCGATGCGCCCGACAAGGGTGCCATCGTCTCCTTCGAGCTGCAGGGCATCCATGCCCATGACGTGTCGATGGTGATCGACCGGGCCGGCGTGGCCGTGCGGGCCGGCACACATTGCGCGCAACCGCTATTGAAGCGTTTTGGCGTGACCTCCACCTGCCGGGCTTCTTTCGGCATGTACAATACCAGGGCCGAAGTCGATGTCCTGGCTGAAGCGCTTGAAAAGGCACGTAAATTCTTCGGGTGAACATCATGGATGATACAGCGACGAAGCAAACCGCACCGGAAGGGCAAAGCGCAAGCGCACCTTCGGCATCGGCCATTCCTGCCGATGAGCTGGCGCGGCTGACCGACGACATCGTCGCTGCACTGAAAACCGTCTATGACCCGGAAATCCCGGCCGATATTTATGAACTCGGCCTTGTCTACAAGATCGACATCGAGGACGACCGCTCCGTCAAGATCGAGATGACGCTGACCGCACCCGGCTGTCCCGTGGCCGGCGAGATGCCTGGCTGGGTGCAGAATGCCGTAGGTGCGGTGGAAGGCGTTTCGGACGTCGAGGTCACCATGACCTTTGATCCGCCATGGACGCCTGATCGCATGTCCGAGGAAGCGCAGATTGCGGTCGGGTGGTATTGACGCCGACAGACGGACGACTTGCGCCCTCGGCAAATATTCACCATCTTAGGGCAGAGTCATTCCGCAGGCCTTTAACCTGCGCAGAGTGGAGCAGGATATGGGACGTTTTGCCGTCATCAGCATGACAGAAAAGGCCGCCGAGCGCGTGCGCGAGATTATGGCTGCACGCGACAATGCCGCCGGCATCCGCCTGGGCATCAAGAAGGGCGGCTGCGCGGGGATGGAATACACCGTAGACCTGGTCACCGAACCCAATCCCAAGGACGACCATATCGAGCGCGACGGCGCGCATGTCTATGTCGCGCCTGAGGCGGCGTTGTTTCTTTTCGGCACCGTCATGGATTTCGAGGCGACCCAGCTTCGCACCGGCTTTACCTTCACCAACCCCAACCAGAGCTCGGCCTGCGGCTGTGGCGAATCGGTTGAGTTGAAGCCTGCTGACCTCAAGCAGCTTGCAGAGGCGAGGGCTGCCGGCGCGGCTTGAGCAGGCGTCGGGATCAGTCCACCCACAGCCCCATACGCTTGTGCCAATCAGCAATCGATTCCGCCGGATAGAGATCGAAAGCCTTGTCGCCGGGCCTGATCTCGGGCTCGACCCACGAGGCCTTGTACTTCAGCATTAGGTGGACACGGTCGGGTGCGATAGGCAGTTCTGTATCGATTGCGGAAGCAAAGGGGTGCACGAGATCAGGCCAGGTCGGATCATAGAGCCACAGCGCGCTTCCGCATTCCCGACAAAACCGCCGCTCGCCGCTCGATATTTCGCAAACCGGCCGCTCGTCATCCTGGATGGTGGCTTGGAACAACCCAAGATGTTCTTCGCCATCGATCTGCAACGTTTCCGCATCGGCGCCAAGATTGATGGCGTAGCCACCGCCGCCCTGCTGCTTGCGGCAGATAGAGCAATAGCAAAGCTGGTACGGCACTGGCGTATGGCTCTCGACGCTGAAGTGAACGGCGCCGCAACGACATGAACCCTTGAGAAGCATTGTCATAGGTGCTTACCTTTTCATGTCCGGCAGTCACGCAAGCAACCGCGCCTCGCTTGGGAAATGCCGGATGACTAATTTGTATGAATGCAAGGGCCAGGCAATGACCGAAGCCGATATTGCCGATCTTTTTGCCGGCCTTGGGCCAGTCAGCGTTCGAAAGCTATTCGGTGGCAAGGGCATCTATTTTGACGGCGTCATCGTGGCGATCGAACTGCGCGGCGAATTGATGCTCAAGGCCGATCAGGAAAGCACACCGGATTTCCTGGCCGCCGGTTGCAGGCAATGGACCTATACGGGATCGCGGCATGGCAAGAACGTCGCCATGCCCTATTGGAGCGTCCCGGACAGTGCCCTCGACGATCCTGACGAGATGGCGGTCTGGGCCCGCAAGGCCTATGAGGCCGGGTTAAGGGCCGGAAAATAGGATTTGCCCTGTCGCTGCAGGCGGCACGGGCCTGCAAGGCCGGGGCTCGACGGGCGATTCGTTGCCTGGCGAGAAGAAAAACTCCCCCAATGATCACTGGATACATGCCCCGCACTCATTGGAATAAAAGCAGAACAAAATTTGAAAGATGTTATTTTTCAATAACTTGCTCCTCTTGTAAGGAAGGAACAAAAAGAGTACATATTGAACGATATTCCGGTGCGCCCGGCCTTCATTGACGTCCAAGGGGTAATGTATCATGGCTCAGAATTCACTGCGGCTTGTAGAGGATAAATCGGTGGACAAATCAAAGGCTCTGGATGCCGCGCTTTCCCAGATAGAGCGCGCTTTCGGCAAGGGCTCGATCATGCGCCTGGGCGCAAACGAGAAGATCGTCGAGATAGAAACCATCCCGACCGGATCGCTGGGCCTCGACATCGCGCTCGGCGTGGGCGGGTTGCCGCGCGGCCGCATCATCGAGATTTACGGCCCGGAAAGCTCGGGCAAGACCACGCTTGCCCTGCATACCGTGGCGGAAGCGCAGAAGAAGGGCGGCATCTGCGCCTTCGTCGATGCCGAACATGCGCTGGACCCGGTCTATGCCCGCAAGCTGGGGGTCGATCTCGAAAACCTCCTGATCTCGCAGCCCGACACGGGCGAGCAGGCGCTGGAGATCTGCGACACGCTGGTCCGCTCGGGCGCCGTTGATGTGCTGGTCGTCGATTCAGTTGCAGCACTGACCCCGCGTGCCGAGATCGAGGGCGAGATGGGCGATTCCCTGCCTGGCCTGCAAGCTCGCCTGATGAGCCAGGCATTGCGCAAGCTGACGGCGTCCATTTCGCGCTCCAACACCATGGTCATCTTCATCAATCAGATCCGCATGAAGATCGGCGTCATGTTCGGTTCGCCCGAAACCACGACGGGCGGCAATGCGCTGAAATTCTATGCCTCGGTGCGGTTGGACATTCGTCGCATCGGTTCGGTCAAGGATCGCGACGAGGTCGTCGGCAACCAGACCCGTGTGAAAGTGGTCAAGAACAAGCTGGCGCCCCCGTTCAAGCAGGTCGAGTTCGACATCATGTATGGCGAGGGTGTTTCCAAGACCGGTGAACTCGTCGATCTGGGCGTGAAGGCCGGCGTCGTCGAAAAGTCGGGCGCTTGGTTCTCCTACAATTCACAGCGTCTCGGCCAGGGCAGGGAGAATGCCAAGATGTTCCTGCGCGACAATCCTGACACGGCTCAGGAGATTGAACTGGCGCTGCGGCAGAATGCCGGGCTGATCGCCGAGAAGTTCCTCGAAGGCGGTCCTGACAGCGGCTTCGAGGATGAAGCCGGCGCAGTTTAGAGCATTTTGCAGTCAGACGGAGTCGTCTGACGTTGCACAAATGCGGCTAAAGAAGCCAACTGGAGCAGCGGGGCACGCGTTCGTCAGAACGCCCGCTGCTCTAGGCCTCGCTCCTTCGCGCAATTTTGACCGCCGGCCCAAGGGTCGGCGATTTTGCGTTTGAATGATGAAGAAATTCCAGCCTTTGCCGGCTTTTGCCGTTATGGACAGGGTAGGGCGCGGCGGCTAAAAGGCTCTGTCAATTTTCTGCTAGAGCGTTGGATCGAAAAGTGCGAAGCGGGTTTCAGCCCGATGCTTGAACAAGGAATGGGGCAGCCAAAAGCGATCCGTCAGAGCTTCGGCGTTCTGGCGGTATCAGCAGGTATCTCGCAAGGGCAATGATATGAGTGGCGTAAACGAAATCCGGTCGACATTCCTCGATTACTTCCGAAAGGACGGCCATGAGGTCGTGCCCTCAAGCCCGTTGGTGCCGCGCAACGATCCGACGCTGATGTTCGTCAATGCCGGAATGGTGCAATTCAAGAATGTCTTCACCGGGCTTGAAAGCCGCAGCTATTCGCGCGCCACGACCTCGCAAAAATGCGTGCGTGCCGGCGGCAAGCACAATGACCTCGACAATGTCGGCTACACAGCACGCCACCACACATTCTTTGAAATGCTCGGCAATTTCTCCTTTGGCGACTATTTCAAGGAGCATGCCATCGAGCTTGCCTGGAACCTGATTACCAAGGAGTTCGGCCTGGATCGTGAAAGGCTGCTGGTTACCGTCTATCACACCGACGACGAGGCGGCGGGTTTCTGGAAGAAGGTCGCCGGCCTGCCGGAAGAAAAGATCATCCGTATCGCGACCAGCGATAATTTCTGGGCGATGGGCGATACCGGCCCCTGCGGTCCCTGCTCGGAAATCTTCTACGACCACGGCGAACATATTCCCGGCGGGCCTCCAGGAAGCCCGGATGAAGACGGCGATCGTTTCATCGAGATCTGGAACCTCGTCTTCATGCAGTATGAGCAGGTGACGAAGGAGGAGCGCATTACCCTGCCGCGCCCCTCGATCGACACTGGCATGGGGCTCGAGCGCATCGCCGCCGTCATGCAGGGCGTGCATGACAATTACGACATCGACCTGTTCAGGGCGCTGATCCGCGCTTCCGAAGAGGCAACCGGCGTCAAGGCCGAAGGCAAGAATCGCGCCAGCCACCGCGTCATTGCAGACCATCTGCGCGCGTCAAGCTTCCTGATCGCCGATGGTGTGCTGCCCTCGAATGAGGGCCGTGGCTATGTGCTGCGCCGTATCATGCGCCGTGCGATGCGCCATGCACAATTGCTGGGTGCCTCCGAGCCGCTGATGTGGCGCCTGGTTCCCGCCCTCGTTCGCGAGATGGGCCAGGCCTATCCGGAACTCGTGCGCGGCCAGCCGTTGATCACCGAGACGCTGAAGCTTGAGGAAACCCGCTTCCGCAAGACCCTGGCGCGCGGTCTCACCTTGCTGTCCGATGCCACCGAAACGCTCGGCAGCGGGGATCGCCTCGATGGCGAGACCGCCTTCAAGCTCTATGACACTTACGGTTTCCCGCTCGATCTCACCCAGGATGCGCTGCGCCAGCGTGATATTTCGGTTGATCTCGACAGTTTCAATGCGGCCATGCAGCGCCAGAAGGCCGAAGCCCGCGCAAGCTGGGCTGGTTCGGGCGAAGCTGCCACTGAAACCATCTGGTTCTCGGTCAAGGAAAAGACCGGCGCTACGGAATTCCTGGGTTACGACACCGAAGAGGCCGAGGGCATCGTCCAGGCTCTGGTGAAGGATGGGGCCGAAGTGGACGCTGCCGAGGCCGGCGACGAGGTCCGCATCATCGTCAACCAGACGCCGTTCTATGGCGAGTCCGGTGGCCAGATGGGCGATACCGGCACCATGTCGGGCGAGGGTTTCGCAATCGAGATCACCGACACGCAGAAGAAGGGCGACGGGCTTTTTGTCCATTCCGGCCGCGTCACCAAAGGCAAAGTAACGACGAATGCATCGGTTGCCATGCAGGTCGACCACGCAAGGCGGGCACGGCTTCGCTCCAACCATTCTGCGACACATCTTGTGCATGAAGCGCTGCGCGAGGTGCTTGGCACCCATGTTGCGCAGAAGGGGTCTTTGGTGGCGCCCGAGCGGCTGCGTTTCGACTTTTCGCATCCAAAGCCGATTTCGGCCGAGGAGCTTGAGCGCGTCGAAGCGATGGCCAATGAGATCGTCGTGCAAAACACCCCGGTCACGACCCGCCTGATGAGCGTCGACGACGCCATCGCCGAGGGCGCAATGGCGCTGTTCGGCGAAAAATATGGCGACGAGGTGCGCGTGGTTTCCATGGGAACCGGGCTGCATGGCGACAAACAGGGCAAGCCCTATTCGGTCGAGCTCTGCGGCGGCACGCATGTGAACGCGACCGGCGATATCGGTCTTGTCCGCGTGGTATCGGAAGGTGCGGTGGCCTCTGGAGTGCGCCGGATCGAAGCGCTGACCGGCGAGGCCGCGCGCCGCCATCTGGATGAGCAGGACCGGCGGTTGAAGGCAGTAGCGGCGGCACTCAAGGTTTCGCCGGCCGATGCAGTGGCACGCTTGGAGGCTGTTCTGGAAGAGCGCCGCAAGCTGGAGAAGGATTTGGTCGACGCGCGCAAGAAGCTGGCGCTCGGCGGTTCCTCCCCCAACGGCGCTGCAGGCGAGGGCGAGACGGTTGCCGGCGTCGGTTTCCTTGGCAAATCGGTTTCCGGGGTATCGCCGCGCGATCTCAAGCCGCTGGCGGATGCCGGCAAGAGCTCGCTCGGCTCCGGCGTCGTCGTATTCGTTGGGGCAGGCGAGGATGGCAAGGCAAGCGTCGTCGTCGGCGTCACCGATGACCTGACCAAGCGCTTCAGCGCTGTGGACCTGGTCCGCGTCGCCTCGGCCGCGCTCGGCGGGCAGGGCGGCGGCGGTCGCCCCGATATGGCCCAGGCTGGCGGACCGGATGCCGGCAAGGCCGACGCTGCCATTGCCGCGGTCAAGGCTGCAATGCAGGCTGCCTGACGCAGGGCGGCGAAATTTTATAGAACTGCATTGGAGACGAAAAATTTCGGCCCCCGGACACAAAAAAGCCCGCCTTGCAGCGGGCTTTTCTTTGTTTTGACTTGAGCCTGAAACTGCTCAGGCGGCCATCGCCTTTTGCAAATTCTCGTCGATCTTGTCGAGGAAGCCGGTGGTCGAAAGCCAAGGCTGGTCCGGGCCGATCAGCAGCGACAGGTCCTTGGTCATGTGACCGGATTCCACCGTCTGGATGCAGACGCGCTCTAGCGTATGCGCAAACTTGTCCAGTTCTGTATTGCCGTCCAGCTTGGCGCGATGGGCAAGGCCACGCGTCCAAGCAAAGATCGAGGCGATAGAGTTGGTCGAGGTTTCTTCACCCTTCTGGTGCTGGCGATAGTGACGCGTCACCGTGCCGTGGGCAGCTTCGGCTTCCACCGTCTTGCCGTCCGGCGTCATCAGCACCGAGGTCATCAGGCCGAGCGAGCCGAAGCCCTGCGCCACGGTGTCGGACTGCACGTCGCCGTCATAGTTCTTGCACGCCCAGACGTAACCGCCCGACCACTTCAGGCTGGAGGCCACCATATCGTCGATCAGGCGGTGTTCGTACCAGATCTTCTTGGCCTTGAACTCCTGCTCGAATTCCTTCTCGTAGACTTCCTGGAACAGGTCCTTGAAGCGTCCGTCATAGGCTTTCAGGATGGTGTTCTTGGTCGACAGATATACCGGATAGCCACGCAGCAGACCGTAATTCAGCGAGGCGCGGGCAAATTCGCGGATCGATTCGTCGAGATTGTACATGGCCATGGCAACGCCGGCGCCCGGCGCGTCGAACACTTCATGTTCGATGGTTTGGCCGTCATCGCCAACGAACTTGATCGAAAGCTTGCCCTTGCCCGGATACCTGAAGTCGGTGGCCTTGTACTGGTCGCCGAAGGCGTGGCGACCGACGATGATCGGCTGGGTCCAGCCGGGCACCAGGCGCGGTACGTTCTTCATGATGATAGGCTCGCGGAAGATGGTTCCGCCCAAAATGTTGCGGATGGTGCCGTTGGGCGACTTCCACATCTTCTTGAGGCCGAATTCCTCAACGCGGGCTTCGTCCGGGGTAATGGTGGCGCATTTTACGCCGACGCCATACTGCTTGATCGCATTGGCTGCATCGATGGTGACCTGATCATTTGTGGCATCGCGATGTTCCACGCCAAGGTCGTAATATTTCAGGTCGATGTCGAGATAGGGATGGATCAGCTTGTCCTTGATGAACTGCCAGATGATACGGGTCATCTCATCGCCGTCGAGTTCAACGACCGGATTGGCCACCTTGATCTTGGTCATAAAAAGTGCCTCATTCTGGAAAGGAAACCGAGCTGTTCCGCAGGCCCTGCTGGAAGTTGAGGCCCGTATAGCAAAGCCTCAAACGGTGCGCAAACACTACGAATTGGGACTCTGTCCGGTTTTGTTTCATAGCGAACTGTGCGAGGAAGCCGCCAGGCAAAAATGGTTGCGGACATGGCAGGCACAAATCGCGATAACCCGATGATTGCGGAGGGACCGGCGGTCATTCTCGTCGAGCCGCAGCTTGGCGAAAATATCGGCATGGTGGCGCGCGCCATGGCCAATTTCGGTCTTTCGGAATTGCGGCTGGTGACGCCGCGCGACGGCTGGCCGAGCGAAAAGGCGAGGGCGGCGGCCAGCAAGGCCGACCACGTCATCGATGGTGTCGTGGTCTTCGATGATCTGCCTTCCGCCCTGACCGACCTCAATTTTGTGGTTGCCACCACGGCACGACCGCGCGACGGTTTCAAGCCCGTGCGCGGCCCGGTGGAGTCCGGGCGCCAGTTGCACGCCCGCCATGCCGGCGGCCAGCGGGTCGGCATCATGTTTGGCCGCGAACGGTTCGGCTTGTCGAACGAAGAGATCAGCCTTGCCGACGAGATCGTCACATTCCCCGTCAATCCGGCTTTTGCCTCGCTGAACATCGCCCAGGCCGTCCTGCTGATGTCCTATGAATGGATGAAGTCAGGGCTGGAATCCGAAACCGATACGGCTTTTTCCGGTCCGGAATTGACGCCAGCCTCGAAAGAGCACCTCCACGGTTTCCTGGACCATCTGGAGGCGGCACTTGATGTGCGCGGCTATTTCCGGCCGCCCTCCAAAAAGCCAAAAATGCTCGACAATGTGCGCGCAGTGCTGACCCGCCCGGGCTTTACGGTAAAGGAGATCAAGCTGCTGCGCGGAATATTGTCCTCGCTCGACTATTTTTCGCCAAAGCAGCCGCGTGGGTCGGCCTATCCCGACCGCAAGGCCATGGCCGATCGAATTATCCATGGTGAGGGCGATGCGGGGAATGACGTAAATGAGTGAGCGTCCGGTGCTGGTGTTCGATTCGGGCATCGGCGGCCTCACAGTGCTTCGAGAGGCGCGCGTGCTCATGCCGGACCGGCGCTTCGTCTATGTCGCCGACGATGCGGCCTTTCCCTACGGCGCCTGGGACGAGCCGGGCTTGCGAGGGCATATCCTCAATCTGTTCGGCAGGCTGCTTGACCGCTTCCAGCCGGAAATCTCCGTGATTGCCTGCAACACCGCATCCACACTGGTGATCGACGCGCTGCGCGAGGCCTTTCCCGGCCATCCTTTCGTCGGCACCGTGCCGGCGATAAAGCCGGCGGCGGAGCGGACTCGCTCAGGCCTGGTGTCGGTCCTGGCCACCCCCGGTACGGTCAAGCGCCAATATACCCGCGACCTGATCCGGCAATGGGCGACGAAGTGCCATGTCCGCCTCATCGGCAGCGATCGACTTGCCGGTTTGGCCGAAATCTACATGCGCGACGGCTTCGTCAATGAAGACGCGGTGAGGGCGGAGATCACCCCCTGTTTCGTGGAGCATGAGGGGCGGCGCACCGATATCGTCGTGCTTGCCTGTACGCACTATCCTTTCCTGGTCAACCGCATGCGCAAGACGGCGCCCTGGCCGGTGGACTGGCTGGACCCGGCGGAGGCGATAGCCCGGCGCGCGCTGTCACTCATCGGAGCAAAGGAGAACAGAGAAGAAGCCAATCCATCTTCAGGCGAAAAGGATCTGGCTGTGTTCACCAGCGGCAAGGCCGATTTTCCAACCCGCCGGCTGATGCAAGGGTTCGGTCTGTCGATCGCCTGAGCGCAGGGAACATCCGCAGATGCACGACGTTTCTTGCGAAAGGAGAAATGGTCATGCCTGCAATATCCAAAGCCCAGCAAAAGGCCGCCGGGGCAGCCCTTTCGGCCAAGCGCGGCGACACGAAGAAGAGCGAGCTCAAGGGTGCATCGAAGGAGATGTATGACTCCATGAGTGAAAAGCAGCTTGAGGAATTCGCCGAAACGAAGCGCAAGGGCCTTCCGGAAAAGAAGAAATCCTGATCGTTCAGGGTTTTGTAGGCTTCCGCTCCAGGATCAGCCATTTGATGATACCCATGGCCGGCAGGATCCAAAGCAGTCCGCTAAGCAGGAAGAACAGGAAATGCGCAAGCGGGCCTGACTCAGCCAGTTGCGCCACCGCCACGATGGTAGCGACCACCGCATAGGTGATCACCAGCACGATCAGCAGGACGGTTCCGATAAGCTTCTTGAGACGGATGGGCATGGCGCTTCCTATGCTTTCCGCTCCATCCGTGCAAGCCGGCTCATTCAAGCCCGGCAAAGCGCGACGGCGTGTCGCGCGCCTTGCTGGCTTGCCACCACGGCGTCTATGGTCCACCAATCGGCGCGAATTTGGGAATGCGAAGACCATGGTTGCCACCGTCAATGCCGATACTCCGCTTGCGCTGCACGACAAGCAGCTGCGCGATCGTGCGCTTTTACGCGGGTGGCTCTATGTCGTGCTTCTGGTGCTGTTTGCCCTGGTGGTCGTGGGTGGAGCGACGCGGCTTACCGATTCCGGCCTATCGATTACTGAATGGAAGCCGATCCACGGCGTCGTGCCGCCGCTTTCAGAGGCGGAATGGCACGAGGAATTCGATAAATACCGGCAGATTCCGCAATACCAGCAGATCAACAAGGGCATGAGTCTTGAGGAATTCAAGACCATCTTCTGGTGGGAATGGGCGCACCGCATCCTTGCGCGCGGGGTCGGTTTCGTCTTTGCGCTGCCGCTGCTGTTTTTCTGGGTCACCGGACGTGTCGAGCGCGGCTTGAGCCCCAAGCTCGTCGGCATCCTGGCGCTTGGCGGTCTGCAGGGTGCGGTCGGCTGGTGGATGGTGTCGTCGGGGCTGGTCGAGCGCACCGATGTCAGCCAGTATCGGCTGGCGACACATCTAACCATCGCGGTGCTGATCTTTGCCGCCACCATGGTGGTAGCGCGCGGGTTGGCGCCGCATTCCGAGCCCGCGGCCGATCGCGACACGCAGCGCATCGCCGGCCTGATCGTATTTTTCTCGCTCTTCCAGATTTTCCTTGGCGGCCTGGTTGCCGGCCTGAATGCCGGTTTGAGCTATAACACCTGGCCGCTCATGGACGGCGCTATGGTGCCGGGAGGCCTACTGGTCATCGATCCCATTTGGCACAATTTCTTCGAAAATCCCAAGACGGTCCAGTTCATTCATCGCATCGGCGCCTATGTGCTTTTCGCCCTGGCACTCTGGCACATGATTGCGGTGCGCCGGCGCCAGCCCGGCACCACGCATGGCAGGCGCGCACTTGTGCTTTTCCACCTGGTGCTCGTGCAGGCGGCAATCGGCGTCGCCACACTGTTGATGCAGGTGCCCTTGCATTGGGCGTTGCTGCATCAGGGTTTCGCACTGGTGGTTCTGGGCTTTGCCGCCGCTCACTGGCGCGGCACCAAGGGCGCTTATCCGCTGCCGACCGAGATCGCGGTTACGCGCTGAGGCGCCTGACCGCGCAAATGGCGCGTGCGACGGAAAGCTCGCGCTCTTCATCGACTGAATTGCTGTCTTCTGCATGCCATGCAGCCGAGAGGCAACCATAGGCTATGGCATGGTCGAGAATGGCCGGCACGTTCCGGCCAAGCGTGCGAGCGAAGGTTTCGGCCATGAAGGCTATGCGCTCGGGATCGAGACAAAGATCGGTGCGCTCGAGCGGGTTGTAGAACAGGTTTGCGGCATCGAAACAGGTGTCGCCGAGGACGCCTTTCGGATCGATTGTCAGCCATCCGCGCGGCCCATGCATGATGTTTTCATGATGCAGGTCACCATGAAGCGGTCGCACATCGCGCTGGTTCGCAAGCAGCCGCTCGGCAATTACCGCTGCCTCGACATAAGGACTGTTCCGACCGCCCTCGCGGTCTGCGGCAGCTTTCGCAAACAGGCTGTCGAAGCGTCCCTTAAAGGTTGGAGATCGCCGGGAACGGGATAATCTGACGGCCCATGCAGCCTTGCCATTGCCTCGGCAGCGATTTCGGTTGCGGCCTGATCGCCGTACGCCGCAAGATCATCCGATAGGTGTCGCTCGCCTGCATATTCGAGCAGCATGCGGTTTCCCTCGCGATCGAGCAGGTGGACTGCGCCATGACCGCGCCGCCATTCCAGCAGATGCGCGCCGCGCAACTCGTCTTCGATGTCCTTTATCGGCTTGAGGTCCTTGATGACGGCAAGGGTGCCGCCATCAAGATGCACTTTCCATATCCGACTCGAGAACGTATCGGCGATGAGAACGGGATCGGCAATCATCCACTGGTCGGGGAAGGGCGGTGCAGGCGTCAATGCGCCTGGCCGAGCATCAGATCCATATTCTGCACTGCCGCTCCCGATGCGCCTTTGCCGAGATTGTCGAGGACCGCCACGAGATTCACCTGGCCCTGGCCTTCGGTGCCGAAGACATAGAGCTTGAGCAGGTCGGTATCGTTGAGCTCGGTCGGGTCGATGCGCGCGAGCTTGGCGCTTTCGGCAAGCGGTACGACCTGCACGATGTCCTGGCCGGCATAATGCGCGGCAAGCGCTGCATGGGTGTCACCCAGCGACGGCGCGCCGTTCATTTCGGAAAGATGCAGTGGCACCTGCACGATCATGCCCTGGGCGAAGCGGCCAACGGATGGCGAGAAGATCGGCCGCCGGTCAAGCAGCCCATGCTGCTTCATCTCCGCGACATGCTTGTGCATCAGCGTCAGCCCGTAGAGGAAATAGGCCGATGCGATATGATCCGGATTGGCTGGGTCTTCCATCTGCGCAATCATCTGCTTGCCGCCGCCCGTATAGCCAGACACCGCATTGACGCTGACCGGATAGTCGGCCGGCAGGATGCCGGCTGCCACCAGCGGGCGTGTGAGCGCAATCGCTCCGGTCGGATAACAACCCGGATTGGCCACCAGCCGCGATTTGGCGATAAGGGCGCGCTGCGCGCCGTCCATTTCGGCAAAGCCATAGGTCCAGTCGGGATTGACGCGATGGGCGGTCGATGTGTCGATGACGCGGGTGGAATTGACGCCTTCCAGAATACCCACCGCCTCGCGCGACGCATCGTCCGGAAGGCACAGAATGGCGATATCGGCCGATTTGAGGAAGTCAGCGCGCATGTCCCTGTTGCGCCGCTCCGCTTCCGGGATCGACAGCACATCCAGGTCGTCGCGCTTGGCAAGGCGTGCGCGAATCTGCAGACCGGTCGTGCCGTGTTCGCCATCGATGAATATTTTCGGTTTCATGTCGTGCCGTCCGTAATTTCTGTCAAGTCGTCAGGCGGTTTCACGCGCCTTTTTCTCGGCAAGCAGCCCGAGATAGTGCATGGCCACCGTCGCGCCGGCGATGGCGGTAATATCGGCGTGATCGTAGGCTGGTGCAACCTCCACGACATCGGCGCCGACAATATCGATCTGCGTCATTTGTCGTAGCACTGAAAGGATCTTGGCCGTGGAGGGGCCTCCGGCTACTGGCGTACCGGTTCCCGGCGCATAGGCTGGGTCGAGGCAGTCGATATCGAAGGTGACATAGGTTTTTTTGCCACCGGTGCGCTCGGCA
The DNA here is from genome assembly GCF_003934165.1 of Borborobacter arsenicus. Classification (GTDB taxonomy): domain Bacteria; phylum Pseudomonadota; class Alphaproteobacteria; order Rhizobiales; family Rhizobiaceae; genus Pseudaminobacter; species Pseudaminobacter arsenicus. The sequence continues at coordinate 181,837 of NZ_RKST01000008.1, read as the reverse complement.
ATCGCATAGGCAATATCGGAAGCGCGCATCTCTTCCACTTCATGGCCGTAGAGTATCTTGATACCGAACGTGTCTGGCGCATGGGTCCGGATACCGATCTGGATCGAGCGATCGGGGTCGATGACGCCTTCGCGCACCGCGCGGGCGACAAAGGAGCCATGGTCGATGCGCTTGCCGTCATCGGGCCAGGTGTCCTGATGCGCATCGAACTGCACCATAGCCAGCGGCCCATGGATTGCCGCATGTGCCTTGAGCACCGGCCAGGTGACGAAGTGATCGCCGCCAAGAGTAAGCAGGAAGGCTCCTGATTTCAGGATTTTCGACGCCTCACGCTCGATCGCCCCCGGTGTCTTTTGATGATTGCCGCTGTCGAGCAGGCAATCGCCATAGTCGATCACGCCAAGCTGGTCGAACAGGTCGAGATGGAAGGGATATTGCGGGTCGCAGTCGAAGATCGCCGAGGCGCGCCGGATTGCCTGCGGGCCGAAGCGCGCGCCTGATCGATTGGTGACGGCGGCGTCAAACGGAATGCCCCAGACAACCGCATCGGTACCCTTCAAGCTCTTGGTGTAACGGCGGCGCATGAAGGACAGCGCGCCCGCATAGGTCGGGTCGCTGGAGCGGCCGGTGTTCCTGTTGGCCATGAAGGCATGGTCGATGGAATGTGCAGGCATCGCGATTTCCTAAAACAGGGCTGACAGGGGAGGTCGAGCAGCTTGGAATTGCCGCCAGGCGAGTGAGAACCGGATTTCTTCGGCTCTATATCATCTCCGGATGAAATGTGGACTACCGTGGCGCGGACAATATTGCTTGAGTACAAGTGCGGCGCCATAGCGTCGGCGTGATAAGGTTTCCTAGCCGGCTCCATTCACTTAGCCGTCACAGGCACAAGCTATTTCCTCGCGCGTCACATCGGCGAGGGAACGATTCTCATGCGCAATGTTACTCTGGGCGCTGCCCTTCTGGCTTTTCTCGGGCAGGCGGTCGCGCCCGTGTCGGCCCAAGGCTCTGACATTGCGCAGATCATCGAACGCTTCGAAAACGCCAATCAGTGGCGCGACCATGTCATGATCGTCGCCCACCGGGCCGGCTGGAAACAGGGTGGTCTCGTTCGCCGCGCCGAGAACTCATTGGCCGCGATCCACCACTCGATCGATCTCGGTATCGAGATGGTGGAGGTCGATGTCCGCAGGACCGGCGATGGTGCGCTGATCATTATGCATGACAGCTGGCTCGATCGCACCACCACCTGCAAGGGCGAGGTGATCAAATACTCGCTGGAGCAGATCCGCTCCTGCCGGCTCGTCATCGAGGGCTCGGGGGTAGCGACGGATGAGACGGTGCCCACCTTCCGCGAGATGCTGGAGGCGGCGAGGGGACGGATCATGGTGAATGTGGACAACAAGCTTGATGTCCACGACCTGCCTGAAATCGTCGCGGTCGCCCGTGATCTCGGCATGGAACGGCAGGTGGTGATCAAGCAAAATCTGTGGAGCAGCGCCAAGATCGCCGAAATGAAGATGGTGATGAGCAAGGTCGGCGAGGGGGCGCACTTCATGCCGATCCTGGCGGACGATGCCGTTAAGGAGGCCCGTTTCATGGAAGCTGCGTCCAGCGGCCTCTCGGCCGATGCAGCGGAATTGATCGTCTGGCGTGGCGACGGACAAGAAATGGTCCGTGCGAATGGGGCCTTGTTCAATGCACGCGCGCGGGCGGCGGCGGTTCGCGGTGACTGGCATCTGTGGGTCAATACATTTTCCATCGTCAACAAGCCCGGCGGCATGCTGGCGGGCGGGCGTGGCGATGAACTGGCAGTGCTGGCCAGCTTTCCGGAGGAAACCTACGGCTTTTGGGCCGAGCAGGGCGTAACCATGATCCAGACGGACGAGCCGGAAGCGGCCCTCGACTGGCTGACCGTAAATGGCTATCGCGTTCCCTATGATCTGACCAACTGACCTCTGGGCCGAGTTCCATGAAAAAGGCCGCCCGAAGGCGGCCTTTTTATTTGTATGCGAGTGAGCAGACGGTCGCTGCTTAGCGCTTCGAGAACTGGAAGCTGCGGCGAGCCTTGGCCCGGCCGTACTTCTTGCGCTCGACGGTGCGGCTGTCGCGGGTCAGGAAGCCGCCCTTCTTGAGCACGCTACGCAGGCCCGGCTCGTAATAGGTCAGCGCCTTGGAAATACCGTGGCGAACGGCACCGGCCTGGCCCGAAAGCCCGCCGCCGACGACGGTGGCAACGATGTCGAACTGGCCTTCACGGTTGGACGCCACGATCGGCTGCTTCAGGATCATCTGCAGCACCGGGCGCGCGAAGTAAGCCGAGAATTCCTTGTCGTTGACGATGATCTTGCCGGAGCCGGGCTTGACCCAGACGCGAGCGATAGCGTCCTTGCGCTTGCCGGTGGCATAGGCGCGACCCAGGCTGTCCAGCTTCTGGACATGGGCGGGAGCAGCCGGCTGCGCTGCCGGGGCAACGGTTCCGAGTTCTGCGAGCGAGTTGAGCTCAGCCATGTTTAGGAGACCTTCTTGTTCTTGGCGTTCAGCGCGCCGACGTCGAGCGTCTCGGGCTGCTGAGCGGCATGCGGATGTTCGGTACCGGCATAGACACGCAGATTCTTCATCTGGCGACGGCCGAGCGGGCCGCGCGGGATCATGCGCTCGATGGCCTTCTCGAGCAGGCGCTCGGGGAAGCGCCCCTCAAGCAGCTGGCGCGCGGTGCGCTCCTTGATGCCGCCGGGATGGCCGGTGTGCCAGTAATACATCTTGTCGGTGTATTTCTTGCCGGTCAGCACGACCTTGTCGGCATTGATGATGACGACATTGTCGCCGTCATCGACATGCGGCGTGAAAGTGGGCTTGTGCTTGCCGCGAAGACGGTTGGCGACGATGGAGGCGAGACGGCCGACGACGAGACCCTCGGCGTCGATCAGCACCCACTTCTTCACCACGTCCGCAGGCTTCTGCGAAAAAGTTTTCATGGATCGGTTGCTTTCTACAGGACCTTCGCGGGGAAGGCGTTTCTTGTTGCTTGCATTGATCGACGCAGCTCCGCCAATCAAAATTAAAACGGCGACCCGGAGGCCGCTGTTTCAAGCGTGGCTTATAGGGGCAGGCATAAGGCGGGTCAAGTCATGGTAGATGCCAGATGAAAGAAATAGTCATTACAAAACAGTATGTTAAATATAAGGTATTATTTTACCGCATTATTTATCGCGTTTCGGCGGGATCGAATAGGTCCCGGTGGCATTCGCGACTGTCTGTCCGTCCGGGCCGGCAACCATGTCGATCTCGAACACCATGAGGCTTTTACCAAGCTTCAGGATGCGGCAATGGCCTTCGATGGGCCCTGGTTCCGCTTTGCGCATGAAGTTGATGGTGAGGCTGACCGTTACCGAAAGCGCATCCGGCCCGGCATGCGATAGAACGCAGGCATAACCGCCTATGTCGGCAAGCGTGAACAGCGACGGCCCGGAAACCGTGCCGCCGGGGCGCAGATGCCGGTCATCCGCATTGAGCCTGACGGTGCAGCCGCCCGCAAACACGTCGACGGTTTCATAGGCTTTGTAGTCATTGTTGAGCTGCGGATAGACGGAGGTGATCAGCTCATTGACCTCGCGTGCCGTCATGACTGGTTTGAGATTGGCCTGTATCGGCATGTCGACGTCCTATTCTACCCGTAAATAAATTGCATATGCCGACAACGGCTGCTGTGCTCGCTTCAAATCGTCGCCAGACAACACGTTTGTCGAATGTTCTTCAAGCCGCTGCGTGCTAGATATTGGAAAAGTCGCTGAAGGAGAAAACCGTTGGCCGAAATCGTCGCCATCAAACCCGTTCCGGAAGGTCCGGTCACAACTACGTTGGACAACGGTGTCCTGCGCATCGTCTTGTCCAATCCACCGGCCAACGCATTGTCGCTTGCGGTTCTGGCGGCGCTCCAGGCGGAGTTCGACCGGGCGCGCGACGACAAGGCGGTTCGGGTCATCATCCTGTCAGCGACGGGAAAGGTGTTCAGCGCCGGGCACGATCTCAAGGAAATCAGCGCCCATCGCGGCGAGGCAGATCGGGGCAGGGCGTTTTTCGAGCGTATCATGGGTGAATGTGCCCGGCTCATGCAGACGATCGTGCGCCATCCCAAGCCGGTAATTGCTGAAATCAACGGTCTGGCGACCGCTGCGGGGCTGCAATTGGTGGCAAGCTGCGACCTTGCCATCTGTACGCAGGATTCGACCTTCTGCACGCCCGGCGTCAATATAGGGCTGTTCTGCTCCACGCCTATGGTGGCATTGTCACGCAACGTCTCGCGCAAGCAGGCGATGGAAATGCTGCTGACCGGCGAGACGATCGACGCGACCACGGCGCGCGAATTCGGGCTCGTCAATCGGGTGGTGCCACGCGAATATCTAAATCAGATTGTCAGCAAATACGCACAAGCCATTGCATCGAAATCGCCCTTGACGTTGAAAATAGGCAAGGAAGCCTTCTACGCGCAGGCTGAAATGGGCCTCGAACAAGCCTATGAATATGCCTCGCGCGTGATGGTGGAGAACATGCTGGCGCGGGACGCGGCCGAAGGCATCGGCGCCTTCATCGAAAAGCGTGATCCGCAATGGAAGGGCGAATAGTTTGGACAGCGTCCGCCCGCATATGAACCATGACACCTATGACGATGCCTATATCTCCGGCATCCTCAACTCGGTAAGGACGGTGGCCATCGTCGGTGCTTCGGCCAACGACATACGGCCGAGTTTCTTCGTGGCCAAGTATCTGATCGACAAGGGGTATGAGGTCTATCCCGTCAATCCTGGCCAGGCAGGCAAGGAGATCCTCGGCAGGATGACCTATGGTAGCCTCGCTGACATCCCTGTGCCGATCGATATGGTGGATATTTTTCGTGCATCGAGCGCGGTGCTCCCCGTGGTGGAACAGGCGATGGCGCTTCGCCCTCTGCCGAAAGTGATCTGGATGCAACTCACCATCCGTCATGACGAGGCGGCGGCGCGTGCGGAAGCTGCTGGCATCAAGGTGGTGATGAACCGCTGCCCGAAGATCGAATATGCAAGACTGTCGGGCGAGATTGGCTGGAACGGCATCAATTCACGGGTTTTGTCGTCCAAGAAGCCGATCATGCGCAGCGGGTTCCAGAGCTTCGGGGTGCGGCAAAAATAGGCGGAAGAATATTCTACGGGAGCCGCGGTTTGCGACAGGTTTGTTCCAAAGCCCCTGGGCGTAGAGCATTTTCCCCTTTGCAATTGCGGACACGCTCCTCCAAACATAGCACGGGATTTCAGGATCAGCCTTTTCGGAGAATAAAATGTCGCAACATACACCAGGCTTCGACACGCTCGCCGTCCATGCCGGCGCAAAACCCGACCCGGCCACCGGCGCCCGGGCCACGCCGATCTACCAGACGACTTCGTTCGTGTTCGAGGACGCCGATCATGCGGCATCGCTGTTCGGGTTGAAGGCGTTCGGCAATATCTACACCCGCATCATGAACCCGACGCAGGCTGTGCTGGAAGAGCGCGTGGCCGCACTTGAGGGCGGCACGGCAGCCCTTGCCACAGCTTCCGGCCAGGCGGCGCATCTGCTCGTCTTCCACACTTTGCTGGAGTCTGGCGACAATTTCGTCGCCGCCAGCAAACTCTATGGCGGCACCATCAACCAGTTCGGCCATGCCTTCAAGAATTTCGGCTGGGAAGTACGTTGGGCCGACATCAATGATCTGGCGAGCTTCGAAAAGCAGATCGATGACAAGACCAAGGCGATCCACATCGAAAGCCTGGCCAATCCGGGCGGCGAATTCGTGGACATCGCGGCGATCGCCGAGGTGGCGCACAAGCATGGCCTGCCGCTGATCGTCGACAGCACGCTCGCTTCACCCTATCTGGTGCGCCCGATCGAGCATGGCGCCGACATCGTCGTGCATGCGCTGACCAAGTTCATCGGCGGCCACGGCAATTCCATCGGCGGCATCATTGTCGATGGCGGCACGTTCGACTGGTCGAAGTCCGGCAAATATCCGATGCTTTCGGCTCCTCGCCCCGAATATGGCGGCATGGTGCTGCACGAGACATTCGGCAACTTCGCCTTCGCTATCGCCGCGCGCGTACTTGGCTTGCGCGATCTCGGGCCGGCAATCTCACCCTTCAATGCGTTCCTGCTCCTGACCGGACTGGAGACCCTGCCGCTTCGCATGCAGCGTCATTGCGACAATGCGCTGGCGGTGGCGGAATGGCTGTCGAAGCACCCGAAAGTGTCGTGGGTTTCCTATCCCGGCCTCGAAAGCGACAAGAATCACGCCCTCCAGAAAAAATACTCGCCGAAAGGCGCCGGCGCGGTGTTCACCTTCGGTCTCAAGGGCGGCTACGATTCTGGTATCAAACTCGTGGAGGGCCTGGAGCTCTTCTCGCACCTGGCAAATATTGGGGACACCAAGTCGCTGGTCATTCACCCGGCCTCGACCACCCATCGCCAACTCTCGGACGAGCAACGCGCAGCAGCGGGGGCGGGCAACGAGGTGGTGCGGATTTCGGTCGGCATTGAAGACGTCAAGGATATCATCGCCGATCTGGAACAGGCTCTGGCAAAGGCTTGATCCCTTCGGCGTGAAAGGTACGCAAATGCGGAGCTTTTCATGACAGAGCCGAGATTCGTCTCAGTGGATATTGTCGCCGGCGCTGCCGAAGAGGGCACGCCGGCTCCCGACCGGATCATTTCCGGCAATCCGCAATTCAGGACATGGAATGTGGAGGAGGCCGAAGGCGGCCTCTATGCCGGAATCTGGGAATCGACGCCCGGCAAATGGCGGATCGAATATGACGAATGGGAATTCTGCCATATCCTCTCCGGCGTCTCGGTCATAACCGAGGATGGCGGCGAGGTCCGCAGGGTCGAGGCGGACGACAGTTTCATCATCCGCCCTGGCTTTAAGGGAAGCTGGGAAGTGCTTGAAACCACACGCAAAGAATATGTGATCCGGGCTGCCTGAACTCTGAACGTCACCACCTGCAGATCAGCCGTTCCAGGCCGTGGAAATGGTAGCTGTCGCGAAAGAGTGGCGGTTCGGCCAGGCGAAGTCCCGGCAGCCGGTCAAATAGCGTCTTTAGCGAAACCTGCAGTTCCAGCCGCGCCAGCGGCGCGCCGATGCAGAAATGGATGCCCGCGCCGAAACTCACATTCTTCTGGTCATCGCGTCCGGGTGAGAAACTGCGCGGGGTCTTGAATGCCAGCGGGTCATGATTTGCGCATGCCAGCAGCAGACCCACTTGTTCGCCGGGTTTTACGCGGACGCCGTCGCCAGCTTCCATGTCCTCGTAGGCATAACGGGTGAACATATGCAGCGGAGCATCGAAGCGCAGGCATTCTTCTACAGTCGCCGCGGTGTCTTGCACTATTGTGAAAAACCGGCGCGGATCGCCGCCTTGCGCCAGGATCGTCTTCACCGCATTGCCGGTCTGGTGGACGGTCGCTTCATGGCCGGCATTGAGCAGCAGGATGACTGACGAGACCAACTCGTCTTCACTCAGCTTCTGCCCGTCTTCCTGAGCCGAGATCAGCAGGCTCAGCAGGTCGTCGGCCGGTTTCCTGTGGCGCTCGGCGATATAGGTGCGAAGGAAGTCGGCGAACGCGCCAGCGGCGGCATTGGCCCTGTCTTCTGCCTCGCGATCGCGCCCATGCATATACATGGCAACCATGTCATGCGACCAACCGAGCAGTTGCGGTCCCATATCGACGGGCACGCCAAGCATTTCGGCGATGATGGTGATCGGCAGCGGGGCGGCATAGGCGGGCAACAGGTCCGTCCGGCCTTGCGGTTCGAAACGGTCGATCAACTCATGCGCCAGTTGCTCCACACGCGGCCGCAGCCGTTCCACCTGTCGTGACACGAAGGCGCGATTGACCAATGTGCGCAGGCGCGTATGCACCGGCGGCTCCAGTTCCAGCATGGAATTGGCTTCGATACCGTCGAATGCCGTCAGATGACTGCGATCACCAAGTTTGCGCTGGTTGTCTGCGGCACTTTGCGGCTTCTGGCGACCGAAGCGACGGTCGCGCAAGATGCGGTTGACATCGTCATAGCCGCCGAAACACCAGAATCCGTAATCTTCCCAGTAGAAAGTGGGCGATGCCGCATGCAGCCAGCCATAGGCTTCATATGGGTTTTGCACGAAGCGCGGCTCATGCGGGTTGAGCCGCAGCCTCCGTGTGGCGGTGTCGAAATGGAGATAGGCGGGCGCCTGCGGGTATTCCTGCATGTGCGTTCCGTTTGATCAGGAAGAGCTGTCCCAACCGTAAAGCCAGTCGAGATCGCTCGCCAGCTTGTCGGAGGGAAGCGCCTTCAGCACCAGGTTTCGTGCGAAAGCGACCGGCCCGCGTGCGTGCCAGGCGAAGTGGTTGAGCGCACCGCGTCGCGCTACTTTGGCTAGCCGTGGCCGTCGCGAGGCTTCCCAATTGGCGAGCGCGGCCGGAAGATTTTCTGAAGCCGAGGCGACACGGGCAGCAAGCGTATAGGCATCTTCGATGGCCATGGCGGCACCTTGCGCGGCAAAAGGTGGCATGGCATGCGCGGCGTCGCCGATCAGCGCCATGCAGGATGTGGTCCAGCGCTCTTGTAGGGCGACCGTATGGATCGGCCACGTTGTCCAGGCGGTGCCATGATCGGCGAGCGACGCCAGCGCCGGCACAATGCCATGCATGGCACGCTTCAATTGCGAGATGTCGGAATAATTGTTCCAGTCCTCCGCAATACGCCCGCCGGGCGTGAATGCCACGAGATTGAAGGCATCGCCGCTCCGAACGGGATAGGCGACAAGATGGAATCCGGGATGCAGGAAAGCGGTGACGACCTTGGAGGCACCGAGATTGGCAAGGAGCCGGCCCTGGGAACTGTCACGCTGGACGACACTGCGCCAGGCGAGTTCTCCGGTGAAGCGGCTGCCGCCCCTCGTGCCGACAAAAGAGCGCAAGCCCGACCAGACGCCATCTGCGCCGACCAACAGCATACCGGAGATCTCCTGAGCGCCATTGGCAGTCTCCACCGTGGCCGTTACCTCCCGGCCATCATGGCGCGTGTCGGTGATGCTTGAACCGGTCACGAGGCGGATTGTCTGGCAAGCCGCGACGGCCGCCAGCAAGGTGCGCTGCAAATCCGCGCGATGCGCAACCAGATAAGGTGCCCCCCATCGCGCCTGGGCGATCCGGCCGAGCGGCACACGCGCCAGTTCCGAAAGCGTTCCGGCCGCGCGCAGAATCACCGCCTCCGGCTGCACGGCCAAGGGCAGAAGATCCGGCAAGACGCCGAGACGGTCCAGGATATGTGTGGCGTTAGGCGAAAGCTGGAAGCCTGCGCCGACTTCTTCGAGTTTCGGCGAGCGTTCGAAGACTTCGACATGGAAGCCGTGTCTGGCAAAGGCAAGCGCGGCTGTCAGCCCGGCGACGCCCGCACCGGCAATGATGACCTTTCCCGCCGGCAATTTGTCCACCAGCGAAGTGGTCAGGCCGCCTTGACGATGTAGAGGCAGCCATCCGGACGGGTCTCATCGGCCTTCAGTTCGGGGTTGAACCGATAAAGCGTCGAGCAATAGGGGCAGACCTTTTCAGAATCGGCGCCCATATCGAGATAGACATGCGGATGGTCGAAGGGTGGATTGGCGCCAACGCATTTGAATTCCTTCACGCCGATCTCGATCGCAGCGTGACCCGCATCGTTCTGGAAATGGGGAATGGAACCGCCGGCCATGGGTTTCTCCTGTCGCTTCTGGCCGGGTCATAGCAGCCAGTTGCGGCCTAGCCAACTGCTTTGAGCTTGACTGAAATCAAACTGTCGCAAAACCCTGTCAGGAGGTAATCTAAGCCGCATAAATGCAAGGAACGAGCAGGGCATGAACGAATTCAGGCCGGTCCAAACCGAATTCACCAGCATGAGCACAGCCGATGGCGATGTTTCGGCGGGCAATCCCGACCGTTTCGTCAATCGGGAGTTCTCCTGGCTCCAGTTCAATCGCCGCGTGCTCGAAGAATCGCAGAACGAGCGCCATCCGCTGCTGGAACGGGTGCGCTTCCTGTCGATCTCGGCCACCAATCTGGATGAATTCTTCATGGTGCGTGTGGCCGGACTTGCCGGCCAGATTCGCGAGAACATAGCCATCAAGAGCCCTGACGGGCGCACGCCCGAACAGCAGCTTGAACAGCTTCTGGTGGAAGTCGGCCGTCTGCAGGAAGATCAGCAAAAAAGCCTCGCCAACCTGGCGGTTTTGCTCAAAAAACAGGGCATCGAAACCATAATGGGCGATGCGCTGACCAGGGATGAGCGGATCTGGCTCGAAAATCACTTTCTGGAGCAGATTTTCCCGGTGCTGACGCCGTTGTCGATCGATCCGGCGCATCCGTTTCCGTTCATTCCCAATCTGGGCTTCTCGAAGGCCCTGCAATTGCGCCATCTCAAGGATGGCGAGGAAATGACGGCGCTGCTGCGCCTGCCGACTGCGCTCAAACGCTTCATCCGCCTGCCGGATCGCAAGGGACTGGTGCGCTTTATTCCTACCGAGGAGACGGTGGCACTTTTCATCGGCCATCTGTTTCCGGGCTACGAGGTCAAGGGTTCCGGTTCGTTCCGCATCATCCGCGACAGCGATATCGAGGTCGAGGAAGAGGCCGAAGATCTGGTGCAGCTCTTCGAAACGGCTCTCAAGCGGCGCCGGCGCGGGTCGGTCATCCGCATTGAATTCGATGACCAGACGCCTGATGAGCTGAGAGATTTTGTCGCCGGCGAACTCGGCGTGCCTTCCTCGCGCGTCAGCGTGCTCAGCGGGCCGCTGGCGCTCAGCCAGATTTCTGAAATCGTGGCAGTGGCGCGCGATGACCTGAAGTTCACACCCTACAATCCGCGTTTCCCCGAACGGGTGCGCGATCACCGCGGCGATTGCTTCGCGGCCATCCGCGAGAAGGATTTCATCGTCCACCACCCCTATGAATCCTTCGACGTGGTGGTGCAGTTCCTGCGCCAGGCGGCGGCCGACCCCGAGGTGGTGGCAATCAAGCAGACACTCTACCGCACGTCCAACGACAGCCCGATCGTGCGTGCGCTGGTCGATGCGGCCGAAGCGGGCAAGTCGGTTACTGCGCTGGTTGAATTGAAGGCGCGCTTTGACGAAGAGGCCAATATCCGCTGGGCGCGCGACCTGGAACGCGCCGGCGTGCAGGTGGTTTTCGGTTTCATCGAGTTGAAGACCCATGCCAAGATGTCGCTGGTGGTGCGCCGCGAGGAGGGCAGGCTGCGCAACTATGTCCATCTGGGCACCGGCAACTACCATCCGGTCACCGCGCGCATCTATACCGATCTGTCGTTCTTCACCACCGACCCGCAGATTGCCCGCGATGTCGCCCAGCTTTTCAATTTCATCACCGGTTATGCCGAGCCGACCGAAAAGATGGCGCTGGCGATGTCGCCGCTGACTTTGCGTAGCCGCATTCTCAAGCATATCGCCCAGGAGATCGAGCATGCCGCGCATGGCGAGCCCGCGCAGATCTGGATGAAGATGAATTCGCTTGTCGATCCGCTCATTATCGACGCGCTTTACGATGCCAGCCGCGCCGGTGTGGAGATTGATCTGGTCGTGCGCGGCATCTGCTGCCTGCGGCCGCAGGTACCGGGCCTGTCGGAGAATATCAGGGTCAAGTCGATCGTCGGCCGCTTTCTCGAGCACAGCCGCATCTATTGCTTCGGCAATGGTCACGGCCTGCCATCGGACGATGCGATCGTCTATATCAGCTCCGCCGACCTGATGCCGCGCAACCTTGATCGGCGCGTCGAAACCATGGTGCCGATCACCAATCCGACGGTGCATGAACAGGTGCTTGGCCAGATCATGCTGGGAAACATTATGGACAACCAGCAAAGTTTCGAAGTATTGGCTGACGGAACCTCGCGGCGCGTGGCGCTGGACGAGGGCGAAGAACCGTTCAACGCGCAGGAATATTTCATGACCAATCCGAGCCTGTCTGGACGCGGAGATGCGCTCAAGTCGCATGCGCCGAAGCGGATTGCGCAGTTCAAGCGCCGCAAGAAAACCGAAGCAGCAAGCGGCACGGTCGGGTGATTTCTCAATCTCAGGGCCGGCTTCAGGATCGCCGGCCGATCTCCGTCATAGACATTGGATCGAACTCGATCCGCCTGGTAGTCTATGAAGGTGTCGCACGCTCGCCCACTGTACTGTTCAACGAAAAGATGCTCGCCGGTCTCGGGCGCGGTATCGTTTCCACCGGCAAGCTTGATCCGGAAGCGGTGACGCGCGCCATAGAGGAATTCGGCCGCTTCCGTGCGCTTTCCGATCAGGCAGGCGCCGCAGAGCTTCATGTCATCGCAACGGCTGCGGCGCGCGAGGCCGAAAACGGCCCCGATTTCATTCATCGTGCCGAAAAAATCCTGGGCACCGAAATCCGCGTGCTTAGCGGACGGCAGGAAGCAGGTTATTCGGCGCTGGGGGTCATTTCAGGCTTCCACGCACCTGACGGCATTGCCGGCGACCTTGGCGGTGGCAGCCTGGAACTGATCGATATTCGTGGCGATGAAATCGGCGATGGCGTGACCCTGCCGCTGGGCGGGTTGCGGCTGCAGGACATGGCGAAGAACTCGCCGCTTGCCGCCGCCAAGATCGCCCGGACCGAAATCGCGCGCGCCAATCTGCTCAAGGGCGGGCAGGGCAGGACATTCTACGCCGTCGGCGGCACATGGCGAAACCTCGCCCGGCTCCACATGAACATGACGAACTATCCGCTCAGCGTCATGCATCACTATCGGATGGATGTCGAAAGCTCGATGGGCTTCCTGCGGCAGGTTGCCAAGGGCGACATCAACAAGATGAAGGGCATCGAAGGCGTTTCCAAGAATCGCCGCACCCTGCTGCCTTACGGTGCTGCCGTGCTGCTTGAGATCATCGCCGCAGCCAAACCATCTCAGGTCGTGATTTCAGCCTTTGGCGTCCGGGAAGGGTTTCTCTATTCGCTGCTGACGCCTGAGGAACAGCGCACCGATGCGCTTATCTCCGCGGCCAGCGAATTGGCTCTGCTCCGTGCCCGCTCGGTCACCCATGCGCGCGAATTGGTCGACTGGACCAACCGCTCATTCGCCGCCTTCGGCATCGATGAGACCGAGGAAGAAACCCGCTATCGCCATGCCGCCTGCCTGCTGGCCGATATAGGCTGGCGTGCCCACCCGGAATATCGCGGCACGCAATCGCTCAACATCATCGCCCACGCCTCTTTCATCGGCGTCGATCATCCCGGTCGCGCCTTCCTGGCACTCGCCAATCTTTTTCGCCACGAAGGCGTGTTCGATGACGGGCTGGCTCCGGAACTGCGCACAATGGCGACGCCCCGCTATGTAGAGCGCGCGCGGCTTCTGGGCGCGATGATGCGCGTCGTCTATCTGTTTTCAGCCTCGATGCCCGGCGTCATCCCGACGCTCCGCTGGCAGCGGCGGGGCGATGATGAGCTTTCGCTGGTGATTCCTGCTGCCCACGCTGCCCTGAACGGCGAACGCCCAGCGGGGAGGCTAGCCCAGCTTGCACGGTTGACCGGGCGCAAGCTGAGCTTCGTGGTGGAAGGCGCAGCCGATCTATCGGCAAGCGCCTGATCAGGGGCCGGATGGGCCGCTGGCCTCGGAGTTTGGTGTCTAGCCGCGCTTGGCGTCGATGGAAAGGGAGCCCGGACCAAAAGCCGCCAGAACCAGGAAACCACCTGCCATGGCCAGGTTCTTCTGGAAATGGATGAGTTGCATGCCGTCCGCCCAGTCCATATGGGCAATCAGCGCCGTGACGATACAGAAGAGCGCAAGCAAATAGGCGGCAATGCGAGTCTGGAAACCAATCAGGATCGCGAGTCCGGCAAGCAGTTCCAACAACCCGGCAAGAACGGCCAGGACAGTCGGTGCCGGCAAGTTGTAGCTTGCGAAATATTGCGCGGTTCCGGCGATTGCTGTCAGCTTTTCAAAGCCGGCAAGAATGAAGATGATCGACAGCAGGATGCGGCCGACAAGAACGATAGCGCTGTTGGACATTGTGATTCCCCACATTATCGACGGGGGAAGGATAGCCATTTTTGGCTGGAGCGGGATAAGGAAAAAGGCGGGAGGCCGGGCTCACCCGTCCCTTGCGTTTCAGTAAAATAAAAAAAGCCCGGCCGATGAAGGCCGGGCTTTAGCTGATGTGACTATCTCAACGGCGACGGTTATCGATCGACAGAGCACCGGCGCCAAAGGCTGCGACGATAAGCAAGCCACCGACGATCGAGATGTTCTTCTGGAACAGCAGCACCTGCATCTGATCGGCGAAATCGAGATGCGCGATTGCCGTGGCTGCGAGGGTGAAGATTGCCAGTGCAATCGCGGCAATGCGCGTCTGGAAACCGACCAGAATGGCCAGGCCGCCAAAGAACTCGAGCAGACCCACGACAACCGCCGTGACCATCGGCATCGGCAAGCCGATGCTGCCGAACCAGCCGGCGGTGCCGGCAAGGCCGGTCAGCTTCGCATAGCCGGCAAGAATGAAGAGCGAGGATAAAAGGACACGCCCGACCAGGACAACGGCGGACGAAGTAGCAACGCCGGGCTTTACGACGACGGCGGTTGAATCGGTGGACATTGACATTCTCCGTGAGGGGTTGATGCCCCTCACTTAGAGAATTTCGACTGTTCACCAAAGATGGTTTTTCAGCGACACATTGTTCACAGGATGAAGGGATCCTCAGCCTGGATGTGTCATTTCCTCCGGCCGCACCAGGCGATCGTAATCGGCCTCGCTGACCAGGCCGGTCGCCAGAGCTTCTTCGCGCAGCGTGGTGCCGTTCTTGTGCGCCGTCTTGGCGATCTTGGCGGCGTTGTCATAGCCGATGGTCGGCGCAAGCGCCGTAACCAGCATCAGCGAACGTTCCAGTGCCGCCTTGATATTGTCCTCGCGCGCCTCGATGCCGACCACGCAATTGTCGGTGAAGGAGACGGCCGCGTCAGACAGGAGCTGCACCGACTGCAGGAAGTTGTAGGCCATCAGCGGATTGTAGACGTTGAGCTCGAAATGGCCCTGGCTACCGGCAAAGGTAAGCGTGGCTTGATTGCCGAAGACCTGCGCGCAAACCTGCGTCAGCGCTTCACATTGGGTCGGATTGACCTTGCCCGGCATGATCGACGAGCCGGGTTCATTCTCCGGCAGGGCCAGTTCGCCGAGGCCCGAACGCGGCCCCGAGCCGAGGAAACGGATGTCATTGGCGATCTTGAACAGGGCGGCAGCGGTCGCATTGATTGCGCCATGCGAAAACACCATCGAATCATGGGCAGCCAGCGCTTCGAACTTGTTGGGTGCGGACACGAAGTCGATGCCGGTAATCGCCGCAATGCGCGCGGCGACTTTCTCGGCAAAGCCGACCGGTGCGTTGAGCCCGGTGCCGACCGCCGTGCCGCCCTGGGCCAGTTCGCACAGGCCAGGCAGGGTGAGCTCGATGCGCTTGATCGAGGACGCGACCTGCGCCGCATAGCCGGAAAATTCCTGGCCGAGTGTCAGCGGGGTCGCGTCCTGCGTATGGGTGCGGCCGATCTTAACGATATGGTCGAAGGCCTTGGCCTTGGCATCCAGCGCGGCGTGCAGGTGCTTGAGCGCGGGGAGGAGGTCGTGAACGATGCGCTCGGCGCAGGCGATGTGCATTGCCGTCGGATAGGTGTCGTTCGACGACTGGCTCATATTGACGTGGTCGTTGGGGTGAACCGGCTTCTTGGAGCCCATCTCGCCGCCCAGCATCTCGATGGCGCGGTTGGAGATCACTTCATTGGTATTCATGTTGGACTGGGTGCCCGACCCAGTCTGCCACACCACCAGCGGGAAATGATCGTTGAGCTTGCCGTCGATGACTTCCTGGGCAGCCTTGACGATGGTTTCACCAATGGCGGGATCGAGCCGCTTCAGTTCCATATTGGCTTCCGCGCAGGCGCGCTTGACGATGCCGAGCGCCCGCACCACTGAAAGCGGCTGCTTTTCCCAGCCGATCTTGAAATTGCCGAGCGAGCGCTGCGCCTGCGCGCCCCAATAGCGATCGGCAGCTACTTCGATCGGCCCGAACGTATCGGTTTCGGTTCTTGTCTTCGGCGTAGTCACGGGCACCGTCTCCAGAAAAAGCTTTGAGGTTCGGGGACGGGCCTACCCCTTTGCATCACCGGCTTCAAGCCATGAGTGACGCCGCCTGGCGACCAAATCGGTTCAATCCGGGGAAGGGGACTTCGGCAGGCGCCAAATGCAGTGGCGGAGGCGGAATTCCTGCTCCCACCTCCGTGCACTTGCAGCTTTGCTTACAGCGCCTTCTTGACCTTTTCCTTGGCGTCGCCATAGCCCTTCTGGACCTTGCCGGCGAGCTTTTCGGTCTTGCCCTCGGCCTCGGTCTTCTTGTTGCCGGTTACTTTTCCGGCCGCTTCCTTCACGGCGCCCTTGGCCTGATTGGCCACTCCCTTCACCTGGTCCTTATTCACCATTTCCACATCTCCTGTGTTGGGTTGCCGGCCACAACGGCAAGCCAGGAGATTGGTTGCATGCAAGGGGAGAGTACAGCGTAAAATTGAAAAGGCGGGAATAAAAACGCTTCCCGCATCGCATTGAAGGATGGGGAAGCGCTTTTGTCTTTGGCGTTTTCTCGTGGATTTCTCCATTTGAAAATGCTTCCGACAGCCATGAAATGCCAAGCTTCGGGAATGGTTCCCTGCGAAATGCAATTTTTTTTGGCCGTCACGTTGATCGATGTCGATTAAAAACCGTCCGTTGCGGAAGCATCGCGGGCCGCGCAGGGCGCTTGCGTCGAAATGAGTAGATGAGCGCCATGCCTTTGAAGTCCGCTCTTGATATTTATTAGCCATGCATCCAACTAACACCCGAAAGGTAGTGGGCTGCTTTCCGTGCTGAAATCCTGTACCACCAGTGATAGGCGGAACGGTTTGCCACCGTTAAAATGAGATTCGCGGTTGGCCAAAGCGCGGCTGCGAAATGAAAGGTTGGATAATGACCAGTTTGTCCCGGTCTCCCGGCGATGCCGTTTTCGCAGTCCTCCCATTGCGCGATATCGTCGTGTTCCCGCATATGATTGTCCCACTTTTTGTCGGGCGCGAGAAATCGATCAAGGCCCTCGAAGATGTGATGGGCGCGGAAAAGCAGATCCTGCTTGCGACCCAGATGAATGCCGCCGATGACGATCCCGAGCCCGACACGATCTATGAGACGGGCACGCTCGCCAATGTGCTGCAACTGCTGAAGTTGCCGGACGGCACCGTCAAGGTGCTGGTCGAGGGCACTTCGCGCGCGCAGATCACGGGCTTTACAGATCGTGAGGACTTTCACGAGGCCAAGGCCGTCCTGCTCACCGAGCCGGACGAGGAAGAGGTCGAGGTGGAAGCGCTGGCGCGCACCGTCATCTCCGACTTCGAAAACTATGTGAAGCTCAACAAGAAGATTTCGCCCGAAGTGGTCGGTGCGGCCAGCCAGATCGACGACTATTCCAAGCTCGCCGATACGGTGGCTTCGCATCTTGCCATCAAGATCCCTGAAAAGCAGGAAATGCTCGGCACGCTGTCTGTCCGGGAGCGGCTTGAAAAGGCCATGGGCTTCATGGAAGCCGAAATTTCCGTGCTGCAGGTGGAAAAGCGCATCCGCTCGCGCGTCAAGCGCCAGATGGAGAAGACCCAGCGCGAATACTACCTCAACGAGCAGATGAAGGCGATCCAGAAGGAACTCGGCGAGGGCGAGGACGGCCGCGACGAGGTGGCCGAACTGGAGGCGCGCATCAAGAAGACGAAGCTGTCCAAGGAGGCCCGCGAAAAGGCGGACGCCGAATTGAAGAAGCTGCGTTCAATGTCGCCGATGTCGGCCGAATCCACGGTCGTGCGCAACTATCTCGACTGGCTGCTTTCGATCCCGTGGAGCAAGAACTCCAAGGTCAAGCAGGACCTCGACTTCGCCCAGGAGGTGCTCGACACCGATCATTTCGGCCTCGACAAGGTCAAGGACCGCATCGTCGAATATCTGGCCGTGCAGAGCCGCCAGAAGAAGCTGAAAGGCCCGATCCTGTGCCTCGTCGGCCCTCCCGGCGTCGGCAAGACTTCGCTCGGCAAGTCGATTGCCAAGGCGACCGGCCGCGAGTTCGTGCGCATGGCGCTTGGCGGCGTGCGCGACGAGGCCGAAATCCGTGGCCATCGGCGCACCTATATCGGCTCGATGCCCGGCAAGGTCATCCAGTCGATGAAGAAGGCCAAGAAGTCCAATCCGCTCTTCCTGCTCGACGAAATCGACAAGATGGGCCAGGACTTCCGTGGCGATCCGTCCTCGGCGCTGCTGGAGGTGCTCGATCCGGAACAGAACTCGTCCTTCATGGATCACTATCTCGAGGTCGAATACGACCTGTCGAGCGTGATGTTCGTGACGACGGCGAACACGCTGAATATCCCGGCGCCCTTGATGGACCGCATGGAGATCATTCGTATCGCCGGCTACACGGAGGATGAGAAGGTCGAGATCGCCAAGCGGCACCTGATGCCCAAGGTGATGCGCGACCACGCCCTGCAGCCGAAGGAGTTCTCGGTCTCGGACGACGCGATCCGTGCGATCATCCAGACCTATACCCGTGAAGCCGGTGTTCGTAGCCTTGAGCGTGAGTTGATGAAGCTTGGCCGCAAGGCGGTTACCGAGATCATCAAGACCAAGAAGAAGTCGGTAAAGATCACGCCGGCCAATCTCTCGGACTATCTCGGCGTTCCGCGCTTCCGCTTCGGGCAGGTCGAGGCTGACGATCAGGTCGGCGTCGTGACCGGCCTGGCGTGGACCGAGGTCGGTGGGGAACTGCTTACGATCGAAGGCGTCATGATGCCCGGCAAGGGCAAGATGACGGTGACCGGCAACCTCAAGGACGTGATGAAGGAATCGATTTCGGCGGCGGCGTCCTATGTCCACTCCCGCGCGATCGATTTCGGCATCGAGCCGCCGCTGTTCGACAAGCGCGACATCCATGTGCACGTGCCGGAAGGTGCGACGCCCAAGGATGGCCCGTCGGCTGGTGTCGCCATGGCGACGGCCATCGTCTCGGTGCTGACCGGAATTCCGGTGCGGGCCGATGTCGCGATGACCGGCGAGATCACGCTGCGCGGCAGGGTGCTGCCGATCGGCGGCCTGAAGGAGAAGCTGCTGGCGGCCCTTCGTGGCGGTATCAAGAAGGTGCTGATTCCGGAAGATAACGCCAAGGATCTGGCGGAGATTCCGGAAAACGTGAAGAGCGGCATGGAGATCATTCCGGTCGCCCGCGTGGGCGAGGTGCTACGCCATGCGCTGGTTCGCATGCCCGAGCCGATCGAGTGGGTGGAGCCTGTTGAAGCCGCAGCTTCAAAGGCCGAAACCGGTGCGGATGCGGGAAAAACGCTGGCACATTGACGATTCGGGGGCTCAATGCCGACCGTTCAAGAGAAAAGCCGGGCGAAAGCCCGGCTTTTTCGTTGAAAAACCGCGGAAAACCAGCGTTTCCATGACTTTCCCGCTTGGTTGCGGGAACGGTTCTTCCTAAAGTCCGTTTCCTGCCGGTCGAGTCGTTAGTCCCGGTCCTCTCATGGAAGGAAGTCTTTATGAACAAGAACGAACTAGTGTCTGCCGTTGCCGAAGAGGCTGGTCTGGAAAAGAACAAGGCGCAGTCCGCTGTCGAAGCCGTGTTTTCGGTGATCACCGGTGAACTGAAGAAGGGCGGAGACGTTCGTCTCGTCGGCTTTGGCAACTTCTCCGTGTCCAAGCGCGCCGCTTCAACCGGCCGCAATCCCCAGACCGGCGCGGAAGTAAAGATTCCGGCTCGCACCGTGCCCAAGTTCTCGGCCGGAAAGGGCCTCAAGGACGCCGTCAACTGATCGCAAATCAGCAGCATGAATGTGAAAAGCCGGCTTTGACCGGCTTTTCTTTTGTCCTGCAGTCAGTAGCCTGCAGGACAACGCGCAATATAACGCCGCCCCCTCAAGCCACGATAATAGCATCGGCCGGGCTCATTCGCGCTACCGATCAGCGCCCCGGCAGTAGCACCAGGCGCACCGCCGCGCTGCCCAAGCACGAGTGCCCCGAGATTAACCTCGGTCACGCATGCTCCCAGCATCCGGAAGCACGGTACATATCAATGGAAGATGGTAAGCGCCCCGTCATTTGGCGGTGTTGACGGCTCATCCGCGTGTAAATCACACTTCTGTTATTTCTGGATTGTGGATCAAGTGTTGGGCCGCAGTCAGAGCCCGAAGTCGTCGAGGTGGCGACATGCTGTTTTTTCTGCGAGGGGATGTCTGTCGCCAGGCTGCCAGAATACTGGGCATCATCGCTTTGGCCGGTTTCCTGGGCGCGTGCTTTCCCAAGACCGAGCAACCGGTATTTTCCAGCATCGACGCGGCTCCGTTTGAACGCGACGCGACTTATACGGCCAAGGGCGCAGGGCAGGGCAACTCGACTGCAACCGACACCTTGTCCTTCAGGTTCGTTGCGATCGACGGAAAGGATTTTTTGCTCGAATCCTACACCCACAAGAAAGATGGCAAGCTCGATGCAAGCCTCTACTCCGGCCGGCTGGTGAACGTCGCCCCGAATTGGTCCATCCTGGAGCTTGGCGACAATATTGGCGGCAGCGAACGGCTCTACGTACTGACGAAATGGAACAATTCGGGCTTTACGGCCTACGCGCCGCTTGACCACAAGCTTTTGTCAGCCATCGCGATGCGGCATGGGGTGGTTCTCGGCAGCCCGACGCTCAATGACGGCGGCACCTTAACCGGGGCGCTTACGCCATCCGCGCTCAAGGCGATATTTTCCGACGCAGCCGCGCATATCGATAGTGGGACGGATCCCAAACCCGCAATGCAGTTGGAATATATCTCGGTGCCGAGACTGCCCGACGATCTTGCACTGATTGGTCGGGCGCGCATTTTCAATGCCCTGACCGGCTCTTTCACCCATCGACTGCGCGCAGCGCTGCCTGAAGACCAGAAACTGGTCATGCGCTTCATGGAAAAGCTGGCGGCGGCAGGTGACCCATGGGGCAGCTATTTCCTCTCCCGGATTTACGCCAACGGGCTCGGTGTGAAGACAGACATGGGCGAAGCCAAGGCCCACGCCGAGAACGCGATTGCCCGCGGGTTCGATCGGGCAAAACTCATTCTTGGCTTCCTGCTTCGCTACACGAACAATCCAAGCAAGGAAGACAATGAGCAGGCTTTCCGCTTGTTTACGGAGGCCGCGGATGCCGGAGACCCGACGGCCATGGTCAATCTGGCCTTGATCCATCTTGATCCCAACGACCCCCACCACGACGTGCAAAAGGGTTACTCATGGCAGGAACGTGCCGCGGCGGCAGGTGACGCGAATGCGATCTATATGATCGGGCTGCGCCTTCGAGATGGTACTGGAACCACTAAATCCTCTTCCGAGGCGTTCAAGGCAATATCGGTCGCTGCACAACTGTTCCATCCCGACGCTGTCGCCGAGCTCGGCTATATGTACGAGACGGGCGAGGGCACGACAGCCGACGATACCAAGGCGATTGCGCAGTACCGCGAGGCGGCGAGGCTGGGCAACGCCTGGGCCCAATGGCAATTGGGCGACCGGCTGATGAACGGCCGAGGCGTTGCGATGGACAAGGCCACGGGCTGGGAGTGGCTGCAGAAAGCCGCGACCAATGGCTCGACTGAGGCCGCAAAGCAGCTGGGTCAGTCGCCCAAACCCGATAGCGAACTGGGCCAGATCGAACAACTTGCCTTGGCATTTCTGGACGGGGAAAGGGCTCTGACGAACAGGGAGTTCGACAGGCAGCGTCAGGCAACACTGTGCGCGGAGATCGGCAGGCGTTGCAAGCTCAACAGGAACGGCATGGCATTGGTGGAGTTCCAGCATCGGTCCGGATGGTATTTCGCTGACGGGACCGTGGCTCCCCAGCAGGATTGGCCGCAATGAAGAAGACTGGCTGGAAGCTTATCGTAGTTGCCCTTTCGGCCATCGCCTGGACTGAGGCCGGGGCACAGGAGATCAAGGTCTGCAATAACGGCGAGGCTGAGGTCTCCTATGCCATTTTGGC
This sequence comes from Borborobacter arsenicus, assembly GCF_003934165.1. Classification (GTDB taxonomy): domain Bacteria; phylum Pseudomonadota; class Alphaproteobacteria; order Rhizobiales; family Rhizobiaceae; genus Pseudaminobacter; species Pseudaminobacter arsenicus. The sequence goes on along the minus strand of NZ_RKST01000008.1, from coordinate 159,730 downwards.
GACAACAAGCCTGGTTAATCTGGGCGATCCTGAGTGGACGGCGCATGGCTGGTACATGATGAAACCTGGCGAGTGCCAGCCTGTCACCCGAGGTGATGGGCGAAGGGAGGCCTTCCTGTCGGTACGGTCGATCAACAAGGACGGCCTGTCGAGCCTCAACAGCTATGTGATCAAGGATATCCCTGCGTCCAACTTCAGCGACAACAGCCTGTCCACCGGAGCCGAGCGTGTGTTCTGTGTCTCTAGCTCCAGTTTCCGGCGGCCGGAGAAGTCTCTGCAAGATCACGAATCCTGCCCTCAGGGCTACCACGAGCAGGTTTTCAACCTCTATTTCTTCAGCAGGGGCATGGTCGATTTCACGGTGAACCTCAAGTGACCGGGACCGCTCCCGAAAGGGTGGCATATGTGGTTCAAGCAGCTAAGGAAGCGTATTCCAACCCGATTGAAGGGCGCCTTGCTGTTCGTTGGTGCGGCCTTGCTCCTGCAACCTGGACAGGCGGCAGGCCAATCTCGTGCTGAAATCGCCAAATCCTTGGAGGAACTCTCGAAGGCGGCGGAGTCTACCGCAGCTTTCATGAAGCTCTATCGCGACTATAACGAGGCTTTGCGGTTGGCGCGAACCCGGCCGTCTTCGTCCGATACACTTGATGAAGTCCGGCTCGGTGAGGAGATAGAATTCGGCAATCCCTCTGCGCCGGAGATTGCGGTTGTCTTCCTTGACTATGAGTGCAGCCATTGCGCTCCCAGCCGCGACTTTATTGCCAGCCTGGAAACGCCTGGAGCGAGGGATCTGCGCGTTGTGGTTCGCTTTCCGGCGAGCGGCAATCTGATTAAGGATTCTGCCAACGTCCTCCTGCATTGCATTTACGACCGTTCGCCGAGGACATTCTTGGCAGCATTTTCATATCTTGGCTCAAACCCGCCGCGATCACAGGACAACCTCATGACTTTTATGCAGGCAGCAGGGTTCCTCTCAAGTGACTACGAGCACTGCTTGGGAGGCACCAGGGCGATGCAACGCATGTTGCATGTCTATCGATACAATATCGAACTCTACGGCGCTTGCCTGTTGGTGGGATGCAGCACCATGGTGGACGCCTCTGGTGAAGTCGTTAGCACGGTCGGGATTCCGCTGGCCATATTCGGCACGAATCCGACAATTGGCGACAGTTTCAGGATTGCATCGGCCAAATCCGTTGCCCACTGGTGGCAATGAGTTCCCAGCCTACATGAATATGAGCCGTTATCTTTGCCCGGCTGGAGGCATCAGCTTGCAGTTTTCAGGCGAGGGGCAGGCGGCGGCATATAAGAGCGACGCATAAAAGCTCGCCGAGAGAGAAACCGTGAAGCGATCGAAAGCCCTGTGCACCTCTGGCAAGGAGGCCAAAACCATTGGCGCGTCGATCATCGGGCACAGAATTGGCTGTCGCCACGCTTCCATCGTGCCCGGAGCCTCTGGCGTGCCAAACGAAACCAGCGTGGCAGTCAAATAGGCTGTGCAGAGAAGCATCGACGCCCTCCATGACCCTGCAATTGCTGCCGCATATGGCTGGACTTTAGGGAAATCCAGCGTTCCAGCGAATATCCTAGAAATTATTAGGCGGTAGCTATTTCGAGGTAGGGGCAGGGATGACGGCGCACGTCTCCGGCGTGGCGACAAGGCAATGGTGGGCGATACTGGGATTGAACCAGTGACCCCACCCGTGTGAAGGGTGTGCTCTCCCGCTGAGCTAATCGCCCGCTTGCCAGGAGCATGATCCAGATCGGAAGGATCATGCCTCAATTCGAAGGTTGCAGCGCCTTTGCGCTACACGGCCAAGCGAGCCGCGATATAAGGTGCGGGCATGACCGAAGTCAAGGACTGATCAAGCTTGTCCTGCTGCAATTAGCCGTTGGGCCAGGTCCAGCGTCAATTCATCGAAATGCGAGATGACTTTCGACGGTTCGAATTCACGGACATGGCGCTCCGTGTAGCCGAAATCCACCGCAACAACCGGAATTCCGGCTGCCTTGGCCGTGTCGATGTCGGTCTGGGAATCACCGATCATCACAGCGTGCCTTGCGTCGCCGCCGGCCTTGGCAATCGTTTCGGTCAGATGCCGCGGATCGGGCTTGCGGAAAGCAAATGTATCCTGGCCACAGATTGCCGCGAAATAGGTATTGAGGCCGAGTTCCAGAATCAGCTTGTGGGAGAAACCTTCGGTCTTGTTGGTGCAGATCGCCAGCAGGAAGCCTGCCTGGGTGAATCGATCCAGCGCCATGAGCACGCCGGGGTAAGGTTGGGACTTGCCGGGGATATTCACGCCGTAATGGTCCATGAACAGCGAATAGAGCCGGTCGTGCTCATCGGGCTCCAACGCCCGCTGTTGCGCGGCGTAGGCACGCTCGATCATCACCTTGCCGCCAAAGCCGACATAAGAGCGGAATCCGATGGCATCGGTTTGCGGCAGCCCGCCCACATCGAGGCAATGGTTGAGGCTGTCCATCAGGTCAGGCGCCGTATCCACCAATGTTCCGTCGAGATCGAAGACAATGATGGGGCGTGTCATGGCGCGTCCTGCTCTGTTACCGATGATTTGCCGCTTCCAGCAAAGGCTTGACCGCGCATAGCCCGTACGCCCTTTTCATGCAAGTTGAAGCGTCCTGCGGGCCGTAAGCGGCAGAAAGCCTTTGCCGTGCCGCCCAGAAATGATAGGAGCGCGAAGTGGAGCAAGGACGGCCAGATGAACGCACGGACTTTGAAGATCGAGGCGGCGCGTGTTGCGCTGGAGCATGTAACGGACGGGATGCGGCTGGGCATCGGCACGGGATCGACGGCCGAGGAATTCGTCCGGCTGCTTGCCGAAAAGGTCGCCGCCGGCATGACCATCATCGGCGTACCGACGTCGGAGCGCACCGCAGCACTTTGCCGTGAGCTTGGCGTCCCGCTTTCGACCCTCGATGAGACGCCCGAACTCGACCTGACGATCGACGGGGCAGATGAAATCGATCCCGACCTTGCGCTGGTCAAGGGTGGCGGCGGTGCGTTGCTGCGCGAAAAAATCGTCGCAAGCGCATCGGCGTCCATGATCGTCATTGCCGACGAAACCAAGATGGTCGACACGCTCGGCCGGTTTCCACTGCCGATCGAAGTCAACCCCTTCGGGCTCAAATCAACCGAACTGGCGATCACCCGCCTTGCCGAACAACTTGGACTGAAAGGCCCGCTGACATTGCGGATGACGCAGGGCGAGCCTTTTGTTACAGACGGTGGACATTTTATTCTCGATGCATCTTTTGGCCGTATTCCCGATCCAAGAGCGCTGTCTACTGGTCTTCACGCCGTTCCGGGGGTCGTCGAGCACGGTCTGTTCCTGGGGTTGGCCAAGGCCGCTATCGTTGCCGGCGCGGACGGCGTCAAAACGGTCCATGCGACCCGATAAACAGGAGTCTTACCCATCATGACGTTGGTTACCCGCGCTCGCCGCCTTTCCATTGTTCTGGCAGCATCGGCATTTGCCGCGATTTCCACGCCTTCTTTCGCCCAGGATATCTCCGAGGAGCACCTCAAGGCCGCGCGCGCGGCAGTGGATGCCATCAACGCGACCGACATCTATGACAGCATATTGCCGGGGGCGGCCGCCACGCTGAAGGCGGAACTCATCCAGAAGAATCCGGATCTCCAGGCAGTCATCACCGCCACGGTTGACGCGACGACGCTGAAACTTGCCGGCCGCCGCGCGGATCTGGAGAAAGAGGCAGCCCTTGCTTATGCACGGGTCTTCTCGATCGAGGACCTGAACGGCATCGCCGCCTTCTACAATTCGGCCCCGGGAAAGAAATTGCTGGCCGATGGTCCGATTGTGACGCGCGAGGTCGGCAAGGCCGCCGACATATGGCAGCGCGGCATTGCCCGTGATCTGGCTGAAGAAACCAGCAAGGCCATTGCGGAGGAGTTGAAGGACAAGTCGGCGCCGGTGACCGGTGATCCGACTCCAGCGCCTGATGCCGCGACGCCGACGCCGGCTCCCGCCAACTGACACGATTGGACACCTGGAATTGAAGCCCGGCTCTTGCCGGGCTTTTTATTTGGCGGCCACGGTCTTAACTGTGGCTGATATGGCTTTCCGGAGACAATCATGACTGAATATGACTACGACCTCTTCGTCATTGGCGGCGGCTCCGGCGGTGTACGTGCCGCACGGGTTGCTGCCTCCCTCGGAAAGCGGGTGGCGATTGCGGAAGAATATCGGTTCGGCGGCACCTGCGTCATTCGCGGTTGCGTGCCGAAGAAGCTGTATGTCTATGCATCGCAATTCCCCGAGCATTTCGAGGATGCCGCCGGTTATGGCTGGAGCCTCGAGCCCGCACGGTTCGACTGGCGCAAGCTCGTCGCCAACAAGGACCGCGAGATCGCCCGCCTTGAGAACATCTACGGCAAGAATGTCGAAGGGGCCGGAGGCGAAATATTCCACACCAGGGCGACTATTGTCGACCGGCATACGATTCTGCTCGTGAACGAGGATCGTATCGTCACCGCCGACCAGATTCTCATCGCCACCGGCGGCAGGCCAAATCCGCATGTTGCGCTGCCGGGTCACGAGCGCTGCATCTATTCCGACGAAGCATTCGACCTTGCCGAATTGCCGAAAGCGATCGTGATCGCCGGCGGCGGCTACATAGCCGTCGAATTTGCCAATATCTTCCATGGGCTGGGCGTGCAGACGACCCTGGTCTATCGCGGCAAGGAGATATTGGGCCGCTTCGATATGGATTTGCGGCGAGCTCTGCACGAAACCATGGAGGCCAAGGGCATCCGGATCCTGTGCCAGGAAATATTCACAGCCATCGACAAGCGGCCTGACGGACGGCTCGATGCGCATCTGCAGGGCGGGGAGGTACTGACCGTCGACCAGGTCATGCTGGCTCTTGGCCGCATCCCCAATACCGAGGACCTTGGCCTTGAAGCGGCAGGCGTCGAGCGTGGCAAGAGCGGTGAGATCATCGTCGATGATTTCTCCCGAACCAATATCGACAATATCTGGGCTATTGGCGACGTGACCAATCGCGTCCAACTGACGCCGGTAGCCATCCATGAAGCCATGTGTTTCGTGGAGACCGCATTCAAGAACAATCCGACCCGGCCGGATCACGACTGCGTGCCGACCGCGGTGTTCTCGCAGCCCGAAATCGGCACCGTCGGCCTGTCGGAAGACGATGCAGCCAAGCGCTACGCGAAGCTCGAAATCTACCGGGCCTCCTTCCGCCCAATGCGCCACACGCTATCGGGCCGCGCTGAAAAGATGCTGATGAAGCTGGTGGTAGATGCCGAGACCCGGCGGGTCGTCGGCGCCCATGTTCTCGGGCCAGATGCCGGCGAAATGGCCCAACTTCTCGGCATTCCCATCAAGGCCGGGCTGACCAAGGACGATTTCGATTGCACCATGGCCGTCCATCCGACCGCGGCAGAAGAACTGGTGACGATGTACAAGCCGACCTACCGCATCGAAAACGGTGAAAGGGTCGACTAGGAGCGGCGACAATTTCGCGCTTTTCGCACTGCCCAAAGGCGGGGTAGAATAGCGCGGCCGCTTCCTGTAATAGAGCCGCAATTCCCGCCAAATGGCAAAGACTGCCGGGCAAGTTTGCCGGCAAGAAGAACGTTAGGTACGACGATGACGAAATGGTCCCCGAACTCGTGGAGAAGCAAGCCGATCAGCCAGGTTCCGGCCTATCCGGACAAGGCTGTCCTGCAGGAGACCGAGGCGCGTCTGGCGACCTTTCCGCCGCTGGTTTTTGCAGGTGAGGCGCGCAAGCTGAAGAAGCAGTTGGCACAGGTGGCAGCCGGCGAGGCGTTCCTGTTGCAGGGTGGCGATTGCGCCGAGAGCTTTGCCGAACACGGCGCCGACAATATTCGCGACTTCTTCCGCGTGTTCCTGCAGATGTCCGTGGTGCTGACCTTTGCGGGCGCGCAGCCGGTCGTGAAGGTTGGCCGCATTGCCGGGCAGTTCGCCAAGCCACGCTCGTCCGACAATGAGACGCGCGACGGCGTGACCCTGCCGAGCTATCGCGGTGACATCATCAACGGCATCGAATTCGACGCCGCCTCGCGTATTCCCGATCCGGCGCGCCAGACGATGGCTTATCGGCAATCAGCCGCGACTCTCAACCTGCTGCGCGCCTTCGCACAGGGCGGCTATGCCAGCCTTGAGAATGTGCATAGCTGGATGCTCGGTTTCGTTTCCGACAGCCCGCAGGGCGAGCGCTATGCCGCTTTGGCGAGCCGCATTACCGAGACGATGAATTTCATGAGCGCAATCGGCATCTCGTCGGAGACCAATTATTCGCTGCGAGAGACCGACTTCTACACCAGTCATGAGGCCCTGCTGCTGGGCTATGAAGAGGCCTTGACCCGTGTCGATTCCACCTCAGGCGACTGGTATGCCACCTCCGGCCACATGATCTGGATCGGCGACCGCACTCGTCAGCCGGATCAGGCGCATATCGAATATTGCCGCGGCATCAAGAATCCGCTTGGCCTGAAATGCGGCCCCTCGATAAGCCCCGATGGCCTGCTGGAACTGATCGATCTGCTCAACCCGGAAAACGAACCGGGCCGGCTGACGCTGATCGCGCGTTTCGGAGCCGACAAGGTTGGCGAACATCTGCCCAAGCTGGTGCAGGCGGTGAAGAAGGAAGGGCGCAACGTCGTCTGGTCCTGCGACCCGATGCACGGGAATACGGTCACGGCGGCTGGCTACAAGACACGGCCTTTCGACCGGATTCTGCGTGAGGTTCAGGGTTTCTTCGATATCCACCGCGCCGAAGGCACTCACCCCGGCGGCATCCATATCGAGATGACCGGCAAGAACGTAACCGAGTGCACCGGCGGCGCACGTGCCGTTCGCGATGAGGACCTTCAGAACCGCTACCACACGCATTGCGATCCGCGCCTCAATGCCGACCAGGCGATAGAACTTGCTTTCCTGGTTTCGGAATTGCTCAAGACGAAGACCGGCGGAGCAGAAAAGAAGGCGGCAAACGCCTGATAGGCAAGGGCGCCGCCACGTCGGCGCCCTTCCGCCTTTGCGGCTGCTGTCAGTCCTTCCTGTAGAGCAGCCAATTCTTTCCGCCGACTTCCGGCAGGCTTGAAAATCTGGTCACTCGATTGCGCCCGTCGAGCTTGGAGCGATAAAGCGCCCGGTCGGCTTTTGCATACAGATCGTCAGCGCTGTTGGCCTCTGACGCCATGCACATTCCCATCGAGATGGTCACCGGCCCGCAATCCATGCCGGATTGCGCGCTCACGAAACGCGTCTGCTCGATCAGCAGGCGAATGTTGTCGGCAAGCTCGAATGTAGACTGCTCGGTCGTTCCTTCGACGATAAGCGCGAATTCTTCCCCGCCCGTTCTGGCAACAAACATGTCGTCACGCGTGCTGCTGCGGAAAATGTCGGCGATGATTTGGAGAATCCTGTCGCCTGCCGGGTGGCCGTGACGGTCGTTGATGTCCTTGAACCAGTCGATATCGGCAAGGATGAGCGCATTGAAGAGGATGGCACGGTTGCTGTTGTAAAGTTCGGCAATCCTCTTGTCGAAGGCCCGGCGATTCCAGATATGGGTGAGGGGGTCAGTGTCGGCCAGGCGCTTATATTCCTCAAGCTTGGACTTGAGGTTTTCAAGTTCTGCTGATTTCTCGCCAAGCACATTGGCAGCCTGCTTGCCCTGGTCGATCTTTGCGGCGGTCGCCGAAGACATCGCGTTGGCGATCTTTTGCAGCAGATCCTTGGTCAGTGAGCTACGGCTGTTGAGCCCATCCGAGGTCTGATCCAGGATCTGACCATATTTTTCGAGATGGCCGCGTTCCTTGCGCAATATGGACGCAACGTCTTCGAGTTCCCGTGCAATGATCTCGCGGGCGTGTTCGACGACGCTCTGGCTGTGATTTTGCGCAAAGTATTTTTGGCTTATCGCATCGAGTTGCGCCTGTGTGGGGTGTTCGCCCAGCGCAAGAACCTCCAGGCTTAGTCGTGGATTGGAACCTGAGAGCGCTTCGTAGAAAATCTCGTAATTACGAGGCAGCCCGACGACGCCGATCTGGCGCAGGGTTGCTACGACGTTTTCCGGTAAATCATAACCTTGCTTGGCGGGAGCAATAACAGTCTGCATCTTTGCTCCGGTTCACGTCGATCCTAATCGACCAAAACTTCAGCGTGCAGCGAATCCTTGCCTGGACTCACGATGCCATACGCAATTCGGCTTTAATCTGGTAATTACATTAAATGCAACTGGACTAAGGTTTTCTTAATTCAGAAAAACCGACAATTACAGAACTATTCGCGTCGAATGTCCGGGGTTTTTGAAAACCAATCCGCATTATGATCGGGCGAATAGATTTATATTGAACGGAAAGCTGACGGTCTGCTCCGTTCTTTGTATGGTTGACTGAAAACACATAAGGGAATTTATATATAACCATAAGGGTGGAAAATGAATAAGCAACGAAGCGGATCTTGCGGCTGCGGAGCTGTCAATTTCACAGTTACCGGATCGGTTCGTGACGTCATTTACTGTCATTGTTCGCAGTGCCGGAAGCAGACCGGTCATTTCTATGCCGCAACCAATGTGGCTGACAGCGATATAAGCGTGCAGGGCGTCGAAAATGTCACCTGGTATCATAGCTCTGCTGTCGCCCGACGCGGGTTTTGCCGTGTCTGCGGTTCGGCATTGTTCTGGAAACTCGATGGACTCGATACAATTTCCGTGATGGCCGGCGCGTTCGACACACCCTCGGGGCTCAAGGGAGAATGTCATATTTTCGTGGCCGACAAGGGCGACTACTACGAAATCGATGATGGATTGCCGCAATTTCCTCAGTCCACGCCTGCCATTAAAGTAGCAGGCGACTGAACGAGTTTTCCCGCGCTGCTCGCAATCGTTGAACAGTTTGTCGAGGATGAGCGCTCTGCCGCATTGGGTCGATGCGGCGTATATTCAGGGTCAAGGAGATTTCAATGACCCAGATGCCGACGCTGTTCATTTCCCATGGCGGACCCAATATCGTGCTGAGCGATACGCCTGCGCGCCACTACATCGAGAGCATTTCCTCGCTGATGCCTCGCCCCAAAGCGATCGTGATCGTCTCGGCTCATTTCGAGACAAATGGCGTCGCCGTGGTATTCGACCCGAAGCCTGAAATGATCTATGATTTCGGTGGCTTCGCGCCGGAATTGTATCAGATGGTTTATCCAGCTCAAGGCAACCCGGCGCTTGCCGCTCAGGTGTTCGGACTGCTTCAGGATGCCGGACTTGAGCCGCAGCGGGTTGAAAAGCGCGGCTATGATCACGGCACATGGACACCGATGCTGCTGGCCTTTCCTGCAGCCGACATCCCGATCGTACAGGTCTCTATCGACCCAAGCCGCGATGCCGCCTGGCACTACTCACTTGGACAGGCACTGAGCGGATTGCGCGACGAGGGTGTGCTTCTGATCGGCTCCGGGCATATCACCCATAATCTGCGCGCTTATTTTTCGATCATGCGCCAGGGCACCCGGCCGGACCCCGCGCTTTCTGGCCAGGTAAGCGCATTTACCGAGTGGTTTGCCGAGAAATTCGCAGAAAATGACACGAAATTGCTCCTGAATTGGAAGAAATTGGCACCGTTTCCCGACGAAAACCATCCGAGTGACGAACATTTGATGCCGATTTTCTTCGCTTATGGGGCGGCGGGCGCATCGCCGCTTGCCAAGCGAGTCCACGATTCGAAGGATCACGGCTTTTTCGCCAATGATTCCTATCTGTTCCAGTAGGAATGGATACTCTAATGATCCCCTTTCCGGTGAATCGGCAGGGGACCATGCGCGATGGAACGTCTGATCAAAGCCTTTCGCAATTCGGTGCGGGCCTTCAGCCGGCTTATCCGTCATGAAACCGCGTTCCAGCAGGAAGTGATCCTGCTGGCGCTTGCCATTCCGGCCGCGTGGCTGATCGCCACGACATGGCGTGGCTTCGCACTGCTTCTTGGCGCCATCCTGCTTCTGATCCTGGTCGAGGTCCTGAATACCGGGATCGAGGCGGCCTGCGACGCTGTCAGCCGTGAATTCAACATCGATATACAGCTTGCCAAGGACTGCGGCTCGCTGGCCGTGCTGATCTCCATCGTGATTGCCGCAGGGGTCTGGGGCCTCGCCATTGTCGAAAGGCTGGCAGGCACCCCGCTGTGATGGCGCCTTGTGCGTGAAGCGTCGCCATTGCCGCTCACGCTTCGTCACGCTAAACCGCTGTCATGACGAAAAATCACGTGCCAGACGTTCTTCGCATCGCTGTCGCTCAGCTTAATCCGGTCGTCGGCGACATTGCCGGCAACCTCGCCAAGGCACGCGAGGCGCGTGCCGAAGCGGCCCGCCACGGCGCTGACCTGATACTTTTCACCGAACTGTTCATCGCCGGATACCCGCCCGAGGACCTGATCCTGAAACCGGCCTTCCTGACTGCCTGCGAACGGGCAGTGGAGGATCTTGCCGGGGAGACAGGGGACGGCGGTCCCGGTGTCATCATTGGCACGCCGCTCAAGCGCGAGAGCGGCACGCATAATTCGGTGGTCGTTGCCGATGGCGGCAAGATCATCGCCGAACGCTACAAGCTCGACCTGCCGAATTATGGCGAGTTCGACGAGAAACGCGTGTTCCAGCCCGGCCCTGAAATGCCCGGACCGGTGAATTTTCGCGGCGTGCGGATCGGAATTCCGATCTGCGAGGATCTCTGGGGCGACCTTGGCGTCTGCGAGACCTTGGCCGAGTCCGGCGCGGAAATCCTGCTGGTGCCTAATGGCTCGCCCTATTATCGCGGCAAAATCGACGTGCGCCAGCAGGTCGTCATCCGGCAGGTGATCGAAACGGGTCTGCCGATCCTCTACGCAAACCAACTCGGCGGCCAGGACGAACTTGTCTTCGACGGTGCCTCCTTTGCCATTTCCGCACGAAAGACGCTCGCCTTCCAGATGAGCCAATTCGAGGAGGCCGTAGTAGTCACGACATGGAAGCGCGAGCGCGAAGGATGGGTCTGCGCGGATGGGCCGATGTCGAAAATCCCGGAGAAGGAAGAAGCCGACTACCGCGCCTGCATGCTTGGCTTGCGCGACTATGTGAACAAGAACGGTTTCAAGAATGTGGTGATCGGCCTGTCAGGCGGCATCGATTCCGCAATCTGTGCAGCGTTGGCGGTCGATGCGCTTGGCGAAGACCGGCTTCATGCCGTCATGATGCCCTACCGCTACACGACGAAGGACTCGCTCAAGGATGCCGAGGACTGCGCCAGGGCGCTTGGCTGCCGCTATGACATTGTTCCGATCTTTGAGCCTGTCGAGGGCTTCAGCCACGCGCTGACGCAGCTTTTCGAGGGAATGAGTGAGGGAATTACCGAGGAGAATTTGCAGTCTCGCGCCCGCGGTACGATCCTGATGGCCATTTCCAACAAGTTCGGCTCCATGGTGGTGACCACTGGCAACAAGTCCGAAATGTCGGTCGGCTATGCCACGCTTTATGGCGACATGAATGGCGGCTTCAACCCGATCAAGGACCTGTACAAGATGCAGGTCTACGCATTGTCGCGCTGGCGCAATACGCATGTGCCGCCGGGGGCTTTAGGCCCGTCGGGCGAAGTCATTCCGCAACACGTCATCGACAAGGCGCCATCGGCCGAATTGCGGCCGGACCAGACCGATCAGGACTCGCTGCCGCCTTATCCGATGCTCGACGATATTCTGGAGTGTCTGGTCGAAAACGAGATGAGTGTCGATGACATCGTTGCGCGGGGCCATGACCGCGAAACCGTGCACAGGATCGAGCATCTCCTCTACATCGCCGAATACAAGCGCCGGCAGGCCGCACCGGGCGTGAAAATCACGAAAAAGAACTTCGGACGCGACCGCCGCTACCCGATCACCAATCGGTTTCGGGATCGCACCTGATTCCCGCCCGTCCGGCGGCTCATCCGGCCTTGCCAAGGCCATATCCATCCGCTAACCCGCAAAGATGACCGTAACCGTCCGTTTCGCCCCGTCTCCGACGGGCCATATCCATATCGGCAACGCGCGAACCGCGCTGTTCAACTGGCTTTTCGCCATGAAGAACAACGGACGCTTTATCCAGCGCTTCGACGATACGGACGTCTTGCGCTCCAAGCAGGAATACGCCGATGCAATCCTCTATGATCTGCATTGGCTCGGCATTTTTCCCGATGCGACAGATTATCAATCAAGACGTTTCGGCGTTTATGACGCCGCGGTAGAAAAGCTGAAGGCCGCCGGCCTGCTCTATGCCTGCTATGAGACGCCGGAAGAGCTCGAATTGCGCCGCAAGGTTCGTCTGTCGCGGAAGCTCCCGCCGGTTTACGGGCGCGAAGCGCTGAAGCTGACAGGCGAGGAGCGCGAGGCGCTGGAAGCACAGGGTCGTAAGCCGCATTGGCGTTTCCTGCTGCCCAATTTCCGCGAGAATCCCTTCGAAACCGAGCGCACGGAAATCCGGTGGACCGATGTCGTGCGCGGTGAGGAAACCGTCGATCTCGCGTCGCTGTCCGATCCGGTGCTGGTGCGCGAGGACGGCACCTATCTTTATACGCTGCCGTCTGTCGTAGATGACATCGACATGGGCGTCACCCACATCATCCGTGGCGACGATCATGTCACCAATACTGGTGTGCAAATCGCACTGTTTCAGGCGCTCGGTGCCGAGGCGCCGGCTTTCGGTCATCACAACCTCCTGACCACCAGCAGCGGGGAGGGACTTTCCAAGCGAACCGGTGCCTTGTCGATCGGCGGGTTGCGTGAAAGCGGCCTGGAACCGATGGCGGTAGCCTGCCTGGCCGTGCTCATCGGAACGTCCGAGAATGTCGTGGCCGTACCGAAGATGTCGGAGCTTGCAGCACTTTTCGAACCGACCGCGACCTCGAAATCCGCCTCGAAATTCGATCCGGCCGATCTCGTCGTACTCAATCGGTCGCTGCTTCACAACATGCCGTTTGCCGAGGCGCAGGACAGGCTGTCGGCGCTGGGTGTTTCCGGTGAGCGTGCCGAGCCGTTCTGGCTGGCGGTGCGAGGCAATATCGAAAAGCTGCCTGAGGCTGCCAATTGGTGGCGCGTCGTCACTCAGGGACCACAGGAGAGCGTCGATCTGCCCGAAAACGACCGTAGTTTCGTCAGCGAGGCGTTCGATCTGCTGCCGCCGGAACCGTGGGATGGCACAACCTGGAAGACATGGACGAACGCCGTGAAGGACGCGACCGGCCGCAAGGGCAAGGCGCTTTTCATGCCGCTGCGTCTGTCGCTTACCGGACTTGCCTCGGGGCCGGAGCTTGCAGATCTATTGCCGCTCCTGGGTCGGGAAGGAACGTTGGCCCGACGACCCTGACTTTTCTATCCGGGTCCGGCTGATGCGGGATCGCATCCTCGGGGCGCTGCTGTTGTGCCGCGGGCTTGGGCGGCGTTGCCGTGTCCGGCGCGATGATGGAGGGCGATGGGCGGGGCGACGTCATATCCCGGTCCGCCTGCGGCGGCTGCTCCCTGATGATTTCGAAACTTCCGGCACCAGAGCGTATCGGCGCGTCACCGGATATTCCGGCGCTTTGATCTTTTTCTGGAGCAGCAACCGCATCGTTTTCAATCGATGGGCCGAAAATCTCCTCGACCAGTTCGGCATTGCCGCTGTCGTTCGCCTGGCCGGTGTCGCAGCCATTCGCCGCAAGCAGCGCCAGTAACCGGTCGTCAGCGCTTCTGGCACCGCTTCTGGCCGACGATCTGTCACGCTGGCGCAGCAATTTATCGAGATTGCGCTCCATGTGCTCAATTCGGGCATTGAGCTTGGCGCAGTAGCGGATACCGGCGCCGACCATCGAAAATCCGCAGCCGGCCTCCGCTGTCCTGTCGCGGGCGAGCAGCAGCTGCTCGCGCTGCTCCGCAATTGCGGTGTCATATACGCCGACATGAGCCGAGCCACCGACAAGCTGCCCGGTTGCCAGTTGCGCCTCAAGCTGGCTGCACAGGTCGGAGGCGGCATGGACCACTGGCGCCTGGATGGCGAACCCGATCCAGACTGCGAGCGGTGCAACCAATCCTTTCCAACCGGCCATTTCAGCCCTTGCTACCGGTCATGGCTTTATCCGTTACTATGTCCTGTGTCGGTTAAGCGTTTATTCTCCGCACTCAGCCAGCCTTTGCCGCCAACATCTGTGCCTTCTGTGCCGCTTCTGCCACCGCCAGCGCGGTCATGTTGACGACACCACGCGAGGTCACGGAGGGTGTAAGGATATGCGCCGGCCTGGCGGCTCCAAGCAGGATCGGGCCGACATGCAGCGCGTCCGTTATCTGCTTGACAGCAGTCAGGGTGATGTTTGCCGAATCGAGATTGGGGAACACCAGCAGATTGGCCTCGCCCTTCAACGTGGAGTGCGGGAACGCACGCTGGCGCAGCTGCTCCGACAGGGCGGAATCGGCATGCATTTCGCCGTCGCATTCGAGATCGGGCGCGATTTTCTTCAGGATTTGCGCAGCTTCGCGCATCTTGAGCGTACTTGGCGAGTCATGCGAGCCAAAATTCGAATGCGAGACCAGCGCTGCCTTGGGCTCCATGCCGAAACGCTTGATCTCTTCGGCGGCAAGCACGGTCATCTCCGCAATTTCCTCCGCCGTTGGATCGACCGAGACATAGGTATCGGTGAAAAACAGCACGCCGCGGGTCGAAATGAGCATCGACAGCGTCGACAGATCGTGATCCTTGACACCGGTACGCGCGCCGATGATCAGCCTTACATTGCGCAAATGGCGCTCGAAACGGCCTTCCAGACCGCAGATCATGGCGTCTGCTTCGGCACGTTTGAGGGCAAGTGCGGCAATCACCGTATTGTTGGTGCGAACCATGGTGCGTGCGGCTTCCTGCGTCACGCCGCGGCGGCCGCCCAGTTCGATCAACAAATCGACATAGTCGCGATAACGCGGGTCGTCCTCCGGATTGATCAGTTCGAAGTCGGCGCCGGGCCGGATACGCAAGCCGTAACGCCGCAACCGGACATCGACCACATTGGGCCGCCCGACCAAGATCGGTTGGGCGATGCCTTCCTCCAGAACGACCTGCGCGGCGCGCAGCACACGCTCGTCTTCGCCATCGGCATAGATCACGCGTTTGGCGGTGGAGGTCTTGGCGCTCGAAAACACCGGCTTCATGACGAGGCCCGAGCGGAAGACGAAACGGTTCAGGCGATCGATATAGGCCGGGAAATCGGTGATCGGCCTGGTGGCCACCCCGCTCTCGCACGCCGCCTTGGCAACCGCCGGCGCGATCCTGAGGATCAGGCGTGGATCAAAGGGCGAGGGGATCAGGAATTCGGGGCCGAAGGTCGGCGTTTCACCTGAATAGGCACGGGCGGCGACATCGGAGGGTTCTTCTCTTGCCAAAGCGGCAATGGCGCGCACGGCGGCAAGTTTCATGTCTTCATTGATGGCGCTTGCGCCGCAATCCAGCGCGCCCCTGAAAATATACGGGAAGCACAGGACATTGTTGACCTGATTTGGATAGTCCGAGCGCCCGGTGCAGATCATGGCGTCGGCGCGGGCGGCGCGCGCCACTTCCGGCATGATTTCGGGGGTCGGGTTCGCCAGCGCAAGGATCAGCGGTTTTTCGGCCATATGCCGCAGCAGTTCCGGCTTCAGAACGCCGGCGGCCGAGAGGCCCAGAAACACGTCGGCGCCACCGATGACATCTTCCAGCGTGCGCGCCTCGGTATCCTTCACATAGGGGTCCTTCCAGCGATCCATCTCGTCAACGCGGCCCTTATAGGCAACGCCGAACCGATCGGTGACCCAGATGTTTTCGCGCTTGGCGCCGAGAGAAACCAGCAGGTTGAGGCAGGCAAGCGCCGCCGCGCCAGCGCCGGAAGTGACGATCTTGATGTCTTCGATCGCCTTGCCGGCGAGTTCGAGTCCGTTCAGAACTGCCGCCGCCACGATGATGGCCGTGCCATGTTGGTCGTCGTGAAAGACGGGGATTTTCATTCGCGCCTTCAGGCGTTCCTCAACATCGAAACACTCCGGCGCCTTGATGTCCTCGAGATTGATGCCGCCGAAGGTCGGCTCCAGGGCCGAGATCGTTTCGACCATGCGGTCGACTTCCAGCGCATCGATCTCGATATCGAACACGTCGATGCCGGCGAATTTCTTGAACAGGACGGCTTTGCCCTCCATCACCGGCTTGGAGGCAAGCGGCCCGATATTGCCCAGGCCGAGCACGGCCGTGCCGTTGGAGATCACGCCGACGAGATTGGCGCGCGCAGTGTAATCGGCAGCGGTGGCCGCGTCGTCGCGGATCGCCAGGCAGGGCGCCGCCACACCGGGGGAATAGGCAAGCGCAAGGTCCCGCTGGTTTCCGAGCGGCTTCGTTGCCTGGATCTCAAGCTTGCCCGGTATCGGGTGCTTGTGGAAGAAAAGGGCAGATTCGTTGAGATCGGCGCGTGCCTGATCGTTCATTTCCGTTTCCATGCGGCCGCTCCCCACCAATCATCACTGCTTTACCGGGCCCTTCCAATGACTGTGCCCGTCGGAAATTGTAAGATAAAATAAACGAGATTTCAGTATCTTATTCCGTCTGGCTCACAATACGGATTAGCCCTTGCTCAGAAAGCGCTGACATAGAGCCCGCCATCGACCGGAATGTTCTGGCCGGTAAGATAGCCTGCATGCACCGAACATAAAAACGCGCATATCTGGCCGAATTCTTCCGGTGTCCCGAGGCGCTTGGCCGGAATTCCCGCGCTTAACCGTGCCTTCCGCTCACGCGCGGCGTCCTCTGTTTCTTCCTCGCCAGCCTCGAACACACCGCGCAGCCGGTCGGTATCAAGCTTGCCTGGCAGCAGATTATTGATGGTGACGTTGCGGTCGGCGACGGTGCGCGCCACACCAGCCAGCAGCGAAGTCAGCCCCGCACGTGCGCCGGACGACAAATCCAGCCCCGGTATCGGCACATAGACCGATAGCGACGTGATGTTGACGATGCGGCCGAAGCCGCGTTCGGCCATGCCGCCGATCACTGCCTGGACCAGTTCGACAGGAGCAATCAGATTGTTGGTGACACCGTCGAGCATTTTCTGCCGGTCGAGCTCGCCAAAGTCGCGCCGGGGCGGACCGCCATTGTTGTTGACCAGAATGTCGGGTGTCGGGGCTGCCGCTAGCAGGGACTGCTGAACGGCCGGATCGGCAACGTCGCCTGCCAGTTCGACAACCTTGACGCCGAAGCGCGCGCGGATTTCCTGCGCGGTCGCAGCAAGAATATCCGCGTTGCGGGCGTTCATCACCAGGTCGCAGCCGGCTTCGGCCAGCGCCAGGGCGCAGCCGCGGCCCAATCCGCGACTCGAGGCGCAGACGATCGCGGTCTTGCCGCGGATGCCGAGATCCATGATTCCGTCTCCATTCCCGGAAGCCCAACTTATCGCGGGCATGGCTGAAACCGCAACCGTCATACGCCCTGTCTGGGGCAGAGGCTAGCTATCGCCGCGACCTTCAACCCCAAAGCTCAGCCTGCGGCGGCGAGACCAGCGATCCATGATAGCCAAGGCCTGGAACGCGGTCCTGCGACAGCAGCAATGGGCCGTCGAGATCGACGAAATCGGCGCCTTGCGCCAGAAGCACCGCCGGCGCCATCGCCAGCGAGGTGCCGACCATGCAGCCCACCATGATTGAAAAACCCATTTCTCTGGCGCGGTCGCGCAGCAAAATGGCGGCTGTCAGGCCACCAGCCTTGTCGAGCTTGATGTTGACGGCATCATAGAGGCCGACAAGCTCATTGAGGTTCCTGGCTTCATGCACGCTTTCATCGGCGCAGATCGGCACCGGGTGAGGGATATGCCGCAATATGCCGTCCTTGCCGGCTGGTAGCGGCTGCTCGACCAGCGCGATGCCGCATTCGGCGGCCACTGCCAGATTCTGGCGGATATTGTCTTCGGTCCAGCCTTCATTGGCATCGAGTATGAGCCGGCTGTCGGGTGCTGCCTGCACCACTGCGCGGATGCGCTCAACATCTTCGTCGCCGACGCCGATCTTGACCTTCAGCACGGGCCGCATGGCGTTTTCGTGCGCCTGGGCGGCCATCGCCTCCGGCGCGGCCAAAGAAAGCGTGTAGGCCGTCTCCAGTGCCCTTGGCGGCGTATCGGAAAGCCCGGTCCAGACCGGACGGCCGCTGGTCTTGGCTTCGAGGTCCCACAGTGCACAATCGATCGCATTGCGGGCAGCGCCGGCCGGCAGTGCCTCAATTAGCGCATGGCGTCCAAGGCCCGACTCGATATCGGCCCGCATGCCGGCGATCGCATGTGCGACACCTTCAATCGTCTCGCCATATCGCGTGTAGGGCACGCATTCGCCACGGCCGATATGATCGCCGTCGCGAATCGTCACCGTGACAACTTCCGCTTGCGTCTTCGATCCGCGCGAGATCGTGAAGGTTCCGGCGATCGGAAAGCGCTCAATATTGACCGAAAGGACACGCGCCATATTTTTCTTCTCCCAGCCATCGACGTGGCTTGCCCGGCAAAGTGACAGAAGCAGCATCACGGGATAAGACAGGCCGCCATGTTGATCAATGCCGGCAAGCAAGCAAACGGCGCTGACGCCGAGGAGGCCCGTCCCAGCATCGTGGCGACGGAGAGCGGCACAGCCTTGTCTTACGCCCTGTCGGGAAGCTGGACGACACAGACTGTCGCTCTGGTTGACCGGCAGATGCGCGAGATCGAGGCGCAAATCGGCGCCGGTCCGATCGAGATCGACGCATCTGGCATCACCAAGATCGATACCGCAGGCGCATGGCTGATCGAACGGTTGCTGGTAGCGGCGCGACAGCGGGGTTCCGAGGTCGGCCTGCAAGGGCAAAGCGAGGCCGCGACGATCCTACTTGAGGCGATCCGCGAAGCCTCTCGCGCCCCTGAGGACGGCAGTTCGATCCGTCCTCCAGCCTTCATCATAGCGGTGCTGGAGGGCATCGGGCGCAATGTCTATGCCATGCGCGACGACTTCCTGGCAGCGATGAATATTCTGGGCGCCACCATTCGCGGCGCACAGATGAAGCTTGGCCGAGGCCATGCGGTGAACATGGCCGCGATCTTTCACCAGATCGACCGCATGGGTGTCGGCGCTATTCCCGTCGTCGTGCTGATGTCGGCCATTGTCGGCGCCATCGTGGCCCAGCAGGGAGCGTTTCAGCTTCGTTATTTCGGCGCCGACATCTTCGTCGTCGACCTCGTCGGCATATTGGTGCTGCGAGAACTTGGTGTGCTGATGACGGCGATCATGGTGGCCGGCCGGTCTGGCAGTGCCATCACCGCCGAAATCGGCTCCATGAAAATGCGCGAGGAAGTGGACGCGCTGAAGGTCATCGGCCTCAATCCCATCGGCGTCCTGGTTTTCCCGCGCCTTGTCGCGTTGGCGATCGCGCTGCCATGCCTGACCATTGCTGCGAATTTCGCGGCCCTTGCCGGCGCCATACTGGTTTCATGGTTTTATTCAGATATCGCGCCAGCAGCGTTCATCGATCGCCTGCGGGTCAGCATCGACCTCAGCACGATTTTTGCCGGGCTGATCAAGGCGCCATTCATGGCAATGATCATCGGCATCCTGGCATCCGTCGAGGGCTTGAAAGTGGGCGGCAGTGCCGAATCGCTCGGCCGCCATGTGACGGCTTCGGTGGTGAAGTCGATCTTCGTCGTCGTCATCCTGGACGGGCTGTTTGCCATGTTCTTCGCAGCGATCGATTTTTGACATGGCGCAGCAAGCTCAAGCCCATATGCCGGAAACCGACGACACGGAAATTGTGGTGTCGGTGCGCGACGTCACCGTCGCCTTTGGCGACAAGGTCGTGCTGGAGAACCTCTCGCTCGATATCAGGCGCGGCGAGATATTGGGGTTTGTGGGCGCGTCAGGTGCCGGAAAATCCGTATTGCTGCGAACGGTTCTGGGTCTCAACAAGAAGCGCTCGGGAACGATCAAGCTGTTCGGCGTCGATGTCGACAAGGCAAGCGACGCCGAGCGGGTGCGGCTGGATATGCGCATGGGCGTGCTTTTCCAGCATGGCGCGCTGTTTTCGGCACTGACCGTGCTTGAAAACGTCCAGGTGCCCATGCGCGAATATCTCGATCTGCCCAGGCAGTTGATGGATGAACTGGCGCTGCTGAAGATCGAGCTTGTCGGCCTTCCGCGCGATGCCGCTGGTAAATTCCCTTCGGAGCTTTCGGGCGGCATGATCAAACGTGCGGCGCTAGCCCGCTCGCTGGCGCTTGATCCCGATATCGTGTTTCTTGACGAGCCGACGTCGGGCCTGGACCCGATCGGGGCTGCCGATTTCGATGAACTCGTGGCAAAACTGCGCGACACGATGGGCCTGACCGTCTACATGGTCACCCACGATCTGGACAGCCTGTTTGCCGTGTGTGACCGAATTGCCGTTCTCGGCAAGAAAAGGGTCCTGGTCGAGGGCACGATCGAAAACATGCTTGCCAGTGAGGAACCTTGGGTCAAGTCTTACTTCCGGGGGAAACGCGCACGGCAAATCGATTTGGCTGCAAGGGAATAGAATAAAGCCGAGCATGGAAACCAGAGCCAACTACGTCATCGTCGGAATTTTCACCATCGTTGCGATCCTCGCAGCCTTTGCTTTCGTATATTGGACGGCGGCAATTGGAGAACGGGGTGAAACGGCGACGTTGCGCGTGCGCATTCCGGGATCTGCTTCGGGTCTTGGGCGCGGCAGTGCCGTGCTCTTCAACGGCGTCAAGGTCGGTGACGTAAGACGCGTCTATATCGATGTCGACAATCCGACCATCGCCATTGCCGACACCGAGATCGACCGGCTGACGCCTATCACCCAGTCGACACAGGCCGATATCGGCCTGGCCGGCCTGACCGGACAGGCGAATATCGAGCTGAAGGGCGCCGACCCGCGCGAAGCCAACCTGCTTGATGAGGCCGAGGCAAACGGCACGATCGCCGAGATCAAGGCCAACCCTTCCGCCGTGACCAATCTGCTGCAGACGGCACAGGATATTTTCGAACGCGCCAATCACGTGCTCACCCAGCTTGAAGGCTTTACCAGCGACGTTCGCGGCCCGCTGACAGACACCGTGGCCAATGCGCAGAAATTCTCGCAGGCTCTGGGGCGCAATGCAGACGGCATCGACAGATTCCTCGACAGCGTCGCGACGCTTTCGACTGAATTGTCCGGCGTTTCCGGCAAGCTCGACGGCACGCTGCGTGCTGCGGAAGATATTCTGAAGGCGGTAGACAAGGATAAGATCGCCTCTATCGTCGCCAATGTCGACAACTTTACCAGGGATCTCAGCGATACCAGCAAGCAATTCGACGAGATCATCGGCGGAATCGATACCGCCGTGGCTTCGATCAACGACTTCGCCCAGAAAACCGGCGGAACGCTTGGTAAGGTCGATGCCATCCTCGATGGTGTCGATCCGGCCAAGGTTCGCGACACGCTGAGCAATATCGAGGTGGCGAGCCGCGACGCCAGGACCGCCGCGGCGGATGTCGCCAAAGTCACCGAGAAATTCAATCGCCGCTCCGACGACATCGAACAGATGATCAAGGATGCATCGGAACTCACCGGTCGTCTGAACGCGGCTTCCGTAAGGGTGGACGGGGTTCTGGCCAAGGTCGACAGCCTGCTGGGCTCGGGCGAGGCGCAAGGCGTGATGGCGGATGCCAGCGCGACCCTGAAGTCCTTCCGCCAGGTGGCGGACACGCTGAACGCGCGGCTGGCCACCATCACCGACGGGCTGGCGCGGTTTTCGGGGCAGGGGCTGCGCGAAGTGGAGGCATTGGTGCGCGACGGCCGCCGTTCGATCAACCGAATCGAGCAGGCAATCACCGATCTGGAACGCAATCCGCAACGCATCATCACTGGGGGCGAAGGGACGGTGCGCGAATATGATGGGCGCGCACGCCGTTGAATCGGTTGGCAATCCATCGGCAGCGGGGAACCGGACAGTGATGGCTTTTCGAGCCGACATCTGCCGGCACATGCCGATCATATGGAGACGGGGTCAAGAATGAACATTCGCAAGCTGACGGCCACGGGGGCCGTTCTCGCTCTTGGCTTGTCCGGCTGCGCGCTGTTTCCGGGCGGCGGCCCGGCCCCGCTCGATACATTCGAGCTGTCCGCGCCTCCGAGCTCGGAGCGGGCGGCCCTCAGCAAAAGGCAAATTCTGATCGCCGAGCCCGGTGCGCTGAAAGCGCTTGATGGCGAAAACATCGTCATCAAGCCGGCGCCCGGTGTCATTCAATATCTGAAGGGCGCCCAGTGGGCCGATCGCCTGCCGCGAATCGTGCAGGCGCGCCTGGCTGAAACTTTCCAGCGCTCAGGCAGCTTTGCCGGCGTCGGCAAGCCGGGCGAGGGGCTGGCAATCGACTATCAGGTCATTGCCGAGATTCGCGCCTTCGAAATTCAGGTGAGCGGAACCCGTCAGGCCGAGGTCGAGCTTTTCGTACGGCTGCTCAATGACCGCAACGGCGTCGTGCGAGCCTCACGCAGTTTCCAGGCAAGCGCCCCCGTCTCCGGTAGCGGCAACGATGCCTATATAAGGGCGCTGGACCGGGCCTTTGGCCAAGCCGCCCTCGATATCGTCAGTTGGACGGATTCATTGATCTGACATCAGACAACGATGAGGAAATGAAAAAGGCGGGAAGGGGTCCCGCCTTTTTTCGGAAAATTCCGATGCTCAAGCAAAGAGACGCTGCTTACCGCAGGCGCCCGCTGGCATGGGCAAGCATGGTGTAGACCTTGCCGGTATCCGACGACAGATAAGTCTGCGTCATCATGTTATCGCGGTCGTTGCGCGAAACATCTTTCAGCAACTTCTCGAAATCATCGCAATAGCGGTCGACGGCAGCGCGAAATTCGCTGTCCGACTGATATTTGCGGCGAATGTCGTCGAAGGTCTGCTGGCCTTTCAGCGTGTAGAGGCGACGTGTGAAGACGTCGCGCTCGCCGCGCCGATAGCGATCCCACAGTTCGATCGATGCCTCATGGTCGATGGCGCGGGCAATGTCGACCGAAAGCGAATTGAGCGATTCCACGACATGTGCCGGCGAGCGGGTGGCTCCCGTCGCGCGGGGTGCGTCGGCAACCGCCGTCGGACGCGCATTCTCTTCGCGCGACGCGCCTGTCAGAAGGTCACGCACCCAGCCGCCCGCTTGGGTGCGGCCACCTTCACGCGGCCGCGCTGTCGTCGGCTCGACATCGAGCGAGCCGCGCAGCATCGGTTCGGCTGATGCCCGGCGTTCGGCCTGCTGCGGCGCCTGGCGTTGCGGCTCGGAGGCACGCATCTGTTGAGCTGGCCGCTGAGCGGCACGATCGGACACGTCGATGGTGCGGCCGGATTTCGCAACGATATCCGAAAGCTCCTTCAGCGCATTGATCTGCTCGGTCACCGCACGGCGCATCGCCGTGGTCGATTGCTTGGCTTCCTCGGGCATGTCGAGCACACCCTTCTTCAACTCCGCCCGTGTCTCGTTGAGGTCGCTCTTGATGGAGTCGGCGGTACGGCGCATGTCCTCGGTGGCGTCGGCAAAGCGCTTGGTGGCCGATTCAACCACCTCGGTTATCGCGTTGCGGATCTTGTCGGTGGAGGCAAGCGTGCGGTCCTCGGCCTTTTCGAGGGCCTTGCCGACGAGATCTTCGAACGAGTGCATGACACGTTCCAGGTCTTCCGACTTCTTGACCAGGCCGACCGCGAGATCATCCAGCGAAGACTGGCGCTCGAGCGTATGCTCGAGGTTGCTTTGTGCCGATCCGAGCAGTTCGGATGCGCTGGAAAGCAAGCGGCTATGTTCATCGAAGCGGGTTGCGATGGAAGCGACTTCCTTGAGCGTATTCGAAGAAAGTTCGGTGAGGCGGGTGGTGTTGGAATCCACCAGCCGTGCCGAGCTGGCAAAGGTCTGCGCAGCTTTCTCCGTCGTAGCGGCAAAGCTCTGCGTGCTGCCGACCAGACGTTCATCGACATTGGCAAGGTTTGCCGCGGCCTTTTCGATAAGCTCATTGAGCTGCGCGCTCGATGCCGAAAGCCTTCCGATCAGGTCGGAAACGCCATCCGCCAGGCTGCTGCGTGCGCCTTCCACCGCAGACAGCGTCTCGGCTGTGCGGTTGGCGAGTGCGTTGACCAGAGCGGTGTTTTCGGCGCGCAGTCGCTCCGTTGCCTGCTCGGTCGCAGCCTCGAGGCTCTTTTGCAACTCATTGCCGCTGGCAGAGAAGCGATCCACGAGCGGACGCGCAGTCTCGTCGAGGATCTTGGTGATCTCCGCCGACCGCTCTGCAAGCATCATGTTGAGCTCGCGCGTATTGGCACCGATGGAGCGGGCAGCCTCATTGGTGCTGTTGCCGATGTGCTGGCTGACGGCGGTAAATGTCTCGGCAATGACATTGGCGCGCGATGCCAGCTTGGCTTCCGCTTCGGCGACCTGCTCGCTCAGCTTCTGGCCGACGGCTTCGGCGCTGGCGGAAAGGCGTATTTCAACCTGCGCCACCTGCTCGTCAACACGTGTCGCCACGGCTTCGGCCCCCGACGCAAAGCGCTGGTCGGCACCTGCCAGTGTCTCTTCAATGCCACGGACGCGCGATTCAAGTTCCGCCGCAGTCTGCTGTGCATGCGCCGCGACACGCTCCTCCGTCTGGGCAAAAGCGTTGGCGATCTCGGCCGCATGTGTGCCGATGGCGGCGCTGCTGTCACTGATACGAGCGGCGATGCGCTGGTCGGCCTGTTCGAAGACCTGGCCGATTTCGGCGGCACGCACGGCGATGGCCGTGCTCGAGTCGCTGATGCGGGCGGCGATGCGCTGGTCGGCCTGCTCAAAGACCTGGCCGATTTCGGCAGCGCGTGCCGCCAACGCTTCCGCGGTCTCTCCAGCGCGGGCAGCGAGGCTTCTATCCGCTTCCTCGAAGTTGCGGACGATCTCGATGGCGCGCGAACCCAGTGTGTTTGCGCCATCGGCGATGCGCGAGATGAATTGCTGGTCGGCGGCATCGAAGATGCGGCCAAGCTCGGCGGCACGGGCGGCCAGCGCATCGGCCGATTCGGCTATGCGCAGGCTGAGGCGTTCATCTGCGGTATCGAAATTGCGCAGGATATCGCCGGCACGCTCGGCAAGCGAGTTCGCCGTGTCGATCGCGCGAGAAACCAGCTTCTGGTCTGCGTCATCGAAGGTGCGGGCAATATCGCCAGCGCGCGTTGCGAGCGTTTCGGCCGTCTCCTCGGCGCGGGCAATAAGTGCGCCGGACGTCGTTTCGACACGCGCGGCGAGACGCTGATCCGCTTCCTCGAAGGCACGCGTGATGTCGTCGGCGCGGGCAAGCAGCGCGGCAGACGTCTGTTCTGCACGCTCCGCGATCTGCCGATCGGCGTCGGTGAACGCCTTGCCGGCCTCCTCGTTGAGGGCGGCGGTAACTTCCAGGACCTTCTCGCGCAGGGCGCCGGCCACATAGACGGCACTTTTTTCAAGCACCGCGCGGACATTGTCGACCCCGGTCGAGAGGGCGCGTTCCATCGTGCCGGTGCGTTCCTCGATGACGCCGGTCTGGCGGCGGAATGCCTCCTCGATCTTTTCGACATCGGCGGCAAGCGCCTCCGATATGTCGATCCGGCGGCCGGCAATGGTCTCGATATGGGCGCTAACCGCCTCATCGATCTCGCGGCGCGTTTCCGCGAGCCGGTCCAAATCCTCATCAAGCGCGCGTGCCAGCATATTGCGGCCTTCGGCCAGTTTGCCGACATGGCCGGCAATGATCTCATCGATGCCGGAACGGCTTTCGGCGACCTTCTGCAAGTCGGCCTCCAGCGCCTGTGAGAGCAGGTTGCGACCCGCCGAGAATTGCTCGACCTGCCTGGCGACATGGCCGTCGATCTCGGAACGGCTATCTGCAAGCTTCTGCAGGTCAGCCTCAAGCGCACGCCGGAGAATGTCGCGTCCCTCGGCCAGTTTCTCGACCTGGCCTGCAACGAGCCCGTCAATGCCCGAGCGGCTTTCGGCAAGCTTTTGCAGATCCTCTTCCAAGGTACGCGCAAGCATTGCGCGGCCTTCGGCCAGCCGCTCATTCTGGCTGGCAATGAGGCTCTCGATATTGGTGATATCGGACTCCAGCGCACGCGTAAGCACGCCGCGGTTCTCTTCGAGCCGCTCGGCCTGGCCTGCGACGATCCCCTCCATGCTGCTGACATCGGTTTCCAATGCCTGCGTCAGCGACTTGCGCGCCTCCACCAGCTTGTCTGCCTGGGCAGCGACGAGGGCCTCGATATTGGCCATGTCGGCTTCCAGAGCGCGCGACAGCACATCCCGGCCATGGGCGAGTTTCTCGACATGGCCCGCAACGGCGTCATCGATGCTCGTCCGGCTTTCGGCAAGCCTGGCAAGGTCGTCTTCAAGGGCGCGGGCGAGCGCGTGGCGGCTGTCTGTCAGCTTGTCGGCCTGGGCCGTCACCATCGCGTTGATGCTGGTCATATCCGCCTCAAGCGCGCGTTTCAGCAGATCGCGCCCCTGAGCCAGCTTTTCCACCTGGCCGGCAACGAGCCCGTCAATATCGGCGCGACTCTCGGCGAGCTTGGCAAGGTCGGCTTCCAGCGCCCGCTTGAGGATATCGCGGCCTTCAGCAAGTTTTTCGACCTGACCTGCAACGAGGCCGTCGATGCTTGAGCGGCTTTCGGCAAGCTTGCCCAGATCGTCCTCGAGCGCGCGAGTCAGGCGTTCGCGACCCTGATCGAGCTTCTCCAATTGACTATCGACCAGATTGTCCAGGGTCGAACGGCCGTCCGCAATACGCGCAAGGTCGGCTTCCAGCGCGCGGGAGAGGACATCGCGACCCTCAGCCAGCTTCTCGACCTGGCTTGCGACGAGATTGTCGATGTCGCTGCGGCTTTCGGCAAGCTTGTTGAGATCGGCCTCCAGCGCGCGCGTCAGGATGCCGCGGCCTTCGCCGAGCTTGCCGATATGGCCTGCCACCATTTCGTCGATGTTGGTTCGTGTCTGAGTGAGTTTCTGTGTGTCCTCGGCAAGCGCACGGGCAAGGTTGGCGCGGCCATCCGCCAGCCGCTCAAGATGCTCACCCAGTGAAGCATCGATGGTCGCGCGCGATTCGTTGATCTTGCGCAAGTCTTCATCGAGAGCCTGCGAAATCATGGTGCGGCCTTCAGCCAGCTTCAGCACCTGCAGGCTGACCGCCTCATCAATACCAGCCCGGCTTTCCTCGAACTTGGCGAGATCGGCCTGGAGCATCGAGGCGATGCGGTCGCTGGTCTCCGCGAATTTCTGCGCTTGCGTCTCGACGGCGTCGTCGATGTTCTGACGGGCTTGGGCCAGTTTCTGGATATCCGCGTCAAAGGCATCGGAAACGACGTGACGTGCCGATTCAAGCCGCCCGGCAAAATCATTGGCGCGCTCTTCCAGCATAGAGGAGGTGGAGGTGACCATTTCGGCCATTTCGGCGCCGATCCGGGCACGGCCTTCCTCGATCATTGCCGAAAGGCTCTGCTTGCCGTCGGTGAAGGTCGTGGCGATTTCGCGGGTGCGATCGACCAGTGTCTCGTTGATCTGGCGCGCGCGGGCTTCCAACGCCGCGTTGAGCTTCTGGGTTCCCGTGTCGAGGGCTTCGGCCCGCGTCTGGAACTCGCTGATCAGGCTCTGACCGCGCTCGGCCAGTGTACGCTCAATACCCTTCAGGCTGGCGTCGAGGTCGGCATTCAAAGTGCTTGCCGCGCTGCCGAGCAGGGACACCATGCCCGAGGTGCGCTCGTCCAAAAGGTCGGAAAGCGAGCGGGTCATCTCGTCGGCGCTTTCCGTCAGCCTGGCGATACGGGTGTCGAGCAGGCTGGCGAAAGCTTCACCGGAGGTGGTGATACGGTCGCCGATGGTATCCAGCCGCTGATCGATCGACTCGAAGATGGACGAACCGCTTTCATTGATGCGGTCGATCAGGGTGTCACCGGAATTGGTGATCGTCATCGACAGCTTGGTCGATGCATTCAGGATGCTTTCGCGGATGATATCGCCCGCCGAACCCAATTCGTCACGCAGCGTTTCATGCGCGCCGGCAATGGAGGCGCGAACGCGCTCGGCATGGGTGACCACGGCCTCGCGTTCGACGCCAAGTCCGTCGACCAGCGAGCGGATGCGCGCTTCATTTTCCGAATAGGAGCGCTCGATCTGGTTGACTTCAGTGTGGACCAGCGTCTCGAGTTCCACCGCACGCGCCAATGTGCGCTCGATGCCTTCGCCCATTGCCGCGACTTCGCGGCGAACGGCCTGGCCGACCATCATCACGCGGTCCTGTGCCAGGTTTTCCGGCTCGGCGAGACGGAACGCAACTTCGGTCATGGACTGGGCGGCCAGGCGCATGTCCTGAGCACGGCGGATCATCACCGCAAAGGCCCAGAAAAGAATGACAGGCACGATCGTGGCGACGCCGAGAAGGATCAGGTAGGGCTGGGCGAGTATCTGCTCGACCGAGCGGATTTCCATGATGCCAGGGGTAAACAGCGTGTTGGCAAGCGCGACGCCACCGCCTATCCAAAGCAGGGATAAAAGAGCGACCACCCAATAAATGCCGTTCGACGAACGGCGATTCATCGAATGCAGGAGCGTGCGGTAGTCCTTTTGCTGATCGTCATTGGCGGGGGCGAAACCATTGGGGCTCGGGCGCAGACCGACCGTATTGACAGGGCGCAACTCGGCCTTGGCATTGGAGCCATTGGAAGGCTTTGCCGGGGCCTCCGATGTCGTTTTTGGAGCAGGCTCGGGGGCCTCAGCTTCCGCACGACCTTCGCGGGCGAGTTCGTCGGCAGCCTGGGAGATCTGTGCCTCCAGATCCTCCATCGAAGCGGCTATATCGAGATCGTCGGACGCCGACGACAGATCGAAATCGAGCGCTTCCTCAAGCTCCCTTGCTACGTCGCTGTCGATATCTTTCTTGGGGGTCGAAGTTTTTTTCGCCATTTCGCCGTTACCCTGTACTCGTGCCACAGACTGCCGTAATCCGGCTTATAATGCCCGCAGCGAGGCTTATTATGGACTTCACGTATCGTACTGGCACAGTCGGGTAAAGGAAACTTGAATCGGTTCGAATACGTAAAAGTTTAAATATAAGGTTAATGATGCCGCGAATTTGGCGGTTTTGCGAACCAATCAGCCACCCTGCGCATTAACCCGTTATCCACATGATTGAGACAGCCTGCAAATCATCGCCGGCATTTGGAAAGCAGTTGGAAATGGCGCCTCGGAATTCAAGAACTGTCGCATTTTCGATGCCCGGCGGTGAAAGCTGCGCCCAGGCCTCCCCGCGGCCGATAGACCTTGCCCATCTCGCCCGCCAGACCATGGGAGACCGTGCGCTGGAGCAAGAGGTCCTGGCACTTTTCGTTCAACAGGCCGTGCAGGTGCGCGACCAGATCGAAGAGGCGAGCATGAATGAGCGCGTCAGGCTTGCACATGGCCTCAAAGGGTCCGCGCGGGGCATCGGTGCCTTTGCCATTGCCGGTTGCGCCGACGCCATCGAAGCCAAGCCGGACAACACTTCGGAAGTGCAGCGCCTCGCTGGTCTGGTCGATGAGGTGCGCGAGTTCATCGCCGCCATCGGGCGCTGATTCCCCCAAGCAGCCAGTTTGCGTCATACAAAGGCGCTTTTGCGCCGCAGTTGACTTGCGCGCCGGAGTGATTATCTCGGCTAGGAGTTCGTTTGTACCGCGACGGGGCAATCCATCAACCGACTCCGAGCGCGTCTTTTAGGGGCAGTAATGACCAAGCTTACCTTCGTCGCCTTTGACGGCACGCGTTTTGACGTGGAAGCCGAGAATGGCTCGACCGTGATGGAAAACGCTATCCGTAACGCCGTGCCGGGCATCGAGGCGGAGTGCGGCGGCGCCTGCGCATGCGCAACGTGCCATGTCTATGTCGACGAGGAGTGGACCGAGACAGTCGGCGAACCCGAGGCCATGGAAGAAGACATGCTGGATTTCGCCTATGATGTACGCCCCAATTCACGATTGTCCTGCCAGATCAAGGTGCGCGACGAACTCGACGGTCTCGTTGTCCAGGTGCCCGAGCGCCAAGGCTGACAGCAGGACGATCGATTAGCAGGCGCTGCCCCTAGCCTCGGCGGTATCTTTCCCGGATTATCGGATACGGATTTCAGGCAACGGCATTCGAGGCAGGCAGATGAGCAGTATCAAGACGGACGTTCTGATCGTAGGAGCGGGGCCGGTTGGACTGTTCGCCGTTTTCGAGCTTGGCCTGTTCG
This sequence comes from Borborobacter arsenicus, assembly GCF_003934165.1. Taxonomy (GTDB): domain Bacteria; phylum Pseudomonadota; class Alphaproteobacteria; order Rhizobiales; family Rhizobiaceae; genus Pseudaminobacter; species Pseudaminobacter arsenicus. The sequence goes on along the minus strand of NZ_RKST01000008.1, from coordinate 129,434 downwards.
ACATGAAGTGCCATCTGGTCGATATTCTTGATCGACCGGGCGGCCAATGCACGGAGCTTTATCCGGAAAAGCCGATCTATGACATTCCGGCATGGCCCTCCATTTCCGCGCAAGGGCTGGTGGACAAGCTCATGGAGCAGATAGCGCCGTTCAAGCCTGAATTCAGCTTCAACCGCATGGTGTCTTCGCTGGAAAGGCTCGAAGACGGCAGTTTTCGCGCGACGACCGATGAAAACGAGGTGATCGAGGCAAAGGTGGTGGTGATAGCGGCGGGCGGTGGTTCGTTCCAGCCCAAGCGTCCCCCAATTCCTGGAATCGAGGCCTATGAGGGCACCAGCGTCTTCTATTCCGTGCGCCGGATGGAAGAATTCCGTGGCCATGATCTGGTGATTGTCGGCGGCGGCGACTCGGCGCTGGACTGGACACTGAACCTGCAGCCTGTCGCCAAAAGCGTAACGCTGGTGCACCGGCGGCCGGAGTTCCGGGCCGCCCCCGACAGCGTCAACAAGATGTTTGCCTTGCAGGAGCTGAAGGAACTCGACTTCCAGGTGGGGCAGGTGACCGGCCTCACTGGCACTGACGGACAGCTGAACTCGGCTACCATCAAGGGACCGGACGGCGAGGTGGAGGTCGCATGCACGCGCATGCTGCCGTTCTTCGGACTGACGATGAAGCTCGGCCCGATCGCCGAGTGGGGCATCAATCTGCACGAGAACCTGATTCCGGTGGACACCGAGAAATTCGAGACATCAACGCCCGGCATCTTCGCCATTGGCGACATCAACTCGTATCCCGGCAAGCTGAAGCTCATCCTCTCCGGCTTTCACGAGGCTGCACTGATGGCACAGGCCGCAAAGCGGATCGTCAGTCCCGGGGAACGGATCGTGTTCCAATATACGACCTCGTCCACCAGCCTGCAGAAGAAACTCGGAGTTGCCGGCTAGCTGGCATGTAGCAAGGCGCCGGCAGCCAATTAATGACTGTGTTGAGTAATTCGCGCGTCGGGCGTTAGCGCGGAAGGCGGCCGGCATCGATCTGTTCGAGGCGATATTTCAGCAGCCGCATGATGCGGCTTTCGAAATTCTTGCCTTCCACGCGATCGAACTCCATCTGCGCCCGATCGTGCCTAGCAAGTATTTTCGCCGTTACTTCCTTCGCCTTGTCGGCAGCCGTCCGGCAGCTTTTCTGCCGGTCCATTGCCTTCAGCGCCTGTTCCATCTCGCGGGCGTAGTTCTTGGCGATCACGACATGGCTTTCCTCATGGCGCTTTATGTCGGCCGAAAGCGTGTCCCAGATCAATCTCACATCCTGCTCGGCCTTGCGCGAGCGGCGCCAGCGCGGAAGAATGAGCTTGGCCTTGACCGTCACATGCGCCTGGACAATCTTGCAGTAATTGGTGGTTTGCTTGTAGCTGAGCCTGGTCGTGAACTCCATTTGCGTGGCGCCCGGATGCCGCTTGTTGGAAGCGCTGACGTGAGGTCCCCGCCGTGCCAGATCGGCTTCGATCTCATCGAGCGTGTTGCCGCCAATGGAAAAATAGCTGTAGGTCTTCGACAGGCTGGCGGCACCGGCAGGTAATGCCATGCAGGCAATGATCATGGTGGCCAGCAGTGTGCGTTTCATCATATTGCCTCTTGCCGCACCTTGCTTTACGGCCCCTGCGCGTGCAACGGAAATCGCTGCGCGGCATTTGTGCCCTGCAAAACGTTGATTATTCGTGGCATCACTTCAGGGCCAGAAAGCGACCGACAATGACGAGACGATGGCGACTTGCGCATGGGCGCTTCCTGGACCTCGGCGACAAAGCGCTGGTGATGGGCATTTTGAACGTGACGCCCGACAGTTTTTCTGACGGCGGGCTGTTCGTCGCCCCCGAAAAGGCCATGGAGCAGGCTCGTCGCATGGCCTCAGAAGGTGCAGTCATCATCGATGTCGGCGGGGAATCGACGCGGCCGGGCGCAACGCCGGTCTCGCCGGAGGAGGAGCAGGCACGTATATTGCCGGTCATCGAGGCCCTGGCCGAAACCGGCGATCTGCTGATTTCGGTCGATACCTATCGCGAGGAGACGGCGCGGCTGGCCATTGCTGCCGGTGCGCATATCGTCAACGACGTCTGGGGTCTGCAACGCGAACCCGGCATCGGCCGCCTGGCAGCCGAAACCGGCGCGGGCCTGGTCATCATGCATACCGGCCGCGAACGCGAAAAGAACCCGGACGTGATCGCCGATCAGTTTGAATTCCTGGGCAAGTCCTTGCAGATCGCCCGCGATGCCGGCGTTGCCGACGACCAGATCGTGCTTGATCCCGGCTTTGGCTTCGCCAAGGATTCGGAAGAAAATCTCCAGCTCATGGCGCGCTTCGCCGAACTGCACGCGCTGGGCTTCCCGTGGTTGGTCGGAACATCGCGCAAGCGTTTCGTCGGCTATGTGTCCGGCAAGGAGTCTGAAGGCCGCGATGCCGCGACGGCGGCGACCAGCGTTGCCCTGCGACTGAAAGGCGCCGACGTGTTCCGCGTCCACAATGTCGCAATGAACGCCGACGCGCTGGTGGTGGCAGATGCGATCCGCAGCCGCGATGAGGCGAAAGACTAATTGCCGAGGTGATAAGTGCAGAATTTGCCTGAAGAACGTGTCTATCTGAGCCTGGGCGGCAATCTGGGAAACCCGGCGAAATCGATGGGCGCGGCCCTGCGCCTTCTCGACGGCAGCGCACAAACCAGGATCGTCGCCGTCTCGTCGCTTTACCGGACACCGCCATGGGGCAAGCTAGATCAGCCGGATTTCCTGAACGCCGTTGCAGAGCTCTCCACCAGCCTGGAGCCGCATGCGCTGCTTGAATTGTGCATGGAAACCGAACGCCAGTTGAAGCGCGTACGCGAAGAGCGCTGGGGCCCTCGGCTCATCGATCTGGACATTCTTGTCTTCGGTGATCGCGCGATCCACGATGCCGAGCTGGATGTGCCACACCCGCGCATGCTCGAGCGCGCTTTCGTTCTGGTGCCCTTTTCCGAGCTCGCCCCGGATTTCAGCATCAAAGGTGTCAGCCTGTCGGAACACCTGTCGCAGATCGACCTTACCGGGATCGAGAAGCTGCCATCAGGCAATGACTGGTGGAAGGCCTAAAACCCTGACGGAGACCCAGATCAGGGTACATCATCGTTCCTGGAAACGCCGCCTTCGCTCTCCAGGATACCGATGCGTTTTGTCTCGGACTTGGTGAATTTCAGCCTGACACCGACGCCGCCGCCATTTTCCGGGATGAATACGGCCCCATGCTCTTCCAGGGCAGCCTGGATTGCCAGAACGGCATCGTCTTCCGGAATTGCGATCTTGCGTTCGAAATTCTCGATCGTGGTTTCGTCAATGCCTGACACGCGCGAAAGGCGCTCGCGTTTGATCTCGACCAGCGCCCGCGCCGCGCGGCACATCGGTCCGGTAATCATCGTATTTTCTCCATAGACGATCCATCGGATATTATCCCTCTGCCGTCAACCGGACCGCTCTCGCCAGCTCAACCAGCAAAGCCGCCGCCATCAAGGAACGCCTGTTCCTCGGGCGTCGTTTCGCGCCCAAGCGCCGGATTGCGATGCGGAAAGCGTCCGAAATGCTCAATAATCTCAAGATGCTCGACGGCGTATTTCATGTACTCTTCCGGCAACGAGCGGGTGAGCTCCACCGACAGGCGCTGGTCCTCGATATTTTCCGAATGCTCGAAGGGCAGGCAGATAAAAACGCGCAGTTCCTCGGCGATTGCCTTGTCATGCCCCGCCGCTATCGCCTTGCGTGCAAAGTGGCGAGCTAGAGGATCAGTCGCAAACATGTGGCCGGTGCCGCGAAAGCAATTACGCGGAAACTGGTCGAGCAGGATGATGAGCGCAAGTGAACCCTCCGGCGTCTCGGCCCAATGGTCAAGTTCCCGCCTGGCTGCTGCAAAATGCCGATCAAGGAAGCGGCCATGGAATTCCCGGTCGAAAGTCTCATCCTTGGCAAACCAGCGGTCGGGTCCGGCTTCACGCCAGAACTCGACGATCTCGGCAGCAGTCTCCTGACTCATCTTTCCTCATCTCCTTGTTTGGCGGCAGACTGCTCAAGCACGGTCGCCGCCTCTTCATTGGCAGCCCTGCCGGGCCGCCGAGGTGGCGTCAGCGGGGCTGGCACAGGCATATTGCCTTTCATGAACTGTCGTCCAGCCTGCAAGCCGCCGACAAGCTGTGCATCCAGCCTTGCCGCGTCGCGCTGGCGCACATCCTCGATGATCTCGATAGCTTCGTCCTGATCTATACCGAGTTTTTCCAGGGTGGCTTGGCCAAAGGAAAGTGCTGATTCGAAGGTTTCGCGGATTTGGTAGTCCACGCCGGCCTGTATCAGGTCCATGGCGATCCCGCGGTCATAGGCGCGCGCCAGAACCGGCACCAGCGGATACTCCGCCCGCATGTGTTCGGCGATCCGGACTGCCACATCGCCCTTGTCGACGCAGATCAGCACGGCGCGAACGCGTCCGGCGCCGGCCGTATGAAGAATGTCGAGGCGCGTACCGTCGCCATAATAAACCTTGAAGCCAAAGCTCGCCGCCGCCTGGATCATCTCCACATCATTGTCGATGATCGAGACATCGATACCCCGCAGCAGCAGCGGCTGGCTGGCGATCTGCCCGAACCGGCCAAAGCCGATAATCAGCACGCTGCCGTCCAGATCCTCGGCGATATCGACATCGTCGAGCGCCTGTTCGCGGCGCGGCAAGGCATAGCGCAGACCGATAATGGCCAATGGCGTCAGCACCATGGAAAGAATGATCACGGCTGTCAGAATGGCATTTTCCTGGCCGTTGATGATGCCCACGGCAAGGGCCGAGGAATAGAGCACGAAGGCGAATTCGCCGCCCTGTGCCATGATCACAGCCCGTTCAAGCGCCTGCGCATGACCTGATCTAAGGAAACGGGCGACCAGATAGATGCCGATGCCCTTCATCACCATATAGGCAGCGACATAGACGGCGATCGCCATCCAGTTGGCGGCAACGATGCCGAGATCGAGCGACATGCCGACTGCGAGGAAAAACAGGCCGAGCAGCACACCGCGGAAAGGTTCGATATCGGCTTCGAGCTGGTGGCGGAAAGTCGATTCCGAAAGCAGCACGCCGGCAAGGAAGGCTCCCATGGCCATGGAGAGCCCACCAAGCTGCATGGCAAGCGCCGAGCCGAGCACGACCAGCAAGGCGGCGGCCGTCATCACTTCGCGAGCACGGGAGTCGGCAAGAATGCGAAACAGCGGATTGAGCAGGTAGCGCCCGGCAACCACCAGTCCGGCAATCGAAGCCAGACCAATGCCGACACTCGTCAACCTTCCGAGCCAGCCGGTGTCTGCGTGGGCGGGTGCTAGGAATGCAATCAGCGCAAGAAGCGGCACGATCGCCAAATCTTCCAGCAGCAATATGGACACCATGCGCTGCCCGTTCGGCGAGGAGAGTTCGCCGCGTTCCTCCAGCAGCTGCATGACGATCGCCGTCGATGTCAGGACGAAGCCGGCGCCGGCAACGAAGGACGCGCTGACGGGAAAGCCGGCAATGACGCCAACGGACGTCAGGAGCACCGCACACACGCCCACCTGCAATATTCCCAACCCGAAAATCTCCCGCCGCAGGTTCCAAAGCCGTGAGGGCTGCATTTCAAGCCCAATGATGAACAGGAACATCACCACGCCGAGTTCTGCGACATGGAGAATAGCTTTCGATTCGGAGAAAACACCGAGTCCGAACGGACCGATAACCACCCCGGCGGCCAGATAACCAAGGATGGAGCCGAGACCGAGGCGCTTGAAGATCGGGACTGCAATGACGCCGGCCGCCAGCAGTGCCACTACCTGGATCAGTTCACTGTTCGAGGCTTCTGCCGCCATGAGGGGCCGTCCTGACAGTTCGGGCGCCGGCTCATATGCGGCGAAATCGTTCCGCGCCAAGATAAGGACTCTGGTCGCCGACGAAAAGCCGTAAGCGTGGTCAAACCACAGTCACCAGCATTTTGCATTGCACAATAGCAGGGATTTGGCTAGATATTATGCAACAGTAAGCGCTGCCCGGTAATTATGCATGATTGACTTCGCAGACTTGGCCAAACCGCTGACCATCGGCAATATCGAAATCCGCAACCGCGTCTTCCTGGCCCCGATGTCGGGCGTCACCGATGAGCCTTTCAGAAAGCGTGCCTACCATCACGGCGCGGGCCTGGTCGTATCCGAAATGGTTGCCAGCGGCGAGCTTGCCAAAGGCCACGTCACATCGGGCATGCGAATCCGCCATTCCGGTCTTCCGGTGCATATGGTCCAGCTTGCCGGCCGCGAGGCCACCCATATGGCCGAGGGCGCGCGGATCGCGGTAGGTGAGGGCGCCGACATCATCGATATCAATATGGGCTGCCCGGCCAAGAAGGTGACTGGAGGCTATGCCGGTTCGGCACTGATGCGCGATCTCGACCATGCGCTGTCGCTGATCGAAGCCGTTGTCGGCGCGGTCGATGTACCGGTGACAGTGAAGATGCGACTCGGTTGGGACGAAAGTGCGCTCAATGCGCCGACGCTTGCTCGGCGTGCCGAACAGGTCGGGGTGAAAATGGTGACCGTTCACGGCCGCACGCGCTGCCAGTTCTACAAGGGCAGGGCGGATTGGCGCGCCATTGCCCGCGTTAAGGAAGCCGTGTCCATCCCGGTCGTAGCCAATGGCGACATCACGACACCGCGGGATGCCGCTGCAATCCTGTCGCAATCGGGTGCGGATGCGGTGATGGTCGGGCGCTCGAACTATGGCGCGCCGTGGACTGCAGGGGCGATCGCAGCCAAGGCAGCCTGCATCACTGTCGACGCGCCGCAGAGCCCCGCAGCCTTTGCCGACTATGTCATCGCCCACTATGAAGACATGCTGTCGCTTTACGGCGCCGAAAGCGGACTGCGGCAGGCGAGAAAACATCTCGGCTGGTATCTTGAGCGCCACGCGGCGGATGCGCCGCCTGACATGCGTTCGCAAATCCTGACGAGTTTTGAGCCCTCCAAGGTTGTCGACCTTCTGTGGCAGGCCTTCGCCGGCACAGACGGCATTCCGGCAAGGACTGCCGCATGACGGCCTCCATATCCGCGCTAAAGGACGGCGATGCCGCACGCATCGTCCTCAATACGATCCGGCGGCCTGTCATCATGATCGGCGCAGACGATCTGATCACCTATGCCAATGCCGATGCGGAGGACTTCTTCCGGTCCAGCGCCGCGATGCTCTCCCGCGCCACGCTGGAGCGTTTCGTGCCGTTCGGCAGCCCGCTCCTGACACTGGTCGAACAGGTTCGGGAGCGCCTTGCCCCGGTCAACGAATATCGGGTCGATATTTCCTCACCACGTCTCGGCATCGAAAAGATCGTCGACATCTATGTCGCGCCGGTGCCGGAACTGCCCGGCTCTGTCGTCGTCATGTTCCAGGAACGCTCGATGGCCGACAAGATCGACAGGCAAATGACGCATCGCGGGGCTGCTCGATCGGTGACAGGGCTTGCCGCCATGCTTGCCCATGAGATCAAGAATCCGCTTTCGGGTATTCGCGGGGCGGCCCAGCTCCTCGAAACCGCCGTATCCGACGAGGATCGGGCGCTGACGCGCCTCATTACCGACGAAACCGACCGGATCGTCTCTCTGGTGGACCGGATGGAGGTGTTTTCGGATGAGCGCCCCATCGACCGCTACCCCGTCAACATCCATGTCGTGCTGGATCACGTAAAAGCCATTGCGAAGAACGGTTTTGCACGGAAAATCAATATACTGGAGGATTATGATCCATCACTTCCTCCGGTTCTTGCCAATCGGGATCACCTCGTTCAGGTGTTTCTCAACCTGGTGAAGAACGCAGCGGAAGCAATCGGTGCCGATCCGGCCGGAGAAATCACCCTGTCGACTGCGTTCCGACCCGGCATGCGGGTTTCGGTGCCCGGCTCGCAGGATCGCGTCTCGCTGCCGCTGGAGTTTTGCGTTCACGACAACGGCTCAGGCGTCTCCGACGATATCCTGCCGATCCTGTTCGACCCATTCATCACCACCAAGCCGAACGGTACGGGCCTTGGCCTGGCCCTGGTGGCCAAGATCGTGGGCGAACATGGCGGGATCGTCGAATGTGAAGCGACAGCGCGCAGCACCACTTTTCGCGTGTTGATGCCTGCCTGGAAGGAGGAATCGACCGGAGGCCATTCATCATGAACCTGCCCGGCAATATTCTGGTGGCGGATGACGACGCGGCCATCCGTACCGTCCTGAACCAGGCGCTGTCGCGTGCCGGATATGAAGTGCGCGTGACCTCCAACGCCGCAACACTATGGCGCTGGGTGGCAGCAGGAGAAGGCGATCTGGTCATTACCGATGTGGTGATGCCCGACGAAAACGCCTTCGACATGCTGCCGCGCATCAAGAAGGCCCGACCGGAATTGCCGGTCATCGTCATGAGCGCGCAAAACACCTTCATGACCGCAATCCGCGCATCCGAAGCCGGCGCCTACGAGTATCTGCCCAAGCCCTTCGATCTCACCGAGCTTCTGAACATCGTCAAGAGGGCACTGTCCGAACCGCGGCGGCCCAGGATCGAGCCGCAGCCGGACGAGCCGACGGACGCCATGCCGCTGATTGGCCGCTCGCCGGCCATGCAGGACATATACCGCATGCTGGCCCGTATGATGCAGACGGACCTGACCGTGATGATTTCTGGCGAATCGGGCACCGGCAAGGAACTGGTTGCGCGGGCGCTGCATGAATATGGCCGCCGCCGCAACGGCCCCTTCGTGGCGATTAATATGGCGGCCATTCCGCGCGACCTGATCGAATCGGAGCTTTTCGGCCATGAGCGCGGCGCCTTCACCGGAGCGCAGAATCGCTCCTCGGGTCGCTTCGAACAGGCCGAAGGCGGCACGCTGTTTCTCGACGAGATCGGCGACATGCCGATGGAGGCGCAGACGCGCCTGCTGCGCGTGTTGCAGCAGGGCGAATACACCACGGTCGGCGGGCGCACGCCGATCCGCACCGACGTACGCATCGTGGCGGCGACCAACAAGGATTTGCGCACCCTGATCAACCAGGGACTGTTCCGCGAAGATCTGTTCTATCGCCTCAATGTCGTTCCGGTCAGGCTGCCGCCATTGCGTGAACGCTCCGAGGATATTGCCGATCTGGTGCGGCATTTCTTCAAGCAGGGCGAAAGCGAGGGTCTGCAAGCCAAGCGCATTTCAGTCGCCGGGCTGGAACTGATGAAGCGCTATCAATGGCCTGGCAACGTCCGTGAATTGGAGAATCTGGTTCGCCGCCTGGCAGCACTTTACGCTCAGGACGAGATTTCAGCCCAGGTTATCGAGTCGGAATTATCTCCACCCGAGCGGCCCGCCTCGTCTGCCGGAGACGCGATTCCGGGCGATCTATCCATCGGTCAGGCCGTCGAGCACTATCTGCAGAACTATTTCGCGTCATTTGCTGGTGATCTGCCGCCAGCAGGCCTTTATCAGCGCATTCTGGCAGAAGTCGAATTTCCGCTGGTGCTGGCTTCGATGACGGCAACCCGTGGCAACCAGATCAAGGCGGCTGAACTGCTCGGCCTCAACCGCAACACACTGCGCAAGAAGATCCGCGAACTCGGTGTCAACGTCTATCGGGCCGCCAAACCGGGCTGAACTTGTCCCCAGCCATTCGCGGGGAAACCACCGGCAAATCTTTCCACAGGTAGCGGCTTTGTTGCATAATCGCCACAATGTGTTGCATTGATTCAACGCATTCGCAGTTCCGCAAGCAACGGCATGGCTAGTCAGATACCAACAACCGCTCAACCGCTGTTTCTCGACCGAACGAGGACCGACGGCCGCCGACTTCTGGCGCTGCCGGGAGTAGTCGCCGTGGTCGGTGCATTGCTGACCGCCGCCGTGTCATTCGCCATCCTGGTCGGTGCGACACCGCTGACCCCGAACGAGACGATCACGCTGGCGCTGATCGGGGTGAATGCGGGCTTCATCCTGTTCCTGATGGCGCTTATTGCCCGGGAAGTGCACCGGATCCTCAGCGCCAGGCGGCGCGGCAAGGCGGCGTCGCGCCTGCATGTGCGCATCGTCACCATGTTTGCGCTAATGGCAGCCATTCCGGCTATCATCGTGGCGATCATCGCATCCATCACCCTCGATATCGGGCTCGACCGCTGGTTTGAGATCCGCACCAAGACGATCATCAACTCGTCGCTGTCGATTGCCGACGCCTATGTCCAGGAAAATGCCCGCAATTTGCAGGGCACGACGCTGTCCATGGCCTATGACCTGGACAATGCCCGCACGCTTTACGGGCTTGATCGCACCGGCTTTCGCAATTTCATGAGCCAGCAGGCCGTCGGACGGGCGCTCGCGCATGCGGCGCTGATCCGGGCAGACGGCTCTTTCGTCATGACGGCGCAGACGCCTTCGGACTTCGCCATGCCGGAGGCGCCGGCCGGAGCCGCCAGCGAGGCGACCGACGGCAAGGTGGTGCTGATTGAGCCGCGCACCCGCAACATCGTCGGCGCGATCGTCAAGCTGCGCGAGATCGAAGGGCTCTATCTCTACACTATCCGGCTGGTCGATCCCGAAGTCATCAAGGCGCGCGAAATCGTGCGGGCTAACACTGCCGAATATCGCGGGCTGGAGGCCAACCGGCGTACCTCGCAAGTGGCGATTGCGCTGCCTTATCTGTCACTGACGCTGATCGTGGTACTGTCGGCGATCTGGACCGGCATCGCCGTTGCCGACCGCCTGGTGCGGCCGATCCGACAATTGATCGGCGCTGCTGACGAGGTGGCGACCGGCAATCTCGACGTGTCAGTACCGGTGCGCCAGTCCGACGGAGACGTGGCCTCGCTCGGCGATACGTTCAACAAGATGCTGCTGGAACTGAAATCACAGCGCAATGAGATCCTGAAGGCAAAGGACCTCATCGACGAAAGACGGCGTTTCTCCGAAGCGGTGCTTTCCGGTGTCACCGCAGGCGTAATCGGGGTCGATCCATTCGGTACCATCACCATCGTCAACCGCTCAGCCGAAACGATGCTGGCAATCTCGGCGGAAGCGTCGGTCGGCCAGAATCTCTCGGTGCTTTTGCCGCATGTCGGGCGCGCCTTCGAGATTTGCCGCAGTTCCGGGCGGCCCGGCTATCGCGAGCAGGTCACCTTCTACCGGGCAGGGGCCGAACGTACCTTCAATGTGCAGGTGACGATCGAGGAGGGCGACAATGCGGACGAGGAAAAATCCTATGTCGTGACGGTGGACGACATCACCGACCTGGTGCAGGCGCAGCGCACCTCCGCTTGGGCGGATGTGGCTCGTCGCATCGCCCACGAGATCAAGAACCCGCTGACGCCGATCCAGCTTTCGGCGGAGCGGATCAGACGCCGCTACGGCAAGGTGATCACCGAGGATCGCGAAGTCTTCGATCAGTGCACGGACACGATCATCCGGCAGGTCGAGGATATCGGTCGCATGGTCGACGAATTCTCGGCCTTTGCACGCATGCCGAAGCCGGAGATGAAGACGATTGACCTGCGCGATGCGCTTCGCGAAGCCTCGTTCCTGATCGAAGTCAGCCGATCCGACATCACCTTCGAGCGCGATTTCGGCAGTGAACCGCTCAAGGGTACTTTCGATAGCCGTCTGCTGTCGCAAGCCTTCGGCAATATCATGAAAAACGCGGCCGAAGCGATCGAGTCTACCGACCGCGACAGTGATGAGCCGGGCGTCATCCGTATCAAGGCCGAACGCCAGGACAACGTCTTCAGGGTGGATGTGATCGATAATGGCAAGGGTCTGCCGCACGAAAACCGGCAGCGGCTGCTCGAGCCATATATGACGACGCGGGAAAAAGGCACCGGCCTTGGCCTCGCCATCGTCAAGAAGATTGTGGAAGACCATGGCGGAAGGCTGGAGCTTCACGATGCTCCTGCCGATTTCCACGAGGGGCGGGGCGCGATGGTGACGGTGATTTTGCCGGCGGCCAAGGCAACGGACGCCGACGCAAAACCCGTCGAGAATGAAAGAGTAACTGAAAAGGTCGATAATGGCGTCTGACATCCTTATCGTCGATGACGAAGAAGATATCCGCGAACTTGTCGCCGGCATCCTGAGCGACGAGGGTCATGAAACACGCACCGCACACGATGCAGACAGCGCTTTGGCAACTATTGCCGACCGCGTGCCGCGCCTCGTGTTCCTTGATATCTGGTTGCAGGGCTCACGCCTGGATGGGTTGGCATTGCTTGACCAGATCAAGGTGATGCATCCCAATCTGCCGGTCGTCATGATTTCCGGCCACGGCAATATCGAAACGGCCGTGTCGGCGATAAGGCGCGGGGCCTATGACTTCATTGAAAAGCCCTTCAAGGCTGACCGGCTGATCCTGATTGCCGAACGCGCATTGGAAACTTCGAAGCTCAAGCGCGAAGTGTCGGACCTGAAAATGCGGTCAGGCGAAAGCTTCGAACTGATCGGCATGTCGTCGGCCATGAGCCAGTTGCGCCAGACGATCGAACGCGTTGCGCCGACTAACAGCCGCATCATGATCATCGGGCCGTCCGGCTCGGGCAAAGAGCAAGTCGCGCGCGCCATCCATGCGCTGTCGGCGCGCAAGACCGGCCCGTTCGTCTCGGTCAACGCTGCGACCATCACGCCTGAGCGCATGGAAATCGAACTGTTCGGCACCGAATCCAACGGCGGCGAACGCAAGGTAGGCGCGCTGGAAGAAGCGCATCGCGGCATCCTCTATCTGGATGAAGTGGCTGACATGCCGCGCGAGACCCAAAGCAAGATCCTGCGCGTGCTTGTCGAGCAGCAGTTCGAGCGGGTAGGGGGGACCAAGCGGGTGAAGGTGGATGTACGCATCATCTCGTCCACCGCCCAGAACCTCGAGGCCATGATCGCGGAAGGGCGTTTTCGCGAGGATCTTTACCATCGCCTGGCGGTGGTGCCGGTCATGGTTCCAGGCCTGGCCGAGCGGCGTGAAGACATTCCCTATCTGGTCGATGGCTTCATGAAACAGGTGGCGCGGCAGGCCGGCATCAAGCCGCGCCGCATCGGTGACGACGCGATGGCCGTGCTGCAAGCCCATAACTGGCCCGGCAATGTGCGCCAGCTCCGCAACAATATCGAGCGGCTGATGATCCTGGCGCGCGGCGACGATGTGGATGCACCGATCACGGCGGATTTGCTGCCCTCGGAGATCGGCGACGTGATGCCGCGCACGCCCAACCAGTCGGACCAGCACATTATGGCGCTGCCGCTGCGCGAAGCGCGCGAAATGTTCGAAAAGGAGTATCTGATCGCGCAGATCAACCGTTTCGGCGGGAATATCTCGCGTACGGCCGAGTTCATTGGTATGGAACGCTCGGCTCTCCATCGTAAACTCAAGTCGCTCGGAGTCTGAAGTGCCTCATATCCTGCCCGGCTGGGGTTTCTGAATGCGAGTAATCATTTGTGGCGCGGGGCAGGTGGGCTACGGCATTGCCGAGCGCCTGGCCGCCGAAAAGAACGATGTTTCGGTGATCGACACCTCGCCGGCGCTCATCCATGCGGTGCGCGATGCGCTGGATGTGCGCGGCTTTGTCGGCCATGGCGCACATCCAGACGTGCTCGAGGCGGCCGGCGCGCAGAATGCCGACATGATCATCGCGGTAACGCTTTTCGACGAGGTCAACATCGTCGCCTGCGAGGTCGCGCACGCTTTGTTCAATGTGCCGATGAAGATTGCCCGCATCCGCGCACAATCCTATCTGCAGCCGCATTACCAGAACCTGTTTGCACGCGAGCACCTGCCGATCGACGTCATCATTTCGCCCGAGAAGGAAGTCGGCGAAATGGTCCTGCGCCGCATCGCCCTGCCGGGTGCAACCGATGTCGTGCGTTTTGCCGAGGACAAGATCGCCATGGTTGCGATCGAATGCCTCGAAGAATGCCCCGTCGTCCACACGCAGCTTTCGCAATTGAGCGAGCTTTTTCCCGACCTGCCTTCAACCGTCGTGGGAATCGTGCGCGACGAGAAGCTGTTCATTCCGCATTCGGAAGACCAACTCGAACCGGGCGACATGGCCTATGTGGTCACCACCAAGGATCAGGTCCGCCGTACGCTCACTTTGTTCGGGCATGACGAGCAGGAAGCGACCCGAATCGTGATTGCCGGCGGTGGTAATATCGGCCTCTATGTCGCTGAGGCCATCGAGCAGCGGCAAAGCCGCACCAAGATCAAGATCATCGAATCCAACCGGGAACGCGCCGTCCTCGTTGCCGACCAATTGCGCCGCACCGTCGTACTCAATGGCAGCGCGCTTGATCAGAAGCTGCTGCACGAAGCCGATATCCAGGACGCCGACCTGATGGTGGCGCTGACCAACAACGATCAGGTCAATATCCTCTCCGGTGTCATGGCCAAGCGCCTGGGCTGCAAGGCAAACCTGGTTCTGATCAACAATCCGTCCTATCAGGACCTGACCAAGTCGGTCGGCATCGACGCTTACGTCAATCCTGGCTCGGTCACGACATCGAGGGTGCTGCAGCATGTGCGCCGCGGGCGCATCCGCGCCGTTCACAGCGTGATGCGCGGGGCCGCCGAGATCATCGAAGCCGAAGCGCTGGAAACCTCACCTCTGGTCGGCAGCTATCTACGCGACCTCGACCTGCCCGACGGCATGCGGGTGGGCGCGGTCTATCGCGAAGGCACGGTGATCAGGCCAAGCGGTGCCCTGACGATCAAGCCAAAGGATCGGGTGGTGATTTTCGCGCTCGCCGATGCGGTCAAGGACGTCGAACAGATGTTCCGGGTCAGTCTGGAATTCTTCTGAGCCGGTTGGAGGCTGCGACGGTCGCCGATCGGCGCCTCAGTGGCGCGCGTGCCCCTTGGGCTCGTAGCGGCCATCGGTGGTGCGGTTGAACAATTCACGCAACTGGGGATGCCGCACCGGCTCGCCTGACTGGTCGGCAAGCAGGTTCTGCTCCGAAACATAGGCGATGTATTCGGTCTCGTCGTTTTCGGCGAGCAGATGGTAGAAGGGCTGGTCCCTGTCCGGGCGGACATCGGCGGGGATCGCCTCATACCATTCTTCGGTGTTACTGAATTGCGGATCGACATCGAAGATCACGCCCCGAAACGGGAACAAGCGGTGCCGCACCACCTGGCCGATCGAAAATTTTGCTGTCTTCATTTCCATCACGCTGTTTACGCCCCTAAAAGCTATTTGGCGCAGCTTTCCCGGCAATTCAATCCCTGTGCGGGTTGACGGTTTGACGCGCGGCACGTTACAGCGCCGCGCATCCAGCACGACGCACGGATAAACAGGCAAAAATGTCGGATGTCATCGGGCTGGTCCTGCCTTTTTTCGGACTGATCTTTACGGGCTTCGTCGTGGCGCGGTTGAGGCGCGAACCGCTCGAAGCTCTGGGCTGGATGAATATCTTCATCATCTATGTGGCGTTGCCAGCACTGTTCTTCCAATTGCTTGCCAAGACGCCGATCGAGAAGCTGACCGAAGGAAGCTATATTTTCGGCTCGGTGCTCTCAACCTACATCGTGTTTTCGCTGATGTTTGCGGGCTCCGTGCTGCTGTCGCGCGGCGAGATCGCGCAATCGACGATCAAGGGGCTGGCCGCGGCATATGGAAATATCGGCTATATGGGTCCCGGCCTGGCGCTGCTGGCTTTCGGCGAGGAGGCGGCGGTGCCGGTGGCGCTGATTTTCTGTTTCGAAAACGTCATGCATTTTGCCATCGCCCCGCTGATGATGGCGCTCTCAGGCGGTGAAAAGACGCCGCCGCTTAAGCTTGCGTTCGGCGTCGCGCGCAAGATCCTGCTGCATCCCTTCATCATTGCCACAGCTTTCGGCGTTGCCGCCGCGTTCCTGCAGTTCCGGCCGCCTTTGCCGGTGGAACGCCTGCTCGAATATCTGTCGCAGGCTGCTGCTCCCTGCGCGCTGTTTGCCATGGGTGTCACGCTGGCGCTGCGGCCGCTCAAGCGCGTGCCGACCGAAATGGCGCCGATTGCCGCGCTGAAGCTGATCGTCCATCCGCTGCTGTGCTATGTGGTGTTGAGCTGGATCGGCAATTTTTCCGAAGTCTGGATATTTTCGGCAGTCTTGCTGGCTGCATTGCCGACTGCGACCAACGTCTTCGTCATTGCCCAGCAATATGGCGTGTGGGTGGAGCGCGCATCCGCCAGCGTGCTTTTGACGACATGTATTTCCGTCGTCACGGTGACGGGGTTGCTCTACATGATCACCAGCGGCATGCTACCGCCGGATCTGTTCCCGTAACGAGGATGCAAGCGAGGAGAGGCCGCTGCCCGGCCGCAACCCCTCGCGCATGAACAACGCTCGCAGCGGCGCAAAACTGCCGAGAATGCCAAGGCCCGCACTGCGCGCCATTTGCGCCGGCAGCATGTTGGACAAAAGCGACCGGTTGAGCAGATTGACTGCACCCGTGCGCGCCAGAATGTCCGGCCCGCGTTTGGCATCATAGGCGGCAAGGGCTGCTTCCAGCCCTGGGTCAGATCGGTAAATAGATGCAATCCCAACAAGTTGTTGAATATCTCTAATTCCAAGATTTAAGCCTTGGGCACCGATCGGTGGGAAGACGTGGGCGGATTCACCTATGAGGGCGATCCGATTTTGGGCAAACCGCGCCGGCAGGGTAGCTGATAGCGGGTAGATCTGCCGCCCCGGCTCGACACTGACGCGGCCAAGCATGGACTGCATCCGCTGCTCGACGCGCAGCGACAGTTCCGCATCGTCAAGCGCTGCAAGCTCATTGGCTGTTTCGGGTTTCACGACCCAAACAAGGCTCGACCTGTTGCCGGGAAGCGGCACCTGCGTAAACGGACCGGTCTCGGTATGGAACTCCGTCGAGATAAAGCCATGCGGCCGGGCATGGGCGAAGGAAAAAACAAGCGCGGCCTGGGGGAAATTCCGGGTGGTGGTGGAAATGCCGGCAGCAGCGCGGGCAGGGGAGTTGCGGCCATCGGCGGCAACGGCCAGAGCCGCCGAAAGCTCCGCGACATCCGGTAACAAGGCGATGATCCGGCCGGGTTCCTGTTTCCACTGTTTGACCAGCGACAGGTGCCGCGTGATTTTGGGATCGGCGGCGACCGCCTGACCCAGGCAAGCGTTCAACTCGCTGTTGGGTATGTTCAGGCCAAAAAACGGCTCGCCGATCTCGCTGGCATGAAAAGTCACGACCGGGCTTCGGATGAGCCGGCTCGTGGCATCGACAATCCGCATCACGCGCAGCGCCGCCGCCTTGGATTCGATTGCCTCCAGAATCCCCAGTTCGGCGAGGAACTTCAGCGCCGGCGCCATCAGCGCGGTGGTGCGGCGGTCATTCGTGTTGACAGCAGGCCCGATCAGGTCAACGTGAAAACCGGCATGCGCCAGCGCCAGACTGCAGATCAACCCCGCAGGGCCGGTGCCGGCGACAATGATATTGGCGGTTGCGGTTCGGTCCGACACGATAGTCCTCATGGCGTTGCATGGCCGAGCGAAGAGAAAGGCCAGCATCCATATAGGCCGCCACCCCGCAGCCGGGCAACGCGGCTAATCGGCTCAAACCCGCCTCAGTCAGCCCCAGGCCATGAAAGCTGTTGAAAAACAAAGGCGGCGGCTTTGCCTGGCACGGCGCGCTCATGCCATACGGCTTCCTTTCAAGGTTTTGTCCTTGTAAGGTCGAACCGACTGGAGAGAGGGCATTCGATGGCCGAAAATGGCAGGTCGCGGAAGCGGAGATCGTCTGCGCTGGCCAGCGGCATAGGCGAGTTGAAATGGCGCGGCCCGTGAAACACAAGAAAGTCACCTGGCCGCAGGCGAAAGCCTTTTCCGTCCATCTCCTTACCGCATCCGGCTCATTCCTGGCGTTCCTGTCGCTGGTGGCTGCAAGCGAAGAGCGTTGGACGGCCATGTTCTGGTGGCTGGGCCTGGCGCTCTTCGTGGATGGCATCGATGGGCCGATTGCGCGCAAGCTGGAAGTCAAGGACGTCTTGCCGACCTGGTCGGGCGAACTTCTCGACAACATCATCGACTATGTCACCTATGTGCTGATCCCGGCATTCGCGCTTTACCAGCGCGGTTTCATGGGCGAGGGGCTGTCGTTCCTGTCGGCGGCACTCATCGTGGTTTCCAGCGCGATCTACTACGCAGACACCGGCATGAAGACGAAGGAGAATTTCTTCAAGGGATTCCCCGTCGTCTGGAACATGCTCGTCTTCACGCTATTCGTGATCGAGCCGGTCGAATGGGTTTCCTTCGCCGTCGTGGTCATTGCCGCGCTGATGACCTTCGTGCCGATGCATTTTCTTCATCCGGTGCGGGTCATTCGCCTGCGCCCCGTCAATCTGACGGTGTTTTTCCTCTGGTGCGCGTTCGGAACCGTTGCCCTCGTGCAATCGATGCAGGCAGCAGACATCGTCAAGATTGGTATTGCCGTAACCGGTGTCTATCTTTTCTTCATCGGCGGCATCATGCAGTTGTTCCCCAATCTCGGCGCCAGGAAGGTCTGATCATGTCGAAAGCAATTCGCGTCCACAGCCATGGGGGACCGGAGGCCCTGAGTTTTGATGATGTCGAAGTGGGCCATCCGCAGGCCGGTCAGGTGCTGGTTCGCCATACGGCGATCGGGCTCAATTTTCTCGACACTTATTTTCGCAGCGGCCTTTATCCGGCGCCTGCCGGTCTGCCGCTTATCCCCGGCGGTGAGGCCGCCGGCGTCGTGGTCGAAACGGGCGAGGGGGTGGATTGGCTGAAAAAAGGCGATCGCATCGCCTATACCACCCCGCTCGGAGCTTATTGCGAAGAGCGCATCATCCCTGCTGAAAGGCTGGTGAAGATACCGGAAGGCGTCAGCGACGAGCAGGCGGCGGCCATGATGCTCAAGGGCATGACGGCCGAATATCTGCTGCGCCGCACTTTCCCGGTGAAGCCCGGCGACACCATTCTCTACCATGCGGCTGCAGGCGGGGTCGGCCTCATCCTCGGACAATGGGCAAAACATCTGGGCGCCACCACGATCGGCACCGCCGGCTCAGCCGACAAGGTGGAGTTGGCGCGGGCGCATGGTTTCGACCATGTCATCAACTATCGGGAAAAGGATTTCGTCGCCGAAGTCCGGGAACTGACCGGCGGCAGGCTTTGCGACGTGGTTTATGATTCCGTCGGCAAGGACACGTTCCCTGGCTCTCTCGAATGCCTGAGGCCCCGCGGCATGTTCGTAAGCTTCGGCCAATCATCCGGGCCGATCCCGCCGTTCAACATGGCGCTGCTGTCGCAAAAGGGCTCGTTATTCGCGACACGGCCGACATTGTTCAACTATATCTCTACCCGACAAGAGCTTGAAGCTTCAGCAAAAGCGCTGTTCGGCGTGGTAGCTGACGGGAACGTTGCCATCAGGATAAACCAGCGTTACGCACTCAAGGACGCGGCGCAAGCGCATGCCGATCTGGAAGCACGTCGCACGACAGGCACGACCGTTCTTATTCCTTGAGTTTTCGCTGAATTTCTTGAAGCTCTTTCAAATCACGGGCCGCTTTGCGTTCTGAACACAGCGCGCCTACGATGATTTCGGGAGCACAGAACACGTCCGAACCGGACTGGGAGGAACTGTGAGCGACAATCACAGCGCTGAAGCCGCAAACCTGCTTGAGGTACGCGGCCTGACTAAGATCTTCGGCACGCTCAAGGCTTGCGACAACATCGACCTGACTGTCGGCAAGGGCCAGATTCACGCCCTGCTTGGCGAGAACGGCGCCGGGAAATCCACTTTGGTCAAGATGCTGTTCGGCTCTTTGGAGCCGAACTCCGGCGAAATCCGCTGGAACGGCGAGCCGGTGCGGATTTCCAATCCGCATATGGCGCGCAAACTGGGCATCGGCATGGTGTTCCAGCACTTCTCCTTGTTCGATGCACTGACCGCTGCGGAGAACATCGCCCTTTCACTGGACGACAACACGCCGATCGCCACCATTGCCGCCAAGGCCAAGGCCCTTTCCTTCAGCTACGGCCTGCCACTCGATCCTTACTCACTGGTTGGAGATCTGTCGGTCGGCGAGCGCCAGCGCATCGAGATCATACGCTGCCTGCTGCAGACGCCCGATCTGATCATTCTCGACGAACCGACCTCGGTGTTGACGCCGCAGGAAGCCGACAAGCTTTTCGAAACGCTGGAGCGGCTGCGCCTGGAAGGCAAGTCGATCCTCTACATTTCGCACCGGCTGGAAGAGGTCAAACGCATATGTGACGCCGCCACCGTGTTGCGCCATGGCAAGGTCGTCGGCCACTGCACCCCGCGCAACGAGACCGCGTCGTCACTTGCCCGCATGATGGTCGGCAGCGAAGTGCTGACTGTCGTGCGCGAGCCGGCCGAAGGCATGGACAAGGCACGCACACTGCTTGAGGTGCGCAGCCTGTCGCGCAAGCCAGCCACGCCGTTTTCGATCCCGCTTCACAACATCAGTCTCAATGTTCGCGCAGGGGAGATCATCGGCATCGCAGGCGTTGCCGGCAACGGGCAGGGCGAGTTCTTCGAGGCCGTTTCGGGCGAGGTCCTGCAGGCCGATGCCAATACCGTGCGCATACGCGACAAGGATGCCACCCGGCTGTCGATCACCGGTCGCCGCAAACTGGGCGCGGCCTTCGTGCCGGAAGAGCGGCTTGGCCATGGCGCCGCGCCAAGAATGAGGCTTTCTGAAAACCTGTTGCTTTCACGCCATGCCACGGATGCGAAGGCATTTCTCGGGGCTGGCGGCATCGTGCGCGACAAGGCAATTGCCGCCGCCTCACAGCGCATCATACAGGCGATGGATGTGCGCAAGAGCGGGCCTGATCCCGAAGCAGCAGCACTTTCGGGCGGGAATCTGCAGAAATTCATCATCGGGCGCGAACTCGACCGCCAGCCGGCAGTGATGGTTGTCAATCAGCCGACCTGGGGGGTCGATGCCGGTGCCGCAGCACATATCCGCCAGGCGCTGATCGAACTTGCGCGCAAAGGGTCGGCGGTTCTCGTCATCAGCCAGGACCTGGACGAGCTGTTCGAAATCTCGGACCTGATCGCGGTCATGCACAATGGCGAATTGTCCAAACCCATTCCGATTGCCGAGGCAACACTGGAAAAGATCGGCCTGCTGATGGGCGGCGCCGAGCCCGGCCATGTCGAGGTCACAGAAGCGGAGGTTGCCTGATGCGCATCGAACTGGTCAAGCGCCCGCAGCAATCGGCGCTTTACAGCGCGCTTTCACCATTCATCGCGCTCGCACTGACGCTGATCGCCGGCGCGATCATGTTTTCACTGCTGGGCAAGAACCCGCTCGATGCGCTGTACTACTACTTCGTCGACCCGCTGCGCGAGATGTGGTCGCTGCATGAGCTTGCGATCAAGGCAGCCCCGTTGATCCTGATTGCGGTGGGCCTGTCGATCTGCTTCCTGTCCAACAACTGGAACATCGGAGCGGAGGGACAGTTCATCATCGGCGCCATCACCGGCTCGATCCTCCCAGTCATGTATCCGGATCTCCAGTCCTGGATAATCCTGCCTCTGATGCTCATCATGGGTGTCATCGGCGGAGCCGCCTACGGGTTCATCCCGGCATTGCTGAAGACCCGGTTCAACACCAATGAAATCCTGACCAGCCTGATGCTGGTCTATGTCGCCCAGTTGTTCCTGGATTGGCTGGTGCGCGGGCCCTGGCGCAACCCGCAGGGCATGAACTTTCCTGAAACACGCAATTTCCATCAATATGCGATCCTGCCTGAAATCTGGCCATCGATGGGCCGCGCCAACTGGGGCTTCGTGTTCGCGCTGGTTGCGGCCTTAGTGGCCTGGTTCATGCTCTCGCGCATGCTGAAGGGCTTCGAGGTCAAGGTGCTTGGCCAGAGCCCACGGGCAGGGCGCTTCGGCGGCTTTTCTGCCTCCCGCATGGTCATTTTCGCCTTCCTGGTCTCCGGCGGGCTCGCAGGCCTTGCCGGCATTTCGGAAGTTTCAGGCGCGATCGGCCAGCTTCGGCCGACCATTTCGCCCGGCTATGGCTTTGCCGCCATCATCGTGGCCTTTCTGGGCCGCCTCAATCCGCTCGGCATCATCGCAGCAGGGCTGGTGTTGGCCCTGTCCTATCTTGGCGGGGAGGCGGCACAAATCTCGATTGGCGTCTCGGATAAGGTCGTGCGTGCCTTCCAGGGCATGCTGCTGTTCTTCGTGCTGGGCTGCGACACGCTAATCCATTATCGCGTCCGGTTCGTTGGCTCGACTGCGCACAAGGCGGAGGTTTCGCATGGGAATGCTTGAAGCGGTCCTGATGACGATCGCAACGGCGGCGACGCCGCTGCTGATTGCTGCGGTCGGTGAATTGGTATCCGAGCGTGCCGGGGTGCTCAATCTCGGCGTCGAAGGCATGATGGTGATGGGCGCGGTGACAGGATTCGGCGTTGCCCTTACCACCGGATCGCCCTGGCTTGGCATCTTCGCCGCTATAGCTGTCGGGGCACTGTTTTCGCTGCTCTTTGCTTTCCTGACGCTGACGCTGGTCACCAATCAGGTCGCGACCGGCCTGGCGCTGACACTACTCGGCCTTGGGCTGTCGGGCATGTTGGGCGAGAGCTTCGTCGGCCTGCCCGGGGTCAAGCTGACCAATATCGACATACCGTTTCTATCCGACATACCGCTTATCGGCCGGCTCATTTTTGGACAGGATCCGGTGTTCTACCTGTCCATTCTGCTGACGGCCGGCGTTGCCTGGTTCCTGTTCCGTTCACGGGTAGGGCTGACGCTACGCTCAGTCGGCGACAATCACGGTTCGGCCCATGCGCTCGGCATCAACGTGATCCTGATCCGTTATCTGGCGGTGATGTTCGGCGGCGCCTGCGCCGGGCTTGCCGGAGCCTATCTGTCACTTGTCTACACGCCGCAATGGGTGGAAAACATGACTGCCGGACGTGGCTGGATCGCGCTGGCGCTGGTCGTTTTCGCCTCATGGCGGCCCTGGCGGGTTCTTGCCGGCGCATATCTGTTCGGCGCAGTCACCATCGGTCAGCTCCACGCACAGGCCCTGGGGATAGGGGTGCCCTCACAGCTACTTTCTTCGCTGCCCTATCTGGCAACGGTAGTCGTGCTTGTTCTAATCTCGCGCAACCGGCGAATGACCATGGTGAACACACCGGCTTCTCTGGGGCGGCCGTTCGTGCCGGATCGATAAGGGAATTGATAAGGGGGAAAATTCATGGTCAAAACAAAAGACTACGAAAATGCGCGGAAGTATGCCGGCAACTCAGGGAAAAGGATCACGTCAATGAAGAAAACCATTCTGTCGCTTGCCGTGGCGGCGGCCGCGCTGTCGCTCGGAACGATGTCGGCGGAAGCCAAGGTCAAGGCCTGCTGGATCTATGTCGGTCCGATCGGTGATTTCGGCTATTCCTATCAGCACCATCAGGGCCTGCTGGAAGTTCAAAAGGAATTGGGTGACCAGGTCGAGACGGCCTATTTGGAAAGCGTGCCTGAAGGCGCTGACGCCGAGCGCGCGATCGAGCGCTTCGCCCGTTCCGGCTGCAACATCATCTTCACCACGTCCTTCGGCTTCATGGACGCCACCAACAAGGTCGCCGGCAAGTTCCCTGAAGTGAAATTCGAGCATGCGACCGGCTACAAGCGCGAGCATCCGAATGTCGCGACCTACAATTCGAAGTTCCATGAGGGCCGCTACGTTCAGGGCGTGATTGCCGCCAAGATGTCGAAGACAGGCGTTGCCGGCTACATCGCTTCGTTCCCGATCCCGGAAGTGGTGCTCGGCATCAATGCCTTCATGCTCGGCGCGCAGACGGTCAATCCGGATTTCAAGGTCAAGGTGGTCTGGGCCAACACCTGGTTCGATGCCGGCAAGGAAGCGGACGCCGCCAAGGCGCTGATTGACCAGGGTGTCGACATCATCACCCAGCACACGGATTCGACTGCACCGATGCAGGTTGCCACCGAACGCGGCATCAAGGCATTCGGCCAAGCGACCGACATGATCAAATTCGGCCCGCAGACGCAGCTTACGGCGATCGTGGACGATTGGGGTCCGTATTATGTGAAGCGCGTCAAGGCCGTCATCGATGGAACATGGGAGCAGCACGACGTCTGGGACGGCATGAAGGAAGGCAACGTCGTCATGGCGCCGTACACCAACATGCCCGACGATGTGAAGAAGCTTGCCGAGGAAACCGAGGCAAAGATCAAATCCGGCGAGTTCAATCCTTATACGGGTCCGATCACCAAGCAGGACGGTACCGAATGGCTAAAGCCTGGCGAAGTGGCCGATAATGGGACTCTGCTCGGACTGAACTTCTATGTGAAGGGCGTGGACGACAAGCTTCCGCAGTAGATTGCGAATTTGCCTCCTTAATCGAGCAGATCACGAAAGGCGCCTCCGGGCGCCTTTTTTCATGCGCGTCAAGGCACGCAGGCCAGCCGCCAAGCAAAGATCTGCCAGGTGACCGTTGGCGTTAGCATCGCCATCGAAGTAGCTGAATTGAAAGGCAAACAGCGATCGAACCCGCGCAGCCGCCAACTTTCAAGCCAACGCCATTGGCAAGTCAATATCTACACCTACCGCTCTCTGCATTAGTTCCATAATATATCTTATGCGACTTTTACCTATTGCCGGGCACCCCTATCAACCTCCACTACGGTCGATTTCGACAGCGCTAGGCAGTCACGGTCAAACCGGCTAAGCTGCCGACCAATCCGTGATGCCCGCTGACCGCATCAATTCCGACAATCTAGACTGTGGCACCAACCACCGCCTCAACGGAAATCCATTCAGTTGCTCAGGACCTTTCTGAAGATCATCGCCTGGTTGAGCCTGCTTGCCATTGCCGTGGCCACGCTTGGCCCGATGGTGTTGCGGCCGGAGACCACCGCCGGCCCGACCTTCGAGCGTCTTGCCGCATTCGCTGTTTGCGGCTTTCTGTTTGCCGCCGCCTATCCCCGACGCCTTTGGCTCATAGCGCTGATGGTCGTGGCAGCCGCAATCGTGCTCGAGAGCCTGCAACTGATCATACCTGGGCGCCATGGACATCTGTTCGACCTGTTTACCAAGATTGGCGGCGGTCTCTTGGGCGTATTGCTGGCTGGGACGCTCACCGGAATGCAGCGCCTTTACAAGGCGGTGCGGCAGGCACCCTATCGTGGCTGATTTTGACCTTGCGATGGTGCAAGTTTGGTCAATGCCTTCCTGTGGACAAGCACACAGCGCCGCCGTTCTATGGTGCGTGAGAGCTTGCGGACGTTTAGCATCGGATCATGCACCCATCCCGTGATATTTCGCGCCTTATCGAGATCATGGCCGCTTTGCGCGCGCCCGAAACCGGCTGTCCGTGGGATGTCGAACAGAATTTCGAGACCATTGCGCCCTATACGATCGAGGAAGCCTATGAGGTCGCCGACGCTATCGCGCGTGGTGACCTTGATGATCTGCGCCTCGAACTCGGCGATCTCCTGCTCCAGGTCGTCTATCACGCCCGCATGGCCGAGGAAGCCGGAGAATTCTCATTCGCCGACGTCGTGGAGGCGATTACCACTAAGATGATCCGCCGCCATCCGCATGTCTTCGGCGATGAAAAGGCACGTAGCGCTGGCATGGCCAAGGGCATGTGGGAGGCCATCAAGGCCGAGGAAAAGGCCGAAAAACGCAAGGCACGCCTAGCCCGAGGCCTCGCGGCAGAAGATCACGGCAGCGGGTTTCTCGATGGAATTCCCCTCGCCCTTCCTACGCTCACCCGCGCCTTGAAACTACAGGAAAAGGCAGCCCGTGTCGGTTTCGACTGGGGCTCTGCCGGACCCATACTCGACAAGATCGAGGAGGAAATTACCGAACTTCGAGAGGCCATGGCGAATGCCGACGAAAGCTCGATGAAGGACGAATTCGGCGACGTCCTGTTTGCTCTGGTGAATTTCGGCCGCCATCTCAAGCTCGATGCGGAAGCCGCGCTTGCCGGCACCAACGAAAAGTTTCGATCCCGCTTCCACTATGTTGAACAAGCACTGACTGAAGCCGGATCGAGCCTGGAGAACGCCTCCCTCGAGGAAATGGAAGTGCTCTGGCAGCAGGCAAAAAGAATGAAGTAACAGGCGCTATCGCTTGTTATCGCGATGTAATCTGCTTTCAATCTCCTCTCGCGCTGCCGTTGTTGCGTTCAATGTGACGGTTACGCTGCCAGTCTCATTATTCAAGCGTCCGGTCACATCACCGTTGCGGTAGAGCCAATCGATTAGGCCAAGTTGACTGGGCTCCAGCGTAACGGTGATCTCCTCCAACGCGCCGGAAAGCCGTTCCTCGATCAGTGCTGCAAGTGTATCGATCCCTTCTCCGGTTGCCGCCGAGATCGCGACTGGCGAAGCGTGCCTGCTGGCGGAACCGCCACCGAGAAGGTGCTCGCGATTGGCATCGTCCAGCAGGTCGATCTTGTTCCACACCTCGATGATGCGCGTCTTGTCTGCGGGATCGACGCCAAGATCGAGCAGAATCTGTTCTACATCTTCGGCCTGGGCGGTGGTGTCAGGGTCGGAGATATCGCGCAGATGGATGATCAGGTCGGCTTCGACGACTTCTTCCAGCGTGGCACGGAAAGCCGCGATCAAATGGGTCGGCAGATCTGAAATGAACCCGACCGTATCCGACAGGATGACAGACGTGCCATGCGGCAGGCGTACCCGCCTGAGAGTGGGGTCGAGCGTGGCAAACAGCATATCCTCGGCAAGAACCCCTGCCCCGGTCAGCCGGTTGAACAGGGTGGATTTGCCGGCATTGGTGTAGCCGACAATGGCGACCACCGGGAACGGCACCTTCTTGCGCTTGGCACGGTGCAGGTCGCGCGTGCGGCGCACTGTTTCCAGCTCGCGCTTCAGCTTGACGATCTTGTCCTGCAACGCGCGACGGTCGGCCTCGATCTGGGTTTCGCCCGGACCACCCAGGAAGCCTGCGCCACCGCGTTGACGTTCAAGGTGGGTCCAACTGCGGACCAGCCGCCCCTTCTGATAGTTCAAATGGGCGAGGTCGACCTGCAAGGTTCCTTCCCTTGTGCGGGCGCGCCGGCCGAAAATCTCCAGGATCAGCCCGGTACGGTCCAGCACCTTGGCGTTTGCGGCCTTTTCCAGATTACGCTGCTGCACCGGTGTCAGCGGGTGGTCGACGATGACCAGTTCGGCTCCGGTGTCATGCACGACCTGCGCCAGTTCCTCGACCTTGCCGCTGCCAAGCAGCGTTGCCGGGCGTGGTTCGCCGACGGGAACAATGGACGTGTGGACGGGATCAAGATCGATGGCGCAGGCCAGCCCCACAGCCTCATCGAGCCGCGCCTGCGGCGAGCGGGTCAGGCGCGGACGCCCCGAATCATCCTCGCCGCGCTGCGGGCGTGAAAGCACCGGCACGATGACGACCGCACTGGTATCACTGCCAGCTGGGGCGCCCTCGTCCGCTTGCCGGTTGTTTTTGGCCAATCAGATGTCCTAGCCGTTTTCCTCGCCATCGAACATCTGAACCGGCTGGCTAGGCATGATGGTGGAAATCGCGTGTTTGTAGACGAGTTGAGAATGCCCGTCGCGGCGCAACAGCACACAGAAATTGTCGAAAGAAGTTACGACGCCTGTCAGTTTCACGCCATTGATCAGGAAAATCGTAAGTGGATTCTTACTCTTGCGAACTGAGTTCAGGAAAAGGTCCTGAAGATTTTGCGACCGCTCCGCCATTTTCTTATCTTTCGCCGATCCCCTCGTTTGCGAACCACTGCGCCAAAATTATCGACCCATGTCAAGCGCGCAAACCGAGGCCTTGCCGCAAGCTGCGGCAAGCTAATGAAATATGATGAGTAATGCCCGCCAAGCGGTTATCAGGCTGGCGATTGTTCCGCAACGCCAAAAACGCCGCACGGCACAACTACTCGTTGCTGGTAGCCTGATTCAGTCACTGAAAAGGCGGGGGTTGAGAACCCCGCCCGTCCCCGAAATACAGTGAACTCAGTTCGCTGCCTTTGCCTTTTCCTGCTCTTCCTTGAGCTTCTTGGCAAAGTCTTCGTTGTTCTTGCTGACGAATTCCTGCAACTTCTTCTGGCGGTCCTCAAGGTCCGACTGCTGGAGCGGCGGGCCGTCATAGGCGCCGGTGAAGCCCTTCAGCGAGACCTTGATCGGGTTAGGCTGATTCTGGAAGTTCACCGAGGTCAGCGTCAATTCCGAACCCTTCTTGAAGGATGCGACGAGCTGATCGGAAAGCTGGGCTTCTGCCACGCAGCGATCCGGGAAGCAGATGACGTAGTCGATCTTCTGCGCCTTGCCGCCGTCGATCTGCAGCCCGATGCCGGGAGGAACCAGGCGACCGGTGGGAACCGTGACCTGGAACACCTTGCGGTTCACCTTGCCCTTGAGCTCGATCATGCTGATGCCGGTAATGAGCTGGCCGTTCCCCGCCGTGGTGATGTTCTGCACATTGCAGATATCCACATCTTCCTGCTTGGAACAGGCCTTGAACCAGCCTTCCGGGATTTGCGGCGACTGCTGGGCCGCTGCAGGCGAAATACCCACTGCGAGCAGGCCGACCACGCCTGCGGCCAGGGCAGAAAGACGGGCAGTGTCGGTTTTCAGGCTCGTCATCTTGTCTCTATTCCTCTCAAATGATCCGGAGACCGGCACGGCTTAGCTATCGGCCACGCTACCTGTTGGCAAAATAAGGCAACAGCATGACTCTCGCCGGCGTGTTACACCGCACGACCTTCCGAATCCAGCCCCGTTGCCTCTGAATATTGGCGATCGGCCGACCGGAGCTCACAATAGCGCCACCGTGTTAGATTCAAAAACGAATCAGCAGAAATTACAAGAATTGGGATCAGCCGTCATGCGCCGCATGTATCTTTCGTTCTGTGCCGCGCTGGCTTTTCTACCGGCCGTTGCCGTCCAGGCGACGGCCGAGCCGGTCCACGCCATCGCCATGCAGGGTGAGCCGGCGCTGCAGGATGGGTTCAGGAGCTTTCCCTATGCTAATCCCGACGCACCCAAGGGCGGCGACATCACCCATTGCGTGGTCGGCAGCTTCGACAATCTTAATCCATTCATCATCAAGAGCCTGCGCACCACTGCGCGCGGAATGATTGATACGATCTTCGGCAATCTGGTGTTCGAGCCGCTGATGCAGCGCAGCGCCGACGAGGCCTTTTCGCTTTACGGGCTGCTGGCCAAGACGGCGGACATGCCTGCCGACCGCAGCAGCATCGAATTTCACCTCGATCCGAATGCGAAATGGTCGGACGGCAAACCCATCACGCCCGAGGACGTGCTTTTCACCTATGAGGTCTATACCGAAAAAGGCCGCCCGCCCTATAGCGACCGCATGAAGCGCGTGGAAAAGCTGGAAAAGACCGGCGAACGCAGCGTGCGCTTCACCTTCAACGACAAGGCGGATCGCGAATTCCCGCTGATCATTGCCATGACGCCCATCCTGCCGAAACATGCGTTCGACAAGGACACTTTCGACCAGACCACGCTGAAGCCGTTGATCGGCAGCGGGCCGTACCGGGTCGCGCAGGTGGTGCCGGGCCAGCGCATCATCTTCGAGCGTAACCCCGACTACTGGGCCAGGAATATTCCGGCAAAGCGCGGTTTCGACAATTTCGACCGCATCACGATAGAATATTTTCTCAACGCCAATGCGCAATTCGAAGCCTTCAAGAAAGGCATCTGTTCGACCTTTGCCGAAGCCGATCCGGTCAAGCGTGAGCGCAGCTTTGATTTTCCGGCGCTGAAAAGCGGCAAGGTGATTGCTGAAACCTTCGAAACCGGATTGCCGCCGGTGGTCACCGGTTTCCTTTTCAATACAAGGCTGCCCAAATTCTCCGATCCTGTGGTGCGGCGCGCACTTGCCATGCTCTATGATTTCGAGTGGGCCAACAAGAATATGTTCGCCGGTCAATATCAGCGCACGGCAAGCTATTGGCAGGGTTCGGAGCTGTCGGCGCTCGGACAACCCGCCAGCGCGGTGGAAACGGCGCTGCTTGCGCCCTTCCCCGGAAAAGTCCTGCCCGAGGTGATGGACGGCACCTACAAGCCTCCGGTGACCGACGGCTCAGGACGCGACCGTAAGGTTCTCAAGGCTGCATTCGAGCTGCTCAAATCTGCCGGCTATAGCCTGCAGAACGGCCGCATGATCGGTCCGGACGGCCAGCCTTTCGGCTTCGAGATATTGACGGCCTCCCAGAGCGAGGAACGCCTCGCCGCGCTCTACCAGCGCACGCTGCAGAAGATCGGCATCGAAGTCGTCATTCGCGCGCTCGAGGCCGACCAAATCCAGGCACGCAAGCAACGTTTCGATTTCGAGGTGCTGATCGGCACGACCGGATTTCAGGGCACGCTTTCGCCGGGCATCGAACTGATTTTCCGCTGGGGTTCGGAATCGGCCAACACCGAAGGCTCCTTCAATCTGGCCGGCGTTGCTGACCCCGCCGTGGATGCGATGATCGACGCCATGCTCAACGCGCGCGACAAGGAAGCTTACGTCGCAGCCGTGCGCGCACTCGATCGGCTGCTGATCTCGGGCGCCTATATTGTGCCGATGCAGCACAACACCCAGCAGTTTCTGGCCTATTGGAGCGATTTGGCGCACCCGGCAAAGACGCCTATATTCGGCTATCAGCTGCCGACCTGGTGGCACAAGGCCGAGTAACCGGCACGAAGGGATTTTCCAGATGAGCAACGAGCAGCAGGCCATCGTCGTCGATGTCGTTTCGGATGTCGTCTGCCCCTGGTGCTTCATCGGTCAAAGACGCCTGGACAAGGCGCTTGCCGCTGTACCCGAGATCGATGTGCAGGTTCGCTGGCGGCCTTTCCAGCTTGACCCGACCATTCCGCCCCAAGGTAAGGACCGTAAGGAATATATGCTGGCGAAGTTCGGCAGCGATGAAAAGCTGCGCGAAATCCATGCGCGCATTCAGCCGCTCGGCGCCGCAGAAGGCATAGATTTCGACTTCGACGCCATCAAGGTCTCGCCCAACACGCTCGACGCCCACCGCGTCATCCGCTGGGCTGCCACCTTCGGTGGAGATGTGCAGAACCGGCTCGCAAGGCGGCTGTTCCAGCTTTATTTTGAGGAAGGTAAAAATGTCGGCGACCATGCGGTGCTGATCGAGGCGGCGGGCGAGGCCGGCATGGATGCGCCTGTCGTGACGGCTCTTCTGGCAACCGACAAGGATCGGGACGCGGTTGCCAACGAAGTCGCCACCGCTTCGCGCATGGGCATCACCGGCGTACCCTGCTTCCTGCTGGAGAGCAGATATGCGGTGATGGGTGCGCAGGAAACCCCCACCCTTGCCGATGCCATCCGTCAGGTTGCGGCCGCCAAGGCTCGCGGGGAACTGGAGCCTGCCGCCGATTGAGGCGTACAGCGTTCATATTTTGAACCTCAGAGCCGCTCTAACTCTTTGTTTTACGCAATTCCGGACGGAAAACCGGTTCCCACTTTTCCTGGAATTGCTTTAAGCCGCCACCTTTTCGACCAGGCGGGTGAGTTGCGTCATCACCACGGCGGCGCCTGCCATGCGCTTTTCCGCAGACGGCCAGTCGCGGATGAACACCACGCTCTGGTCGGGGCGGATTTTGGCAAGCGAACCTTGTTCGCCAATGAAGCGCACCAGACCCGCCGGGTCGGCAAATTGTCGGTTGCGGAAATGGAGGACCACGCCCTTCGGCCCGGCATCCAGTTTCTCGACATTGGCCCGGCGGCACAGCGACTTGATGAAGACGATCTTCAAAAGGTGCTGGACTTCCTCGGGTAGCGGTCCGAAGCGGTCGATCATCTCGGCAGCGAAACCGTCGATCTCCTCCGCTGTTTCGAGGTCACCCAGGCGGCGGTAAAGCGCCAGGCGCAATTGCAGGTCGGGCACGTAAGAGTCCGGGATCATCACCGCCGTGCCGACAGTGATCTGCGGCGACCAGCCGCTGTCCTGCACTTCGCCGCTGTCCTTTACCTCGGCCACCGCCTCTTCGAGCATCTGCTGATAGAGCTCGAAACCGACCTCCTTGATATGGCCAGACTGTTCCTCGCCTAGGAGATTGCCGGCGCCGCGAATGTCGAGGTCGTGGCTGGCAAGCTGGAAACCAGCACCCAGCGTATCGAGCGATTGCAGTACCTTCAGCCGGCGGTCGGCGGTATCGGTGAGCTTGCGGTTTGCCGGCAGCGTGAACAGCGAATAGGCGCGCAGTTTCGAGCGCCCTACCCGCCCGCGTAACTGGTAGAGCTGCGCGAGGCCGAACATGTCGGCTCGATGCACAATCAGCGTATTGGCGGTCGGGATGTCGAGGCCGGATTCCACAATGGTCGTGGACAGGAGCACGTCATACTGGCCGTCATAGAAGGCGTTCATGATGTCGTCGAGTTCGCCCGGCGCCATCTGGCCGTGGGCTGTCGCGACCTTCAATTCCGGTACGGAAGCGTGCAGGAAGTCCTTGATTTCGCCAAGGTCGGCAATGCGCGGCACGACATAGAAGCTCTGGCCGCCGCGATAGCGCTCACGCAGCAGAGTCTCGCGGATCACCAGCGGATCGAAGGGCGAGATGAAGGTGCGCACCGCCATGCGGTCGACCGGCGGCGTGGCGATCAACGACAGTTCGCGCACACCCGTCAAGGCAAGCTGCAGGGTGCGCGGAATCGGCGTTGCCGACAGCGTCAGCACATGCACGTCGCTTTTCAGCTCCTTCAGCCGCTCCTTGTGCTTGACGCCGAAATGCTGCTCCTCGTCGATGATCAGCAGGCCGAGATTCTTGAAGGAGATGGATGAGCCGAGCAGCGCATGCGTGCCGACGACGATATCGACCGTGCCTTCGGTCAGTCCCTTCTTGGTTTCCGCCAGCTCCTTCGATCCGACAAGGCGGGAAGCCTGCCGCACGACCAGAGGCAGGCCGGAAAAACGCTGCGAGAAGGTCTTGAAATGCTGGCGCGAAAGCAGCGTCGTCGGCACCACCACAGCGACCTGGAAACCTTCCATCGCCGCCAGGAAGGCGGCGCGCAGCGCCACTTCGGTCTTGCCAAAGCCGACGTCACCACAGATTAGACGATCCATAGGCTTGCCAGCTGCCAGGTCATCCATGACGGAATCGATGGCCCGCTGCTGGTCGTCGGTTTCCTCATAAGGGAAACGCGCGGCGAACTCGTCATAAACGCCGTTCGGCGGATTGAAGGCCGGGGCCGCCCGCAATTGCCGTTCGGCGGCGATCTGGATGAGTTGTCCTGCCATTTCGAGCAGGCGCTTTTTCAGCCGCGCCTTGCGCGATTGCCAGGCGCCGCCGCCCAGCTTGTCGAGCGTCGCTTCGGTGGCATCGGAGCCATAGCGCGATAAAAGCTCGATATTTTCAACCGGGAGAAACAGCCGGTCGTCACCGGCATAGTGGATCTCCAGGCAGTCATGTGGCGCGCCAACTGCCTCGATGGTACGCAGGCCGATGAAGCGGCCGATCCCATGGTCGGCGTGAACCACAACGTCGCCTGCAGACAGCGAAGCTGCCTCCGCAATGAAGTCGGATGCACGTTTGCGTTTCTTTGAACGCCGCACCAGCCGGTCGCCGAGAATGTCCTGCTCGGCAACGATGACGAAACTGTCAGTCTCAAAGCCTGCTTCAAGCGGCAGCACAGCAAGACCCGCCTGTCCTGCCGCCAATTTTGCCACCTCGGCCAGCGTCGAGACCGGCTTGAGATTGCCGAGTTCATGTTCGGCAAGGATTTGCGCCAGACGATCGAGCGAGCCTTCCGTCCAGCCGGCGATCACTACCCGCCGACCGGCCGCGCGCATCTCGCTGATATGCGTCACGGCTGCGGCAAACACGTTGATATTGGGATCAGCCCGCTCAAGCTCGAAACCTCGGCCGGCATGCGCGCCAGCGCGCAACAGCTTGCGGCCGTCATGATCGGGTGCATCGAAACCGGTGAACTCGATCGCGATACGATCCGGCAGCGCCGCCGAGACATCGTCTGGCGAAAGATACATCTGCGCCGGCGGGACAGGCTGGTAGGGCACAGCGTCTTTCAGCGCACCCGACGCCTGCTCCTTGCGTGCCTGGTAATAGTCGAGGATGAGCGTGTGACGCTCGCCCAGCGCCTCGCGCGCCAGATGATCGAACACCACCGGCACGCCTGGCAGATAGTCGAACAGCGTCTCCAGCCGCTCATAGAAGAACGGCAGCCAATGCTCCATGCCGGCAAAGCGCCGGCCTTCGCTGATCGCCGCATAAAGCCCGTCATCGCGCGAGGGCGCACCGAAGGCTTCGATGTAACTGCGCCGGAAACGGCTGATGGCATCCGGCGTCAAGGTCACTTCGCTCATCGGCTGCAGCGTGACCAGATTGCGCTGGCCAGTGGTGCGCTGCGTGGCGACGTCGAAGGCGCGGATCGATTCCAGCGTATCGCCGAAGAAGTCGAGCCGCAGCGCCTCGGCCGAACCGGGGGCATAGAGATCGAGAATGCCGCCGCGAACGGCGAATTCGCCGATATCGCGCACGGTCGAGACCCGGTCGAAACCCGAATTTTCGAGCCGCGACACCAGCACATTCATGTCGACCTGGTTGCCCGGCTTGGCGCGGAAGGTCTGAGCCTCGATCGCTTCGGCAGGCGGAATACGCTGCAAAAGCGCATTTGCCGTCGTCAGGATGACAGCACGATGCGGTTCCTTCGCCAGGGCAGCCATGGCAGCCAACGCATCCAGACGCCGCGCCGCAGCTTCCGACCCCGGTGAAACACGGTCATAGGGCAGGCAGTCCCATGCGGGGAATTCCAGCACCGGCAGGCCAGGTGCAACAAAGGCGAGTGCCTCGATGATCGCCGGCAGGCGCTGGCCATCACGCGCGACGAAGACAAGCGGGCCGTCCGGTGTAATTTCAGCCGCCGCCTGTGCAAGCGCGAACGCCTCGTAACCATCGGCCACGCCGTCGACAACGAATTGACCGGTGCTGCCGCCTTTCGGCAGGCCCAGCGATTTGATCAGGTTCATCGGGAAAAACTCATCCCCTGCCGCGCAGCCAGGATCTTGCGAAACATTGCGGTGTCATGAGTCGATGGAACTGGGCGCTCGCCTGTGACCCATGACAGCAGGTCGGCATCCTGCAACTCAAGTACGGCTTCATATTCGTCCAGTTCGGCCTCCGACAGTCCATGGATAGCGCTATCGGCGAAGCCGCCGAGAATCAGATCCATCTCACGCATGCCGCGATGCCAGGAGCGGAACAGGAGTTTGCGCCGACGAGCGTCGAGCCCGTCACTTGATCGTGTCGTTCCTGTCATTTTGGTCCGTGTCCTGATTGCCGAACCGGGCATATAGCGTGGATGATGCGGCATGTCAGCCTTGCGTATGGTCACACTGGCCTTAAGAGTCATGTCATGCGCCCGTCTCTGCTCGACCCTCTGTTTGTGCCGATCACCTCGCTTGCGGGCGTCGGGCCGAAAATCGCCGAACTGATCGAAAAGATCGTTCCGGCCGACATATCCGCCCGCAAGGCACGCGCCTGCGATCTCATCTTCGTGCTGCCGCATTCGGTCATCGACCGGCGCAACCGGCCCGAAATCGCGCTGGCGCCAAACGGTGCCATTGTCACGCTGGAAGTGACCATCGACCGCCACCAGCCACCACCGCGCGGCAACAGATCCGTGCCCTACCGTGTCTATGCCTTCGACGAGACCGGCGAGATCGCCCTCACCTTTTTCCATGCCAATGCCGGCTGGCTGGAAAAATCCATGCCAGTTGGAGCGGAGGTTGTCGTCAGCGGGCGCATGGAGTGGTTCAACGGCCGCCCGAGCATGGTGCATCCCGATCACATCGCGCTTGCCGGTGATGCGGACGGCCTGCCGCTGGTCGAGCCGGTCTACCCGCTCACCGCTGGCCTTTCGGGCAAGGTGTTGCGCCGTGCCATCGGCCAGGCGCTGGAGCGCATTCCCGCTCTGCCGGAATGGCTCGACACGGATGTGGCGCGCCGCCAGAGCTTTCCAGGCTTTGCGGACGCGCTGCGCCGGCTGCACAGTCCCGCCGATCCGCTCGATGTTTCGCCAGATAGTGCGGCATGGCGCAGGCTTGCCTATGACGAGTTCCTGGCCGGGCAAATCTCGCTGGCGCTGGTGCGCGCCACCGTGCGCCGCGCCCACGGCAGACCGCTTGTCGGCGACGGGCGAAAGATAACCGCAATACGCAACGCCCTGCCCTATTCTCTCACCTGTTCGCAAACCGACGCACTCGCCGAAATCGATGCCGATCTGCAACGACCTGAACGCATGCTGCGACTGCTTCAGGGCGATGTCGGTTCCGGCAAGACGGTGGTGGCCTTGCTCGCCATGGCGCGCGCCGTGGAGGCCGGCGGTCAGGCAGCCCTGATGGCGCCGACCGAAATCCTTGCCCGCCAGCATTTTGCGACCATCGCACCACTTGCAGCCAAGGCCGGTCTGCGCACTGCAGTATTGACCGGGCGCGAAAAGGGCCGCGAGCGCGCCGACACTCTGGCAGGCCTTGAAAGCGGGGAGATCGATCTGGTCGTCGGCACCCATGCGCTGTTTCAGGAGACGGTGCGCTTCCGCGATCTGGCGCTGGCCGTCATCGACGAGCAACATCGCTTCGGCGTGCATCAGCGCCTGGCGATCACCGCAAAGGGCGAGGCGCCCGATATGCTGGTGATGACGGCAACGCCGATCCCGCGCACATTGGTGCTGACGGCCTTTGGCGACATGGACGTGTCGCGCCTGACAGAAAAGCCGGCTGGCCGCCAGCCGATCCGCACCATCACCCTGCCACTGGAGCGATTGGACGAACTGATCGGGCGCATGCGCGATGCCGTCGCGGATGGCCAGAAAATCTACTGGATCTGCCCACTGGTCGAGGAATCCGAAGAGGTCAAGCTGATGGCGGCGGAAGACCGCTTTGCCTCGCTGAAACCGGTTTTCGGAAATGCGCTCGGTCTCGTTCATGGCCGCATGAAGGGCGCGGACAAAGATGAGGCCATGCGCGCCTTCAAGGAAGGCGAAACTCGCATCCTGATCGCCACCACGGTAATCGAAGTCGGCGTCGATGTCCCCGACGCGACCATCATCGTCATCGAGCATGCTGAACGCTTCGGGCTTGCCCAGCTTCATCAGTTGCGTGGCCGGGTAGGACGCGGCTCCAAGGCTTCGACCTGCGTGCTCCTCTACCAGGACCCGCTCGGCGAAACCGCCAAGCGCCGCCTGTCGGTCATGCGCGAGACGGAAGACGGTTTCCGCATCTCAGAGGAGGATTTGAAGCTGCGCGGCGAAGGCGAATTGCTGGGCACCCGCCAGTCCGGCACGCAGGGTTTCCAGGTGGCGCGTATCGAAATGCATGCCGATCTTCTGGAAACCGCCCGCGATGACGCCAGACTGTTGCTTGCGCGCGACCCCGATCTGCAAACCAAGCGTGGTGAAGCGATCAGGCTACTTCTCTATCTGTTCGGCCGGGACGAGGCCGTGCGCTTGCTTCGCGCCGGTTGAGACGCAGCCGCGAGCGCAGGATTGGCGATTTCAACCTTCTCGCCATTGACGTCCACGAGCGTTTTTTTCACCGCCGGCGCAACCAGCCCGGCCGACACGATCAACCGCGCCCCCTCTTCGATCGTCATATCCAGCAGGACGATCTCCGATTTCCGGACATACATGAGGAAACCGGTGGTCGGATTGGGCGTGCAGGGCATGAAGACGCCAATCAACGGGTCGTCGGCGACATGCAGCTTCTCGTTGATCTCGGTTTCCTTTTCGCCACCCATGAAAACCAGCGACCACACGCCCTTGCGAGGATATTCGACCAGCCCGACCTGGTCGAACATGTCGCCCTTGTTGGAAAGTATCGTCTCGAATATCTGCTTCAACGAACGATAGATACCGCGCACCAGAGGCATGCGCCCAAGGAGCCGTTCCCCGAAGCCGACGACTGCGCGGCCAACGAAATTCGCGGTCAGAAAGCCTATCAGCGTCGTCAGTACCAGCGCCACGATCAGCCCGAAGCCGGGGATGGTGAAAGGCAGATAGGTGTCGGGACTGTAGCGCGCCGGAATATAAGGTTTCACCCAGGAATCAACCCAGCCGATGAAGGACCAGGCGATATAGAGGGTGATGGCCAGCGGCGCGCAGACCACCACTCCGGTCAAGAAGTAGTTGCGTATCCTTGCCATGCCGGAAATGGAGACCGCAGTTTCAGACATTCGATGCTCAGTCAAATCAACGCTCTATGTAGAGCAGCTATTTGACAGTAGAACAATCAAATAAGACGCATTCGCTGCGGTGCAACCGCCCGGCGCCGTCGGATCACTCGACGGTCACCGATTTGGCGAGATTGCGCGGCTGGTCGACATCGGTCCCCATGAAAACGGCGGTGTAATAGGCCAGCATCTGGATCGGCAGCGCATAGACGATGGGAGTGATGATCTCCGGCATGTCGGGCAGCACGATCGTTTCCATGGTCTGGAGGCTTGCCTGCTCGGCACCCTTCTTGTCGGTGATCAGGATCACCTTGCCGCCACGTGCCGCAACCTCCTGCATGTTCGATACGGTCTTTTCAAAGATGCGGTCATGCGGTGCAATGACGATGACCGGCATATTCTCGTCGATCAGGGCGATCGGGCCATGCTTCAGCTCACCGGCGGCATAGCCTTCGGCGTGGATATAGGAGATTTCCTTGAGCTTGAGCGCGCCTTCCATGGCCAGCGGATAGTTGGTGTCGCGACCGAGATAGAGCACATGCTTGTAGGACGAAAGTTCGCGCGCGAGCTTTTCGATCTGCTGGTCGAGCTTCAGCACCTGATTGGCATAGCGCGGCGCTTCCGAAAGCTCCCGAACCAGTACCTTTTCCCGTTCCGGCGAGATCGTGCCACGTGCCACGCCCGCGCGCACGGCAAGCGAGGCGAGAACCGACAATTGGCAGGTGAAGGCCTTGGTTGAGGCCACACCGATCTCCGGGCCGGCCAGTGTCGGCAGGATCACGTCGGATTCACGCGCGATGGTCGACTCGCGCACATTGACGACCGCGCCGATCGGGACCCCCGCCTTTCGGCAATAGCGCAGCGAAGCCAGCGTGTCGGCGGTTTCACCGGATTGCGAGACGAAGAAAGCCGCGCTGTTCTTGACGATCGGCATTTCCCGATAGCGGAACTCCGAAGCGATATCGATGTCCACCGGCAGGCGCGCCAGGCGCTCAAACCAGTATTTGCCGATGACGCCGCTGAGATAGGCGGTCCCGCAGGCCGAGATCGACAACCGGTCAAGCTTGGCAAAGTCGAAGGGCAGATCGAGCGGCTTGGAAACGCCGGCACCAAAGTCGAGATAATGCGCCAGAGTATGCGAAATCACCTCCGGCTGCTCATGGATTTCCTTTTCCATGAAATGGCGATGATTGCCTTTGTCGACCATAAAACTGGTGCTTAGCGACTGCTGCCGCTTGCGCTCGACCGGGTTGCCCTCAATGTCGAAAATGGCGATCTCGTCGCGCCGCACGACTGCCCAGTCGCCGTCCTCCAGATAGGTGACGGAATTGGTGAAAGGGGCAAGCGCGATCGCATCCGAGCCGAGGAACATTTCGCCTTCGCCGTGACCGACCGCCAGCGGCGGCCCATTGCGGGCGCCGACGATGAGATTGTCGTTGCCGCGAAACATGATCGCCAGCGCAAACGCGCCCTGCAACCGCTTCAGCGTCTTGTGCGCCGCCGTTACAGGATCGGCCCCGCGCGCAATCTCGCGCGAAACCAGATGCGCCACCACTTCGGTGTCGGTCTGCGAGGCGAACGCGTAACCATCGGCGACCAATTCGCTGCGCAATTCGGCGAAGTTCTCGATGATGCCGTTATGGACAACCGCCACACCATCGGAAAAATGCGGATGCGCGTTGGTTTCGTTGGGAACGCCGTGTGTTGCCCAGCGGGTGTGACCAATGCCGATCGTGCCATCAAGCGGCTCAGCTTGAAGCCGCTTCTCCAGATTGACCAGCTTGCCTTCCGCCCGCCGCCGGCCAAGCTCTTCGCCTTCGACAGTGGCGACGCCTGCGGAATCATATCCGCGATATTCAAGCCGCTTCAACGCATCGACTATCAACGGCGCAACCGGTTTACGGCCGACAATCGCTACAATTCCACACATGGTCTATTTGCCCTGATTCCCACCAGCATCCCGGACGCTATCTAGTTTGCTAAGCGGCCGTGCGAAAGTCACTTTCAGTATCGTTTCATATCAGCCGAAAGACTATCAAAACGACAATAAGGCCAAATATCTACTTCTTGGCCGCTTTAGCGCGCTGCGTGCGCAATATCCGCGCCCTTTCTGGCAGGGTCTTCTGGCGTGCCCGGCCAAAGGCGAGTGAATCGTCAGGAACATTTTCGGTGATCACGCTGCCGGATGCGACATAAGCGCCGTCGCCAATGGTCACCGGCGCCACCAGAGCCGAATTCGAGCCTATGAAGGCGCCCGCTCCGATATCGGTGAAGAATTTGGAATAGCCGTCATAATTGCAGGTAATGGTGCCAGCACCGATATTGGCGCCAGCGCCGATACGCGCATCGCCGATATAGGTCAGGTGATTGACCTTGGCACCGGCCTCCACTGTGGCCTTTTTGACTTCGCAGAAATTGCCGACCTTGGCCTTTTCCTTTAAGTCGGCCCCCGGCCGCAGCCGCGCAAAGGGGCCGACATCCGCACCGGGGCCGACACTTGCACCTTCAAGATGGCAGAATGCGTGGATATTCGCGCCTTCCGCCACCTTGACGCCCGGACCAAACCATACATTGGGCTCCACGATCGTCTCAGGTCCGATCTCGGTATCATACGAGAAGAACACCGTTTCGGGCGCAATCAATGTGACGCCGGCCAGCATCATCCTGCGGCGTGCACGTTTTTGCCAGATCGCCTCAGCCTGCGCGAGTTCGGCACGATTGTTGATGCCGAGCGCATTTTCGAAGCTTGCCTCGGTCGCGACTACCTTCAGCCCGGCCTTTTGCGCGATCTCCACGACATCGGTGAGATAATACTCGCCCTTGGCATTGGCATTGCCGATCCTGTCGAGCATTTCCAATGCGTGGCGCCCGGCAATGGCCATAAGGCCGCTATTGCAGAAATTGATGCGCCGCTCTTCTTCCGAGCAGTCCTTGTCCTCGCGAATGGCAACCAGTTCGCCACCCTGCTCGATCAGCCGGCCGTAGCCGGACGGATTGTCGGTACGAAAGCCCATGACGACCACCGCCGCGCCCTGCGCCAGCTTCGCCCGCGCTGCCATCAGTGCCTCGGCTTCAATGAGCGGCGTATCGCCGAACATCACCAGGATGTCGTCATAGCCACGCTTGATGGCGGACCTGGCTGCCAGAACGGCATGCGCAGTGCCAAGCCGCTGCTCCTGGACGAAGGTCTCGGCATCGACGGCAAGATCGGAAATCGCCTGGCGTAGCTTGTCGGCGCCATATCCGATCACCATCGACAGGTCTCCACCACCGGCATGTCGGGCGGCCTTCGCCACATGGGCGAGCATCGGCAGGCCGGCGATCTTGTGCAACACCTTGGGCGTCGCGCTTTTCATGCGCGTGCCTTCA
Organism: Borborobacter arsenicus; assembly: GCF_003934165.1. Lineage (GTDB taxonomy): Bacteria > Pseudomonadota > Alphaproteobacteria > Rhizobiales > Rhizobiaceae > Pseudaminobacter > Pseudaminobacter arsenicus. The sequence continues at coordinate 87,842 of NZ_RKST01000008.1, read as the reverse complement.
CCGGCGGCAAGGATGATAGACAGGCAGGATCTTTCGGTCATGACGGTTTCCGGAAATGGAAGAATCGCGCAGTTCTAGCATTGGCGGCTTCGCGGACCAATGCGGCCGAATTTCGGAGCCTGCTTCTGTTACACACCCTAGCCGAGCGTGCCAAGGACAGGGAAGGTCTCAAGCAGCCAGTAAGACGCGCTTTGGATGCCGCCTGTGAGGAAGAACACACCTGCCAGCACCAGCAGCGCGCCGATCGCCTTTTCGACGCGACTAAGATGCACGCGGAACCGGCCGAGAAACCGCATGAAAGCGCCAGAAAACAACGCTGCCAACAGAAACGGGATGCCGAGCCCAAGCGAATAAGCGGCAAGCAGCAGGGCCCCCTCGCTCACGGTTTCGCGTCCGCCGGCAAGCGTCAGGATAGGCCCGAGCACCGGTCCGATGCAGGGCGTCCAGCCAAAGGCAAAGGCAAGCCCCATCACATAGGCCGCGGTCGTGCTTGCTGGCTTCCCTTGCGATTGGAAGCGCGCCTCACGCGAAAGAAAGGGGATTTTCAGGACACCCAGAAAATTCAACCCCATCAGGATGATGAGCACGCCTGCCGCCATGGCGAGCGGCTCCTGCCACACCCGCAGCAGGCGCCCGATGGTAGAGGCCCCGGCCCCCAGCGCAACGAACACCGTGGAAAAGCCAAGAACGAAGGCGAGAGATGTCACCAGCAGGGCATTGCGCGTGCCGGCCTTGACCGTACGATTTGCACCGGCGCGAAAATCATCGACCGAAACACCAGCCATATAGCACAGATAGGGCGGCACCAGCGGCAGCACGCAGGGCGAAAGGAAAGAGAGCGCCCCGGCCCCGATCGCACTGAAATACCCTACATCCAACGCCATGTTTTTCCGCTGTTTCAAACCTTTTTCACCTGCGGATAGCCTATAGACGGCGCCACGCCTTTGCTCCAATCACGACTGCGTGGCAGATCGTCGCCTTTAGCGCTGAACCATGAAGTCGCTGAGGCGCCAATTGGTCGGCTGATCGCACAGGCCGGCCTCGAAGGGCTTGTCGTTGCAATTCCAGCGATAGCTCGATGCTTGGGGAACCGTTTGGGGAACCGTCTGGCAACCAGCGATCGCTATCGTAAGGACTGTCAGAATCAGGGATCGTTGCATCGGTCATCTCCAGTCGAGCCTGCATCATGCTAGATAGGCCGTGACAGGTCGATATTCCACGAGTGCGCGCAACCCGGCAAAGGGAGATACTCCCCAGAGCACTCAACATACTGAAATCAGGAAATGGTGGGCTGGATGGGAGCTTGTCTCTTGTTGATTTTCAAGCCCTTAGCGAAAAGTGGGACCGCCCAATTTCGCCGGTTTTACCCATGTTTTCCACAGAAATAGTCCCACTTTTTTAGGGTGGCGCGGCGGTTAAATCTCCGGTGTGACAGGCCGGTACAAAGCCCAGCGAGATCAATGGACGTTTCGAATTTCCGCCGAGGCTAATTGTCGGCAAAAACCGGCAAAGTTGAAACTGCCCTCGTCTAATCTTCCCGCCAAATCGGTATGCGCTGGATCTTGATCGCTACCAGGCGACGGATGCGGAGGCCGACCGCTTCCTTGCCGGTTGGCGAGAACGATTCGACGCTCATCAGCCCAGTATGGCCCTGCTCGCACTTCATGCGCCGAGCGAGATCGTCGGTGTCCATGTCGCCGAATATCTGGATCAGATCGTCCGGCCGGTAGTTGTGCGAGCGCTTGCAATATCGGCACGTCACTCGGACAAGCCGGATGCCACCCTCGTTGAGACGAGAGAGCGGGTAGTCGTTTTTCTTTGGCCAATACGGGTCCGGCATGACGAGAACGAATTAGGAACAAATGCCCATTGCCGTCAAGGTGAGGCGAGCTCCCGCCAATGAAAAAGGCCCGACGCCTCGGGTGAAGCGACGGGCCTGTTACCTGAGCCACCTGGTCAGGGCGGGATGGTACTCGATACATTCCACCACGATCAGAATGCGGCGTCGTGGTTAATTCCGGATTAAGCTGCACCTTTTCGGCCGCACATAAAGGCGGCGGGTGATGACCTTGCCGGGAGGATGGTGCTTGGTCATGCGTGCTCCTTTCGCTGGTTATTGTGCTTGGCCTTTGACTGCCATCCAGATCAGGCCGAGGACGCCTGCCGTGACAATACCGATCGCGGTCATGAGGGATTGGCGCTTGATGGTTTCGGTCGATGTTCGCCAGCTTCGCAGATGCTGGAAATCCTTCTGAGCCTCCAGAGGATCATCCGCCTCGATCCCGATGCGGGTGAGTGTTTCCGTGACTGTTTCCGCCACGATCCGGCGAATATCAGCTTCGTTCATGGCGCCCCGGCCCTTCTGATGTTGCACTGTAAGGAAAAGGGAACCATTGCCGGGCTATGCACTTTGCCAGCCATCGGTGATCCCGCATTGATCATTGGTGGTCAGTCGGGCGCTGCTCCAACAGCTACCCGGCCCGCTTTAAGGCTGCGCCTCGCTCCATTCGCGAATGCCGTCGATCTGAGCGGCGCAGCGGCGCAAAGCGTCTTCGTTCGCGTCGCCACGCTTCACAAAATCTTCCGTCGTGGCCGGCCCGCCCTTCTTGCGCCATTGCTTGAGACAGGGCTGGATAAGCGCATCAGGAACCTTTTCCCGCACAATCTCTGTCTGGACCACGACGCGCGGATCAACGGTCGTACAACCTGCGAAGAGCATCAGGGACAGGAGCGCGCAGGTAATCGCGAACGGTTTCATCGGCGTCTTCCAGTTCGTTTCGGGATTCGGTGAGGTCAAGCAGTTCGGCGTTGGCATCGGCCAGCTTCTTCGCCAGTTCGGCCGTTAGCCTGTCATTGCGCTCTGCTTCGGCACGCAGGCGGCCGATTGCGGCTTGCTGGGCCTTGTTGACGGCTTCTGCCGTTTCCAGCGCTGCACTGGCTTTCGCCGCAGCGGCGCGCGCATCAAAGGCCTGGCCGCGATACCAGAGCGCGACGATGCCGAGAGCAAGGAAGGCAACCAGGATCAGCCCGGCGAGGATGAGGCGGAGTTGACCGAGCATCAATCTTCGCTCCTGACGGCCCGCATGCCGAGCGCGTGGCGCATGCCTTTGTGCCTCTCGTTCGCCCACGTCTGCGGCTGGAACTTAAAGTCGATCGGCAGGTCAGTCTGCGCCTTCAGCCAGTCGGAGATTGCCACCGTGTGGAGCAGCCATTTCAGGTCATGCTCGAATACACGTAGATCAGCCTGCGGAAACTCCCGCTGGAAGGCCTCATCATCGAGGATCATGACCACATCGACGTCGCGCCAGTCGGGGCGCTCGATCGCACTGCCGACGAGGTAGCAGCCGAAGGCCTCGCCATAGGCTTCGTTCAGATGCATGCAGGCAAGGTCGAGCTTGAAGACCGCCGGCACGCCGACATAGGAGGCTTTCTTGCGGGTCCCAGCCATCACCGCAGCCCCTCCAGGCACAGTTCGAGCTCGCCCATCCGGTTTGCATCGCCGAACTCACGGCGCTTCTTGAGGCCAAGGATGACCTTGCCGCCGGCGCGGTTGAACCACGTCATTGCATGGCAGGAGCCCTTGAAATCGCCGGCTCGCGCCCGTTTGGCGGCGGTAGACGAGCACGCCGCACCGACGCCAATATTGTAGGCCTCGTCCAGCATGGCTCCCTGCCAGCCGAGAGGAGCTTTGTCGAAGCCTCGAATGCATCGGGTCAACGGCTGGTGAAAATCATTCTCCAGCCGCTCCAGCAGCATTTCCTTGCACTCGGCATCGGTCTTCACCATGCCGGGCTTCACGCTCAGGGTTTCACCCGTGCAGATCGTCCAGACGCTGCCGAGCCGATCCCAATAGGCTTTGTTGACGGTGCCTTCCCATGGCTCGGTCAAATAGGTCGCTGTCATAGCGACCAGACCGATGATGGCACCGCTGGCCAGCGCCTTACGCGCGCGGGCGCTCATTCCTTCGGCTCCTTCGACAAACCCTCTTGCGCCACGACGCGGGCAAGGAGCGCAGCCGCAGCGACAAAGCCGGACGCTGCAGCGAACACACCGGACGGAAGATCGATGATGCCTTCCAGCATCGGCAGCGCGACTTCACCGCCAGACAGCAGCGCGGCAATGATGATGAGACGGACGGACCAGGCGCGCGTCAGCACCGCCCGCCAGTTCGATAGCAGGGTCATGTTCGGTTTCCTTTATTTTCTCGCTTGATCTTTCCTGTCGATTTCCCTATATTGTTTTTATCGCCTAAGGGAATTGGCCATTAGGTGGCAATGAGGAAACCTCAGATGATCTTCGAAACCTTCACCCAGAAAGAAATCGTCAAAGTTCTGGACCGCGCCGCTAACCGTTCAATGGTTCCGGCTACCGGCAAACAGACATGGTTCCTCGCCGGGTTGCTCTTGAAGACCGGCCAGGAGCAGGCAGAGCGTGAAATCCAGCCCTTCTTGCTCGGAGAATGCGCCCTCGACAAGCGCATGGCTTCCGATCTTATCGGTATGTTCAAGAATTGAAGGGAACGACGATGAACACTCCCGACCGTTTCGACATTCGCGTGCGCGAATACAATTTCGGCTCTGCCCCTCGCCTTGACGGTGAAACCGCATGGTATCGGGCCATGACCTCCGGCCCCGATAACAGGTTGATCGAGTCGCCCATCCGTTTTCGCAGGGCAATTGAGGCCGCGCAGGAGGCGGCCCGCATGGACTACGATCGCTGTGGCGGGGAACTGGCGAGCCGCAGCGCGATTGTCGCCACAGGTCACATCGGACCTCGCCCGGCTGGTACGCCGCGTCACCTCGTGCGCGTCTCCTACAGGCCGAGGTTCAGGTGAGAACCATTTCAGACGACATGCCGGCGCGTGGCCGGCCCGTAGTGCCGGCCAGCGTCATCACGCGCATGATAGAGATGCGCCGCGCCGGCGCCTCGATCCAACAAATCGCAGATGCCACGGCTGTAGCTAAATCGGCCGTGCATCGCCACGTCGCCAGCGTCAAGCGCGACAACCGGCTATTGCCGGCCCCTGCCCCGGAATGGCTGGGAGAGGCGCAAGCCATGCTTAGGGCCGGGATGACCGCGAACCAGATCGCGAAGGCACTCGGCCTTCATTCTTCGCGGGTATACCGAGTATTAAAGAAATTCTCTGCTTAGGCCGGGTTAAGCCTACCTCTTCCGAAGTAATTCGCGACATGGTTAAAACGCCGAAATCCGTTTGCGATCAGGCGGTTAGCTTTCCCGTGCCAAGTCGAACAAAGTTAACCCTTTGTTAAAACCGTTTGACAGCGAGCAAGCGTTAAGAATTAATTCACCACGACGAGAGGTTTCGTCGGGTGAATTGTAAAAGGGGGTTTTCCTTATGCGTAAGGTACTTGATATCGCGAAGCGCTTCCGCGACGATGAAGATGGCGCGGCAATGGTCGAGTATACGATCTTGCTGGGCATCATCACGGCCGTGGTCATCACGAGCGTCATCGCTGTCGGCACTTGGGTGGGCGGACAGTGGACATTCCTTCAAGGCAAACTTGAGTCGGTACCGGATCCTGTCTAATACTTCGAGCGCCATTAAGGCTTGAACCCCGAGCCGGCGCACGAGAATGGCGAGCTCCCCGCATTGGAACTGCTGGGCTCGCCATTTTCCTTTGAAGTAATTCCGAAGCTGCGATGGACAGGATCGTTATACCAGCACTCTATCTACTGACTGGCGTCGCACTCGGTGTGATGTCAGCCCTTTGGTATTACACACCAGCCGAGATCACATACAGTGATGGAAGGGTGCTAGCCCAATCGGATTAAAGCGAAAAAGTTCTTTCTTCGCCAACTCCCCATGCGGTCTGGCCCGTGACAGATCGCAACACATCCCACGCCGCACCGTCATTCGAGCCCTCAATGGTGAAGTCTTTCGGTGCCTGTGAAAAAACAGTGAAACCGTTACCTTGACGAGCCACCATCCTAAGCTCAACTGGTGCGGCGGAATTTCCGGTGCCGAGATCGTATTGCAGCCAGTGCGGAGGCGCGACATTGGCAGACAGCCACGACGTCGAGGATGTATTGCCGTCGAATGCGTTGGTGGCTCCCAATAGTTCGGTACTGCCAGAAGCCAAACCGCCCGTCGCAACCGATGGACCTCCGGCTGTTTCCGCCCAATAAAGTTCGGTAATACGGCTCTGGTTAGCGCCGTCATTGGCCGTGACACGGACCCGAAGATATCGGTAACCGACCGGCGTTTCGATCGACAGATCGCCGGCCATTGCGGATACGCCAGCGACCGCACCAGCAAACCGCCTTGTGATCGTTGGAGCGCCCGAGAAGGTCGACAGGCTGTCCACTGCGCCTGCCACGGCACGTTTGACCGATAGGCCACCCGCCAGAGCCGCACTGGACGCCATGTCACCGGCAAATCCGCCTGCCCGGAGATTGCCCTGCAGGGCCGACGACGCGGGAAGCGCACCGGCAAAGCCGCGCCTGATGCCGAGTGTTCCAGATACTGCACTGGCCGCCGCAATCGCAGCTTCCAGCTTGCGCGTGACGGCCATGCCACCGGACAGGCCAGACAGAGCGGCAAGCGTGCCCTCCATCGTGCCAGACGAATCCTCCGGCCATATCTTCGTGGCACCGAGATACAGCGCTTTAACCGGTGTCGAGCCGAGATAAAGCGCCTTGACCGGCTGACCGCCTACGCGCAACGGCATGGTTTAATCCAGGCTGATGGTGAGAGCGCCAGCGGCGAACTCGGCCGGATCGCCATTCAGCACCGGCTTCGCCACGGTGAGCGCGCCGGCCCCGATCATGTTGCCGAGCGTGGCGGCGTCATACAGCGCGAAATGCGTGAGATTGGCTCCGGCCAGCCAGTCGGCCGTCGCGGTCGGAAACGTCACGGCATTGGCGTTGGCGACAACACTCGGATCGGCCGTGGTTGCCGCTGCCCAATCCACCGCCGCAGTGGCGACACGCGCATAGCTGCCGGTTGATGGTTCGGTGACACCCGTTCCATCCTCAGCCGGCGCCGTGCTGGACAGCGCGACATAGATGGTCGGTGCGACTGCAAGCGCACCGAAATCGGAGGTCTTGCCGAACAGGCTGTTGAGCAGCGCCTTGGCGCAATAGGTCGAAAAGCTCATGAGAGCGGTCCTTTCGTTCAGATGATGACGTGGAGTGTTTGGGCGTCAGGCGTGACGAGCGCGTCGTAAGCGGCCTGGCTCATTGCCGCGATATTGGCGATCCCCGATCCCGACACGGCGGCACGGCGCACATTGACGCCGTCGGACACGAGCTGCGCCGTTGTGCCGGCGGCGGCGATTGGCGCCGTTAGGCTCTGCCCGGCGATCTGCACCGTGACGGGCTGGCCGGTGTCATTGAATACCGTGAAAGGCCCGCGTTCTTCCGCTGGAACCGAGAGCGTGAATGCGCCTGAAGGTGTCCCGGTCAGAAGGAAATACGAGCCCTCCCAAAACTCGGCCGAGGTCAGAGAGCCAGACGTGCCGGTAAGCGCCTTGCTGACGAAACCGAAAGCGGCACTCTCGATCCGGTTGTCGCGGTTGTTGATGGTGGTGACGCCATTCGACACCTGTCCTGTCGCAACCGGGACCGATTGCGGTATCTTCTGCTCAATTGTCATTGATGGCCCCTAAAGCGTGGCGGTTTTCTCGGCCATGGCGCCGCGACCGACCGCAGCGCTGATCTGATGGACGCGAAATTTCAGGCTGGCGGGCATCGTGCCCCAATCGGCGGTGATGTCGGCTGCGGCATAGGTCTTCGCATTGGTCGCGGCGGTCAGCGTGCGTTTCACTGTCGACCCGTCTATGATGTCGATCTCGAACGACAGGCTGGCTTCGCCGCTGTCCGGGCTGCTTTCGAAGAACTCCCATGCGGAACGCCGCGAACGGTGATCCCAGCCAAGCACGATATCCGATCCGCTGATCTGCGCCGAAAGGTTGACCGGCGCATAAGGCGTCTCCGCAGCGCCCGAAACCACATGCGGCAGGACAACACCGCCGGCCGGATCGGCATTGAGCCCGATCGCCTTGTAATAGCGGGTCTGGTCGAGGTCGCTGACCGGATGGTTGAGCCGATGGACCCAATCCGGCGAATGAAGGATGAAGTAATCCCCTGCCACATGACTTCCGGCATGGACTTCGCTGCCGCGATAGCCGCGCACCGTCAGGCCCGACAGCGTATAGGTGCCGTCGCCGTTATCAGTGACGATTCTGAAGCCGATGCCCTCCCAGCGGCCGTCCCTGCCGATCCAGGCGAGGTTCGCCCCCTCCAGCACTTCCGCTTCCGTCTTGCTGACCAGCAGCGCGATATCACCGCTCACTGGGCGAACGGTGACGGTTGAAACCTCATCGCTGCAGAACAGCGCCGCCGGCGCCGGCAAGGCCGTGGTGCAGATGGCAATGAGACCATCGTGCGGTGCCTGATCTATCTGTGCCGTGAGCCCGCTTGCCGTCTCTCCCCGATAGAGGACGCCACCGCCCCAGTTGTCCTGCCCGCGAGCCGCTATGACGCCATACTGCACCAGCCCGGCCCCGCCGAGGTCATCGGAATACCGGACCAGCGGGATATCGAGGTGGATATACTGCGTCTGCAGCGTGACCGTGGCGAGACCGAATGGCGTCAACGATACCGCTTCAACGGTCGTCGAAACATCGATCTGGAAGTCGCGCGCCTCGATCTCCAGCACCATGGAGCGCGGATCCAGCACCACGCTTTCGACCTGGACGGTGAATGTGGTAGACCCGCTCGGCACCGTAAGCACATCACCCGGCACGAATGTCGGCTTGCCCGTTACCGAGAACGAATGCTCCCGCCGCCTCTGCTGGAGATCGAAGAACTTTTCCGCGACGAACCGCGCCGCATCTGCATCGGGCAGAACCAGCGGTGTCGATAGCTTCACCGCCGTTTGCGAATTGGTGATTGCCGGCATGGTGAAGGATACCGGCATTGCCTGATAGCCGCCCTCCTTGGAGATGTATTCCAGTTCAAGTCTGGCCGGCGTCCTTATGTCAGCCTCGTCGGTTGTTTCGACCGCAGCATCCTTGCCGGGCACGAGATCATCCAGCGTCAGCGCTGCATCGGCGACGAAACCGCCGTCGGTCGGCGCCTTCTTGAAGTAGAAGCCCGAGCCGGTGTCCGAAAAGCTAAAATTGTAGATGTCGGCGAGTGCCTGCACCGCCGAGCGGATCGGCCCGTCATTGTGGAAGACGTAGCCGTAGACGGTGAGCCCGGAGAACCCTTCGAAGATCAGTTCGTCGGGGCTGTAGCCGCCCAGCGACATGATGTCGGTGAGCATCGACTGCAGAGAGATCGCGCCGGGGATGGTGTTGGGCAGCGCGTACACCGTCCACTTCGTATCCCCGAAGCCATGAATATGAGAAAAGCGGCTCTGATCGAAGAATCCGATGTTGAAGCCAGAGAGATCGTTATCCGCAAACAGGCTGATCGACCGTGCCGCAATGTCCAGCCGATACACGTCCGACCCACCGTCGAACATGAGCACGCTGCCCGAGCGCGGGAATAGGTTCTTGGTGTAGGTGTTTTCGCCAAAGAAATACGGCACGGCCGGCGTCAGGTTATTGAGGATCGCACCGGTATCGACATTGACATATCGAATGTTGTGCGTGCCACCGATCGTCTCGGCAACGATCAGGTATCCGGTTTGAGAGTCATAATGGAGACCCGTCAACGTCCCGTTCGGGGTGAAGACGATATCGGTTGCCCACTGGTCACCATCAAAGGTGACTTCATGGACGCCATCAGACCGCGCGACGAAAAACGACTGGCTTCCACTCAGCGACCGGCCAACCGATGCTTGGATGAAGCCGAATGAACTGAGCCGCGTCGCCTCTATCGTCCCGGCCGTCAGATCGTTGACTGCGAATATGCCACTGAAACCACCGCTGGCATCACGGTCAAACCCAGCCATGAGCCATTTGTTTTCGAACCGGGCACTTTCGACCCAATCAATGGACTCGCTGGCATCCTCGCGCCATTCAGCTACGATCTCGCCGGTCAGCGTGTCATAGACCCTTGTGGGTGACGCAGCTTCGGAACCGACCGCCAGCCGAACAACGAGATATCCCGATCCTGGCAAGGCCTGGGCAAACGGCGTGCCGCTCACATAATCCGATGAATCCGCCAGCGGGACGCGATAGCGTTCGGAATGCGTCTCGATGTCCAGAACAACCAGATAGACCGATGAAATGCCCGCGATCTCGGTCCCGGTGAGCAGCTGGTAGATCACGCCGTCGATAGGATCATAGGCGGACTGATACCCGGCGGAATACTGGTCCATGGAACTGGGCGCTTGTCCGGTCCATGCGACCACCTGATTTCCACCGCTGGCCGTCGCCGCATTGGAGGTCACCGCCTTGACGCTGGGTGCCTGGTCGGCCTCATAGCCGTCCAGATAGATCATGACGAAATTCTGCCAGGACCCCGCATTCACTCCGATGACCCCGGCTGCAATGGGATCGACCGTCGTCTGCCGGCCGCCATAAAACCGGAACGTCTCACTGGCACCGATGCCATTTTCAGCATCGAACACGACCTCGTCATCGACCTCGAGCCGCACGAGCTCATAGCCGCGCTCGAACGGATCGTAGGCCAGCAGATAGCCGAGCGCCGCCACGGTTTCAGTCGTGGTGATCGGCACCTGCTTTGTGCTGGGGCCGAAACCGGAGGTCAGGCCATTCCATTCGGCCGGCACGGTTTCATAGCCGGTGACCTTGGAGACGGTACGGGCCCCACCGATGACCGGGATGCCGTCAACCTTGCCCGTCCCGATGACGATCGGGATCTGCCTTCCCAGCGCCTTCCCGGCAAAGGGTTGCGCCGGCGACGGGGCCGCGGGCTCCTCTACAGGTGGCGCACTGACGGCAAAACCGCCCCATGACGGCTTCTTGAAGCCGATGCCTTGGGCAAACCAGACCGACGACATCAGCCTGCACCCAGCATGTCACCCGGCGTCTTGTCGAAGCCGCCGAACCGGTTTTCGTTGTTGTAGAAGGCGCATGCCGGTCGCGTCAGGGCACACCCGGCATGGATGCTGAATGCATCACCCGGCTCGATATCGAACGGAAAGCCGGTCACCAGCTCCACCATGCCTGTGCCTGCAATCCAGTTCCTGACCTGACGTTTCGCCCCGGCATTGGCCCCTGACGTGAAGGTGATCGAGCCATGCAGGAAGTTGAGCCCGGATGGATTCGATACCGTGATGGTGAACCGGCTGCGGCTGATCACGGTCGCAACCGTGCCGGTTACCGTATAGGGCGCCAGGTTGACGCCGCAGCGAGGTCCGCCGAATTCGAACGGGCATTTTGTCTGAACGGTCAGCAACACGAGATCGGCCAATGCATCGGCCTTGGTGACGACCTCGATCCTGCCAGCCAGACGGTCGGTATAATCGGTCAGGCCGATGAAGCCCTGAACGATGACCTCACGGTCGACCGGATTGGTGAAATCGGCAATCCAGACTGTGACGGTTGCACCGCGCCAGGCACCAGCCTTGACATGATCGGTATAGATCGGGCCGTCTCCGTCGAACGGCAGCGCGATATCGAGCCCGGCCGGGTTGCCGCCATTTTGTATCGAGATCCGCGTCACGTCGAAGCCTGGTGAAGCTTCGAACACATCCGCGCCAACGGTCATTGTCGCATCATGATTGGTGAGCCGGACAATGGGCGTGATGCCGTTATCCAACTCGATCAGGTAGCAGCGCGTGACCTCTTCGCCGGCCAGCATGGCGGTGAGGGTCGGTGACCACGACCTCACGGGATCACCTCGACGGCCTGAATATCATCCACGTTCAAAAGCTGAGGCGTGGCGAACGGGATCGAGGCCATGAACTCGTCACCATCAAACCGCACTGGCACGTAGAATTCGAAGGAGGCGGTGACGACCTGGCCGACGCTCGGCGCGGAGACGAAGCTGATCAGGCCGGTTGCCCCCACCGTGTAATGCGTGGTTTCCGTCTGTGGCAGGTCGTCCAGAAACACGGTCAGCGTGCCGGCTTTGATGTGCCGGATCACGCGCACGTAGGGATTGACGCCAGCCGAATAGGTCTTGACGATCTGGAAATCGGTGGCCGTGCCGTCACCGATACCCAGCGGTTCGCTAACCGCGGAGAAATCCGCCCAGTCCTTCAAGAGCCACGCCTTGAGGTCGCCGCGGCGGTCGAACCAGAAACCGCGCAACTCGTCGATCAGGTCGCGCTTCCGATTTTCTTGAGACCAACTATAGCGGTGTATGGCAATTGCACGGTTCTGCAAACGCCGTTCCCGACCGGTGATCGCCGAAACCTTGTCAGTTGAGAAGGTCGGCCCGCCACGGAAGCCGAGCGCGACCCGCTCCGACAGGATGACATTATCGACCATGGTAGGCCCTCATGCCTGCATTGACGCCACGGGCAGCAGCTTGCGACATCTCTGCCCGGCTCTGCGGTGACAGACGTCCATCGCTCTGCGTCGTGACGTTGAGATTGATATTGACCTCGATCGGACGCTGATCGCCGCCGCTCATCGCGTCCGACACCGCCCTGCGCTGTTCTGGCGTGAACACGCCCACGGCCTCATCAGGTCGCTTGAAGAACTCGACGCGTTGCGTATCGCCAGGCGAGATAAAGCCGCCCGTCGCGAAGCCCATGCCGCGAACATTGCCATAAACAGCGTAATTGGCGATCTGGCGTGGCCCCATGGCGAGCGCATCGATACCGAGCCGGCTGCTTGCCCCCAAGGCTGCATAATTCGCCCGCGCCGCCTCATAGGCAGCCAGCCAGGCGGCGTCATCTCGTGTCCGATCGGCTGCACCCGATGACGATCCGCCGGACGATGACCGTGCAAAGGAAGACGCCGCGCCGTCCATGTCTTCCAATGCACCGAAGGTCTTGCGGGTATTTCCCTCGATGTTGAGCAGCGTCGTGTAGACGCGATCATGCTCCCGCGTCGAACCGGCCGGCGACAATGCGTTGCCGATCGCGCCCATCTGGTCACGGCGGAAGATGCCAACCGCTTCCTCCGGGCTCTTGAAAAACTCCACCTTCTGAGTGTCGCCAGGATGGATGAAGCCGCCTGATGCGAAGCCGCGAACGACCGGAGGATATGGATTCCCAGTCTCCGCCCGGTTCTTGCGATAGGCTTCCTGGTACATCTCGGCCGTGACCGGCACATTGGAGGTGATGACCGGTGACTTGTGTTCCGATCTGAAGACGTTCACCGTCTTGCCACCGCCGACGTCATATTGTGTCTGGGAAAAGCCGTTCTCGAAACCGGTCCCGCCATAGCGCGTCACGCCGACCGTGCTGCTGGCGCCGCCGGCGCTCGGCACGTCATAATCGGAGCGGGACGCACCGCCGCCTGCATTTACCGTCTTGATGGTGATTGTGACAGTTCGGTCGGGAATGCTCTTTATGGCTTTCGACAGGCTATCGACATGTGATTCCGCGCGCCGTGTTTCGACCTGCAGAGCGACAAAGCGGTTGAGAACACGATTGACCTCCGCTTCCGTGGCTCCGGTCGCGATAAGGCTCGCTCGCGCATCCTCGATCGCCGCCTTCACCTGCTGCGAGGAAATGCTGGCACCCGACAAAGAGCGCGTCACGCCGTCCAGCGCGGCTTCTGCATCACGGATCAGCCCAGCGTCGCCGGCAATCACGCTCCCGAGCGAAAAACCTTCGGCTGCGGATTTCAGATCATCCAGCCGCGCCTTTGCCGCAGAAAGCTCCTCATTCCGCGCGATAAACTCGGAAATGCCGTCAAGTTTGGCCGAGCGCATCGCCTCGCTGACATTGATGATGCTGCCCGCCACTGACTGCGCCGAACTGGCGAATTGCGGTGCGGCTCGGGTGAATGAGCCCAAGCCTTTCAGCGAGGTATCCCAGAACGCATCAAAGCGATCTATATCTTCTGGCCGCGGCGTCGGGATCGGCACATTCGCACCGGCTTCCCGGTTTTCGATGCGGCGCAGCGCATCCTGATAGGCTGCAAAAGCATCGTCTTTTGCCTCACGGCCGGAAGCCTTGGCCGTTGCGCGGCGGTAGCTTTCCAAGGCCTGTTCACGATCGCTGAGCGACGGCAATGCGATCTTGTTGAGCGCGTCGATCTCTTTCCGGAAATCAGTAAACCGCTTGGCGTTGCGGGTCGCGGCCTCACCGAGTGAATCGATCTCGCCCAGCGCTTTCTGAGCGGACAGGCCGTCGATTGCATCCTGGCTTTCGACGATTGACCGGGCCAAGGCGCGCTGATCTTCCGTCGCTCTTGGGTCGATCTGGAACTTCGACCATGTGTCGATGAACTCTTTGACCTTCGGCGTGCCCGCCGCGATTGAACGCTCCAACTCATCGACTGAAGCGCGCATATCAGCAAAGAGAGGCGTGGCCGGGCCGAACTCGCTCGCCGACCGCCCAAGCAGATCGCGCAACAATGATGTTGCCGAACCTCGCAGGGCACCGCCAAAGTCTTCAGCTGCAGCAGCCTTACGGGCAGCCTCCATTGCGCGGGTTTCGGCGATATAGCCTTGGGCGCCCTCGGCCGCCTCGCCATACCTGTCCTTCAGGCTGGCAATCAGATCGCCGTGCTGCTTCAGCAGTTCGTTGACGTTCGAAATATCCTCTTCCGAGTTGAAAAAATACTGGATGGCCGCAGCGGTCAGACCGGTCAGGCCGAGCGTGACAAGGCTGACCGGGCTGATCAGCGATAGGAATGCCGAGCCCAAGGTGCGAACCGCACCGGCCGCCCCCATGGGGCCAAGCACCGCTTGCAACTGCGTACCCTGCTGCAGGGCAATCTGCAGTGGGCTCATCCCCATCGCCGAGGTAACAGCGATATCCTGGAACTGCGCGGCAATGTTGGCCGTGGCAAAGCCTGAGCCGAACTGCAAACCAGTCGCTGACCTGTTCATGTTCACACTAGCAAGCCGCTGCGTTGCCGAGGCGGCCTGATTGGCCGCTATGGTCTGGGCGGCCAGACGTGTATTGAAGGCAGCAACTGCCTGCGACAGCGAATGATAGCCTTGTTCAGCCAGATCGGTGGCATTTGCAGTCATGCCGAAACGCTTGTTCATGCCGGCAAGAATGGCATCGGCCTGCGCCATCGTCGCCTTGCCGGAATCCAGCGCACGTCCGAGCTGACGCAGACCGCGCTGGAACTGCTCTTCCGAGCGGTAGCCTTCAACATACTGTCGTGACAGCCGCGCCAGCACGTCGCCGGACGTGCTGATCTTGGCATCAGTAGCGGCGACAGCCTGTCCGACTGCCGCACTGCCTGCAGCGCCCACCTTGTCGGCAGCCGCCTTGGCATTCATCCCCGCGACATATTTCGAGGCATCCATCTCCGCCATGACGCGGAGGCTGGAAAGTTGAACTGTCACTTGTCAGCCTCCCTTTTCTTCGCCTCTTCGGCCACGAATTGCAGCCATTCGGCATCGATTGCGGTCATGAAGGTGAGGAACCGGTCGAAGGCTTCGCCCTCGATACAGTAGCGGCGCGCATAGGCGTCGATGGCAAGAAACGAGATCGCAGTCTCGCCGCCGAACGCGCCATATTGGCGGTCAAAGCGCAGCGCCTCGAAGGCCCGCCAGTAGAAATCGTGCCAGAGTTCGGCCTTCGCTTCGTCCGGTCGAGCCTGGACCTTGATGAACTGCGCTTCTGCCGGGTTTTCGGCAGCCAGCTTCTTTAACCAGTTGTTCGGGCCTTCACCGGTCAGACGCCAGCGGAAGGCCCTTCGGAGTTTTTTGCCGCATCCTTGACGAATTCGACGTTGCGCTTGCCGACACGGCCGGCGCACCAATAGATCATCGAGCGAAGCACCCGATGCTCTTCCGCCGCCGTGACCGTGGCTGCAACTTCTGGCGAATAGGTGACGTCGAGGCCACGCCAGCCCAGAAGCAGATGCTCAACCGCAAGCTTTCCCTCGATCTGCGCCGCAATATCGGCAGGCACATCGTCCTTTGGATAGTCCTTTTTCAGGCGTTCAAGCTCAGCCTGTCGCGCCGTCACATAGGGCGGGTAGTTGGTGGAGCGGACATGGAAAGCGAGGCCCGGAAGCGACGTCAGTTCCATCGGCTTTTCCGGGTTGAGGCCGTGCCATTCTTTCGGCTCGATCCATTCGCCGTCGCGTTCCTTGGTGAGGTCAGCCGCAAGGCTGCCAAGCTTGATCGTCATGATATGTCCTTTGTCGGAAGGGGTGGCAGGCGGCGTCCGACAACACCGCCCGCCATTGCGCGCAATTGCAGCCCTGTGGCGGCAGGGATCAGGCTTCGAAGTATTCGAGGCGATCGAAGATCAGCTGCGCATTGGTGAGCTCGTCCACCGACACCATGCCGGTGAGCGGCAGCATCACGTCGCTGTTCTTCTGACCGGCGGAAGGAGACCCACCGGTATAGGTCACGCGCGGCAGCGCCATGATCAGCGCCTGGCTGTTCTTGGTCACCCGCGCATTGACGTTGCTGGGCGTGCCGGCCAGCAGCTTGGCCAGCATCGCGTTGTCGCCGAAATAGGTTTCCAGCGTCAGCTCGACCGTCAGATCGCCGACGCCGATATCGACCGCGCCGACATTGCCGACGGCCGAGATCATACGCAGATTGTTGTTTGCCCTGAGCTGCAGCGACCTGATCCAGTTCGGTGAAGCGACGGTAGCGCCGGCCTCGGCAATGCGACCAACATTGACGTTGGCCGACATGATCGCATTGGTGGTAGCGGCCTCGGGCGCATCATCCAGAGAGGTGGTCGACTGCTCACCGGTCATGCCGCTGATGGTGAACGAGCCGGAAATCACCTGCTCTGAGGTGAAGTTCATTTCCGCCTGCGCCACCACCATGCCGCGCTGCGCGATATAGGTCGGTGTCGTCTGGCCCATGAAGCCACGCTCGATCGTCAGCGAGGTTCGGGTGACGCCATTCTTGACCTGATCACCGGCAAAGACACGAATGGTCTTGCCCGTGCCGACATCCGCCGCCCAGCCGGTGGGCAGGTTGTCGAGAGTGAGCTTTCCGGCTGCAATGGCTGTGACCCGCGCGAAACCGTTGCAGGCCTCTGTGGCGAAACGATAGGCCGCGCCAGTGCCGCCGATCTTGATCCACTGACCGACCGACAGGCCGAGCGTGGTGAAGTCGAGCGCAGTGGAGCCGAGACCATCCGCCAGCGCCGTGATGTCGGCGGCTGCACCCTCAAAGCCAACCACCTTGACGCGTGCCGCAGCTGCCGGCGCCGCCTCAGCGACATAGCCCGCGCCGGCAGCAACCAGAGAGGTTGCCCCGCCCGTCGTTACCCTGGCCAGTTTATTGTTGGCGGAAGTGGTGAAACCGGTGGTGCGCACCAAATGCCCGACAACAAAGGCTGCGCCGGTCGTGAACTCGATCGTATCCGCCACCGTGCCGATATCGGTGATGACGCTGTCTGCTGTGCCGTCATTGTCGCGCAGCGGCAAGTTAACCCATGGATTGAACATGAGCGACCGGATGAAATCCGACATCGGGCTGTCATCGACCGGGAACGACAGCTCGAAGTTGATCGCGCCCTGGTTCGTCTCATTGATCTTGACCGGGTCGGCATTCATGCGGTCGTCGCGGATTTCCTGCGACTGCACGAACTGAGGTGCATATTGCAAGGATTCGCCGGTCAGGCGCGCGGTGCGCATGCGGGGAGTGGTGGGTGTTTCGCCAAGCGAGGTTTCGCGCACAGTTGTGACGCGGATGCGATTTGCGTCCGTCATGGTCTTCGCTCCAGTTTCGGTAGATCAGCCGGCTTTGGCTGGTTTCTTCAGTTTCGGTGCTTTCGGCGCACCGATGAATTTCCGCACCATGAGGCCGGCAAAGCTGTGCGGAGAAAGGTCGTCAGTTTCGGACACATGGTCGCCAGCCTTGAAGCGGCGCAGGGTCGACTTGAACGGTTTGAGGACAATCATTGATCGCGCTCCCAATCTATGGTGACGGTCATCCGCCAGTAATTTCCATCGCCGATGCCCGGCTCACCCGCTCCGATGGAGGACCTGCCGAAAGTCAGCGTGCCGATGTCGAGGCCACGGAAAAGGCTCGCCAGCTGCTCGGCATAGGCGCGGGCCTGCCCAGTGCCGATGTCGCGCTCGGTCATGACGTTGATGTAAATTTGGCCTGTCTCTCGCCAGAGATTGGCGTCACGACCGTCGGCACCGATCGAAGCCTGCTCGAAAGTGTCGCCAAACACCTCAACAAAGACCCAATGCGCCGGCTGATCAGGCAGATCGTGCGGTTCGTTCTCAAAGACGAGCGGGGTCGCTGTCCATTGAGCTTTCAAATACTGCTCAATGGTGTTGAATGCGGTGGCGCTGGACATGTCAGACCATGTTGATGACGATGGCAGGATAGGTGATTGGCTGACCGGCGGCCGTGTCTTTACGGCCAGCTAGAACGGCTCGACCGGCGCGGAAAGCGGCCGACTTGGCATTCTGTGCCGCAAGTCGGATCGGTCCCGAGCCTTTCAGGATGTAAGGCATCATCGGATGGACACCGCCGCCAACGTTGAGGAACCGGGTTTCGAACCGGAAAGCCTCCCGAAAGCGCCGGGCCATGACATTCTTGGTGCCATCGAACAGCCGGCGTTTCGGGATGCCCAGCCGCCCGACTTCGGCCTTGCGCACATAAGGCTGAAAATTGGTGATGAGCACTTCTGCATCCGCCGGGATCGCGCTGAACTCGCTCACGATCTGCCCGCCGACGACAACAATGAACGATGATGCGAACCGTCCAGAGCGGCGCGGTGCGCGCTTCTGCAACTCGGCAAGCGCGGCGTTGATGACCAGTGGCCAGTTCGAGAACACGTACAGGATCGGCCCAGGCGCAACGACCGATTCTTCGACCGCACCAAGCCGGCCATTGACGAACCGCTCATATTGAGGCGAGGAACCGCCGGCGATCGCTTTAGCCAATTCCTCTTTGGCGAATTTGGCCAGTTCACGGGATATCGCCTCCGGCTCAAGCCCGGCCGTCGCCACCTTCAGATCACGCTCGAAGAATTCGAAGCCGGTAGCCATCAGCCGCAAAGCCCCAGCATCGAACACCACAGCCAAACCGCGTCCGGATGCTTAAGCTGCACGAGAACTATCTGCGTCAGAGCGGTGAAGATCGCTGCTAACATCACATAGAGAACGTTGCGCATCAGCCTGTCACCAGCAGAGTGATGCGCACCAGCGTGTCATGCACGAAGATCGGCTTCGGCAGTTCGACGTTGCGCTCGCGGCCTTGGATGACGACCTTGTCGCCCTTCTTCAGCGGCAGGAGCGCGGCAAGTCCCGTCGGGCTCAGAACCACAGTCGATGCGGTCATATCGATCCCCCCGACAAGTTCCTCAGCCTTGATGGCGCGAACGAGTGCCGACACGTTCGATATGTCGGTTTTCGGTCGCGGTGAGCCTGACGAGGCGGTATAGCGGCGCATGACGACTTTCTCGCCATGCGCGGCAAGCTGCCGATCGAGCATTGCAATGGCGCGAGCTGGTGTCATCAGATGCCCACCCGCCAATATGGAGTGAGAAGAGCGTCAACCGCAAAATTCTTGCTCATACTGCCTTGGAAATATTCGAATGTTCCAACGCCATCGACTGTTTCTCGTTTCAGGGCACCCGCGACATTTCCGGCCACGAACATATCGCGGACGATGAGGATGATTGCTGTTTTGATCGCTGCCGGGACCTCGCTCGCCGCGACGCCTGCAACGTAGGTGACGCTGACAGCATCCGGCCGAGAATAGACCGATGGCCACGATTGACCGGGCTTCAGATCGACATAGGCGCCGCGCGCATCGGTGAAATGCGTGTAGACCGTATCGGCGAGCGTCTGCACTGCATTGTCGCCGTCGAAATACTCGATCTTGGTAATCGACGCGACCGGCCCGAGCGGCAGCCGCAGACAGCCGAAGCCGGCAAAATCCTGCCGCCAGGTCTGGGTGACAAGCGCCCGCCCGAGAATGCCGGACCAGCCGTCAAGATGATCGACCGCCGCCGCTATCAGCGACGTGATCAGCGTATCGTCATCATTGTGATCGACGCGCAATTGCGCCTTAGCCTCAGCGAGCGAGACAGGCGTTGCGGCCGGCGAAGCGATGCGGACGGGTGCGAGCATAGGAACCTCAGCAGGGAGGAAGGAGCGGCGCGAGCGCCGCCCCTGTCAGTCTCAGGCTACGGGCGCGTCGTAGGGGTGACCGCGCGCGATGACGATGCCGGCGGCGATAGACGTGCCACTGTTTTTCGTCACGACAGTGCGAAGATAACGCTTCGAGCCCTTGTAGCCGACCTTGTAGACGCTGTTCTGCGCCAGAGTGGCCGGGAACGAACCCAGCAGATCGGCATCAGTCACGTCGACAAAGTCGCCGCCAGTCGTGGTGTCGGAGTGCTGGAGCTTCGCCGTATAGTCGCCAGCGCCCGCAACCGCGCCGGTATTGATGATGACCAGGGCCGAATTGAAGCCCTGAAGATCGATCGGCGTTGCGCCGGTATCGGTCGCGGCCAGAACCTGCGGCACAAGCGCAGCCACAAGGCCGAAATCAGAATAGGTGTCCTTCATCGGACTGTCCTTTCATGAATGGAAATCGGGGAGGAAGCGGGCGACCGGAGCCGCCCACAAGATGGATCAGGAAGCCGCAATCTTCAGCATCTTCATGGCTTCGAAGTTCACCATGCCGCCGCCTACGCGCTTGGTGGTGTAGAACAGCACGTTGGGTTTCGAGGTGTACGGGTCGCGCAGCACACGGATGCCAACACGATCGACGATCAGGTAGGCACGCTGGAAGTTGCCGAAGGCGACCGGGAAGTTGCCCGCGCCAACCGCCGGCATGTTGTCGTCGGTGTGGACCGGCTTGCCGAGGATGGTGCCGACTTCTGCCGTACCCGAAGGCGGATTCCAGATGTAGGCACCCTGCGCATCCTTGAACTTGCGCACGGTTGCCATGACCGCATCAGACATCAGCCATGCCGCGCCGTTCCGATAACCGGACTTCAGCGCATAATAGAGGTCGATCAGCGCATCGGCCGGATTGGCCGATGCTGTCGGTGCGACAAAGCCATCAGCCTTGCCGGAGACGACAAACCCGATCTTGCCCCAGGCATAGTCGGCATTCGCCACCATGTCATAGGACAGAACACCGCGAGGCTTGTTCACACCGTCACCGGAAGCGAAGGCGGCTCCCTCCTTTTCGGCGAACTCGATGGACACCTCATCAGCGAGCCAAGCGGCAACGTCGATACGGCTGTCATCAAGCGCCTTTTGCGTCGTGGCCGGCATGGCGTAGATCTCGCCGGTATTGATGGCGATCTCACGCAGTGTTGGCGTCGAGGTCTGGGCGCGGGCATCTTCCTCGCCGACCCAGCCCGACGTTGCGCCACCCATATTGACGAGCTTCTTGTATGTATCGGTCGAGATGTTGATGACGCGCGACAGCGAGCGGATCGTGGACACCGTTCCGAGAACGCGGTCAATGCCCGCTTCCGTCTCTTCCGGCACCAGATAGCCGCCGTCCGGATCCGACTGCGTGGTCAGCTTGGCCTTGACTTCGAGGTCAGCAAGGCCAGCATCGACGCCCTTGCGGAAAAAGCGGTCGAATGCCTGGGCATGCTCAGCCTTGTCTGGGTCTCGGTCGCCGCCGGCGCCGCCAACCTTGAGGGCCGCCAGCGCGACATTCGTTTCATCGATGGCCTTCTGGAGCTGGGTCAGCTCGGCATTGATGCGCTCGACCTTCTCGGTCTGCACCACATCTTCCTGGCCCTTCTTCAAATCGGCAATGACCTTGTCGTTTTCGGCCTTGAAGGTCTCAAAGGTCTGCTTCAGCTCGTTCAGAATGGCAGCGGCATTGCCACCGTCATTGCGAATGGCGACGAGGCCGCGAGCTCGTGAGTTCAACGGAATCATCGCCCCCATCGCCGTCACCACGTCAGGATAGTTCCCGAGGAGATGCAGTATGGGATTGTAGTCGATCGGAGCAGCGGCCGCGAAGGACACGCCAAGGAGCACCATCGCCATTGCGGCGATGCAAAGAGACACGATCTTCATCGTGGTTTCCTTTCAGGATTTGAGGATGTTGATGAACTGCCTGGCGGCAGCCTCCAAGCCTGCATCACGCGCGGCGGGGTTGCGGCTTGCATCACGCTGGGCCGCCGAAACGCCCATCTCCATAAGGAGTTCTGAGCGCTTATCACGAGTGAAGCCTGCACGGGCAAGCGCGGCTTCTGTCTGCCGGCGAGCCATCAGACCCCGGTCCATATTCTTTGCTTCGCCGGATCCTGTATCCAGACCATCATCGACGACATCGGCAAAACCGTTCTTCACGGTCTCGGACGGTCCCATGAAGGTCTCGGCGTCCATCAGCTTTTCGATATCGGCGCGCTTCATGCCAGTGCGCGCCTCATAAATATCGACAATGGCGCTGTCGAATCCGTCGAACAGGTCGGCCGCTTCACGCATATCGTGGCGGTTGCCTATGACCACGCCCCACGCGTTGTGCACCATCATGAATGTGCCGAGGCCCATGCGGATTTCATCACCAGCCATGGCAATGATCGACGCCGCCGACGCCGCCCAGCCCAACACCTCTACAGTCACCTTGGCCTTGTGGGCGCGCAGCAGGTTGTAGATCGCGATGCCCTCGAACATATCGCCGCCAGGCGAATTGATCTTGACCGTCACATCCTTGTCGCCGATCGACCGAAGCGCTGCGGCAATACGCTTTGCCGTCACGCCGCCGCCCGTCCACCAATCCTCACCGATCACCTCGAACATGGTGATGGTGTTGTCGTCGGTGTCACCGGCGGCAAGCGGGGTCTCCGCCCACTTTGCCAGGACGTCGCTCGGTGCATCCCACTGAAAGTTCTGCGGGCGCTGGAATGTCTTCGCCTCAGGCAGCTGTCGCAGGCTCATCGCCGTCATCCTTCTCTTTCTTGTCGCCACCGGCCGTATTCGGCGGCGGATAGAAAATGTCACCGTCATCGCGAGGGTTGAGGTCTTCGAGCGCCCGGATCTCATTCGGGCTCATGACGCCCCACTGAAGCGCCTTCACGTGCGCTTCCCAGCGGACCTTGATGTCACCCTTAACCAGTGCCGCGCGATTGAAGCGGGCGTAGATGTCGTTGTCATTGTCGGCAACGAGGTCGCGGTTGATCGTCTCTTCCCAAGTTGTCAGATCGTCTTCAGCGCTGAAGGTAACGAAGCCCTGCGTTTGCGAATCGATGCCAGTGCCCCAGCTCGTCGACTTTTCGGTGTCGCCTATCATGTGCGGCGGCACGCCGAAGAACATTGCAATATCGGACCGCGAGAACTTGCGGCTTTCGATCCACTGCGCATCCTCAGACGTCATGGCGATCTGCTCGGTGCTCATTCCCTCCTCAAGGATAAGCGCCTTGCCCTCGCTCTCGCCGCCCGACCGATAGTCGTCGAGGCTGGCCTTCAGGAATTCCAGGCCTTCCTTGCCCAGCTTTTCGGGGTGCTTCAGCACCATCGAAACGCGGGCGCCGTTTCTGAACATCGCCGCGCCATGTTCCTCCATCACCAGCGACAGGCCGATTGTTTCGCGCGCGTAGGCGATGACGGAAACGCCATGCACACCGTCGAGCGTGAGCCCAACGAGGTGGAAAACCTCTCCCTGTGCCAGCTTGACCTTACGGCCATCCTTGCGGGTGTAAGTGTATTCGAGCGCGAGATCGTCGAGCTGTTTGCACTCGACCCGATCCGGATGAAGCGGGATCAATTCCTTCACTTCACCGCGAGATCGGACGATCATTGCGTAGGCGTTGCCCCTCAACAGGAGGTGCGCTGTCAGCATCCGCTTGAACTGCGACGGCGTCTGCCACCTGTTCGGTCGGCGGCGGAAAATCGACCAGAGCGGATGATCAGACGCATCCTTGCGCGTCCGGTCGTCTACGCGACGCTTGATGTGAAGCGGCATGTTGGCGACGACGCCCGAGCGGATCCGCACACAGGCATAGACCGCCGCGACCCTCATCGCCTTATCAGGCGTCACCATTGCGCCCGATGTCGTCAGGCTGCCGGCGCGAAGAGCCTCTTCCAGTTGCTGCGGCGTGTTGATGACAATGCCACCGCCAGCATTCTGGAAAGACGCACGAGGTTGTGCCGGCGAGCGTCGCTCGCCGAATATGCGCGTCCATAGGCTCATGGATTCCCCTATGCTACCAGCAGACCGCGTTCGCGATAGACCGAGTTACCGAAGGCTTCCGGATTCCAGCTCATCAGGATCGCCGCACACAGCATGGCGATCACCGGGTCGATCTTGGTCCGGCCGGCGGCCTGTTTCGTGGCCATGTTGCCGTTGCCCTTGACCTCGATTTTCACATTGCCGACCGACCACGACATCATCGCGGATCCATCATGGCTGATCGTGTTGTCGGAAAGCTTATGCTCCAGACCCCACAAGGCCGGCGAAAGTGCCGGACCTTGGCGCAGCCGATGCAGCATGAAGCCATCGATCTTCTGAAGTGCCAGCGCGTCGACGAAAGCTGCAATATTGTTCGGATCGAAGCCGACCGCGTTCTTTTCTGGTAGAAGACCGGCATCGCGCACCTGGGCAGCGATTGCCGCGATCTTCTCGACATACTCAGACACTTCGCAGAAGGTCAGTGCCCCCTCTTCCTTGAAGTCCTGCAGCCGCGGTGCGATCTCCTTGCGGATTTCAAGCACCTTCGGATGTGCGAAGGCATGGCACCACACCAGCCAGCGCCGCGTTACCTTCTCGCGACCGATCACACAGACGCCGAAGAGATCGTCCAGGCCGCCACCATCGGCACCGACGACTGCGACCTCCGAGCGCTCGATCAGCGCTTTCAGGGTCAGCGTTTTGTCGGCGCGGAGGTCCCAATATTCCGCGCCGCGCCACCCGTCACCGGCCAGGCCAACGCCGATCTCGATGTTGAGATGCTGGCTGGCCCAAATCTGCTCGGTTTCTGCCGTCGCGCGGCCGTTGTTTTCATAGTCGGCGATGAGGCGCTGCAGATCGATCGAGCGTCCGGCATTCGGCAACAGCAGTTCCCAGTTGCGCTGGTCACGCCAGAAATCCTGATCGCGCTGCAATTCGGCCGGGAACTCATAGAGCACAGGCAGCAAGATTGGGGTTTTCCCACCCTTACCGTCGCGAACCGCCCGCGCCTTCTTCAGTTCGGTTTTCCAGATTCCGGCCGGGGCCTCATCCGATTGCGTCGTGATCATCAGGACCTGGCCGCCCTGCTTGGTGATGCCGCCACCGCGGATCTGCTGCATGACAGCGGCAGCCTTGGCTTTCTTGCCGAGCTCGTGCACCTCGTCGATGATGGTGAGGATCGGGATTTCGCCCGTCACGATCGATGTGTCGAAGGTTTTCACATCGAGTTTCGTGCCGGTCTTGCGCCGGGTGATGCACTTCAGGTGATCCTGCACCTTGAAGATCGCGTCAAGGCGCGTATCCAGCCGGATCATGCCCTGCGCCTGGTCGAAACACCGTTCCGAGATATTCTGGCTGGGCGCCACGATCAGCATCTGCCGATTAGGTGCTTCCTCCATGAACAGCGCCGTCAGGCCGAGTCCCGCGACATAGGTGGTTTTCGAGTTCTTCTTGGGAACCATGCAAAGCAGTTCCCAGACCAGCCGTTGCTTTGTCTCGGGATCCTCGCTTGCCAGGAACGCAACGAGGATATCCCGAAACCAGTCCCCACACGCTTCCGCCAGCGGAGGGTTTCCGGGCACATCCGGAAGGCGGAGGCGATTGAAAAACGCAAGAGCCTTTAGCGCGCGTTCCGCATTGAACGGAATATCGGCCATCGGCGTCTGGCCATGCTGGATGCGCGTCCACCAATCCAGGCAAGCGAACCGAGGCGCAACCTCAGTGGCGGCTTGCATTCTGCGTTGCCTCTTGCTCCAGCTCGGCCATCAGGTCGGCATCAGCATCCTTTGCGCGCTGCTCGTCGATAGCCTTTTTGCCCAGGCGATCGGAGGAGCCCTCGTCGTCGCGCGGCCTGGAGCCCATCGTGCGCTCGACTTCCATGCGGTCGTTGCGGTCGATCATGGCACCGAGTTCGCGAAGCGCGGTCACGTTGCCGGCATTCGCCTGTTCCATGGCGATCTCGAAGCGCCGAGCATCAAGCCTGTCCCGCATCGCATCCCGCTCCTTGAGCTCGGCTCTAAAATACCGCTTCAACGTGGCCGGCGAGATGTCCAACGCATTGGCAACTCGCTGGTTTGCCCACCCGAGAGCCAGCAAGAGCTTGATTTTGTTCCGGTCTTTCTCGGTCGGCTCATAAGGTGGCCGGCCTCGCTTGCCGTAACCCTCGCGGACCGGCTGACCGAAGAGGTCAAAATTCGGTTCCACCAGAAAAAAATCTCCAAATGAGAGGGACGCGGGTCTAGCCGTCGAGGGGTCCCAGACTTTCGACCCACCCCCTCCCTTGAGGCCGGTCGGTCAGTACCAGACGCCGCGCGTCTGCAAGCTCGACCGCTCTTCGGCCTGCTTCAGCTTGTCGTGGCAGGCCTTGCACAGGCACTGCAGGTTGCCCTCATCCCAGAAGAGCCGCTCATCACCACGGTGCGGGACCTTGTGGTCAGCTACCAGCTTCGCTGTGTCAGGCTCGATGCGACCGCATCCGACCATCTGGCATGTGAAGAGGTCGCGCACGAGCACGGACCATCTCAGCTTCTGCCACCGTGCAGTCTTGTACCAAGAGCGCCATGGCTGCGAGGCATCGCGTTGCCGCGAGCGCTGCACTTCGTTCATGTTACTGGAATCATCACCATTGCGATGAAGCCGACAGGCTCTTGCCTGCGCTCCATCTGGGGCCGATGGCGCTTCCCTCGCCTTGGCGGGTGCGACTCTTTCGGCTCGTCCTGATGGAATCGCCTATTACCTTTTGCTGATCTGCGCAAGCTCAAGGTCAACCGACACAGCACGGCCGAAGATCATCACTTCGATCAGCGCCCTGCCCCGATCGTCCACAGCCACCACCTCACCGGGGAAGGAAGCGAATGGACCATCGTCAACACTCACCATGTCGCCCGGATTGATCTCCCGCAGCATGGACTTGATAGCCTCGGGGTCATGCTCCACATAGGCCCGCAATTTCAACATCTTATCAGCCGGAACTGGAGCGGGGCGCTCAGCGCCACCAAGCACACTGGCGACACCATCGATGCCGCTGAGAGCATCCCAGCAAGGCCCGCACCACACCACCCTGACGAAGATATAACCGGGCAGGAACGGCACCGTTTTCGCCTTCGGGCGCATTACCCCGTAGCGTCCGCGCCGCCTTACAACGATGGTTTCCTGTGCCATCCAGTGTTCGATGTTGGCGTCCTCAAGAGCCTTATCCACAACAATATCGAGGCCGCGCTTCACCTGAAGCACATACCAACGTGCTTCCGGTCCATCCATGCCGGCCGCTGCGAGCATCGCCTGCTGCCGACGCGACAGGGCGATTCGCTGATCCGACTTCTGCCAGGCGCGATCGATATTGATCGGCTCACCAGTTCTGTCGAGCCAGACATAATCACTCTCACTCAGCCGCTTCCTGTCGATCGTCATGTTCATGCTGCCCTCGCACCGCCGCCTCGAAATCGCTCAGTCCTTCCGGCCCGCCAGCCGGGAAGTAGACCACCGGTTGCCGCCCCGGATCCGGTATCCATGGCCAGCCACGCAACTCATGCTCCAGCCGCCACGCTTCGAAGGTTTCCGAGCCGACCGGCACAGCCACCATGAGTGCCGCGAGCGGTTCCAATGCCGTCGACACGGTAACGCCCTGCCTCATCGATGCGCGATCATGCATTGCGTTGATCTGCGGCCAGCCGGACTTGCGCTGCTTGTCCCGAAACAGTGCCTCCGCAGTCGCCTTGCCATCGTCGACCAGCTGCTGTTCGAACCGCGTCAGGCCGGCGAGCATCACCTTCGGCCCGGTCACCAGCTGCTTCAGCCGCGCCGCCTGCCACAATGGCCCGAAGGGCGCCGCCTCCAGCACCACCGGTTTGGCCTCGACCTCGCGAGGCGGCAGGCCTGTCCAGCGCTTTTCGCTGAGATATTTCGAATAGGCGCAGATCAGTTTGCGGCCGGATGCCTTGCAGGCCGCGACATAGCGCTCCCACTCCAGCGCGGCCTCCTCCCGCTCATCCGGCGAGAGGGCAAACCAGGCTTTCAGCGCCTCAGGCCGGGAATCGCCTATCGAGGTCGGCCATTGGCGATAGGCCCGCTCGAAAGCACGCTCGACTGCTTTCGGGTTTTCTTCCATCGAACCATCTTCCGCACTCTCTCGCGCGCCCTGGCGCGCACTCTGAGAGGTTCCAGTGGGAGGTTCTATGGACGGTTCTTCCTTATAGGCCCGGCACTGGTTGCCGGTAGGATGCGTCTGATTGCCGGTAGGTTCGGCGTCTGGTTGCCGGTTGGACCTACCGGCAGAATTTGCCGGTAGGTTTTCACCGTCATCACCCTCGCCAGCCTTGATTTCCCGGCATCTGTCAGCGCCGTCACGAACCATGACGTCGAGGTTGAGAACGATCATGTCGGACGCACGAGCGCCACTGGAGCGCGTGCGACGAGTGCGCTGGATGAGGCCCCATTCCTCCAGCCGCTGCAGCCATTCGCGCGCCGTGCGCTCGGAGACTTCGGCATCGCTGGCAAGCAGCGTCTGGCTCGGCCAGCACTCGGCCTTGTCGGGATCCGCATAATCGGCCAGGCACAGCAATATCGACTTCGCCGCCGGCGAGCCGAGCCGCTGTTCTTTCGCCCAGGCAGAGGCTTTCCAGCTCATCGCCCCGTCCTCTTCCATGTATCGAAATCGCCGCGGATCACGCGCCAGCGCTCGGCAGCGTCGTCATTGTCATTGAGATCGCGCCGGCTGGTGACGCCGAGTAGGCCGCGCAGGCGCTGCGCCACCTTCTCTTCGGTCAGCGGCTTTTCCAGCCCATGCCGCTCATGCAGGAAGGCCATGAATGCCGGTTCGCTGCACAGCATCGCCGCTTCGGCCGCATAGTTCTTGCGGGCCGTCGCCGGCAGGCCCCGCGCCGGCTGATGATGAGGCTCCCTGCCTCGCACGGCGGTAATTGCCCGGTCGACCAGCCCAAGCAGGAAGCGGACCGTTTCCGGAGCATCGGCGACGAAGGTGATTTCGTCCTGGCTGGCGGCAGGATCGAACCGCACGATCGGCAATGTGTCGCCGGTGCGCGTGCGCGCCTCAAGGAAGCAGCAGCCGTCGCCGTCATGGACCTGGGTCCATCGTCCCGGCGCGATCGCCGCGAGCTGGTCGCGAATGCGGGCAAGGCGGGCGTCGTCCCTCATTCCGCCGCCTCCAGCACCAGTTCGCGGCGGACATTGTCTTCGGCCAGCATCTGCACCATGAAGGGCGGCACGCTGTTGCCGACCAGGTGATACTTCTCAGTCTTGTTGAGCTTACGGGTGACCATGCGGCTCTTGCGCTCATCCCAGACAGTGATCAGGTGATCGAGGCAGCCGGGCTTGAAACCGTGCGCGGCGGCACCCTCTTCCGGCTCGACCATGCGCATGCCGACATCGGTGATGACGTAATCGACACCGCGGACAGTGACCGTCACCAGTCCGTGCCGGGCCTTGGCCGTCAGCGCACCGAGCGGCGACGTAATGTCGTCGTCGGTCTTGCCGTTCGAATAATAGTGCTGGAGGAAGGCGAGGATCAGCCCGGCATGATTGCCGCCGGCGCAGAACGACGCCGCCGGATCGGCGATGTCGCGGCCATCTTTATTGGTGCCGCGCAGCGCAAGCATCGACGCGGCGACAAGACCCTGTTGTGATCCCGTCGTCGTTATGGCCGAGAGCGGTTCATCGACTGGCCGCCCAGGATTGACGCCACCGATGCGGCGGCTGTCGTTGTTATGCTGCGCCATGAAGGCCGCGACCACCGCCGCTTTCGATCCACCCGCCACCTGTGTTCCGGCAGGCTCCTCGATGTCGAGCACGCGCGGCGCTTGCCCCTCCCGCTCGCCATAGCCCGACTGCACCATGGTCGCGGCCACCATCGCCATGCTGGACGAAGTGTGCAGTGTGTTGATCGGCTCACCAAGATCATGCACGCCGTTGCGATCGGCAGCGCTATGCTGATCCGTCCGCACAAGGCTAGCAGCGACAAGCACGCGGTCTTCCTTCGTGGTCTGGCTGCCAGCAGGCTCCGCAATGTGCCTTTCGCTGGATTGCGCCGCGCGTCCGCCGGCACCAGCTGTGAATGGCGCAATGCTGGCCTCGACGAGGGCATGGCTGGCACCGCCGGCCGTGAAGGCATGTGCCGGATCGTTGGCAGCATAGGTCGGCTCGCGCGAATTGCGCATGACGCCGAATGACGGCACGACCAGGCTCATTTCGCCGCGATGCGCCGTTGTAAAGGTGCGGGCAGGATCGTCGATCGAGTAAACCCTGTCGTCACCGGAATGCGTGATCGGCACGATGAACGGCTTCGCGGCGGTGATGACATGGCGCATCAGGCCGCGCGCCGTTCGGCGCATGGTGGCAGCCGCCAAGTCCTTCGCCCGCCCGAAGATTGAGCGCACAGGCTTTGACCAGTCGATGCAGGTGTGCATGCCGACCCATGGCTTGAGCTTCAGCTTGCGCGCTTTTGCGCGCGGCGCATGCGTGCGCTCACGCCAGACGATCGGGCGGCCATCAGCCTGCGCTACCCCGAAAAAGCGCTTGCGGATCGTCGGCACGCCATAATCCGCGCAGACCAGCACGCGGTGGTCGAAACTGTAGCCGAGCCCAGTCAGGTGCTTCAGCCAGGCGCGCCAGATGCGGCCCTTATGCCGAGGATCCGGCACCAGCCATTGATCCTGCACCGGCACACGCTCGCCCTTTGCCGCGACCGAACCATCAAGCCGCATCACCCGCCCGGTTGCCTTGTCGCGCTTGGCGATCAGCGGTCCCCAGGTCTGGATTTCCTGCACGTTTTCCATCGTGATGGTTTCGGGCCGAACGGTGCCGGCCCATCGGCAGATGATCCAGGCGAGCGATCGGCGGCGCTTCGAAACCGGCTTGCCGCCCTTGGCGACGGAAAAATGGGTGCAGTCGGGCGAGGCGTGCAGCACCCTCACCCCGCGGCCGGCGCACACTTCATATGGGTCCGCTTCGAACACGTCGCATTGCAGGTGGCGCGTGTGCGGATGCCGCGCCTTATGGATGGCGACGGCGACAGGATCGTGATTGATTGCGACGTGGACCGGAAAGCCCGCCGCCTCCAGCCCATCGCAGCCGCCGCCCAGGCCAGCGAACAGAACGACGGTGATGCGGTTGTCGAGATCGAAGCCAGGAGAGAGCTGCATTGGCTTCATCACCGCGCCCCCGTCTTTTTCAGCGCCCGCAGGATGATGGTGTGGTCACGCCGGAACAGCCGCCCCAGCGCGGCGGAAGAAAGGTCGGGCCGCGCCGCATGCGCCAGCGCTATCGCCTCATAGCGAGCCACAACCAGCGCCTCGCTGCGCCCCGCCCCGAGCAACGTCGCCACGCTGAACCCGTGGCGCTCGGCTACCTTGCGCTGAATGTCGGCGACACATGGCAGCGGAGCATCGTCATTGGCAGCGCCGGCACGGGCCCTCGCCTGGTCAATGATGGTCTGCGCTTCCACCCGCGCCTCAGCCAGAAGCCGCGCCGCCGCCTCGCGATCTGCCCGCGCGTCGGCAAGCAGCAGCCGCAGTTCGCGCGCCGGATGGACCGGTTTTTGCACCGGCACAGGCTTGGGCGTGACCGCAGCAACGACCTTCTCGGGCAGATACATCGAGATGCGCGGCAGGCCTTTGTCGAGTTGGCGCAGGGCAGGTTCGCTCACGGCTCCACCCCCAGCTCGGCCAAGCCAGCCCTATCGTCGGCAATGCGCTTGTCGAACGCGGCAACGAGGTCGGCGCGGATGCTGGCCAGATAGTTCGTCGAAAGCACGATGACAGCCTGGTTGCCGCCCTGCCCGATCGCCAGCGTCAGCGTGTCGCCGGCAGCAAGCCGGTCGCGCATGGTGATGTTTTGCGCCAGTTCAGATGCGAGCTTCTGCGCCCTGCCGATATCCGACGCCTTCACCGGTCGAACTCCCCGCAGCCGCGCCCGATCTCGCCGGGATTCTCAGGCTTGGTGAATTCCTTCCAGTGCACCCAGCCGCGCGGGCAGTGGAAGCCCCAGCTGCGCAGCGTCGGCCCGGTGATGAACAGCGTCCAGCACGGCCCGTCGACAAGCTCGATCCGATGCGCGGCAGAGGCGAACCGGAATTTGCGCTCGCCGGCATGGCGTTCCGTGCGCACATTGATGCCGCCGGCCGAGATCGTGTGCTCGACATAGCGGCCGCGCAGCAGAATGGAGAGGTTCCACCATGGATGATCATGAAGGGCCCGGTCATCGTCCGAGCGCATGAAGTGGTGGAGATAGATGTTGAACACGCGGTTGCGCGGAATCAGCCACCAGCGCCGGAGATAAGGATCATCCGGCGAGCCAATCACCACATCAGGCGGACGCCTCTCCGACAAGGCAATGAGACGCGGCGCAAGCCGCAGGATGAGCGCGCGGATCATGATGGACACTCCGATGTTTCACGTTTGGCTGCTGCTGTAACAGACTGATTTAGAATGGTTTTTATGGTGACGCGGCGATGCTTGCCGGTGTCGAGGAAGTCGAACGGGTCAAGCCCGGCAAGCTGGCAAAGCAGCAGGAAATTGCCGGCCGAGATCGGCTTGCCGGTGGTGGCGCGCGAGAGCATCGCCTTGTTGGTGTCGGGCCATTTCTCGGCAGCCCGGCCGAGCGAATAGCCGATCTCGGAAAGTCGAGCGGCAAAGGCCTGGGCGAACTGGCGGTGATCGATCTCAGCCACGCTGCTGCCCTCCATCGTCGGAAAGCAGGAATCCGTGGTCAGCCGGGAATTGACCGAGCACCGCCCACAGCGCGGCCCGAGGCTCTGCCCGGTTCAACCTGCCCATCCAGGCAAGATCGATCTGGTTAATGGTCAGTTTCGCGAGCCGCCGCCATTCGGCCTTCAGCCGCTTCACCGTCGCCTGCATGCCACAGCGTGCGGGTTTGCAGGCATGGGCATGGTGCGCCCGCGCCCGCAGGAAGAAGGCCAGCATGGCAGGAGAGAAGTCGGGGCGCGCCGTCATTCGGCGGCCTCGAGATCAGCTTCGATGCCCAACAGGTCGAACATCGAGGGCACTGCCATCTTGGCTTCTGCCTTCTGGCAGTAGCGCAGACCATCGCGGAAATAGGTTTCGGAAAGCTCGGAGGCCTGCCCGCGCCGGCCTTTCAGGATCGCTCGATAGGGCACCGTCATCAGCCCGCCGAACGGGTCGTAGATGACGTCGCCCTTGTTCGAATAGCGGTCAATCAGCCGGTCAACGATATCGAACTGGAGCGGGCAGACGTGCTTTTCGAGGTTCTGGAAGGCCTGCTCGCCGTTGAGCGTGCGCATGCGCACCACGTCCGTCCAGATGCCGCCGTCTTTCGAAGGCGGATCGAGCGTCATGTAGGTTTTCGACAGTGCATCGCGCGCGGCAAGCTCTTCGCCAAGCTTCACATGCATCTGGAAATCGTAGATCGCGTCTTCGGAAAGCTTCTGGAACAGCGCCCGCAACGGCTTTGGGCCGAGCCTGACCAGTTCATCGGTGGTCAGCAGCCTGTCGCCGGAAGACGGCCAGAATGCATGTGCATCGAGCTGCCAGCGCGCCAGCGTGTAGCCGCTATCCGGCACCTGGGCGCGCCGGTCACCATCGGTCCAGCGCTCATGCGAACCATCGGCGGCAATCACCAATGGCTTGTCGTGAACGACAGGCTCGTCGGCATAGCCGCGGGAAAGATCGCTCTGCGGCCTGCGGAACAGCAGCACATATTCCGGACAGCCGACGCCCATCTTGGTGGCGTCTTTCATCATCTCGGAATAGGTCAGGCGGTAGGTCTGGTTGTTTTCCTTCACCACGTCCGTGGCGATGGTGATCATGCCGACATACTGGAAGCCGTGCTTGAGGTAGTGGAATATCGCCTCAGCATGGAAAGGCGAGACGGTCGGCACGCCCTGCCCGGTCACCGAGCCGAACAGCACGCGGTCCTTTACGTGGATGCAGGCAAGCCGGCCGGGCTTCAGGATGCGCAGCAGCTCCGGCGTCAGGAAATCCATTTGCCGCCAGAAGTGGCCGTTATCGTCGGTATGCCCGAAATCGTTATAGCTGGCCGTGTATTCGTAGTGGTTACTGAAGGGGATCGAGGTGATGATCTCCCCGACCGATTCAGATGCAGTCGCCTGCGCTTCCAGCACAGCATCATTATGAGCGATATGGAACGCTTCACCCTTCTCAACCCGCCGTGCCACACCGATGGAGCGCGAAAGCACATCATCGAGCGGCAAGCCGTCGAGCCCGTATTTACGGATGATCTCCGCCATGCGCGCCATCAGGCGGTCATGCTCGACCCACTTGCCCTCGAGGTTGCGGCGCACTTCCCGCTCAGCTTCGGAATAGATGATGTCGATCCGGCACGCATGGTGCTGGCCGAACCGGACGATGCGATGCACCGCCTGGATGAAGTCGTGAAACTTGAATCCGATGCCGACGAAGATCGCCCAATGGCAATGCTTCTGGAAATTGTTGCCCGCGCCGGACATCTCCGGCTTGGTGGCGAGGTCCTTGAACCTGCCATCCTTGAAGCCGATGGCTGCAGCCTCGTTGAGCTCAAGGCTCTGCGAGCCATAGATCGACCGCACGCCCGGCACAGCCGCCTCGATCGCCCGCCGCTCATCCTCCAGGTCGTGCCAGAGCACCCGATGAGCATCAGGATCCTCGGCAATCAGTTCGGCCATCCTGGCGATGCGCGCGGGCAGGCTGTCGCGCTTTGCTGCACTCGCCTGGGTGACGCCGAGCGCCGTGTTGCGGATCAGCAGGCCCTGCCCGTCGCGGTCATAACCGGCCGTCGAGTGGTCGATCGGCACTTCGTGCCAATTGACCGTGAGTTCCGGCAGCACATAGCCGTCATCGGGAAAGCCGAGGTCGGCCGGGCTTTGCAGGAACACCGCCCAGCTATGCACCCACAGCCAGAATTCGTCTTCCTTATGCGGAAAGAGCGTGAGATCGCCGGCCTTTTCCGAATTGCGCTGGAAGAACCGTGTCAGCGCCTGGCCGGTATCCATGACGCCATCGTCGAGCGTCGCGGCTATGAAGCGCGAGAGGTCGATCTTGCCGGCGAGGATGGTTTCGTAATTGGTCAGATAGATCGCGTCGTCGCCGTCGATCTCGGCATTGGAGCGAATGAATTTGAGTCGGACGGCGCAGTCGCCGGTGAATCGCTCATCAGCCTCGGCCATGAATTCATGGCGCACACCGAGCGGTATCACGATCAGGCGCAGGCCTGGGGCAAATCGGCCAATTAGCCTCATAAGTTCAATCTGCATGAACGTCTTGTGCAGACCGAAGGATGCGAAGATCGCGCGGCAACCGCCCTTCAGCGCCCAGCGCACGATCGCCTTGCAATGCGGCGCGCCGGCCGGGTTGATGTCATCGGGCGCGACGTCGAATCCGTCCGCCTTGGCCAGCTGCATCTTGGCGCGCAGGAAGTCGAGATACGGATCCTCGACCGGATGGACGAGCGGCGCGTTCAATGCCGGCACCTCGCCAAGACCGAATTCGGCCAGCTTGTCCGCGCACCATTTCGCGCCGCCACGTGCTGCGGCCCGGTGTTTGTCGGTGGTGACGGAATCCTGAGGCCGTTCGGCCCACCCTTGGAGTGTCCGCTGCGCGAATTGCAGCGCTTCCGTTACGCTGCTTTCAAAATCGGGAGTTGCACGGAAAGGCCCACAGCAGGCAACGAGCCCCTTCAGATCGAGGTCATAGGACCAGCTGAAGCCATCATCATCTTTGCGGAAACAGAGCCGGCCCGAGCCGTTCTTGCGCATGCCGCCGATCGTCAACTCGGTAGCATGGTCACCGCTCGGCCGCAGGTCGACAGGAATGAGGGGTGCCGTCTCTCCGGCTGTCACACCACTTTCGGCGGCTGCTCGCTCACAGGTGTCGCTACCGCGTCTCTCCACGTCGTCACGCCTGATAGGAGGTGGCGTTCCCCCTGCATGGTCCGGCCCATGCGCCCTACTCACCTCTCCCGCCATGCTGTCGGAAGGCACCTCAATGGCCTTCACAGTCGCACCGTTGTCCTCGGAGGCTTTCGCTTCGGGATTTTCTACAGCGGCTTTATCGGAGCCACGCGCTGCCAGCGGCCTCCCAAGGCTGCGGCCGCTATCGGCGCCGGCCGCATCTCCCGATTCAAATCCCCATACGTCCCAGCCTGGACGAGGTGAGCGGCAGAATAGTTCGATGCGCGGCACGGCTGGATAAAGCCGCTCGATCTGCTCGGCGAAATAGTCCGGCTTGACCGAATGCTTGCCCTTGCGCTCGCGATAGACCGTCTCTGGCTGGCTGCCCGGCAAGGGCGACGCAACATCGCCACGCCGCCCGATCAGCAACAGCTCGTGACGGTCGCGGCCCCAATAACCTGTCCCGGCAACTTCCTTGTCCCATATCCAGTGATGGACATAGGTGAAGCCCCACGCCTGCATGACGCGCAGGCCGTCGAGTAGCATCGGATTGGTGGCCCACAGGAAGAGTACCGCATCGCGCGCGGCAACGCCGCCGATCTGGGCGAGCAAGCCGCAGATTTCCGTGGTCGGCATGGTCGGATAGTGGTTTTCCGGGCTCTTCTCCCGGCCGGTCACTTCAGAGCGAACGCCAAACTGCCATGGCGGATCGGCATAGATGACCGGATAGAGCGCCCCAACCTTGCCGGGCGCAGCCTGTGCACCCTCGCCCGCGATACGGCGCATATTCTCCAGCCGCTCGCCATGGCGCACCCGCTGCCGTTCGGCGCGCAGTTCCTTGGCGCGAGCGATGATCTCGCGTTGCTCACGCTCCAACACTTCGCGCTGGGCGTCCCGTTCAAGATGCGAAAGCGTCTCGCCCGTCTTTACCGACAGGCGCCCGTCGCGGATTGCATCGACCAGTTCGGAGGAACCATGCTCATGGATCCGGCGCGCTGCCTTCACCGCCCGCTCGGAAATAGACAACCGCTCAGCTGCCTTGTGGGCGGGCACATGTGCACCCCCGGAATGCTGGTTAAGTCCGGTTTCCCAATCGACGATGCGCGCAGCAACCATGGCGCGCTGGCTATCGGTCAGGTGACGCCGGTGCAGATTGTGCGACAGCACGAAGTTCAGCGGATCATCACCGTCATAGGTGACGAAGATCGGCTCGACATCAGCGAACTGACAGGCAGCAAAACGATTGCGCCCGTCAAGAATCTTGCCATCAAGGAGAACGATAGGCACCCGCTGGCCAAACGTCACAATGTCGTCGGCAAGCTCGCGGATCTCCGCGTCCGGCAGCATCGGAAACAGTTCGGCCAGCGGGTGAGCCTGCATCATCAGGCCTCCGGCGCACCTTCGAAGGACGGCAGACCGGTCTTTTCCGCCGCTTCCTTCAGGTCATAGCCGACTTGCTCGCGCAGGAAGCTTTCCCAGCGATAGAGCTGGTAGAACCATTTGATCGAGCCGCCGGCAATCCGGTAGCGCAGCCGCGCCGGTATGCGTACGGCATCGCCGTCGACAAAGGCCGGCACCGACACCATGAAGATGCCGGGAATAATGACCGCTTCACCCTTCGCATTGATATGCTCTTCGGAGAACTCGACCTGACGTTCGCCGGTCTGCAGACGAATGCCCTGCTTTGCCTTGGCGTTGACATGAACTTCCAGATGTCGGGACAGGGCGACGACATCGCTGGGAGTGGCCATCGTCTCATTGAACAGCCGCTCATACTCGCTCTGCTCGCCATCGCTCGGTGCGGCCAGTTCCGCCGCATGCTCCTCGAGGAAGGCCGCAAAGACTTCCTGATCCATCGGCGTGGCATTGCAGCCGACCCAGGCCTTGAATTCCTCAGTCAGTGGGAAGGCATAGACGATGCGATGATTGCGGTTGCGGGCACCGCCTTCGGCGCTGTCGTAATCGATGACGGCTGTGAGCTTCGGTTCCGGCCAGCTGGTGCGGCCGAATAGTGCCGACTGGTCATCCTTGTGCCGATTGACCAGGCCAATGAAGCTTTCCAGCGTGTCGGCGGTAGCGGTGCCGCGGCGACGTGAAGGCGCAACGCGAAATTCATCAATCAGCGGCTTGAGTGAACGGAACGCCTGCGCCTTGCGATCGAAGCCCATCGGGATCGATGCAGGCAAGCCGTCGCCCAGGCCGGACGTGGTGACGTTGATCGTGGCAGGCTTCGCACCCTCATTGGCGAGAGTGGTAATCAGTTCGATGGCATGCGCATCGATAGGCGCTTTCTGCTGGTCGGCCATAGCCGTTTCCTTTCAGGGCTGGAGAAAATCAGGAGGCGGTGGCCGCCTCGTCGCTTTCCGGCTCACGGGCTGACCGGGCCGGGAACATGTCGATCTGGTTGGGGTGCTCGACCGAAAGCATGCCGTCGATCGTCCAGAACGGCGTCTTCATGAACTTGACTGTTTCCGGCAGCTTCGACTTGGCCTCGGCCTTGATGTCGACGCGGCCGAGCTCGTAATCGAGCGTGATCTTGACGGTGATCTCGGCCTTGCACTTGTCGGCTGGGCACTCTTCCAGCGCATCGATCGCTTCGGTGAGGAGCTTGTCGCAATGGTTGGAGAAGTCGCCACGCGACAGAAGGCCAAGCATTTCACGGAAGGTGCGGAGCACGCGGCTCATGGGTCAGTCCTTTCGGGATGGAGGAGATTTTCGGTAGGCACTTCCGGCAGCGGGTCGGCCGGCGTGATCAGGATAGGGAGCTTGTCTCCGGCAAGCTGAGCCTGCAGCTGCGCGATTTTCTCTTTCGCTTTCTCCAGACGGGCGAACATCGAACGCGTGCGCAGCGCGGCGTCATGGGCGCGCTGATTTGCATCCGAAAGCTGCTGGCGCAGATCGTCGACCTCGCGCGCAAGCACGTCGGTTCCGGAATTGGAGAGGCCAGCCTGGGCGAGCAGCGCCAGTGTCAGGCCGCCTGCTCCGGTAAGCCGATACTCGATCTGCTGGTCATCCTGCTCATGCAGCGGGTTATCTTCTGTGCGAGATGCGACCGGCTCGATCAGGCCTTTGCGCTCAAGCGAAGCGCTTGCGCCGTAGATCCGGCGCTCGCCACCGGCGGCAAGGGCCAGTTCGGAAATCTGGTTGCGCGTCAGCGTCAGGCTGAATGCGCCGCTGGTGACGTAGTCGGAGAACCGGGCGTTCATCTCCGCTTCCTCCTGTCGCGCAGCGCCTGCAGGATCCTGTCGACGCGCGCCGCCGGAACGCCGGTCGCCTTGGCGATTGCCGCGGCATCGCCCTGCCCGGCGCAGGCAAAGACCAGGCGCACCTGCTCATCGAGTTCGGCATCGGAAATCGGATCGTCGCGCTCCTGGCCGACGCGCGCGGCAAAGGCGGCATCGAACAGAAGCTGCGCATAGGCCGTGGTGGTGTAGCCGCGCGGCTTCGCCATCTCATGCAGGCGCTGATGCGCCCGCGGCGGCACCTTGATGGTGATGGAGATCGGCGCGGGAGGCATCAGGCTGCATCCTCCACCACGCTCGGGCAGCCGGCGAGATAGGCGCGATGGAAGCTGCAGTAGCAGCCATTCGTCCGGCCCGGACGCCACAGAGCAGGCGATACCGCTTCCGAGCAGAAGCGGGTGCCGCGGTGATCGCGACCGATTGGAAAGCGGCATTCATGCGAATCGAGGTCGATCAGATGCCATCCGTCCGGATCAGCGCCGGGCGCGAGCGGCGGCTTGCGCATGTCGATCATGTCGGCGATCGACCTCACGCCACGCCCCCGCCAACAAGCGAAAGCCCGCCCTGCCCGCGCACACTGGCCACCACCTTGCGATATTCGGCAAGCGAGCGCTCGACACCCGCCAGCGCCTTGTCGATCTGGCTGGCCTCGGCGGGCGTCAGCTTGCCGTCAGCAAAAGCCAGGGCGCCGGCCGTCATCAGTTCGCCCATCTGAACAACAGCCTCGGCGTGGCTAGCCATCACCGAAACATTGTCGGAAGCCGCAACTTCAGTTTCGGCGAACCGGCGGCCACGAGCCGAGGCAATCGCCTCGCTGAGATCGAACCGGCCGGTTTCTTCCTCCAGCGCAAAGATCGCATCGAGCGGCATCAGTTCCGGACTGTCGGAGTTGGCCCAACGGCCCACCGTCGATTTGCCATAGGAGCATACGGAGGCTGCCCGTTCGATGCCGCCAGCTGCTGCGATCAGGTCGCGCTGCTTGGCCTTGAGCAGGAAGTGACGGGCATTCGCGTTGGGTACCATGCTGGCCTCCTCGAAAAGGCAAAAAGCTTCCCGCGCCGGGAAATCCCGGCGTCGTTTCCCGTGGCGGGAACTGGTCAGGTGATTCAGTGTGCGGGGGTCAAAACCTCATGGAGGCCCGCAACAAGATGCTGTCATGGTCCGCCGCTCCTGAAACGGTTGTCGCCGGTTCGGTTGAATGCCGGCAGGTCGGTAAGGTCGCCGTCGCGGGCGAATGCCGCGCGGTTGCGCTCAACCTCGTCGAGCACGGCACGGGCAAGCGGCCCGGCGCCGATCTTGGTGGCGTGGGTGGCAAGCGCCAGCGTCAGGGCCTCGTCGGCAGAACACTGCTCATAGGCTGCGATCGCGCGCAGCAGGATGGTTGCGTGATCGGAGAGACGCACGAACGCCATATCCATGTCGGGGCCGCAGGCGTGATCGACGCCGATGACCACCGGCTCGCATGGCATGGCGTCGGACTCGGTGAAATGAAGAAAGGCCGCCCTGTCACCGGAGGAGCTTGGCGACAGGGCGGCAGTTTCCGCATGCCCGGGAGGAGGTGGACACGCGGTCAGGGGTTCGGGACGAGCTGCACGCTCGCGGAAGGGATCAAATACGCCGGCAAGGCGGGCACCGCGATCAGCCAGGATGGAACTGGAGAGCCGGGACTTCATTCGGCTGCCTCCACCACATTTGGTATGGGCGCACTACTGGACTCCCCCGGATGGATATCTTGCCCGGCGCGAATCGCTGCCGCAGGCTCGCAAGGATCGGATGCGGGGATAAGCGCCTCGATCGGTAGACCGGTTTCCCGGCTGATCGCAGCAGCCAAGCGCAGTGAAGGGGTAGCTTTCCCGGCCTTGATCTTAGTGATCATTGAGCGATCACAACCAACCTTCGCGGCCAGAACCGCATCGGTCGTGTTGGTGGAACTGAGATGTTCGGCCAGCTTTGTCATGCCGGGAACGTGAATGTCATGAACGTGAATGTCAAGCACAATGTGAATGACATTGCATGGACCGCACAACAGCCCAATGCGAAAATGTGAATATGGCTCCCGTAAAAAAAGATCTTAGACCGCTCGGAAAGCACTTCCTCAAGGAGTGGCGCGAATACCGCAAGCTCGACCAGGAGGAGGTGGCGAGCAGCCTTGACGTGTCTCGGACACTCTTATCCAAGATCGAGGGAAGGAAGAGTCCCTATACCCAGCGCACACTCGAAGCTGCGGCTGGAGTTTATGGCTGCACGCCCGCACAGTTACTTTCGCAAAACCCTGGGCGCGCCGACAACTTCATCACGCTGTTTGAACGCGCGGAGAGGTTAGACGGAGCCCGCAGGGATCATGTTATG
The DNA here is from genome assembly GCF_003934165.1 of Borborobacter arsenicus. Classification (GTDB taxonomy): domain Bacteria; phylum Pseudomonadota; class Alphaproteobacteria; order Rhizobiales; family Rhizobiaceae; genus Pseudaminobacter; species Pseudaminobacter arsenicus. The sequence goes on along the minus strand of NZ_RKST01000008.1, from coordinate 46,274 downwards.
CGGATTATCGAAGCGGCTCTTGGAAGTCCTTCTGGATAAGCGCGAAAGTCTTATCCACCTGCGAAGACCAATCTCCACCATATAGAGCCGCTAAGGATGCCGCGAGAGCTGCAGCATCCCGCCTCACGCGCTCGTAGGGGTCCATCGCCGCGAGTGGTGATGCTAGCGGTGCCGCGAACACCCCTGAAAACAGAACCCGCCGGTTGATATTGTTAGGTTTGATCGGGTCTTCGGTACACGCACTCAACAAAGCCAAGCCTCCCGCCGCTACATCAAAAACCAGAACATTATACGAACATTGCTCCCTCGAAAGAGTCAACGTCTATTCCGCTTTTCATAATGCGTGGCACATATCACGGCACATTTCCACCTGAAATGACACCATTTAAGCACGTCAAACTTTCAGCCATAAGATTGGTATGTCACAGCAAGAGCCTCCGAGATTTAACCTCCGGTTGACGCCCGATCTCCAGAAGCGGATCAAACACGCCGCTATCGAGAGCGAGCGCAGTGTGAATGCTGAAATTCTCGCGCGGCTTGAGACTACATTCTCACCCGATCCGACAGCTCAACTGGCGGCTGTACTGCGGCCGTTCGCATCCCTGGGTGATCATGACCGCGCCAAGATAGTGGAGCTTTTGGCCCAGACTGTGGATATCCTGGCAAAGGGCACTGCCAAGCGTTAGGCGCTCTCGCGCTGCCGCCACCATTGGATCAGATTCTATTCATCTTTTAACGACTGTTCATCGTATTCACATTTCTTCTTGATCTATGTGTGAATGTCATGCACTATCCAGCGTGACAGTCCCACTGAGCATCGGAGAAATGATCATGGACACTCTGCAGGACATCCTGTCCGGCATTGCGATGGTGAGTTTCATCACTGGCGCAGGCTTCTGGCTTTCGGTGCTGGCATGATCCACCAGCGCAACTATCGCCCCGAATGCGAAAGCTGGCCTGAGTGCAATTGCACCGACCATTGCGAGGTCCGCCGCTTTCTCAACATCGACGAGCCCCGCTTTGGCTGGTTTGAATTCTTCATGCTGGCCTTGCTGCTGATCGGCGTCGCCGCCCTGGCTTATGCCGGGTGGCCGTCATGACGCTGTTCCGCATCCATTTCGACCAGGGCGAGCCGATCGACATCGAGGCAGCAACGCCAGCCGCCGCGCAAGCTGCGGTGCAAAAGCAGCGCCCGGCCGGTTGCATCAAGAAAATCAAGAGGGTGAAAGGAGAAGGCGCGATGCCGGCACCCGCCGAAGAACAACCGCACCCGTGCCCGATCTGCGCCGAGCCGTTCAAGCCGGATGATCTCTGCGCATCGGATGTCGAGATGGGCATCTGTCACGCTGCATGTCTGGAAGGTTCTCCGGTTGTCGACCTTGACACCGGAGAGCCGGTCGACGGCCCGGCCACGACCTATACCTATCGCTCTGTTGAGGGTCAGGCCAATGGCTGATGTGATAGCCGGCGATGCGATAGAGACAGCTGCCCGCAAACTTGCCGCCTGGCTGGGCTATAGTTGGGATGGCCTCGACGATGGCAGCATCGTTGGGAAAGGCTTCCCTGTCTTCGCATTCAACCAGTTCGGCGGCCGGTGCTTCCAGGGCTACAAGGGCGATCTGATCGACTTCGCGCGCGAACTGCTGTCCGCCGCCCCCAAAAAGCCGCGCGATATCAGCGAAGCATTGATCGAGGCCAAGGCGATCATCTTCTTCTACGAAGACGAATTTGAGAACCTTCGGTGGATCGCCACGAACGATGTCAAGGGAAACAAATCCGGTGGCGACAAGCTCGGCCGCGACATGGATCGCTGGGAGAACCATCCCGATCACGTCCATGAGCGCTTTCGCCTGCGCGCGCGGGAAGCACTGGGGGCCAAGACGGCGCAGATCGAATGGATCGCTCTCGGTGGCTATATTGACCCGCCACCGCCCCCGGACGGCTTCATCACTGAAGTTAAGCGCGACGGGCACATGGGTATCGTAACCCACTATCGCTTTGTCTCAGCGCAGGAGGGCCGCCCGAATGGCTGAGCACTCCACCATCGAATGGACCGACGCCACATGGAACCCGATCACCGGCTGTTCTGTCGTCTCCCCCGGCTGCACCAATTGTTACGCCATGCGCCTTGCCGGCACACGGCTGAAGCACATCCCGAGCCGTAAAGGCCTCACCCGCGACAGCAAGGCCGGCCCGGTCTGGACGGGCGAGGTCCGCCTCAACAGCGAATGGCTCGACCAGCCGCTGCGCTGGAAGAAGCCCGGCCGGATCTTCGTCTGCGCCCATGGCGACCTGTTTGCCGAAGGCGTTCCGGACGAATGGATAGACCAGGTCTTTGCCGTCATGGCGTTGGCGCCGCAGCATACCTTTCAGGTGCTGACCAAGCGTGCCGCAAGGATGCGGGAATACATCACTGCACGCTTGAACAATTCGCGGCTCCGGCTCCAGATCGTCGGCACGATGAACATGATGGGCGCCGGTGCAACCCGACCGATCGGCTATCGCATGTGGCCCCTCCCCAATGTCTGGCTTGGCGTCTCTACCGAAGATCAGCAGCGCGCCGACGAGCGCGTTCCAGAGCTGCTCGCCACGCCGGCAGCAATCCGCTTCGTCTCGGCCGAGCCGCTGCTGGGCCCGATCCAGTTCGATGATTTCTGCAACGGATATAAATTCATTGACGCCTTGCGGGGCAATTGGTGGCACGACAACCCGGATGGTCCAAATCCAATCTCGCGCGGCCATGAAAAGCTGGACTGGATCATCGCCGGTGGCGAGAGCGGCAAGGATGCCCGGCCGATGCATCCGGACTGGCCGCGCCAGATCCGCGATCAATGCACAGAGGCTGGCACGGCCTTTTTCTTCAAGCAGTGGGGCGCGTGGCAGATAGCCGAGGAAATCGAGCAGGCCGAAGGAATACCGCACCATTGGCGATTTCCTGACGGGGATGAATTCCACATCGTCTCTGACGGCCACGACATCATCATGTGCGAAGCTCAGGACAGCCGCACGCCGAAGAGGATTTGGCGCGACTATTGGGCAGATGGCCATGGCAACCTTGCCAAGCGCTGCGGCAAGAAAACCGCCGGCCGGCTGCTCGACGGCGTCGAGCACAACGGCATGCCCGAGATCCGCGAGGTGCCATTCTCGTGAGCAGCAAGAACCCGACCGTCAATCGTTGGCTCACCGACAAAGCGATGGACCGTATCGACCATGCGCTGGGCCGTCCGATCTGGCCTTTGCGCGAGACTTACCGCAATCACTATGCGACCGACGCGACTGGCGCACTGGCGATTGATCTCGCCTACTCTGCGCACTGGGAAAGCCTCGGCCAGTCCGGCAGCATGGCATTTTTCGCTGTGACCGTCACCGGTAGGAAAGCCCTCGCTGATTATCTGGACAGCATGGACGCGACCCAGCGCCACCGCGCCTACCTCGTCACCTACGAAGGCCATTCGCGCATAGTGCCGGCCAAGAGCCGTGCCAATGCTCGCTATTCAGAATTTCTGACCATTCGCGATTGCTTCTCCGAATTGACCTTCGGAGAGTTCATCCGCGCATCCAGCGTGAGGCAGGCATGAGCATCGTCCGTCACGAAGGCCTCCAGCAGATCACCTGCGATTCCTGCCCGGCTGCATTCGGCGAGACCTATGCCGACGAGGATTTCGGCCAGATGATCGCCGACGTGAAGGCTGCCCGCTGGCTTGTCCGCCCGGTCAACGCTGCAGCTGCTGCGCGCAACGACCGCTCGACACAGGATCTGTTCGGTTCGGCCCCGCGCATTGCCGGCGGCAAGGCTCAGCAGAAATTCACCCACACCTGCCCGGCCTGCGCCAAGGCGGCACGAGATCAGCGAGGCAGCCTGATATGACCGATCGGCCCATCCTCTTTTCCGCCCCCATGGTCCGCGCCTTGCTCGACGGCAGGAAGACCCAGACGCGGCGGGTGATCGACTTCCCCGGCATCGAAAAGGTGCTGGAGTTTGTTTCCGTCGCCACCGATCAGCAGGGCCGGCGCGTCTATGAAATGAAGGACGCCGCCGGAGAGTTCGTTACGCGGCCGGCCGGCAAGCACTTCGCCGAATACCAGTTCTGGCCGAAATACGCCGTCGGCGACCGCCTCTGGGTGCGCGAGGCGTGGGCTCCGCTCGATGCCCTTACCCATTCCGATCCCGGCGTGCAGGCCCTGGCAGATCGCGGCTTCTATCGGGCCGACGATAGCACAGTGGAAGGAGAAATCTCGCGCTGGCGACCCGGCATACACATGCCCCGTTGGGCCTCCCGCCTCACCCTGAACGTCACCGATGTCCGCGTGCAGCGGGTTCAGGTGATCGGCGAGGCAGATGCCGTCGCAGAAGGCGCGATTGTTCCGAGTAAGACTGGACCGCATTATACGGCGCTCGATGCGCCATTCGGAAAGCGCCGCGTCGGCACAAGTGCCTATAACCTTTTTCGCCAAGTTTGGAACGACATCAACGCCGCACGCGGTTTCGGCTGGGAGGCAAACCCCTGGGTTGTCGCCGTCACCTTTGCAGTCGAGCGGCGCAATATCGATCAGGTGCGGCCGTGAAGAACCCTGCCATCCTGCCCGTCTCGCTCGCCCCTTTCGGCGTCAACCGCGAACAGGCCGCCACGCTGATCGGCGTCAGCCCGACCGTCTTCGATCGCCTCGTGCAGGACGGAACGATGCCGCAACCTCGCTTGCCGGTGAAGGGCCGATGCGTCTGGGATGTGGACGAACTCGCCACGGCCTGGCGCCAGCTGCCGCACCGTGGCGGCGCCTCACATCTTGACGACGCCACCGCGAACGACAATCCTTGGGACCGTAAAGCCGCCAAGAGATGAGCGATCCCGTGAAAATGGACCTTAAAGGCGTGGTGATGGATAAAGATCGCCGCGACAACGAAAGGTACTACTTTCGGCAACTCGGCAAGAAGAAGGTCCGCCTGAGAGAACCCTACGGCTCAGATGCGTTCCTCGAGGAGCTCCGCTGCGCACGCGAAGGCATCCCTTACACACAGAGAGGCGCACACGCGCGCAAGACGAGTAAACGCGATGTCCGGCAGCCGGCCAAGGCAGGCACGCTCCTGTGGCTCTGCCAGGAATATTTCAGGCGCGGCGGCGCAGAGGTCACGCTGGCGACCATGTCGCGCCGCCGCGCGATCCTCGAAGGCATCTGCAAGAAGCCGCACCCGCTGGAAGGCGATCCGGATCCTGACTATCCGACCAAAGGCTCCCTTCCCTTTGCCGGCATGAAGCGAACCCACGTGAAGGAGCTGCGCGACACCCGCCTTGATGCCTTCGGCGCGGCCAACAATATCGTCAAGGCGGTATCGGCCATGTTCGAATGGGCGAAGGACGCCGAGCTCGTCGAGCACAACCCGGCGCACGGCATCAAGCCGCTGAAGAGCGGCGAAGGCTGGCACACATGGACGATCGAGGAGATCGTCCAGTTCGAACAGCACCACGAGGAAGGCTCGACAGCCCGCCTCGCGCTGGCGATTTTCATGTACACCGGCCTGCGCCTGTCGGATGCTTCGATCTTCGGCCGGCAACACATCCAGCTCGTGCGCAACGAGGAAACCGGTGAGCTGGAGAAGTGGATCAAGATCCGGCCGAAGAAAACGAGCCACGGCGCCGATCCTGTTATGGTGGAAATCCCGCTCCTGGCGGATCTCGAAACCGCTCTGGCGAAATGTCCGGCCGATCAGATGACCTATCTGGTCACCTCATTCGGCAAGCCGTTCACGGAAAACGGCTTGGGCAACAAGATGCGCGAGTGGTGCGATTCGGCTCATCTGCATCATTGTTCGGCCCATGGCCTGCGAAAGGCCGGCGCAACCGTGGCAGCAGAGAACGGCGCGACTCACGAACAGCTGAAAGCGATTTACGGATGGACCACCTACAAGCAGCCGGACCTTTACATCCGGAAAGCCAGGCGCCGGAAGGTCGCAAAGGCGGCTTCGCACCTGCTGGTTTTCGACCGAAACGAGAACAAAAAAGTCCCACTTTTGGACGGGGTGGAATTAAGTGGGACGATTTCGGGCAAAAAAGATAATAAAATCAATAGCCACTAAAGTCGTTGGTGGGCTGGATGGGACTCGAACCCATGACCCCAGAATTAAAAGTTCCGTGCTCTACCACCTGAGCTACCAGCCCTCACCAATCCGCTCTGACGGCTTCTCCCGAATTTCGCAGGTTTTCCGCCGGTGCGGCTTGCGAAGATCCAAGGTTTGATAACCGGCAGCGGAGCGGATGCTTTCGGCGGAGCCGGATGCCCCCCGAAATTGCGCCGGAACATAGGGAGAGTGGCACAGCCGGTCAACCGTTAAATAGTGCTCACGAAGCGCAAGCTATCGTCCACGCCAAAGGCTTCAAAGCCCCAGTATGCGATAAGAAATAGAGTATTATTTTCAATGGCTTGTGATTTTTGTCGGAACCGGCTGTGTCTCAAACCGTTTCTTTTCTACAGAAATGTGACCCGCTATCGAGGAGCGAATCATGAAAAAATTCTTGTCAGGCCTTTGTGCCACCACTCTGGCGCTGTCATTCACAGCAGCGTCCATTGCGCCGGCAAATGCCGCGCAACCTTTTGTACCGAAGATTGAAAGCGCCCAACTGGATGTGACCCAGGTTCAGTACCGGGATCAGTTCGGACAACGCTTCTATCCTCGAAACAGCCGTCGGGATTGGCGCGAAGGGCGTGATTTCCGGCGGGACGCGCGGCACTATCGGCGTGGATTCGAAAGTCGCGGCGACTACTATTACTGGAGAGGCCACCGCGGCTATCGTCACTACCGACCCGGTTACCGCGAATATAATGGTTTCTGGTTTCCGGCCGCCGCTTTCATCGCAGGTGCGATCGTCAGCGGCGCATTGAACAATGCCCAGCCTGTTTATCGCGGTGGGGATTCGCACGTTCAATGGTGCTACAACCGCTATCGGTCCTATCGGGCGTCCGACAACACCTACCAGCCTTATAATGGGCCTCGACGTCAGTGCCTCTCGCCTTACTGAGGCAGCAGCGAGCTACCTATCGATTAGGCTGACGACATCCTCTCCTCGCCCAACGGGCGGGGAGCTTAAAAACGAAAGCCAAACGAAGGCGCTGTCGGGATGATTCGTCAGCGCGTTGTCTCCATCAGCTTTACTTCAGTGTCCCGGCAAATCTGGCGAATGGTATCCATCTCGCAGCGATCCGTGATGAAGGTGTCGACCTGCGATAGATGGCCAATGCGCACCGGCGCGGTTCGCTCGAATTTTGTCGCATCTGCGACCAGGATGACGTGACGCGCATTGGCAATGATTGCCTGAGCCACTTTCACTTCGCGAAAATCGAAATCCAGCAATGCCCCGTCGTGATCGATCGCCGAAGCGCCGATCACCGCATAGTCGACCTTGAACTGCCGGATGAAATCGACGGCCGCCTCGCCGACAATACCGCCATCGGATCCGCGAACGACCCCACCGGCAATCACAACCTCGATCTCAGGAAACACCCGCATCCGATTGGCAACATTTATATTATTGGTGATTATCATCAGACCGATGTGGTCAAGCAGCGCTTCGCTGACGGCTTCCGTCGTGGTGCCAATATTGATGAAGAGCGAGGCATTGTCCGGGATGAGGCTTGCGGCCGCGCGTCCTATCGCTTCCTTCTCGTCGGAGGCGATCTTGCGTCTGGCCTCGTATTCCATGTTCTCGATACCGGAAGGAAACAGGGCCCCGCCATGAATGCGGTTCAAGAGGCGCTGCTCACAAAGGTCGTTAAGGTCCTTGCGTATCGTCTGTGGCGTCACTCCGAAATGCGTAGAAAGGTCCTCGACAAGAACGCGCCCGTTGTCCTTGGCCATCTGGATGATTTCGGAATGCCGTGCCGACAGAAACAAGATACGCCTCCGGGTTTCGTTTTCTGGTGATTCTAGTCGAAAACGAAATGCCGAGATAGACGTCCTGTGCCCTTATAGGGTGGGGATATCGCCTCTCGCCCAACCTTCAGTGATAAGGGCGGCGCGCTCGCCAAAGGTGCCAGCTTCTACGGCACCGCGAATATCGGCCATCAGGCGCTGGTAATAGGCAAGATTGTTCCAGGTCAGCAGCATGGCGCCGAGCGACTCCTGCGACTTGACCAGATGATGCAGGTAAGCTCGCGAATAGTCACGCGAAGCCGGGCAATCGCTTTCCTCATCGAGCGGCCGATGGTCCTCGGCATGGCGGGCATTACGCAGATTGATCTTGCCGCGTCTGGTATAGGCAAGTCCGTGGCGTCCAGCGCGGGTTGGCATCACGCAATCGAACATGTCGATTCCGCGCGCCACCGATTTCAGGATGTCATCCGGCGTGCCGACGCCCATCAGGTAGCGGGGCTTGTCACCTGGCAACTGCGGACAGGTCACGTCGAGCATGTCCAGCATCACCGGCTGCGGCTCGCCGACCGCAAGCCCGCCAACGGCATAGCCTTTCAGGTCCAGTCCGGACAGAACCTGCGCTGAGCGTTCACGTAGGAGTGCCACGTCGCCGCCCTGAACGATGCCGAACATCGCCTTGCCCTGCTGGGTACCGAAGGCAGCCTTGCAGCGCTCCGCCCAGCGCAGCGACAGTTCCATCGCCCGTTCGACATCGCTTTCCTTCGCCGGCAGGGCGATACATTCGTCGAGCTGCATCTGGATATCCGAATCCAGCAGGCCCTGGATCTCGATCGAGCGCTCGGGCGTCATCTCGTAAGGCACGCCGTCGATATGCGAGCGGAAGGTCACGCCCTTTTCGGTGAGCTTGCGCAGCTTCGACAGCGACATCACCTGGAAGCCGCCGGAGTCGGTGAGGATAGGATATGGCCAGCGTGCAAATTCATGTAGCCCGCCAAGCCGCGCAACCCGCTCGGCCCCAGGTCGCAGCATGAGGTGATAAGTGTTGCCGAGGATGATATCGCTGCCCAGGTCGCGCACCTGATCCATATACATGGCCTTGACGGTGCCGCCGGTGCCCACCGGCATGAAGGCAGGCGTGCGCACGGTTCCGCGCGGCATGGAAATCTCGCCGCGCCGCGCCTTGCCATCGGTCGCGATCAGCCTGAAGGAAAACTCTTGGGTCATGGATCGGCCCTGAACAGCAGGCTGGCATCGCCATAGGAGTAGAATCGATAGCCGGTCTCGATGGCATGCGCGTAAGCCTGGCGCATAATATCGATGCCCGAAAAAGCCGAAACCAGCATGAACAGGGTCGACCGGGGCAGGTGGAAATTGGTCATCAGCACATCGACGAGCTTGAAGCGATAACCGGGGGTGATGAAAATATCCGTCGGCCCAGACCAGGCCTTGATCCGCCCATCTTCTCCGGCGGCGCTCTCCAGCAGGCGTAGCGAGGTGGTGCCTATGGAAACGATGCGCCGCCCCCCGGCCTTTGCGGCGTTGATCGCGTTTGCTGTCGCCTCCGAGACATAGCCAATCTCGGCATGCATCTTGTGCTCGTCCGTGTCGTCAGCCTTGACCGGAAGAAAGGTGCCGGCGCCGACGTGAAGCGTCACGAAATGGCCCTCGATGCCGCGCTCATCGAGCGCTGCCAATAGTGCCGGCGTGAAATGCAACCCAGCCGTCGGTGCGGCCACAGCGCCATCCTCGCGGGCATAGATCGTCTGGTAGTCGGCGCGGTCGCTCGCATCGTCCGGGCGCTTGGAGGCGATATAGGGTGGCAGCGGGATATGGCCGACAGACCGGATCGCCTCGTCCAGAAAAGGCCCCGATACGTCGAAAGCAAGCAGTGCTTCGCCGCCCTCGCCTTTTTCGACCACGGTTGCATCAAGCGCACCGAGAAAACAGGCGTTTTCGTCATGGCCGAAATGGATTCGGTCGCCTGCCGCAACCCGCTTGCCTGGACGCATGAAGGCATGCCAGCGATCCGCGCCAGCCCGCATATGCAGTGTGGCTTCGACCTGCGCAACGGCCTCACCGCGCCGGCGAATGCCCTTCAACTGAGCCGGAATAACCTTGGTGTCGTTGAACACGACGACATCGCCTGGCGAAAGCAACGATGGCAGATCGGCAACCAGCCTATCCTCTACAGCCTCACCGGGCTCGACCACCATGAGGCGGGCAGCGTCGCGGGGGTGAGCCGGTCGCAATGCAATCCGCTCTTCGGGCAATTCGAAGTCGAAAAGATCAACACGCATCAGAGATAACGCACCATCACTGCGCCGATCAACAAAAGCAGCGCGCCGGCAATCCTGCCTACGGAAATCTCACGTACCGCCACCCCGAGTACGCCGATCCGGTCCACGACCATGCCGGCAATCAATTGCCCGGCAACCAGGAACGCCATGAGCGCGGCAGCCCCCAGCCGTGGAATGAGGATGATGGTGCTGGTGACATAGACCGCCCCGAGACATCCGCCGACGATAAACAGCCACGGCGCGGGCACTCGCCAATCTATGACGGCACCCTGCGCGCGTGACAAGGCAAAGGTCACCAAGCCCAGAACTATCGCGCCAGCAAAAAACGAGATGGCCGCAGCGGCAAGGGTGGAGCCGAGTCCACGCGCCAGTTCAGCGTTGACCGGCGCCTGGACAGCAACGAAAGCGCCGGCCAGAACGCCGAGCAACGGCCACAACATCCCCGCCATGACGCGTGCCTCTTGCTCAGGCTGCGACGTCGGCCGCAACCTTCAGCGACACGATCTTGTCGGGATCCTGCACCGGCTCGCCGCGCTTGATCTTGTCGACATTCTCCATGCCTTCGATCACCTGGCCCCACACCGTATATTGGCGGTTCAGGAACGAAGCGTCCTCGAAGCAGATGAAGAACTGCGAATTCGCCGAGTTCGGATTCTGCGCACGAGCCATCGAGCAGGTCCCGCGCGAATGGTTCACATTGGAGAATTCCGCTTTCAGGTCCGGCTTGTCCGAGCCGCCCATGCCAGCACGCGCCGGGCTGAAATTCGGGCCGTCCGACTTGCCGAACTTCACATCGCCGGTCTGGGCCATGAAGCCATCGATGACGCGATGGAAGACGACGCCGTCATAAGCACCTTCACGCGCCAGTTCCTTGATGCGGCCGACATGGCCGGGAGCCAGATCGGGCAGAAGTTCGATGACGACCTTGCCCTTGGTGGTCTCCATGATGAGCGCGTTCTCGCGATCCTTGATTTCGGCCATTTTACGTTTTCCTTGTTAAAACTAATTTCCGTCGCCGACGATCCGCACCTTGATCATGCGGTCGGGTCCATTGACAAGCCCATTGGCAGCCGGGTCACCCTTTTTTATCTTGTCCACCGCTTCCATGCCGCTCTCGACGGTGCCGACGATCGTGTACTGGCCGTCAAGGCCCGGATTTGGCGCGAACATGATGAAGAATTGCGAATTGGCTGAGTCCGGATTTTGCGCCCGCGCCATGCCCACCGTGCCGCGCACGAAATGCTCTTCGGAAAACTCAGCCGGAATATCGGGCAGTTGCGAGCCGCCAGTGCCGGAGCGTTCGGCGCTGTAGCCATCCTCCAAGTCGCCGAATTCGACGTCTCCGGTCTGGGCCATGAAGCCGTCGATGACGCGATGGAACGCAACATTGTTATAGGCGCCTTCACGCACCAACGTCTTGATCTGCTCGACATGTTTGGGTGCCAAATCTGGACGCAGCGCAATGGTGACATCGCCATCCTTGAGCGAGATCACCATAGTGTTGTCCGGCTCGGCGGCCAGGCTTGCTGCCGGCACTCCGACCAACCCGGCAAGAACAATGAGGGGAAGGCCAAGCCTTTTGAAATGCATGAGCATGCTTTGAAACCTCTATTTTGCAAATTTAGCGGTAAGCGCGCCCGCCACGACCTCCGGTACAAAAGGCCGTATATCACCACCCATCGAAGCTATCTGGCGGACGAGTGTGGCGGTAATGGTGCGCACCGACGGGCTTGCCGGCAAGAACACCGTCTGCAGTTCCGGCGCCATGGTCTCGTTCATGCCGGCCATCTGCATCTCATAATCCAGATCGGTGCCATCGCGCAGGCCCCTGATCATGATGGAGGCACCGTTCTTACGTGCTGCATCGATCACCAGCCCGTCGAATGCGACCACCTTGATGCGATGACTGTCGGCACCAAACTCGGCTGCGGCGGATTTCTCGATCAGTTCGACACGTTCATCGAAAGAAAACAGCGGCTTTTTCGATGGCTGCACGCCGATGGCCGCAAATACTGTATCGGCCACGGCAAGCGACGCCTTCAGCACATCGAGATGGCCGTTGGTCAACGGGTCGAAGGAGCCGGCATAGATGGCGATACGATCTGTCATGGCGTGGCTTTTTAGCGGTCGCGTGGCGCAAAGGCAATCTGCATAGATCACGGCGATGAACGCCAGATGAACACTGTGATCACGGCAAGTTCAAGTCAGGCAAGTAAGCATCGCTGGAAAAGACGAAACCAAATCACCATATCCGCGTTGTAGGGATCAGGAGAACAACATCATGATCATTTACATGCTAGCCGCCGCAATGACCATTGCCATGCTGATCGCCACTGCGTTCGGAATCCATCAGGAGACGCAGCGGTTGCGCTATCGGGAGCAGAAAGCGCGCACCGACGGATTTGGCCGGCGCTAAGTATAGTCTCGCCGACGGCCTCGCCAATCGAGGCCGTCACGGTCATGCAGTCTAGCTCGAAGGCTCCCCTGCAATAGAAGCCGAATTCCCGTCCAAGCCAGCAGATTCGCTTTCCTCCCCGCCTTCAGATTCCTCCTCGCCATTGGCTTCGGAAATCCGTTCGACCGAGACCACCCTTTCACCATCCGCAGTATTGAAGATAGTCACGCCCTTGGTGGCACGGCTGGCGATGCGAATGCCGCCAATGGGCACCCGAATGACCTGCCCACCGTCCGAAACCAGCATGATCTGGTCGTCGTCGCCTACAGGGAAGGCCGCAACCAGGCGCCCGATCTCCGCCGTCTTCGATACGTCGGTTGCACGAATGCCCTTGCCGCCGCGCCCGGTCAGACGGAAGTCGTAGGATGACGAGCGCTTGCCATAGCCCTGCTCGGTCACCGTCAGCACGAACTGCTCGCTTGCCTTCAACTCTTCATAACGCTCCGGCGCCAGCGTCGTCTCTTCTCCGACTTCCTCATTGGTCAGGGAAATGTCGTCTTCATCACCGGTCGACAGCTTACGCTCGGCCGTCGACTGCTTGAGGTAAGCCGCACGCTCGGCCGGCGTCGCCTCGACATGGTGCAGAATGGTCAGCGAGATTGCGCGATCGCCTTCGGCCATGGAAATACCACGCACGCCCACCGAATTGCGGCCGGCGAAAACGCGCACGTCGCCCACCGGGAAGCGAATGCACTGGCCGGATGCGACCGTCAGCAGCACATCGTCATTTTCCGTACAGGTTTCGACGCCGAGGATCTCATCGCCCTCCTCGTCCAGCTTCATGGCAATCTTGCCGTTGCGGTTGACCTGGACGAAATCCGACAGCTTGTTGCGTCGCACGGTGCCGCGGGTCGTAGCAAACATCACGTCCAGTTCACCCCAGCTCGCCTCGTCTTCCGGGAGCGGCATGATGGTGGTGATGCGCTCGCCCTGTTCCAGCGGCAGCATGTTGATCAGAGCCTTGCCGCGCGATTGCGGATTGCCGATCGGCAGGCGCCAGACCTTTTCCTTGTAGACGATGCCGCGCGAGGAAAAGAACAGCACCGGCGTGTGGGTATTGGCCACGAACAGGCGGGTGACGAAATCCTCGTCCTTGGTCGACATGCCCGAACGGCCCTTGCCGCCCCGGCGTTGCGCCCGGTAGAGCGAAAGCGGCACGCGCTTGATGTAGCCGGTATGGCTGACGGTCACGACCATGTCCTCGCGCTGGATCAGGTCCTCGTCGTCCATGTCCGAACCGCCGTCGGTGATCTCGGTGCGGCGCGGTGTACCGAACTCGTCGCGAACCGCGGCAAGCTCGTCCTTGACGATCTGCTGGATGCGGGCACGCGACGACAATATGTCGAGATAATCGCGGATTTCTTCGCCGATCGTGTTCAACTCGTCGGCGATCTCGTCACGGCCTAGCGCCGTCAGGCGCTGCAGGCGCAGTTCGAGGATGGCACGCGCCTGCTCTTCCGACAGATTGTAGGTGCCGTCGTCATTGATGCGATGACGCGGATCGTCGATCAGCCGGATCAGCGCCTCGACATCGGTTGCCGGCCAGCGGCGCTCCATCAACTGGTCGCGCGCCGTTTGCGGGTCAGGAGCGTGACGGATGAGCTTGATGACCTCATCGATATTGGCAACAGCAATGGCCAGACCAACCAAGACATGGGCGCGGTCGCGCGCCTTCCGCAGAAGATACTTGGTGCGGCGGCTGATGACGTCCTCGCGGAATGCCACGAAGGCCTTCAGCATATCGGTCAGCGTCAGCACTTCCGGCTTGCCGCCATTGAGTGCCACCATGTTGCAGCCGAATGAGGTCTGCAACGGTGTGAAGCGGTAAAGCTGGTTGAGGATGACCTCGGCATTGGCGTCGCGCTTCAGTTCGATGACGACGCGGTAGCCTTGTCGATCGGACTCGTCGCGGATATCGGAGATGCCCTCGATACGCTTGTCGCGCACCAGTTCGGCCATCTTCTCGATCATCGTCGCCTTGTTCACCTGATAGGGAACCTCGGTGATGATGATCGCCTCGCGGTCGTTGCGGATCTGCTCGATCGCCACCTTGCCGCGCATGATGACGGAGCCGCGCCCGCTGGAATAGGCGCTGTAGATGCCTGACCGGCCAAGGATCAATCCGCCGGTCGGGAAATCCGGACCCGGAATGATCTCCATCAGTGCAGGCAGATCGATCGCGGGATTATCGATGACCGCAATGGCGCCGTTGCACACCTCCATGAGGTTGTGCGGCGGGATGTTGGTGGCCATGCCGACGGCGATGCCGCCCGACCCATTGACCAGCAGATTCGGGAAGCGTGCCGGCAGGACGCGTGGCTCCTTGCCCGAGGCATCGTAGGTTTCCTGGAAATCGACCGTATCCTTGTCGATATCCTCCAGAAGCTCATGCGCAACCCGGGTCAGGCGGGATTCGGTGTAGCGCATCGCCGCCGGCGGATCGCCATCGATCGAGCCGAAATTGCCCTGCCCGTCGATAAGCGGCACGCGCAAGGACCAGTCCTGCGCCATGCGCACCAATGCGTCATAGATCGAGGCGTCGCCATGCGGGTGATATTTACCCATGACGTCTGCCACCGGGCGCGCCGACTTCACATATTTGCGGTTCCAGTGATAGCCGCTCTCATGCGAGGCATAGAGGATACGGCGATGAACCGGCTTCAGCCCATCGCGGACATCTGGGAGGGCACGGCTGACGATGACGCTCATCGCATAGTCGAGATAGGAGCGTTGCATCTCCTCTATGATCGAGACAGGCTCGATGTCGGAGGGGCCGCCGGGTCCACCCGGTATTTTCTGGTCGGTCAAATCAGGTCACTTGAACTCTTGGGAATCACCGTCCTCTTATATAGGAACGGGATGGATTTCTCCAATTCCGCCATGTTTTTTCCAACGTTGATTTCCCTCGGAAAATCAAACGGATATCGGATTCAAACGGCCATGCGACACCATGGCCCCAGCCCAACAGGGCGTAGCAGGCACGCCGCCCGGCGATGTGAGGGTGGAATGCGCTCGCCAATAGCTATAGCCTGCCTGCGCGGAGGGGTCGTATATGCCGAATTTCGAGAGTATTTTCAACGCTTTCGTCACAATTCTCGTGACCATCGATCCGCCCGGCCTTGCACCGTTATTCCTTGCGGTGACACGCGGCATGAGTCGCGACCAACGCCATCAGGTGTCGATCCGGGCCAGCATCATTGGCTTTTGTGTCATGGCGCTGTTTGCGGTTGCGGGTGCCTCCATCCTCTCGGTCTTCGGCATCACGCTGCCGGCTTTCCGTGTTGCCGGCGGATTCCTGCTGTTCTTCATCGCTTTCGAAATGGTGTTCGAGAAGCGGCAGGACCGCAAGGAGAAGATCTCCGATGTGGCAATCACCCGCGACCACATCCACAATATCGCCGCCTTTCCACTGGCGATCCCGCTTATTGCCGGACCCGGCGCCATTTCGGCAACCGTGCTCCTGTCCGGTTCGTTTCAGGGATGGGCTGCGCAGGCGACCCTGGTTGGCATCATCCTCGTCTGCCTGCTGGCGACCTATCTTGTCTTCGTGCTTGCCGAACGTATTGATGGGCTGCTCGGGCAGACCGGGCGCTCCATCCTCACACGCCTTCTCGGCGTTATCCTTGCTGCATTGGCGGTCCAGTTCGTGGCCGATGGCGTTAGGGCACTGGCAACAGCTTAAGACTTGCGATACACGCCAAGGTAGCGGGGGCGCGCAAACCAAACCGTTGTCAGGCAGAACCATGAACCAGAACAGGCTCTATTTCATCATCGGCGCGCTTGTCGTCGTCGTGATTGTTCTCGGCATCTACATGTATCGGCAGGAAACCAAACCAAGCGGCGTGGAACTTCGTATCGACGAGTCCGGCGTATCGGTCCAGCAACAGTAGCCGGACAAGAAACAGCGTTCAGCGGCAAGGCGAAGGCTACTGTAGCCTGCACCGCCCATGGAATTGCCGACGCGCTGTTCCGGATTCACAAAGACCCGACCGAATACAGCTCCACGTCTCGGTCGGGTTACCCTACCCGCTCCGATGCCCAATGAAGCCAGGATCGACTTATGCGCTCAATTTTCGGGGCACCTTAAAGCCGCTTCGGAGCTTACATCCCCAAACGCAAATCGGGCTCAGAACGGAATTTCGTCATCGAGATCGCGTGACGATCCTCCGCCCCGGTTGCCGCTGCCACCACCGCCACCGCGCCAGTCGTCGCTCGGCCCGGATTGGCCGAAGTCCGAGCCACGGCTGCCACCGCCGCCATAGCCAACCTGGCCGCCCTCGCTCTGGCCGCGCGAGTCGAGCATCTGCAACTCACCACGGAACTTCTGCAGCACGATCTCGGTCGTGTAGCGCTCGATGCCGTCCTTTTCCCATTTGCGGGTCTGCAACTGGCCTTCGATGTAAACCTTCATGCCCTTCTTCAAATACTGCTCGGCGACCTTGGCGAGATTGTCATTGAAGATCACCACCTGATGCCATTCGGTCTTTTCGCGGCGCTCGCCGGAATTCTTGTCGCGCCACGTTTCGGAAGTCGCGATGCGCAGATTGACGACCGGATCACCGGAGTTGAGGCGCCGGATTTCAGGGTCCGCTCCAAGATTACCGACCAGAATGACCTTGTTGACGCTACCCGCCATGACATTGCTCCATACGCATCCGAATATCTGCTGACCGCAACCGGCAGCAACGTCGCTACACCCTAGACGATGTTGCCCGCCCATGCCCTGGGCGGATCAAAATTCGATCTACTGTCCACAACTCATTTGTTCTTATTTTGTTCTAAACGAAACGAGCCTCCGTTTCAAGTGTGTAGTTTCCGCTCCGCCGCATGCCGGTCCGCTACCTGGCAAACCAAGGCCTCGCGGCTCATTCAAGTGCACGCGAGGCCCTTATGGCATTCTAGCCAATTGCCGGGAGTGGTTTACCGGCTTTGATTTCGGATGCACGCGGCAGTCAGCCGACGATCCGACTACAGTCTCTGATTTTCAAGGGGGACATCAGCCTGCGTTGATCGGGGAAACCCGAGGGCTAGGCTTGATGCGGCTCTGCACCGTTGCAAAGCCCTTTGGGACTGTCAGGTGGGGTCATGCCTCCGCTCCTCTGTCAGTTGCTCCAAAGTCTTCCGTAGCACCTATCCGCCTGCCTGCGGCGTCTCGCAGACTGCCCATTGGCGACGAAGAGCATCAGGGGATGCTCGGCTTCGGATGACGAAAGCAACTCTGCCCCTATTGGCCTGCCGACGTCAACAGCCAAGGGAGGGACCGATCAAAATGTGATTGAAACGCCGGCAAACGACGACAATGACGGGCAATCCAACGCCACTGTCTGGCCGTTCCTGGCGGCTTTTTTTATTCTCAGGAGATGTCAGGAACTTGTTCGGCCTTTGTTCTTTTTGCTTGCTCCACCGGCGCAAAAGCGGCAAAACCTGCTGACAGTGGACAGGCCGCCTCGACAGCGCGGCAGGAATACCTACATGAGCGTTTGGCCGGACAAACCAGCCAATCCGAAACTTTTTGAATTGAGGCGGCGGATCCGGCATGGCCGACCATAAATATCTCTCCGTTCGCGGCGCGCGCGAACACAATCTGAAGAATGTCGATCTCGATCTGCCGCGGGACTCGCTGATCGTCATGACTGGCCTGTCCGGTTCGGGCAAATCCTCGCTCGCCTTCGATACGATCTATGCCGAGGGCCAGCGGCGCTATGTCGAGAGCCTATCGGCCTATGCGCGTCAGTTCCTGGAAATGATGCAGAAGCCGGATGTCGACCAGATCGATGGCCTGTCGCCGGCAATCTCCATCGAACAGAAGACGACCTCGCGCAATCCGCGCTCCACGGTGGGCACTGTCACTGAGATCTATGATTATATGCGCCTGCTGTTTGCGCGTGTCGGCATACCCTACTCGCCCGCCACCGGACTGCCGATCGAGAGCCAGACGGTCAGCCAGATGGTCGACCGGGTGCTGGCGCTGGATGAGGGCACGCGCCTTTATATCATGGCGCCCATCGTGCGTGGCCGCAAAGGCGAGTACCGCAAGGAATTGGCCGAACTGCAGAAGAAGGGGTTCCAGCGCGTCAAGATCGACGGCGCCTTCTACGAGATCGCTGATGCCCCGGCACTGGACAAGAAATACAAGCACGACATCGACGTCGTGGTGGACCGCATCGTCGTGCGCGGCGACCTCGGAACGCGGCTTGCGGATTCGATCGAGACCGCGCTGAAGCTGGCCGATGGCCTGTGCGTCGCCGAATTCGCCGACCGGCCGCTGCCGGCCAGTGAGACGGCCGAGGACTCGGTCAACAAATCCAAGAACGAGACGCACGAGCGCATCCTGTTTTCGGAGAAATTCGCCTGCCCCGTGTCGGGTTTCACCATTCCCGAAATCGAGCCTCGGCTGTTTTCCTTCAACAACCCCTTCGGCGCCTGCCCGGCCTGCGACGGCCTTGGAACGCAACGCGCCATCGATGCCAGCCTCGTCGTGCCCGACGACAATGTTTCGCTGCGCGGCGGCGCGGTTTCGCCCTGGGCCAAGTCGACCTCGCCATATTATGCGCAGACGCTGGAGGCCCTGGGCAAGGTCTATGGCTTCAAGCTTGCCGACAAGTTCAGCGACCTGGACGAAGAAGCCAGGAATGCGATTCTTTACGGCACCGGCACCCAGGAAATCACCTTCCATTATGATGACGGCCTGCGCTCCTACAAGACGACCAAGACTTTCGAAGGCGTGATCCCAAATCTGGAGCGCCGCTGGAAAGAGACGGAATCGGCCTGGATGCGCGAGGAGATCGAGCGCTTCATGTCCTCGACCCCCTGCCCGGCCTGTAACGGCTATCGCCTGAAGCCCGAGACGCTGGCCGTCAAGATTGCCGGCAAGCATATCGGCCAGGTCTCGGAAATGTCGATCAGGGCTGCCAATAGCTGGTTCAAGCACCTGCCGGCCGAACTGAACGAAAAGCAGAACGAGATCGCTGTCCGCGTCTTGAAGGAAATTCGCGAGCGGCTGCGCTTCCTCAATGATGTCGGCCTCGATTATCTGACACTTTCGCGCAATTCCGGCACGCTTTCGGGCGGCGAAAGCCAACGCATCCGGCTTGCCTCGCAGATCGGCTCGGGTCTGACGGGCGTGCTCTATGTGCTTGATGAACCTTCGATCGGCCTTCATCAGCGCGACAATGCGCGCTTGCTGGACACGCTGAAGCATCTGCGCGACCTCGGCAATACGGTGATCGTGGTCGAACATGACGAGGACGCGATCCTGACCGCCGACCATGTCGTCGATATCGGCCCCGCTGCCGGCATCCATGGCGGGCAGATCATCGCCGAAGGCACACCAGCCGAGATCATGGCCAATCCCGCGTCGATCACCGGCAAATATCTGACCGGCGAACTCGAAATCGCCATGCCGGCAGAGCGTCGCCAGCCGAAAAAGGCACGCCGCATCAAGGTGGTTGGCGCACGCGGTAATAATCTGAAGAATGTCACGGCCGAAATCCCGCTCGGCACGTTCACTGCGGTCACCGGCGTCTCGGGCGGCGGCAAATCGACCTTCCTGATCGAGACGCTTTTCAAGGCAGCATCGCGCCGCATCATGGGCAGCAGAGAGCATCCGGCCGAACATGACCGCATCGAGGGGCTGGAATTCCTCGACAAGGTCATCGACATCGACCAATCGCCGATCGGCCGCACGCCACGCTCCAATCCGGCGACCTATACCGGCGCTTTCACGCCCATCCGTGACTGGTTTGCCGGCCTGCCGGAAGCCAAAGCCCGTGGCTACCAGCCCGGCCGCTTCTCCTTCAACGTCAAGGGCGGGCGTTGCGAGGCCTGCCAGGGCGATGGCGTCATCAAGATCGAGATGCACTTCCTGCCGGATGTCTATGTCACCTGCGACGTCTGCCATGGCAAGCGCTACAATCGCGAAACGCTCGACGTCACCTTCAAGGGCAAGTCGATTGCCGATGTGCTTGAAATGACTGTGGAAGAAGGCGTCGACTTCTTCGCCGCAGTGCCGGCGGTGCGCGACAAGCTGCAGACGCTGGCCAAGGTCGGCCTGGGCTACATCAAGGTCGGCCAGCAGGCGACCACGCTGTCGGGCGGCGAGGCGCAGCGCATCAAGCTCGCCAAGGAATTGTCGCGCAAGGCGACCGGCAAGACACTCTATATCCTCGACGAGCCGACGACCGGTCTGCATTTCCATGACGTCGCCAAGCTGCTGGAAGTGCTGCACGAACTGGTCGAGCACGGTAATACGGTGGTGGTGATCGAACACAATCTCGAGGTCATCAAGACGGCGGACTGGATACTCGACCTCGGTCCCGAGGGTGGCGACGGCGGCGGCGAACTAGTGGCTGGCGGAACGCCGGAAGACATCGCCCGCGAGCCGCGCAGCTATACCGGCCAGTTCCTCAATGAATTGCTGGAGCGCCGGCCGAAACGAAAGGCGGAAGCGGCGGAATAGATTTCCGCATGCATCGATTTGTGGAGGATCAAATGACGGCTAGTGGAAAAATCCGTGCCGGCATGGGCGGTTGGACCTTCGAGCCTTGGGAAACCTCCTTCTATCCCGAGAAGCTCGCCAAGGCCAAGCAGCTGCAATATGCCAGCCGTCAGGTCCCCACCATTGAGGTAAACGGCACCTATTATTCGTCTTTCAAGCCCAATACTTTCGCAAAATGGGCAAGCGAAGCGCCAGAAGGCTTTGTTTTTTCACTGAAAGGCAATCGCTTCGTCACCAATCGGCGGGTGCTGGCGGAGGCTGGCGAGTCGATGATGCGCTTCTTGGAATCCGGCGTGTCGGAACTCGGCGAAAAGCTCGGGCCAATCCTTTGGCAATTTGCACCCACCAAGAAATTCGACGCCAAGGATTTTGGTGCCTTCCTTTCCCTGCTGCCTGAAAAGCAGGATGGCGTGCCACTGCACCACGCTGTCGAGGTCCGGAATCCTTCCTTCGTGGTGCCGGAGTTTGTTGCGCTTGCGCGCAAGCATAATGTCGCGATCGTCTATGCCGATCACGCCACCTATCCGGCAATTGCCGATGTGACCGGCGATTTCGTTTATGCGCGCCTGCAGACCGGGCACGACGAGATAGCAACCTGCTATCCACCCTCCGCGCTGGATGCATGGGCCGCGCGCGCAAGGTTGTGGGCCGGAGGCAAGGCACCGGGCGACCTGCCACTCGCTGCGCCGGACGAACCCGCACTGGTCAAGCCCCGAGATGTGTTCATCTATTTCATCACCTCGGGCAAGGTGCATGCACCGCATGGCGCAATGGCCTTCATGGAGCGGGTCGGCTAGCCCGACGCCCGAGTTGGATAGCATTGCGTCCTAACGGACGGATATTGGCGATCTATCCCTTTGTTTGAGCATCGGGTTTTCCGAAAACCGTATTCCACCTTTCGGCCTGACGCGCTGGCAGCAACTCTCGTATGGTGGGCAACAGGGCTAGTGGCAGGTCTTCGGCGATCAGCCCCGGCCCGAAGCGCAAGGCAGCATCCGCATGGGCCCACACCGCCGCACATGCCGCTTCGAATGGCGGCATGCCTTGCGCCAACAGGCCGGCGCAGATGCCGGAAAGCACGTCACCCGAACCTGCAGTGGCCAGAAGCGGCGTACCGTTGCCGTTGATTGCAGCGTAACCGGAAGGCGCGGCAATCACGGTGTCGGGTCCCTTGTAGATGATGACGGCTCCGGATCGCTTTGCCGCAGCCCGCGCCTTTTCCAGCTTCGAGATTTGGCTTTCGCCGGCAATGTCCGGAAAAAGCCGGCGAAATTCGCCTTCATGCGGGGAAAGCACCGTGGCCGGAGCCCCGTCCCTATGCAATGCGTCGAACAATAGCTCTGGCCGGCCGGCGAATGTCGAAAGCCCATCGGCATCGAGGACAAGGCTTGGCAAGCCGCCGGCTTTCGCCAGCATGGCGAGGAGGAAATCACCCGCGTCGGCTTCAGCGCCCAGGCCCGGCCCATAGACGAGCGAGTGCGGGCGACGGGCTTCCAGGAACGCCAGCACCTCCTCTAGCGTGTCAGCCTCGCGCAGGATGATCGATGTCAGATGCGCTGCGTTAATGGCGGTCGATGCGGAGGGCGATAACAGGGTCACCGCCCCTGCCCCGATCCTTGCTGCCCCCATTGCAGCAAGCCGCGCGGCCCCCGTCGCAGCCGGCCCACCGGAAAACACGCCGACATGGCCGCGGCTGTATTTATAGCTGTTGATATTTGGAGCCGGGAAATGGCCGATCCACGCGGCGGGCGTATTTTCCACGCAGGCGCTACCGATCGCAGCCACTGTCCGGTCGCCAATGCCGATATCGGCCACCACCACCTCGCCGCAGAAATCCCTGCCCGGCAGCAGCAGATGCCCCGGCTTCTTGCGTGTGAATGTCACGGTTATTGCCGCGCGAAAAGCCGCCCCAAGTATTACTCCGGTTTCGCCCGAAACGCCCGACGGTAGATCCACCGCTACGACGGTGCGTGAAGAAGTCGCCTCCGCGATCCGGCACAGCTCGTGCGACAGGGGCTTCGACAGCCCGGCCCCGAACAGTGCATCGACGATGACAGAGCCGGCTTCGGGCTCGTAATCGGCCAACGGCTGAGGTTGGATTGGGCATTCGCGTGCTGCGATGGCCGCATCGCTGCCCACGCGCGGCCGACCCTGTGCATACAACGCAACATTCATCCCAGCGTCCGAAAGCAGGCCCGCGACGACATAGCCATCGCCGCCATTATTGCCCGGCCCACACAGCACGTCGACCTTGGCGGCTCCGGAGAACCGCTCCAGGATAAGTGCTGCAACCGCATGACCGGCGTTGTGCATGAGATCAATGCCGCTGAGCGGGCCGCCTTCTATGGCCGCCCTATCAACCAGCGCCATTTCAGCGGGGGTAAGAATTTCATGCGCCATGCGCGACGCCTCGATAGGTCTCAATATCGACCTGTCTATCATATCGCGGCTGCGGCCTGAACCGGGTCTCTGCTCCGGCAACGATCCAATCTGCCTAAAAACTAGGCGCATTGCACAATCGATAGCCTGCCACGCTTTCAGACTTTGTAGTGGTGTAAAGTGTCTTGCTGCAAACACCTGAAAACATGACTGAAACACAACTTTTCCGCGCCCAATACGTCAAAGGCGACGAGTTCTTGCTCACAACGCAAACTGGCACGCTTCCTGCTTGAATATGGGCAATCGGCGCAAGGCCGTTCGTTTCTTCCAGCGGAGGCATATTTCCAAATGAAAAAAATCGAAGCGATCATCAAGCCGTTCAAGCTCGATGAGGTCAAGGAAGCTCTTCAGGAAGCCGGCCTGCAAGGCATTACGGTGACCGAGGCAAAGGGTTTCGGACGCCAGAAAGGCCACACGGAACTCTATCGCGGCGCCGAGTATGTCGTAGACTTTCTCCCCAAGGTGAAGATCGAACTGGTTCTGGGTGACGATTCCGTCGAGGCGGCCATCGAGGCCATCCGCAAGGCCGCCCAGACCGGCCGCATCGGCGACGGCAAGATCTTTGTCTCCAACATCGAGGAAGTGGTTCGCATCCGCACCGGCGAAACCGGCATCGATGCCATCTGAACCGGCTCTGCCGGGCACTCTCTTTAACGTCATACACAGGAAGATCACATGACGACAGCCAACGACATCCTCAAGCAGATCAAGGAAAACGACGTGAAGTTCGTTGACCTGCGCTTCACAGACCCCAAGGGCAAATTGCAGCATGTCACGATGGACGTTGCCGAGGTCGATGAGGACATGTTCGCCGACGGCGTCATGTTCGACGGTTCCTCGATCGCCGGCTGGAAGGCCATTAACGAGTCCGACATGGTTCTGATGCCGGACCCCGACACCGTTCACATGGACCCATTCTTCGCGCAGTCGACCATGGTCATATTGTGCGACATTCTCGATCCGGTCTCCGGCGAAGCCTATAACCGCGACCCGCGCGGCATCGCCAGAAAGGCCGAAGCCTATATGAAGGCCGAAGGCATCGGCGACACCATCTTCGTCGGCCCGGAAGCCGAATTCTTCATTTTCGATGACGTCCGGTTCAAGGCCGACCCATACAATACCGGGTTCAAGATCGACTCCAACGAACTGCCCTCCAACGACGACACTGACTACGAGACCGGCAACCTTGCCCACCGGCCGCGCGTCAAGGGCGGCTATTTCCCGGTGCCGCCGATCGATTCCTGCCAGGACATGCGCTCGGAAATGCTCACTGTTCTGACCGAGATGGGCGTGCGGGTGGAAAAGCATCATCATGAAGTGGCGCCCGCGCAGCACGAACTCGGCGTCAAATTTGACGCGCTGCTGCGTAACGCCGACAAGATGATGCTCTACAAATATGTCGTGCACCAGGTCGCCAATGCCTATGGCAAGACGGCCACCTTCATGCCCAAGCCGCTGTTCGGCGACAATGGTTCGGGCATGCATGTGCATATGTCGATCTGGAAAGAGGGCAAGCCGACCTTTGCCGGCAACGAATATGCCGGCCTCTCGGAAAGCTGTCTCTACTTCATCGGCGGCATTATCAAGCACGCCAAGGCCATCAACGCCTTCACCAATCCGCTGACCAACTCCTACAAGCGGCTTGTGCCTGGCTACGAAGCGCCTGTCCTGCTCGCCTATTCGGCGCGCAACCGTTCGGCCTCCTGCCGCATACCGTTCGGTTCTTCGCCGAAATCCAAGCGCGTCGAAATCCGCTTCCCCGATCCGGGCGCCAACCCGTATCTGGCATTTGCCGCCATGCTCATGGCCGGTCTCGACGGTATTAAGAACAGGATTCATCCGGGCCAGCCTATGGACAAGGACCTCTACGACCTGCCGCCGAAGGAATTGAAGAAAATCCCGACCGTCTGCGCCTCGCTGCGCGAAGCGCTGCAGAGCCTCGACAAGGATCGCGGCTTCCTCAAGGCCGGTGGCGTCTTCGATGACGACCAGATCGACAGCTATATCGAACTCAAGATGGCCGAGGTGATGCGTTTTGAAATGACGCCGCATCCGGTCGAGTTCGATATGTATTATTCGGTGTAATTTCGATCACCCGTTGCCAAAGAAAAAACCCGGCGCTCATCACGCCGGGTTTTTTTTATGAACTGGCTGCCCCAGTCTAACCCAATGCTTCGAGCAGGCGAACAGCACCTGTCATGTCACGCTTGCGATAGTTGCGGCGCGCAAGAGCTTCCGAATCCTGCCCCCATTGCTCGATCTGCCAGTCCTCATCGATGTGAGCTGCCGTCCACGCAGTCTCAAGGTCGAGCTCACCGCATTCGACGGCTAGTGCAAGAAGTGCCGACCCGGTCAGTGAGGTCATCAGATGGAGGGCCGCCAGTCGCATCGGCTCGCTTCTGTGACTGAGGTGGATGCCGATCGCGCCGATTGCCTCGCGCGGCTGCTCGACATGCACCACCCCTTCGGCCAGCAGGAACCGCGCGCCAAGCGCAGCACGCGCCCAATCCAGCACGCCGTCCCATGCATCGGCCTGGCGCCGTACCACCGCTTCGGGCGTGTCGGCGCGGTAGCAGAGCATGTCCGACGAGGCGAAACGCAATATATCCTCAAGCACCGCCTGGGGGTCGGCAGCGACCCCGTCGATCGCCGTATTGGCCAACCGCATCACCGGCATGGTTATGGCATCGATATGGTCGGCCTGAGCGGAAAACTCCGCCGCCACCAATTCAGCCGCAGCCCTGGTTGGTAAGATCAGCATGGCCCGCGCCGGCGTGCGTATCGGCTTGCCATCAAGATGAATTGCAAACCCTTCCTCAAGCGGTGCGACTGCAACCTCCTTGTAGAAGCGCTTCGGCAATTGTCGTTTCAGCTGGCTTTGCGCCCTTCGGATCGGGTCGGGATCAGAAAGAAAGTCAGTGGTTTCGAGATCGTTCAGAAGATCACGCATCGTTGGCCTCGTAGATCTGTCGGCGTGGCGGTCGATTGACTATGGTCAGCCCGGCCGCGATCAACGCCAGCGCCAGGAATATCCGGATGCTCAACGGCTCTCCCAGCAGCACCCCCCCACACAGAACACCAAAAGCCGGCGTGAGGAAGGCAAAACTCGCCAAGCCTGAGGCTGGATAGCGCCGGATCAGCCAGAACCACAAATTATAGGTGAAGGCGACGACCACGATTGCCTGGAAAAGAAGGGCAGTATTTGCCAGCAACGTGACCTCGCGAACGATCGGTCCCGCCCATATCAACAACGGCGCGGCCATGACCGTGGTGACGAGCAGTTGGTAGAGCAATAGCTTCTCGGGCCCGGCGCTGTTGAGCCGGCTTTTCTTGATCACCAAAGTGTTCCCCGCCCAGAATATGCCGGCACCCAGGCTGAGCAAATCACCCGTAATCGCCGATGGGCTGGGTAGGCTGAGCTTGTCCGAAAAAACCAGACCGACACCAAGGAAGGCCAGCACCAGGCCGAGGAACTTGGACAGTGTTATGCGCTCGCCAAGCAGGAAATGCGCGCCGATCAGCACCCAGAACGGCATCGTGTTGACCATCAGGGAACTACGCGCAACGGTGGTGAACTCTAGCCCGATGAAGAGCAAGATGAACTCTCCGGCAAAGAGCGCGCCAGCCAGCAGGCCTACCCAAAGCGTACCGTCGGGTTCGAACAGCCGAATGCGGCGGTAGTGGCACCACCACAGAACGAGCAGCCCACCGATAGCCGAGCGCGCCAGGGTGACAAAGATCGGATTGTAGCCGCCATAAGACAGTTTCGCGGCCACGCCGTTGAGGCCCCAGGAGAATGTGAGGCCAATCATGATTGCGGCGGCGAAAGCATCGACAGCTTCGCGCCGCGCCAAAGGTGCGGTCGTCACGCTCACAGATCGTCCTCGGCGCTCGCCTCGTCAAAGCCGAGCAGGTTCCAGCTTTGACGCATATGCTGCGGCATCGGCGCTGTGACGTCGATCACACCATTGTCCGGATGTGGAATTCGAATCCGCCTTGCATGGAGATGCATCCGGTTCTGGATGCCTCCGGGAAACTCCCAATTCTGGTCGGCCTCGAAATATTTCGGATCACCGATAATCGGGCAGCCGAGATGAGCGGCATGCACGCGCAATTGATGCGTGCGGCCGGTATGCGGTTCCATTTCCAGCCATGACAGCGCCTGGGCCGCCTGCTCGACGACGCGATAGTAGGAAACCGCGTGGTCCGCACCTTTTTCGCCATGCTGGGCGACCCTCATCCGGTCGCCATCCGGTGTCGACTCCTTGGCCAGCCAGGTCGAAATCTTGTCCTCACGCTTCTTGGGCACACCTTTCACCAAGGCCCAATAGGTCTTCTTGGCGTCGCGCCCGCGAAAGGCTTCGGAGAGCTTCATCGCCGCAAGCCGAGTACGCGCCACCACCAGCACGCCCGAGGTGTCGCGGTCGATCCGATGGACCAGGCGCGGTTTCTCGCCCTTGCTGTTGCGCCATGCTTCCAGCATGTCATCCACATGACGAACGACGCCCGATCCGCCCTGGACAGCGAGGCCGGCGGGCTTGTTGAAGACAAACACTTTCGCATCTTCGTAAAGCAGCATCTGCGACAGGACATCGCCGTCGTCCTGGTTGCGCATGGTCTTTTGCGTCAGCGGACCAGCGCCCTGCTTGTCGACCCCAAGCGGCGGCACGCGGATTGTCTGGCCGGGCTCTATGCGCGTATCGGCCTTGGCGCGCGCACCATCGATCCGGATTTGCCCGGAGCGCAGCAGTTTCTGGAGATGCCCGAATCCGAGACCGGGAAAATGTGCCTTGAACCAGCGGTCGAGGCGCATGCCTGTCTCGCCGGCTTCGACCTTGATCTGCTCTACGCCTGCCATCGTCATTGTCCTTCGATCCGCAACGGATCACGGCCTGGAGCATCGGACCGAAAGGTGGATACCGGTTTTCGGATTTGTCCGATGCTCGCTCAAACAGTTAGAGTGACCCTTGTGCGTCCGATTAGACGTACGGCGCTCTAAACGGGCGCCATAGCATCAGCCGAAGCTTCTTGCGAGCCACATTCCCGGGAACAGGGCTAAAATGGGGCCGGTGACGCTGGCGATCAGCTATGCCAGTGCCGAGAATGACACCCCTCGTTCCCTCGGCTACTTTTTGCCGCGTGCCTGCCTTTCGCTTCTGAGCTTCGACCAGTAGTCGAGCCGTTTCCTGATCTCGCGTTCGAAGCCACGGTCCGGCGGCTCATAGAAGATCTGGCGTCCCATCTTCTCAGGAAAATAATCCTGACCGGAGAAGGCTTCAGGCGTGTCGTGGTCGTATTCGTACCCCTTGCCGTAGTCCTCATCCTTCATGAGCTTGGTCGGCGCATTGAGGATATGCCTGGGCGGCAGCAGCGATCCGTTCTCCTTCGCCGCCCGCATCGCCTCCTTGAAGGCGGTATATACGGCATTGGATTTCGGCGCTGTGGCGAGATAGACGGTCGCCTGGGCGAAGGCCAGTTCCCCCTCCGGCGAGCCCAGATAATCATAGGCATCCTTGGCGGCATTGGCGATGGTCAGCGCCTGCGGGTCGGCCAGGCCGATATCCTCGACCGCCATGCGTACCAGCCGCCGGCCGATGTAAAGCGGGTCCTCGCCGGCATCGAACATGCGCGAGAGATAATAGAGTGCCGCATCGGGGTCCGAGCCACGCACGGATTTATGCAGGGCCGAGATCAGGTTGTAGTGGCCGTCCTGACCCTTGTCGTAGATAGGCGCTCTGCGCTGGACGACACGCTGCAACCCCTCCGGATCGAAAATCTCGTCCGGCTTGGCCGCCCGCCAGATCTCCTCGGCCAGCGTCAGCGAAGCGCGCCCGTCTCCATCCGCCATGCGCATGAGCATCGCACGCGCTTCGGCATCCAGCGGCAGCTTGCGTCCCTCCGCCTCTTCCGCCCGCAACAGAAGCTTGGCGATGCTGTCCTCATCGAGCGATTTGAAGATCAGAACGCGCGCGCGTGACAACAAGGCGGCATTGAGCTCGAAGGAGGGATTTTCGGTCGTTGCGCCGACCAGGATGACGGTGCCGTCTTCCATGACGGGCAGAAAGGAATCCTGCTGCGCACGGTTGAAACGGTGGATCTCGTCGACGAAGAGCAGGGTCTGGCGGCCATTGGAGCGGCGTAAACGGGCAGTCTCGAACACCTTCTTGAGATCGGCGACGCCGGAGAAAATCGCTGATATCTGCTCGAAGGCAAGTCCGGTTTCGCCCGCAAGCAGTCGTGCCACCGTGGTCTTGCCGGTGCCCGGCGGCCCCCAGAAAATCATCGAGCCAAGCGAACCGGAGCGGATCATGCGCGTCAACGCGCCGTCCTCACCGGTCAGATGCTCCTGCCCGAAGACCTCGGCTAGGCTCGCCGGGCGTAGCCGGTCGGCAAGCGGGCGTCCAGGCGGTGCTTTGTCCGGTTCACCGGCACCAAAAAGATCAGCCATAGCTCTAATATCGCAACATCTGGCGCATCAATTGGCCGTTGCGTTCGACCGTGAAACGCCACCAGCGCGTATCCTGTTCCGCCACCTGCTTCAGCTTCTCCGGCGTATCGATCGTTTCGCCATTGACCTCTCGCACGATATCCCGCGGCTGGAAGCCGAATCCCGCTGCCGGCGAGTTGCGGTCGATATCCACTACGGTGACACCGGATGCATCTGAACGCATGCCAAGGCGCTGGGCAAGGCGCGGCGACAGCGCCGCCACCTTGATGCCGGCAAACGGGCTGCTCCCGCCTATGGTGACTTCCGTGGCCGATGTACCTTCGGGAGGGCGCTCAAGTTTGACATTTACGGTCTTCTCTTCGCCCTGGGTCAGGACCGACACCGTGGCTTCGCTGCCCACCGCAAGCGTGGCAAGCCGATAGCCCAGGGCCTCGACATGCTCCACGGCAACGCCATTCAGCGACAGCACGACGTCGCCGGGCTTCAAGCCTGCCTTGGCGGCCGGCCCGTCCGGCACCACGGCGCTAACGAGAGCGCCGGTAGGCTGCGGCATGCCAAGCGACTCGGCAATCAGCGCGGTCACCGGCTCGAAGGTCGCCCCGATGAATGGGCGCTCGAAATAGTCCCTGCCCTGCCTCGCCGCTTCGGCGACAGCCCGAACCATGTTGGACGGAATAGCAAAGCCAATACCGATCGAGCCGCCACTGCGGCTGTAGATGGCCGTATTGATGCCGACGAGCTGCCCCGTCATGTTGATCAGCGCGCCACCCGAATTGCCCGGATTGATCGCCGCATCGGTCTGGATGAAGAAACCGAAATCGGACACGCCGATATGCGTGCGGGCCAGCGCAGAGACAATGCCGCTGGTCGTGGTCTGGCCGACACCGAAGGGATTGCCGATCGCCAGCACCAGATCGCCGACCTCGAGCGCATCGGAATCGCCGATGGGAATGACTGGAAACGGCTTGTCGCTCTCGATCTTCAACACAGCGAGATCGAGCGTCTCGTCCTTGAGCAGCACCTTGCTTTCGAATTCCCGCCCGTCCGACGTGGCCACCTTCACCTCGTCCGCGTCGCGGATCACATGGTAGTTGGTCACCACGACGCCGCTTGGGTCGACCAGCACGCCAGACCCGAGCGAGGACTGCATGCGCTGAGGTGCCTGCCGACCGAAGAACTGCTCGAAGAACGGGTCGCCAGCGAAGGGCGAGCGCACGCGCACCTGCTGCGAGGCATAGACGTTCACCACCGCCGGCGCGGTTTCCTTCACCAATGGCGCAAAGGAAAGCTGGATTTCAGCTCGCCCGAATGGCAGCCTGCGGCCCTGTGGCGCGGGTGCAGCCGCCGGCTCGTCGCCACGCCGCAAAAGCTCGTTCAGAACTTCCTTCAGGCCGGGATCTTCTTTCGGTGCCGGAGCGGCCTGCTCGGCCGGAGCTTGCTGAGAGGGCTCTTTTTCCTGTGCCAGGGAAGGTATTGCCAGAAACGCGAAAGCGGCAGCAACCAGGGCGGCAACAGGAATGAATGGCAGTCGTTTCGCGACCATGCGAATCCTCCGGAACAAACGGCGCCATTGTCGCCACGATTGTGCAAAATGAAAGGCTGCAGAGACGGAAATCATTGCAGTTGCGCTATTTGCGCCAACCAGCCTCGATTGCGCGATCAAAAGCAAAAAGGGGCCGCAATGGCCCCTTCCTGTTCCGGTCGGCCCGAAGGCCGCGAATGTCAGCGAGATTACGCCGCTTCAGCTTCAGAATTGGCTTCCTCGGCTTCCACACGCGCACGATCGGCTGCGCCCTTGGCGTCAACATCGCGCTCGACGAACTCGATCACCGCCATCGGGGCATTGTCGCCGTGGCGGAAGCCCGCCTTCATGATACGCAGATAGCCGCCATTGCGGGTCGCATAACGCGGCGCGATCGTATCGAACAGACGCTTGACGACGCCTTCGTTACCGATCTGGGCAATGACCTGACGGCGAGCGTGCAGGTCGCCGCGCTTGCCCAAGGTCACCAACTTCTCGACGATCGGACGCAGGTCCTTCGCCTTGGGAAGCGTCGTTGTAATCTGCTCGTGCTCGATCAGCGAGACTGCCAGATTGGCAAACATCGCCTTGCGGTGGCTTGAGCTGCGGCCTAGCCGGCGGCCGGCAAATCCATGGCGCATGGCCCTACTCCTTTAAAATCCTGTTTCGAGAGGCCTGTGCCTCAATATTGGTCTTCGTAGCGCTTGGCGAGGTCTTCGATGTTCTCCGGTGGCCAATCGGCCACTTCCATGCCGAGATGGAGGCCCATCGCAGCAAGAACTTCCTTGATCTCGTTCAGCGACTTGCGACCGAAGTTCGGAGTGCGAAGCATCTCCGCCTCGGTCTTCTGGATCAGATCGCCGATATAAACGATGTTGTCGTTCTTCAGGCAATTGGCCGAACGCACCGAAAGCTCCAGTTCGTCGACCTTCTTGAGCAGCGCCGGATTGAACGCAAGTTCGGTGACCTGCTCGGCGGCAGCTTCCTTCTGCGGCTCTTCGAAATTGACGAAAAGGCCGAGCTGGTCCTGCAAGATGCGCGCGGCAAAGGCGACCGCATCTTCGCCCGAAATCGAACCATTGGTCTCGATCGTCATGGTCAGCTTGTCATAGTCCAGAACCTGGCCCTCGCGGGTGTTCTCGACCTTGTAGGAGACCTTCTTGACCGGCGAATAGAGGCTATCGACCGGGATAAGCCCGATCGGCGCATCTTCGGCGCGATTGCGGTCGGCCGGGACATAGCCCTTGCCGGTATCGACGGTGAATTCCATGCGGATCTCAGCGCCCTCGTCGAGGGTGCAGATGACGTGGTCGGGGTTCAGGATCTCGACATCGCCAACCGTCTGGATATCGCCGGCGTGAACGGCACCGGGGCCCTGCTTGCGCACAACCATGCGCTTGGGGCCGTCGCCTTCCATGCGGATGGCGATTTCCTTGATGTTGAGCACGATATCCGTGACATCCTCACGCACACCGGCGATGGAGGAGAACTCGTGCAGCACGCCGTCGATTTGGACGGCGGTCACGGCGGCGCCGCGCAGCGACGACAGAAGCACGCGACGGAGCGCATTGCCGAGCGTCAAGCCAAAGCCGCGCTCCAGCGGTTCAGCAACCAGCGTCGTCAGCGTCTTGTTCTTGGAAGAGAACTCGATCTTGTTAGGCTTGATCAGTTCCTGCCAGTTCTTTTGGATCATTTTGTCTTCCTTCCGATTCCCCACCACCATCCAATCGTGGCAGGCGATCTGGAAAAAGCCGCAGGGACGCCCGAAGCGCCCATGCGGCGGTGAATACGCAAACTAGACGCGGCGCTTCTTGCGCGGGCGGCAGCCATTGTGCGGGATCGGCGTCACGTCGCGGATCGAGGTGATGGTGAAGCCACCTGCCTGCAGTGCGCGCAGCGCCGATTCACGACCCGAACCGGGGCCGCAGACCTCGACTTCGAGAGTGCGCATGCCATGTTCCTGCGCCTTCTTGGCCACGTCTTCGGCAGCCATCTGGGCAGCGAAAGGCGTCGACTTGCGCGAACCCTTGAAGCCCTGGGCACCGGCCGACGACCAGGCAATCGCATTGCCCTGCGCGTCGGTGATGGTGATCATCGTGTTGTTGAAGGTCGAATTAACGTGGGCAACGCCCGACGAGATGTTCTTACGTTCGCGACGGCGAACCCTTACGGCTTCCTTGGCCATGATGTTCCTTTCAACGATATCTGCGCCGCCGTAACACCAGCGGCTACACCTGAGGCAGTCGGGGTTGGGCAGTCGGCAATCGGTTCACGCCCGAATGCCTACTGCCGATTGCCGGCTGCCTTACTTCTTCTTACCGGCAATCGCCTTGGCCGGACCCTTGCGGGTGCGGGCATTGGTGTGGGTGCGCTGGCCGCGAACCGGCAGCGAGCGGCGGTGACGCAGGCCGCGATAGCAGCCCAGATCCATCAGCCGCTTGATGTTCATCGAGACTTCGCGACGCAGATCGCCCTCAACCTGATAGTCGCGGTCGATGGTTTCGCGGATCGCCAGAACCTCGGCATCGGTGAGCTGGTTGACGCGACGATCGGCCGGAATGCCGACCTTTTCGATGATCTCGGCAGCAAACTTCTTGCCAATGCCGTGAATATACTGGAGCGCGATGATCACGCGCTTATTGGTCGGGATATTGACGCCGGCTATACGAGCCATTTTCTTCTCCATGTAGGCCGGTCAAGCCGGCGAGTGCGTTAACCCGCGTCCGGTGGAGGCCGGCCCTTGCGGGTGTTCCTGGTTCAATGCGACTGCCTTGCCCTCACGGACACGCAGAACTGACGCCTGAATGGGAGACGGGTCGCCATAGTCCAGACAGAGCGGATTGTCAACTGGAGCGGCCTATTTTGCCACTGTCTCCTTGAGGATCGACTCTATTGCTTCCGTAACGCTGTCGATCGGCGCCATGCCGTCCACGCCTTTCAGCATTCCCTTGGCATAATAGTAGCCGATCAGCGGGGCGGTCTTTTTGTAATATTCGCGCAGGCGCTCCTCGAAAACTTCCGGGTTATCGTCCTTGCGCACTGGCAAGCCGGCGGCCTGGGCTTCCTGTGCCCGCTTGACGATGCGCCCGACGAGAGCCTTGTCGTCGACGACCAGCTCGATCACGCTGTCGAGAGTCAACCCACGCTCGGCAAGCATCGACTGTACGGAATCGGCCTGCGCCAGGGTGCGGGGATAGCCGTCCAGAATGAAGCCCTTCGCGCAGTCCGGCTGATCGATGCGCTCTGCCACGATGGCATTCACGATCGCATCGGACACAAGCTCGCCCGCATCCATGACCGCTTTTGCCTTAAGTCCGACCGGCGTGCCCGCAGCAACGGCAGCGCGCAACATATCGCCCGTCGAAAGTTGGGGTATGCCGTACCGCTCTACCAGTCTTTGTGCCTGAGTCCCCTTGCCCGCTCCGGGTGGTCCCAGCAGTATCAGCTTCATTTGCCTCTCTTGCCCCCGCGCAACTTCGACTTCTTGATCAGCCCCTCATACTGGTGGGCAATCAGGTGACCCTGAATCTGCGCAACCGTATCCAGCGTTACACTGACCACGATCAGAAGCGAAGTGCCACCAAGGTAGAAGGGGATGCCAGTCGCCGAAATCAGGAACTCGGGCAAAAGGCACACAGCAACCAGATAGATGGCGCCGACAGCAGTGATGCGCGTAAGCACATAATCGATATATTCGGCAGTCCGCTCGCCCGGGCGGTAGCCGGGAATGAAGCCGGAATGCTTCTTCAACTGATCGGCCGTATCCTTGGGGTTGAACACGATCGCAGTGTAGAAGAAGGCAAAGAACGCGACCATCGCCGCATAAAGGAACATGTAGAGCGGCTGGCCATGGCCAACGGCGGCAAGCGCACTGGCCGCCCACGCCGGCAGGTTAGCGGTGTTGGAGAAACCAGCCACGGTCGCCGGCAAAAGCAGCAGTGACGACGCGAAGATCGGCGGGATGACGCCCGACGTATTGAGCTTCAGCGGCAGGTGCGACGTGTCGCCCTGGAACATGCGGTTTCCGACCTGGCGCTTCGGATACTGGATCAGAAGGCGGCGCTGCGCCCGCTCGACGAAAACGATAAGCGCCGTTACCGCGATTGCCAGCACGATGATGGCGAGGATCAGGCCGGTCGACAGCGCGCCGGTGCGGCCGAGTTCGAGCGTGCCGCCAATGGCACCGGGCATGCCTGCCACGATGCCGGCAAAGATGATCAACGAAACACCGTTGCCGATGCCGCGTTCGGTGATCTGCTCACCGAGCCACATCAGGAACATGGTGCCGCCGGTAAGGGTGATGACGGTGGACACGCGGAAGAACAGGCCCGGATCGGTCACAATTCCGCTGCCGCTTTCAAGCCCTACGGCAATTCCGTAGGACTGGACGATGCCCAGAAGCACCGTGCCGTAGCGAGTATACTGGTTGATGATCTTGCGACCCTGCTCGCCTTCCTTCTTCAGCGCTTCAAGCGTCGGCACCACCGACGTCATGAGCTGCATGATGATGGAAGCGGAGATGTAGGGCATGACGCCCAGCGCAAAGATCGCCATGCGCTCGACAGCGCCGCCGGCGAACATGTTGAACATGCCAAGCACGCCGCCGCTCTGCTGCTGGAAAGCCTGCGCAAAAGCCTCGGGATTGATTCCGGGGACCGGGATGTAAGTGCCGAGCCGATAGATGAACAGCGCACCCAGGGTAAACCAGATGCGCTTCTTGAGATCCTCGGCCTTGGCAAAGGCTGCGAAATTCAGATTGGAGGCTAATTGTTCAGCAGCCGATGCCATGGATTAAGTCTCCGCTTGGTCACGCTCGAAAGCCCGCGCCGGGCGGCACGTGTCGACGAAGCCACGAGATAGGCCTCGGACGATAAAGATGCAAGCGGCCACCGTGTGCCGGCAGCCGCTTAACCAAGGTTCTTTATTCTGCTTCGGCAGCCTGCTCGGGCAACTTGATCGAGCCGCCAGCCTTTTCGACTTTTTCGATCGCCGCCTTCGACGCGCCGGCGATATCGAACGCCACCTTACCCTTCAATTCGCCATCGCTGAGCAAGCGAACGCCGTCCTTCACACGACGGATCACGCCGGCCTTGACCAGAGCTTCCGCATTCACGACTTCCTTGGCATCGAGCTTCTTGGCATCGATCGCCGCCTGGATACGCGCAAGCGACACTGTAGCATAGCTCTTTGCGAACAGATTATTGAAGCCACGCTTGGGCAGGCGCCGGTAAAGCGGCATCTGGCCACCCTCGAAGCCATTGATCGACACGCCGGAGCGCGACTTCTGGCCCTTGACGCCGCGGCCACCGGTCTTGCCGGAGCCGGAACCGATGCCGCGACCGACGCGCTTCTTGGTATGCGTCGCGCCGTCCTTGTCACTCAGTTCGTTGAGTTTCATGATTCTTCTCCTGCGCCCGGTCTTACTTCTCGTCCACGACGCGGACGAGATGGCTGACCGCCGCGATCATGCCACGCACCGACGGCGTATCCTCAAGGGTGCGCTGCCTGTGCATCTTGTTGAGGCCGAGGCCGACCAGCGTCGCACGCTGTTCCTTGGGCCGGCGGATCGGGCTGCCGATCTGCTCAACGGTGATGGTCTTTACTGCTTTCTTGGCCATGGTCCTGGTCCCTGGTCAGCGCCGACTATTCTTCAGCCGCAACGGCAGAGCCGCGGCGTGCTTGAAGGGTCGAATATTTGATGCCGCGCGCTGCCGCCACATCCTTCGGATGCAACTGGCTCTTCAGCGCGTCGAAAGTGGCGCGAACCATGTTGTAGGGGTTCGACGAGCCCATCGACTTGGCGACGACGTCATGTACGCCCAGCGATTCGAAGACAGCGCGCATCGGGCCGCCGGCGATGATACCGGTACCCTGCTTGGCAGCGCGCAACAGAACGCGGCCGGCACCCCAACGTCCCTCGACGTCGTGATGCAGCGTACGGCCCGAACGCAGCGGAACGAAGATCATGTCGCGCTTGGCCGATTCGGTTGCCTTGCGGATCGCTTCAGGCACTTCACGCGCCTTGCCATGACCGAAGCCGACGCGGCCCTTCTGGTCGCCGACGACGACGAGCGCGGCAAAGCCGAAGCGCCGGCCGCCCTTGACGACCTTGGCCACGCGGTTGATGTGAACGAGCTTGTCGATAATACCGTCGTCGCGCTCTTCGCGGTCACGACCGCGCTCGCGGCCGCCGTCCCTGCGTTCTTGTGCCATATCCTGATTCCTTATTCTTTTCCGGAAGCACGGTTTCTACAAATACCGGCGCCGCTTTTGCGACGCCGGAGGTGAATTAGAAGTTAAGGCCTGCCTCGCGGGCGGCATCGGCAAGCGCCTTGACGCGGCCATGATAGATATAGGGCCCGCGGTCGAAGACCACTTCCTTGATGCCAGCCTTGACAGCGCGCTCGGCCACGAGCTTGCCGACAGCAGCAGCCGCCGCAGTGTCAGCACCCGTCTTCAAGGAACCCTTTAATTCCTTCTCAAGCGTAGATGCAGCGGCAATGGTGTGCCCCTTGCTGTCATCGATGATCTGAGCGTGAATGTTCTTCGACGAGCGATAGACCGAAAGACGCAGCCGGTCGCCCGAAACCTTCTTGAGTTGACGGCGCACGCGCGCGGCGCGGCGCTGAGTGGATTCCTTGGAAGCCATGATGTTCGTTCCTTGCCTTCTAAAACGGGAGCGGCCATCTGCGGTAGGCGATAGCGCCTCCCGCGACCGCGCACCGCGGCGTTACTTCTTCTTGCCTTCTTTGCGGACGATGACTTCGCCAGCATATTTCACGCCCTTGCCCTTATAGGGCTCGGGGCCGCGATATTCGCGGATCTCGGCGGCGACCTGGCCGACCACCTGCTTGTCGATGCCGGCGACCACGATCTCGGTCGGCTTCGGGACGCTGATCGTGACGCCTTCGGGCGCTCGGTAGATCACGTCATGGCTGAAGCCCAGCGCCAGTTGCAGATCCTTGCCCTGGAGGGCTGCACGATAACCGACGCCATTGATCTCGAGCTTCTTCTCGAAACCGTCCTTGACGCCTTGCAGGATGTTGACGATCTGGCTGCGCGACATGCCCCACTTGGAGCGCGCATCCTTAGACTCGTCGCGCGGCTGGACGGAGATTTCGCCGTCCTCCAGCTTGACCAGCACTTCATCGTTGACCACGAACTTCAGTTCACCCTTCGGCCCCTTGGCCGTAACGGTCTGGCCATCGACGGTGGCGGTAACGCCCTGCGGCACCGAGACGGGTTTCTTGCCAATACGAGACATGATGTTGTCCTCGCTCTTTCTGTCTTATGCTCGCCCGATCAGAATATCTGGCAGAGGACTTCTCCGCCGACATTCTGTTCGCGCGCTTCATGGTCGGCCATCACGCCCTTCGGCGTCGACAGGATCGAAATGCCAAGGCCGTTCGCAACCTGCGGAATCGACTTGACCGAAACATAGACGCGACGACCAGGCTTGGAGACGCGAGAGATATCGCGAATGACCGGAGCACCGTCAAAATATTTCAGCTCAATCTCGATTTCCGACTTGCCGTCGCCAAAATCGATCTGGCTGTAGTCGCGGATATAGCCTTCCGCCTTCAGCACGTCGAGAACGCGGGCACGCAGACGCGAGGCCGGCGTAGAGACCTTCGTCTTCCTGCGGCCATAAGCGTTGCGGATGCGGGTCAGCATATCGCCGAGAGGATCACTCAATGACATGGTGTGTGCTCCTTACCAGCTCGACTTGACCAGACCGGGCACGGCGCCCAGCGATCCAAGTTCACGAAGCGCGATGCGCGACATTTTCAGTTTGCGATAATAGGCGCGCGGACGACCGGTGACCTCGCAACGATTGCGGATACGGGTCTTGGACGAGTTGCGCGGCATGGCCGCAAGCTTCAGCTGCGCCCGGAAACGCTCCTCGATCGGCAGGCTCTTGTCCATGATCGTCGCCTTCAGCGCCTTGCGCTTGGCGGCGTTCAGTTCCACGAGCCGGCGGCGCCGGTTGTTCTTCTCGACTGAGCTGGTCTTTGCCATTTCAGATTTTCCTTTGCTCGCTGCCGTTACTGGCGGAAGGGGAAGTTGAAAGCCTTGAGCAGCGCCCGGGCTTCGTCATCCGTCTTCGCAGTCGTACAAACGATGATGTCCATACCCCAGATCTGGTCGACCTTGTCGTAATTGATCTCGGGAAACACGATATGTTCCTTGATGCCCATTGCATAGTTGCCACGGCCGTCAAAGCTCTTCGGGTTCAGGCCGCGGAAGTCGCGAACGCGTGGCAGCGCGATGTTCACCAGACGGTCCAGGAACTCGTACATGCGATCCTTGCGCAGCGTCACCTTGGTGCCGATCGGCATCTTCTCGCGGACCTTGAAGCCGGCGATCGAATTGCGGGCATAGGTGATAACCGGCTTCTGGCCGGCGATCAGCGCCAGGTCGGCAGCAGCGACCGAAGGCTTCTTGGAGTCGCCGGTTGCTTCACCGACGCCCATGTTGAGAACGATCTTGTCGAGGCGCGGAACCTCCATTTCATTCTCGTACTTGAACTGTTCCAGCAGCGCCTTGCGGATGGTCTCGTTGTAGACCGTCTTCAGGCGGGCCTGATATTCTGCCTTAGCCATTGATCACTTCTCCCGAGCGCTTTGCCACGCGCACCTTCGTGCCGTCCTTCTGGACCTGGAAACCGACGCGGGTCGGCTTGCCATCCTTGGGGTCGGCCAGCGCGATGTTCGACAAATGGATCGGCGCTTCCTTGGTAATGATCCCGCCCTCTTGGGACTGGGTCTGCTTCTGGTGGCGACGGATCATGTTCACGCCGCGAACGATGGCCTTGTCGTCCTTGGGCATAACCCGGACGACCTCGCCCGAGCGACCCTTGTCCTTGCCGGCCAGAACGACGACTTTGTCGCCTTTGCGAATCTTCTGCATTTTTCCGGCTCCTTACAGCACTTCAGGCGCGAGCGAGATGATCTTCATGTGGTTCTTGGCGCGCAATTCGCGCGGAACCGGTCCAAAGATACGCGTGCCGATCGGCTCTTTCTTGTTGTCGACGAGAACGGCAGCGTTCTTGTCGAAACGGATCACGCTGCCGTCCGGACGGCGGATGTCCTTGGCCGTGCGAACCACGACCGCCTTCATCACATCGCCCTTCTTCACGCGGCCGCGCGGAATGGCTTCCTTGATCGACACCACGATGATGTCGCCCACGGAAGCATATTTCCGCTTCGAACCGCCCAGCACCTTGATGCACATGACACGACGAGCGCCGGAATTATCCGCCACGTCGAGGTTTGTTTGCATCTGAATCATGACTGGCCGCCTTCTTCATTCATGGGCATCGGCATTGGCGCCCTGCCCGGCTTGTCCAAAATTTCGTTACTGCGATGCCTGGGCATCGGTGATGACGACCCAGCGCTTATCCTTGGAAATCGGAGCCGATTCCTGGATGAAGACCTGGTCGCCAACCTTGCAGGCGTTGTTTTCGTCGTGTGCCTTGTACTTCTTCGACATACGCACGACCTTCTTCATGACCGGGTGCGTGAAGCGCCGTTCGACCTTGACGACAACCGTCTTCTCGTTCTTGTCGCTGACGACAGTGCCCTGCAGAATGCGCTTTGGCATGTTTTTCGTCCTTAAGCCTTCTTGCCGGCCGATTTCTCGGCGGCGATGGTCTTGATGCGCGCGATGTCCCTGCGGACCTGCTTCACGCGGGCTGTCTTTTCGAGCTGACCGGTCGCCTTCTGGAAGCGCAGGTTGAACTGCTCCTTCTTCAGCGCGGCCAATTCATCGTTCAACTGGTCCGGGGTCTTCGACCGAACGTCTGCGGCTTTCATGACTCGTGACCTTTCTATTCAGCTATGCGCTGCACGAAGCGCGTTCTGACCGAGAGCTTGGCGGCGCCAAGACGCAGCGCCTCTCGCGCCACTTCCTCCGAGACGCCATCGATCTCGAACATCACGCGGCCCGGCTTGATGCGGCAGGCCCAGTAATCGACCGCGCCCTTGCCCTTGCCCATGCGGACTTCGGTCGGCTTGCCGGTCACTGGAACATCCGGGAAAATCCGGATCCACACGCGGCCCTGGCGCTTCATTTCACGCGTGATCGCACGGCGGGCCGCCTCGATCTCACGCGCCGTTACGCGGTTTGGCTCCAGCGCCTTCAGTCCAAAGCCGCCAAAATCCAGATTGGTGCCGCCCTTGGCGGCGCCGTGGATGCGGCCCTTGAACTGCTTGCGGAACTTTGTGCGCTTTGGCTGCAGCATCGTTCTTACTCCAAATTCTCAAATGTCTCAGGCGTTCTCGCGGCGGCGGCCGCGATCACCGCGCTCGCCTGCATGCGCCTCGCCCTCGGTCGCACGACGCTCCGAAGCCATCGGATCGTGCTCGAGGATCTCGCCCTTGAAGACCCAAACCTTGACGCCGCAGATGCCGTAAGCGGTCTGCGCCTCTGCCGTGCCGTAGTCGACATCGGCGCGCAGCGTGTGCAGCGGCACGCGGCCTTCGCGATACCACTCCATGCGCGCGATTTCCGCACCGCCCAGGCGACCCGAACAGTTGATGCGGATGCCTTCCGCACCCAGACGCATCGCCGACTGGACCGCGCGCTTCATGGCGCGGCGGAATGCAATGCGGCGCTCAAGCTGCTGGGCGATCGACTGAGCAACCAGCGTGGCGTCGGTCTCGGGCTTGCGAACCTCGACGATATTGAGGTGCGTTTCCGACTTGGTCATCTCGGTCAGCTTGCGGCGCAGCTTCTCGATGTCGGCGCCCTTCTTACCGATGATGAGGCCGGGACGCGCAGCATGGATCGTCACGCGGCACTTCTTGTGCGGACGCTCGATCACAACCTTGGAAATGGCAGCCTGCTTCAATTCCTTTTCAAGATACTCGCGGATCTTGATGTCTTCATGCAGCAGCTTGCCGTACTCGCCGGTGTTTGCGTACCAGCGCGAGTCCCAGGTGCGGTTGATGCCGAGGCGAAAGCCAATCGGGTTGATCTTCTGGCCCATTATGCGGCCTCCACTTTTTCTTCGACTTCGCGAACCACGATCGTGAGATGCGAGAACGGCTTCTCGATCCGGCTGGCGCGGCCACGGCCACGGGCATGGAAGCGTTTCATGACGATCGACTTGCCGACATAGGCTTCGGCAACCACGAGGGCATCGACGTCGAGGTCGTGATTGTTCTCCGCATTGGCGATAGCCGATTCCAGCGTCTTGCGAACGGTGCCGGCGATGCGCTTGCGCGAAAATTCCAGATCCGAAAGCGCGGTAGCGACCTTCTTGCCGCGGATCAGAGCGGCAACCAGATTCAGCTTCTGCGGGCTGACGCGAATGGTGCGCAGAACCGCACGCGCCTCGTTGTCAGCAAGCCTGCGCGGAGCTTTGGCCTTGCCCATGTTACTTCCTCTTCGCTTTCTTGTCGGCGCCATGACCGAAATAGGTCCGGGTCGGGGCGAATTCGCCGAACTTGTGGCCGACCATGTCTTCCGACACGCTGACCGGGATATGCTTCTGGCCGTTGTAGACGCCGAAGGTCAGGCCGACGAACTGCGGCAGGATCGTGGAGCGGCGGCTCCACATCTTGATCACTTCGTTGCGGCCGCCTTCGCGCACCTTCTCGGCTTTCTTGAGAAGAAAGCCGTCGATGAACGGGCCTTTCCAAACTGAACGGGTCACGTCAGACTACCTCTCTTTAGCTCTTGCGCTGATGACGCGAGCGCAGGATGAACTTGTCGGTCGCCTTGTTGGACCGCGTCTTCTTGCCCTTGGTCGGCTTGCCCCACGGCGTCACCGGATGACGGCCGCCGGAGGTGCGGCCTTCGCCGCCGCCATGAGGGTGATCGACCGGGTTCATGGTCACGCCGCGATTGTGCGGACGCTTGCCGAGCCAGACCCTGCGGCCGGCCTTGCCGAGATTGATGTTGGCGTGATCCGGGTTCGACACCGCGCCAACCGTGGCAATGCAAGAACCGCTGACGGCACGCTGCTCACCGGAATTGAGGCGCAGGATCGCCATGCCCTGGTCGCGTCCGACGAGCTGGGCGTAAGACCCGGCCGAACGTGCGATCTGGCCGCCCTTGCCCGGCTTGAGCTCGACATTGTGAACGATCGTGCCGACCGGCATCGAGCCGAGAGGCATCGCATTACCTGGCTTCACGTCGACATTGTTGCCGGCCACCACCTTGTCGCCGACAGCCAGACGCTGCGGGGCCAGGATATAGTTCAGCTCGCCGTCTTCATATTTGATCAGCGCAATGAAGGCCGTGCGGTTGGGATCGTATTCGATCCGCTCGACGGTACCCGCAACATCGAACTTGCGACGCTTGAAGTCGATGATGCGGTAGCTGCGCTTGTGACCGCCGCCGATGAAGCGCGCCGTGATGCGGCCGTAATTGTTGCGGCCGCCCGACTTCGTCAGGCCTTCGGTCAGGCCCTTGACAGGCTTGCCCTTGTACAGGCCGGAGCGGTCGACAATGACCAGCTGGCGAAGGCCAGGCGTTACCGGTTTGAAGTGTTTCAATGCCATTTTCTTGTCCTCGCGTCCGTCAGAGGCCCGTCGCGACGTCGATCGACTGGCCGTCGGCCAGCGTCACTACCGCCTTCTTCACGTCGCCCTGACGGCCGATCGTGCCACGGAAACGCTTCACCTTGCCCTTGCGGACCAGCGTGTTGACCGCCGTCACCTTGACGCTGAACAGCGCTTCGACCGCAGCCTTGATTTCCGGCTTGGTCGCCTTGCGGGCGACGTTGAAGACAACCTGGTTCTGTTCGGAAGCCATGGTCGACTTTTCAGTGATCGCCGGGCTGACGATCACATCGTAGTGGCGCAGATCCGTCATTTGAAGCGCTCCTCGAGAGCCTCGACGGCGGCCTTCGAAAGGACCAGCGTGCCGCGGCGCAGAATGTCGTAGACGTTGATGCCCTGGATCGGCAGGACATCGATGTTCGGAATGTTGGAGGCAGCGCGCTTGAAGTTTTCGTCAAGCTGCGCACCGCCGATCAGCAATGCGTTGGTCAGGCCGAGCTTGGCGAAATTCGCCACCAGGGCCTTGGTCTTGGCATCGGCCAACGCCAGATCATCGACTATGATCAGGTTCGACGCCTTGGCCTTGGCCGACAGCGCATGCTTCAGGCCGAGCGCGCGCACCTTCTTGGGCAACTCGTGCTCATGGCTGCGAACGACCGGGCCGTGCGCCTTGCCGCCGCCACGGAACTGCGGTGCACGTGCCGAGGAGTGACGGGCGCGGCCCGTCCCCTTCTGCTTGTACATCTTGGCGCCGGTCCGCGAGATGTCTGCGCGGCCCTTGGCCTGGTGCGTACCCTGCTGCTTCTTGGCAAGCTGCCAGCGCACGACGCGCTGCAGGATGTCTTCGCGCGGGTCAAGGCCGAAAATCTCCTCGGAGAGTTTGACCTTGCCGGCGTCGTCGCCGGCCAGCGTTGAAATCTTGAGATCCATTATTCCGCTCCCTCACTGGCCGGAGCTTCGTTCTTCT
This sequence comes from Borborobacter arsenicus, assembly GCF_003934165.1. GTDB lineage: Bacteria > Pseudomonadota > Alphaproteobacteria > Rhizobiales > Rhizobiaceae > Pseudaminobacter > Pseudaminobacter arsenicus. Next base: position 1,276 of record NZ_RKST01000008.1, on the reverse strand, counting down.
GCACCGCACGAATGCCGGCCGGCTTCGGCGCATTCTCCGGGAGCGCTTCCTTCACGGCATCGCGAACCAGGATCCATGCGCCCTTGGAGCCGGGAACGGCACCACGGATGAGGATCAGGCCACGATCGCTGTCCGTCGAGACAATCTCGACATTCTGCGTCGTCACACGGGTCGCACCCATGTGGCCGGCCATCTTCTTGCCCTTGAACACCTTGCCGGGGTCCTGACGCTGACCGGTCGAACCATGCGAACGGTGCGAAACCGAGTTACCATGGCTGGCGCGGCCGCCACCGAAATTGTGGCGCTTCATGACACCCTGGAAGCCCTTGCCCACCGAGGTGCCGGTCACGTCGACCTTCTGGCCCGGAACATAGTGCTCGACGGTGATTTCTGCGCCGACATCCAGCATGTTCTCGTCAGAGACGCGGAATTCGGCAAGCTTGGCCTTGGGCTCGACCGAGGCGGCGGCGAAATGGCCGCGCAGCGCCTTGGACGTGTTCTTGACCTTGGCGAGGCCAACGCCGAGCTGGACGGCGGTGTAGCCGTTCTTCTCTTTCGTGCGCTGCGCCACGACCTGGCAATTCTCCATGCGGAGAACGGTGACGGGAACATGCTCGCCAGCATCGTTATAGATGCGGGTCATGCCCAACTTCTGTGCGATAACACCTGAACGCATCGGTTCACTTCCTTCAGAGTTCGCTGTCGGGGAAAACCCTCCAGGCCTCTTGTTCCTCTGGAGTATCCTTCCGGGCTACTGCCCCTCAGGCCTCCTGTTCCAAGCCTTAGAGCTTGATCTCGACATCGACGCCGGCGGCCAGATCGAGCTTCATCAAAGCATCGACGGTTTGCGGGGTCGGGTCCACGATATCAAGCAGCCGCTTGTGCGTGCGCATCTCGAACTGCTCACGGCTCTTCTTGTCGACATGCGGCGAGCGGTTGACCGTGAATTTTTCGATCCGCGTCGGCAGCGGAATGGGCCCGCGAACATTGGCGCCGGTGCGTTTGGCCGTCGACACGATTTCGCGCGTCGAGGCGTCGAGCACCCGGTGATCAAACGCCTTCAGGCGGATGCGGATATTCTGACCGTTCATGCGTCACTTCCTTGTTCTGGCGCGGCGCGGGCATCCCCGCGCCCGCGACAGATCGATTAATTCTGGTTACTCGGTGATCGACACGACGACGCCGGCGCCGACCGTGCGGCCGCCTTCGCGGATGGCGAAGCGCAGCTTCTCTTCCATGGCGATCGGCACGATCAGTTCCACGTCCACCGTCACAT
>NZ_RKST01000007.1 GCF_003934165.1 Borborobacter arsenicus | reverse complement strand
CAAAACGCAAATGCCTCCGATGAAACCGGAGGCATTTTGATGACCCCACGTTAAGGGGTCCCGTTTGGACGAAAATCACCCCTCAAACAGGGTCCTCATTCCACGAAAAATCACACAGATGATCGCGCGACACACGCTTGAATTAATCGGATTATCCTGAGGCGACTTAGCCCTAGGCCGCTCGTTGACGAGAAAAACAATAGTAGGAGCGGCCAACTGCATTGGTGGCAGATCGCGGCAAGACAGTGCCAAGGAAACGTACCATTCTGCGAGTGTCGTTAGCCACGCATGCAAAAAATCCAAAACTCTTGCGGTCGAACCGGCCGAAAAATATTTGCCGAACCGATTGCGGAAACTGGCCAGCACATACATCCGACCCCAGGATACAATGTCCGATCGGCGGAAAGGAAACCGGCGGGCCTGGAAGAGTTCTTTGGGTCATGCACTGCGTTTTCAGCTCATTCGCAAACAGAAGGTTGAGAAGTATCTCGTGCACAACCCAATGCCCGTTTGAGCGAAATGGTGCCGCGACAGTCCTTCCCTGGCCTATGCCGCACTGCAAAAGCTCAAACACAGTGGCTGCTCGCAAGCAAGCCAGACACGGAGCCGAGGCGGTTATCGACCTTTTGTTTGTCGAATGGTGCCCCCCCCCGAAAGCCAAATATCGTCGGTTTGGAGCTTGTGACATACTGATGATGCGGAGGTCCCAAAAGGACACCGCGCTGGCCGGCGCAAGCCCCAAAGGCCCACCACCCACGCGCCGGCCAGTTGACGGCATAATACTGATGAAGCTACTAAAAAGGCAGACCTGACCGTCACGCGATCCTGAAAGTTGCGATCGCCCTCGCCAATGGATATCGCCTAAATGCTGTGAAGATTACCGGCGGCAATCTTGCTCACCGTCTCCGAGAAGAATAGCTTGCGGCTACGTCATGATCGGGTATTTTAAAGGTGCTGGTTATATAGCCTCAGCACCGCTCCGGATTTTGAGAGCGATCGCACATTTTTCGGATGTCGCCCGTTCGGGCCTCTTTGCATCCGTCTTTCACATCGGCCGCTGCCGATCCAATTCCATCGTTATAACGGCGCTATTTCGCCGACACCCTATTTGGAGCAATGCATGACTACACATAATCTGCCCTTGGCAGTGCTGAACGCAGTTTCGCAAGGCATACATGTCATCCGCGCATACCGCGATCATCTTGGATATTCCGTCGAAGACTTGGCTGTGACCAGTGGTCTTTCCATGCAGGAAATCGAGATGATTGAAATTGGCCACCGGTATGAGAAGGGCTACCGCGACCGGATCGCTCGTGCTCTCGGTCTTCCTGAAGGCATTTTTGACGAGGTATCGGATATTCCTTCGGCCGCATAAGGGAATCGACGACACTGGAAGATCTGTCTCCTTGGATGTGAAGAATTGGACCGACACCAAGGGCCCCAGCACCGTCCGGACGTGTCCGGTGGCACTACATCAGGCCGAGAAGCATGGTAAGAATTTGGCTCGACTGACCGCGGCAATGTCGGTCGGACGAAAGGATCTGAAATGCCATCAACACACGAGAAAGAACTGCCAACTCTGACCAAACGGCGTATTCAAGCTGAAGTGATTGGCCCGGTTTATGCTGAGATGGTCGCAGTTATCGGCGAAGAAAAGGCCCGCGCCATCCTCGACACTGCCGTCCGAAAGGCGGCGATTGCAGAAGGCAAGCACTTCGCGAAGCTAGCACCTGATGGCATCACCAGCATGGCGGACTTCATCAAGCTCTACGATCTCTGGACGCAAGATGGTGCCCTGGAGGTCGAAGTTTTAGAAGCTTCTGACACGACCTTCAATTTCGATGTCACTCGATGCCGATATGCAGAAACCTATCGCGAAATGGGGCTTGGATCGATCGGGCATCTAATGTCCTGCAATCGGGACGGTACATTCTGCCACGGCTACGATCCCAAGATTGAACTCGACCGCAAACACACCATAATGGCAGGTGCGCCCCGATGCACGTTTCGCTATTCATACAAGCAGGCCGCCAAATGACTTGCGCTACAGTGATTTTCGATTGCGGGAAATCTGATTAGCGACGCTGTGAGGCATCATCCGCAATGAAGGGGCCTGTTCCTAGAGGGCTCGACATACTCGTCAGCATGCAACTCTCTTATCCTGAAGCTCACGAGAAACCAGGCTGGAAGAGGAGGTGTCAGCCCGCCTATAGTCTATGGTCAGGCGCGCGTGTCGATCGCCATATGGCGCACCGACTACAATAGCCCACGTCCGCATTCCCAGATCGGATGGTGGACAACAGACGAGTTCGCCAGCACATTTAATCCGCGACGGTGGCGTGCGCTGCGCCCGGTGAAAGGCTCCACGTACGCCACCGTCGCCTCGCCCGCCCAGCGGGGCAGGACCAACGCCAGATACGAACTCACAACTGGATAAAAACTGCGGGCAACGTCACCGCAGTTGCAAGGCACAATTTGAAAGATGCGATGCGCAAGAACTTGCCAACACTGATCTCACTCAGACCAGTTTCGTCCGGTTCTTGCGCATCTCCAGCTACACAATCTGTCGCCAATTCTGTGTCGACGGAATAATCAATGCGTCAAGAGTCGGCTTTTACCGTCCTTCCATGGATTTCATGAACTTAACGGGTTCACAATCTCTGAAGGCATTGGTATCAAAATCTGGGTCCGCCATGACACCCCAGATTTTTCGACGCTGCATACCAATCGTTCCGGCGTCGTATATCGGAAGAACGGCAGCTTCGCGCAAATACCTCTCCAGCGGATATTCCTTGTTCAGCGAGTTCACTCCGGCGACCTGCATGCATTTGTAGACAGTGTCGAAAAGAAGTTCGCAGGAAAACACCTTGGCCATCGCGCCGAATGCCTGCCCCTCTGCCTGATACATGTCGAGATAGTGTGCCGCCTTCCAGCAAAGATAGCGGCTGGCTTCGATCCGCGTGGCGATATCGCCCAACATGTAGCCGACGACCTGGTGGTTAATGATAGGCTTGTCGCCGGCAGCGGTGTAGGTTTTGGCCCATTCCATGGTCCATTCATATGCGGAGCGCGCCACCCCCACGGCAGCAATGCCCGCAACAGGGCCGGACCATGTGAAAGCTTTCGAGATGATCAGGTCGCCGTCACCTACTGCAAACACGTTTTCCTCGGGAACTCGGCAGTTGTCGCACTCAATCCAGTTGTTCTGGTTGGTCCTATGACCGACCTTGTCAATTGGTGCCTTGAACCTCATGCCTGGTGTGCCCCGCGGCACTAATATGGCGCTCAAGCCCTCCTTGCCACCCTTGTGACGATCCGTCCGCACGACGAACATGTTGACGTTCGCGCCCATGAGATCCCATCCGCCCGAACTGCTCGGCCAGTACTTGGATCCATTGAGCACATATTCGCCTCTCCCCTTGTCATGCTCTGCAGTCATCTGCAGGCCTGACGGATATGCGCTAGGGTGATCGAAGTTTGCGGTTCCCGCCGACTCGCTAACATTGAACCCAGCAATATATTCGCCTGACTGATCGCTGGTGGCCTCGATCAACCACTTTTTCTTTTGTTCTTCCGTGCCGAACCAGACCAATGGTAGCAGCGCGAGCCCATTGACGAGCAGAATGCACCCGAAACCCGGGTCCACCGCGCAGATCTCTTCTGCAACAATCTGGAGATCGACATTGCTGATTCCTGCGCCACCATATTCCTTTGGAATGAATCCGAAAGTCAGGCCAAGTTTATGTGCCTCCATATATGCAGGCTTCATCATAGCGAAGGCTTTTTGTGGGTCAGGCTCGGCATCCGCCTTTATCGCGATAGGCTTGAGGATACCTTGAGCGAACTCACGCGCCGTCTTCCTGAGGGCGTTCTGTTCACTACTCAACGTGAAGTCGATTGCCATAACTTTTCTCCATCAGATCAGTGCCCTAGCTGTACCGCGGTCGTCCTCCTTATGGCCATGTTGGCATGGCGTTTGAAATAGTGGCGCTGCATACTTAATATTGTCAACAATTATGAATATCGTAATACGAGTAATTATTAAGAAATATCGTAATACGAGTGACCTGATTCGCTAACAATTAGAATAACTTCCACATATAATCATGTATGAAAACCCTTAATGACTCGAGCTACCCGGTTACAGTTCTGATTATTGGGAAACCGCAGTTCTAATTAGGCAAACATCATCATGGATTTTGTCATCATGGCACAAAACGCTTACGTGCAAGCGGTGGCGCCTTCAGATAGTGCCGACAGTGGCGCCTGACCGTTTATCCAAGCACCGTCGAGTCCAGCAAGGAAGGAGACAGAGGCGGCGATGTCCTGCGGTGCCCACGCTTTCCAACGGGTTCGTTTCGACATGCGGTCGACCAACTCTTCCGACTTCCCGTTGAGGAAAGGGTCGATTGCGGTCGGTCCGGGGCGGCCGCGTTTACCGTGATCGAGCGACTCCGCATCTGTTTGGACATGTTGGCGGTCAAGATCTCAAGTCACGATCAGCAGTTGCGCCCAAGCCAATTCAAATAAGTTCCATAACCTATCTTATGCGACTTTCTGGTGTAGCGGGGGTGGGTTCAAGGATGAAGTGCGACTTGCGATAGATACCAATGGGTTATCACTCGCAAGGAATGTCATGAGACGCACCTACTCCCAGCTCGATATGGATGAACGTCGTAGGATCGCTCGCGGGCGATGGCGACAACGTCATCAGCAAACCGATCTGGATAGGCGAGGACGATAGCCTCATAACTTAGCTCGGCAGGCACATCGTCAAATCCGCTGGACTGCTTTCGCACCCGGCTCACTGGAATCGTCGCAGCGAAAAATCGTATGCATCACCGCTGCTCATGAATTCTGCGCTCGAAAGCTGCTCAGGAAATCAAGGTTTATCTCCGGTCGGGACGGCCTGCGGTTTTGCGGAAGGATAGTAGGCGAGATCATCCAATCCTAACAAATGAACAGACGCATCAGACCGAACAAGCTCCTCGACTTCGGGTTTGAAGCCACTCCTGCTGAAGAAGAGGAACTGCTTGCCGGGATGCCCACGCCCATACTCCGTCAGATCGGCGCGCTTCTTGAGAGTGTTGACCATTCCAAGGTCGACACGAGCTGATCTCCATTTGCATTCGCCGTAGAAAAACGCGCCATCGATCAATCGCCCGCTCACGTCAATATCGTAGTCGGCGCTCCAGATTTGTCCCACTTCCTGAGTTGATGAACCCATGATTTCCTTGGCAAATTGCTTAGTGTAATCAAGGCAGATGCGCTCGAACGCGGTGCCCATGTATTCCGGAAGCTTCGCAGCGATGATGCTATCGTAGACTTCGTACCCATTGCCCTCGGCGATCGCCGTGAGATTTGGTCGCACAAACCAATGCCAAAAGGCGATGAGGCGATCGTTGATGGTAAGGCGCAGGTTGCGCACCTTCTCGGAGGCATCCATCGACTTCGACACTGAAATCAAATCCAGGCGTCTCAATGTCTCGAGATATGGACCCAAGGAGCGTGTATCGGAGCGGCCGACCCGTCCGGCGACTTCATTGGTCGTGGTGCATCCCTGCGCGACTGCGGACAGGATGCTTGAATAAAAAGCGGGATCCCGGAGCTCACTTTGCAGCAGGGTATTTGGTTCATCGACCAACGCGCCGGTTTCCGACAGCAGAAGATTGATAACGTTCGTGCGAAGATCGGCCTGGTGGTCGCATAGCTGCAAATAGTAGGGCATGCCGCCGAAAACGGCATGTGCCACGACCAAATCTTCTGCTGAGTAGTCCGGAAAAAACATCGCGGCATCCCTCAGAGGAAGCGGTTTGACGTTCATCTGCATGGTAGCACGACCGTACAGCGGATTTCGCTCGGCAAATAATTCATCCATCTGCGAGATCGAAGACCCGCATAGGATGAGTTTGATTCCTCCGCCTTTGTGAATCTCCGCATCCCAAAATCTCTGAAGGACGGATGGAAGACTCTTGTCGCTGTCCGTGATGTAGGGGAATTCGTCGATCACCACGACAACGTTGCCGTGATTTTTGGTCGACAGCTGCGATACGTAGTGGAATACCCCTTCCCAGTCAGCGATTCCATCCAGGACTGGCGATGGGCCGATCGAGGCTGAAACTTGCCTTTTGAACGCGTCGAGGTTGAGTTCGCTCGACACGCGAGCGGCCTGAAAGAACACCTTTCGCCGATTTTGCACCGCTTCCAGCAGTAGCCGTGATTTTCCGACGCGTCGCCGTCCCGAAACGACGATAAGAGACGCTCGTCCCCGTGAGAGTTCTTCATCGAGCCTTGCTAGCTCACGCCTGCGTCCGACGAACATTGCTGCACCGCAGATTAGACTAATTACGATTAGACTAATCGTCCTGGCGTAATGACGCAAGGCCGTCTGCTGCATTCAATTTTGACTTCCTACAAAAAATCTCGGGCACAAGGCCCGAGATGATGCTCGATCGAAGCGTTGAGCAAAACTTCGTGCGTCGAATGGCATTAATTTTGGATTCGGCGACGAGGTACCAGTCTTCACATTGTGAACCCAAGCATCAGGAAGCCCGCGTCTGCCAACCTGATTCTCCGCTAGCTCAGGCGTTCCCGGAAATGCGCGCACTCTGATTTCCAACGAACCAGCGTTCTTCGCGTGCTCGGTTTTGACGAATAGCCTGGAGAAATCCTTGAGAAGTTCGCGTGCCGTCGTGCGCCTTACGCGCTATTTGGGCATCAGGAATGTGCCCCAGGGTGGGTTGACGTCTTTCTTGCGGTCGAACTTGACTGCGAATTCCTCACGGATGGCGGAGCGTACGGCATATTCCTCGATCTGTTCATCGGTAAGCCTGCACTTCGATACGCTGCCACGCACTTCATCGACCAGTTCAGTGGTCGAAATAGCTCTGCCGTTGACGCGTTTGCAGAGGAAAATCAGAACAGCGCTTCTCACAGCGGCCGGAACATGGAATGGACATTCCTGGAGGATAGTTTCGTATGGAGATTGGTAGGGTTCATTCAGCATTGACGCAACCTCGGTTGGAGTTCCCTAACCAGCAATAAAGGGATAGGTTCTCCCCAAAACGAAAATTCCGTTTTCGTCGCTTCTATTGGCACGGATGGCTATCCTGCCAGCGCCCAGACAAGCACAATCACGACCATTGTCGTCGCTATGATCACGGTGACGATAACAGGAGAGCCGTTCGTTCGGGCTTTTCATGGGTTCAGCTTTCATTTTGCCTTGTCGCGTCAGCAAGGGAGCATATGTCTTTGAACCATCGTGGCTTTTCGGATCAGGGGAACATAGGAGCGGCGTCGTGAATCTCGGCGGCCCCGCTGCGCCTCGGGCTCGAGTAGCCGCATTTTGTCCGCACCGGCCTCCTGGTGGGAAGGCTTTGAAATCCTTTCGGACGGTATATTGACCAGAGCGTGCCTTCTCCAGCCCGAACCTCGCTGTCGATCGTTGTTCCACCAAGCTTTCAGCGTCGCCGTGGCTTGCGGCATTGCTCGACAATCAGGCCCGTCACGACCGTCTTGTAGAGACAGTAAGTTGCAGCCATTGCGTCTCAAGCGGAAACAATCGTGTGCAGTCATCTCGGCGGAACTGGCAGAAGCGTGGCGCGTTGAGAGACTTCCACACTGGCTCGGAGCGCCATCATGACCAAGTTGCAGCAGGGCTCACATGAGGAATTGGAAGCTATCCGGCTTCAAGCGATCAAGCATTTTGGACCGATGATGCTGCAGGAGGTCTTGCTTCGGCTGTGCAGAGCATGTGGCCCTGAGAGTCTGGATCGTTTCGAAAAGGCAATGGTCGAAAAGATTGAACAGTCGTCCTCCGACTGTTCGGATTTCGACGACATGAAGGAGTTTGCCACTGAACAGCTTTATGCGTGCGTGCGGGAAGTCAAAAGCTCTCCCGACATGACGCATCCGTTGGAGGACATCAAGACGCGTCGTACGCAAGGCCGGTCAGAACAAACCGACACGCTCGAAGATCAGCTTCAGGAGGGCCTTGAAGACAGCTTTCCGGCCAGCGATCCGCCAGCCGTCGTCTCCACGGCCATACCTGGTGGAGGAAAGAAGCTGGTCGGGACGGACGAGGTGCTCCGAAAATTACGAAAAGAATAAATGCTGGCGGCAGCTTATGAATCGTTCATACGCCAGCTGCCTGGCCACTCGGAATAATATTCTCCGACGGGTAGATCACCTTTCCATCTGATGTCCTAACTGCAGCGGGCGTGGGCACCGCATGCTCGCTATGGCCCGGCGACATGAGATGTTCCACCTCATACCCGTTCAGCAGCAGATAGTCAGTGATTATCCGGCGGTGACATCTCCACCAAACTGCCTCAGCGCACATCAAGGCCGGGCGATGGCGGCGCCCAAGGCAGATGATTTCGGCAAGAGCCGCGCTGAAGGCCTCCCCCAATGCGTAGTCAGCATAATTGTGGAAGCTCTGGACCTTCCAGAACGAATTGAGAGTTCCGTCAACTGTTGATTGCTTCGGCCGGCGCCCGCCCAACGCTTCGATATGCCGATAGCCGACTTGGATTTGCTCGAGGCTGCCTGGCAATCGGTCGGTGTTGAAGACCGGGTTGGTACGCGATTTCGGAAAGGATCTGACGTCCACCACCAGGGTCACTCGAGCGTCCCGCAACATGTTCAGAAATTCGTCAAGAGAGCGGTTTGAATGACCGATGGTCGTAAAGCCTGGCATGATCAGTCGATCTTGGTCAGCGTCTCTTCCTTATGTGCCGCGATGTGATCGGTTTTATCGCTGGCGATCTCATATTGGGGTGAGTTCCTGGAGGCGCGGCGCGGGTGGCCCTTGTACTGGAAATCCTTTTCATGGATCTTGATTATTCTCCCAGTCACCCGCCCTGCTTCCGAATTCCAGCTGACGTGGTCACCCTTCGAATATTTCGCCATTTCCAGCGCCTTTGCTGAAGGAAGCTCCAAGCAACTTTGGTTCCAAGAACGGGAGGGGCTTAACTATTGGCATTGCAGACGCGGACCTCCACCGTAAGGCTGGTAGGAGTTGTCCTCAGGCCGGTACGAGCGATATCGGTCAAAGCACGATTGCACATGCTCGGAATACTCATAGGGGCCCGCTGACGCCGGGGCATTGTAAACAGCGGCTTCAACGTAGCTTTCTGTGTTGTCAGGAACGTCTGAATACGGGGAAATGCACTGGCGTCTCTCTCCACTATACGCTTTATAGCTGTCGTCACTCGGGTCATAGGACCGATAACGCGAGAAACACCAATCAATATGAGCTTCATTCGGCGAGGATTGAGGCTCACTTACCTCGGGTAACGATACTCCTGCTGTGGTCACTGTATCGAGTTCCAGCCGCCCGGCGTCTTGCTTGCTGCGCGTCTCCAATTCAAGCGGCTCACTCCGCTGAAGACCAGTCGTAGCAGGGTTCACCTTCACTGCCCGGTTGGTCCACAAGGCACTTGTCTCCATTTCGAGGTGCCGAACCGGTGTTGGCTCCGCATTCACGAAGAAGACCGTGGTCAGGGCGCCGGCACCGAACACCAGAAGCGTCAGGAAAAACCCGCTTATTACGGCCAACAAGGCTTTCACGTGCGCCTCCCAAGCTAGCACTCAATTGGGCGGGGATATCCCGCAACTGTCCGGCAAATCCATAAGGCTGCGGGTCTGTCAACGGCACTCGACAGACCCTGCTTTGTTTCGAAGATTCCTATTCCGAACCGCCGAAGCTGGCGCCAAGCCCCCTGAACCCACGCTCACGCCCAGTCCGTCAGCGCCGCCTACTCCCACCCCGATGCCCTGTGTATTGTTGCTACCGGCTCCGGTCCCTTCACCACCCACGTCTATACTGACGCCGCCCGTATTATTGGTTGCCGTATTCTCGCCGACGCCAATGCTAATTCCGCCCGAATTTCCGGATGCGGCCCCTTCGCCGACCCCGGCATTGAGAACTCCGCTATTGCCGGAGGCAGCATCCGTACCTATCCCAGCGTTGATACCAGCCGCATTCCCGAAAGTTGCATTCGTCCCCACCCCCGCATTGATGCCGCCGGTATTGTCTTGGGCTCCCCCATCCAAGCCTATTCCCGTACCGCGAGAAACGCTTGTGTCGTCTGTGGAAGGAACAAGGAAGCCGGGCAACCCGGGCACACTCGAGACACTGGTGGTCGGCGCACCGGCGCGATCGGTCTTCTGCGGGAGCGGACAGCCGCCGGCCAGGATGGATTGAAGCTGTGCTCGTGAAAGGGATTTGGCCGGCTGACTGCAAATATCGGCCTGAGCGGGGCCCGAAGCCAGAATTCCTCCTGCCAGTCCTATGGCCGCGGCATACCCTAGTCCCCACGCTTTCATCATGTGCATCTTCGGTCTCCTCGTAATGCTCGAGTACGACCATCAACCGCACGCCTGGGCAGAAGTTCCGCATGACAACAAATATAGTTTCCGCCGCCAAAAAATTGGGAACGCAGTGGCGATAAGCAAGTTCTAGACCTTGACGCTCTGTACAGGGGAAGTTGCAGCACGTGTCATGTTTTAAGATCTAAGATCTTTGACTGCTGAACTAATGCCACCTGGATACGAAACCCACGCGGACAATTAGAGGGCTCCAAAAATCTTCGCCTCCACCTTGGGCGGTGAGGGTCGTTCAAGTGAACTGGAAGGAGTCTTACCGACCGATCACTGATTCAAAGCAAAAAGTGAGCAATTGTGCCCGCGGTTACCGTCACGACAAAAAGCAGATTGAGATAGGTCACGCCCGCGCCTCCATCCCGACAAGGGCTTTGGCCTCCCCTAAGAGCGGCCCATCGGTATCTGCGTATGCGTCGACTTCTTCGCGGGTCTCCGTGACCTCAACCATCAGTCATTCGCCCTGGATGGTGAAATCGTTCTGGAAAGCGGTGGCAAATTCTCATTCGAAGCGCTACAGATGCGTCTGCATCCCGCCGAAAGCAGAATCCGCAAGCTTTCTGCTGAAATGCCGGCTTCGCTAATTCTGTTTGACATGCTGGTGGATTCCTCCGGGAACAACTTGCTCGACAGACCGCTCATCGAGCGCCGAGCCTCCCTCGAAGCCTTCGTCAATGCATCCAGGCGTCCCGAACTCAGGCTTTCACGCTGCACGAATGACCCGGAAATCGCCAGTTTCTGGCTCGACCAATCGGGCCAAGGTGCTATTGATGGGGTTGTCGCCAAACGCCTGGATGAATCCTACCGGTCTGGTGAGCGCGCCATGATCAAAGTCAAGCGTCTGCGGACAGCTGATTGCGTGGTAGGTGGTTTTCGCTACCTTGCTGGCAAGAGGCTGGTTGGGTCACTCTTGCTTGGCTTGTTCAATAACCAAGGTAAGCTCGACCATGTTGGTTTTACGTCGACAATCGCACAGGGAGAAAGGTCCGAACTGACAAGGAACCTGGAAGCATTGCGCGCGCCACCAGGTTTTACCGGAAAAGCGCCGGGAGGTCCCAGCCGCTGGAACACCGAACGCAGCGCCCAATGGGAGCCCTTGCGACCTGAACTGGTTGTCGAAGTTCGTTTCGATCACATGACGGGAAATCGCTTTCGGCATGGAACAAAGTTGCTGAGGTGGCGACCGGATAAAGCTCCCAAGCAATGCACTTTTGATAAAATCTGTTGAGCCTTCGATCCAACCCTGAAAATCTCTCGGTTTTACGGTTATGCATTTTCGAGAAGGGGTGGTCCCATCGATTCGTGTGGGTCCTCCGCGCAACCTGGCTGGCGCGCGATTGTAGCGCGACTCTAGTCCCGAATTGTCGGAACGTACTGGCACGTTACAGCCCAGCAGATGGCCGATGGCCGGCGTCGGAGTTACCGCAACCTGTTACGTGATCCTTTCCTTTGTTCGGCGGTCATCGACCGGGTGAAGGACGGCTTGGTCGCCGGAACAGATTTCAGGGCGTCTGAGGATCAGTGGCGGATCATCTGCAAGGCTGAGCCACAAGACGATCTATCAGTATGTCTATCTGCCGAAGGCTAGGATCAGGCAATTCGCCGGTCATTTGCCAGAACGCCGGCGAAACGCCGACCCTGATATGCCCCGGAAGTTCTCGTCTTTTTTGTCGAATGCGCTATTCGAAACCGGCCGAGACTGTCAACTCCCGAAGCGAATTCGGCCACTGGCGGGCAGATGATTTTCAGGAAGGAAGACGGAGCAGCCAACATCGCAACCATCGTCGAGCGCAAGAGCCGCCTTACGGTTCTGTTTCGCAACAACGACTGGCATTCCAAGCCGACCATGAACCGACTGATAAGGCCATTTGAGCCCCCTGCCCGTAGAGGCCCGACAAAGCCTGACTTTTGACCGAGATCTCGAATTCTGGGAAATGGCATGTGAGGCAGATTCCATTTTCAAATGCAATGAAAGGCAATAACCGTCCCTGCTTCAGGAAGATGGAATTCCACTCTTTTGTGCAGTTGAGGATGGACGAACGTCGTAAGATTGAGTGCTATAGTCTTTCCAGAGATGCTAACATCATGCGCCGACGAGCGTACCATCGTAACCTATCGTCGAGGCGACGAAATACATCTCATGGACCTTTGGTTCCTGACTGCGCACTCGTTCACAAGGAACACGCAAATTATCTGGAAGGCGAAACCCGCCACACCTTGTTGCCAACGTCGTCTGCTACGAGCAACGCGCCTTGACGGTCAATCGCAACGCCTACCGGACGTCCGTATGCCTTGTCATCGGAACTGAGAAAGCCGGTCAGGATATCCTGCGGCGGACCAGACGGTTTTCCCCTATCGAAGGGGACGAAAATCACCTTGTAGCCGCTGCGTGGCACGCGGTTCCAAGATCCGTGCTGGCCAATAAAGGCACCATTGCGGAATCCCGGTCCAAAGAGGTCGGCCTCGTTGAAGGTCAGGCCCAACGACGCTGTATGGGGGCCCAGCGCGTAGTCCGGCACGATCGCCCTGGCGACGAGTTCGGGTTTCTGGGGTTGCACCCTCTCATCGATATGCTGGCCATAGTAGCTATAGGGCCAGCCGTAAAAACCCCCTCCCTTCACCGAAGTCATATAATCCGGCACTAGGTCACTGCCGATTTCGTCACGCTCATTGACTGCTACCCAAAGATCCCCGGTTTCCGGGTTCCACGAAAGACCGTTCGGATTTCGTAGTCCCGAAGCGAAAAGCCGTGTCCGTCGGGTTTGTAGATCGATCTCCAGCACTACGGCGCGATTCTTTTCGTTTTCCATGCCGTTTTCGCCAACATTGCTGTTCGATCCCACGGTAGCGAACAGCTTACTCCTGTCCTTGGATGCAATGATGTCCTTGGTCCAATGATGATTGATCGGGCCGCCCGGCAGATCGGCGATCTTCTCGGCAGGCGCCTTGATCTGCGTCGTGCCGTCCTGATAGGGAAATGCGACGATCGCATCGGTATTGGCGACGTAAAGCTTGCCGTCAAGCAGCGCCATGCCGAATGGCGAATTGAGACCTTCCAAAAATGCCGAGTGAACTTCTGCAACTCCGTCACCGTCCCGATCCCGCAGCAAGGTGATGCGGTTGGCGCTCGGCACCTCTGCGCCAGCCTGTCCTTGCATTAGACCCATGACCCAGCCGCGAATGCTGAACCCCTGGTCAGGCTTGGGCGGCTTGTTGCTCTCCGCCACCAGGATGTCTCCATTCGGCAGCACATGCAGCCATCGCGGGTGATCGAGATCGCCCGCAAATTCGTTGACCGCCAAGCCGGCGGCAGCGGTCGGTTTAGTCCCCTCGGGCCATGGATCGGCTTTAGCAATATTGACTGTTGGCAGCCAAGTTGGATTGGGTGGCGGCAACTTCGGATTTGGCCCATAACCGTCTTCGATCGCGACGGTTGCCTGTTCCTGGGATCGCAAGAGGACCGCGCAACCCGCCATCAAAGTGAGGGTCACGAGCCCCAGCACAAAGCCAAAAAGATTTTTCATCAGTAACACCAAGCAGCCAGTGACAAATCAAACGCGATTAAGGCGCACAAGTTGCCGGCAGGTTGGCCGAGGCATGTCGGCCGAGTTGCCAAGCAGATCGCTTTACCTCTGGCCGGGTGCATGCCGTTCCGCCGTCCGATGCAGATATTTGCATTGTAAAACAAATATCTATACCAGTCGCGCCACGGGGTAACGCAAGGATCGACAACCACAATGGCCGATGCTATCGAAAACAGTGGCAACGACGAGATAATCGAGCTGACCGCCGATATCATATCAGCCTATGTCGCCAACAATCCGGTCCCGGTTGGTGAGTTGCCGTCCCTGATCGCCCAGGTCCATCAGACGCTTTCTGGCCTGAAGTCAGTCGCATCGACCTCATCCGAAGAGGCGCCAAAGCCTGCCGTCAATCCGAAGCGGTCAGTTCATAGCGACTATATTGTCTGCCTTGATGACGGGAAGAAGTTCAAGTCGCTCAAGCGGCACTTGGCGACGCACCACGGAATAACCCCTGACGAATACCGCGCGAAATGGAACCTCCCGGCCGACTACCCGATGGTAGCGCCTGGTTACTCTGCCGCGCGCTCAGCACTCGCCAAGGAAATGGGGCTCGGCCAAAAGCAGGGCACGCCTGCGCCTGTAAAGCGTGGCCGCAAGAAGGCTTAATCTCCCATGGGTACGGGTCTCCCCCGGGTAGGGGCACGCGGAAACTTGGATCGATTTCAAGACACTCATCGGCACCACTGTGACATGGGCCCGAACGAACCGCTCACGATCCGTGGACACTGAATAGTCTGGGCGAACGGCAAGCTTCTTACGAAGGCAGCGAGGGCAGAGGCGCGCCCATTGCCTCCATTAATATGCGGTGTCTGCCGCGCCTTGGGCTAAATGGAGACAAGAAATACGCGCTGCGCTTCGAGCCCAGATGCGGGCGCTCACGCAACGCGCCATTTGCCGACAACTCATGGCGGCCCCGTAAGTATAGCAGGGGCACTACGCCCCACTACCCAAGAAAAGCTCCCGGATTGGCGCAACCCAGCCGTCAACCGTGAGATAGATATCGACGAACCAGGCCTCGACAGCGCCAAGCTGGGGGCCAAAGTAGATCAGCGGAGCGATGATGACGAATCCCAACATCGCTATCGAGCTGAGCTCATCGGGTCGATTTTCGGAACCTTTAGGGGGAGGAGCTGATTAACTTGCCGATCGTTCGTCATGCCCCAACTCTCACCTTTCCCGATTGTCGTCCTCACGGTCCTGACTTTCCTTGAGCTCCCGTTCGATCTCCCGCAGACGGGGCACATGCTGCTGCTGCGGATCAGATCTGGTACGCTCTTCGTCGAGAACCGGTTTTCTTTCGATCACCCATTCATCGGGATGCCTGCCACGCTGCTCTGAAGCCAACGTTGCCTGCTGCTCGGCAACATGGTCAGCCGGTCGCGATGTCGGTGAGCACGAGCGTTTGGATGAAGCTGCCGCGAGCCGAAGGGCCGCTATGGGCGACGAGGTCCGCCTCAACGAAGCCTGGCGCCGGATCGTTCCAATCCGCCGACGTTCTAATGGGAATGCTCCGTCGCAGGGCGTGCGCCGCGGGCCGTCGTCGGGAACGTCCCAATCCTTCTCGGATCGGTCCCAGCGTCCTGTCGATCGTGGCCGCGCTCATCGCCAGCAATTTGCCACGAATCTCGGGCGCGAGGTTAAAATGACCGTGCCTTTCCATCGCCTCGACAAGGACGAGCAGCAACGCCTTCAGCTGCTTCCCGCAAACCCGGTCAGACGCCTCCCATAACAATATGAGCGCATTGCGTTCCGCTCGCGCTCGCCGACCTGTAGGGGCTCTTTCATGGCGCCACAGCAGCCGCGTCGCGTGCTTGTGGTGAAAGCCCGTGATGACGACGAACTCATCCAAAATTCTCGCCTTCTCCGCTCGCGTCGAAGCACGATATCGCTCCGAAACCGCCGCCGTCAGTTCTTTCCTCGTCGCCATGCTCAGCTGTCCCATAGTCGTCCCTCCTCATACCCCTCGGTAGGGAGCAACTTATGTGAGGCAACGGTTGAACATTCAGGAACATTTTCGACGAGGCAATGCGGGAGTTCCGCACACTGTCCCGGGCTTTGACACTACGGTACGACAAGGTGTTGTTCATCCTCGATCCGAGCGACTTCGCGAAGAGCCTGGCCGGCAAGAAGGTGGTCGTTTGCGACTATCCCGACGGCCGGCTCGAGATCATGGAAGGCAGCACGTCCCTGCCCTACAGAACCTTCGACAAGCTACGTTCGGTTCATAGATCAGAGGTGGTCGAGAACAAGCGCCTCGATACCGCTCTCGCCATGGTCGCGGAGATGCAGGCCGGCCGGGAGCTAAAGCGTAGTCAGCATGGCCCGCGCCGCACCGGCCAGGCGGACCACATGTGCGGGATTCCCGATGGCAGTGTGAGCAATGAGCGTCGAACGCCTCACCGCGTGGTTCCAAAACCGATCCGCAACACGGAATCCGGTGTGTCGCAAACGATGGCACCGCTGTCCAGGATTTCGGGGCCCCCACGGACGCAACTGTTCAGGCACCCGCGTCCCGCAGCTTACGGCCCCGCCACGGACGTGGCGGGGCCGTAAGCTCAGCCGGCGATCCAGGCCGTGAACTTGGCGACGGCCTCGTCGTAATGCGTTGCCCACCACTCCGGGTTCATCGTGACGGCGTCCTTGGTGTTCTCTGTCGATGGCAACCAGAGCTGCTGGTTGGCGGACAGATTCGCAACGGGCACTGGGTTCTTCGAGGTCGACCCCATTCCCAGCAGTCCGGCGACCCTGGACTGCGCCTCGGGCGTGGCCATGTATTTCAGCAGCTCGACCGCCGCTTCCTTGTTGGGCGATCCCTTCGGGATTCCGTAGCACTCCCAGGCCAGGACCGCCTGGTTCCAGACAGGTTTGAACGGGGCACCATTGTCGGTGGCGGCCCGTGCGCGCTGGGCGGCAGCGTTCGACATCACGACCGACTGCGCGACCATCTGTTCCTGGGACTGGGACAATGAATCATAGAAGACGATGTCGCCCTTGATGCTGTCGAGCTTGGCGATGGCGCGGTCGATGTCCAGCGGGTAGAGATCCGCGGGCGCCACCCCGTCGCCGAGCAGCGCGATCTCCAGCTGGTTGAGATAGATGGCCGTCCACATGCCGCGCTTGCCGGGATACTTCTTGGTGTCGAAGTAGTCGGCCCAGCTGGCGGGAGGGTTATCGGCGAACTTGCTGGAGTCGTAGGCGAGGACCGAGGCATAGGTGTCAACCGGTACCACACAGGTCCCGCTGTGGTATTTGGGGTCGATCCCTTCGAGGAGGCTCGGGTCCAGCGGCTCCAGCAGGCCGTCGTGACAGAAGCTGATCGATGTCAGCGGGTCACCATTGACCACGTCCCATGTGACCTGATTTGCCTCGACCTGCGCCTTGACCTTGGCGGGTTCGAAGGGGGCATCGTGAAGGATCGTCACCTTCGTACCCTCCGCGAAGGGTCGGGTGTAGGCTTCTTCCATGGCGCGGGCTCCGGCGCCACCATAGTCCACGAAAGTGATCGTTTTTCCGCTTAGGTCCGGAAAGGGATAAGGGTCGGCGTTCGCCGCCGTAGCGGCCGATGCAGTGGCAATTACGCCCCCTCCATACCCCGTCATCAGCGCCGCTGCGAACATCGTGCCGCCCTTAATGGCGTCACGCCGGCTCACGTGCGGCTCACCTTTGTCGGAACTGCAGGACTGTTTACTCAATTTTCTGTCCATCTCTCCCATTCCCTCTTTTGAGGCTGCCAACCCGTCGTCGGCGAGCTTTGCCGCACGTTCGACGAGACTGTGGCCGCATGGCCATAGTTCGTATTCCGAACTTTAAATCGTATTGCGTTAAAATTTCTCCCATCCGGTGGCCGCTGTCAAGGCCGATTCACGCCGGCCGAAACCATGGCCACTCCACGCGCCATCCCCCGCCGGCTAATGCGAGGCCGCCGCCTCCGCCAGCGGCCATCCGAGCGGCGCCAACCCGGTGTCGAGGATCGTCACCCGCACCGGGTTGACGGCGATCGTGTCCTGGGAACCCTCGCTCCACGATTCCCGCAGGTCCTCGGAGCCCGCCTCGGCCGGGCACAGCGAGATGGCCACGTAAAGGGCCGTCTCCGCGTAGAATTCGAGATAGTCCCCGGTCCTGGAATCGCTCTCTTCGGCAATGCTCACGCCCGTCACCGGGTCATAGCCGCCCTTCATGAAGAGGTTCAGGTTGTCGTGGATATAGCGCTGGTCCAGCCCCAGCATCGCAAGCCCGTAGCGCAAATTGTCGTAGCACGGGCGGCTGTGCTTGCCAGTGTAGAGCTGCCACAGATGCGGGTTGCAGTGCGCGCCGTGGGGAAAGTGCTCGCCCGTCCCGCGCGGCGAGGGCACTCCTCGAACGCTGTCGGCGATGCAGGTGGCCAGCGGCCGGCTCCTCGGCGGGGTGCCCCACAGGCGCGTGAAGCGACTGATGCGCCCGCCCTCGATCGCCATCTGGGTGCCGGGAAAGAGATGCTCGTGCGGATCGTCGGCGCTCATCATGCAGACGTCTAGCACCTGGGGCCCGGTGGCCAAGGTGAAGCGGAACGCCTGTCCCGCCTCGACGCGGAACCCGTGCCCCGACGCCTCGAGCAAATGCTCGGAGACGATGCGAAAGCGCTCGCGGTTCGCCACGAGCCTCTCGTAGTGCTCGCGCGGGAACGGATAGACGGCTCGCGGCAAACGTTTGTCAGTCATCGGGGGGTCACCTTGTAATCTAGGCCACGCGTCGTCTCGACCGCAGTCGACCGCGTGCCTGAGTTGTCGAGGTACAGGGAGAGGTCCGGATAGCGTATCTCGGGATAGGGCCATGCAAGCGGCTCGACGATCGGTTCGGTGATCGATACATGCACCGCGCGCGGCTGCGGCACGCCCGGCTCCGCCGCCGCCCGTGCGCCGTCGATGAACGGGCTGAGCCCGAGCAGCAGACACAGGTCAATCTCGCAAAACAGGGTGATGCGGTCGCCCGCCACCGCGTTCGACGGCAGAATCTCGACCCGCATCGGATCGGAGTCGACGATAGACCGCTGGAAGAGGCAAAGATTCTCGCCCAGAATGTGGGCCGGGACACCCCGTTGCGTGAGCAGGCCTGCGAACTGTTCCCACGTCGACGCAATGCCTTCCGCGCCGCCTGCCGCACGCCAGTCGGCCGGGGTACCCGACCCGCCGAAGTAGGGATGGTGCTGGGCTCGCGGAAGATGCGGATCGGCGCAGACCGTATCGTCAAGCACCGTCATCAGTGGTCGGTAGCGGGCCATGGTTCCCCAGACCCGCGAATACCGGCGCAGAAATATGCCTTCGCGCAGCACCGACTGCTGCCACATGCGCTCGTCGGGGTCGGCCGGGTTGTAGGCGAAGGCGTTGACGATCTGCGCGCCCTCGAGCAGGGTGAGCGAGACCGTCGCGCCCTTGGGCACGTCCAGCGCCAAGCCGCCGAAATCCGCCAGGCGATGCTCCACCCTCATCACGGCGGAAGACAGCTTGGCGGCGGCCGCCTCGTAGAAGCCGAGATCGATCGGGGTCGGGCACAGATGCGGCGACGTCTTCAGCAACGCCTCTATTGGTTGCGATGTCATGTCGTAGCCTCCATGATTGCAGTCTGGGACGTGTTTCGTCGCTCGACCCGCAAGGCGCGCGTCGCTTCGGTGTCGATGTCCATCGTGGCCGGATCGATCACCACGGCGAACGCCCGCTTGGCAGCCTCGCGCGTGTAGATCTCGTCTAGCACGTCGGCGCGCACCGCATCGGGATCGCGCTCGAGTGGGTCGCCGAAGCCACCGCCGCCGGAGCGCAACGAGGTCATCACTTGTCCCGCCTTCAGCGGGGCTCGCGTCACGGTTTCTACGACCGCTCGCTCGTCGGGACTGCCGGTGGCGAGCGTGATCTCGTTGGGGATCCCTGGTTCACCGCCGGCCCATCCGGGCGCAACGTGCCGGACGCCAACAACGATGGCGTTGACATATTGCTCCGTGACCGCCTCGCGCTCCATCGCGAAGGCGGGCACGCCGCGCCATCGTCCCGGCGCCGCGGTGTCGGTCGTATACTCGTAGCGGTGATAGCGGTACGGGAACTGTATCTCGAGCATCTCGATGGTGTTGAACACCAACGTGGAGAACGGTGCCGGCCAACCGCCCCAGCCATCGGTGCCGAACGCAGCGCTGGCCGAGACGAGGTTGCTGCCATACTCGATCGTCACGAAGAACTCGTCGTAGCGGGGGTCGACGCCGTAGGTCGTGCACAGCGAGCCGCCATAGCTGACATTGCCGCTGCGCTCTGGAACAATTTGCTCGAGCGCCTTCATCACGCTCAGGCCGACCTCGCTCCCGACCCGCCCGGTCGCAGACATCGTCGCAGCGGGCGGGACCGGGTTGACCACCGATCCGAGCGGGGTCTGGATGTCCACCACCCGAAACAGTCCGGAATTTATCGGGATGTCATCGCTGAGCGCGGCGCAGAGCGCCGTGTAAACCCAGGAAGCAGTGTTGCCCTCGGTGCTGTTGACAAATCCGGGGGTCTGCGGCGAGCTGCCCTCGAAGTCGACCTTGAGTCCGGACTCCGAGACCTCCAGCGTGGCCTGAATCCTTATATCATGGGTGCCCGCCGAGTCGTGATCGAGATGCCAGACGCCTATGGTGCGCCCCTTGGGCCAACTGGCGATCTCGGATCGGAAGCGGCGCTCGGAGTAGTTGAGCGCCTCATCGACGCAGGCCTCCACGACACGGTCGCCGTAGCGCTCGCACAGCTCGCGGATCCGTTGTTCGCCGATCTCGACGGCGGCCATCATCGCGCGCAGGTCCCCATCGAGGGTTTCCGGGATGCGGGTATTGGCGAGGATCGTGGCGCGCACGTCCTCTCGCAGCCTGCCGGCCTCGACGATCTTCACCGGCGGAATCCGGAACGCTTCCTGCCAGACCTCACGCGCGTCGGGGTTGTAGTTGCCGGCCACCGGTCCGCCGGAATCTGCCATGTGGGCGCGGACCGCCGGGCAGAGCATGCCGCCCCCCTCCAGGAAGATCGGCTTCATCACCGTCCAGTCGGCATTGTGGGTACCGCCGAAAAACGGGTCGTTGAGGATCACCACGTCGCCGTCGGCCAGCCCGTCGCCGAAATAATCGAGCATCGCCTCGACCGACTTCAACGACGCGAAGATATGCACGGGGATGGCGGTCGCACGCGCCACCAGCGATACCGAATCGCGGCGATGAAAGACGCCGGTCGAATAGTCGTGGCACTCGTTGAACAATGGATGCACGGCCGTGCGCTCGACGACGCTGCTCATCTCCTTGGAGACGGACTCGAGGTACTCACGGACGACTTGCGCCGTGATTGGATCGACTTCGCTCATGAACGTGCTCCTGGGGCATAGCGGGTCTTGTGGGTGTCACCCCCCACCTTAGGGAACGGACAGCCGGGATCATCGCACCCAGGCAGCGAGAACGGGCGCGCCGGCAATGCGAACCAGTGCTCGTAGGGCGCAACGCGCAGTCCGGCTTGCCCGGCCAGCTCGGCTGCCCGGCGTGCCAGCTCGCCGGCAGTGATGTATGGCGCATATCCCGTGGGCAGCGGCGCCTGCGCGTGGAACAACGATCCGGGTGTCGTGGCGATCGTGACCCTGTCGAGCAGCACGGCGTTGCACGCCGCATCAGGGAGACCCGCGGCGAGCGGGGCCAGCAGCGCCGAAGCCGTTGTGCCCGCCGAGCTGTTGACGAATGCCTTGACGCCCGCCGGCTCAACCGGGAACGCGAAGCGGAGCTGCCCGGCAGCCACGGTCAGCTTCAGTTCGAAGGGCACGTCCACCCCGGTGCAACAGTGATGGATGCGGCCGGTGGTCGACCAGCTTCCGTCCTGCAGTTCGGCCAGCTCATCACGCATGCGGGCGCGGGCTTCCTCCAGCAGCGCGGCGTGCGCGTCGCGGCCACCCAGGCCCGCAGTCGCAAGCGCGACGTCGAGCTCGTCGAGCGTTCTGACAGCCGCCTTCAGATCTCCCCGCAGCACATCGGGCAAGCGGCTGTTGAAGTCCAGCATCGTGGCGGCGTCGAAATCGGCTTGCCCGGACCGCGCAAGGCGCAGCGGCGGCACCAGAACACCTTCCTCCCAGATTTCGGCGGCCCGTGGCGTGATACTGCCCAGTTGTTCACCCCCGATGTCGAGGGTGTGGAAGCGCGCCGCCAGATAGCCCGTTCCGCCGGCGAGAGGGCGCACGACGGTGAAGTCGGTGACATGGGTGCCACCTGCATATGGGTCGTTGCTCACCGCCAGTTCGCCAACTGGCAGCGTGCCGCCGAAAGCGTCCAGGACGCTGCGCACCGTGGCAGCAAGCGACGCGAGCCAGGCCCGGCGGCTGAGCGCCACCACCGCGCCCGTCTCGTCGAACAGCCCCACGACCGCGTGGCGGTCGTCGCCGAGGGCCGTGGAGGGCGACGATCGCCGCAACTTCGCATCGGCATGGCGGAGTATGCGCACCAGCTCCCCCATCTGCGGGCTCGCGGCGACTTGGGTCGACGGCATCATGATACTCATCGGTCATCCTCGATTATGTAGACGTTGCCTGCCACGAGCGAGACCCTCTGGCCCGGCATGACCACCACGGAGGTGTTGGCCTCCTCGATGACCAGGGGCCCCCTCGCGGTGAAGCCGAGGCCAAGCTCGACGCCCGAGTAGATCGGGGTCGGCACGTAGCCGGCGGCGGTCGGGAAGTGCACCGGACGCTCGCTGGTCGCGGTTGCCTGCGAGGTGCGCCCAAGCCCGTTCATCTCCGGCTTCGCCCGGAGCGCGAAGCGGTCGACCTGCAGGCCGACGATCTCGATCTCGGCTCCCGGCCGGCTATAGGAGAAGCGCTGCGCGTGCAGCCTGTCGAAGTCGGCGAGCACTTCGGCCCACCGCTCAGGCGTCGGCTCCAGGCCGCTCCCGATCGGCACCGCCACCTCATGCGTCTGCCCCTTGTAGCGCATCTCCAAGGCACACTCGACCACACGCCGCAGATTGCGTGCCTGCTCGCCCATCAGCGCATCGGCCTCATCGACCATCGTGGTGACTGCCTGTGCCAGCGCAGGCAGGTCAACCGTCTCCGAGCGCGCATAGTAGCCACGGCTTCGGCTCTCGCGGATGTCGGCAAGCACGTCACCCAGGGCGCACAGCACCGATGCATGTCCGCGCGGGACGAGTATCCGGCGCACGCGCAGCTCCTGCACGAGTGCCGCTGCGTGCAGCGGCCCGCCGCCGCCGAAGGCCATCAGCGAGAAGTCGCGGACGTCGTAGCCCTTCTCGATCGAGATGACGCGCAGCGCGTTGGCCATGTTGTGGTTGACGATCCGCACAATGGCGGCCGCAGCCTCTTCGACGCCGACGCCGAGTGGGTCCGCGATGCCGGCTTGCAAGGCCCGGCGGGCACCCTCGACATCAAGGGCCATCGCACCGCCGAGGAAGCTGTCGGCGCCTATGTAGCCCAGTATGAGGTTCGCGTCGGTCACCGTTGCGGCGGTGCCCCCACGCCCGTAGCAGGCCGGCCCCGGATAGGAGCCGGCGCTCGCTGGACCGATCCGCAGCGCCCCACCATCGTCGATCCACGCGATCGAGCCGCCGCCGGCGCCCACGCTCGTGACATCAACGAGCGGAACAGCGACACGGTAGCGCGAGAACCAGGAATCCATGCTGACCGACGGCGTGCCATCGCGGATTAGTGAGACGTCCGCGCTGGTCCCGCCCATGTCGATCGTCAGCAGGTTGCGGTCACTCACCGCAGCGCCGATGCTGGACGCCGCGACGACCCCGCCGGCAGGCCCCGACGCCACGAGCTGCACGCCCGATTCGGCCGCGCGCCCCACATCGACCACGCCGCCGTTGGAACGCATGATGAAGAAGTCGCCGGCGTAGCCGCGCTCAGCCAAGGTACGCTCGAGATTGGTGAGATAGCCACGCAGCTTGGGGGTCACGTATGCGTCAACGATCGTCGTCGACAGGCGCTCGAACTCGCGAATCTTTGGCAGCACCTCGTGCGACAACGAGACGTGGATCGACGGCAAGACTTCGTGAATGATTTCCCGCGCACGCAGCTCGTGCTCCGGGGCGAGAAACGAAAACAGAAAGCAGATCGCAACGGCCTGCGCGCCCTCATCGGCGAGCCGGCGAGCCGCCGCACGGACCTCTTCCTCAGCAAGCGGAGTGAGGACGGCCCCGGTTTCGGTGATGCGCTCGGTGATCGGAATGCGCCTGCGGCGTGGCACGATCGGGTAAGGTGCCTTCAGCCGGATGTCGAAGGCCGCCTCCTTGTAGTTGCGGCGGATGTCGATGAGGTCCCGGAAGCCGCGCGTGGTCAGCAGATATGTGTGCGCGCCGCTCCACTCGATCATCGTGTTGGTGGCGACCGTCGTGCCGTGGACGATCATCTTGGTTCTGGCCAGCAGATCCTCGACCGACACGGCGGCCCTGTCGGCCAGATTGGCGATGCCGCTCAGCACGCCGATGCCCTGATCGGCGGGCGTGGAGGGCACCTTCGCGGTCAGCACATCCCCCGCCTCGCCGACGCAGACGAGATCGGTGAAAGTGCCGCCCACATCAACGCCGATTACGTAGCCGCTCATGCCTGTTCGAGCCCCATGCTCGAGAGGGGGGCGCCTGGCTTCGCCGTGGCTGTCAAACCCCGGACCGTGTCATCAATTCTGTGTCCCACCTCTACCCACTCCTTCATTTGAGATCTCCCAACCCGTCGTCGGCGAGCTTGCCGCGCGTTCGACGAGATGGCGGCCGCACGCCTATAGTTCGTATTCCGAACTCAAGTTCGTATTGCGTTAAAATCTTCTCCCATCCGCTGGTCTCTGTCAAGGGCTCTACGCCGAGTTTTGCGACTTCGCAGAGCCCGGCAGCACGCCCGCTCGGCGCGTTGAAGGTGGAGTTGGAGGCCTTGCTGAAGCAGCGGCAGTTGACCTGTTGAAGCAACGCAAAGTGAGCTCGGATCGGGCCGTTGCCGCCGCGAGGATGTCCTCTCCTAAGGCACTGGCCGGTCAGGACAGTTTTCGAGCAAGCCATGGTGTTTTGCATGGTAGCCGCACCGGCAAGCTGCCTTGATCGGCTCTTCGCCGGCCGCGGTGACGGTACTAACCCTTTAGGCCGCCATTGCCGTCAGCGGCGCCATCGATTATCGGGCGACAGCCTGTGTCGTCGGCTTCTGCGCGCCCCTTCGGGAACCGGGCAGGCGGCCGCGTCGAGGGGCCGCCGACTGGCCGAGAGCCCGGCTGCCGCCCCTGCTCGCACGTCGGGTCATCGCGCATCCTCGACATACGCGGTGCAGACGATCTCGATCTCGACGCCCTTCAGGGGCCATCCGGCGGTGAAGATGTAGTCGAGCGCCGGACGTGTCTCGGCGAAGAACTCCCGGTGCACCTCCCCCACGGCGACCCAGTCCTGCTGATCGCGCATATAGTATGATATGCGAACGACGTCCGCCAGCGTGGCCCCAAGCTCGCGCAGGGCCCCGTCGATGATGCCGATGATGTGACGCGCCTGGCCAGCCACATTGCCAAGGTGGACGATCGTCCCGTCTGGCTGGGCGGCGCATGTGGAGCTGACCTCGATAAGAGGGCCGACGCGCACCGCGCGCGAATATCCTGTCTCCAGCTCCCACCGATTTCCGCCCGAGGTCCTGATGCCACCCATGTCGCTATCTCCTTGTTGTTCATCAGGCGAGCGCGACAAAGTGCCCGCAATATCCGTGATGCGAGCCCGCGCCGTGCATCATTGCGCCGTGCCGACGAACGGGATCTCGTTCCCGAGGCCGGCGACGCGCGCCTGCCGATATGCGTGGGCGGCGACGACGACGTCCTGGGCGCCGAGGCCGAGCGATTCGAAGATGGTGATTTCTGCGCCGTTCCTTCGCCCCTGCCGCCGCCCGGCGACGATGTCACCGAGTTCGGGGAGCGAATCGACGTCAAGCCATCCCCGCTGATGCGCAGCGAGCAGATCGCCGGCTTCGGCGCGGGCCTGCACGCGCGAGTCGACGACGATGGTGCCCGCTCGGTGCACCAGGCCGTCATCGATCTCGCGGCGCAACAGCGAGTTCGAGCCGGCAGCGTTGATATGCGCGCCGTCGGCGACATCGGCGGCCTCCAGAACGGGCACCGTCGCGTTGGTGGCAGTGCAGATTACGGTTGCCCCTGCGACCGCGTCCCGCGCCGAGGCGCACGCTAGGCAGGCCACGGCGAACTCATCCTCGACTTGGCGGGCGAAGGCCGCACGCTGCTCGGGCCGGCGGCTGAAGACGCGTATCTCGCTCACCGCACATGCGCTGAGCACTCCTTCCACCTGCCCGCGTCCCTGCCAGCCGGTACCGATTATGGCCAGCGTGTGCGGACCAGGGGCCGCCAGATGCCTGGTCGCCACGCCGGAGGCCGCGCCGGTGCGGATCATGCCGAGATAGTCGGCCTCGATCATCGCCAGCAACGCGCCGCCGTCGAGGTCGAACAGCAGCACCACGAAGCGGGCAACCCCGCCCACGGCGATGTACGTTTTCACGCCGGCCACGCCGAGCGTCAGATCGACGGCCGGCAGGACATTGAGCGTCCCGGCCGGGAAGCGCACACGGGTCCGCGGCTGGCCGCGCATCTCTCCCATGCCTTGGCGCCCGAACGCCTCCTCGACGCAGCGTACGGCGTCGGGCATCGTCAGCACCGCGCGCACATCCGCCTCACGCAGCAGCAACATCAGACAACCGCCGCGGTCGGGGCCAGGTTGGACGGCGCGATGGCCGCCACCGCCTCGATCTCGATCCGCACCTCCTCGGTGACCAGCCGGCTGACCTCGACGGTCGATGAAACCGGCGGATTGGTCGCCCAGAACTGCCGGCGAATCTCCTGGACCGCATGGACGTCATCCATGTCCTGGAGGAAGACCGTCATCTTCACCACGTCGTCGAGCGTGGCCCCGACCTCGCCCAGCACCGCCGCAAGCTGCTCCAGGACCCGACGCGTCTGGCCCCGGATGTCGCCCGGAGCGACGGTGTTGCCCTCGGCGTCACGAGCGGTCATGCCCGGGGTGAAGAGGATGCCGTAGCCGGGCGGGATCACGATCCCCGCCGACCATGGCGAATACTCCTTGGGGCGACCGAAAAACGTTGTAGTGACTACCTGCTTGCCGCTCATGCTGCGCCCGTCACGATCGCCGGCGCCGTCCGCTGCTCGAGCAATACGGAGTCCCCTGGGTGCCAGCCTATGTCGACGGCATCGCCCTTCTGCACCGGGGACCACATGCCGGACTGTTCGCGCACTGAAAGATGGATCCAGGGCGAGACCTCGACGTCCACCCGGCGCGCCGATCCCAGATAGACGACGCGCTGGACAACGCCGCGCAGCGCGTTCGTCCCAGGCGAGCGCTCAAGACCCGCAGGCATGGCCCGGAGCCGCTCGGGCCGGATGACCACGGTTGCGCCATCACCGGCCGGCATCTGCGTATCCTCCGGCAGCCGGACGGGAACATCCAGCCCCGCCACGACCGCAATGCCGGGCTGACATGTGCGGGCCACCGACAGGCTGTTGGACTCGCCCAGGAACTCGGCTGCAAACAGCGTTCTGGGACGATCATAGACGTCCGACGCGGTACCGACCTGCTCGATGCGACCGTTATTGAAGATCGCAACCCGGTCGGACATGGTCAGGGCCTCCTCCTGGTCATGCGTGACGTAGACGAAGGTGATGCCGAGCTCGACATGGATGCGCTTGATCTCCATCTGCATATGCTCGCGCAGCTGCCTGTCCAGCGCTCCCAGCGGCTCGTCCATGAGCAGCAGCGAAGGCCGGAACACGATCGCGCGGGCCAGCGCGACGCGCTGCTGCTGCCCGCCGGAGAGCTGACGCGGGTAGCTGTGCGCGCGATCGCCGAGCCCCACGAGTTCGAGCGCCTCCAGAACCCTCGTCCTGATCTCCGCGCCGCCACACTTGCGCTGCTTGAGAGGAAACGCGACGTTTTCGAAGGCAGTCATATGCGGAAACAGCGCATAATGCTGGAACACCATCCCGATATTGCGCTTGTGTGGCGGCAGATGATCGATCTTGCCGCCGTCGAGCTGGATGCGCCCCGAGCTCGGGGTCACGAAGCCAGCTATCATGTTCAGCGTCGTGGTCTTGCCCGACCCGCTCGGACCCAGCAGAGTGAGGAACTCGCCCGGATCGGCGCGCAGATCGACGCTCTCGACCGCAACATAGTCGCCATATCGCTTGTGAAGCGCCTCCAGCTCGAGGGCCACGCCGCTACGGATACCCATGTGAAGTCTGCTATCCATGTGAGGTCCGTCTCCTGGCCTGAACGAGAACGCCGATAATCAGCAGCAAGGTCGTGCCCATGAAAATGACGGTCGCTGCCGCGGCCACCGTCGGGTCAATCTCGCGTGTCATGCTCTCATACATCGTGACAGGGAGAGTGCGCCTGGCAGGGGTGACGAGGAAGATGGACACGACCGTCTCGTCGAACGAGGCCATGAATGCAAAGAGGGCTCCGGTCAGCATTGACGGCGCAATAAGCGGCAGCGTGATGACGCGAAACGCCTTGATTGGAGACGCCCCGAGGCTTGCCGCCGCGTCGGTCAGGCGCGGGTCCATACCCTCCAGTCCTGCCGCCACCGTCACGAATACGAAGGGGATACCCAGCACGCAATGCGCGGCGACGAAGCCGGGAAGCGTGCCCGTCAGCCCCCAGGGCAGGAATACCGCGTACACCGCCACGGCGAAGATCACGACCGGAACCACCATGGGAGCGAGCAGGAGCACAAACATGACCTGCCGGCCGATAAACCGGCCCCGCATGCCGAGCGCCGCGGCCGTTCCGAGCACTGTCGCGACAATGGCGGACAGGCTCGCCACGATGAGCGACGTGACGAAGGCCCGAATCCATCTGCCGTCATGGACCAGATTGGCGTACCACTCGGTCGACCAGGACGTCGGCGGGAACCGGAAGGTCGGCGCGCCGGCGAAGCTTAGCGGGATGACGGCCAGCGTCGGCAACAGCAGCCACACCGTGACCAGGACCACGAATGCGATCAACGCCACCCGCCCGGGCCGCACGCGGCGCATGACCGGTATCCGAGCGCTCCACGCGACGGTCATGACCTCTCTCCGGAAGACGTCAGCGCCGCGTTGCGCCTTGTGGCCAGCGAGGCGAGCCAGATCAGGACCACCGTGACCAGGAGCAGGACCATCGCCATCGCGCCCGCGTGGCCCCAGTTGAGAACCCGTGAGACCTGGGTGACGATGAGCTGCGAGAGCAGGCTGTTCTGCGGGGAGCCGATGATTGCCGGCGTGAGATAGAAGCCCAGTGAGAGGACGAAGACCAGGAGGGACCCGGCCACGACGCCCGGCGCCGACAGCGGCAGATAGACCCGGACGAACGCGACGGAGGGGCGTGCGCCCAGCCCTTCGGCGGCTGCCAGAAGTCGTCGGTCGATGTTTCTCAGGGTGGCGTACATCGGCAGGACCATGAACGGCAGGAGTATCTGGGACATCGCGACCACGACGCCTGCGACAGTGCCCAGCAACTGCAGCTCACCGAAACCGAGCTTCCGGGTGATCGTGGCAATGGTGCTGCTGGGCTGCAGCAGCGCAAGCCACGCCAGGTTGCGCGTCATCAGGCTGGTCCAGAACGGAATCAGCGCGAGAATCAACAGTAAGGCGCGCCAGCGCGTGCCTACCACCGTCATCAGGTAAGCGTAGGGATACCCCACCAGGACGCAGACGAGCGTCACGATCATTGCCGTGGTGAAGGTGCGCAAAAGAACCTTGATGTTGACGCTCGTCTCGAAGAACCAGACGTAGTTCTCCAGGGACAAGCCAGAGGCCTCGCTCGAGAAGCTCAAGGCGAGTATCTTCGCCATCGGGTAGGCAAAAAACGCGAGGAGGAAAAGGCCCACGGGCGCAAGCAGCGCCACTCGCTGCCACCCGCGCCATCGGCGGAACCCGGAGCCGGCATCGCGACCGCTGGGCCCTTGCCCGCGAGCCGATGCAAACCTTTCCGACGTGGCGGAAGCGCTCATCGGGCGTCGGCCCGCGCCTGAACGCGAGACGGACCGGACTGTTTATCCAATTTTTTGTCCATCTCTCCCATTCCCTCGTTTGAGGTTTCCCAACCCGTCGTCGGCGGACTTTTGCCGCACGTTCGACCAGGCCGTGGCCGTATGGCCATAGTTCGTATTCCGAACTTTGGATCGTATTGTGCTAAAACTTCTCCCATCCGATGGCCACTGTCAAGGCCGATCTACGCCCGGTTTTGCGGTTCCCGGCACCGGACCGGCAAACAACCCTGAAGCGGTGCCGCACGCGCCGCGCCGGCCGTTACCATGGCCGCTCCACGCGCCATCCTCCCGGCCGCTAAAGCGAGCGCGTCGTCTCCGCCAGCGGCCATCCGAGCAGTGCCAGCACGGTGTCGAGGATCGTCACACGCCGGGTTGAAAGCGATGCAGCCATCGGTGAAGGAGCGCCGATTACGGAGCCGCCCATGCCTGTTCGTGCCCATGTTCGAGGGGGATTCGATCGGCTTTGCCGGGATCGATAAAAGCCGACACCGCCGTGGACGCAGCACCGGCTAAGGATCTGGCCCTTGGTCCGGGCACCTCGTCGCAGATCGGATCCGCGACGCGCATTTGCAGGCTGCGAACCGCTCGCTGCGCTGCCCGGCACGATATCAGCCCGCGCGCCCGCCGGGTACGGAGCCGGCCAAGGACATTCGCCCCGGCCCTGCGCCATCAGCCGGAGTTTCTCACGGACGAGGCTGAGCCGGAATAGCCAAGCTGCTCGGACAGCTTGGAGGCGGCCTCGACGACCGCATCGATGATCTCACTGCGCCGCGGCGGCTCGAACCGCGTGACGACGCCGTCGATGCTGATCGACGCGATCGCGACGCCACTATTGTCGAACACCGGCGCCCCGACCGCCGCGACCCCGGCCTGGTAATCCTCCAGGCTGAGCACGTATCCCTGCTCGCGCACGGTCGCTAGTCGCTGCTGGAGTTTATCGAAGCCGGCGTCGGTCCGAACTGCGTGTCCATGGAACTTGTCGCGATCGATCTTGGCGAGCAGGTCGTCCCGGTACGCCAGGATCGCAAGCGGCGGCGCGGCGAAAGAAAACGGCAGGCTCATCCCGATGTCGAAATTCGTGACCTTCACCGGGTGGTCGCCCTCGACTCGGTCCAGGCAGACGAAACGCTGTCCATCCGGCACCATCAGATAGCTCGTGTCGCCGAAGCGGGCCGCCAGGCCGCGCAGCAAGGGGCGCGCTGCCTCGCGCACGTCGAGCCGGCCGATCGCGGTCGAGCCGATGCGAAACAGCTTCACGGTCGGCGCATACCGACTGCCGCCCACCCGCTGCATCCAGCCCGCCTGCACCATCGTCGTCATCAGCCGGTTGCAGGTGGCCTTATGGATGCCCGTGCGCTCGGCAAGCTCGGCCACGCTGAATTCCGGCGTCTCGGGCGAAAACGCCTCGAGCAGCGCCAGCACCTTGAACACCGACTTGACGATGCTCTTCTCGTCCCCCTGCGGTTTGACGGTCTTCATGGTGGTCATGATATTTTCGTGGCCTCGTGCTCGTTCTGCGGCGCAATGCGGAGGTCCATGCTGTCGCCGGGCCCCATTGTCATCGGATTCCGAACTTTGACTCGGATGTCGCGAATTTAGGCGGTCGTGTCAAGGGCGGCTGGGCCGCTGACCATCGCACGCTTCGTCTACTTTGCTCAAGGTCCGACACGAAGTCGCGGCAATTGCCGAAACGGCAAACAGGGATCCGCATATCGGCGGTAGACCGCTATACGAGGCTCGAGACGTTCGGTCCGGTGCGCCGATCGAGGCCCTCTGGTCAAGACAGGGCGAGGCAAAATGGGCGCGGACCACTGACTTTCCGCCACCCGCTCGGCGCCCGCGCGCATCGCGCCATTGACACCTGAATTTCGTGAGTATACTCATTAAATATTCTGATGATCGGCAACCTTTCGGTCGCGCTGACCTTGAGACGACGGCACGCACTGGGTCTTCACCGGGACGGAAATCTTTATTGCTGACGCACATTGCCGCGACCGGTGGATGGTCACACCTTCGACGCTGCGCGCCGGCTCTACCTTCCAGCTTTGCGAGGTTGAAATGAACCAGACCGCCGATCCGACCAGATCATCGAGATATGATCCATCCGTCAATTCGGTCGCCGACGAAATCGCCCGCGCGCTCCATGATGCCGGCATCCGCGAGATATTTGGACAGAGTTGCCCAACCGCACTGATGCTTGCCGCCGAGCGGCTGGGCATCCGACAGATCGGTTATCGCACCGAGAATGCCGGCGCAGCCATGGCCGATGCCTATGCCCGCGTTTCGGGCCAGATCGCCTGCATCGCCGCGCAAAACGGGCCGGCAGCGACGCTGCTCGTGCCCGGCATGGCCGAGGCTTACAAGGCCTCCGTGCCGATGCTTGCACTGGTGCAGGACGTCCACCGTCGTCAGGTCGATAAAAACGCTTTCCAGGAATTCGACCATCAGGCGCTGTTCTCGTCCTGCTCGGTCTGGTTCCAACGGCTGACAGAAGGCGGGCGCGCCTACGAATTCACCCGCAAGGCGATCATCGCCGCCACCAGCGGCCGGCCGGGGCCAGCCGTATTGATGCTGCCGATGGACATACTGATCGAACCGGCGCGGCTGACCGAGGCGGCACCCGAGCCCTTCAGGCTCGGCCGCTTTCCCATGCTGCGCACCCGGCCGGCCGATGCCGAGATCGACACCGCCCTCGGCCTTCTGCTCAAGGCCAGGCGGCCGCTGATCGTCGCCGGTGGCGGCGTGCATTCCTCGGAGGCGCATGATGCACTTGCCGCCTTGCGCGACGCGCTCGCCATTCCAGTGGCCACGACCAATATGGGCAAGGGTGCCGTCGACGAAACGCATCCGCTGGCGCTTGGCGTTGTCGGCAGCACGATGGGCACGCGAAGCCCAGCCAAGTATATGAGCGAATATATTTCCAAGGCCGACGTGGTGTTTTTTGCCGGCAACAGGACCAACGAAAACGGTACCGGCGCCTGGAAGCTGTTCCCGCCAGACGCGGCATTCATCCATGCCGACATCGATCCCTACGAGACACAGCGCAACTACCGCGCCCTGCCGCTGGTGGGCGATCTGCGCGAGACGCTTGAGGCGATGCTGGTCCGCCATGCGGCGCGGCAGACCAGCGCCGTGGCAGCGCCCGGTGCCCGCGAGCGCCGCATCGCTGCGGAGCTTGCGCCGCTGCGCGAAAGAGCGGTGGCCAACCTGCAGCCATATCTTCAGCCCGGCAATCCGTTGCTGCGGCCAGAAAGGCTGGTTCGCGAGATCGAGCGCCATGCGCCAGAAGACAGCATCTTCGTGGCCGATGCGAGCTATTCGACGCTGTGGCTGACGCAGTTCCTGACCTGCAGGCAACCCGGCCGGCGCTATCTGTCGCCACGCGGTCTGGCCGGCCTCGGCTGGGGCTATCCGATGGCGCTCGGCGCCAAGCTGGCGATGCCGCAGCGCACGGTCGTGGCGCTGGTTGGCGATGGCGGCTTCGCGCATTGCTGGGCCGAACTCGAATGCGCGGTCCGGCACGACATCGATGCCAAGGTGGTGGTCCTCAACAACGCGGTGCTCGGCTTCCAGCGCAATGCGGAGCTTGGCTACTACCGGACCCATACGGATGTTTGCCGGATGGTGCGGGTCGACCACACGCTGGTTGCGCGCGCCGTGGGATGCGCGGCCTTCGCGGCATCCGATGACGAAAGTCTCGAGGCGGCCCTTCGCCAAGCCTTCGCGACTCCGGGTCCCTGCCTGATCGACGTGATGGTCGATCCGGAGGCATTTCCACCGATTACAGCGTTCGAGCGCCAGTTCGTCCGCTTATCGGAAAACGCAGCGACGCCCGTTGGCGACGATGCCTGATTGCGCCTGGAGACCGAAATGAATGCAGGACCAAAGAGCGGCCCCCTGGCTGCACCCAGCCAGAAAGCCGCCAGATCTGCGCGCGACAAAGCGGCTCCAGCATCCACGCCGGCTACGGAACGCGTCAAGCTGCCGAAGAGTCCCGGCTTCATGGTGAGGCGCCTGCATCAGGTTTTCGTTGCAAGTTTCCATCAGAAGCTCGAGCCGCTAGGGCTGACGCCGGCGCAGGTCACATTGCTCAGCATCGTGCGCGTCAATCCTGCGATCGACCAGGTCTCCTTGGCCGCCGAGGCCGTGCTCGACACCAGCACGGTGGCCGATGTGGTGCGGCGAATGGCAGAGCGTGGGCTGGTCAAGCGCGAGGCCGGTGTGGTTGACAAGCGCACCCGCACGGTATCGCTGACTCCTGAGGGCCACAAGGTTCTGGCGCAAGCTCAGATACTTGTCCATGACGCGCGCACGCAGCTTATGGCACCACTGAGCGGCGCCGAATTGGAACAATTCCTCGGCCTGCTCGAACGGCTGCTGGTCGCACATGAAAATGGCTCGTCGCCCTGGAGCCGGCTGATCGAGCCGGAAAAGGCCGGCTAAATCCCTTTGTTTTACGCATTTTCGGACGCAAAACCGCTAGGCACTTTTGCTGAAAATGCTCTGGCAGGCGCGTCACCCACGTCTGGGCAGCAGGATACGCGCCGAGCCGACCGCACATATCACGTGCTGATGGTTGCGTTCCCAGATATCGCATCCGACGATAGCGGCCGCATCATCCAGTTCCGTCACCGTCCCACCCAATGTGAGGATGTCGCCGGGCATCGCCTTGCCCCGGTTTGAATAGGTGAACTCAGTCACGCGCCCGGCGGGGCCTGCAAAGCCGGTGATTATCTGCAACAGGAAGGCGCCGTGCATCGTTGCCTGCACCAGCACTCGGTCATGTCCTTCCGAGCGCGCATAGGGTTCGTCGTAATGGATGCGGTGCGCATTCCAGGTGACGGCGCTGAACCGGAACAACATGCTCGTCGTCGGCTGCTTGACCAGTTCGGGAAGGACCAGCCCGACATGAACGTCTTCGATGCAGATCTGCTTCCCGGTCAAGACGCACCGCCTTCCACCCACTGGCATAGAAGGGTGTTGCGCAGCGTGAGCACAAGCTCGCCCGGTTCGGTCAGATACCGGAATTCATCTTCAATGATGACCAGCGGACCCTTGCGGCCCTCTTTTTCACTGACCCGGACAATCGTGCGCTCACCGATGATGCGCTCACCGCAATAGGCGGGCGCATAGAAGACCAATGTCTGCCCGCCGCCCATGCCGATCAGATTGGTCAGCGGTGGTCGGGCGGAAGGCGCCATGCCGTCACCCAGAAGCTCGCCTTCCGCAGGACCGAATCCCTGCTCTCCGCGCAACGTCGCCAGATAGTTCGGCGGCGCGACAATGCCGCGATAGCCATGGCTGCGGGCATAGGCATCATCAAAATAAAGCGGATTCATATCGTCTATGGCCGCCGCGTATCGCTGCGACCAGAGCGGATCGATGACACCGATGCTGAAATGCTCGGTGCGTCCGATGACGGTGTCGGCCCAGTGCTGCAGTTCGGGTCTCATCATCGCTTTGCCAGTTCCGGAGCAAATTCCACCGGCGGAAGTGAATCCAGCTCGCGCTTCAGCACCTTGCCGCTGGCATTGCGCGGCAATTCCGCAACGAAGACGATGAACTCGGGCACCTTGAAATAGGCAAGCCGCTCACGGCAGAACTCGCGAAGCTCGTCGCTTGTCGGCCTGCTGCCCGCCCGCAGCACCACAAAGGCCTTCACAGCCTGGTCGCGCACCGGATCGGGAACGCCGATGACAGCGACGTCCTTTACCGCCTCATGGCCGATCAGGGCGTCCTCGACCTCCTGGGCCGAGATATTTTCACCGGCACGCTTGATCATGTCGCCACGCCTGCCCTGGAAATACAGATTGCCCATCTCGTCGAACCATCCAAGGTCGTTCGTGTGCAGAAAGCCGCCTTCGAAAGCGGCTTTCGTCGCAGCCTCGTCCTTGTAGTAGCCGAGCATGACATCGCGCCCCGGCCGCCCGCGCAGCACGATTTCGCCCAGCTGAAGAGGCGGCAAGATGCGATTTTGATCGTCGACGATGAACACCTCGCGCCCCAGTCCCGGCCTGCCTATGGATGGATAAGTGGTTGGAGAGGTCACGGATTCCACACTGATATAGACCATCGCCTCCGATTGGCCGTAACCATTGCGGATGCGCATGCCGAAGCGCTGGCTAAACTCCGCTATTTCCTGCTCTGAAATATTGATGCCGTAGCCAGCAAATCGTATCTGGTGAGAACGGTCCAAGGGGCTGGACGGCTGCTTGAGCAGTGTCCGACACAGCATCCCCGAGAGGCTGCAGATCGTGGCCCCATGCCGGATCAACTGGTTGATGTAGCGCGATGCGCTGTAGCGTTCGCCGACAATCGCGGTTGCCCCAGCCATCAGGCAGGACAACACCGTCTCCTGACAATTGACATGGAACAGGGGCTTGTTGTTGAAGCTGCGGTCGGCTGGCGAGAGACTGGTATTGGCGACACCCGCAATGCCGCACCAGATCAGGTTCGCATGGGTCAGCATCACGCCCTTGGGACGTGACGAGGTTCCCGAGGTGAACAATATCTCGGCGAGGTCGTCGCTCGATAGCGAGACAGGCGTGAAATCCGGCGAGCGCTCTACGAGCGTGGCAAGTTCGATACAATCCGCCCCCCCGTCTGTCGACACTATCGCAGTGCGGCAACCGGAGCGTTCCACAACCTCACGGATCAGCGGCAGGAATTGGGATTCGGTTATTATTACGCTCGGCTCGGCAACCGTTGTCAGATGCTCGACCTCAGGCGCGGTCAGATAGATGTTTCCGGGCACCACGACGCCCCCGGCCAACATGACGCCAAACCACAGCGGCACAAAATCCGCGGTGTTCCTGAGAAACACGAACACCCGGCCGCCTTTCTCCAGCCCGACCGATTGCAATGCCCCCGCACAGGCCTGCGCACGTTCCCGCATTTCAGTGAAACTGAACGACGTCACCACGCCTTCCAGATCCTCGTGGACGAGGAAAGTGCGGTCGCCGTGAAGCGCTGCCTGCTCGTCAAGTATCACTGGAAAAGCGCGTTCGCCGACACGGTCCATTTGTCGCCTCTTCCAATTTTTTGACAGATGGAAACAGGATCAGCTCGGATATTGCCGACTTGCAAGCATGTGGCCTGCTCGCATCATCATGAGTATGCTGATTAGTTTTTTTATGTCAACACAACGACGCGGCTATCGGCGAGCATGAAGCCCCTACATTTTTGCACGGTGAACCTCTATTCAAGCCGCGCCCACAGATCGGCAACGATTTCATGGAACTCCGGATTGGAATGAAGATCCTTGACGCGTCGTGGCCGCGGAATATCAATCTTCACATCAGCCACTATACGTCCCGGACGGGGCGACATCACCACCACTCGGTCCGACAACGCAGCAGCCTCAGACAGATCGTGAGTGACAAGAACCACTGTCGAGTTGGTTTCGCTCCACAGTCTGATCAACTCCTCCTGGAGCGTGATCTTCGTGAGTGCGTCGAGCGCGCCAAATGGCTCATCCAGAAAAACGAATTCGCTATGCAACGAAAACGTCCGGACCAAAGCGACCCGCTGGCGCATCCCTTGTGAAAGTTGCCTTGGGTATGCATGCGCAAAATCCCCGAGTCCAACGGCAGCCAGAAGGGCAGCTATCCTGCGTCGGCGCGTCGCCGCGTCGGCGATCCTGGTCTTGAGCGCATAGTCCACATTCTGCTCAGCCGTCAGCCAAGGCAGCAGCGCGTCCCGAGCAAACATCCGGGCGGTATCAGGGCGTCCGGCCCTGGGCGGCAAACCACCGACGGTCACCGTCCCCTGCTGCCCTTCCGTCAGACCGCACATGATGTCCAGCAAGGTCGTCTTGCCGCAACCGCTTGCACCAACGAGGCTGACGAACGAACCAACCTCTATATCGAGATTGACCTCCCTCAATGCCTGCACCACGCGGTCTCCACCACCATAGATGTGGCTGACCTGATGCACCTTGATCCCCTGGCCTGGGGAAAGATTTTTCCCCAGGCCAGCAACATCAGCACTCATTGACATGGATCTGTACACTTCGGAGCACCTTCATAAACCACACGGTCGAATTGGACAGGAGCCGAAATCAAACCGTTACGGGCC
Source organism: Borborobacter arsenicus (assembly GCF_003934165.1). GTDB lineage: Bacteria > Pseudomonadota > Alphaproteobacteria > Rhizobiales > Rhizobiaceae > Pseudaminobacter > Pseudaminobacter arsenicus. Next base: position 215,404 of record NZ_RKST01000007.1, on the reverse strand, counting down.
GCATATTCGTTCCAAAGATCGATCGTCCCGGAGCTGATTTCATAACCCCAGAAGCGGTCATACTGATCGACGACATCGCGCAGCACCTGCTCATTTCCTTCAGGGAGCATCGATATCGGCGTATGTTCCTCGGCCAGCGAAACAAGTTCCTGCCTGTTGTCCGCCGACTTCATCCAATCGATTGCCTCTTTCATCGCGCTGATATAGGCGTCCATCTCTTTCTTCTTGCCGCTGATATTGCCCTCGGTCGTGACCCATCCTGAATACAGGTTGCGGAACTTGAGGATATCCGGCCCGTCATCGGCAAGAACCAGAAGCGGCTCAGCCAGACCGAGCTTTCCAAGCAGTTGAGGCACCGGGGGGAATGTCAATTGCACGTCCACCGTTCCTGCCTGCCAGGCTGCAAGCGTATTTGACGCCGTTCCCGTGGCTACAAATTGAACGTCGCCCTCGCTGAGCCCCGCCTCCTTCAGCATCATGACCGCTGCCAGGTGCAAAGTGGCGCCGATGGCATTGACACCGAAGCGCTTGCCCTTCAGCTCCCGGAATATTTCCGGATAGGACTTGCCTTTTGCAGCTTCAACAAATTCCTTCGACCCAATGAATGTCACATAGTTCTTTGCTTCATTGGCCATCAGGTACTTTAGCGGTATTCCTTTCTCGATGCTGGAGAGGACGAGATCCGCGCCACTTTCCACAATATCAAGGCTGCCGCCCAACATTGCCGCAATGGCAGCGGATGACGATTGAGCCGGCACCAGCTCCACATCCAGACCATTCTTGGTGAAGAAGCCCTTCTCCTGAGCCACATGCAGCGACATCGACGTGTAAGCGCCAGGAAACACATGGACCCGAAGCGTCCCAAGTTTCTCTTGCGCATGGGCGGTCCATGACACAGCCAATGACAGGACCGCCGCGATTGTGACAAATACTCTACGATACTTCATCTATTCAACCTCCCATTTTTTACGATTTACTAAATGCTTCTCCAGCGCCCAATCCAATTTTCGATGATGGACATCACATAGGAAACAGCGCTTGCAAGCAAAACCAGTACGATAAGAACGGCAAGGACTCCATTTGTATCAAATATATTTGAGTAATAACTTACACGCGTACCTAACCCTTCCCCGCCAGCTAGCATTTCTGCTGTAATGACTCCCAATATCGTATAAATCATACCCAGTCTCAGGCCCGAAAAAATGGCCGGAACAGCAGTCGGGATCACAATGGTCGTGAAAATCTTCCAGCGCGGGATTCCCAGGCTTCGCGCCAGCACAACATGATCCGGGTCCACGGACTTTGCGCCTGCGATGGTATAGGAGAGCACGATAAAGAACATTATCGACACCCCTGACGCCACCTTCTGGGTCATGCCCAGGCCAAACCAGATAATAAACAACGGTATTAGCGCAACACGCGGAAGCGAGTTGAATGCGTCAACGAAAGGGGAAAGAACTTTTCCTATAATTGGCGATGCCGACATGACCATGGCGACAAGCAGTGCAGCGACTGCGCCTACTACGAACGCCGCCAAAGTGGCTTGCATTGTCACAATGGTTGCTTCCAGATAACTTCCATCCCACAGGCTAATCCAGAATTGTCGGATAAATTTGGATGGCGTTCCAATGAATGCTGGCGGAAGCAACTCCGTCCTGGCAATCCATTCCCAAGCGCCCATCCATAAGCCAAGGAAGAGAGCGCGGCCGGTCCAGACTATCAGTGTGTCCTGCGACATTGTTTTATCCCGCATCAGATCACCGCCACCGGCGCCACCACCGATCCTGTCGCCCCCACAAGGTGCAACGGCGAAACCACGAAAAGGAAGTGAGTTCTACTGTGCCGAAGAAGTTCTTTCGCAAGCTTTTCTAAATCTAGATTATGTATAAGATGAATGCCGTAATATACGAGAGCGAGCGTATGCACCGGCGAACGACAGATGTGCTCATAGGGTGACGGGAACACATCGTTGCCCGTGTCGGAACCAAGCAAGCTGACGTCACGGGTGGCGAGCATTTCCACGCATTCAGGATGCAAGCCAGGCCAGGTGCCGTGTCTATTTTCGCCCGCGACAGGAGCCCTTCCTCCTATCAGCGTTCCACCCACCCTGATCAGTACGGCGTCGCCCGGCTCGATAATTGACAGATGTGGTTCGATGTCTTCCGGCCGGGCGCAGTCGCCCGGCTCGATATGGTCCACGCCCCTCGCGGCCGCGACATCTATAAGCAGCCCTCTTGTGACCGTACCGACTGCGGACACAACATCGCCGTGCTTCACCCCTTCCGACATCGTGACCATGTCGTCAAAGGGACGGCCGTTGAACCCCTTGCCCATGTAGCCCACATGGGCCAACGCATCGATATGCGTATTGACCATGCCGTGAGTTCTCACAGAGATCCTGTCACTTGCATTGAGCGATTCCGTGCGCTCCGGTTCAAGATCCCAAACACCTGCCGTCAGCATTTCGTGCTTGAAGGGCTTTTCGCCGCCGCTCCTCAACGGCTCATGATCCGACACCGGCCTCGAGCAGGAAATGGCCACACCTTCCCGGACGGTGCTCACTGCTCGAAGAACGACGGATGGATCGATGGTGTTCAAGGTTCCACGATCATCATTCCAACGGCCCCAATTGCCAGTGTGGCCCGGCCACCGTCCATCTTCAAACATCTGGCTACTCATGCGCTCCTCCTGCTATTCCTTATGGCTTGCCTGCAAGGTTTAGCTCGGTCATTTTTCAACGTTGCAATTCGTCAAGGTATCTTTCGGCCGCTGCGCGCGAGAGGCCTTCCGGGTGCTGCTGCCTCAGGGCCAGGAACGCGCGGACCTGGAAATCACGTCGGCTCCTTTGCGGCAGCTTGATTGCGCGAAGGTGGACCGCATCATAGGCATCGGCCCAACGGCGCTCCCATTCATCCCTGCCCGCCCCCCAATCGAATTGATCGCTGCTTCGGGTTCCGCTCATGTATTTCCTGGAGAGCTCGGTCTCGGTCACGTCCAGCGACCCATCCGGCGAGAAGACCACGCCATACACGTCCCGAGCCCGCCCAACCGAAATCAGGCCGTCCAGGACATCGCTCGAAACCTGGCCGGGCTCGCGTTCATGCGGCAAGCCCACACCGCCTCCACCGCCTCCGGCGACGGTTATGATGTCGCCTTGATCGGCAAACCAGAGCGCCTTCTTGCCAGTCGATTTCCGGCGTCCGTCACGCGCCGCCACGTAAGCATATGCACAGGAAGCAGCGCCGCCACCTGCCACGCCCCAGGCCGCAAATTTGTGGCGATCCTTGCCGCGACTGACGACGGTCACACCGTCCTGAAGTATCTCGAACACATATTCAATTCCGAAGCCGCCCCGCAATTTGCCCGGCCCCTCGCTGTCGGCACGCAAGCCAAATCTATGGACGCGAACGGGAGCTTCGGTCTCCAATACCTCGACGGGCACATTCTTCAGGGCTGCAGCCGGAAAATCCGTGCCCGATACGCCGTCGAGCCCACAGCCGGCCCCAGAGCCGCCGACCACGGCATTGGCACTGACGACCCGCCTTGCGCCATCAGCCGCGTGAAACGATAGCGACGTGATGGCAAGCTGGCTGCCGCCTGCTGCCGGCACATTGCCTGGGATAACGGCTGACAATGCGCCGAGCGTCAGGTCGTGAAGTCTCATGACGCTGATGACGCGGGCCCCACAGGCGGCCGGATAAGCGGCGTTTACGACCGATTGTTCCGGCAGCACCAGCTCTATGCATCGGATGATCCCGGCATTCACATCGATGTCTGCCGATTTGGTGATCGCGTAATTCATGAGCGCGACAGACAGCATGGGGTGATGTCTCTGGCCGCCCGTTGGCAGATTGACGGCGGAGGCGACTTCCGGGTCCGATCCCGTGTAGTCCAGGGTGCAATGCCCATCCGGCGCAACCGACAATGTCAGACAGAAGCGGACGGGCGTATCGGTGCTGAAATCATCTTCCAGATATTCAGTGAACCGGTATTTTCCGCTCGGGACCGTGGACAGGGCCAGGCGGGCCAGCTTCTCGGACCGATCCAGGACCGAATACATCGCTGATTTTATAGCACCGGCTCCATATCGCTCGACCAGGCGCAGTACACGTGTCTCGGCCATATGCAGAGAGGCAACAACCGCGGCCAGATCGCCCCACATCAGGTCGGGGCCACGGCAATTAGCTTGAAGGATGGCCTTGACGGATTCATTCACGGTCCCGCTCGAATACAGCTTGAGCGGCGGCAACCGCAGACCTTCCTGGAGTATCTCTTTATTTTCGCTGTCAATACTGCCGGGAACGCTGCCTCCCACATCGCTGCAATGAAGAAACGCCCATGCAAAGCATATTATCTTGCCGTCGACGAAGATCGGCCTCAGCATGAATATGTCATTCAGATGCATGACCATGCCGTCGGACGAATATGGATCATTCGTGACAGCCACATCACCCGGACGCCAATCGGTGATTGCGTCAATCAATGGCTTGATCGGAATGCCAATCAGCGAGATCCCGCCGGTATTGTTCGGAACCGCGAATTGTTCGCCCTCAGGCGTGATGAGCGCCGTGCCGAAATCCTGTGTTTCCCGGATAAAAGTCGTATGAGCCGCGCGGCGCACACGCCACGCCATTTCATCCACTATTGCTCGAAATAGATTTGAGAATATTTCTACAGAGATGGCATTGGTTTTGTCATTCATTATAGTCAACCCGCCCTGTGAAGAACCAACGCGCCACTTTGATGACACTCGCAAATCCAGCCATCGGGTATCAAAGTGGTGGTATCCATCTGCTCGATGATTGCCGGGCCTTCCAGGCGGCTGCCAATCTCCAGATTTTCTCTTGAGTAGACAGAGGCGTGGACGGCCGCGCCGCGCAGTCGGATGGTACGCGCCCTGGGGGCACATGGCTGGGCGGCTTCAGCCCCCTTGTGCGCATGGACTGTCTTGGCCAGATAGCCAACCGCGTGAGCCCGCAGTTCCTTTATCCAGACCCTCGCACTCTCACTTGCATAGCCGAACTCCGCTTGATGCGCGTCGTGAAAGCGCTTCAGAAGAACGGATCTGTCAAAACGCTCCAAGGTTTCCCGATCAATGTCGACAGCGACATCGAAGCCCTGGCCTTCATACCTCATGTCGAGGGAATAGGTGATGTTCATGCCGGTAACGGGCAGCCCCTCGACCTCCTCACCAAGCCAATCTCTTGCGTCGCGACTTATGCTGTCGAGCTGGCTGGCGAACTGTGTCGGGTCGATGATCTCGACTTCCTGATAGATGGGCCTGAGGAAATCGCCATGAATGTCCGAGCGGGCGGCTCCCATCGCACTCAGGGCACCCGGAAGCGGAGGGATGAGCACGGTGTCGATGAATACTTCCTCGGCAACCAGCGCCCCAAGGAGGGGACCGGCGCCCCCATACGCCACCATTCTGAACTCCGGCGCATCGACCCCTCGCCTGGAAAGCGTCGAAGTCGCCTCCGCTGCCATCATCGCAATGGCAATCTGAATGGCGCCATCGGCAATGCCCTCTGCAGGCACCCCGACCCTGTCGCCGAGCCTGGACATGGCCTGCAACGAGCGCTCCAGGGACATGACCAGCTTGTCCCCGAGCTTCCGATCGGCAGACAAGTAACCGACAACCAGAAACGCATCGGTCAAGGCGGGAACCAATGCATCGCTTCGGCCATAGCAGGCAGGGCCAGGATCCGCCCCCACGCTCCGCGGGCCAACCTTCACCGAGCCTGTGGGGTCAGCCCAGATGATCGACCCGCCGCCGGCTCCGATCGCCGAAACCGCAACCGTTGGGAACAGAATGGGAAAGTCCGCAATATGCTCTTCCGAACTGAGGATCGGCTTTCCGCGCCTTATCACTCCGATATCGGCGCTGGTGCCGCCAATATCCAATGTCATGAGGTCTGCATCGGCCCAGCCGGCATCGAGGGCAACGGAAGCTGCGCCAGCCACACCGGCCGCCGGACCAGAAAACAGAGCCACCGCAGGCTTTTGACCCATGGATGACAGCAGCTCCCGCCCTCCATTGGACCTTGCGCCGCGCGGCGCGGATGAAATGGACCGGGAAAGCAGCCCCTGCGCCAGGACGGTCACATATCGCTCAATTCGGGGCCTGACATATGAGTTGATTGTCGCCAGCATTCCGCGCTCAAACTCGCGGGCCTGCGGCCAGACCTCCGACGAAATGTCGACGGGGAGATCCGGGAATTTCTCGCCTATGATCTCTCTTGCCCGGCGCTCATGAACCGGGCTTCGGTAGCTATGCAGGAAACAAATAACGATCCCTTGAGCCCCGGCAGCGACTATCTCGGCAGCCGCTTCCAATAACTGGGAAGCATCCAATGGCGTCTCGATGCTTCCGTCCGCATTAAGACGCTCGCGCACCTCGCGAACAAGCCGCCTGGGAACGACTGCCTGCGGCCTTCTTGAGGAATAACGCATCGGGTCAGGTATGGAGAGCCTCTGGATTTCCATGAGGTCACGAAACCCCTGCGTTACCAGCATCCCAATATTTGCGCCTGTTCTCTCGATCAATGTATTCAGCGCAAGGGTATTGCTGTGCGTATGATGAATACTTTGAAATTGCCTTGCGCCGGCAGGCCCGATCAGTTCGTCAATACCCTGAAGAGTGCTCAGCGCCGGCTCACCGGGGGTGCTGGGAACCTTGACGCAGCGCACCGCGCCGCAGCCATCGATGAGAACGAGGTCGGTAAAGGTTCCGCCGACATCAACACCAATCTGGCACGAGGCTAACGGGCTGGGGGCAACGTCCCTCACAGGCTCAAGAATGCGCATGCGCTTTTTCCAAGTTGACCAACCACAGATCAAACCATATCGTTTTTCGTGTCAATAGGCAAAATACGTTTCGTATCGTGAAATAGCCAGCCGGAACCCGCCGATGTTCTACGAACCCCGTCACCGCGACACAGACAAGTTACCGCGCAGTCCAATCAATGCGATTGTGGCGCCCCGACCTATCGGATGGATTTCTTCCGTTTCCTCGCAGGGAGATATCAATCTGGCGCCATATTCTTTTTTCAATGTTTTTTGCAGCAACCCGCCAATTGTCGGGTTTTCAAGCATTGGCGTCAAAGACACGCTGAGTTTTATTAGAGACACGATGGAATTTACTTACAGTATGGCAACTGCCGATTTGATCGATCAGGTTCACATCACCTCATCGCAATCACCTCGGGGCGCGAGTGAATTCACGCTTGCCGGACTGACGACAGCCCCATCGAGGCTGGTATCTGCGCCGCGCGTTGCTGAATCACCGGCCGCGCTGGAATGCCGGGTGACGCAGGTGACCAGATTGATCGACGCTGCCGCGCAAGAGTGCGACGCCTATCTGGTGCTCGGTGAGGTGATCGGAGTCCATATCGATGACAGGCTGCTGGAAAATGGGCGGTTCGTCACCGGCAAGGCGGCGCCTTTGTCACGTTGCGGCTATAATGACTACGCGACAATATTGTCCTATGTATCCAGAACACCTGCCTGACGGGTCGGGGAACTGCCCAAGCTGGCGTCAGTCAGGCTGAAAGATCCCGAGCGCCTGGATATATTCAACGACACTTCGAGAAGGCCTTTTTAATGCTGGTTGCAAGCAACATGAGTGTCAGATCTGTTGCACGAGCAGCAGAAATCATAAAATCCTTCAGGCAAAATAAAATTCAATCCTTGTCTGAGATCAGCAGCGCCACGCAGCTTGACAAGGGAACAACAAGACGCATTCTTGTGACGCTTATCCAGTCAGGACTTGTCGTACAGGATTCCATCACCCAGAAATACGCGCTGGGATGGTTGATGCGCGTCCTGGCGTCATGCGTCATCGAACATCACGATCTGCGCATGGCTGCCCTGCCCTTCATGGAGCAGCTTGCTCACACCACGAAGTCTACCGTCATTCTTTCGGTGTTTCAGAACCGCTCCGCCATCTGCCTGGAGCGGATTCATGACATCAATGGTCTGGACATCAAGTGGTGGCAGGTTGGCGGCACTTTGCCCCTCAATCGCGGAACTGCGCCAAGGGTCCTGCTGGCATATCAAGACAAGAACGTCATCGAGGAGGTGCTAGGCTCCTTGTCGTTCGGCGACGATGTCGAGAACGTCCAGGCTGCAAGAGATGAACTTCGCTGCGAACTTGAAAAGATCAGAAGTCAGGGGTGGGCGATATTCGTAGATGGCGCCATCCAGGGATTGACCGCATTGGCGGTGCCCATAGTCGACAGCAATGGCCGTATCATCTGCGCCCTTTCGATGAGCACGCTGACTCCGGAAATGGTTAGGGATGATACGCCAATTCATCTTCCATTGATGCTGGAGACCGCTGCCCTTATTCGTCATGCACTGGGAGTTGACGACAATATTGAAGGCTCAAACCGATATATTGCGCCCCCTGCGAATTGAATCGCTTTATCTGGCAGGGCGCTGAAAGAGCGCCCGGCCGCAGCCATTCCACTTGCTGCATGCGCCCCCGACCAGGTTTCGGCTTGATCCATGCCGTCCGGAAATGTGGCTAAGACAACACGATAGGGCGGCTCTGCCGGTTCGCGACAAGTAGAACCGTGCCGGGGCGCTGCCGGGCACGCCGCCCGCCCATAAACATCATGTGCATGCGGACTGATCGAACATCGATACCCCGAGGCGGACGCCGGAGTAGTGCACGAGGATCGGCGCGCGGCCTGAACCAGAGCTTGCGCCTGAATGAATTGTGTGTCATTTACCAACACTCATGTTGTAGAATGGAATTTCTCGGGAAGACCGAGTCTGAAGGAGGCCCCTTGGCGTTCCGTTGGGAGGAGAGATTTCCAAAGCGTCGCGAACTGTTGTTCGGCGGCAGGGTCGTGCCTTGCTATCGTGATCGGCCAGGTTCGATCTATGCGATGGCAAAGGCGGCCATGGAACGGGCTCGAGACGCCGAGGCTGTGGTCGATGGCGAACGCCGTTTGTCCTATGGCGACCTTGATGTTCTGGTCGAGCGCGTGGCCTCCGGCCTGTCGGCGCGAGGGATCGCGAAAGGCGACCGGGTCGCCCTGCTCCTTGTCAACCGCCTGGAGTTCGTCGTCGCCTTCCTGGCGATTAGCCGCGTCGGCGCCATTTCGGTTCCGATAGGAACGCGTGAGTCCGGATCGAATATCGCTTTCATTCTCGGCAACTGCCGGGCCAGCGCGGTGATCTTCGAGGCAGATCTGATCGGGCGCGTTCCCGCGCCTGGTGAGGCGCCGGACCTCAAGCTTCGTGTTTGCGTCGGCGGGCCGGCTGCGGGCGCGGAGGAATTCGATGCTGTCGCGGCAAGCGAGCAACGGTCGGCCCCTGCCGTGGTTTCCGAGGAAGACGGGGCGGTCATCCTTTACACATCCGGCACGACCGGGCAGCCCAAGGGAGCTGTGCTTTCGCATGTGAATATCATACATTCCTCGATGCATTTCCAGGAATGCTGGAATTACGAAAGTGGAGAACGCTCCGTTCTTGCGGTGCCCGCATCGCATGTGACGGGCCTCGTGGCGATCATTACCAGCATGATTCAGGTGGCTGGATGCACCATAATGATGCGCAGCTTCGACGTGGCGGCCTATCTGGAACTGGCCAGCCGGGAGCGCATGACCACGACTGTTCTCGTTCCAGCCATGTACAACCTCATCCTGCTTCGTGGTGACTTCAGCGGGTTGGATCTGTCATCGTGGCGCATCGGCGGCTTCGGTGGCGCGCCGATGCCGGAGTCCAGCATCGAGGCAATGGCCGAGCGCCTTCCAGATCTGCATCTGCTGAATGCCTACGGTTCGACCGAGTGCGCGACGATCATCAGCGTCGTTCCCGTGGGCCATACGCGCCAGTGTCTAGATTCCGTCGGCGCCGCGGTGCCCTGTGGCGACCTGCGCATCATGGATGACGACGGCCGGGAGCTGCCGACAGGCCAGGCCGGGGAGGTGTGGGTTCGCGGCCCCATGACGATCCGCGGCTACTGGGAGCGGGAAGATGCGACCCGCGCGTCCCTCGTCGACGGCTACTGGCGTTCCGGGGACATCGGCTCCGTCGATGCCGACGGAATGCTCCGGCTGTTCGACCGCAAGATCGACGTCATCAACCGCGGCGGCTACAAGATCTACAGCATCGAGGTCGAAAACGTTCTGTCGCGCCACCCCGGAGTGGTCGAGGTTGCAGCCGTTTCACATCCTGACGCCGTCCTCGGCGAGAAGCTGCATGTCTTCGTCGTGCGCAAGGACGCCGGCATGGATGAAGACGCTATCCGCGACTACTGCCGCGCGCATCTGGCGGACTACAAGGTCCCCGATTTCGTGACCTTCCTCACGGAAGGGCTGCCCCGCAATCCGAATGGCAAGGTACTGAAGCGCAGTCTGCGCGACTGCATTGGCCTCTAGCAGGCCGCCGCAATCAAAGGGAGCCCTTCGTGGAATTGGACAACCAATCGCGCTTCTCGCTCGCGGGCCGGACGGCACTGGTGACGGGAGCATCGAGCGGCATCGGTCGTCATATCGCGCTCACCCTGGTGTCGGCAGGTGCCGCTGTCGTTCTCGCTGCCCGTCGCCTCGGCCAGCTCGACGAGACGCGCAAGACGATCGAAGAGATGGGTGGACGGGCGCTTTGCGTCGAGTTGGACGTCACCGATCGTGATAGTGTCGAACGTGGCTTCGAGATTGCGGTGGCGGAATTCGGAGCGATAGATGTGCTCGTCAACAATGCAGGAATAGCGGATACGGCTTCGTTCCTCGAAATGACGGAGGAGGCCTGGAGCCGCGTCGTCGAAACCAATCTTACCGGGGTCTGGCGGGTTGGGCAAGTGGCAGCGCGCATCATGGCGCGCCAAGGCAAAGGCTCGATCATCAACATCGCTTCCGCACTCGCAATAGGCGTGCAGAAGAACCAGGCAAACTATGCGTCGGCCAAGGCCGGAGTGCTGCAACTGACTCGCGTGATGGCAATGGAACTTGGTCGTTCGGGTGTAAGGGTCAATGCGATCGCTCCGGGCTATTTCCAGACCGAGATCAATTCCGATTTCTTTTCGAGTTCGCAGGGCCAAGCCTATGTCGAGAAGCTGTTCCCCCGCCGGCTGGGAACGCTCGATGAACTCGATGGACCGATCCTGCTTCTCGCCTCCGATGCCGGCAATTTCATCACCGGATCGGTTCTGGCCGTGGAAGGCGGAGCTTTGCTGAAAAGCTTTTGAGACCGTATTGAGGAGACCCGCTGTGGATTTCACCCTGTCTGAAAGGACGCGTTCCATCGCCGATCGCCTGACGGCGTTCATGGAAGAACACGTCTATCCCGCCGAAGCCTCCTATCATGCCCATGTCATGACGGCAGCGGACCGGTGGACGATCCCGCCGGTCATGGAAGAGCTGAAGGCAAAGGCCAGGGAACAAGGACTCTGGAACCTGTGGCTACCGCAATCCGACTATGGCAAAGGCCTGACCAATCTCGAATACGCGCCCTTGAGCGAGATCATGGGGCGTTCGATGATCGGTGCGGAAGTCTTCAACTGCAGCGCCCCCGATACGGGGAATATGGAAGTCTTCGTGCGCTACGGGACCAGCGCGCAGAAGAAGCGCTGGCTCGAACCGCTGCTCGAGGGCCGCATCAGATCAGCCTTCTGCATGACGGAGCCTGAGGTGGCCTCGTCGGACGCGACCAATGTGCGCTGTTCCATCGTAGCGGACGGGGACAGCTACGTCATCAACGGGCGCAAATGGTGGGCGAGCGGCGCACTCGATCCGCGTTGCGAGATCATGATCGTAATGGGAAAGTCCGACCCGGATGCCGAACGCCACAAGCAGCAATCGATGATCCTGGTGCCGACCGCGACGGCCGGCGTCACGATGGTCCGTCCGATGCAGGTGTTCGGGCATGACGACGCGCCGCATGGCCATGCGGAGATCGTCCTGGAGAATGTGCGGGTACCCCGTGAGAACATGCTGCTGGGCGAAGGACGTGGATTCGAGATTGCGCAGGGTCGTCTCGGACCAGGGCGCATCCACCATTGCATGCGGCTGATCGGTTGCGCGCAGCGCGCCCTCGAACTAATGTGCCAGCGCGCCCATCAGCGGGTCGCATTCGGCAGGCCGCTGGCAGAACAGGGCACGGTGCGCGAGGACATCGCCCGCAGCGCCTGCGAGATAGAGCAGGCCCGCCTGCTGACGCTTGCGGCGGCCGACAGGATGGACCGCGAGGGCAACAAGGCGGCGCGCGATGCGGTAGCCATGATAAAGATTGTCGCGCCGTCCATGGCGCAGACGGTGATCGACCGGGCGATCCAGCTCTTCGGCGCCATGGGCGTCAGCCAGGACACGTTCCTGGCGGAGGCCTGGAAATATGCACGCACGATCCGTATCGCCGACGGTCCGGATGCCGTCCACCTGATGACCCTTGGTCGTCATCTTCTGCGGCAACACGGAATGGCGCGGCAGGCATGAGCGGGCCGCTACTCGATCTCGATCGGCTTGTCCCCTATCTGGAGGCGCATCTGCCAGGATTTCGCGGCCCGGCGGTGGCCAGGAAGTTTGCCGGTGGCCAATCGAACCCAACCTTCCTGATCGAGGCCGTATCCGGCAGATATGTGCTGCGCCGTAAGCCACTTGGCGTTCTGCTGCGTTCCGCGCATGCGGTGGAGCGGGAATTCCGCGTGATGAAGGCGCTCGGGCCGACAGCCGTGCCGGTCCCGAATGTAGGCATCCTGTGCGAGGACAGCTCCATCATCGGAACTGCATTCTTCACGATGGATTTCCTCGAGGGAAGGGTCTTCTGGGACCCCGCTCTTGCAGATATGCCACGGGAAAAGCGGGCGGACTACTATGGGGAAATTGCGCGTGTTCTGGGTGAATTGACGCGCGTCGATCCGACCGCGGTCGGCTTGGGCGACTATGGCCGGCCCGGCAACTATGTCCAGCGCCAGATCGAGCGCTGGATCGACCAGTATCGCGCCTCCGAAACCGAGACCCTCCCCGATATGGAGGAATTGATCGTGCGCCTGTCTGGCTGGCAGCCAGCAGACGACAGCATTGCGCTGGTGCATGGCGATTTCCGCATTGACAACCTGGTATTCCACCCTTCCCAGCCAAAGATCATCGGCATACTGGACTGGGAACTTTCGACCTTGGGAACGCCGCTGGTCGATATCGCCTATTTCTGCACCATGCTGCGCCTTCCCCGTGACGGCTATGTGAAGGGCCTGGGTGAACTGGATCGGGAAAGCCAGGGCATTCCCTCCGAAGACGCGTTCCTGCAATCGTTCCTGCAATCCAGCCGGCTGGATTTTCCGCGGGAATGGAACCTTCTGCTGGCGTTTCATGCGTTTCGTTTCGCCGCGATCACGCAAGGGGTCAAGAAGCGCCACCTGGATGGAAACGCTTCGAGTGCCGACGCCGGGGCCGCCGCTGCAATGACGGAAGTCGCCGCCGCGCTCGGTCGCCGATTGGCCGACACAAACAACGTGCCTTACCCCTCAACTTCATCGAGGCAAACCCGATCATGACCTCGTCCAGCAAGGATATCTTCATCGCAAGTGCCACCCGCACGGCTATCGGCGTGTTCGGGGGGGCTCTCAAAAACCATCCGCCGACAGAGTTGGCGGCTCTCTGCACGGCCGAGGCCGTGAGGCGCTCCGGCGTCGATCCAGCGGCCATCGGGCATGTGGTTTTCGGCCAGGTCATCAATACTGAACCACGGGACATGTATCTGGCGCGCGTCGCAGCCCTGAAGGCGGGGCTGCCGATCAAGACGCCGGCGATGAATGTGAACCGGCTCTGCGGCTCGGGCATTCAGGCGATCGTCAGCGCCGCACAAGCAATCGCGGGCGGAGAGTGCGACGTGGCCGTGGCGGGCGGTTGCGAAGTGATGAGCCGCGCGCCGTATTTCCTATCGTCCGCCCGGTGGGGCCAGAAGATGGGGGACACCGCGGCCGTAGATGCGCTGACCGGCGCTCTGAATGACCCTTTCGGCCATGGACATATGGGCGTGACTGCCGAAAACGTGGCCCGCAGCAGGCAAATTTCACGCGAGGAACAAGATGCCCTGGCGGTCGAAAGCCACCGGCGCGCAGCGAGGGCTATCGAGGAGAAACGGTTCGCCAGTCAGATCATGCCTGTCACGGTCAAGGACGGGAAAACGGAACGTTCCTTTGATGTGGACGAGAATGTTCGTCCCGGAACGAGCATCGACAAAATCGCCTCGCTTCGACCGGTTTTCGAGAAGGATGGGACCGTTACCGCGGGCAACGCTTCGTCGATCAATGACGGCGCTGCGGCGCTCGTGCTTGCCAGCAGCAAAGCCATCGACCGTTACAGGCTCTCGCCAATGGCAAGGATCATCGGATGGGCTCACGCCGGAGTGGATCCCGAGGAAATGGGCATGGGACCGGTACCGGCCGTACGCAGACTGCTGGCGCGAACTGGACTGACGATTGACGATTTCGACCTTGTCGAATCCAACGAGGCTTTTGCCGCCCAGGCTTGCGCGGTCGCGCGCGAGCTTGGCCTGCCGGCTGACAGGACCAATATTAACGGAGGCGCTATCGCCCTCGGCCATCCGGTCGGCGCCAGCGGTGCCATTATCACCGTCAAGGCCGTCTACGAACTGGAACGCATTTCTGCCCGCCGCGCGCTCGTCACCATGTGCATCGGTGGCGGACAAGGCATTGCCCTTGCCCTGGAAAGGGCCTGACGCTTCATGCAGCATATGAATATTGGTTGGAGAACCTCTTGACTGCCTATTGCGCCCCCACCGACGACATCATGTTTGCAATGAATGAGATCGGCGGCCTGGGCCAATCGATCGCGGATGGGCTTTGCGGCGACATCACGAAGGACCTGGTTGCTGCCATCGTCGAAGAGGCTGGGCGTTTTGCAAGCGAGCGCATCGCGCCGCACAATCGAAAGGGCGATGAGGTTGGCGCGCGATTGGAGGGCGATCGGGTGATCTCGCCTCCAGGCTGGAAGTCCATCTATCAGACATGGATGAAGGCCGGCTGGAATTCGCTTTCCTGTGATCCCGAATGGGGTGGGCAGGGATTGCCGCTGCTCCTCCAGGTCGCATGCACCGAAATCTGGAACTCGGCATCGATGGCTTTTGCGCTCGGTCCGATGCTGACCGCTGGAGCCATCGAGGCGATTGCGGCGCATGGGTCTCCAGCCCTCAAGCAGCAATATCTTGAAAAGCTCGTGTCGGGAGAGTGGATGGGCACCATGAACCTGACGGAGCCAAATGCGGGCTCCGATCTTTCGACAACAAGAAGCAGCGCGAAACAGGCCGGGGACGGCAGCTACAGGATCAAGGGCCAGAAGATATTCATCACCTATGGGGAGCACGATCTGACGGACAACATTGTCCATCTCGTGCTGGCAAGGATAGCGGGTGCTCCTGCGGGCACGCGGGGAATTTCGCTCTTCCTCGTCCCTAAAATTCTGCCCGACGGCACTCGAAACGATGTGCGTTGCGGCGGCATCGAACACAAGCTCGGCATACATGCGTCCCCGACCTGCACGATGATCTTCGGCGACGGTGAAGGCGCAGTGGGCTGGCTCGTCGGCGAGGAAAACCGTGGCCTCAATTGCATGTTCACGATGATGAACAATGCGCGTCTCGGTATGGGCCTACAGGGCGTTGCCATTGCCGAGCGCGCGTTCCAGCAGGCGCTCGCCTACGCACGGGAAAGACGCCAGGGCTACTCAAATGGCAGTGTGGACGCTGTTCCGATCATCCAGCACCAGGATGTTAAACGGATGCTGCTTGCCATGAAATCGAAAATTCATGCCAGCCGTGCCATCTGCTATTTCACTGCGGCATCACTGGATCGGGCTCGTGTCGAGACAAATGGGGAGACAAGAAGCCGTGCCGCCGAGACAGCTTCGCTTCTCATTCCCGTGGCCAAGGCCTATGGAAGCGATGTCGGCTGTGAAGTCGCGTCTCTCGGGGTGCAGGTTCACGGGGGCATGGGCTTCATTGAAGAAACCGGAGCGGCGCAACATATGCGCGATGCCCGGATCGCTCCCATCTACGAAGGGACGAACGGCATCCAGGCCATCGACCTTGTGACGCGCAAACTCCCGGTTTCCGGCGCCGCCGCGGTTCGTTGCCTCATCGAAGACATGTCCAGCATCGCAGAAGAGCTTGTCACAAGCGGCCATTCAGATCTCGTTGCGACAGGCATCGGCTTGAGAGAAGCGAATGCCAATTTCACATCCGCAACAGACTTCGTCTTGAACGCCGTTGCTCGCAATGCTCGTCAAGATGCTCTTGCGGGGGCCACGCCCTATCTTGCCTTGTTTGGTCATACGCTAGGACTTGCACTGTTGTCGCGCATGGCGCTTGCGGCCCATCGGCAGATTCTGTCTGGGACGGATAACCCGACAAAAAACGGGCGCATTGTGCTGGCCCGCTTTTTTGCAGATCAGGTAGCATGCCAGGCCCCCGGCCTGGCACAGGCAGTTTTGCGCCCTTCGACGATTACGGATCACGCCGAAACCGCGCTGTATTGTTGAAGATGCGCTCCAAGACCCAGACGAAGCAAGGCAGGATCGCCGCAGCCCAGGCTTTTCCCTGAACCGCAGAAACGACCCATCCTGTGTTTACGCAATTCCGGACGCAAAACCGCTACGCACTTTTGCTGGAATTGCTCCAGACGATCGGCGACGAACGTGTCAGCCCGAAGCCCAGCGAGCCGGGGTTCATCAGGCCGGCAGGATCGAGTGCGCGCTTGATCGCTTGCGCGAAGGCCCAGGTTTCGGGGTCAAGCAATTCAGCATATGGATAGTCGCGCGCGATCTGCCAGTTCACCCCGCCGAGGCCGGCATAGAGCTGTTGGGCGCCGCGACGCAATTCGGCTACCGCCTTTCGGGATTCCGGATTCGCCGGACGACCCATCCAGGGACGAACCATGTCTTCGCCGACACTTCTGGCATGGAGCGGCGTGATCTCGTCGTGCCAGTAGAAGGCCGGTTCAAGGAAGAACTCGTTCCCGACGGTCATGCTCATGACGGAGTACTGGATGCCATGTTCGCCCATGAACCACTTACGCTCCGCAAAAAACGCCTCATTTGCCTCGGTTACCTTCCGTGCTGCGCTCAAGGGAAACAGGGCATGGATCGGCACCCAGCGCTCGCCATTGCTACCAAGCATGCCCCACACCGGCGAAAAGGGTTTGGAGCGCATGGCTTCAGGCAAGGTGTTCTCGATCTCGACGCCATTCCTGCTGCCAATCTCGCGCAGCACGTCCATCTTGCGGCACAGCTCCTCCTGCGTATCGGCCTCCGTCACGATGTGGAGCATGTAATTGTGGGCCGTCAGGACGGGCATGCCGCCGGCGGTGCCTGTGGCCGCCTCTCCCGCGCTTGCCGCCACTGGCAATCCGTCGCAGATGCGAAGCATGTCGTGGCCGGCCTTGTTGCGGTCGATGCCGAAGCCTTCCGAAACAAGGCGGGTGCGCGCCATGTCGGTCTGGGCTAGGACCATGTCGAGCATGCTGTTGAACCCAAAAGACAGGCAACCGGTCGCGGGAGGCCTTGGCCCGAGCCGCAAGGTCGCAGCCACCTTGATACCGAATGCACCATTGTCGCCAAGGAACATGCCAGTGAAATCGGGGCCACCATGGCGCGAGAACGGCCTGGCACCCTTCCGCCCGCCCGAACCCGTGGTGATCTTGTCGCCACTGGCCAGGACGACAGTCACGCCAAGAACCGTCTCGGCTACCGTTCCATTGAGGGCCGAGCCGAAAAAGGCGCTGTTTTGCGACAGGGCGCCGCCGACCGTGGCGTTTGCGCCCGAAAGTGGCCCCCAGCAGCCTGCCCGTAGCCCGGTCGGCTCAAGCGCGGCATTCAACCTGTCCCAGGTGCAACCCGCGCCAACAGTGGCATAGAGGTCGTCGGCATTCAGCTCGATGATATCGTCAAGCCCGCAAGCGTCGATCACGACGGAATCGGCACGGTCGGGCAGATAGCCCTTGGTGCAGGACATGCCGCCACCGCGCGGCACGATGGACAGGCCCTCTGTAACGGCCATCTTCACCGCTTCAACCACTTCGGCTACCGACTTCGGCACAATGACCGCCAGCGGCGGAATGCCCGGCTGCCAGAAAATATCGTTGGCGTAATAGTCCCGCGTCGATTGATCCGCCAGCACGCGGTCATCACCAAGCGCCTGGCGCAGCATCTCGACTGCCAGGAAATCATCTGCACGGACATACTCCGTCATCCACATCTTATACCTCCCCTATACGGCTGGAAATTCTTCCCGCGTTCTTGGCATCAAGACCGTCTCATCCTACGAATAGCCTGGACCGAACCACTCCTTCCACAAAGTGTCAAACCACAATTTCTGTGTTATGCTACGACATATTTGAGAGACTTGAGCATTGCGAACGTCACCCCGTGAATTTCAACCGCAGCAGGATAGAGACATTGACCACCACTGACGTCATTGCCGAAGAAAAAGGAAATACACACAATGTCAGGGCGGTGACACGCGCCCTCACCGTCCTGAAATCCTTCGTCGGAAAGGACGGGCAGACATTGGCGGAAGTGACCGTGGCCACAGGCCTCGACAAGGGTACGACCCGCCGCCTTCTGTTGACGCTGATGGACAATGGCTTCGTGACGCACGACGCCCGCGCCCAGCAATATCGCCTTGGCCTGGCGATACGGGAACTGGCCGCGAGCGTCACCGGCGAGTTCGACCTCAAGGCACTTGCCCTGCCGGTATTGAACGATATCGCATCCGAATTCCACATGACTGCCTTCCTGTCCGTCTACGACAAGGGCGACGCTGTCTGCCTGGCCAGAGTGCATGACATGCGGGGGATCGAGGTGCATTGGTGGGCGATCGGCGGGACATTGCCGTTCAATTGCGGCGGTGCGCCCAAGCTGTTGCTGGCCTATCGGCCGGAAAGCGAGATCGCAAAGGCCATGAAGCGCCCGATGGTCGCGCTCACTCCCAAGAGCATAACGGATCCGGCAAAGCTGGAGGCCGATCTGGCCAGAATTCGCAAACGCGGCTGGGAACTTGCGGTCGACGACGTTGCGCTTGGCCTCACGGCGCTGGCCGTGCCGGTGAGAGACAGCCAAGGCAATGTCGTCTGTTCGGTCAGCGTGGCAGGGCTGACACCCCAACTGGCCTCGCGCGGGCGACCGGCATACCTGGATCGGCTTCTGAGCGCGGCCGCCGAACTGGAGCGGCGCCTCAAGGCGTCCACAATGACGCAGCTTGATGTTACTGGATGAACCTCGGTGGCCGAGATGCTGACGCGGGCGTCAAAACGACCGGCGCTCAGGTCAGATAGGCTTTGAGAACCTCCGGGTTCTGGCGCAGTTCCTCGGGCTTGCCGCGCACGACGACATGGCCGCGCCGCATGACATAACCGAAATCGCAGACCGAAAGCGCCAGCGTGGCGTTCTGTTCGACGAGCAGGATAGACTGGCCCTGCTTGTGTAGCGCGACAATGGCATCAAAGACCAGATCCACGATCGCCGGGGCCAACCCCATCGACGGCTCGTCCAGCAGCAACACTTCGGGGCGGGTCATCAATGCGCGCCCGATGGCCAGCATCTGCTGCTCACCGCCACTCAGAAGCCCAGCATGTTGGCGGCGGCGTTCCTTCAGGCGGGGGAACAGCTCGAACACGCGCGCCAGCGTGTCGCCATCCCTGTTGCGGCCGGAGAAACGCGACAGTTCCAGGTTTTCTTCCACCGTGAGCGGTGCAACCACCATGCGCCCCTCGGGCACCAGCGCAAGGCCGGTGCGCACCACGCTATGCACCGGCATGGGCGAAATCTCCCGGCTTTCCAGCGTGATGCTTCCAGTTACCGGCCGGTGCAGGCCCGCAATGCAACGCAACGTCGTAGACTTGCCTGCCCCGTTCGAGCCCAGAAGCACGCAAAGCGACCCCTTGCGTACCGACAGGTCCATGTCGCGCACCGCGCTGATTGCCCCATAGCCGGCCGACAACCCCCTGATTTCAAGCATGCTTTTTCCGTCCAAAATAGGCGGCCTGCACTTCGGGGTCGGCCAGGCATGTGGCAGCGTCGCCGGTGATCAGCAGGCGTCCGAAATTGATGACCGTGCAGCTTTGGCAGAACTCCGTCACCATACTCATATTGTGCTCGACCATCAGAACAGTCAGCCCGGCGTCGCACAACTCATGGACAAGCTTGCCGATCTCGCGCGCCTCGGATTGGTTCATGCCTGCCGCCGGCTCATCCAGCAGCAACAGCTGGGGGTCGGACCCGAGCGCGCGGGCGATCTCGATTCGGCGCTGCTCGCCATAAGACAGCGTCTCGGCCAGCTCATCGGCACGGTCGGCCATGGAGACACGCTCCAAGAGGTGCATCGCCTTTTCGCGCACGCGCCGCCAGTTGGCGCGAGCTATCGGCATCCCCAGAAACGACTGGAACAGGCTGCTGTCGCGGTTGAGGTAGCACCCGGTCATAACCTGTTCCAGCGCGGACATGCCACTGAACAAGCGCACGTTCTGATAGGTGCGGCTTATCCCCAGCGCCGCGATTTCATGCGGTTGCTTGCCATCCGTGCGCTTGCCGGCGAAATGGATCGTACCCTCGGTGGGAAAGAACATGCCGGTAATCAGGTTGATTACCGTAGTCTTGCCCGCGCCGTTGGGGCCGATCAGCCCGTGCACGCTCCCTTTCGGGATGGCCATGGTCAGATTGTCCACCGCAACGACGCCGCCGAAACGCATCATCACATTGCGCAATTCATGCAAGGGGGCACCCTGGTCCTGATGTGCCGAGACGGTCATGCTTTTGCTTCTTTCGAAGTTTTGCCCGGCAGGATGGTGTCGTGCGACGGTTCAAGCGGGGCATGATGGTCGCGCAGGGTCTGACGTTCCCGCGCCGCCTTGCGCAGTTTGCGCGCCCGCGGGTCGACCAGGCCACGCGGCAGGTAGATCATGATGACCAGCAGCACGACGCCCTTGGCCACGTCCTGGATGCTCGGCACGATCGACTGCATCAGGGTCGGAAGGGCAGTAAAGATAAAGGCACCGACGATCGGGCCGAACCAATGGAAGGACCCGCCCAGAACCGTCGAGGCGATCATGGTAAAGGCCGCCCCCAGGAAATAGGTATCCGCCGAGATGAACTGGAGCGTCACGGCCATGCCGGCGCCGCCGATGCCGCCCACGGCGCCGCTGATGGCAAAGGCGATGAACTGGATGCGCCAGGTCGAGATGCCCATCGTTGCCGCGACCGAAGGGTCTTCGCGCACCGCGCGCGTCGCCAGCCCGTACCAGGAATGATGAAGCCGGTAGAATACCAGCGCCACCAGCGCCAGCCAGATCGCCATCTCCATGACGCCGACGCGGACGGGCACCAGCATGCCGTTGACGCCTCCCGTCAGTGCCGGCGCATTCAGGACCACGACCCGCGTTATCAGCACCAGCGCCAGGCTGGCCAATGCCATCCAATGGGTTTCGAGCCGCAGGAACAGCGGCGCCAACAGGACCGACGCCGCCAGCCCGGCCAATCCGGCGCCCATGATCGCGACCGAAATCGGAAGCCCCGCGCCGGCAATCATCTGCGCCGCCATAAACCCTCCGATCGCCGCAAAGACGATGGTGGTAAAGCTGAGAATGCCCGCCGAGAGTACGGCATACATGCTGAGCGCGATGAATGAATTGACCATGGCGAAAACCACGGTCGACGAATAGGCCGCCCAGAAATCCAGAAGCATTTCCATCCGTCAGGCCCTGATGAAGCTGCCGCTTCCGAACAGTCCGCGCGGGCGCAGGAAGAGGAAGCCGAGAAGCAGAACGTAGGTGACGCCATCGCGATAGGTCGAGGACAGATATTGCGAGACAAACACCTCGGTGACACCGAGAAGGACGCCGGCGATGATCGTTCCACGCACATCGTTGAACCCGCCCACGACAACGGCCGCGAACCCCTTGAGCAGCAACCCCTCGCCCAGCTGATAGCTGATATTGGCTGTGGCGGCGCCGCCCAGAACCCCCGCCAGCCCCGATGTGGCCCCGGCCAGAAACGCGGTGATGAGGATAACGACACGGGCGTTGACCCCGCCAAGAGACGCGGCTTCTTCGTTCCAGCCGACGGCTCGCATGGCCGCACCGATCCGTGTGCGCTGGACCAGCAGGTGCATGCCGATGCCAACGATCAGCATCGCGGCAATAATGATGACCTGCATCTGGGGCACTCGGATCGGCCCGAAGTCAATCAACCCGTCGGGATAGTGGCCGGGGCGGAACGCCCAGCTTTGATGGCCGGTCGCGGTGCCGGCCAGACTGTCCAGAACGATTAGGAAGGCAATGCTGGTGATCAATGCCCCGAGCATGCCTCCCTTTCTTCCCCGAAGCGGCTGAAAGCCGACCTGATCGACGATGATCGCGATCAGCCCGCCCCCGACCGTGCCGATCACAACGGCCATGGGAAACGGCACCTGAAGCCATTCGACGGCATAATACCCCAGGATGGCCGCCCAGCTCGCATAGGCACCATGCGCGGTATTCAGGATTCCGAGGGTCGCAAAGACCAATCCGAACCCGATGCCGAAAAGTGCATAAAGCGAACCGAGCGAGACGCCGTTGATCAGTTGCTCGAGGAAGAGCTGCATGATCTTACTTTTCCCAGCGCTTGACTTCGCCTTCTTTCGTCCAGTTGACGATCAGCGTTCCAGGCGTGCGCGCCTGACCGTTTTCCATCTGCTGGCCGCCATAGACGTTGTGCTCGATTTCGGTGATGTTCCAGATGGCTTCGGCCAGCGCCTTGCGGGTCGGCTTGCCATCCAGGGACTTCATGCCCTGCGCGATCAGGTGGATCGCGGTATAGCCTTGCGCGGCATAGACGTCGGGCAGCTTGCCATAATCTGCCTTGTAGGCATCGATGAATGCCTGGGCGGTGCTGGAATCCGAGACGCCCGGCTGGAACGACACGGCGAAAGGAATATTGGCCACGGTGGCGCCGGACTTTTCGAACACGGCAGGCGGAGAGATGATGTCGGAGGTCACGATCTGCCCGTCATAGCCGCGCTGACGCAGGGCGGTGATGACGCCGATGCCGGCCGTCTGGTTTGCCCAGACAAAGATCATCTCGGGCTTGGTCACCATTGCCTGTGTCGCCGGCCCCGAGAAATCGGTGTCGGCGCCAAGAACGAAGACCTCGGCTGAGGTCTCGACGCCCACCGCCTCCATCACCTTTTGCACCTTGGTTGCGCGGGCGCTCTGGATGTCGCTGTCGCTTTGCTTGATATAAGCGACCTTCTTGGGCGCGAATTCCGCGGCCATGCGCTCGGCCAGCAGAACCTCCTGCGGACCGGGCAGCGCCACGACCGAGGTAATGTAGGGTTCTTGAGGCAGACCCTCGCGCGTCGCCCCATAGATGACGACGGGCAGGCCGGACTGTATGGCGAACTGACTGACACCTGCGGCGTTCGGGCTGAGAACGCAGCAGATGATGGCAAGGATGTTGCGGTCGGCGGCAAACTGCGTAGTCGCCTGGACGGACCGCGCGGCATCGCTGGCGCTGTCCTTGACGCTGAGGGTAAAGGTCACGCCCTCGCCCGCCAGGCCCTTCTCGTTGATTTCCTTGATCGCCAGATCGGCGCCGTCATGATACGAGATCCCGGCCGAAGCAATCGGTCCGGTGTCGTCGCTGATGATGCCCAGCTGGTATTCGCCCGCATCGGGCGCGGCGATGGCAGCATTGGCAAACCCAAGGCTCGTCGCAATGCCGATCGCCAATGCCTGCCTGAATAGTTTCGATGATTGCATCGGTTCCTCCTCAAAAACCCATGTCGACCAGCCCCGAAAACCATGACGGACGCTGTCGGCCTCCAACACCGCGACGCAAGATCAATCCTCTCCCTTGCGCGCGAATGGCCAGCAAGGGACGAAAATCGCAGGGCGCACAATACATGTCAACAAGTAATTGCTGTTTCATCAGATAACATATGTGGAGGCACACTCCCATCCTGCATCTGAGGTACAAGCCGGCCATCGAAACAATGCAGATCGGCGCATCGTCACGGTCCATCACCGGCAAGACCAGAACCGCAGCGCTGCCGTGCGGTTTGCGACAAAGCCCGATCTCGTTGGCTGGCAGCCTCTGTCAGGCCACCTTCCAGCTCTTGGACGGAACATCCGGAAGATATTTGAGCTGGTTTGCCTCGATCTCCTTGAAGCCGATGAACTCCACGAACGGATCGTGAGCGGCGACGGGACGCGGCAGGTCGCGCGAGGTCTTGGTTCGCGCCAGCTGGGCCAGGTTTTCCTCCATCGCCTTGGCCGCGGTCATCAGCGGAACAAGCGCGAAGGTCGCCATGCCGGCCACGCTTTCGATCTCTTCGGGCTTCAGGTCCTTCTCCAACCAGCCAAGGATCTGCAAGGACAGCGGCACACCGCAAGCCTCACGCAGCGCGCGCAGGCCCTCGATCGAGCGGAAACATTTGCTGATCGGCTGGATGATATCGGCGCCGGCAGCCACATAGGCCTTGGCCCGATGGATCGCTTCTTCTTCGGTTGCGGCGTCGGTGCGCGCAATGATCACCAGATCGGGATTGGTGCGCGCGGCCACGGCGGCCGAGATCTTGCCGACCGCCTCCTCGACCGGGATGGTCTCCACGCCACCGACGCAGATCGGGCAACGCTTGGGAGAGACCTGATCTTCCATGATAACGGCCGAGCAGCCAGCGGCTTCGAATTCGCGGATGGTGCGCATGGCATTGATGGCGTTGCCATAGCCTGTGTCGATATCGGCGATCAGCGGAATCTTCACCACATTGGCCACGTTGCGCACGACAGCCAGGTTCTCCGACATTGTGTAAAGCTCGGCGTCCGGCATGCCGAGGAACGATGCCGACACGCCGAAACCGCTCGTCATCACGGCATCGAAGCCCGCCTTCTGGATATAGAGCGCCGAAAGCGCGTCATAGGCGCCAGCCGCCCATACGGTCTTCTGGTTGAGCACGCGTTGCTTGTAGTCATTGCTTGGCGACTTGGGCATGATTTGACCTTTCAGGAGACGGGCATGGGGCGCTTGAGATAGCCGATCAGGCCACCGGCATCGAGCATCTCGCGGTCGGCGAATGACAGGGGTTCGATGGGCAAGGACGTGCCCCGCGTCAGGTTGCGCACCTCGTTCTTTTCCCAGTCGACTTCGACCTCGTCCCAGCGCTTGACCAGATCCAGAATCCCTGGGCAGCTCACCTGTGGAAAGCCCATGGAGATTTCGCCGCGCCAGTATCCGGGCGAGAAGGATTCGGCGATCACGCCCGCAATTCCCAGATGCTGCATGGCGCGCATCGGCGGATAATGCGGGTGGCCGTAACCGAAATTGTGGTTTCCGACGATGATGTCGCCAGGCTTCACCTTGTCATGGAATTCCGGGTCGTAGGACTTCATCGCCGCGGCGGCGAGTTCTTCGATGTCGGTGATCTTGATATTCTTGACGCCGACGATCTGGTCGACGTCGAAATTGATCTCATCGAAGACGAAGGCGACGCGACCGTGCAGATTCTGAAGGCTCATGGCAGCACCCTCACAGATATTTGCGGGGATCGGCCAACGCGCCCTCGATTGCCGAGGCCGCGACCGTCGCCGCGTTGCAGAGATAGATCTCCGAATCCGGGCTTCCCATGCGACCGCGCACGTTGAGCGTGCCGGTCGAGACCGCGCGCTGCTTCGCCGTCATTGTCGCGATGCGGCCGAAGCAATAGTCGCAACTGGGCGAGGACACGAATGCGCCCGCTTCCACGAGCGTGGAAATCAGTCCCTCGCGACCTGCCGCCGCCATGATCTCCTGGCTGGTAGGCACGATGTTCAGCTGGAAGCCGGGCTTCACCTGCCTGCCTTCGAGGATTTTGGCGGCAATGCGAAGGTCGTCAAGGCGCCCCGACGCGCAGGAGCCCAGATAGCCCGCATGGATCTCCAGCCCGAGAAACTCGGACAGATTGTGCGAATTGGCCGGTGTCGGCGGAATGACCACCAGCGGTTCGAGATTGTCGAGATCGATCTCGTAGACTGCCGAATAGCTGGCGTCGGGATCGCTGCAGACCGGCTCGAGCTGCTTCCTGGCCCGCGCCAGCGCATAGTCCAGCCGCTCCTTGTCGGGATTGACGATGGCCGTAACCGCGCCGGTGAACATGGCAAGGCCGGTGATGGTCTGCAGGCCTTCGGTCGATATCTGCGACAGGGCGGGGCCGCCGATTTCCAGAACCTGAAAGCGGCAGGAGGCCGGGCCCATGGTGCGCACCAGATGGTGGAACACGTCGCGCGCCATCACGCCCTTCTGAAGCGTGCCGGTCAAATTGACACGAACCGTCTGCGGCACCTTGATGGAGATACGCTCGCGCACGAACGCTTCCAGCAGGTTGCGGCGGATACCCATAGCAAGCGTTCCGAATGTGCCCAACTGGCTGATATGGCCGTCGAAATGCACCACGAAGGCGCCCGGCACCGCATATCCGACCTCGGCAGCCACCTGATGGCCGATGCCCCGGCGCTCATAGAGCGCCACATTGTTCTCGGCGCACCAGGTGCGCGTGCCGATATGCAGCTCCTCTTCCTTGGGCGCGGTCGCCGGCACCATATGATCGATGAAGATGGCAAAACGATCCGGTTCGGCAACACGCTCGATGCCGAAATCCTCTTTCATTTGCCTGAAATAGACGTCGGTGTAGCCCGGGAAATCATAGGCGATGACATAATCTGGCTTGGCCATCACCTCGTCGCCGGCTCGAACGCTGTCCTTGCCCGAAACACGAGCCAGGATTTTTTCCGCAATCGTGAACCCCATCAAAATATCCTCATCTGGCTAAGAACTTCGGGGCCTTCCCCGTCGTCTAATGCGCAAACTCATCGCGGCCGAATATGCAGCGGGCGTCGGGAAAAGTGGCGCCAGGCGACCCGCTATTCCGCGGGCGTTCCAGCCGACATAGTCGATGTGACGACGATACAGAAAACGACATCGTTATCTTCAGCCATGAATGAAAAATCTAGCACCGTAGATCGCGGGGCCGATGCCCAAAAAGACATTTGCCGGCTCAAAGCCTTCCTCAATGCGCGCAATCGTCACGCCTGCGAATTGAAATCTTGTCACCTTCCCGACGCCGGATGACGCCCCGACATGCATCATCCGGATGACATTATCACATGCACCTCTTGTCTGCCAACCTATAAAATGCATGTTGTAGAATGACACGATTGGAAGGCGCGCGACGAGAAACGGCTTTTGAAGTTGTAGCGTGAACTGCAAACGGCGAAGCTGCTCATTGTGAATGAAATGCTCGCGGGGCAGGAGCTCGACATCGACGCTCTCGATGCGCTGATCGAGTCGGCCGAACTGGTGATCGCGCACAATATCGGTTTCGATCGGCCGTTGGCTTCGAGGACAACAAGCTCGGCTATCTCATCGACAAGTCCGGTCTCTTCCATGAGGGCCATCGCGCGACAGACGATTGTCATGCGCTGCTTGAAGTTCTAGCACGACCGGTGGGCGGGGGGGATGATCGTGCCCTTTGCCGAGTTGCTCCGGTCAGGTGCGCGCAGCAGGGTGCGGATCTTCGCCGATAATTCGCCTCTCGACATGAAGGATCATCTGAAGGCGAGGGAATACAGGAGGTCGGACGGCAACGACGATCGACCCAAGGCCTGGTAGACCGAATTGACGAAGAGCTCCACGATATGAGATCCGCTATCTGCGCGCGGGCATCTATGCTGGGAGGATGCCGAACCACTCACGGCACGCCTGACTGCCCAAGATCGGTTCCCGGCGTGATGCTGAAAGAGACTCCCTTATAAGTTCGAGGGCTCTATTATATATTTCGATCTGTCGGAAGATTTAATTTGGAGCAGGTGACATGCCCGCAGTTGCGGAAATGCTCAAGCCAACCGAGGCGGCCGTAGTCTCGCGAGTGAGCCTGCGCGACGTCAATCGCGCCATCGACGAGCGCATTTTGCCGGAGGCCTTCGTATCGGTCGACAACGGCCGACACGTTCTGGCCGGCGCCTGCTCGTTCATCAGCTTCTACTTCGAGACCGCAAAGCGACTGACCTCAGAAGAGCGACTATTTGCGATCAGGACTGTAGAGTCGAAGCTCACACGCGCGCGCGGACTCGCATGGGCTGCACTGTTGCGCGAGGATTGGACAGTGCGCGATGAGTTTCTCACGATCGATCTCAGGCCGTTCCTCAAGAATACGAGCGACCGCATGTCCGATCTCGAGGCTTCCCGGGAAATGGTAACGTCCTCGAGTGATGTGCTCGGCGGAGCGCCCGTTATCCGGGGCACGCGCATTCCGGTTTACGATGTCGCTGCATCGGTCGCGGCTGATCATCCGATCGACCGGATCCTGGAGGCTTACCCCAGCATCGATGTTGAGAAGGTCAGGCTGGCGAGCATCTACGCCGAAGCCAACCCGCTCCGTGGCCGCCCTCGCGCCACCGGCGACCTTCCGGAAGGCTCCGTCATCGTCAGCGATCGCCGTGTTCCACGGCTCAGGAAGGCAGGACGAAGTTCCTGATTGATGAGTGCCTAAGTCCGGAGCTCACAAAAATCGCGCATGAAAAGGGCCACGGCGAGGCCAATCATGTCGTATGGCTGGGGCTCGCCGGGCTCAAGGATTGGGAACTCAAGCCGGTCATCCTCGATGGCGACTGGACCTTCGTCACCAAAAACTCCGTCGATTTTCGGGGCCCAAAGGATAATCCAGGCGCCAAAGGTCAATATGCTGACGTCGTAATCCACGCTGGACTCGTCTGCCTCAACGGCCCGCCAAGCATGGATCTAGACATGCAGGTGGAGCTTTCGAGCAGGCGCTGGTCGAGCTCAATCACGATGGCGATCTTGTCAATCAAGTCCTCGAAGTAACACTTGAGGACGAGGAGACGCTGCGCATTATCCGCTACGCGCTTCCGAAAGAGTGACCCACTAGGGATGTCTGTCATCATACAAATTTAATTTATTAATATCAATATCTTAGCTCCATAAGAGATCTTATGCGACTTGTTTATGTAGCGGGGTGCGTTCTATCTTGAAGTGCGACTTTGCAGCGATACCAACGGTTTATCGCATGCAGGGAACCGCACATGAACCGCACCTACTCCCAAATCACTTTGGATGAACGCCGCAAGATCGAGCGCTGGCGCCAGGCCGGCGTCAGTGTCGATACAATTGCGGAGAAGCTCGGCCGTCATCGGTCGGCGATTTTCCGCGAGATTGCGCGCAACAAGTTCGAGGACCGGGAGATGCCGGATTTGACCGGCTATTTCTGCGGGGCGGCCAACAGCCGGGCCAAGGAACGCCGCAGCCGTTATCGTAAGCTCATCCGACATCCGAAACTTCGCGCCTCGATCATCGAGCGTATCAAGCATGGTTGGTCGCCCGAGCAAATCGCCGGTCGATTGGCTTATGAACGCAGCGGCGTCCGCGTCTGCCACGAGACGATCTATCGCTTTGCCTATTCGGCCGATGGCCAGGAGATAAAGCTGTGGCGCTATCTGCCTGAAAGCCGCGCCCGCCGCCGGCCGAGGCACGTCAGGCGGCGTCATGGAAGGGCTGATCAATGTTCTCGGCCCCCTTCCCCATGCCGCCCGCCGTTCCATCACCTTCGATCGCGGCACCGAGTTTACCGACTGGCCTTATCTCCAAGCCGGGCTCGGCGCTCGGACATGGTTCTGCGATCCGCAGGCGCCATGGCAGAAAGGCACGGTGGAAAATACCAACCGTCGTGCACGCAAATGGCTGCCGCGGGACCTCGATCCGTTGTCAATCGAACATCGGGACCTCTAGCAGCTGTGCGCCCATCTCAACGCAACGCCACGCAAATGCCTGGGCTTCAGGACGCCGGCCGAAGTGTTCGGGCAAAAGCTGCTGGCCGACAATCGGTGACACAGCTACCCTGCCCTGACTGAAAAGTCGCACTTCGGCGAGAACTCACACTCTCTGTCACACGTCTATCGGCTCTTTGCGGCTGCAAACCAGAAGCCAAGACACAAGGTGAGAGAACCCGCAAAAATGGCCACCAGGACGGCATCGTAGCCGCCGCTGGCCTGCCATATGACGGCCGCCGCAAGAGGTGCCGCCGCCTGCATGAAGTTCATCGGCGCGACGAGAGAGCCGTTGACTGCGCCGTAAGCTTGCCGCGTCACCATTTCAGGCACGGCTATCCCCCGCACGATGGTGATCGTGCCGTTGGCTGCCCCGTAGAAGGCGGCGATTGCGGCGATCACCGAAACCTCGGGTGGGGCGAATGACAGGCCGATCACGGCAAGGGGGAACACGATCACGACCACCGATCCGATCGCCTTCACGGGAGCGCGAGACGCGAACGCCATGATCGCAATCCGCCCGATGACTTGGGCCGGGCCGATCACGGCCATGACCGTCACGACCCCTGCAGCGTCCAGGCCGCGCTCGAGGAGCAAAGGGTAGAGGTGATAGGTGAGCGACGAGAAGGCCGCGGCGTAGGAAACCCAGGCCAGCATCAGCCCCCAGTAACACGGCTTCCTCATGGCTGCCGCCACGGCGTGCTTCCCAGCCAGCGGCGCCGCCTCGTCCGGGTGCGCGATCCGCGCCGGGGAATCCTTGGAAGGGTCAATCGCAGTCAGATACAGGCCGCCGCAGACGATGCCGTTCACGGCGGCCATCCCAAGGAGCGCGCCCCGCCATCCATAGATGTCGATCAGCAACTGGATGAGCGGAATGAACACCGTACTGGCGAAGCCGCCCCAGAGCGTCAGGGCCGTTATCCCCCGCCGCGCGTTCAGGGGTCCCACCCGCCGCGCGATCACAGCAAAAGCGGGCTCGTAGAGTGTCGCCGCCTGCATGCATCCTAGAACCGCCATGACGGCATAGAAAGCCGTCAGGCTGGAAACCTGAGACCATGCGACAAGCAGCACTCCGGCGATCACTGACGCGCCGGACATGAGCGCGCGGCCGTGGCCTCTGTCGATCGCCGAACCGACCGGATACGCAGCCAGTCCAGCGAGGAACATGCCGAGCGTAGCCGCGCCATAAAGCTCGGGCTTGGACCAGCCGAGGCCGGTCCGCATAGCCTCCGCGATCAGGGGGAAGCCGTAGAACAGCGTTCCCCACGAGCATATCTGGGCGGCTCCCAGAGCGCTGATGAACCATCCGGTTCCCGCGCCTTCTCCCGCTGGCTTCACGCGGCGCTCCGGCAGCACCCGGCAGCCGCGGCGGGTTCGGATACCCGCTCTCCGCATCCGCACCCTGCGTCCCCAAGTTCCTTGGCCACTGCGTCGTCAACGCAACAAGCGTCGACACCTTCAGGAACAGGACCGCCGCAACACCCTGATGCGCCATCGCCGCCCCCAGCTGAAGGCGCAGCATTGCAAACGCCCGTCTCGGGCAGCACCAAGTAAACTTCGCGCGCGGCCTTCACCGTCGCCCCGAGCTTCAGGTTCGACGCGAGCTTCAGGTTCGACGCGATCTCCGGAACCGCCGCGAGCGGGGCAAGGTAGTCGCGCACGATCTCGCCCCCGGTCGGAAGCCAGTCGGGATCGGGAACGCACCAGCCGGTCCGTCCGAGGAGACCGCGCGCCGCCTCGTCGACGTTGTATCGCCAAGGAGAGAAGACCCGGACGTGCCCCCACTCGAGAAGCGCTGCCCCGACGCTCGCGCCCTTCTCAAGGACCAGCGGCCGGAGACCTCGGCTGGCCAGATGTGCCGCGGCGGCAAGGCCGACCGGGCCTGCGCCGATGACAGCAACCGGAAGATCGAGAGGGGACGCTATGTTCATAGATTCGATCCTTCTGGCATGTTCGAACTAATTGCGCAAAAAAGAGAACGATCAGGTGAGTTCGGCTTTCCTGGCGACTGGCGGACAGGAACCGTCGGCGCAGCATTCGTCGGCGAGATAGCCGATCAGGGACTGCATCGCAGGATAATGGGCACGGCAGATCAACGTGGTCGCCTGCCGCTCCTGCGAGACGAGGCCCGTGTCGACAAGCCGTTTAAGGTGATGCGAAAGGGTGGAGGCCGGGATGTCGAGCTTGTCCTGAATCCGCCCGACGGGCAGGCCCTCGTCGCCAGCCCGCACCAGCGTGCGGTAAAGCTGCAGCCGCGTCGGATTGCCCAGGGCTTCGAGCTGCAATGCTGCTTTTTCGAGTTTCATGGAATTAGCCTACATATCCGCTATGTCGCCGTCAAATGGAATTTCCAGAAGTCTCGAATTAGCGTCATTGCGACCGCTGGTTCACCCGCCTGGAAACCTCCTCCGCGGTCTCGACGCGCTCCGAATAGCGGTCCGTCAGGTAACCAGTCCGGTCGCGCAACAGCAGGGTGAGCTTCATCAGTTCCTCCATCACGTCCACGATCCGGTCGTAATAGGACGACGGCTTCATCCGTCCCGCCTCGTCGAACTCGTTGAATGCCTTGGCGACGGAACTCTGGTTGGGGATCGTGAACATCCGCATCCAGCGGCCGAGAATCCGAAGCTGGTTGACGGCGTTGAAGCTCTGGGACCCACCGCTGACCTGCATGACCGCGAGCGTGCGGCCCTGGGTCGGGCGAACGCCGCCAAGCGACAGCGGCAGCCAGTCGATCTGGGCCTTCATGATGCCTGTCATGGAGCCGTGCCGCTCGGGCGAGCACCAGACCTGTCCCTCCGACCACAGCGACAGCTCGCGCAGCTCCTTGACCTTGGAATGATCGGCCGTCGCCGAATCCGGAAGCGGCAGTCCGGAAGGATTGAAGATGCGTACTTCGGCACCGAGCCTCCGCAGGATTCGCGCCGCTTCTTCCGTCGCCAGCCTGGAATAGGAGCGTTCCCGCAGAGACCCGTAGAGCATCAGGATGCGTGGCGGGTGCGTGGCTCGCGGCCCGTCGAAGAGCGCGGCCGGATCGAGAGGCTGGAATTGGTCCTCATCAATGTTCGGGAAAGTGTCCATCGGACATGCGGCGTCGGTCATCGGCGAACTCCAGGCACTCGTGCGCGATGCAATGTGAGCGTAATTTCGATTTACTTGGAAATATAGATGGCATCGCATGCAGGTCAACCCTGCTTCGACAAAAACCGAAATAGCGTCAGCGCACGCGCCTGCCCGACGCGTCGATCACGACCTCGCCGTTGTCCTTGGTGAAAGGACCGATGTCGGGATTTGGCAGGACATCCAGGACCGTCTCGGAAGGACGGCACAGCCTGGTGCCCTGGGGCGTGACGACGATCGGCCTGTTGATCAGAATCGGATAGGCGAGCATGAAGTCGATCAGTTCGTCGTCCGTCCATTTGGGGTCGCCGAGTCCGAGTTCCGCGTAGGGCGTGCCCCTCTCGCGCAGCAGTTCGCGCGGGGTGATGCCCATCGCGGCAATCAGCTCGATCAGCTTCTCGCGCGACGGCGGGGTCTTCAGGTATTCGATCACCTCCGGCTCTTCGCCGGACTGGCGGATCATGGCGAGAGTGTTTCTGGACGTGCCGCAGTCCGGGTTGTGGTAGATGGTCATCGTCATTCGGCAGGGTTCCTGATCGCGGTCGGAGCAACGGCCGAGCCCGCCTCGTACCAGTCCTTGCTGCGGTTCACGATCCAGACGACCGACAGCATCACCGGAACCTCGACCAGCACGCCGACCACGGTGGCGAGCGCCGCGCCTGAGTTCAGGCCGAACAGGACGATCGCGGCCGCCACCGCAAGCTCGAAGAAGTTGGACGCGCCGATCAGCGCCGACGGGCCCGCCACGCAATGCCGCTCCCCCGAGATCCGGTTGAGCAGGTAGGCGAGACCGGAGTTGAAGTAGACCTGGATCAGGATCGGCACGGCGAGAAGGGCGATCACGAGAGGCTGGGCTATGATCTGCTCGCCCTGGAAGCCGAACAGCAGGACCAGCGTCGCCAGCAGTGAAACGAGCGAGACGGGCTGGAGCCTGGCGAGCAATCCGTCGAGCGCTGCCCGTCCTCCGGTGACCAGCAGCCGTCGGCGCACGACCTGCGCCACGACGACGGGCAGAACGATGTAGAGGACCACCGAGAGCAGCAGCGTGTCCCAAGGAACCGTGATCGCCGAGAGGCCGAGCAGCAGGCCGACGATCGGCGCGAAGGCGACGATCATGATCGCGTCGTTGAGCGCTACCTGCGACAGCGTGAAGTTCGGGTCGCCCCGGGTCAGGTTCGACCAGACGAACACCATCGCGGTGCAAGGTGCTGCCGCCAGGATGATCAGGCCCGCGATGTAGGAATCGATCTGCGCTTCCGGCAGCCAGGGCCGGAACAGCCAGCCGACGAAGAGCCAGCCGAGCAGCGCCATCGAAAACGGCTTCACCGCCCAGTTGATGAAAAGGGTGACGCCGATACCGCGCCAGTATGTGCCGACCTGCGCCAGGGACGCGAAGTCGACGCGCAGCAGCATGGGCACGATCATCAGCCAGATCAGCACCGCGACCGGAAGGTTCACCTTGGCGATCTCCGCCGCGGCAATCACGCCAAACAGGCCGGGCAGCATGTGCCCGAGCGCGATCCCGGCGACGATGCAGAGCGCAACCCAGACGGTGAGGTATTTTTCGAAGAAGCCGATCCTCGCCGGAGAGGCTTCGTCGGAAATCGGTACATGGTCAGTCATGGCATGCCTGTCAGTTCATCCCGCCTTCGGCAGGTTCCGGCCGATTTCGTCCAGCCGCCGCTGCAGCGCGAGCTTGTCGATCGATGCCATCGGCAGGCTGGTGAAGATAGAGAGCCGGCTGTTGAGCAGCCGGTAAGCCTCGGCGAAGGCCAAATGCTTCTCGGCGTTGGTGCCCTCCGCCGCTGCCGGGTCCAGAACGCCCCAGTGCGCGGTCATAGGCTGGCCCGGCCAGACCGGACAGGATTCGATCGCGGCATTGTCGCAGACGGTGAACACGAAATGCATCTCGGGCGCGCCGGGCGCAGCAAACTCTTCCCAACTCTTGGAGCGCGCGAAGGAGGTATCGAAATTCAGGCTCTTGAGGAGCTGGATGGCAAAAGGATGCACCTCTCCTTTGGGCTGGGAACCTGCCGAAAACGCCTTGAAGCGGCCCTGCCCTACCCGGTTCAGGATGGCCTCGGCAAGGATCGACCGCGCCGCCCGTGCACAGGAACAGCACGTTAAATGGATTCTCACTCATTCACAGGTTCCTTCTAACATTCGCAGGTGACGGCATCGATGACGGGGCGGCACAGCTCCGGCGAGCCGTTGCAGCAGTCCTCCATGAGGTAGGCGAGCAGGTCGCGGAACCCTGTCATGTCGGCGACGTAGCGAACGACGCGGCCGTCCCGCTCGGTACGGACGAGGCCCGCGTGATGCAGGATTTTCAGATGCGCCGACGTGGTGTTCTGAACCGCGCCGAGCCCGGAGGCGACTTCGCCGGAAGGCACGCCCTCCGTCCCTGCCTTCACGAGGAGCCGGAAGATGTCGAGGCGCGTTTCCTGTCCGAGCGCCGCCAGCGCAGCCAATGCAATCTTCTTGTCCATGTATCCGCAAATCCAGATATGATGGATATACGGGCCACATATGACACTGTCATGACCGCAGTCAACAGGATGCGGGCGACCTTCGCGGGTCACCGATCAGGAGCGTGCCCCGTGACCGCCAGCCTCGGCACCGCGAATTTTTATAATAGGTCATATATGATCTATTGTAAGGCTACATGGCCTTCAGCAGTCCATAAATGAGCTTTTGTAGATTCTACATTGACTGAAAGTCAAAAAGCTCATATATGAACCATTGAACCCAATTAGCCATTGTAGAGGTCAAATATGAACCTTAACGCAAACTATGAGGCAGCTACCTCCAGCCAAATCATGACGGAGATTGGTGACAGGCTTGAACAGGCAAGGCTTTCGAAAAACCTCTCGCAGCAGGATGTCGCCGACCGTTCAGGACTTTCGATCAGCACCGTGAAACGGCTCGAGCGCGGCGATTCCCCGACATTGGACAGCTTCATCAGGGCAATGGGCGCACTGGGGCTGGGTTCTCACCTCGACGCGCTGGTGCCAGACCAAACCGTACGGCCTGTCGAACGGGTCAAGCTCAAAGGACACGAGCGGCGGCGTGCCAGTCCCAAAGTTCGAACCCGAAGGCTCAGCAAGCCCAAGGCGTTCGCCTGGGGCGACGGTAAATGACGGACGCGACGGTTCGCCTTTGGGGAACCTCCATCGGCGCGGTCTCATGGCTACGAGACCAAGAGATCGGGGTATTCCAGTTCGACCCCGGATTCCTCGACAGCGGCATCGAGCTCGCCCCGGTCATGATGCCGCTCGGAGAAGGAACGTTCTCGTTTCCCTCGCTGCCCCGGGAAACCTTCAAGGGCCTTCCGGGCATGCTCGCCGATTCGCTTCCGGACAGGTTCGGGAACCGGCTCATAGACGCGTGGCTTGCCCGGGAGGGACGGTCGCCATCGAGTTTCAATCCTGTGGAACGGCTTTGCTATATCGGCAGCAGAGGGATGGGAGCCCTTGAGTTCCACCCCGCCATCAGCGGCATTCCCTCTTCGTCACGCGCAGTGCGGATCGATCGGCTGGTCGAGCTTGTCAACGAGATACTTCAGGAACGCGCAGGCCTCGTCGGCAAGCTGAGCGGCAGCGACGGGGATGGCGAGGTACTGGAGGACATCCTTAAGGTCGGCACCTCTGCGGGCGGCGCGGGGGCTAAGGCGGTGATTGCCTGGAACGAGAAGACGGGCGAGTTTCGGTCCGGGCAACTCGAGGCGCAGCCGGGCTTTACCCATTGGCTGCTGAAGTTCGACGGCGTCAGCAATAACCGCGACAGGGAACTCGCCGACCCGCTGGGCTTCGGCAGGATCGAATACGCCTGCCACCTCATGGCCATGGAAGCTGGGATCGACATGATGACATGCCGGCTTCATCACGAGAACGGCAGAAGCCATTTCATGACGCGGCGGTTCGACAGGACTGACGACGGTGGCAGGCTCCACATGCAGTCGCTGTCTGCGCTCATGCATTATGACTTCAACGAACCTGGAGCATACAGCTACGAGCAGGCAATCCGGGCGTTGAGGCTTGTCGACGCGTCGCATGAGGATGTCATCCAGCAGGCACTGCGTGCCGTCTTCAATATCGCCATACGCAACCAGGATGACCATGCGAAGAACATCGCGTTCCTCATGGACCGCTCGGGCCAGTGGCGGCTCTCGCCTGCCTTCGACGTCTGTTATGCCTATAATCCGACAGGAGAGTGGACCAACAGACACCAGATGAGCCTGAACGGCAAGCGCGACGGCTTCGGGCGGGAGGATTTCCTCCGGTTCTTCGAGAACGTCGGAATCAAGCCCGCGAAAGGAAGGGCAATCCTGAATGCAGCGCTCGAAGCTCGTAGCCGATGGAAAACGTTTGCGCACGAGGCAGGCGTTCCGGAGGCTGACGCCGCACGTATAGAGGCTGCCTTTCGGGCCATCTAGCATCGGTTGATGTGCCTGGTCTCCAGGAATTCATTCTGGCGTCTGCAAGTACCCGGCGGACGTCGTGAAATGGCCGCAGAGAATAGCCGGACAAGGGCGCGGTTGACGTAGCAGCACCGGGCCGCGATGTCCTGCGCAACAAAGATTTCGATTATGGTTACGGTTTTTCGCAGGATTCCGGGTCGCAGAGGTCCCCAGGCGAGCCCGCTTGCCGCCGCTCCCGCTCGGGCGGGTCGGAAGAAGTCCCTCGCCCAATCCGAAAGATGCTTTCATGGGGCGCCGGCGCTCCGACGGCTATGAGGCTGTGGTCCCACATGGATCCCAGACCCCGGCATAGGGCAGTCATCCGAACGCGAATCGTTAACGAAAGCATACGGTTGGCGGGACTTTCCGAGCATTTGGCAGGGCTTGACCTGACGTCGGAAATGAGGCGACTTCGCATCGAAGCCGGGACGCGGTCGAAGACATCAGATGACGGAAAGGCGCGGCGGAAGGGGGAGGATCGTTCACGAGGCGATCTTCCCCGGCCACGTCCGGACTCATTGTAAAAAGACCAATTCCAGCAAGGAAAACGGACGGGCGAAAACGAGGAATAGAAGGAGAAGCTTGGCCGGCGCCGCTGCACGCTTCCGACCCGTTGCGGGCGAAGCCGTGCATTTCCAACCCGAAGAAATCGCTTGCATCTGGAGGGAAACTGATGTTCCTGTTCCGTTCCATTCTGGCTGGCAATCGCGGGGCTTCCCGTATCCGTGGAGCGAGGACGTCATGCGAAGCGACGGGCCTGAACAGTTGGTATAGGCTGTGCCGATGCGAACCAGTTCCCGATCCTATTGCAAGCCGTTCCAGTATGCAGGCTAGTTGCCGCCCATTTTGGCGATCTGTTCGAGTCCGGCTTTGTAAATGTCGCTGATCACGGTCTTGGCTTCGGCGTCCGATTGGCCTTTCGCGTCAAAGCTGCCCTTCCAGTCCACCCTGGTCCGATCTCCCTCAGCCGAAACACTGATCGTAGCCTGGTAGTCCTCGACAGGAAGTGGAGATTCGATGATCTCATATGTGTAACTGGTATCGGTCTGCTCTACGAGTTTCTCCTTGATCGTGCCGCCGTCAGTGGCAGTGAGCGTGCGGTAGGTCGCCCCTGCCTCGTCGGTTTGCTCGCATTTTGACACGCCCGGATGCCAGGTCTGAATAGCGCAAAAATCGCCGATCTTTTTCCAGACGGAATCCGGTGTTCCGGCCACAGTGGTGGAACTGGCGACCTCCAGCGCGGCGGCTGACCCGACCAGAACACCCATTGCAGCAATAGTGGACGACAGGATTCCTAGAGTTCTTTTTGTCATCTGCGGATTCCTCTCTAAGAGGTGGCTCGGTTTGTCCGAATAGTTTTGGGCGTTTCGCTAAGTGGATTTCCGCCTCGATTATGCCGCTGCCATCATGGGCATCAGCGTATTGAAGTACGCCTGATCGGGCGTCCGCCAAGGGATGAATGTTGGGCGTCGGCTGTTGTAAGGTCAGATATCGACCGATGCCAGCGCGGGCCTCGGACACGGTTTGGTAGGCGTGGAGGTAGACCTCCTCGTATTTGATCGAGCGCCAGAGCCGTTCGACGAAAATCCCGCCACACGCCCTTGCCGTCCATCGATATGGCGATCTCCGCCTTCTTCAGCGCAGCCGTGAAGTCGATGGAGGTGAACTGCGATCCCTGATCCGTATTGAAGATGTCGGGCTTTCCATAATGCGCAAGCGCCGCCTCCCGCGACGAACCGCGTGATCTGTCGTTGTGAAACTCCTCCTCGATACTAATTATTGTCGGAGGTCACAAAGCCCTCCCCCGACACACGTGTCCTAGAATGGCTAGACAGGCTCGATGAGGACCGAACATTCATCAGCGTGGTGTCGATTGCTGAAATTCGGCGCGGCGTAGCCCTCATGGATGAAGGTCGACGACGCGATACCCTGGCTGAATGGCTCGCGCGGGAGCTGCCGCAACGCTTCGAGCAGAGGGTTCTGCCGGTAGACGAGGCTGTGGCTCTGGCTTGGGGAGATTTGATGGGCGTTGCGAAGCGCCGCAGCCTATCGTTAATGGATGGCTTGGTCGGCGCCACCACCATCTTGCAAAGCCTCACCCTTGCGACGCGTAACATAAAGGATTTCGACGGCTTCGGAATCGATCTCTACAATCCGTGGACGCCGTGAACCGATCAGCGATCATCGCGAAGTTATGGCACTATCTGCCCGAGCGTCGGTGCGTCGCCGGCTTCGCCATGCCCGACGACGCTATGGCCGGGGCAATTGCAATGACAATGCTATTCGTCGTAACCATTTCGACCACTTGATTTTGGAGGAGACGCAGCATGGACCGTTTCACCGGCGGCTGCCTGTGCGGCAATGTCCGAATTGTGGCGTCGGGGCGCCCATATCGGGTCGGCCTCTGCCACTGTCTCGACTGCCGCAAGCATCATGGCGCCCTTTTTCATGCTTCCGCGGTGTTCCCTCAGGATGCGGTGACGATCGATGGCGAGACGCGCGACTATGCCGGGCGGTTTTTCTGTCCCCGCTGCGGATCCTCTGTTTTCGGCCGTACCGCCGACGAAATCGAAGTGAACCTGGGATCGCTCGATGCCCCTGACCAACTGGTGCCGACCTACGAACTCTGGACTATCCGTCGCGAGTCCTGGTTGCCGCCGTTTCCGCGCAACAGACGCTACGAGCGCGATCGTGACGCCACGAACCGCTTCGAAGAATAGGTCGGATCAGTGGCTTTCGGATCGACCGGCCGTTCGGTAGGCGACGCCAGTGCGTCACTCCGGAAGGCCGGCCTTGCGGAAGCCATCTACGAAATGCTCAAGAGTCGCGGCGTCGCGAAATGGTTCCGTCGTGGCCCAGTGACGGATCGTGAAATCCGGGTTGCCAATGAGGAACAGTTCGACCTCGGCGCGCGCCGCGTCGAGCCGGCCGAGTTGTGCAAGGCTTGCCGCCAGGAAACGGCGTGAGCTTGTCCGATAGGTCTCGTCGCTGCGCAATGTCTCGACAGCGGCTTCGTAGTCGCCGGCGGCATATTGCGCCTGGCCGAGCGCCAGATAGTACCAGCTCGCCGGATAAGGGTTCAGCCGAAACGCCTTGCCTATATGTTCAAGCCCCTCCCCGATCCGCCCGGCCAGGACCGCGATGTCGGACAATGCGGCCCACGCATCGGCCTCGTTCGGATCAATCTCGATCGCGTGCCCGAATTCCGCATCCGCCTCGGCGAAGCTGCGCTCATAGGCAAGCAGGTAAGCCAGCACCCAGCGGCAGCCGGCATCGTTGGGATCGATCGAAACGGCCTTGCGCGCCAGCTCCAGGGCAATGCTGCGGGAGGACTCGGTCGGTCCGCCGGAATGCACCCATCCCATCCAGTGGTTCATGGCAAGCCAGCGATAGGCTTCTGCATATTCCGGATCGAGCGAAACCGCGCGCGTGAGCATCAGATGCGCTTCCCGCGCGGTCTGCGGCGTATCATCCATCAGCTTGCGCGCCCGCACGCACAGATCGTAAGCCTCAAGATTTCTGGGCCGATTGCGTGGCGGCGGTGCGCGTAGCCGGCCGAGCAACGCCTCCACGATCCTGGCCGTCACCTCGTCTTGAACAGCAAAGACATCTTCCAGGCTGCGGTCGAAGCGTTGCGCCCAAAGATGATCGCCGCTCACCGCATCGACCAGCTGGGCGTTGATGCGCACGCGCCCGGCGGCACGTCTCGCGCTTCCCTCCAGCAGGTAACGCACGCCCAGGTCCTCGGCGATCTCGCCCACAGCAAAAGTCTTTCCCTTATAGGCAAAGACCGAGTTGCGGGCGATGACGAACAGGCCGGAGATCCGGGAGAGGTCCGTGATCAGGTCTTCGGTCAGCCCGTCCGCAAAGGATTCCTGCTCCGGATCGTTGCTGAGATTTATGAAGGGCAGCACAGCTATCGATGGTTTTTCGGGCAGCGGCAAAGGTTTTCGCTTCGCGCCGAGCCGCTCGACGGCGCCCAGGAAGCGGTAGCCGACACGCGGAACCGTGGCGATCCATTCGCCTCCCCCTTCACCACCATCCCCGGCCGGGCCAAGCAGCTTCCTGAGTTGCGCGATCTGGACGGTGAGGTTGCCTTCCTCGACCGCCCTGCCCGGCCAGGCCGCGTCCATCAACTCGGCCTTGCCCAGGATTTCACCTTGCCGTTCGACGAGCGCCGCAAGCAGCCTCAACCCGCGATAACCCACGGCGACGGGGTTATCGTTCCGAAGCAGTGTTCCCGCACTCGGATCAAGCACGAACGGGCCAAAGGCAAAACGCGATCCCTGCATGCGGTGAATCTATAGCCCATTTGGAAGTTTTGAGAACTTTTTGGGAGAGCTTAATTACGGCGCGGCTCGTATCCCGCAGAATTCATCCTCTTTCCGGTCGAGGGCCCCGGCCCTCAAATCATATGGAGGTTGCCATGAACGATATCCGTGTGGGGCTGGCTGAAGCATCGCATCGCCACTACAGCCTGGCGGCCTTGCGAAGCATGATCGCGACCTGGGACGAGCGGATACGCTTTCGCTGGGAACTTGAGCAAAAATCGAAGGACGATCCCCATCTGATCGAGGATATCGGCCTGACGAAACGGCAGGTCGAGGCTGAGATCGCCAAGCCCTTCTGGCGACGATAAGGTGAATGCCGCATGACTGCCGAAACCACGACATCACCGCTGGAGGGCCGGATCCCCTGGGCCGCGATGGCCGGCATCATCGCGACCGTCACCGTGTTTGCCGTGGCACAGGGGCTGACCTATCCGCTGCTCAGCTTCATCCTGGAGCGGCAGGGCACGACGCCCGGCCTGATCGGCTTGTCGGCGGCGATGACGCCGCTGGGTTTCATTGTATCCGCGCCCATCATTCCGGCACTGGTGCGGCGCGTGGGCGCAGCACGGCTTGCCATCCTGTGTTCGATCCTGGCAGCAGCCGCACTCGCCGCTATTGCCTTCACCCAGGACGTCTGGGCCTGGATGCCGCTGCGCTTCCTGCTCGGGTTCTTTGCCAATCCGCTTTACGTGATCAGCGAAACCTGGCTGATCTCGATCGCGCCCGCGCGGCGGCTGGGGCGCATCATGGGCCTCTATTCATCGATCGTTTCGGGTGGCTTCGCTATCGGCCCGCTGTCGCTCGGCCTGGTGGGCAGCGAGGGTTGGTCGCCCTTCACGATCGGCATCGTTGCCTTTCTTCTCTGTGGCCTGATCGTGCTTGCGGTCGTGCCGCGCCTGCCGAAAATGCCGCATGAAGACAAGGCGACATCGGTTCACGGCTTCTTCGCGCTGGCGTCGCTGCTGTTGTTCGCGGTTTTCACCGCTGCCGCCTTCGAGCAGACCCTGCTTTCCCTGTTCGCGGTCTATGGCGCAGCCCTCGGCAGCACCGAGGGGCGCATCGCTTCGCTCATCACCTGTTTCATCGCGGGCAATGCCGTGCTGCAGATTTTGCTCGGGCGCATGGCCGAACGCTCCGGCTCGATGCGGACCCTGTTATTCTGTGCCCTGGCTTGCGTGGCCGGCTGCCTGCTGCTGCCATTGAGCTTCAGCTCGTGGCTCATCTGGCCGCTCGTTTTCGTCTGGGGCGGAGCCTCGTTCGGCATCTACACCATGGCACTGATCCAGCTCGGCGAGCGTTTCACCGGCCAAGCCCTTATCGCCGGTAATGCGGCCTTCGCGTTCGTATGGGGCATCGGCGGCATTGTAGGCTCGCCCACGACGGGCCTTGCGATGCAGCTGGTCGGACATCAGGGGCTGCCATTATCCCTTGGCCTGCTGTGTTGCGTATTGGCGGTGTTGCTGATGGCGCAGAGACGGCGGGTCTATCGAGGCACCTAGCTCGTGCCGCGTCGCCGGTTCCTTCAACCTCAGTTCAGCACGACCGAAGCATCAATGGCACCGATTGTCTTGCGCCCGGTCAGGGCCATGGCGACCTCCAGTTCCGTGCGAAGAATATTGACGATATGAGCTATGCCGACGGCGCCGGCAACGGCAAGGCCGTGCATGATGGGCTGGCCGATCAGCACGGCGTTTGCGCCCAATGCCAATGCCTTGAGAATATCAGTGCCGCGGCGCACGCCACCGTCGAGCAGTAGCGGGACGACGCCTGCCGTCTCCCCGGCAATGCCCGGCAGGGCTTCGATGCTGGCAGGCAGCGTATCCAGCACACGCCCGCCATGGTTGGATATCACCAACCCATCCATGC
The DNA here is from genome assembly GCF_003934165.1 of Borborobacter arsenicus. Classification (GTDB taxonomy): domain Bacteria; phylum Pseudomonadota; class Alphaproteobacteria; order Rhizobiales; family Rhizobiaceae; genus Pseudaminobacter; species Pseudaminobacter arsenicus. Next base: position 171,822 of record NZ_RKST01000007.1, on the reverse strand, counting down.
CCGTTTCGATCGCTCGGCGCGCGTCATGACGGCTCATGATGCCCTTGAGCAGCAAGGGCAATCGCGTCTGGCTTCGAAGCCATTCGACGTCCTTCCACGTTGGGGCGGCGTCAAGCAATCCCTGGAAGACAGGACTTTGCCCTGGGCCGGCCCGCAGTGCGGGGCCCGGCATTCCCCTCGTGTTCACCGCCTCGATGCCCTTGGGCAGGCGAAAGCCGGCACGTTGCTCCTGATTGCGCAGGCCATTGACGGGCGCGTCGACCGTGACCATGACGGCGCGGCATCCGGCGGCCTCGGCGCGCCGCAGCAGGGCAAGCGTGTCGTCGCGGCGTGCCTGCAAGTAAAGCTGGAACCAGAACGGGCCGTGCGTGGTCGAGGAAATCTCCTCAATGGTGACGCTGGCCTGTGTGCTGATTGTCATCGTCACGCCGGAGGCCGCCGCGCCGAGCGCGGTCGCCAGTTCTCCATCGCGATGGGCCAGTTTCTGGAAGGCGACAGGAGCCAGAATGATCGGCGCATCCATCGCCTGACCGAACAGCTCGATGCTGGTATTCGCTCCCGCCATATCGGCAAGGACACGTCCTTCGAGCCTGAGCCGGTCGAACGCCTCGCGATTCCAGCGGTGGGTTATCCCGTCGGCACCGACCCCTGCAATGTAAGCCCAGACCGATTGAGGCACACGCTCCCGCGCGTGGCGCTCATAGTCCGCCAGGCTGACAATATCGGCCGGGACAGGCGAAGCTTGACCGGCGGCCACTGTTTACAGATCCGACCAGTGGCGGATGAGGTTGTGGTAGTGAGCGGTAAGACCGACCACGGCCGGATGGTCGTCGGGCATGTTCTGCCGCACCTTTATGATGGACATATCCAGATCGTACAGCATGTGCCGGCGCCAGTCGTCCTTCACCATCGATTGCGTCCAGAAGAAGGAGCCCCAGCGGCTTCCGCGCGTGACGGGGTTGACGCTGTGCATGGAGGTGGCGGGATAGACGACCATGTGGCCGGCGGGCAGCTTGACGCTGTGGGTCCCGTAGGTGTCATGCACCACCAGTTCGCCGCCATCATAGTCTTCCGGCGGCGTCAGGAAGAGCGTCGAGGAGACGTCGGTGCGCAGACGCATGGCCGTGCCGGGCACCACCCGGATCGAGCCGTCAACATGGGCGCCGAACGTCATGCCCTCGTCATAGCGATTGAACATCGGGGGCAGGACATGCAGGGGCAGCGCCGCCGAGGAGAAGGTCGGGTTGCGGCCCAGGGCGCGCATGACGATCTGGCTCAGTTCCTGCGCGGCAGGCGCATCGACGGGAACCTGCAGGTTCTTCTTGACCAGCGCTGCCTGCTCGCCGGCGGTCGTGCGGCCGTCGACCCATTGCGTCGTTTCCAGCACGCGGCGGATATGGGCCAGTTCTTCCGGGGTCAGCACATCGGGGATCGTTATGAGCATATCTGGCTCTCCATGGAGAATTGAGCCGGAAACACCCGGCTCAATTCGTGATGACGGCTGCGAAAGATGAAATCGGGCATCCATCTTTCCGGTCGGAGAACAGGATTTATCCGGGCCGCTTCGTATCTTGCGGCCCGGCTATTTCCCGTTCAGAACTTGGTGCTCACCGTCAGCACGAAGCTGCGGCCGGGCGCCACGACTGCGCGGTTGCTCCAGCCGGTGGAGTAATTCAGGCTGTCGGTGAGGTTGTATCCGTTCAGCGCGAATTTGAGATTGTTGTACTCATAGGCGACGAACGCATCGAGCGAGAAGGATTCGGGAATCTGCCCGGTATTGGCCGAGTTGGTGTAATAGGCGTCGGAATAGACGATACCGCCGCCGACATCGAGCCTGCCGTCCATCTCGAGATGGCGCGAGACCTCATAGCTCGTCCACAGCGACACCGAATTGTGCGGCACATAGGCGACCTCGTTGCCTTCAACGCCAGTAGGCGCGCCTGAAGAATTGAAGGCAGCCAGGATTTCGCTGTCCATGTAGCTGTAGGAAAGGCCGACCGTCCAGGCGTCGGTGGGTTTGCCTGACACGCCAAGCTCGATGCCGCGCACGCGCTGCTCCTCGCCCGTTGTTTCGGTGTCGCCCGTAACGGGATCGGTGAAGAAGGCATTGCTCTTCTCGATCTGGAACACCGCCCCGGTCACGCTCATGAGCCCGCCGAGGAAATTAACCTTGGCGCCGACCTCATAAAGATCGCTCTTTTCGGGGTCCAGATTGGGGGTGTTGGGGCTGATGGCGCTGGAGGTGTTGGCGATGAACTGCCCTGCCGGCGTGAACGAGCGGGCCCACGACGCATAATAGGTCTGATCCTGCGTCGGCTCCCAGATCAGCGAGGCCTTGGGCGAGAAGGCACTGGTCTTTTCCCGTCCTTCAAATGGCGCAGGATTGCTGTTGGACGTGGTTGCCTGGTGATATTTGGAGTCGAAATAGTCCCAGCGGCCGCCAGCAAGAACAGAGAACTCCGGCGTCAGCCAGACACGATCCGACGCAAACAGGCCGATATTCGTGCCCGAGCCATTGCGGTCGCCATTGGGGTTGCGCGCGACCGAATAGGGTAGGTCAAAGGTGGCTCCCGGGTTGCGGACATCGACAATGGAAGGATCCTTGCCGGTGACGCTGAATGCGTCACGCTCGTTCTTCTGGTAGAACATGTCCAGGCCGACAACCATCTCATGGCGCATGGAGCCGGTCTCGAACTTGGCTACGCCGGTGGTGACGTTCTGGATGCCCCAGGAATTCTGCTCGTAAGTCGGGTTGCCGCCACCATAGCCGGACAGGAAGGCCGGGTTGCCTGCAAAGAAGTCCGATGCGCAGGTGCTGCCATTGTTATCGTTGCAGGACGGCACGCTGGTGGAGAAGTCGCGATCATAGACCGACAATCGCGTGTCGTTGTAGAGCGTCAGCCAGTCTTCCGCTTCCCACTTCACCTTGGAGGTAACGGCGTGGGTGTTGAAGATATCGTGGTCCTGCGCCTTGCCGTAGAAGCTTGAGCGCGGCACGCCGAACTCGGTGATCGGCAGCAACGGATTGTCCGGACTGCTGGCGCCGCGCGCGACCATGGGCACGCCGTAGTCAGGCGTGCGATCGCCGTGCTGGTAGAAATAGCTCACATCCCAGGTCAGATCCGTGCCGATGCCGAACGATCCGGTGGCGAGGACGCCGGCCCGGTTGGATTCGTTATTGTCGCGATCGACCAGATCCTGCCAATGCCCCATGGCGACGAAGCGCAGCGCGCTGGTTTCGCTGAGCTGCTTGTTCACATCCAGCATCACCCGGCCGAGCGGGCCGTTGCCGGCCTGGCCCTCTATAATGGTCTCGTCATCAAGATGCGCGCGCTTCAGCTGGGTATTGATCGCGCCGCCGGTCGTACCCATGCCGAAGTTTTCAGAGGACGGCCCCTTGAAGACCTGGACCCCCTCATAGGCAAAACTGTCGCGGACATAGACGCCGAAATCGCGCAGACCGTCGCTGTAGATATCGCCCTTGGCCTCGAAGCCGCGAATCTTGAACTGGTCGCCGTTCAATCCGCCGCCGCCCTCGCCGATGGCCATGGTAACGCCCGGCACGTTGCGCAGAACCTGCTCAAGCGTCTGGGTCTGCTGCTGTTCCATCACCTCGGGCGTGATGACATTGACGACCTGGGGAACATCCTTGACCTTGCCGGGTATGCGGCCGACATTCGTGTCCTGCTCGACCGCATTGGCCGAGCCGCCCCCGCTCGCCTCGACATTGATCTGGCCCAGCGTGACGTCGTTGCCAGCACCCGGTGAGGTTTCCTGGGCCTGCGCATAGACCGGGCCGGTCAATGCTGCCGACAGCGCGATGACCGGCAGGAGACCGAGGGTGTTCCTTACTTGTGAAATTGTTTCAGTGTCAGACGGATGAATCTGGCTACCAGTTTCCATGGTCGATGAGCCCCAGGCATGAATTTTGGCCGCGAGCATGTCGCGGCCCAATGTGATGTTTCCATATTCTTTGCCTGGGCCTTTGAAGGCGGGGGTCACCGGGAAACACCGGCAATATCCGGCTATAAAACATGATTATAATTGTCAACTATTAGTCGGCGGCATTGGCACCGATTGTCACAATTTAGCCACAACTTATGTGGCGTCACGGACCGGTTGCCGTGACGGCGCACTCGCCGAGGGCCTTCACTCCTTCCCGGCAAAGGCGAGAGCAGCGCCGAAGGAGGCCGGCAAAGTGGCGGCATGGCCGAGACCGCCGAAAATATCCATGGACACGGACAGGCCGGGCCAGCGCCGTAAGCGGGCGACCATCTCCAGCGTGTGGGGTGCGGGACCCTCCCAATGGGGCCCAGCCGGATTGGATCGCCGCTCCGCATTGCCCAGCATGACCAGCGCTTCGATCTCGCGGCCTGTCGTTGCAGCCTTTGCCTCGAAATCCAGCAGCCACTGGTCGTTCCACCACACCGAGGGGCTGACGGAGACGAAGCGGCGGAAGGCGCCCGGATTCGTCATCAGGGCATATAGAGTGCACAGACCGGCCAGCGAATGACCCCAGAGCGTCCGGCGGGCGGGGTCGACACGGATGCCGGCCTCCGCCAGTTCGCGCAACTCGCCGGCAAGCAGGTCGAGAAAGGCGTCGGCGCCGCCGGTCCTGCGCCCATTGGCGGAGAGCGGGATTTCGACGGGCGTATTGTCGAGGCTGCGCGCCATCACGTCGAAGCGCAATTTGGTGTCGTAGCCGATGCCGATGATCGCAAGCCCGGGCGCGGCCTCCAGATGCGCCGGCGTCAACGCATCGAAGGCGGCATTGCCATCGAGCATGTATAGCAACGGGTAACCAGCAGCCGGCGGCGCGGCGCGGGGAATGGCGAAGAAGAGCTGGAATGCCCGGCCGCTTTGCGTTTCCACCAATCGGCGCTCCAGCCTGTGGGTCGGCACATCAGCGTCGAATATGGCAAGCGCCGCGGGCTGCGGTTGTCTGGGCTGGGCGGGCGTGACGGCGACTGGTTGCATCGCCAAGCTGTGGCAGGTCGGGCGAAATGCCGTCAAGACTATCCAGGGGATAACTTGACGATTTTTATCATGTATCGCATAAGCGGCGCGCCCTGAACTTGCCGGGCAAACGCTTCAGGATGCTTCTTTGGCCGACAGCACGCATGCTTCTTTTGTGATCGAGGACTATGGCCGGCTGGTCCGCAAACGGCTGGCCGTGCTGGCCGGCTTGTGCGCCATCGTGCTGGCAGGGTTCATGGCCGACCTTGTGACCGGTCCCTCCCAGCTTGCGGTGGCGGATGCGGTCAAGGGGTTGTTCTTCCCCGGCGAGCTTTCTGCTCCCGCCCGTGTCATCATCTGGGATGTGCGCCTGCCGCAGGCGCTGCTTGCCGTGCTGGTCGGTGCGGCCCTGTCGCTCGCCGGTGCGGAGATGCAGACCATCCTCAACAATCCGCTGGCGAGCCCGTTCACGCTCGGTGTTTCGTCGGCCGCATCGCTGGGAGCCGCGCTGGCCATCGTGCTCGGCATCGGCCTGCCGGGCATCGCCAGTTCCTGGATCGTGTCGGGCAATGCCTTTGTGTTCGCCTTCGGCTCCGTGCTGTTGTTGCAGGCCCTGTCGCGGCTGCGCGGCACCGGGCCTGAAACGCTGGTGCTGTTCGGCATCGCCATGGTCTTCACCTTCAACGCACTGGTGGCGCTGATCCAGTTCGTGGCGACGCAGGAGGCGCTGCAGCAGCTCGTGTTCTGGAGCATGGGCAGCCTGGCGCGCGGCAATTGGGAAAAGCTTGCGGTGCTATTCGCCGCAATCGTGCTCGTCACCCCGACCGCCATGTGGTCGGCCTGGAAGATGACGGCGCTGCGCTTGGGCGAAGATCGGGCTCGCAGCTTCGGCGTGGACGTGGCACGGCTGCGCTTTGTTTCGCTGCTGCGTGTGTCATTGCTTGCCGCCACCTCGGTAGCCTTCGTCGGCACGATCGGCTTTGTCGGACTGGTAGGGCCGCATATTGCGCGGCTCTTGGTCGGCGAGGACCATCGCTTCTTCTTGCCGGCCTCAATGGCAGCGGGTGCGGCGGTGATGTCGCTGTCCTCCGTGGCGAGCAAGGTGATCGTTCCCGGCGCCGTGATGCCGGTCGGCATCGTTACGGCGCTGATCGGCGTTCCCTTCTTCATGGCGCTGATCTTCCTGCGGCGGGAACGCATATGAGCGACACCGCATCTGCCACACTGTCTGTGGAACGATTGTCGGTCGGCTATCCCGGCCGCAAGGTCATCGACAATCTCTCGCTTTCTCCCATCCGCGGCGGCGCGCTGACGGCACTGGTCGGCCCGAACGCGGCCGGCAAGACGACGCTGCTGCGCGGGCTGGCGGGGCTTAACCGGGCATACGGCTCAATCCGCTTTGGCGGGCGTGAACTGGTCGGCGCAAGTGCTACCGAACATGCCGCCCACGTCACCTATATGCCGCAAGCGCTGCCCCAGCGCGTGGGGCTTACCGTATTCGAGGCGCTGCTTGGCGCGTTGAAGGCCTCACCGCACGGCCGGGCCTCGAGCGCGGACAGGGAGCTGGCGCTGGAGACGCTCGCCCGCCTAGGTATCGAGCAGCTTGCCATGCGGGCGCTGGACGAGTTGTCCGGCGGCCAACGCCAGATGGCCAGCCTCGCCCAGGCGATTGCGCGGCGACCCTCCGTGCTGCTGCTGGACGAGCCGACCAGCGCGCTCGACCTCAACCATCAGCTGCGCGTCATGAAGGTGGTGCAGGCGATTGCCAGGGAGCGCGGCATCGTGACCATACTCGTGCTGCACGACATCGCGCTGGCCTGCCGCTGGTGCGAGCGCATCATCGTGCTTTCGGGCGGCAAGGTATTTGCCGATGGCAGTCCCGACGAGGCGGTGACGCCAAAGATGTTTTCCGGCGTCTATGGCGTCGAGGCACGCGTCGAGCACTGCTCACGCGGCTATCTGCAGGTGATGGTCGACGATGACGTGTGATTTTCCGCCAATTCCGGAAAAATCGCAACCAGACTTGCGTCTTTAAATCATGTAAAGACATGTAGTTAGCTTCAACAGCTTAACCATCATATCAAATACTTGAACCGCAGATTTAATCGAAATCCATCCAGTAGATGCCTGTGAGCGGTACGGCAAGGAACCGTTCATTGATCTCCTGCCGTGTCTTTTCGGGATCGATATCCGGGAAGAGATCCGGACGTATCCATTTCGCCAGAGCTTCGACAGTGAGAATATCCAGCGGCGAATTGACGAGTTGATGGGCAAGTCCGTGTACCCGATGCTCGCGCACCGCCGTGCTGCCGGAAATGCCTTTGCGGGCTGCCACGCGCGCCAGCGTCTCGCGCACGCGCTGCTCGTCATAGCCCGGCCCGATCAGCAGGCCGTTCGTTCCCTCCATATGCGGGCCACCGGTGGCGATGTAGACCTGAGGGTCGGCCGAGATCACATATTCGAGGTTGAGCATGCCGGTCACGCCCTGCAGCACCGAACCGATATTCTCGCCGCCGGCGAACTCGATATAGTTGCCGATATTGCCGCGCCCCGGCGAGGCGCAACACTCATCCGTGCGAGCCGCATGCGGCTCGAGGAACACGCGCGGACGAGGGCTGGACGAAGCGGCCACCTTTGCAGCGATTGCCTCCATGCGCTCCCGGCGGAAGGCGATGAATTCTTCCGCCTGATCGCGGCGGCCGATGATTTCGCCCAGAAAGCGCAGGCTCGGCTCCAGATTTTCAAGCGGCTGGTCGAAGAAATCGATGATGGCGACGGGCACGCCAGCCGTTTCCAGCCGGCCTATGTCGTCATCGCCGGGTTTCGACTGCAGCGAGAAGATGGCGATATCGGGCTGGGCCGCCAATACCTGCTCGACCGAGAATGTACCTGCGGAACTGGAGCTCTTCGCCAGCTTTTCGATGGCCGGGAATTTTTCCGCATAGTGCCGATAGGCCTCGGGGCCGATGCGGTTGATGTCGCGCGGCCATGCCGAGAGCAGGCTGACCGGATCGGGGTGAATGAGCGACAGCGCGATCAGGTAGCGGCCGTCATCGATGAGGATGCGATGGGCAGGCTCAGCCAGCACGACCTGACGGCCGGTGATATCCCTGGCACGGATTTCGGCCCGTGCCATTGTCGCCACCATCACGCCAAGCAGCGCAAACAAGGCGCAGGCGAAAATACCGGTCTTGCTGGAATACCGCATCGGATTTCCTGTTTGCTGATGAAGGTCTACGGGCGGGCCGGGATCATGCGCGCCAGCAGCCCGTCCTTGCGAATCAGCTGATGCCAGAGGGCGGCTGCGACATGCAGTGCGACGATGGCGACGATGAGCTTCGCACCGAGATTGTGGAGATCGCGCGGCCAGCGGCCGAGGCTTTTGCCGAAGGTGGAGATCGTCAACAGGCCGAGTACCGGCTGGAGCAGAATAGCGAGATAGAGCAGCCGGTGCGTGGCATGCGCAGCGAGCGCCTGCAATCTCGACATGTCGGCCGGAAGCGGTGGCGGGGTATGGCCAAGACGCCAGCCGACACGCAGCAGCCCCAGCGCCAATATGGTCGATCCGATGAAAATGTGGGTGCGGAAAAGATAGAAACGCGGCTCCGAGCCGCGCTCGAACCAGCCCCATATCCAGCCGGTGGCGAACTGTGCCAGCACCAGCACCGCCACCAGCCAATGCAGCCAGACCGCTACCGGATCGTACCGGACCTTTCCGTTCATGCTTTCAACCAGCCTCTTAAACCTCGGTCATTTTCCACCCGCGGTGGCATCATGAATTCCCTTCTACATTGCAAGTTTTTAAGTTGACATTGCAATTCATATTTTTATTGGTGCCCGGGAAATTGCGTTGGGGCCGTTGCCGGTGGTGCTTGGAATGCACCTGCGGATGGGCCGGATTTCAGGATCGGATGCGGATATTGTCGTCATCAAGCCAGTCTGCAGGAGAGCAGCGCCAGCCTGCCTCAGGGGCAGAACCCACCTTTCGGCTGCGCGACGCCGAACGCGCCGTGGTTGCGCAAGGCGTGCGCGCCGAAGTTGAGCCCGGGGCGATCGATAGCTTTGCCGAGCGCGTTTGCACTTTCTTCGCCGCTCATGCCGATGGCCCGCGCGTCATCGTCGGCGCGCTGCCCTTCGATCGTTCGCAAGCCGACTATCTGTTCCAGCCGGAAACGCTCGTCAGGGTTGAGGGACAAGTGGAAACGCTGCCCGCTGCGGCAGCGGTGCTGGAGGCTCCGCGCTGTGTCATCCGGCCCGAGCCTGCGCCTTCGGCCTATCGCGATGCCGTCGCCGCCTGCCTGGAATTGATCAAACGCTCTGCCGCAGATGTCGAGCCGCTGACCAAGGTGGTGCTGTCGCGCAGCCTCTCCCTGTCATCGTCGCACGCCTTCGATGCGGCCGGCCTGCTGCGCGCATTGGGGCAGGACCGCAGCGTCACCGTGTTTTCCACGCTTTTGCCGGGCGAGCGTTCGGGGCCGCAACCGCTGCTGGTGGGCGCAACACCGGAATTGCTGGTTTCCAAGCGCGGCGCGAATGTGATCTCGCATCCGCTGGCAGGTTCCGCCCGGCGCTATAGCGACGCGGCTGCCGACCGTCGTTCGGCCGCCGCGTTGGAAAGCTCCGAGAAGGACAGGCGCGAGCATCAGGCCGTGGTCGATGCGGTGTTCGATGCGCTCTCCCCCTATTGCCGTGAGCTTGCCGCGCCCAAGGGCACGACGCTTCGGCCGACGGCCAGCATGTGGCATCTGGGCACCCGCATTGTCGGAACGCTCAAGGACAGTGAGACACCGGTAACCGAGCTTGCCGCCGTGCTTCACCCCACCCCGGCTGTCTGTGGCCTGCCGCGCCGGCGGGCAGCCGAAGTGATCGGCGAGTTGGAAGGCTACGACCGCGGCTTCTACGCCGGTGCGGTTGGCTGGACCGACGAACAGGGCGACGGCGAATGGTATGTCTCGATCCGCTCGGCGCGCATCGCCGGTGCACAGGCAACGCTTTATGCCGGCGCCGGCATCGTAGCGGGCTCGGACCCTGTGGCCGAAACCGACGAGACCTCGGCCAAGTTCGTGGCGCTGCTTTCGGCGCTCGGCATCGATGAGCAGGGTCGCCCGCTTCGGGAGCGCGCGGCATGATGCCGATCCGCCAGACCTGGCCGGAAGAGCTCGCGCGCCTTTACCGCGAAAAGGGCTACTGGCGCGGCGAGACCTTTCCCAGGATGCTGCGCGAGCGCGCCGCCGCTTTCCCGGACCGCATCGCCGTGGTCGGCGGTGAAGAGCGCTGGAGCTATGGCGAGTTGCACCTTCGCGCCGAGACGGCCGCCGCCGGCTTCCTCAAGCTGGGGCTGAAGCCGGGCGAGCGTGTCATCGTCCAGATCGGCAACCGGCCGGAATTCCTGTCGGTCGTGTTCGGCCTGTTTTATGCCGGCCTGATCCCGGTCTATGCGCTGCCCGCTCACCGCCGCACCGAAATAGCGCATTTTGCGCGCAAGGCCGAGGCTGCCGGCTATGTGGTGGCCGACAAAGGCGACGGCTTCGACTATCGCGTGCTGGCGCGCGAGGTAAACGCGGAAGTACCGGAACTGCGCCATGTCGTGGTAGTCGGCGAAGCGGAGGAATTCGCCCGCTTCGAGGATTTCGCGCCCGACCCATCGCTGTTGCCGGGCAACCCCTCGCCTTCGGACGTCGCCTTCCTGCAGATTTCAGGCGGCAGCACGGGGCTGTCGAAACTCATCCCGCGCACCCATGACGACTATATCTATTCGTTTCGCGCGAGCGCCGAGATCTGCGGGCTGGATGCGGACAGCGTCTATATGACGGCGCTGCCGGTGGCGCATAATTTCCCGATGAGCTCGCCCGGCGTGTTTGGTGCGCTCCATGCCGGCAGCTGCATCGTCATGTGCCCCTCGCCAAATGCGCAGACGGCCTTTGCCCTGATCGAGAAGGAGAAGGTTACGATCACCGGGCTGGTGCCGCCGCTCGCACTGTTGTGGATGCAGGCCGCCCCGAAAACCAAGCATGACCTGTCAAGCCTGAAGGTGCTGCAGGTCGGTGGCGCGAAATTCATGCCGGAAGCCGCGCGCCGGGTGCGCCCTACCCTCGGCTGCACGTTGCAGCAGGTATTCGGCATGGCCGAAGGGCTGGTCAACTACACCCACCTGGACGACCCCGAAGACATCATCGTTGAAACACAGGGCCGCCCAATCAGTCCCGACGACGAGGTGCTGATCGTCGATGACGAGGGCAAGCCCGTGGCCGAGGGCGAGTCGGGTAATCTCCTGACGCGCGGTCCCTATACGATCCGCACCTATCACAACGAGCTGGCAGCCAATGAACGCTCCTTCACGCAGGACGGCTTCTACCGCACCGGCGATGTAGTGCGGCGCACGCGCGAAGGCTATCTGGTCGTGCAGGGCCGGGCGACCGATCACATCAACCGCGCCGGCGAGAAGGTGTCGGCAGAGGAGATCGAGGATCATCTCTTGGCCCATCCCCAGGTGTTCGATGCGGCGGTGGTGTCGATCCCCGATCCGTTCCTTGGCGAGCGAAGCTGCGCCTTCATCATCCCGCAAGGCGAGGTGCCGAAGGCAGCCGCCATCAAGGCCTGGATGCGCACCCGCAACGTCGCGGAATTCAAGGTGCCGGACCAGATCCGCTTCGTGGAACGGTTCGAGACAACGGCAGTCGGCAAGATCAGCCGCAAGGAACTGCGCGCGCAGTTGCGGCAGGCATTCCTCGACGCCGAAGCAGTAAAGGAGTGAGGGCCATGGGGCTTCCAATCATCCAGCCATATGAACTGCCGACGGTAGCCGAACTGCCGCAATCGCGCGGGCCATGGAGGGTCGACACGAACCGTGCGGCACTGCTCATCCACGACATGCAGAACTATTTCGTGCGGCCCTTCATAGCCGATGCCTCTCCTCTCGCGCCGGCGACAGCCAACATTGCGCGCCTGGCGGCGCATTGCCGGATAAAAGGGATTCCCGTTTTCTACACTGCCCAGAACGGCGATCAGGACCGACGCGACCGCGGCTTGCAGGCCGACATATGGGGGCCGGGCATGAGCGCCGTCGAGGCGGACCAGGCGATCATCACGCCGCTGGCGCCGCAGCAGGGCGATTTCGTGCTGGTCAAGCACCGCTACAGCGCCTTCCAGCGCTCCAATCTGGAAACGCTGATGCGCGCGCGCGGACGCGACCAGCTCATCGTCACCGGCATCTATGCCCATATCGGCTGCATGATGACGGCGGCGGAAGCCTTCCAGCGCGACATCGAGGCGTTCTTCGCCGCCGACGCCCTGGCGGATTTTTCACGCGACAAGCACGATCTCGCGCTGGAGTGGGTGGCGGGGCGCTGCGGCAGCGTCGCCAGTACCGACCAGCTCGTCGCGATACTTGTTTGACCGGAGGCAAACATGGCCATCACGCTGGAAAGCATGCGCGCCGACATTGCCGAAATGATCCACGAGGACCCTGACGGCATCGGCATCGAGGACAATCTGATGGATCTCGGCATCGATTCCATGCGGCTGCTCAACCTCATCCTGAAATGGCAGGAAGATGGCCTCGACCTGGACTTTGCCGAACTGGCCGACCGCTTCACGCTGGCCGGCTGGTGGGAGGCGATTGAAACCAAGCAGGCAGGCGCGGGCAGCAGAGCCTGATATGGATGCCAAGCCTGCTGCCGCTTGCCAGACAGGCGCGCCGCTGACCGAGGCGCAGACTGGCCTGTGGTACACGCAGCGCATCGACCCGACCAATCCGATCCTCAACACCGGGCAATATCTTGACATCGCCGGGCCGCTCGACATCGAAGCCTTCCGCGATGCGGTGGACCGCACGGTACGCGAGGCCGAGGCTCTGGCGCTGCGCTTCGAGGACGGACCGGACGGGCCGCTGCAGGTGGTCGATCCGGCACGGCTCCCGTTCCTCGAAATTGTCGATCTGACAGCGTCGCCCGATCCGCAGGCCGAGGCGCTGGCGGCAATCGAGGCCGACACCAATACGCCGCTCGACCTCTCGCGCGACAGGCTCGCGGCCTTCCTTCTCTACCGGCTGTCGCCCGATCGGCATTTCTTCTACGAGCGCATCCATCATCTGGCTATAGACGGCTTCGGCATGGTGCTCGTCACCAACCGGGTGGCGGAGCACTATGCCTGTCTAGTGAACGGCACGGAACCGGCCGCAAGCTTTCCGCCGTTGCAGGTGACGCTGGATGACGACCGTGCCTATGCGGCATCGCCAAAGCGCGAGACCGACCGTGCCTTCTGGCATGAGGAGATGGCAGGGCTGGAGCCGGTCACCGGCATGGCGCCCGGCCGCGCCATTTCCAGCCCGCGCTTCAAGCGCGAAAGCCTTTATCTGCCCGCTGTCTTCATGGAGCGTCTGCTGGCCTTCGCAGCCGATGCGAAAGTGACCTGGCCGGATGCGCTGACCGCGCTGGTGGCGGCCTATTGCAGACGCTTTGCCGGCACCGACGAAATCGTCATCGGCGTGCCGCATATGGGCCGGCTGGGCAATGCGGCGGCCCGCGTGCCCTGCATGCTGATGAATGTATTGCCGCTTCGCGTGATGCCCGACGAGGCGCAGCCGCTCGGCGATTATCTCATCGACATGTCGAAACGGCTGATGCGAGCCCGCCGCCACGGGCGCTACCGCTCGGAGCAGTTGCGCCGCGACCTCGGTCTCGTCGGCGGCCAGCGCCGGCTCTACGGGCCGCTGGTCAATGTGCAGCCCTTCGACCTGCCGCCGACACTGCCGGGGCTGGACGTTACGCTCAACATCCTCGGTGCCGGCGCGGTCGACGATATCACCTTCACCTTCCGCGGCGATGCGCGCACCGCGCTGCTGATGGAGGTGGATTCCAACCCGGCGCTCTATTCGGTCGAGGCCACCAAGGCGCATTCCGAACGGCTGGCGGCTTTTCTTACCAGTTCCATGGAAGCAGCCGCGCTGGCCGATGTGCCGACCGCCTGCGCCACCGATGTCGAGCGCTATCTGGTCGAGGCCAACCGGACCGAGCATGAGGTGCCTGACACCACGCTGGCGGCGCTGATCGAGGCGAAGATGCGGGCGACACCGGATGCGCCGGCACTGGTCCATGAGGATACCACACTCAGCTATGCCGATCTTGACCGCCGCACTGCCGCCCTTGCAGCTGAGTTGAAGCGGCAGGGCGCAGGGCGCGACCGGATCGTTGCGGTCGCCCTGCCCCGCTCGGTCGAATTGGTGGTGGCGCTGGTGGCAAGCTTGCGCGCCGGTGCTGCCTATCTGCCGCTCGACCTCGACAATCCGCCGCAGCGCCTGGCTCGCATCGTGGCTTCGGCAAAGCCCGTCTGCGTGCTGGCTGAACCGGGCAACGAGGCATTCGCCGGAGCCAAGGTGCTGCCGCCGGAAAGCTGGCCGATAGAGCCCTATGCAGCGGAGCTGGAGACCCCCGCGCCGGGCGGCATGGCCTATGTCATCTATACTTCCGGCTCGACCGGCGAACCCAAAGGCGTGGTGATCGAGCATCGCGCCATCGTCAATCGGCTGGAATGGATGCGCACGCATTACGGCTTCACCGCCGCCGACCGTTTCCTGCAGAAGACGCCAGCCACTTTCGACGTTTCGGTTTGGGAATTCTTCCTGCCGCTCATCACCGGAGCAACGCTGGTGGTGGTGCCGCCCGGCGCGCATCGCGACCCGACGGCGATTGCCGCACTTGTGCGCCGGCATGAGATCACCACGTTGCATTTCGTGCCGTCGATGCTCTCGGCCTTCCTCGCATCGCCTGCCTCGCAAGGCCTGAGCGTCGCGCGCACCTTCTGCAGCGGCGAGGAACTGACCGCCGAACATCGCGACCGCTTCCATGACCGCATCGAGGGCGAGTTGCACAATCTCTACGGTCCGACCGAGGCGGCCGTCGATGTCAGCTACTGGCCGGCTGGACCGGACGACGATAGCGCGCCGGTGCCGATCGGTTTTCCGGTCTGGAACACGCGGCTCTATGTACTTGACGAACTGCTGCGCCCGCTGCCGCCGGGCGTTGCCGGCCATCTTTATCTTGCCGGCGTGCAGCTTGCCCGCTGCTATCTCGGCCGGCCGGACCTGACCGAGGAACGCTTCGTGCCCGACCCGTTCCGGCCGGGCGAGCGCATGTATAAGACCGGCGATCTTGCCAGACTGCGCGAGGACGGCGCGGTCGTCTATCTCGGGCGCTCCGATCATCAGGTGAAGATCAGGGGTCTGCGTATCGAGCTCGGCGAGGTCGAGGCGGCGATTGCCGGTTCGGCGCTGGTGTCGGATGCGGCGGTGATCGTGCGCGAGGACCGGCCGGGCGACAAGCGCATCGTCGCCTATGTCGTGCCGACTGATGCTTACGAGCCAGAGAGGCTGCGCAGCCATATGGCGGCAAGGCTGGCCGACTATATGGTGCCTTCCGCTGTGGTCGAGATGAACACTATGCCGGTCAGCGCCAATGGCAAGCTCGACCGCAAGACGCTGCCGGCCCCGAGCTTCGAAGCTCCCGCGGCACGCGCGCCGGCGACGCCGACCGAGGCGGCGCTGTGCCGGCTCGTGGCCGAGGTGCTGGGGCTTGAGGCGCTGCCCGACCCGGATGCGGATTTCTTCAACCTTGGCGGTGACTCGCTGCTCGCCGTCCATCTGCTGCTTCGCGTGCAGGAACATTTCGGCTTCGATCCCGGCCTCGGCGTGCTGTTCGAGCATCCGACAATCGCCACGCTCGCCGCGTCCATAGATGCCGACAGGGTGCATGACAGCGGGCTGGAGCCGGTCATCCGGCTGCGGGCGGGTGGCGATGAAAAGCCACCGCTGTTCATCGTGCATCCGGCCGGCGGGCTCGCCTGGGGTTATCGCACACTCGCCCGTTCGCTGGCGGCGGGACGGGCGGTCTACGGGCTGCAATCGCCGGCGATCGATCCCGACACGCCCCTGCCCGACAGCCTCGATACGCTGGCTGCAGACTATGCCGGCCGCATTGCGGACCTCTGCCCGGAGGGTCCCTATCACCTCGCCGGCTGGTCGGTCGGCGGCATCATCGCGCATGCAATGGCAGTGCATCTGCAAGCGCGCGGCAAGAAGGTCGGCGTGGTTGCGATGCTTGATTCCTACCCGGCCGAGTGCTGGCGGGCCGAACCCGAGCCGGATGAGACGGCAGCCCTTCGGGCTTTGCTGGCGATTGCCGGCCACGATCCGAACGCGCATCCCGAACTCACCACCCGCGAGGCGATCGTCGCTTTCCTGCGCGCCGGCGACAGCTCGCTCGGCAACCTGCCGGGCGCGGCGCTGGACGGCGTGGTGCGGGTGGTACTCGATACCAACCGGCTGGTACGCAACCACTACCACAGCCACTATGAGGGCACCGTCACTCATATACGCGCCGGCCTCGACCATAAGGACCGCCCCGAACTGGTTCCCGATCTGTGGCTGGCGCATGCCGCCGGGCTCGACCGCATCGAGGTTCCCTTCCTGCACCCGCAACTGACAACACCGGCGGCCTCAGCGCTGATCGCGCCTGAGCTCGACCGGTGGCTCGCCCAATATGACTGAAGGAGTTTTGCATGCGCCCGACCGGACTTGAGGGAAAGACCGCGCTGGTAACGGGTGCCGGGGGCGGCATCGGCGAGGCCGTAGTGCGGCTTTTGGTGGACGAAGGCGCACATGTACTCGCCACCGACGTCGATGCGGCTGCCCTTGCGCCGCTGGCCGATCTTCCCGCCGGACGGGTGACGACCGCCATGCTCGACGTGCGCGATGCCGCTGCCGTCGAGGCGCTGGTGGATCGACGGGAGAAAGAACATGGCCCGATCGATCTCGGCGTCAGCGTCGCCGGCATCCTCTCCACCGATCTCGTCACCGAGACTTCGGACGAAACCTGGCGCAACGTCTTTGCCGTCAATTGTGACGGCGTGTTCCATGTCTCGCGGGCGCTGGCCAGGCGCATGAAGGTTGGGCGGCGCGGCGCGCTGGTGACGGTGAGCTCCAACGCGGCCGGCATTCCCCGGCACGCCATGGCTGCCTATGCCGCTTCCAAGGCAGCGGCCACCATGTTTACCCGCTGCCTCGGGCTGGAACTGGCGCCCTTGGGCATACGCTGCAACATCGTCGCGCCCGGCTCGACGCTGACGCCAATGCAGACCGGCATGTGGGCCGACGAAGCCGGGGCGCAGAAAGTGATCGCCGGCTCGCTCGAAACCTTCAAAAGCGGCATTCCGCTCGGAAAGCTGGCGACCCCGGACGATGTGGCCGAGGCCGTGGTCTTCCTGCTCTCCGACCGTGCCGGCCACATCACCATGGGCGACCTCTATGTCGACGGTGGTGCGACCCTGCGTGCATGACGGAAATATAACTTGAGCAAGATTATCATGTTATATAGAACACTGCCGTTCTCCCATTCGATCGCCATTGGCAGCGGTCTCAACTGACAGGAAATCCCATGCACGGTATGTCCACACCCGCCTCCCGAAACCGGCCAGCAATGGGATTGCGTTTGATAATCGCGGCCTGCGCGCTGGCGCTCAGCCTCGGCACCGCGCTGGCGCAGGTTGCCTTCGATGCGCCCGACGCCAACTTCCAGGGTCGCGTGCGCGCCGGGGCGGCCGAACAGGGCCAGCCCGTCTATTCCGGTTCGGATGTGAAGATTTCCGGCCAGAACTTCAAGCCCGGCCAGACCATCACGATCCTGCGCGGGGCACAGACGCTCGGCGACGGCGCCGTCACCACCGATCAGGAAGGCAAGTTCGAGGCGAAGTTCAAGCTACCCGACGATTCCGTCGTCGGCACTCATCCTTTGGTGCTGACGACGAGCGCGCCCTACCATGCCGAGATCGTCGATCTCAAAGTGTCGCCGCGTGTGCCTTTGTCAGGTGCCGAGAAGTTCGACGTCCAGGCCAACAAGCTGGTTCCGGGCCTCTACCAGAGCGCATATAGCGCAAAGAGCAATGCCCTGTTCGTGACGTCCTCCAGCGGGCGCCCGCCGGCGATCAAGGATTCGGCGCTGCTTAAGGTGAACCCCGATACGCTTGCCATCGAGGCGAAGGCCACGCCGGCAGCGGCTCCTGCACGCAAGGATGGCGAGGAAGGCGGCGTGTTCGCCGTCTATGGCGTCGGCGTGGACAATGCGAGCGGCACGGTCTGGGTGACCAATACGCGCCAGAACACTGTTGCCGTCTACAAGCAGTCCGATCTGTCGCTGGTCAAGCAGTTCGATCCAGGCACGGTCAAGCATGCGCGCGACGTGGCGATAGACGAGAAGAACGGCAAGGCCTATGTCTCCTCAACCGGCACGCCGAGGGTTGCGGTGCTGGATGCCAAGAGCTTGAGCTTCATCAAATATATCGAGATCGACAGTACCCAGCGCGGCGAGGATTTCTCGGTCGGCAGCCTGCAGTTCGACGCCACCTCGGGCAAGCTCTACGCGGTGAGCCTGTCCACCGGCGAAGCGGCAATCATCGATGTGGCGAGCGACAGTGTCGAGAAGGTGTTCAAGGTCGAGGGCGCCCGCACGGCGATCGGCGTTGCCTATGATGCCCAAACCAACCGCATTTTCGTGGCAGGCCAGGGCAGCGACAATCTGCTGATCGTCGATGCTGAAAGCGGCAAGACGCTCAGCAACGTGGCCGTGGGTGCCGGCGCGCTGAATGTCACTTTCGACCCGGTGGAACGCCTGGCCTATGTCAGCAGCCGCGATGCCGGAACCGTGACCGTCGTCGATCCGGAAGGCAATATCGTCGCCAATCTGGAAAATGCACCGCTTGCCAACCATGTCGTTTCCGACGGCAAAGGCACGGTCTATGCGGTCAACAAGTCTCGCAGCGCGGACGATCCGCAAGGCGACCGGGTTTCAAAAATCGTAGCGAAAAAATAAGGCTCCCGGCACTGCGGTGACCGTGGCCTCGGCCACGGTCAAGCCGCCTTGCCGTTGGCAGTCCCCTCATGCGCCGCCTTGGTGCGTGCCTGCAAGGCGCGCAGGGTGGAAAGCTCGAGCTCAGTTGGCGCCGGCGTTACTTCCAGCCGGTCGGCGAATTTCACCGTCCAGCCACAGGTCTCCTGCACCTGTTCGCGGCTGACGCCCGGATGCAGCGAGACCACGGTAAACTCCTTGGTCACCGGATCGGGCTTCCAGGTCGCGAGATCGGTGATCAGCAGCGTCGGACCCTTGGTCCCGATGCCCAGCCGCTGGCGGTGGTCGCCGCCCTCGCCATGGCCGAAGGAGGTGAAGAAGTCGATCTTCTCGACCATGCCGCGCTTCGACTGCGCCATGGTGATGTAGATTTCCTTCGACGAGGTCGCGATCTCGGGCGCGCCGCCGCCGCCCGGCAGGCGCGTCTTGGGATGGGCGTAGTCGCCGATGACCGTGGTGTTGATATTGCCGAACCTGTCGATCTGCGCGGCCCCGAGAAAGCCTATTGAGATGCGGCCGCCCTGCAGCCAGTAGCGGAACATCTCCGGCACCGAGACGGTGGTGACGGCAGTGTCGCACAATTCGCCATCGCCGATCGACAGTGGCAGCACGTCGGGCGCGGTGCCGATGGTGCCGGATTCATAGATCAGCGTGACGTCGGGCGCATGGGTCAGCCGCGCCACATTGCAGGCGGCCGATGGCGCACCGATGCCGACGAAGCATACATCGTCATTGCCGAGCGCGCGCGAGGCGGCGATCGTCATCATCTCATTGGGCGTGAAACCCAGCTTGGTGGAAGCTTCGCTCATGCTGCATTCCTCAGATGTTCGACGCGGCCTGAAAAATCCCCGGCGGTCTTTTCCATGACGTTCTTTTGCATCCATTCGCGGAAGCGGTCGCGGTCGGCGGCGATCTTGTCCCATTCCAGATAGGAGGCGTTGTCGCGGATATAGTAGCCGTGGGTGTAGGAAGGATGGGCCCCGCCCGGCACAACCGAGATTGCCGTCACCGTCCAACTGGGCAGGATGGTGAGATTGGGGTGCAGGCCGTCGAAATCCTCCACCACCTCCTCGACGGTGACCACGGCACGCTTTGCCGCCAGCACCGCCTCCTTCTGGATGCCGATGATGCCTTCGATCAGGACATCGCCCTTCCTGTTGGCCTTCTGCGCATGGATGAAGGTAACATCCGGCCTAACCGACGGAACGGCCGCCAGCACCTCCCCAGTGAACGGGCAGATCACCGATTTTATGTTCGGGTTGACCCTGGCAAGTTCCGCACCGCGATAGCCGCGGAAGATGGCGCAGGGCAAGCCGGCCGCGCCCGCCTCATAGGCATTGGCCATGGCGGCGTGGCTGTGCTCCTCGACCTCGATCGCGTGCGGGAAGCCGTTCTCGACCGCATCGCGCAAGCGGCGCAGCAGGCCGACGCCGGGATTGCCGGCATAGGAGAAGACCACCTTCTTCGCCATGCCCATACCGATCATCTGGTCGTAGATCAGGTCGGGCGTCATACGCACCAGCGTCAGCTCCTTGAAGCCCTGGCGGATCGCCTCATGCGCGGCGGCAGTGGGGATAAGGTGAGTGAAGCCCTCGAAAGCCACCGTGTCGCCGTCATGCAGGTTTTCGGCAACGGCCTGCGACAGCGGGAGGAATTTGGTCATTTTCATTCTCTCTTCGTGCAGAAATGGGCATCAGTGCAAGCCGCCGACGCCGAGCAATCTTTCAACCGTTGCCGGATCGGCGGAAAGCTCGACTGGCGTGCCGGACCAGGCGACCTGCCCGCGCTCCAGCACCAGCACGTGATCGGCGAAGTCGAGGGCGCTCTGGATGCGCTGTTCGACCAGCAGGATCGTCATGTCGCCTGCGGCAGCGAGCTTGGAAAACGCCGCCATCAGTTCCTCGCAGATGACCGGCGCCAGGCCCTCCAGCGGCTCGTCGAGCAAAAGCACCGTGGGCTTGCCGAGGATGGTGCGGGCCGTCGACAGCATCTGCTGCTCGCCGCCGGAAAGCTGCGAGCCGAAATTCCGGCGCCGCTCCTGCAGCCGTGGGAACATGTCATAGGCTTCGGCAATCGCCGTCCGTTCGCGGTCCTTCAGGCCGACAAGCAAGTTCTCCTCGACCGTGAGCGATGGAAAGATGCAGCGCGCCTGCGGCACATAGCCAAGCCCGCTACGGGCACGCGATGCGCTCTCAAGACCGCTCAGTTCCTTGCCGTCGAGGCGGATCGTGCCATTATAGAGCCGTGTCTGGCCGGCGATGGTGGCAAAAAGCGTGGTCTTGCCCACGCCGTTGCGGCCCAGAACGGCAAGGCGCGAGCCGGCGGGAACGGCGAAGCTGACGTTCTCCAGTACGCGCGTCTGGCCATAGCCGGCGCTCAGATTGGCGACTTCAAGCTGCGCTGCGGGCATTGGCGTAATTTCCCAGGTAGGCCTCGCGCACGCGCATGTCTTGGGTGACTTCCTGCGGCGAACCGTCGAAAATGATAGCGCCGGCGGCCAGCACCACCACGCGCCGGGCAAAGCGGAAGACGAGGTCCATGTCGTGGTCGATCATCAGCACGGCAAGGTCCGCCGGGAGCGCCGCAAGAGCTGTCTCGATGCGGGAAGTGTCGCTTTGCGGCACGCCGGCGGCGGGCTCGTCGAGCAGCAGCACCTTGGGTCTCAGCGCCAGTGCCAGCGCGATCTCCAGCAGGCGCTGCTGGCCATAGGCAATCTCGCTGACCCTGCGGTTTGCGACATGGTCGATGCCGAGCGAATGCAGGCTTTCCTGCACTTCCGCCATCACATCTTGCATGGCCTGGAAATTGCCGAGCATTCGGCCTGAGCGCCCGGTGCGCTGCAGCACCGCCAGCGCCACATGCTCGGCCGGTGTCATTTCCGAAAACAGGCGCGTCACCTGGAAGGAGCGCACCAGCCCCTGCCGCACCCGCTTCGTCGGGCTGAGTGCGGTGACATCGGCGTCGTCAAACATCACCGTGCCGGAATCCGGCGCCAGATGCCCGGTGACGAGATTGATGAAGGTGGTCTTGCCGGCACCGTTGGGGCCGATCAGCGCTACCCGGTCGCCACGCGCCAGCGATATGGAAATATCCTTGGCAACGGCCAGGCCGCCGAAGGATTTGTTCAGGTGCCGTGCCTCGAAAACCGTGCTCATCGCTTGTCCCGGATGCGCTGGAGAAGCTGGACAGCGGTGCCGTAGAGGCCGCTCGGCGCAAACAGCACGACGGCAATCAGCAGGGCACCGACGATGGTGAGCCAATGGAAGGGATTGATGGAGGAGACGAAGTCCTCGAACCACATGAAGACGAGTGTTCCGATCAGCCCGCCATAGAGCGAACCGGTGCCGCCCAGAACCAGCATCACCAGCGCCTCGGCCGAGGTGGTGAAGGAGAGGCTGTCGAGACCGACGACCTGCGTGGAGATGGCATTGAGCGCACCGCCGACGCCGGCGACCGCGCCGGAAATGACATACATGCGCAACAACGTTGCATTGACCGAAGCGCCCATGGCGCTGACGCGGACCGGATCTTCCTTGATGCCCCGGCACAGCATGCCGAAAGGCGAGCGCACCAGCACGCGCAGCAACAGGAATACCAGCACCAGGAGGACGATGCCGAACACATAGGCGGTGCGGCCCCAAAGGTCGAAGCCGAACAAGCCGAACACCGGGTCCGGCGAGATCCCGGCCAGCCCGTCGCTGCCGCCGGTCCAGCCCGACGCCTTGTTTGCGGTTTCATGGAACAGGTAGACGATGGCAATCGACAGCACGAGTTGGGCAAGGCCGTGGCCGCGCAGCATGATCGCGCCGGCGAGGAGCCCGGCAGCCGCACCGCCGATGGCGCCGATGACGACCATGATTATCGGATCGGTAATGCCGAAATGCGCGGCGGCAATGCCCGCCGCATAGGCCCCTGCCCCAAACAGCGCGGCATGGCCCAATGTGGCGATGCCGCAATAGCCGGTGACGAGATCGAGCGACAGCACCAGAAGCGCGATTGCCGTGATGCGCGTCAGAAGCGCGAGATTGTTGGGAAACAGGAGATAGCCGATCCCTGCAAGCACGAGGATCACGGCAAGGCCGGCAAGGTCGCGCAGCAGCCAGTTGGGACCGCTGGTAGCCTTGCTTGCAGGCGATATCGTCTGCTCTGCCGCCATTATCGCTTCCTGCCGAGAAGGCCGTTGGGGAACAGGCACACGATGGTTATCACTGCCAGATAGAAGAAGAACTCGCCATATTCGGGTACGAGATAGCGGCCCGTGGTGTCGATCGCGCCAAGCACCAGGCAGGCAAGCAGCGCGCCGGGGATGGACCCTGCCCCGCCCACGGAAACCACCACCAGGAACGTCACCATATAGCGAAGCGCATAATAAGGCTCGATCGGTAGGAGTTCGGCCCCGACAATGCCGCCGAAGGCGGCAAGGCCGACCGCGACCGCCGAACTGACCGCATAGACGATCCTTGTGCGCACGCCGAGCGAGCCCGCCATGGCGGCGTTGTCAACCGAGGCGCGCAGCTTGACCCCGAAGGCCGTCCGGTCGATCAGGAACCACAACGCCCCGGCCACCACGACGCCGCAGGCGATGGCAAAGAGCTTATGTGCGGCAATGGAGCGATAGCCGAGATCGACCGGACCGCGCAGCATGTCGGGCAGCGGGATGGTCTTGAGCGTCGGGCCGAAGACATAGTTCGCAATGCCGATGACGCAAAAGGTGATGCCGATCGTCATCAGCACCTGGGTCAGTTCGGGCGCACCATAGATGCGGCGGAACAAAAACCGCTCGATGGGGATGGAAATGAGGATGGTGCCGGCAACGGCAAGCAGGATCGCTACCGCATAGCCGAAGCCGAGCATATGCGCGGCATAGGAGGCGATATAGCCACCGATCATGGCGAAGGCGCCATGCGCGAGATTGACCACGCGCATCAGCCCCATGGTGACCGACAGGCCGATCGAGATCACGAACAACACCATGCCATAGGCAAGGGCATCGGTCCCGACACTGAAAACGGTTTGCATCGCTCTATCCGACGAGGCGCCCGGAAGCCGTGCATGGCCACCAGGCACCAGGGTTGAGGGGATCGCCTATTTCGCGGCAGCCAGGCCGGGATCGCCCTGCTTCTCGAAGGTCGCGATCTCCTTGTTGATGTAGCTGCCGTCTTCGGCCTTGGCCACTTCGCGCAGATAGATGTTCTGCGTGATATGGCGGGTCTCGGGATCGATCGAGACCGGGCCGCGCGGGCTTTCCCAGGCCATGCCCTTCACTGCATCCACGGCCTTTTGCGCATCCTGCTCGCCGCCGGTCGCCTCGATCATCTTGTAGATGACATGCATGCCGTCATAGGCGCCAACCGACGGGAACGACAATTCGGCCGGGTTGCCGATGGCCTTGCGCGCCGCTTCCACGAAGATCTTGTTCTCGGGCGAGTCATGCGAAATGGCGTAATGGAAGGTCGTCAGCATGCCCAGCGCTGAATCGCCGAGCGCCGGCAGGTCGGATTCCTGCGTCAGGTCACCCGGAGCCAGAAGCTGGATGCCGGCATCCTTCAGGCCGTTGTCGTTATAGGCCTTGACGAAGCCGAGCGTCGTCGGGCCCGAAGGCAGGAAGGCAAAGACGGCATCCGCGCCGGAATCCTTCACCCGCTGCATGATCGGGCTGAAGTCGTTGGTCGACAGCGGCATGCGGATCGAATCGACGATCTCGCCGCCCTCGGCCTTGAACGTGGTGGTGAAGGCGGCTTCGGAGTCGACGCCCGGTCCATAGTCGCTGACTACGGTGATGACTTTCTTCACGCCGCGTTCCTTGGCGACCTTGGCCATGGGCGCGGATGTCTGCCAAAGAGTGAAGGAGGTGCGCACCACATAGGGGCTCTTGGTGACGATCGCCGAGGTCGCGGCATTCATGACCACCAGCGGCACATTGGCCTGCTCAAGCAGCGGGGTGACGGCCATGGCATCCGGCGTGAAATAGAAGCCGGCGAGATATTGCACGCCTTCCTTGACCACCAGCTCCTGCCCCAGCGCCTTTGACTGGGCGGGGTCGGCCTGCGGCACATCGCGATAGATGATCTCGATGTCGTTATCGCCGACCTTGTTGCCATTCAGCGCCATATAGGCGTCGATGCCGGCCTTGAAATTCTTACCCTGGATGGCGAACGGGCCCGAGAAGGGGCCGATGACGCCGATCTTGATCGTATCCGCATAGGCCGAACCGCAAAGAGCGACAGCGGCAACCGCGCTCAAGAGAATCGTTTTCATGTTTCCTCCACCAATTTTGCCGGCTCGACTTTTCGGGCCGGAAACTCCCATACAGCGGCAAGTGTCATCTTCGAAACGGTAATGTAAAATGAAAAGAATCGAGCAACATATAATCTGCAGGCTATGTCTGGGACTGAAATGTCCTTTCTAAAAGGGAAGACCGACATAGTTCTCGGCAAGCGAGGCGGATGCAACCTGCGAGTGGACGAGATAGTCCAGTTCGGCTTCCTGGATGCGTTGTCCGAAACTGTCGGTATCGGGGAACCGATGCAGCATGGTAGTCATCCACCAGGAGAAGCGAACCGCCTTCCACACACGCGCCAGCGCCCGGCCTGAATAGGCCTCCATGCCTGCGGACGATCCGTCACGATAATAGTCGCGCAGGCCCTCGAAGAGATAGTGCACGTCGCTGGCTGCAAGGTTGAGGCCTTTCGCGCCGGTAGGCGGCACGATATGGGCGGCATCGCCCACCAGCGACAGGCGGCCGAACTGCATCGGCTCCGCCACGAAGGAGCGCAGCGGCGCGATGGACTTCTCGAAGGAGGGGCCGGTGGTGATACCTGCTGCCGCTTCCTCGGGCAGACGGCGGCGTAACTCGTCCCAGAAACGCTCGTCGCTCCAGTCCTCGATGCGGTCATCGAGCGGGCATTGGACATAATAGCGGCTGCGGTGTTCCGACCGCATCGAGCAGAGCGCAAAGCCGCGCGGATGATTGGCATAGATCAGCTCATGATCGGCCGGCGGCACTTCCGCCATGATGCCGAGCCAGCCGAAGGGATAGCTGCGCTCAAAAGTCCGTATCGCGTCCTGCGGCACCGACCGGCGGCTGACACCATGGGAGCCGTCGCAGCCAGCGATGAAATCGCAATCGATGCGATGGCTGGCGCCGTCCTTTTCATAGGTGACGTAGGGCGTGTCGGTATCGAATTCATGCGGCTGAACATTCGCGGCATCATAGATGGTGCTCAAGCCGCTCGCCTCGCGCTTGTCCATCAGGTCGTGGGTCACCTCGGTCTGGCCATAGACGGTGACGTGCTTGCCGGTGAGAGCGGCGAGGTCGATGCGATGCAAACGGTTGTCGAAGGCAAGCGAAATGCCGTCATGCCGCAGGCCCTCTTCATGCATGCGCCGGCTTACACCTGCTTCTTCGAGCAGTTCGACCGTGCCCTGTTCCAGCACGCCGGCGCGCACACGGCCCAGTATGTAGTCGCGATCGACGCGGTCAAGGATGACATTATCGATGCCGTTATTGGCCAGAAGCTGGCCGAGCAGCAGACCCGACGGTCCCGAGCCGATAATGACAACCTGTGTGCGCATGATTTTTCTTCTTATCCTCCCTGTAGCTGCCGATTGCCGCTAGGTGCCGATGGCTTCGATCTGAGCGACAAGCGCCTTCGCCTGGCGCAGTGCACCGGCGGTAGCGGCGACCATTTGCGGCAGGATCAGCCATTCCAGCGTCCACGCCGCACCCGAACGCTCCTGTTCGTGCACCAGCGCCTGATGCATGCCGGCAAGCTGCGTGGCGTTGAAGCGCGCCAGCGCGACCAGCATTTCGGCAGCGATGGGATTGCGCTTGTGCGGCATGGCGGAAGAACCGCCGCCACCCTTCAGTCCGATTTCGCCGCCGACCTGCCCCATCAGCGCAATGTCCTGCCCGAACTTGCCGAGGCTGCCGGTGATCAGCGACATCAGCCCGGAAAATTCCGCCAGATTGTCACGCTGACTGTGCCATTGCGGCGCGTCAGCAAGTCCGAGTTTCTCGGCAAGTGCGGCCCGCACCACCGGCCCCTTCTCTCCGAGCTTGTCTAGCGTGCCGGCAGCCCCGCCGAACTGCACGGCCAGAAGCGACGGCTTTTGTGCTGCCAATCTTTCCCGGTGGCGTGACAGCGGGGCAAGCCAGGCTTGCAGGCGATCCGATGCGGTGATCGGGATCGCTTCCTGCATGCGTGTTTTCGCCATCAGCCTGCGGCCGGCAAAGCGCGTCTCAAGCGCGGAAAGTCCGTCGATCACCGCTGACAGGCCGGCTTCGAGGTGAGCGATGACCGGCTTCAGCCGCAGCATGAGGCCGGTGTCGATCGCGTCCTGGCTGGTGGCGCCGAAATGCACCACCTTGCCATGCGGCTCACTCACCGCCGCGCGCAACTGCCTGACCAGCTCGGGCACCACCACGCCGTCCTGCCCGGTTCTTTCGCGCAGACCGGCCATGTCCGGCTTGAAGGTTTTCAGTGCGGCTGTGATCGCCGCTGCGGCCTCCGCCTCGATGGCGCCTGCCTCGGCCTGTGCCTGCGCCAGTGCTAGCTCGAAGGCGAGGATCGCCGCTATCTCCGCTTCGGCCGAGAAATACCCCGTGATCTCCTCATCGCCGACGAGGGCAGACAGCACCGGGTGATCGAAGGGCGAAAAGGACATGGCGGCTCAGACGTCGAAGAAGACCGTTTCCTTCTCCCCCTGGAGATGGATGTCGAACAGATAGGTGCCATCGGCGGCACGCTCGGCAATCAGGGTTGCCACGCGCTGCCGGTGCTCGATGCGCGCCAGTACCGGGTCTTCGCCATTGGCCTTTTCCTCGTCGGGAAAATACATGCGCGTGTTGAGCCCGACATTGATGCCGCGCGCCACGATCCAGAAATTGATGTGCGGGGCCATCTTCCTGCCGTCCCTGAACGGCACGCGGCCCGGCTTGATCGTTTCGAAGACACATTCGCCGGTGTCCATGTCGGTGGCCTTGCGGCCCCAGCCGGTGAAATCCGGATCGGCCTTGCCGCGCATTTCGGCCGGCGAATCGTAGAGGCCGTCCGCATCGGCCTGCCAGATCTCGATCAGCGCATCCTTCAGCGGCGCACCAGCCCCGTCGAAGACACGGGCGCGCACGGTGATGCGCTCGCCCTTGGTCTTGTCATTGACCATCACCGCGCCGAGGTCTTCGGCATAGACCCCTTCGATGCCGCAGAAGTTCGGCGTCATGCCGATATGCACGTAAGGGCCGGCCGTCTGCGAGGGCGATTCCTTCAAACGGTTGAGGGACTGTGCCATCAATTGCCCTCCAGCCGGTTTTCGAAAAGCGAGGAGCGGCGCCCGCGCAGCACGATGTCGAACTTGTAGGCGCAGGCATCCATGGGGATGGTCGCCTGCATGTCGAGTGCAGCAATCAACATCTCGACCGCCGCCTTGTCGGGAATCGTCCTGACGATCGGGCAGCGCCAGATCAGCGGATCGCCCTCGAAATACATCTGGGTGATCAGGCGCTGGGCAAAGCCATGGCCGAACACGGAAAAATGGATATGGGCCGGGCGCCAGTCATTGACGCCGTTCGGCCAGGGATAGGGTCCCGGCTTGACGGTGCGAAAGGCATAGTTGCCCTCCCCGTCGGTGATCGTGCGGCCGCAGCCACCGAAATTCGGATCGAGCGCGGCGACATAGCCTTCCTTCTTGTGGCGGTAGCGGCCGCCCGCATTGGCCTGCCACACTTCCAGCAGCACACCGGGAACGCCCTTGCCGCGCTCATCGAGCACTCGGCCATAGACGATGATGCGCGGGCCGATCGCGCTTTCGCCTTGCTTGGCGAAATTGTGGATCAGGTCGTCGTCCAGCTCGCCCAGAATATTGTGGCCGAAGACGGGACCGGTGATCTCCGACAGCGTGCTGTCGAGGGACAGCAGCGCCTTTTGCGGCGAGCGCAGGATGGAGGTCTTGTAATTCGGCGAGAATGCCGGCGGATGCCAGGAGCGGTCGCGCTGGAAGAAGGCGCCCGTCTCGGGCTTGCGGTTGGTGAACGGATCAGCGCTCATTCTGCTTCCCGCCTGTCGCATCCATTTCGGCAAAGACCTGCTTGGCGATCTTGATCGCCCGATTGGCCGCCGGCACCCCGGCATAGACTGCTACATGCAGAAAGGCTTCGCAAATATCCTCGCGCGTGGCGCCCGTATTGGTGGTGGCGCGCACATGCATGGCGACTTCCTCGTCATGGCCGAGCGCGGCCAGCAACGCCAGCGTCACCATGGAGCGCTCGCGCTTCGTCCAGCCGGGGCGCGACCAAACGGTGCCCCAGGCGGTTTCGGTGATCAGCTGCTGGAAGGGCTTGTCGAAATCGGTCGAGGCCTTTTCGGCGTTGTCGACATGCGGATCGCCCAGCACGGCGCGCCTGACCGCGAGGCCCTCTCGATATCTGCTGCTCAAGTGCTGAGGCAGTTCACCCATGATAGCCTTCTCCGGAAGAAAGTTCGGACAGGAATTTGCGGATGCGTCCGGTCAGTGCCGCCGGCTGCTCGACGCAAGGGATATGCCCGGCATACTCGATAATCTCGAAACGTGCGCCGGGAATGAGGTCGGCCGTGGCCCTGACAAGCTCGGGTGGCGTGGAGCCATCCTGGTCGCCGGCCAGGCAAAGCGTCGGCACGGAAATGTTGCGCGCAACCTCGGTATAATCGGCATCGCGCAATGCCGCGCAGGTGCCCGCATAACCGGCAACCGCCTGGCGCACGAGCATGTTTCGATAGGCAGCCAGTTCGGCCTTGCGTTCCGTGTGGAATGAGGGCGTGAACCAGACCTTCATGATGCCGTCTGCGATCGTGTCTATGCCGCTTTTCTCGACAGTCGCGATGCGGGCGTTCCAGCCGTCGACCGTGCCGATCTTGTGGGCGGTGTCACAAAGGAGGATGCCGTCGACCATTTCGGGCCGGCGCTTGTAGAAGCCCAGCGCAACCAGCCCGCCCACCGACAGGCCGCATAGGACAATTTGTCGGATGCCGAGCCGGTCGACCAGGCCGATGAGATCGTCGACATGGTCTTCCATGGAATAGGGAGCCGACCCGATATCCGACAGGCCATGGCCGCGCTTGTCATAGGTCAGCGTGGAGATGTTTCCAGCCAAAGCATCGGCCACTTCGTTCCATATCCGGAAATCGGTGCCGAGCGAATTGATGAAAACCAGGTGGCGGCCGCTGCCCGCAGCCGGCCGATGCGCAAAATGCAGCGTGACGCCACCAATATCGACGAATTGCACTTCGTTTCTCCTCGCCGGCAGAGTGAATTAGTTGGTAGGTTTGGTAAAATGATATTTTGTGGTGTTCTCTTAACTTGAGGGTTATGCATTCCCATGTTCGAAAGCCGGGTGCGGTTCCGCCATCTCCAGACCTTCCTCGAGGTTGCGCGCCAGAAAAGCGTGGTCAAGGCGGCTGGCATCCTCAATGTCAGCCAGCCGGCCGTCACCAAGACCATCCGCGAACTGGAAGAAGCGCTCGGCGTTGCCGTGCTGGAGCGCGACGGGCGCGGCATACGCATCACCCGCTCGGGTGAGATATTCATGCAGCATGCCGGCATGGCGATCACCGCGCTGCGCCAAGGTATCGATTCGGTCGCCAATGAAGGTGCGGCAGCCGGTCCGCTGATCCGCATCGGCGCCTTGCCGACCGTTTCGGTGCGCGTCATGCCGCTCGCCATGAGCTTCTTCCTGCGCGAGAACACCGGCGCCACCCTGAAGATCGTCACGGGCGAAAATGCCGTCCTGCTCGAACAATTGCGGGTGGGCGATCTCGATCTCGTCGTCGGCAGGCTGGCCGCGCCGGACAAAATGGCGGGCTTCTTTTTCGAGCACCTTTATTCCGAGCAGGTCGTCTTTGTGGTGCGGGCGGGCCATCCGCTGCTAAGCGGCGGCCAGAACGTGTTCAAGAGGCTGAGCGACTATCCGGTGCTGATGCCGACGCGCGGCTCTGTCATACGCCCCTTCGTCGAGCGCTTCTTCATCGCCAATGGCGTGGCGGCCATCCCCACCGAAATCGAAACCGTGTCGGATGCCTTCGGCCGCGCCTTCCTGCTGCAAAGCGATGCGGTCTGGATCATCTCGCATGGCGTGGTCAGCGAGGACATAAAGGCGGGAACATTGGTGGCACTTCCGGTCGATACGGCCGACACGCGAGGTCCGGTTGGATTGACCATGCGCACCGATATGCCGCCCACGCCGGCCTTTTCCATCCTGCTCAAGACCATCCGCGAGGCCGCACAGCAGAAAGGCTAGACCGTTTCATTCTCCTGCGCTCCATCCTGGCGCACACTTTTCCGCAACGAAATGATGGATCGCGCTGAGCGCTGCGGATATATCCACTTAACCGTGCTGTGATTCCACGTCCCTCCTTTCAGCACCTGTTCCCTTTTCCTGATCCACTAGTCCTCACCATGCCTGAAATATCGCTGACTGAAATTCTGACCCTGGCTGCGGCCCTTCTGGCGGCGGGCGCAATCACCGGCCTTTTTGCCGGCCTGTTCGGCGTGGGCGGCGGGGCGATCGCCGTACCGGCATTTTACGAACTTTTCAGACTGATCGGCGTCCCTGACGAAGTACTGATGCCGCTATGCGTGGGCACCTCGCTTGCGATCATCATCCCGACCTCGATCCGCTCCTTCAATGCGCATCGCGCCAAGGGGGCGGTCGATATGACCATCCTTCGGCAATGGGCCATCCCCGTCGTGCTCGGCGTGGTGATCGGAAGCATCATCGCCCGCCACGCCTCGCCGGACCTGTTCAAGATCGTCTTCATTATCGTTGCCGGCTTCTCGGGAACCCGGCTGCTTTTCGGCAACAGCAATTGGCATATCTCGGATAAATTGCCGCCACGGCCTGTCGTCGCCCTTGCCGGCTGGGTCATCGGACTGGCCTCGGCATTGATGGGCGTCGGCGGCGGGGTCATGTCCAACCTGTTCATGACCTTTTATAACCGCCCGATCCATCAGGCGGTGGCCACCTCATCGGGGGTAGGCGTGCTGATTTCGATCCCCGGCACCATAGGCTATGTCTATGCCGGCTGGCCCCAGGCAGCACAGTTTCCGCAGATCGCCGCCCTTCAGCCGCCTCTCGCACTCGGCTTCGTTTCGCTGCTCGGCTTCATCCTGTTCATTCCGATGAGCACCTTCATGGCCCCGCTGGGCGCGAGACTGGCGCATGGCCTGTCGCCGCGCCATCTCAGGCTTGCCTTCGGCCTGTTTCTGGTGGCGGTATGCGCGCGCTTTGCCGTCAGCCTCTTTTGAGGCCAGCGCAACGCTCCCCCTCACCCGCTCGCTTCGCCCACATTCTCTCCGAGAGAAGGTGGTCGCGCGTTTTCGTCACTCGAATTCCATGATGAGTTCATCGACCGCCAGGCTTGCGCCGGCGGCAGCGGCGATGCGCGCGACGACACCGCGCCGCTCGGCGCGCAGCACATTTTCCATTTTCATGGCCTCGACAGTGGCCAGCGCCTGCCCGGCCTCGACCTGATCGCCTTCGCGCACGGCAATCGACGTCACCACGCCCGGCATCGGGCAAAGCATGCGGGACGTATCCGCCGGCAGCTTCCGCGGCATCAGCCGGGCAAGCTCGGTCACGCGCGGCGAGCGGATATGAGCGAGAACGTCGATGCCGCGCCAGCGCAGCCGATAGGCGGAATTCACCAGCGAAACCTTCACGCCCATTCGCATGGAGCCGACATCGAAATGCGCATGGCTGGCGCCGGGCAGCCAGCCGCTCGTCACGACAAGCGTGCTGCCCTCGGCAAACTCAACCGCCGATCCGTTGCCCTCTTCGCAAATCTTCACCGCCAATTCCTGCCCGGGCAAGGTCACGACCCAGTCGGATGCGACCTCGCGCTGACGGTTGGCCAGCGCCCCTGAAATCCGGACGTTGCGTCTTTCGCAGAGGACATGGATATGGGCTGCGACAGCGGCCAGCAGCTTCGTATCCTCAGCCGACGGGTCCACACCGGCAAAACCGTCCGGATATTCCTCGGCGATGAAGGCCGTGGTCAGTGCCCCTTCGCGGAACCGCGAATGCTGCATGACGGCGGACAGGAACGGCAGGTTGTGGCCGATTCCTTCCACCTCGAAATCGTCGAGCGCACGCCCCATGGCCTCGACCGCCTGCTGGCGATCCGGTGCCCAGGCGCACAGCTTGGCGATCATCGGATCGTAATACATGGAGATTTCGCCGCCCTCGAAAACACCGGTATCGTTGCGCACGACCGTCCCGTCCTCGCGGCTGCCCTCCGCCGGCGGGCGGTAGCGCGTCAGCCGCCCGATCGAGGGCAGGAAGTTGCGATAGGGGTCTTCCGCGTAAAGCCGGCTTTCGATGGCCCAGCCGTTCAGCTTCACCTCGTCCTGCGACAGGCGCAGCTTCTGGCCGGCCGCAACGCGGATCATCTCCTCCACCAAGTCGATGCCAGTGATCAGCTCCGTCACCGGATGCTCGACCTGAAGGCGAGTGTTCATTTCGAGGAAGTAGAAATTCTTCTCACCATCGACGATGAATTCTACCGTACCCGCAGAGAAGTAGCCAACCGCCTTGGAAAGCGCCACGGCCTGTTCGCCCATCGCCTTGCGCGTTGCGGTGTCGAGGAAAGGCGACGGCGCCTCCTCGATGACCTTCTGGTTGCGGCGCTGGATCGAGCATTCGCGTTCGCCCAGATAGATGAGATTGCCTTGGCTGTCGCCCAGCACCTGGATCTCGATATGGCGCGGCTGGGTGACGAATTTCTCGATGAAGATGCGGTCGTCGCCGAAGGAAGCCTTCGCCTCGTTCTTCGACGACTGGAAGCCTTCGCGCGCCTCCCGCTCGTTCCAGGCAATGCGCATGCCCTTGCCGCCGCCGCCGGCGGACGCCTTGATCATCACCGGATAGCCGATCGAGCCCGCAATGCGCACGGCCTCGTCCGCATCCTCGATCAGCCCCATATGGCCGGGTACGGTCGACACCCCGGCCGATGCGGCGATCTTCTTGGAGGTGATCTTGTCGCCCATCGCCTCGATCGCCACCGGCGGCGGACCGATGAAGGTGACACCCTCGGCCTTCAGGGCTTCGGCGAAATGCGCGTTTTCCGACAGGAAGCCGTAGCCCGGATGCACGGCATCCGCCCCGGTCTGGCGGATAGCATCGATGATCCTGTCGATCACGATATAGGACTGGGCGGACGGCGGCGGACCGATATGCACCGCCTCGTCAGCCATCTTCACATGCAGCGCCTCGCGGTCGGCGTCCGAATAGACGGCAACGGTGGCGATGCCCAGTTTCTTCGCCGTCTTGATAACCCGGCAGGCAATCTCGCCGCGATTGGCGATGAGGATTTTCTTGAACATCAGGCGGCTCCCAAGAGCATGATCCCCAAAGGTGGAATCCGGTTTTTGGACAAGATCATGCGACCACTCAAAGAGGCATCGTGTCGTGTTTCTTCCAGCGCGTGTCGACGCTCTTGCCCCGCAGCGAGGCAAAGGCGCGGGCGATGCGCCGGCGCGAGGAATGCGGCATGATCACCTCGTCGATGAAGCCGCGCTCGGCCGCGATGAAGGGGTTTGCGAAGCGCTCCTCATATTCGGCCGTGCGGGCGGCGATCTTTTCGGGATCGCCAAGCTCGGAACGGTAGAGGATTTCGGTTGCGCCCTTGGCGCCCATCACGGCGATCTCGGCCGTCGGCCAGGCGTAGTTGATGTCGGCGCCGATATGCTTGGAGGCCATGACATCATAGGCACCGCCATAGGCCTTGCGGGTGATCAGCGTCACCATCGGCACGGTCGCCTGCGCGTAAGCAAAGAGCAGCTTGGCGCCGTGTTTGATGACGCCGCCATATTCCTGTGCGGTGCCGGGCAGGAAACCCGGCACATCGACCAGCGTCAGCAGCGGGATGGAGAAGGCATCGCAGAAGCGCACGAAGCGCGCCGCCTTGCGCGAAGAATCGATATCGAGGCAGCCGGCGAGAACCATGGGCTGATTGGCGACCACGCCCACCGTCTGACCCTCAATGCGCATGAAGCCGGTGATGATATTGCCGGCGAAGGCTTGCTGGAGCTCGAAGAAATCGCCTTCGTCGGCAATCGCCAGGATCAGTTCCTTCATGTCGTAGGGCTTGTTGGCGCTGTCGGGCACCAGCGTATCAAGCCGCATCTCGACGCGCGCCGGATCATCGAAGAAGGGGCGCGTCGGCGCCTTGTCGCGATTGTTGAGTGGCAGATAGGCGAACAGGCGGCGCACCTGCTCCAGCGCCTCGATGTCGTTTTCATAGGCGCCGTCGGCGACGGAGGATTTCTGCGTGTGGGTGCGCGCCCCGCCCAGCTCCTCCGCCGTCACAACCTCGTTGGTGACGGTCTTGACCACATCCGGGCCGGTCACGAACATGTAGGAGCTGTCGCGCACCATGAAGATGAAATCGGTCATGGCCGGCGAATAGACCGCGCCGCCCGCGCACGGCCCCATGATGAGCGAAATCTGCGGCACCACGCCTGAGGCATCTACATTGCGCTTGAAGACGTCGGCATAGCCGGCGAGCGACGCCACGCCTTCCTGGATACGGGCACCGCCGGAATCGTTGACGCCGATCACCGGCGCGCCGTTCTTCACCGCCATGTCCATGATCTTGCAGATCTTCTGGGCATGGGTTTCCGACAGCGAACCGCCGAGCACGGTGAAGTCCTGGCTAAAGACATAGACCATGCGGCCATTGATGGTGCCCCACCCGGTGACGACACCATCGCCCGCCACCTTCTGGCTCGCCATGCCGAAATCGGTGGCGCGGTGGGTGACATACATGTCGTATTCCTCGAACGAGCCCTCGTCGAGAAGCACTTCGAGGCGTTCGCGCGCCGTCAGCTTACCCTTGGCGTGCTGGGCATCGATGCGCTTCTGCCCGCCGCCAAGACGCGCCTGGGCGCGGCGGGCCTCGAGTTGTTCGAGAACGGCGCTCATCAGTTCACGCCCCTGTCCGACAACCATTTCCAGGCGGCGGGAAAGGCAATGGCCGCAAGCATGGCCTTGGCGATATCGCCGGGGATGAATGGATAGAGGCCGAAGGCAAGCACCGGCTTGTCCCAGCCGATCACTGCGCCAAGCCACAGCAGGCCGGGCACATAGATGACGGCGCCGGCGAGCAATGCGGCGGCCATGGCGGTGAAGACATTGCGGTCCCAGCCGCGCCTTGCGAGCCAGCCGGCAAGCAATGCGGCCGGAATGTATCCTGCAAGATAGCCGCCGGTCGGCCCCATCATATAGGCAAGCCCAATGCCCTTTTGGGGCGTCCCGGCAAAGACCGGCAGGCCAAAGGCGCCCTGGGCGAGATAGAGCGCGACGGCAGCGGCCCCGCGCACCGGGCCGAGCGCAAGCCCGAGGCCGATAACGACCAGCGTTTGCATGGTCATCGGCACGGGATAAAACGGCACCTGTATCTTGGCCGACAGCGTCAGGAGCAACGAGCCGGCGACCACGGCCAGGACATCCATCGGGCTGAATCGGCTTGCCCGCTCCGGGGCGATGGCTTGGTAGAGCGTCATGGTTCCTCCAGCACTGCAAGAATGAAAGACTGCCGCCGCTGCGACTGCGCGGCGCGAATGGGACCCTCATTACGTCCAGGGCGCACGCGGGAAAACGGTTGAAAATGTGCAAATGCGTAATATACAAATTCGAAAATTGTAAATTGCGAAATTGCAAATATGGCACCCCGCAAACTCTATATCGGCCGCAAGGTGCGCGAGCTGCGCCAGGCCCACAAGGCGACCCAGCAGGGCTTTGCCGAACAGATCGGCATCTCGACCAGCTATCTCAACCAGATCGAGAACAACCAGCGGCCGGTATCCGCCTCCGTGCTGCTTGCGCTTGCCGAAAAATTCCAGATCGATATTGCCGAGATTTCCCAAGGCGACAGCGATCGACTGCTTTCGGCGCTCACCGAAACGCTCTCCGACCCAGTTTTCGAAAGCTACGTGCCCAATTTGCAGGAACTCAAGCTGGTGACACAGAATGCTCCCGGCTTTGCCCGTGCGCTGATCTCGCTGCACCAGGCCTATCGCCACAATAGTGAGCAGCTTGCAAGCCTCGACGACACGTTGGGCAGAAGCGCCATTTCCACCGAGCCGACACCCTATGAAGAGGTGCGCGACTTCTTCCATTTCGTCGACAATTATATCCATGAGCTTGATATCGCTGCCGAAAAGCTCGCCACGCGGCTTGGCCTGTCAGAAAACGAGGCGGGTGCTGCTCTGCCTGCCTATATCGAGGAACGACATAAGGTACGCATCGCCAAAGGCGGATCGGACGAGGATCTCATCCGCCGCTTCGATCCCAAGGCGCGCGTTCTTTTCCTCAATCCCTATTTGCCGGCCTCGACGCGCAACTTCCAGATCGCCTTCCAGATCGCCGAGCTGGAGGTAGAGGCGATGGTGTCGCAGATTGCCGAACGCGCGAACTTCCGGTCATCCGAAGCGCTGGAGATATGCAAGATGGGCCTGCGCAATTATTTCGCCGGCGCGCTCACCCTGCCCTATCACTCCTTTTCGACGGCAGCGATGGAACTGCGTCACGACCTGGAGCTTCTGGCCGCACGCTTCGGCGCCAGCATCGAACAGGTGGCACACCGCCTGAGCACCTTGCAGCGGTCGGGGGCCAAAGGCGTACCGATCTTCTTTGCCCGTATCGACCGCGCCGGCAACATCACCAAGCGCCATAGCGCTGCAAAGCTGCAATTCGCGCGCTTTGGCGCCGCCTGCCCGCTCTGGAACGTCCACCAGGCTTTCGAGTCGCCCGGCCGTATCATCCGCCAGCTTGCCGAGACCCCGGATGGCGTGCGCTATCTGTGCGTCGCCACCGAACTGACCAAGGGAGGCGGCGGCTTCCACGCCCCGCAGCGCCGCTATGCCATCGCGCTGGGCTGCG
The DNA here is from genome assembly GCF_003934165.1 of Borborobacter arsenicus. Classification (GTDB taxonomy): domain Bacteria; phylum Pseudomonadota; class Alphaproteobacteria; order Rhizobiales; family Rhizobiaceae; genus Pseudaminobacter; species Pseudaminobacter arsenicus. The sequence goes on along the minus strand of NZ_RKST01000007.1, from coordinate 134,058 downwards.
AGATCGCCCATGCCGGGCACTTCGTCTACGCCGACGGCCTCGACCTCGGCAATCGCGCCGCCTTCGACCCCATCGGCATTTCCTGCCGCATATGCGAACGGGTGAATTGCCCGCAGCGCGCCGTACCGCCGCTCAAGCGGCATCTGTTCGTGGACAGGAACCGGCGTGGAATCCTGCCTTATGCGGTGACATAGACAGAACTGTCGGGCACGGGCAGGAACGCAATCCAGCCTCGAGCAGGCGATTTTTGTTGCGCTTCCAAATTACCTGACTTAAGTCAGATAAAATGAGCAATGACCCGATAAGCCGTATCCGTCGCTTCAACCGTGCCGTCACGCGTGAAGTGGGCGCCCTGGACAATTCATTCCTCGGCCGTGGGCGGCCGCTGGGGGCGGCGCGGGTTCTCAATGCCATCGGGCATGGACACACGGATGTCGCGGCAATTCGTGACTATCTCGGGCTCGATTCCGGGCTGATGAGCCGCCTTCTGCGCGGCCTGGAGGAGGAAGGTCTTATCGAGACGGAACCGCATTCCGACGATGCGCGTCGCCGCGTCGCCAGCTTGACCGAAGCCGGCCAGCGGGAGTTCGAAGCCTACGAAGATTTGTCGAACGACCGGGCATCGGCGCTGCTTGCCCGCTCTCCCCACTCGGACGCGTTGCTTCTGGCAATGGATCTGGTGGCATCCGCTCTTGGACGCGACCGGATATCCGTCGAGGAGATCGACCCGCGCAGCGAAGCAGCGCGCTTTTGCCTTGGCGAATATTATGCCGAACTCGGCCGGCGGTTCGAGAAGGGGTTCGACGTGGCGCTCTCGCGCGACCCCGACGCAGCCGCCATGGTGCGGCCGCGCGGAGTGTTCCTCGTCGCCATGTCGGATGGTCTTGCCATAGGCTGCGTCGGCATGAAGGGAACGGGTGGCGGCATGGCGGAAATCAAGCGGCTATGGGTAGCTTCCTCCGCGCGCGGCCTGGGAATTGCGCGCCGCCTCATGGCGGCGGCCGAAACCGCCGCCCGCGAGTTGTCCATCACGACCCTTCGCCTCGACACAAACAGTGCACTGCCGGAAGCGTTGCAGCTCTACCGCAAGTCAGGCTGGGTCGAGATCGACCGCTTCAACGACGACCCCTATCCCGACCATTTTTTCGAAAAGCATCTTTGATGGAACCGGCTCGAGCCGGGGTTTCCCACAGGCATGTCTTCTCAATCATCACGCAGATGGATGTCATGCAGCTTATGTGTTTAGTAGCGGAAAATTGGAGCATTTTTCCCGTATATCTCCGTTGATTTCGCTGAAATTCGGGTAAAACGACGCAAAACCGAACCGAAAATGTCCTTAAAAAGTTCGAATCGATCGGAAAATGCAGGCGAAGACCGCGGCGTGCAGGTGGGCCTGACCGCAATGCTCGTCGCCGTGCGCGACGGCAATCCGGTCGTGCTGACCATCGGTGAAGCTGCAGCCCTTCCCTCCGGCCCGCTGGAATCGGGCCATCGCTCGCTCCAGGCCGGGCTGCGCGACTGGGTGGAGCAGCAGACCGGCCATCCGCTTGGCTATATCGAGCAACTCTATACCTTCGCCGACCGCGACCGCCCAAGCGACGAACCTGGACGGCGGGTGTCGATCAGCTATCTCGGCCTGACGCGCGAGGAGCCCTCTCGCGCCGGGGCTTCCGGCAGCTGGCGCAACTGGTACGAGTTCTTCCCGTGGGAAGACTATCGCGGCGGCGCACCAGAGGTCATCGGCAACACAATCGTGCCGGCACTGCGCCTCTGGGCGGATGCCGCCGGGCAGGAGGAGAAGCGCGGCAAGCGCCTGCAGCGTGCCGCCATCTCCTTCGGCTTCGATGGGCGCCCATGGAACGAGGAACTGACACTGCACCGCTACGAGCTCCTTTATGAGGCTGGCCTTGTCGAGGAGGCCGCGCGTAGAGCAGGATCAAAGGGCGGCAAATTCGTTCCGGGCCGGGCGATGAATGGCGACTACCGGCGGATCCTGGCTACAGGCATTGCCAGGCTGAGGACCAAGATCAAATATCGACCTGTCGTCTTCGAGCTGATGCCGCCGGCCTTCACTCTCCTGCAGCTGCAGCGCGCAGTCGAAGCACTGGCCGGCCTGACGGTGCACAAGCAGAACTTCCGCCGCCTGATCGAGCAGCAGGATCTGGTCGAGGAAACCGGGCAGATGTCGTCCGACACCGGCGGGCGCCCGGCAAAGCTGTTCCGGTTTCGCCATGCCGTTCTCGACGAAAGACCTATCGCCGGCACCAAATAATTGACTTGACACCCCTTATGCTCATGTTAAGCATATTGCTTAATTATACTCAACCTGAGCATATTGCCATGACCATATCCCCGAATGCAGCTGAACTTTACTCCCGTGTCGAGCGGTTCATCCCGGCGATCGAATGGCCGGCTTTTTCGGGCGATATCGACGCCATCTTGAAGCTTAAGCGCGAGCGCAACGCCGTCATCCTGGCGCACAACTACCAGACGCCCGAGATATTCCACTGCGTTGCCGACATTGTTGGCGACAGCCTGGCGCTGGCGCGCAAGGCGATGGAGGTGGAGGCCGAGGTGATCGTGCTTGCCGGTGTGCATTTCATGGCCGAGACGGCCAAGCTACTCAATCCACAAAAGACGGTGCTGATCCCCGACATGGGTGCGGGCTGCTCCTTGGCCGATTCGATCACGCCCCAGGATGTGCGCCTGATGCGCCAGCGCTATCCGGGCGTGCCCATCGTCACCTATGTCAACACCTCGGCCGCGGTGAAGGCGGAATCGGATATCTGCTGCACCTCGGGCAACGCCAAGGCGGTGGTGGAATCGCTCGGTGTTCCGCGTGTCATCATGCTGCCAGACGAATATCTGGCGCAGAACATTGCCGCCCAGACCGATGTCGAGATCATCGCGTGGAGGGGCCATTGCGAGGTGCATGAGCGCTTCACGCCGGACGACATACGCGAACTGCGCGCGAGCCATCCCGGCGTCACCGTGCTCGCCCATCCCGAATGCCCGCCGGAGGTGGTCGCCGAAGCGGATTTCGCCGGCTCCACTGCAGCAATGTCTGATTATGTCGGCAGGGAAAAGCCGGCACGGGTGGTGCTGATGACGGAATGCTCGATGAGCGACAATGTCGCCGTCGACCATCCCGACGTCGAATTCATACGCCCCTGCAACCTGTGCCCGCACATGAAACGCATCACGCTTGCCAATATCCGCACGGCGCTGGAGGAGATGCGTCATCCCGTGACCATCGATCCCAACCTTGCCGAGCGCGCGCGCCTTTCGGTGGAGCGGATGCTCGCCATATGAGCGTGGAGTTCCACGACCTTACCGGCCGGCCGGTCATCATCGGTGCCGGCATCGCCGGGCTGATGACCGCATTGGAACTCGCGCCGGAGCCGGTGGTGCTGATGTCGGCCGCCCCGCTTGGCGGCGAGGCTTCGAGTGCCCTTGCCCAGGGCGGGCTGGCGGCCAGCCTTGGCGCTGACGATTCGCCCGAACTCCATCTTGCCGACACGCTGGCTGCCGGTGACGGCCTGTGCGACGAAGCGGTGGCCCGGCGCATCGTGGAAGCCGCACCGGCCGGCATCGAAAGGCTGGAGCGCCTCGGCGTCGCCTTCGACCGTGCTGCGAATGGTAGGATCGCCCTTGGACTCGAGGCGGCCCATTGCCGCCGGCGCATCGTCCATGCCGGCGGCGATGCAACCGGGCGCGAACTGGTGCGCGCGCTGGTGGCCGCCGTGCGCAATAGCCCTGCCATCACCGTTATCGAAGGCTTTGCCGCGCGCCGGCTTGTGCTGAAAACCGGCGCAGTCGCCGGCGTTCTGGCCGCAAACGGGGAGGAGCAGATCGCACTCGCCACATGCCGCGTCGTACTCGCCACCGGCGGTATCGGCGGCTTGTTTGGCGATACCACCAACCCGCTCGGCTGCTTCGGCCAGGGGCTGGCGCTGGCCGCCCGTGCCGGTGCCGAGCTTGCCGACCTCGAATTCGTGCAATTCCATCCCACGGCACTCGATACACCGACCCGCCCCATGCGCCTGATTAGCGAAGCCGTGCGCGGCGAAGGGGCAGTACTTGTCGATGAGACCGGGCGACGCTTTCTGGCCGACCTGCCCGGCGCCGAGCTTTCCACACGCGATGCGGTGGCGCGCGGCGTCTTCCGCCATCTGGCGCGGGGGCACAAAGTCTATCTCGATACGCGCGATTGCCTCGGGGCGCATTTTGCCGACCGCTTCCCAGCCATAGAAGGCTTCTGCCGCGAGGCCGGTATCGATCCGGCGCGCGATCCGATCCCCGTGCGGCCGGCAGCCCACTATCACATGGGCGGCGTGGCCGTTGATGGGCAGGGCCGCAGTTCCGTGCCCGGTCTGTGGGCCTGCGGAGAGGTCGCTTCGACCGGCCTGCATGGCGCCAATCGGCTTGCCAGCAATTCGCTGATCGAGGCGGTCGTATCGGCCGGTTGGGTCGCCAGCAGCGTGGCGGCAACTGCGCCTTGCCGTAGCACCAGGGCAATTCCAGTGGCAATGCTGCCGCACCCTGCCCCTGGCATCGTCCGCGATATCGTGTCGTCCTCCCTTGGCGTCATTCGCCACGGCGATGGCCTGCGTGACGCGTTGGCCAGTCTGCTGCCGCTGGCCACCGGCAGCACCGCTTGCGCCGATCCGGCAGCAGTCGCGCTGATGATGGTTCTGTCGGCACTGGGCCGCGAGGAGAGCCGAGGCGCACATTGCAGGGCGGACCACCCCGCCCGCAGCGCGGTGGCCCGCCGCTCGCTTCTCACCCTCGAGGCCGCCTTGGCGGAAGCCGGAAAACTCGATTCTGAACCGCTGGCCCGGAGCGCCTGACCGATGACCCTCGTACCCTTGCCCGCAATCATGCTCGAACCGCTGGTGCGCTCGGCCCTGCTTGAAGACCTGGGCCGCGCCGGCGACATCACCACCGACGCCATCGTGCCGGCGGGCAGCACCGCCAAAATGGTGCTGGCGGCGCGTCAGCCCGGCGTCGTCGCCGGCCTGGATGTTGCGGCGCTGGCTTTCCGCCTGATCGACCCGGCAATCGCCATGAAGCCCCACAGGCCGGACGGCAGCCGCCTCGAGCCGGGCGATGTCATCGCCACGCTGAGCGGGCCGACGCGCGGGGTGCTGACTGCCGAGCGGGTCGCGCTCAACTTCCTGTCTCATCTCAGCGGCATCGCGACCGCTACCGCGGGCATTGTGGAGACAGTGCGCGGCCACCGGGCCAAGATCGTGTGCACGCGCAAGACCACACCCGGCCTGCGGGCGTTCGAAAAATACGCGGTGCGCGCCGGCGGCGGCTGGAACCACCGCTTCGGCCTCGATGACGCGGTGCTCATCAAGGACAACCATATCGCCATTGCCGGCGGCGTAAGCATGGCTATCGAGCGGGCAAAGTCCCATCTCGGCCATCTGGTCAAGATCGAAGTCGAAGTTGACACACTCGGTCAGCTGGAAGAGGCGCTTGTGCTTGGAGTGGATGCCGTTCTCCTCGACAACATGTCGCCGGAGACGCTTACCCGCGCGGTGGCGATGGTCGGCGGGCGGGCGATTACCGAGGCTTCGGGCCGCGTCAACTCGTCCACCGCGCCGGCTATTGCAGCCAGCGGCGTCGATTTCATTTCTGTCGGCTGGCTGACCCACAGCGCCCCGATCCTTGATATCGGGCTGGACATGGTCGGATGATCACGGTTGGTCATTAGAGCATCGACCGAAAAGTGGACCCCGGTTTTCGGAATATTCCGATGCTCAATCAAAGTGTTAGAGCGTCCTTAGAGCCGTTCTGGTTTAAACGGAATCGAGGAACGGCTCTAAACTTTTGTTTTGGCCGCATTTCCGGACGCAAAACCGTTTCACACTTTTGCTGGAAATGCTCTAGTGCGTCCAATTGGACGCACCGCGCTCTACAGATAGAACATTGCCTTTGCCAGGAAGACGATAAGCACCACGTGGCAAAAAACGCTGATATGGATGAACTTGACGTGCCGGGACTTTAGCTTTCCGCGGCCGCCGAGCGTCACAGCGGTGATGAAGTGCGCCAGCACGCTGATCGCAAGAACTATCTTGATCGAAAGCAGAGTCGCAAAGCGGCTGTCGAAGGGATGCGCCAGCATATCGCGATATTGCCAGGCCATGGTGATGCCGGCCGCATACAGGATCGCGATGACGAACGACATTACGCGGCGGGCACGATAGCCGATCGCGGCCTCCACTGACCGCATCGCGTCTCGCCCGACCGGCTTGCGGATGCTTTCGAGAATGAGAACCTCGAAGAAGACCGTGCCGACAAACATGATGGCGGCAAAAAGATGCACGGTGACGAGAACAAAATGGCTCATGGCAATGGAACTGCGCTTGCCATGCAAGCCTTACATCTTGATGGTCTGCCCGACTGAACCCTGCTCGCAACTGAGAAACGCAACATTTGCGCCGCGCTCCATCTGCATGACTTCGGCGAGAACCGAGACCGCTACATCAGATGCAGTCTTGGCACCTGAAAACAGGCCCGCGGGACCTTTGATGCGCCCGAGTTGGACAGGGTCGACGCCGTCCAGTTCCAGCATTTCCATTCTTTGGCGTTGCGTGCGCCGGCTGCCCATCGCCCCGATATAGAAGGCTGGTGTCTGCAAGGCCGCAGGTATCAGGCGCTTTTCCCAATCATGGTCATGGAACATGAGAACAATGGCCGATCTTGAATCCGCCTGGAAATCGGGAGACGTGCCTCTGCCGACTACGACCGTCAAAACGCCCTCCCCTTCCGCCGCGTTCCTTGTTTCCTCGTCGGGGGAAAAAAGGACAGACTCGAAACCGGAAAGACGGCCAAGCCTGGCCAACTGGATCGCCGCAGGCCCGACGCCGGCCACGATCAACCGGCGGCGTGGATAATAATGGCGGATGAAGGCCTCATGGGGATCAGCCTCGCTTCCGCCCGGCACCCGCAAGGCTGCAGCCTGCCGGCGTGCCAAGGCGAGATCGATCGCCGCAAGTTCGCCTTCGGATACATTGACATCCAGCACCAGTTCGATGGCGCTGCCGCAGGGAAGCTGGATGTCGAGATATTTCGACCCCCTTCCATAGCGAACGCGACGGTTGCTGCCCTGCTCGATCGCGGCCAGTGCCTCTGCGACGATGGCGCGTTCGATACACCCTCCGGAAAGATAGCCGACCCAGTCTCCGGATTCCGAGACCGCCATCTGCGACCCTAGCGGCCGTGGCGATGAACCTTCGATCTGCACCAGCGTAACGAGCGCGACACGTTCGCCAGCGCGCATGCGGTCAAGGGCGAAGTCGATGACATATTCCTCCACCCGCTCCCAGGTTCCATCCGGTTTTCTCATAATGACAGCCCCAATGGTTCTTACAGCAGCACTGAGCTTCTGACGGCAATTCCAGGGGCATTCGTGGATAAACGATATGTTGCCTATGGCAGTGCAAGGAAGCTTACTGCGTCATCTATATATGAACACATATAACGGAATACTGCAAAGTCTGAATTGATATCGAATCGATTCAACCGGTCGCGAATAGCTGTCTACTCCGCGCAACAGGCTTTGCCGCAGCATTTTCCACCGCCTGGAGGTGATTCCACCTCGCTGGGTCCGTCCCCGGCTGCCTGCGGGTTTTCTCCCCTCGGGAGGTGCCGCTCCATGCCGGCGAACAGGCCGGTATGGCCAAGCGGCTGAGCGACGGCCAGCCCCGCGAGCAATGCTGCCGTCAGATCAGATTTTCAAGCATTCACCAGTCACGATGCGAAGCTTAGCTGCACCTTGATCGACCGACCGCGATCACCAGCCACCTGGAAGGCTGCCAGCGCTTCATCAAGATCGTGGGTAGAACTGATGATCGGGCGCACATCGATCCGGCGCTGGTCAATCAGCCTTACGGCCTGCGCATATTCGCCGGTAAAGCGATGCGTACCAACGAAAGCGATCTCCTTGCCGACGACAAGGTTCAGCGGCACCGGCACATCTCCTGCCACACCCACCGCGACCACCGTTCCCTGCGGACGCGTCGCCATCACCGCCGACTTCACCGCAGGTGAGGCCGCGGAACATTCAAAGGCGATGTCGAAATGGCCCTTGCCTTCGTTATATGCCTCAAGCCGCTCCGGCCGCGTGCGCACATTGATGGTTTCGGTGGCCCCCATCATGCGCGCCACTTCCAGCGGCAGATCCTGAAGGTCGGTGACCACGATAGAGGCTGCTCCGGCATGGCGCAGCGCCGCAACGGTAAGCGCACCGATGGGGCCGGCGCCGGTCACCAGCACCGACTTGCCGGCTATGTTGCCGGCGCTCGCGCCTGCGCGGTTCAGTGCATGAAGGCAGACTGCGAGCGGCTCGGCGCAGGCAACTTCTGCTAGCGTGACATCGGGATTGTCGATGCGCACGCATTGATAGGCATCCACCACCATCAGGTCGCGGAACCCGCCCTGCTCGTGCGGGAAACGCAGTGCCGAACCGAAAAACCGCATCGACAGGCAATGCTGCTGCAGCCCTTCAAGGCAGTAGCGGCAGCTGTTGCAGGGCCGGCTGGGATTGACCGCCATGCGATCACCAACCGCAATCCCCTCGACGCCGGGCCCGATCGCCTTCACCGTTCCGGCAACCTCATGACCAAGGATGATCGGTTCCCTGACCCGGATGGGGCCGAAGCCTCCGTCCTGGTAATAATGCAGGTCGGACCCACAGATGCCGCCGGCACCCATGGCGACGAGCACCTGGCCTGGGCCCGGTTCCGCGACTTCGGCTTCCTCGATCCGAATATCGCCTTGGGCGTAGAGTCTGCAGACGCGCGTTTTCATAGCCTATTCTCCCATCAGCGTGTTCGGCAGCCAGGTCGCGAAGAACGGGACATACGACACCAGCAGCAAAACGACGATGTTGGAGATCAGGAACGGAACGATCGCCTTGACCACGGGCATCAGCGGGATGCGCGCGATGTTGCAGGCGACGAACAGGCACACGCCCACCGGCGGCGTCGTCAGGCCGATCATCAGGTTCAGCACGGCGAATGTCGCAAAATGCAACGGATCGATACCGACGCTGGTAGCCAGCGTGAGCAGCGGCACGAACAGGATGATCAGGGCCGCTATCGTCTCCATGAACATGCCGACGATCAGCAGTAGGATATTGATCAGGATGATGACGACATATTTGTTGTCGGTGATCGACAGCACGGCACTTGCGATCATCTGCGGGATGCGCTCGGCGGCGAGGATCGAGCCGAAGACATTGGCAAAACCGACCAGTGCGAGGATGCCGGCAGACGAGATCGCGCTGTCGATCAGTATCTTCGGAATGGCCGACAGCGGCAGTTCACGATAGACGAAGGCGCCGACGACGAAAGCGTAGATGCTTGCCACAATGGCGGTTTCCGTCGGCGTGGCGATGCCCGTCAGCAGCCCGCCGATGATCAGTGCGGTCATGGCGAGCGCCCAGAAGGCGCTGAAGAAGGCAACGAAGAGTTCACGGAACCCCTTCCACTCGTGGCGCGGATAGTTATTGCGCACGGCAAGGATGTAGCAGGTGATCGCCATGCCGACGCCCATCACAATGCCCGGCACCGCGCCTGCGAGGAACAGCTTGCCGACGGAAATCCCCGACAGCGCGCCGACGATGATCATCGGGACGCTGGGCGGGATCATCGGTCCCACGGTCGAGGAAGCGGCCGTAATGGCGGCTGAAAAGGCAGGCGGATAGCCAGACTTGACCATGCCGGGGATCATCACGCCGCCGGTTGCCGCCACGTCGGCCACGGCTGTGCCGGAGATACCGCCGAACATCATGGAGTCGGCGACGTTGGCCATCGCCAGCCCGCCGCGCATCCAGCCGACCAGCGCATTGGCCAGCCGGATGATGCGTTCGGTGATACCGCCGAAATTCATCAAATTGCCGGCGAGGATGAAGCCGGGAATGCACAGCAGGACGAAGACGTCCATGCCGGCATACATGCGCTGCGGGATGATGACCACCGGCATGCCCGCGGCCACGATGTAGGCCAGTGACGCGACACCAAGGCAGACCGCAACCGGCACGCCGAGCGCGAGCGTGCCGGCGAAGGTGGCGAGAAGCAGAAACAGTTCCATGGCGTTACAGCTCCTCGACGAATTGGGGACGCCCGTCATCCGTGCCGGCAAGCATGCCGATTACGCGGATGACAGCAAAGAAACAAAGGAGAACCGAAAGGAAGAGGACGCTGGCGTGGATATAGTCCATCGTCCAGCGCAGGCTGGGCGAGCGCTGGAACGCACCGATTGCGGTGAATTTCCAGGCGGGTAGGATCATGACCGCGCTGAGCACGGCGGTGAAGGCGGCGGCGAGCAGGCGCATCCACCATGACACGCGCTCCGAGACCGCCTCCTGGAGAAGGTCGACATTGACGAGTTCTCCCGTGACCAGCGACAGGCCGATCCCGAAAGCCGTCATGTAGAGAAGCAGGTAGCGCGACAGTTCCTCGGTCCAGACCGGCGAAGGCAGCCCGAAGGTGCGCGTGACAATCTGGATCGTCACCACCGCGATCAGCGCAAGAAATGTGATACCCACCGTCGTGCGGCACACCAGTGTCAGCAACCGGTTCAACACAGCCAAAGATTGCATCACATCCAAACCTTCTCCTGTGGCGACGGCGCGGGCATGGCCGCGCCGTCAGACCGCCTGTCGTTGCGACTAATTGTTGAAGAGACCTTCGACGATCGGCCGAATGCTCTCATCGACGCTGTTGATGACGGCGTCGCGGGCCTTATCGGCGAAGGCCTTCTGGTCGACCTCGACGAAGGTCATGCCCTTTGCCTCCAGGTCGGCGCGGATTGCATCCTCATCCTTGAGGAACTGCTCGCGCTCAAAAGCCTGCGCGCGGCGGGCAGCCTCCATCACATGGCCCTGATCTTCTTCCGAAAGCCGGTTCCAGACCTGCTCGGCAATGGTCAGGTAGATCCAGGAGCGGACATGCTGGGTGACATTCACATGCGTCTGCACTTCGTTGAACGAGGCCGACTGGATCAGCGCAAGCGGGTTTTCCTGGCCCGAAATGGTACCGTTCTGCAGCGAGGTGAAGACTTCCGAAAACGCCATCGGCGTCGGCTGCGCGCCAAGTGCGGTCCACACATCGACGAACAGCGGAACGTTCGGCACGCGCATGCGCATACGCTCCAGGTCTGCCGGCGTCTTGATTGCCTTGTTTGCAGTCAGATTACGCGGGCCACGGGCGAAATATGCGATCGGGCGCACCTGCGCGCGCTCGACGATCTGCGCCTCGATTTGCTTGCCGACCTCACCGCTGGCGAAGGCGTCCATGTCCTCAAGCGAGGAATAGCCATACGGGATAGCCAGCAGGGCGGCCATCGGCGCCCAGTTCTGCAGGCTCTCGCCGGTGATGGTCATCTCCACCGTGCCGAGCTGCATGCCGTTGATGAGGTCCATTTCGCGTCCGAGCGAATCGTTCGGGAACACTTCGACGGCGATGCGGCCATCGGTCAGAGCGGACAGTTCTTCGCCGAATTTGAGCGAGGCCTTGTGCCAGGAATTCTGCTCATTGGCGAGATGGCCAAGCTTCAGCGTCAATTCCTGTGCGAAGACGCTAGTAGACAGTGCGGTTGCAAGCGCGATGCCTGCCAAGATCGACTTGATACCCAATTTAGAAATCATGTGATGTCTCCCTGACTTATTGGTGGTGATTGTCGAAATGGAGCCGCTATCTTGCGGCGTTGAAGAGTTCCGGACGGGCCTTGGCCACTGCCGGCAGCGATTTCAGGATTTCGCGCAGATGCGCGCGCATGGCGCTTTCGGCGGCAGCCACATCGTTGCGGGTGATGGCCGTCGCGATCGCCTCATGCTGGCTGATGAGCAGCCGCACATGCGGCTTTTCAACGCTCAGGTAACGCACCCGGTCCATCTGAGCCTTCACGTCTTCCACCACGCGCCAGGCATAAGCCTTGCCCGCCATCTCCGCGAGCGTGCGGTGAAAGAGCTCGTCCAGCTTGACGAACCCGTCGGAATCATCGTCGGCGACGCGCTTCTGCTGCTCGATCTGCCGAAGCAGTTCAGTCCTTACCGCCTGATCGCTGCGCTCGGCGACGAGCTTGACGACGTCGGCCTCGATCGCCTCGCGAACGAACCGGGCATCCATGACCGCTTCCGTCGAAATGGGCGTGATCATGGTGCCGCGCTGCGGCCTGATCTGCACAAGTCCGGCTTCGGCCAGCTTGATGAACGCCTCGCGAACAGGCTGGCGCGAGACGTCGTAACTGCGCGCGATCTCGGTTTCGGAGATTACCTCGCCGGGCAGCAATTCCGTTCTCACGATCCGGTCGCGCAACAATCGGCACAGCTGCGGCGCAATCGCCGCCGAGGCATCAATCTTGTTGGCAGTCAGCGCCGTGTCCATCGTCGGGCGGGTCCTCCGTTGGGAGAAACTTATCCTCCATACTTCCATACTAGTCAACACTTGTGTATGAATTCGGACTTCACGGTGGCGACAGAGCGTGCAAGCTCATGTCGAAACGCCGCGCATCACGGGAGCAAGGCAGACAAATGAGACAGACTTGGCGTTGGTTCGGGCCGCACGACCTTACATCGGTCGACGACATGCGGCAGGCGGGCGTGGAGGGTGTGGTCAGCGCGCTGCATCACGTGGCGACCGGCGCGGTGTGGATGCCGGAAGAAATCGCCAAGCGGCGTGACGAAATCGGCCGGATGAAGGATGGCTCGCAATCGCATCTAACCTGGGAGGTCGTCGAGAGCCTGCCGGTTTCCGAAGACATCAAGAAGCAGAAGGGCGAGTGGCGCGAGCATATCGCCAACTACAAGACGAGCCTCCAGAACCTGGCCGCGCAAGGCCTTGAAACCATCTGCTACAACTTCATGCCGGTCCTGGACTGGACAAGAACCGACCTCGCCTTTCGCGTGCCGCATGGCGGCACCTGCATGCGTTTCGATCTCATCGACTTTGCCGCCTTCGACATCCACATTCTGGAACGCAAGGGCGCGGCGGAGGAGTTTGGCGCCGAGATCGCAGAACGGGCCGCAGCACGGTTTGCCGAGATGAGCGATGCGCGCAAATCCCAGCTCGCCGCCAATGTGACTGCCGGCCTGCCGGGCTCGACCGAAAGCATGTCCATCAGCGATGTGCGCCGGCATCTTGCCGAATATGACAGCATCGACCCGGAAAGATTGCGGGCGAATTTCATAGCCTTCCTTGAGGAAGTGACTCCGGTTGCCGAAAAGCTCGGCATGCGGCTGTGCTGCCATCCCGACGATCCGCCATTCCCGCTGCTGGGCCTGCCCCGCATCATGTCCACCGCTGACGACTATCGACGCATTCTCGATGCCGTCGACAGCCCGGCAAGCGGCATGACGCTGTGTTCCGGCTCGCTCGGCGCGCGCGCCGACAATGACCTGCCGGCCATCATGCGCGCGTTCGCGCCGCGCGTGCACTTCCTGCATCTGCGCAATGTGACCATCGAAACGCCGGGCACGCCCGCCTCTTTCCATGAGGCAGAGCATCTGGGCGGCGGCACCGACATGGTCGCCTTGATCGGCGAAATCCTCAAGGAAGAGGCCCGCCGCAAGGCCGCGGGCCGGGCCGACCACCAGATCCCGATGCGGCCGGACCATGGCCAGGACATCATCGACGACCTCGGGCGCAAGGGGCAGCCCGGCTATCCGACGATCGGACGGCTTAAAGGTCTTGCCGAACTGCGCGGCATCATGGCGGCGCTCTCCCACCCGGCTGTAAGCTTCAACTCATGACTCGGCTGTCGGCGACTTCACGGATCGGCCCGGCGGTGACCGCGCCGGGCTATGAGCCCCGGTCTCATGCGACGGGCATCGTCCATATCGGCGTCGGGGCGTTCCACAAGGCGCATCAGGCCGTCTACACCGATAGCGCGCTGGCCGCTGCCGGCGGCGATTGGCGCATCATTGGTGTCAGCCTGCGCAGTGCGGATGTCGCAGCCGCCCTCAACCCCCAGGAGGGGCGCTATATCCTCATCACACGCGACGAGGCCGGCGACAGCGCGCAGCTGATCAGCAGCATCGATCGCGTCCTTGTCGCCCCGGACGATCCGCAGGCCGTTATCGAAGCGATAGCCGACCCCGCCACGAAAATCGTGACGCTGACGGTGACGGAAAAGGGTTATGGCATCGACCGCGCAAGCGGCGGCCTGGACCGCAGCCACGCTGCCGTCGCACATGATCTCGCCAATCCCGAAAAGCCCGTCGGCGTCATCGGATTTCTCGTCGCGGGCCTCTCCGCACGCATGGAACGGGGCATCGGTGGCCTGACGATCCTGTGCTGCGACAATCTCCCGGAAAACGGGCATATCACGGCGCGCCTGGTTACCGAGTTTGCTGCGCAGATTGACGAGAAGCTCGCCACCTGGATTTCTGACGAAGTGCGCTTTCCAAGTTCGATGGTCGATCGCATCACGCCCGCCAGCACCGCCCGCACCTTCGAGGATGCACAGCGTCTGTCGGGCTATGCCGATGAGGCGGCGGTGGAAACGGAACCCTTCACCCAATGGGTGATCGAGGATAATTTCCGCGCAGAGCGGCCTGCCTGGGAAAGCGCCGGCGCGCTCTTTGTCGATGACGTGGCGCCCTATGAACAGATGAAGCTGCGCCTGCTCAACGGCACGCATTCGATGCTGGCCTATGCCGGTTACCTGGCCGGCCACGAGACGATCAGCGAGGCCGTGCGCGACACCGGCCTGCACGCCCTTGCCGAACGCCAGATGATCGCGGCCGCAACAACGCTGCCGCCGGTGCCGGGTATCGACCTCGACGCCTACCGCGCCCAGTTGCTGGCGCGTTTCTCGAACCGCGCCATCCGTCACCTGACCTATCAGATCGCGATGGACGGCACCGAAAAATTGCCGCAGCGCATTCTCGCGCCGCTTGCTGAAACGGTCAAGCTTGGCGGGGACGGCACGCCGTTCTGTTTCGCGATTGCCGCGTGGATGCGTTACTGCATGGGCGTTTCCGACAAGGGCGAAACCTACGCGCTGCGTGATCCGCGGGAACATCTGATCGCGCCGCGCGTCGAAGCGGCAGGCCGCGACCCCGCTTTGCTCTACGACGCGCTGTCCTCCCTGCCCGGCTTGTTCCCGCCGGCACTTGCAGGCAACGAGACCGTCCGCGCCTGCGTTGTCTCTCTTCTGGCTTCGTTGCTTGAAAACGGAATGGCCGGCGCGATCGCGCAGCAGAACTGACGGGGAGACGGTCGTGACAAAGAGGTTTTTGTCGATCGGCGAGGCCATGATCGAGATGTCGGCGGCAAGCGACAACTGGCGGATGGGCTAT
The DNA here is from genome assembly GCF_003934165.1 of Borborobacter arsenicus. Taxonomy (GTDB): domain Bacteria; phylum Pseudomonadota; class Alphaproteobacteria; order Rhizobiales; family Rhizobiaceae; genus Pseudaminobacter; species Pseudaminobacter arsenicus. The sequence continues at coordinate 118,742 of NZ_RKST01000007.1, read as the reverse complement.
GCCGGCGACACCATGAATACGGCATGGTATGCGCGCGCGTTCCTCGATGCGTCCTGGTCCGTTTCCTATTTCACCGCGCTCGGCATCGACCGCTATTCGCAGGGCCTGAAGCGTTTTATCGCCGATGCCGGCATCGACACCGGCAGCATCGCCACGGTGGCGGATCGGCGGCCGGGCCTCTATTTCATCCACCAGGAGAACGGCGACCGGCAGTTCACCTATTGGCGCGACATGTCGGCGGCAAAGCTGCTTGCACGTGACGAAGCAGCCCTCCAAGCGGCGCTTGATGGCGCCGATGAAATCTATTTTTCAGGCATTACGCTGGCGATCCTCGACCAGTCGGACCGCGAGCGCTTCCTCACCGCCATTGGCCGCCGCCGCAGGCAAGGCGCAAGGATCAGCTTCGATCCCAATATCCGCCCTCGCCTCTGGAGTGGAAACGACGAAATCCGCGACTGGCTCACCCGAGCCGGCAGGGTCTGCGACATCGTGCTGCCGACCTTCGGCGACGAGCAGGCGCTGTTCGGTGACGAAGACGTGCACACGACGGCCGCGCGTTATGCCCGGCTTGGCGCACATGAGGTGGTCGTGAAGAACGGCCATGAACCGGCGCTTGTCCCTGCCGACGGAAACGCCGTGGAGGTGCCGGCGATCCGCGTCGAGACTGTCGTAGATGCGACCGGGGCCGGCGACAGTTTCAACGGTGCCTATCTGGCGGCGCGGCTCAATGGAGCCGCCGGGAGCGAAGCTGCAGCTCTCGCCCACCGCGTGGCGGCCATCTGCATCGGCCACCACGGCGCGCTTGCCCCGCGCGAAGCGCTTTTGAACGGCTAGGAAAAGGCGGTCATCAAGCCGCCAAATCCCGGTCAGGCGGAAGCGACGAGCCCGCCATTCCTTTCCAGGAATTCGATGATGACATCGAGCCCGTCACGGGTCTTCAGATTGGTGAAGACGAAGGGGCGCTCGCCGCGCATGCGCTTGGCGTCGCGGTCCATCACGTCCAGATTGGCGCCCACCAGCGGGGCAAGATCGGTCTTGTTGATGACCAGCAGGTCCGAGCGCGTGATCCCCGGCCCGCCCTTGCGCGGGATTTTCTCGCCGGCGGCGACGTCGATCACATAGATGGTGATGTCGGCCAGTTCCGGGCTGAAGGTGGCGGCAAGATTGTCACCGCCGGATTCAATCAGCACCATGTCGAGCTTGGGAAAGCGCTCGCGCATCTGCGCCACCGCGGCAAGGTTGATCGAGGCATCCTCGCGGATTGCGGTATGCGGGCAGCCACCGGTCTCCACCCCCATGATCCGCTCGGTCGGCAGCGCGCCGACGCGATTGAGGATTTCGGCATCCTCCTTGGTGTAGATGTCATTGGTGATGGCCGCGATGTCGTAGCGGTCGCGCATCGATTTGCAGAGCGCTTCCATCAAAGCTGTCTTGCCGGAGCCGACAGGGCCACCGATGCCGACGCGCAGAGGTCCGTGTTGTGTGTTCATGAGCGAAAGAGCCTCGTATATTGCAGTTCGTGACGCATGGATGCGATATCGGTAAGAATAGCGGCCGAGCCGACGTCATCCAGCCCGTCGGCGAGTGCCTGCCTGGAAACCTCGTCGACCACCGGTTCCAGCATGCTCGTTACCTTCAGCCCGTCGCTCTGTCCAAGCGGGATCAGCCGCACGCCAGCCGAAACGAGATTGGCGGCAAATGCCTGGAGGAAAGCCACCAGAAGGGCATCGAGCGGCAACTGGTGGGCGGCCCCCGCCACACCGACCGCCACCGGAGCGGCGATCTCGCGGGGGCTGGTTTGCCGGAAATGGTCGAGGAGCGGATGCGGCCATGCGGCGGTCACGGCCGCGCAAAAGGCCGTGCCCTGGCCGAGGCTTTCGATCCGGCGTTCCGCCGTCGGCTGCAGCGCGGCGGCCAGGGCTGCTATCTCCTGCAATTCGCTCCATTGCTGCGCCGCTGCCGCACGCCATGCAGCGCACAGGAGGATTGCATCGGAACGGCCCGAGCCATGCAGCAGCACCCCTTCGATCCAGCCCCTCAGCGAGGATACGTCCCGCACCTCTCCCGTTTCGACCAGCCATTCCAGCCCGTGGCTGTAGCTGAAGGCCCCGACCGGAAAAGACGGCGAGAACCAGGTCTGCAGCTTCGTCAGATCCGCGGTCGAAACTTCAAGCATTCCGCATGGAGAGGCGTTGGTATCAGCGTGGACATTCATCAGTGGTGGTCGTGATCGTGATCGTGATCGTGATCATGATCATGATCGTGGTGGTGGTGGTGATGCCCCCCGCCGTGTGAGAAGGCGCCGCCTTCGGGATCGAAGGGCGCGTCGATCTCTGCCGTTGTGCCGTTCAGGCCCTCGACCATGTCCTTGATGACGTGATCGTAGCGGATGCGCAGCCGGTCGCCCATCAATTGGGTCGGCAGATGTCGGTTGCCGAGATGCCAGGTGATGCGAACCAGCCCGGCCATGCCGACAGCGGTGATCTCGATCAGGCGTTCGGGCGCGGCCTTGACGCGCACCACCCTGCCGTCGCCCAGCGCCAGCCCGTCGCCGTCGCGCAGCGCGACCGCGCGCGGCAGGTCGAGCAGGAAGGACAAGCCCCCCTCACCCGTCATCATGTGGCGGCGGCGATGGCGTCCGTCGAAATCGAGCAGCACTTCATCGGCCGCATTTGCAACATCCCAGGTCCCGGATTGCCGGACTTCATTACAGGTAAGCATTACAAACCCTGACAGTTAAAACAGGAAATAGCGCTGCGCCATCGGCACCACGTCGAGCGGTTCGCAGGTCAGCAATTCGCCGTCCGCGCGCACCTCATAGGTTTCGGGATCGACCTCGATATGCGGCGTCGCCGAATTATGAACCAGGCTTGCCTTGCTGATGCCGCCGCGCGTGTTGGTGACGGGCAGCGTCTGCTTGGCGAGGCCGAGCTTCTTGCCGACTCCTGACGAATGTGCCGCGCCGCTCAGGAATGTTATCGCCGAATGGCTCACCGCCCGCCCGAACGCGCCGAACATCGGCCGGTAATGCACCGGCTGCGGGGTGGAAATCGAAGCGTTGGGATCGCCCATCAGCGCCATCACCACCGTTCCCATCTTCATCGTCAGGTCCGGCTTGATGCCGAAGAAGGCCGGCGACCACAGGACGAGATCGGCAAGCTTGCCCACCTCCACCGAGCCGATATGCTGCGACAACCCATGCGCGATTGCCGGGTTAATGGTGAATTTGGCGATGTAGCGCTTGACTCGGAAATTGTCGTTGTCGCCGGTTTCCTCCTTCAGCCGGCCGCGCTGGACCCGCATCTTGTGCGCGGTCTGGAAGCTGCGCAGGATCACCTCGCCGACGCGGCCCATGGCCTGGCTGTCCGACGACATGACCGAGATGGCGCCGATGTCGTGGAGGATGTCCTCGGCGGCGATCGTTTCCAGCCGGATGCGGCTTTCAGCAAAGGCCAGGTCTTCGGGAATGTTGGGGTCGAGGTGATGCGCGGTCATCACCATATCGAGATGCTCATCCACCGTGTTGCGGGTGAATGGCATGGTCGGGTTGGTCGATGACGGCAGCACATGCGACAAGCCGGCCAGCTTGATGATGTCGGGCGCGTGGCCGCCGCCTGCACCTTCGGTGTGGAAGGCGTGGATCGTGCGCCCCTTCATCGCGGCAATCGTCGATTCAACGAAACCGGATTCGTTGAGCGAATCGCTGTGCAGCATCACCTGCACGTCATAGTCTTCGGCGACCGAAAGGCAGCAGTCGATTGCCGCCGGCGTCGCGCCCCAGTCCTCGTGCACCTTGAGGCAGCCGGCGCCCGCCTCGATCTGCTCGGCCAGCGCGCGCGGGCTGGACGAACTGCCCTTGCCGGAGATGACGAAATTCATCGGGAAGGCGTCGAGCGCCTGCATGATGCGCCCGATATGCCACGGCCCCGGCGTGCAGTTGGTGGCCATCGAGCCGGCAGCGGGTCCCGTGCCGCCGCCGACCATGGTGGTGGTGCCGGCGGCAAGCGCCTCATCGATTTGCTGCGGGCTGATATAGTGGACATGGGTGTCAATCGCGCCGGCAGTGACGATCTTGCCTTCGCCGGCCACGATCTCCGTGCCCGCGCCGATGATGATGTCGACGCCCGGCTGCACATCTGGATTTCCTGCCTTTCCGATGCCGGCGATGCGCCCGTCTTTAATGCCTATATCGGCCTTCACGATGCCCCAGTGGTCGATGATCAAGGCGTTTGTGATGACGGTATCGACCGCGCCTTCGGCGCGGGTCGCCTGCCCCTGCCCCATGCCGTCGCGTGTCACCTTGCCGCCGCCGAACTTCACCTCCTCGCCATAGGTGGTGAAGTCGCGCTCGACCTCAACGAGCAGTTCAGTGTCGGCAAGGCGCACCCGATCGCCGGTCGTCGGCCCGAACATGTCGGCATAGGCGGCGCGGGAAATGCGAAAAGCCATGCGTATCTCCTTCGATGATCAGTCCAGCGCGCCCATAACCTTTGCGCCGAAGCCATAGGCCTTGCGCGCACCCCTGAAGGGAACGAGCGTCACTTCGCGCTCCTGTCCGGGCTCGAAGCGGACGGCGGAGCCGGCCGGAATGTCGAGCCGCAGACCGTGCGCCCGGCTGCGATCGAAGTCCAGCGCCGCATTCGCCTCGGCGAAATGGTAGTGCGAACCGACCTGGACCGGGCGGTCGCCGCGGTTGGCGACGATGAGCGTCACCGTCGGTGAGCCTTCGTTGAGCTGGATGTCGCCAGGTCCGGTCAGGACCTCTCCGGGGATCATGCCATCCCTCCAAAGATGAACAGGCCGCTGCCGGCGATCAGCACGCCCAGGGCACGGGCGAGCAGGCGCTGCTGGCCGAGCACGCCACCCACCGCCAGGCCGCCTGCATGCAAAAGCACGGTGGCAGCGGTGAAGCCGAGGCCGAACAGGAGCGCAGAACCGGTGAGTTCAGCGCCATGCGCCTGCCCGTGGAACAGTCCGAACAGGGCTACGACAGCCATCGACGGCGCAAGCGGCAGCCGCGCGGCCGTGGCGATCATCATACCCAATACGACGACAGAAGCCGCGATGCCGGGCTCGATTGCTGGCAGCACCATACCGTTCATACCGAAAACAAAGCCGGCGATCATGGCCGACACGAATGCGGCGGGAACCAGCCAGAAGGCACGCCCGCCGAGGAGGGCGGCCCACAGGCCGACCGCTACCATGGCAAGGATATGATCTGCGCCCGAGAGCGGGTGCAGGAAGCCGAAAAGCACACCCGCCTCGCCATGCCCGGGGTGCGCAAGGGCCGGCACAGTCATGGCGACAAGAGCGGCGGCAGTCAGGAAAGGACGCTGTTTCATGGGACCTCCGGTCTATCAGCGGATTGGATGATGAATGGTGACGAGCTTGACGCCGTCGGGAAAGGTTGCCTCGACCTGGACGTTGGGGATCATCTCGCCCACGCCGTCCATGACCTGGGCGCGCGAAAGCACATGCGCGCCGGCTTCCATGAGTTCGACAACCGTGCGCCCGTCGCGCGCGCCTTCGACGACGAAATCGCTGATGAGGGCCACGGCCTCGGGATGGTTGAGCTTGACGCCGCGTTCGAGGCGCCGGCGGGCAACCATCGCCGCCATGGCAATCAAGAGCTTGTCCTTCTCGCGTGGTGTCAGTTGCATATTTTTTTCCTCAACAGGTCCATAGTCGCGGAAGCAAACGCGGATATCGCAAGATTGCAAGAGCCGGAATCATCGCGCTTCTGAGCAACATTCCGCTTGGTGCTGTAATCCGGGCCACCAGCACATCGCCAACGATGCTGGCGCCCGCCGCCGCCGCCTCGACAGCGGCGAAGCCTGTACGCATCGCGTCGCGCTTTGCTTCCAGATCCTTGCCGACATGGACCAGGGTGGCCATGGCGGCACGGCCGCCCAGCGTGGCGGCATTGCCCACTGTCGCAGCGAAGGCCTCGGCGATGCGCGTTGCGTCGGCAAAGATCAATCCCCCGTCGCGCCGAATCGTCCAGAAATCGGCAAAGAACCCGCTTTCCACGGCTTCGCCCATGGCGGCACGGCCAAACAGGATGGATTCGGCAATCGTCGCCTCGGCACTGCCGTGCAGTTCCACTTCGAAGCGCCGCCGCAGGCGGCTCTTGTCAAACAGGATGGTTTCCTGAGGCAGCCAGTCGAGCCGACCGCCTTCGAGGACGGTCAGGCGCTGCTCCATTACTACATCGTCTTGAAGCGACCGATAGATGCGCTCGGAGCCGGGCGTGGTCACCGTCGCGCTGGCATTCGCGCCAACCGTGACGTCGATCGACACCTTGTCGCCACCGGTCAGCCCGCCCGCAGTGTTGATGACAACGACTTCCGCGCCTTCGCCGCAAGGCGAGCGCGGCAGGCGCAGTTTCAGGCACCCATCCTGGAAAAGGGTCCGTACCCCCGTCGCACCATTGCCCTGCCGGTCAAGACAAATTCTGGCCTGCCCATGCGACCGTTGCAGCTTTGCGACCGCATCGCTTTTTCGGAGAACCGCACCCAATCTTCTGAACCCTGACTCGAACGCAAACCAGACAATAACGCGCCCCAACCACGCCCGCTATCCGATGGTGAGTTCTCATCGTCAGCAAGCGGGTTCAAAGATTTTTAGCGCATCAAATAACGGCGCCACGGTGCCTCATCTCGGCGCCACATTCAAGGCGCTGCCGAGCTTGCTCCGTGGATAAGGAGCCCATCTTTTCAATGCGCCGCGCCTATTCCGATTCCTGCGTATGCGCCTCGAGAAACCACAGGGATTTATCGAGCGCCTGCGAATAGGCCGTGAATATATCCGCGGTTCCCATGTCGCCCGCCTCTTCGGCCTCGGCAATGGCCTCGCGCGCCTTCGTAGCGGCAAGCGCATAGCAATCGATCAGCGCCGCCAGATGATCCTTGGTCTTGAAGATATCCGTCGGATATGGCTTCAGCGGCGTCCTTTCGGCGACAATTTGAGTGGTGCCAAGAGCGGTGCCACCCAGTTGCACCGCACGTTCGGCAATGGTGTCGACATGCATGTCGAGATCGGCCCGGAATCTATCGAGCATTTCATGGACAGCGATGAATTGCGGACCCTTGACGTTCCAGTGGGCCTGCTTGGCGACCAGGGAAAGGTCGATGGCATCGGCCAGACGGGTATTCAGCAGTTCGATGGACATGTTTCTTGCGTTTTGGTTGAGATCATTTCGCGTGCTATGAACTATCAACAGCCACTCCTTATGCGTAAGTTTAGAATACATTATAGATGTGGACATTTTATTTTATTTTTCAATATTTTATTTCTGTAATTTCGATTTGTAGGTCAACATCATTTGAGACGCTACCAGATTCATCTTCCCTGCAAGCAATCCAACCTCATTCATAACCAGGAAATTCAACCCCGCGCCTTGAGCCGCCGTCGCTCTCCCCTACAAGCCGACATTTCGTTTGACATTCGTTCTGTTTTCGAAATAATTCCGAAAAGGTTTCGAATAGCAATAATTGCTGCGTTGCGAAATCGAGGGAGGCCTTTCTTGGACGCATCCCCGATCCATGACATCATCGTCATAGGCGGCGGTATCAATGGCTGCGGCATCGCGCGCGATGCGGCAGGGCGCGGCTTTTCCGTATTGCTTGCAGAGATGGACGATCTTGCCAGCGGCACGTCCTCCGGCTCGACCAAGCTGATCCATGGCGGCCTGCGCTATCTCGAATTCTACGAATTCAGGCTGGTGCGCGAAGCGCTGATGGAGCGCGAGGTCTTGTGGCGCAACGCGCCGCACATCATCTGGCCGATGCGCTTCGTGTTGCCGCATGCCGAGGGGCTGCGTCCGGCTTGGCTGCTGCGGCTCGGCCTGTTTCTTTACGACCATATCGGCGGCCGCAAGCTTCTGCCGCCGACAAAAACACTGGATATGCGCAGCGATTCTGCAGGAAAGCCGCTGAAGCCATTATTTTCAAAGGCCTTCGAATATTCAGACGGCTGGGTCAACGATGCTCGCCTCGTCGTTTTGAATGCCCGCGACGCCGCCGACCGCGGCGCCATCATCCGCACGCGGACCAAGGTGGTTTCTGCCCGGCGCGCCGATGGGCTCTGGACGGTGGTTCTGCATGACCTGAATGCCGACCGCCGCGAAGAGGTCAAGGCAAGGCTTCTGGTCAACGCTGCCGGGCCATGGGTCGACCACGTTCTTTCCGAAGTGGTCGGCCAGAACGCCGTGCACAATGTGCGGCTGGTGCAAGGCAGCCATATCGTCGTGCCGAAGAAATTCGACGATCCGCGCGCCTATTTCTTCCAGAACAAGGATGGGCGCATCATCTTCGCCATTCCTTACGAGGAGGAGTTCACGCTGATCGGCACGACGGACCAGGATTATCCGGGCGATCCGCATGAGGTGAAGATCAGCGAGGCGGAGATCGACTATCTGTGCGCAGCAGCAAGCGAGTATTTCGCCGAACCGGTCATACGTGCCGACATCGTATGGACCTATTCGGCGGTGCGGCCGCTTTACGACGATGGCGCTTCGAAGGCCCAGGAGGCGACTCGCGACTATGTGCTGAAAGCGGATGGCGGGCACAACGGCGATGCGCCGCTCCTCAACGCCTTCGGCGGCAAGATCACGACCTATCGCCGCCTTTCCGAGGCGATGCTGGAAAAGATCGAGGGCTTTCTGGGCAAGCGTGGCAAGCCGTGGACGACGACTGCGCCGTTGCCGGGCGGCGATTTTGCGGCAACCGGGTTCGAGGCCGAAGTGGCGAAGCTGAAGAAGGCCTATCCGTTTCTCGATGCCCGACATGCCAGGCGCCTTACGCGCCTTTACGGCACACGGGCGCATTCCCTGCTCGGTCTTGCCAAATCCAATGCCGATCTCGGCCGGAATTTCGGCGTGGACCTCTACGAGGCGGAAGTGCGCTATCTTGCCGCCAATGAATGGGCGCTGACGGCGCAGGACATCCTGTGGCGCAGGACAAAGCGCGGCCTGCGCCTTTCGCCGGAACAGATTTCGGCGCTTGATGAATTCATGCGAGGCCTGGGCAGCCGGCATTCGGCGGCAGCGGAATAGCGCGGGAGAGGCTCGGATGCTGGAACTGAGAAATGTGTCGAAGGTCGTGGGGGCAGATACCCACATCGCGGATGTCTCACTGACCCTTCACCACGGTTCGCTCAATGTGCTGCTCGGGCCGACGCTGTCGGGCAAGACCAGCCTCATGCGCCTGATGGCCGGTCTCGACGCGCCCACCAGCGGCTCCGTCTGGTTCGACGGCAAGGACGTCACCGGCCTGCCCGTCCAGAAGCGCAACGTCGCCATGGTCTACCAGCAATTCATCAATTATCCGGCCATGACCGTTTATGAGAATATTGCATCGCCGCTGCGGGTTGCCGGTATCGACAAGGCCAGGATCGACAGCGAGGTGCGCAAGGCAGCCGAACTGCTAAAGCTCACGCCCTATCTCGACCGCATGCCACTCAACCTTTCGGGCGGCCAGCAGCAGCGCACCGCGCTTGCCCGCGCCATCGTCAAGAACGCCAGCCTGGTGCTGCTCGACGAACCGCTTGCCAATCTCGACTACAAGCTGCGCGAGGAGCTTCGCGAAGAGCTGCCGAAGATATTCGCCAAGGCCGGCACCATCTTCGTCTATGCCACGACCGAGCCGCATGAGGCGCTTCTTCTCGGCGGCAACACGGCAACCCTGTCGCAAGGGCGGGTCACGCAGTTCGGGCCAACCATCGAGGTTTTCCGGAAGCCGGTGGACCTGGTGACGGCCAGGACCTTCGCCGATCCGCCGCTAAACACGATCGTGCTTGCCAAGAACGGCAACCACTTCCTGCTAGATGGTGGGGTCAACCTCCCGGTGCCGGTTGGCCTCGCCGGCATTGCCGATGGCAATTACACCATCGGCTTTCAACCCCACCATCTTTCTCTCGAACGGCTTGGTGCGGCCGCCGTCCCGGTGCGCGCCAAGGTGTCGGTCACCGAGATCACCGGATCGGAAAGCTTCGTCCATCTCGATTTCGCCGATGTCCGCTGGGTCATGCTTGCCCACGGCATACGGCAGTTCGCACCCGACGACGAGGTCGAGGTCTTCATCGACCCGCGTCACATCATGGTGTTCGACGACAGTGGACGTGCGGTGGCCGTGCCGCAGTTGGCAGCATAGGGGCGAGCGATGGCACGTATCGACGTCAACCACATCCGCCATTCCTATCTGGCCGAACCGCGCAAGGACAGCGACTTTGCCCTGAAGGAAGTGCACCACACTTTCGAGGATGGCGGCGCCTACGCGCTGCTGGGGCCTTCCGGTTGCGGCAAGACCACCTTGCTCAACATCATCTCCGGCCTGCTCAAGCCCTCGCATGGGCAGTTGCTGTTCAACGGCCGCGACGTGACCGGTCTCTCGACGCAGGAACGCAACATTGCGCAGGTGTTCCAATTTCCGGTCATCTACGACACGATGACGGTCTACGACAATCTCGCCTTCCCGTTGCGCAATCGCGGCGTGCCGGAGGCGGAGGTCGAGCGCAAGGTGCGCGAAACACTCGACATGATCGACCTTTCCGATTGGGCGAAGCGCAAGGCCAGGAGGCTCACGGCCGACCAGAAGCAGAAGATTTCGCTCGGGCGCGGCCTGGTGCGTTCTGACGTCAATGCCATCCTTTTCGACGAGCCGCTCACCGTTATCGATCCGCATATGAAGTGGATGCTGCGCTCGCAGCTCAAGCAACTCCATCGCCGCTATGGCTACACCATGGTCTATGTGACTCACGATCAGACCGAAGCGCTGACCTTCGCCGAGCATGTGGTGGTCATGTATGACGGCGAGATCGTCCAGATCGGCTCGCCGGCCGAACTGTTCGAAAGGCCGCGCCACACTTTCGTCGGCTATTTCATCGGCTCGCCTGGCATGAATGTCGTGCCGGTGTCGATCGAAGGCAAAACCGCCCGCCTCGGCTCGCAGTCCATCGAACTGCCGGGCGCGCCCAAGGCGGCAGGCGACAATATCCAGCTTGGCATTCGCCCCGAATATGTCCACGTTGGTTCCCAAGGCATGCCTGTCACGGTGACCAAGGTCGAGGATGTAGGGCGCCACAAGATCGTCCGGGCAACGCTGGAAGGCCGCGATATCGCAGCCGTGATGAGCGAGGACGATCAGGTGCCGGCCGAGCCGAAAGTCCGGTTCGAGCCAGCCGGCATCAATATCTACGCCGACTCCTGGCGCATCGAGATGGGAGGCTGACGTGGAAAGAACCTGGAACAACAAAGCCTGGTTTCTCGTGCTTCCAGTGCTCGTCCTGGTAGCCTTCTCGGCGGTCATCCCGCTGATGACGGTGGTGAACTATTCGGTGCAGGACACCTTCGGCAACAACCAGTTCTTCTGGGCCGGCACCGAATGGTTCGAGGAACTGCTCGCCTCCGATCGCTTCTGGCAGGCGATGGGCCGCAACATGGCCTTTTCCTTCATCATCCTGGCGATCGAAGTGCCGCTCGGCATCTTCATTGCGCTCAACATGCCCAAGAAGGGCTGGGGCGTGCCGGTCTGCCTGGTGCTGATGGCCTTGCCTCTGCTCATTCCGTGGAATGTCGTCGGCACCATCTGGCAGGTGTTCGGGCGCAACGACATCGGCCTTCTCGGCTACACCGTCAACGCGCTGGGCTTCGACTATAATTATGTCCAGGACCCGTTTGATGCCTGGGTCACGGTCATCGTCATGGATGTCTGGCACTGGACGAGCCTGGTCGTGCTGCTCTGCTATGCCGGGCTGGTCTCGATCCCCGACGCCTTCTACCAGGCCGCCAAGATCGACGGCGCGTCGCGCTGGTCGGTGTTCCGCTATATCCAGTTGCCGAAGATGCAGCGCGTCCTGCTGATCGCCGTGCTGCTGCGCTTCATGGACTCGTTCATGATCTATACCGAGCCCTTCGTCGTCACCGGCGGCGGACCTGGCAATTCCACCACCTTCCTGTCCATCGATCTCGTCAAGATGGCGCTCGGCCAGTTCGATCTCGGCCCGGCAGCGGCGATGTCGCTGGTCTATTTCCTCATCATCCTCCTGTTGTCATGGGTGTTCTACACCGTGATGACCAATTATGACGCGGAGCGCTGACATGAGTGGCGCCAATGAGAGAATTGGAGAGAGCCAGGTGGAAGCGCCGGTCGCTGCAGGCAAACAGGCCGGTGCGTCCCAAGACGCCATTGCCCGCCTGATGCACAGACGCGGCGAGGAATCGAAATGGTGGTGGGTCGTACCGGCCCTCTACATCGTCTTCCTGATGCTGCCGATCTACTGGCTCATCAATATGAGCTTCAAGACCAACACCGAGATCGTCTCTACGCTCACGCTCTACCCGCACGAGCCGACGCTCAGGAACTACCGCATCATCTTCACCGATGCCGCCTGGTATTCGGGTTACATCAACTCGATTACCTATGTGCTTATCAACACAGTGATTTCAATCGCGGTAGCTCTGCCGGCGGCCTATGCCTTCTCGCGCTATCGTTTCCTTGGCGACAAGCACCTGTTCTTCTGGCTGCTCACCAACCGCATGGCGCCGCCGGCCGTCTTCGCGCTGCCGTTTTTCCAGCTCTACTCGGCCTTCGGGCTCATCGACACCCATATTGCGGTCGCGCTTGCTCATTGTCTGTTCAACGTGCCGCTCGCCGTATGGATATTGGAGGGCTTCATGTCGGGCGTGCCTAAGGAGATTGACGAGACCGCCTATATCGACGGCTATTCGTTCCCACGGTTCTTCGTGAAGATATTCATGCCGATGATCGCAAGCGGGATCGGCGTGGCAGCCTTCTTCTGCTTCATGTTCTCCTGGGTCGAACTGCTGATTGCCCGTACCTTGACGACGACCGACGCCAAGCCGATCGCCGCCGTGATGACACGCACCGTGTCGGCCTCCGGCATGGATTGGGGACTTTTGGCCGCTGCCGGCGTGCTCACACTGATCCCCGGCGCGCTCGTCATCTGGTTCGTGCGCAACTACATTGCCAAGGGCTTTGCCCTGGGGAGAGTGTGATGAGGGGTCGCCACTGGCAAACCGCACTCGCACTTGTGGTGCTCGTCTTCCTGCTGGCCGCGGGACTGCTGGTATCCATCGTCCCGATAAAGGACGGCGCACGCGACTGGTTCGCGCCACTGGTTGCAGGCGGCTGGATGGCCTGGACCTTCCCCACGGCCGCCTTCTTCCTGACGATCTTTGCGCTGCTGTCGCTGATGGCCGTCTGGGAATACGCCTCGCCGGGCGGCAATCCGCGTATCGGGCTGTTGCGCTTCGAGACGACGCGCGGCGACCGCCTTTTCATTTCGCTGCTTGGCAGCGCCTTTATCCATCTCGCTTGGCTGGGCCTGGTCGGCGCCAGCCTGTGGTGGGCTCTCGCTCTCTCCGTAGTCTACGCGATAGGAGTGTTTCGCTACGTATAGAGGGGGAAATCGTTGGAGCGGCCGCGTGCCGGTGACCGCTCCGATCGCACATGCAACCTTACTGGAGGAAACCAATGCGACGGCAGCTTTTAACATCCACGACTGCCCTTGTCCTCCTGCTTGGCGCAGGCAATGCCTATGCCGGCATGGACGAGGCGAAAGCCTTTCTGGACAAGGAGATAGGCGACGTTTCGAGCCTGGACAGAGCAGGCCAGGAAGCCGAAATGCAATGGTTCATCGATGCGGCCAAGCCTTTCCAGGGCATGGAAATCAAGGTCGTCTCGGAAACCATCACCACCCACTCCTATGAATCGGAAGTGCTGGCTCCCGCCTTCTCGGCCATCACCGGCATCAAGGTCACTCATGACCTGATCCAGGAAGGCGACGTGGTGGAGAAGATCCAGACCCAGATGCAGACGGGTCAGAACCTCTATGACGCCTGGGTGAACGATTCCGATCTGATCGGCACGCATTGGCGTTACCAGCAGGTGCGTAACCTCACCGACTTCATGGCCAATGAAGGCAAGGACGTCACCAACCCGAACCTCGACCTGGCCGACTTCATCGGCACGTCCTTCACCACCGCGCCGGACAAGAAGCTCTACCAGCTTCCCGACCAGCAATTCGCAAACCTCTATTGGTTCCGCTACGACTGGTTCAACGACGAAAAGAACAAGGCCGATTTCAAGGAAAAATACGGCTACGACCTCGGTGTCCCGGTCAACTGGTCAGCCTATGAGGATATCGCCGAGTTCTTCACCGGCCGCGAGATCGACGGCAAGAAGGTCTATGGCCACATGGACTACGGCAAGAAGGACCCCTCGCTCGGCTGGCGCTTCACCGACGCCTGGCTTTCCATGGCCGGCAATGGCGACAAGGGCATCCCGAACGGCCTGCCCGTCGATGAATGGGGCATCAAGGTCGACGAGAATTCGCGCCCCGTTGGCTCCTGCGTGGCGCGCGGCGGCGATACCAACGGCCCGGCTGCTGTCTACTCGATCCAGAAATATCTCGACTGGCTGAAGGCCTATGCACCGGCCTCCGCGCAGGGCATGACCTTCTCCGAATCGGGTCCGGTTCCGGCCCAGGGCGAGATCGCCCAGCAGATCTTCTGGTACACCGCCTTCACCGCCGACATGGTCAAGGACGGCCTGCCGGTGGTGAACGAGGATGGTTCGCCCAAGTGGCGCATGGCTCCCTCGCCGCATGGCGTCTACTGGAAGGACGGCATGAAGCTCGGCTACCAGGACGTGGGGTCGTGGACGCTGATGAAGTCCACGCCTGACGACCGCGCCAAGGCCGCCTGGCTCTATGCGCAGTTCGTGACCTCCAAGACGGTGGACGTGAAGAAGGCCCATGTCGGCCTCACCTTCATCCGCGAGAGCACGATCCATCACCAGAGCTTCACCGACCGCGCGCCGAAGCTCGGCGGCCTGATCGAGTTCTATCGGTCCCCGGCCCGCGTGCAGTGGTCGCCGACGGGCACCAACGTTCCGGACTATCCGAAGCTGGCACAGCTGTGGTGGCAGGCGATCGGTGACGCTTCCTCAGGTGCCAAGACCGCACAGGAAGCAATGGACTCGCTCTGCGCCGAGCAGGAAAAGGTGATGGAACGCCTCGAGCGTGCCGGCATCCAGGGCGATATCGGTCCGAAGCTCGCCGAGGAACACGATCTTGAATACTGGAACAAGGATGCCGTTTCCAAGGGCAACCTGGCTCCGCAGCTCAAGATCGAAAACGAGAAGGAGAAGCCGATCACCGTCAACTATGACGAACTGGTCAAGAGTTGGCAGAAATAGGCTAGCGCGGGTGGCTTTGCCCAAGTCATGAAAGAAGGGGGAGACGGCGTTGCCGTCTCCCCTGTTCTTGTCGGTTGAGGGGGATTTGATGAGCGGTCTTGTGCTGGCGATCGACCAGGGAACGACGTCGAGCCGCGCGGTTCTGTTCGATGGCGACATGAAGGTGGTCGGCGTTGGCCAGAAGGAATTCACACAGCATTATCCGGCCTCCGGCTGGGTCGAGCATGATCCGGAAGAAATCTGGGCAAGCGTGGTCACAACCGTCAAGTCGGCCATGACCAAAGCCAAATGCGGTGCTGCCGATATCGCGGCGATCGGCATCACAAACCAGCGCGAAACGGTCGTCATCTGGGACAAGGCTACCGGCAAGCCGATCCACAACGCCATCGTCTGGCAGGATCGCCGCACCGCGCCGCTCTGCGCAAGGCTGCGCAAACAGGGCCTGGAGCCGAAGTTCAGCCGGAAAACCGGTCTGCTGCTCGACCCATATTTCTCCGGCACCAAGATCGCCTGGATGCTGGACAAGGTGAAGGGCGCGCGCAAGCGGGCCGAGAACGGCGAGCTGTTGGCCGGCACCATCGACAGTTTCCTGACCTGGCGGTTGACAGCTGGCAACGTCCACGCCACCGACGCCACCAACGCCTCACGCACGCTCGTCTACAACATCGAGAAGAACGAGTGGGATACCGAGCTTCTGCGTATCCTCGGCATTCCGGCCGCGATGCTGCCGCAGGTGAAGGATTGCGCCGCCGATTATGGGAGCACGGACAAAAGCCTGTTCGGCGCAGAGATCAGGATTCTCGGGGTCGCCGGCGACCAGCAGGCTGCGACCATCGGTCAGGCCTGTTTCCAGCCAGGCATGATGAAATCGACCTACGGCACCGGTTGCTTTGCGCTGCTCAACACCGGCGCCGACATGGTGCGTTCGAAGAACCGGCTGCTCACCACCATTGCCTACCGGCTGGACGGCAAGACCACCTATGCGCTTGAAGGTTCGATCTTCATCGCCGGCGCAGCCGTCCAGTGGCTTCGCGACGGGTTGAAGATCATCGGCAAAGCCGACGAAACCGGCAAGCTTGCCGCCGAAGCGGACCCTACCCAATCCGTCTATCTGGTGCCGGCCTTTGTCGGCCTCGGAGCGCCGCATTGGGATGCCGATGCGCGCGGCGCTATCTACGGCCTGACCCGCAATTCCGGTCCGGCCGAATTCGCCCGCGCCACGCTGGAATCGGTTGCCTTCCAGACGCGCGACCTGCTTGATGCCATGCGCAAGGATTGGAAGAGCGGCAATGCCAGGACCGTCTTGCGCGTCGATGGCGGCATGGTCGCCTCCGACTGGACCATGCAGCGCCTGGCAGACATTCTTGACGCGCCGGTCGACCGTCCGACGATCCTGGAAACGACGGCGCTGGGCGCAGCCTGGCTGGCCGGTTCCAAGGCCGGCGTCTGGCCGACGGCAGAGGAATTTGCGGAAGCCTGGGCGCTCGACCGCCGCTTCACACCGCAAATGGATGCCGCCACGCGCAACACCAAGCTGAAAGGCTGGCGCGACGCCGTGCGGCGCACCCTGAGCGCATAGGGCAGGCACGATCAGGAGTTCGCCGCGCGGGGCCGCCCCCACGCGAGGTGTGGACGGCATCGACACATCAGTCATTGTCCGCTTTTTTCGTGCCGGCAAAGCGGGCACCCCGATGCTCGTCGAGCCTCGGCGCCCGGACCAGTTCAGCGATGCCGTATTCCGAGAAGCGGATCGGTTGGCGGACAACCCACTGCTTGACGCCATCGGCGCGGGTGAGTTCCTGCAGCATACCGCGCGCCTGAAGCTGCCTGTCGTGCTGCAGATCGGCGAGCCGGTTCACCGGCCCCCACATCTGACCCGAGGCATCCATGATCCTTTCCCATTCCTCCCGGCTGCGCGTTGCGATCGTTGCAGCAATCCGGTCACGCAGGACGGTCCGCTCCGCGACGCGCGCCGACCGTTTCATTCCCGCCAGATCGGCGAGACCCAGATCGAGGCACAGCCGGTCCCAATAGGCATCCTCATGCGCGATCGACAGGGTGATCCATTTTCCGTCAGCGCAGCAGAAAATGTCATAGGCAGGCTCCGCCTGCGGCGGCGGAACGTCCTGCTGGCCAACCATGCCCACAAAAGGCGTGAGGAGCGCCGTTACCGAATCCGACATGGCGACGTCGACATAGCTGCCGCGTCCCGTCCGCTCGCGCGCCTGCAACGCCGAAAGAATGCCGATGACGGCAAAGAGGCCCGAAGCGTTATCGCCCAAAAGAAGCGCAGGCGGCTGCCCGGTTACGGCACCGTCGAGCCGCTCCTCCAGCGCCCCGCCGACGCCTTGCAAGGACAGGTCATGCGCAGGGCGGTCGCGATATGGACCGGTCTGGCCATAACCGGAGATCGAACAATAGATGAGTCGCGGGTTCAACGCCGATAGGGCAGCATAGCCCAGCCCCTGCTTCTCAAGCTTGCCGGGCCGGAACCCCTCGATGAACACATCTGCCGTAGCGACCAGGTCCAGGAGTTCCTTTTTTTGCGCCGGATCTCGTATGTCCAGCGCCACGCTGCGCTTGCCCCGGTTCAGCGCCTCGTAGAACCCGGTGAGAAAACGTGAGGGGTCGCCGCTCCCCGGCCGCTCCACCTGGATCACATCGGCGCCCAGATCGCCGAGAACCATTGTCGCCAGCGGGCCGGGATACTGTTCGGCCATCGACAGGATGCGCAGACCGGCAAGCGGCAGTTTGGGGCTGTCGGTCATGCCTGCACCGGCTTTCCGTAGGCTACCGGCCGGTCGAAATCGAGCGCCGCCTTCAGATAGAAGCGCTTGAAATCTTCGATGTGGCGGCGCGCCCAGGCCTCCGCCTCCACCCCGTCGCGGTGTTCGATGGCAGCGACGATCCGTTCATGCGCGGTAATCATGCGCTCCGACGTGTCGATCGTATCGACCAGATCCGAGACCATCGGCAGGAACAGGTCGTGCAGCGGCTGGCGCATAGTCTGGAAGATCTCGTTGTTGGTCGCCTCGCAGACCAGAAGGTGGAACTCGGCATCGAGAGCCGAGAGCTTTACCTGATTGTCCACCGCAGCCCGGCTTTCCCGCAGGTTGCGGTGCAGCCGCGCGATCTGGGTGCTGCTCGCGCTGGCCGCAGCCAGCCGCGCCAGAACCGGGTCGAAGGCGAGGTTGGCCTCGTAGAGTTCGCGCACGGTGATCTGGCGCATGATCAGCGCCTGCGCGGTACGGTCGGCCAGATGGGTCCCGTCAGGTACGCTGACCACCAGCCGTTTCTGCGACTTGCGCCGCAGCATCCCGGTTTCTTCCAGCAGACGGATGCCCTCGCGCACGGTCGATCGATGCACCCCAAAGCGTTCGGCCAGGGTAATCTCGGGCGGCAATTGTTCGCCCGGCCGGATTTCCCCGGCAAGTATCTGTTCGGAGATCCTGTCAGCGAGCACCCGATAGGCCGGTTGGTTTTGGGCAGTCACGCCATCCGTCATTTCTGTCCTTCACTTTTGCGGGTCAGCCGCTGATCTGCGTAGCGATGCGGCGAGAGTCGAACGTGGGCGCGGGCGGATGGCGGCAGGCTGCGCTGTGGCTCCTACAGTCCTAAATGGCGGCAACAGCATGCACTCTCCTTCTCGCCCGGCTCAGAAATCCGTCAGGTCCGGCAGCATTTCGCTCTCATTCGGCAGCGCGCGGCGGCCGATGGCCATGCGATGCGCCTCGGAAGGGCCGTCATAGATGCGGAAGGCGCGGATCGACCGGTATATGTGTTCGACCGGCGTCATGCTCGTCACCCCCAGCCCGCCGAGGATCTGCACTGCCCGGTCCGCGACCCTCGAAGTTGCCTCGGAGACGAAAACCTTAGCCATGCTGCTTTCGTGACGACCGGTCGCCCCGCTGTCGAGCACCGCGCAGGCATGTGCCGTCACCTGGCGCGCCGCATAAAGATCGATTTCGTTGTCGGCGAGCATGAAGCTTGCACCCTGGTGGCGGCCCAGCACATTGCCGAAAAGATGCCGTTGCGCCGCATGCGACCGCGCGACGTCGTGGCAGCGCACGGCCGCGCCCAGCCAGCGCATGCAATGGGTCAGCCGGGCCGGAGCGAGCCGCACCTGCGCATAGCGGAAGGCCTCCCCCGGCTCGCCCAGGATCTGATCCTTGTGAACCCGCACATTGTCGAGATCGACGATGCAATGGCCGCCGGTGCTGTCATGGGCCATGACCTCCATCGGGCGGATGATGTTGATGCCGGGCGTATCGATCGGCGCCAGGAACATGGTCGGCGGCGCATCTGCCGCCATACCGTCGCGCGCCATGATGATGGCAAAGGCCGCGCCGATCGCGCCGGTAATGAACCATTTGCGCCCGGTTATGACGTAGTCGTCGCCATCGCGCACCGCGACGCTCTTCATCATGGCCGGATCGGCACCGGCACCACCAGGCTCGGTCATCAGAAAGCACGACCTTTCGCCCTCGCATAGCGGGCGCAGATATTCCTCGCGCTGGCTGCCCTGCGCCACGACGTGCAGGAGATGCTGGTTGCCCTCGTCTGGCGCGGCACAATGCAGTGCCGGCGGTCCAAGCAGCGAATAACCCGCCGCCTCGAGTATCTTGGCTTTGCCGCGGTGGTCCAGATCGCGTCCGCCGTAAGCCGAGGGAAGATGCAGCCCATAGAGACCGGCAGCGCGGGCACGCGCCATCAGTTCGCGACGCAGATCCTCGCTCACCTCATGGCCGGTGGCACGCCAGGCCGCCTCCTCCGGAATGCACTCGCGGATCACAAACTCGCGGACGCGCGCGGCCAGATGGTCGATTTCGTCCGCCTCGTCCTTGACCGTCACATGGCTGTATCGATTTGTCATCGCAACACCTCAAATCAATTTGCCGTCAAGCGCATCAAGCCCGAGCGCAAAAGCGCCAGGGGCGGCTGCGCCGAATTTCTCGTTGCGTGCATATCCGGCCGGATCGGCCTGGAAGCGATCATAAAGCTGCAGGTAGATTACCCCGAGCTTTGCAAAAGCAAGGCCGATGAAAAAGCGCAGCTCGGCCTCATCGCGCCCACGATCCCGGCCGCAGGCACGCATATAGGCCTCGACCAGTTCGCGGCGCGTCAGGGCACCCGGCGCCTCGGAATGGGTCAGGTTTATCGCTCGCAACTGAGGCGGATCGTCGGGCGCGGCCCAATAGGTCAAAAGCGTCGCCAGATCGAAGAACGGCGAACCCAGCGTCGCCATATCCCAATCCAGCACGGCTTGCGGCACAAGTGTCGCAGGATCGACCACGATATTGTCGAGTTTGAAATCATTGTGGATGACCGAAACCCGGCCTTCCCCGGGCAGGCTTTCGGCCAGCTTGCGGCACAATAACTCCGCCTCAGGCGGCGATGCGGTTCGCGCGCCATCCAGCCGCGCCGTCCAGCCGCGCAAGGTGCGTGCGGCAAAACCCTCGGCCCGGCCAAGAACTCCCGCGCCGATGGCCGCGATGTCAAATCCATGAAGCTGCGTCAGGATGTCGACCTGCAACGCCGACAGATCTCGCGCCTGCGCCGGCGTCATCGCCGTCCCCAGTGGCTGCTGGCCATGTAGCGGCAGGCCGGCGCGGAACTCCGAAATCAGGAAAGGCGCGCCAAGCACCGCAGGGTCATCGCAAAACGCCATTGGACGCGGCGCAAGCGGCCAGACCGGCGCCAGCACCGACAGCGCCCGGAACTCGCGCCCCATATCGTTGCCGCCCTTGGGAATCTCGCCCAGCGGCGGGCGGCGCAGGACGGCCCATTCTTCGCCGACCCGGATCAGATAGTTGAGATTGCCATAACCGCCCGAAAATTGCAGCGGCCGGGCGGAGGCGTCGAAATCCTGTCCCCTTCCCGCGAGATAGCGCGCCAGCGCCTGGCGATCGAAGGCCACCGTCGCGGCTGGACTTCGCAATAGCACGGCGGCAACGGGGAGTTCGGGCCCCTGATCCATCTCAGACAGCCCAGCTTTGCGCATCATCGACGGCAATTGCCGCGCCATTCACAAAGCTGCTAGCCGGATCGCAGAGAAACAGGAGCGCACTGTCCAGATCCTGCGGTGCGCCGACCCGGCGGCGCGGCAGGCGGGCCAGTTCAGCCTTGCCGCGCTCGGTTTCCCAGAAACTGTCGTTGATCTCGGTCCGGATATAGCCGGGACAGATCGCGTTCACCCTGATTCCGTGCCGCGCCCACTCCAGCGCATGGCTCGCGGTCATGTGCCGCAAAGCGGCCTTGGACATGCAATAGAGCGAAACACCCGCCCCGACGCGCTCGGACAACATCGACGCAATATTGACGATGGCACCACCTGTCTTGTCGGCAATCCAGCCGGAGGCACAAAGCTGCGACAAGCGCCAGGGCGCGCGCAGGTTCACCGCCATGGTCTGCTCAAATTCCGCAAGCGTATTCTCATGCGCCCGGCCCGGCAGGCTGATCCCCGCATTGTTCACGAGGATCGTCGGCGCCCCGAGCTTTGAGCGGACCCCGGCTACCAGCGCATCCGGGGCACTCGGATCGACGGCGTCGAAGGCGAAGGAGGCACAGGAAATGCCTTCGGCCCGCAGCCGGCCCTCCAGCGCCTCCAGCCGGTCCAGCCGACGCGCCGCAAGGGCGACCGCGGCCCCATGACGACCGAGCACTTCGGCAAAGCGTGTGCCGAGTCCACCCGAGGCACCTGTCACAATGGCAATTTGTCCATGAAGATCGGTCATCTCTCTCCTCCAAGAGCCCGAGCCTCTTAAATATCAGGCATATCCCGCATAATGTCGGACATTTTGAGATTTGCAACAAGAAAGGAGCGCTACTTCCCTTACATTGACAGAAATAGCTTGCTCAAATGCCCGACAATATGTCGGACATTGAGCAAGCGTAGGCCCAGATTGTGGATTACGGTATCGGTGCTGACGCCTGCGGCGGTTGGCATACCCATCAGTCATGCCGGGTTTGTCACTGGAGCCCTGACGGCTCTGTCTTGTTGCACTTCATCGTGCCTTTAACGATTAGAAATAGGGATGATGCAGGGAAACGGCCATCGGATGGCGTGCCGTCCGGGCACGCCTGTCAAGAAGATGCCCCCATTTCAATCGAGGCGATCCAGAGCTAAACGGCCGCAGTTACGACGATCTCTACCTTGTATTCAGGAAGCGCGAGACGGACTTCGCCGGTGGCCCGCGCCGGCGCGTTTCCGGGAGCCACCCATGCGTCCCATACCTTGTTCATCTCGTCGAAGTCGGCCATGTCGGCCAGCCAGATCGTGGCCTGGAGAAGCCGTGACTTGTTGGTTCCGGCTTCCTCGAGCAGCCGGTCGATCGACGCAAGGATGGTCCTTGTCTGCTCGCCGGCATTGTCCCCGGGCTTGCCGACCTGGCCAGCTAGATAGACCGTCTGGTTGTGGATGACGATCGCGCTGGACCGAGGGCGGGTGCCGATGCGCTTGATGGTCAAGGCGCTTCTCCTGTCTATGCCGTGACGCATTTGGCGAGTGCCGCCAGACACGCATCGATCGAGGCCTGCTCGATCCCGGCATATTGCTCGAAACTGTCGATCACCCTTGCGCCAAGCTGCTGTTCGAACAGCTTCTGGTTCGGGCTCTCGGCAAAATGCTGCGCCTCGTCATCGCCCAGATTGGAGCGGAAGATGCCAGCCGCGCTGACCGGTAGGAAATCTTCATAGACGATCGGATCGAACTGGAGGACACCCGCCTCGACGAGCTGATTGATGTCGCCCGCAGCAACCGCCTGCTGCGAGGCATTCTTGCCATCACCGGCGAGCGAATAGGAGAAATAACCGAGCCGTTCCTTGCGGATCGCCGCCCACTCGTCGGGGAAGGCCGCAAAAGCGCCCGCCAGCGCATCGACATAGGCGGCCGCATTGCTGCCGTCGGCAGTGGGGCGAATATGCTTGCGCGTCTCTTCCAGCAGCCGGTCATAAAGCGAGCGGCCTTTCGGCGTCAGGGCGATGCCGCGCTGTTCGACCTCGCCGAAGCGGGCGGTGTGGGAACCTGTCGTCCAGGTGCCGTCGCTGCCACGGAAGGAGATGTCTTCCTCCAGCGCCTTGAACGAGGTCTGGCGCAGCAGGATCGGGCACTGGCGCGTGGGCGGGCCCTCAACGAAAGCCTTCGGCGCGATGCCGCGGGCTGGCATGCCACGTTGCACGGCGTCGATGTCGAGCGTGCGCGGCGTCAGATGATTGATGTGGGGACCGTTGAACGACACCACGTCGGCGACCAGCCGGTGCGCATCGTGCAACCGGCGGTAGAGATCGGCATCCACCCTGGCCCTATCATGCCAGCGGAAGGTTTCCAGCACCTCGGCAACGAACAGAGCGGCGTCGCTTTCGTCAAGCCCGCCGTCACGCTCGGCCGTTTCGACCAGGCGGCGCGTCGTCGGCGTGAAGATGTCGCGCGCAGCCAGGGTTTGACGGGCTTCCTCGCGTAACGCCTCGTCGGCCAGAAGGTCGAGCCTAAGCAGCGAAGTGAAGACCCGGAAAGGATTGCGATTGAGCGCTGCTTCGTCGATCGGCCGGAAGGCGGTCGAATGGACCGGCACGCCCGCCGTGCTAAGGTCGTAATAGCCGACCGGGTACATGCCCATGACGGCAAAGACCCGGCGCATCATGGCCAGCTCCTCTGCCGTACCGAGGCGGATCGCCCCGTGCCGCTCTTCCGAGATGCGGTCGAGAGAATCCGAGCGCTCGAGCCGGCTGCGCAATTGCGGGTCATGCTCCAGCATGGCGCGGTTCACCTCTGCCACCAGCGACAGGAGTTCACCATAGGCGGGGACCTCCTTGCGATACATCTCCGACATCGCCGCCGAGAAGGCGGACCTGATGTCATCGGCCGAAACGAACATTTTTTGCTGCATGGCCATTCCTTTACCCATCTAGAAAAAACCCGGCGCTATACGAGGTTGCACCAATTTCTTTGCCAAACTTACGAAGTCTCAGGCGGTGCCGATCACCTTGCCGGGGTTCATCGTGCCCGAAGGGTCGAGGGCGGCCTTGACGCGCTGCATCAATTCCAGCTCGATCGGCTCCTTGTAGTGGCTCAATTCGCCGGCCTTCAGCAGCCCGATGCCATGCTCGGCCGAGAACGAGCCGCCAAGCCGGACGGCGATGCCATGAACGATATCGTTCATCTCCCGCCAGCAATCGAGAAAGGCCTGGGGATCCATGCCTTCCGGCTGGGTCAGATTGTAGTGAAGATTGCCGTCGCCGAGATGACCGAAGGCACACAGGCGCGTGCCGGGCCTTGCCGCGATGACCGCAGCATCGGCCGCGCGCAGGAACTCGGGAATGCGCGAAACAGGGACCGCCACATCATGCTTGATGCTGGCGCCCGCCGGCTTCTGTGCCTCCGGAATACGCTCGCGCAGGCGCCAGAAGACAGCCGCCTGGTCAAGGCTCTCGGCAATCACCGCGTCCTGGATGAGTTCCTGTTCGAGCGCCTCGCCGAGCACCTCTTCCATGGTTTCGCGCAGCGCATTGCCGCCCTGTGATCCGGAAAGCTCCAGCAGGACAAACCATGGATAGGCATCCGCAATGGGCTTTGCATCGCCACTATGGGCGCTCGCCAGATCGAGCGCAAAGCCCGACATCAGCTCGAAGGCGGTGATGGCTTCGCTGGCCCGTGCCTTCAGCCTTGCCAGCAGGGCCAGGGCATGGTCGACATCGGCAAGCACGCACAGCGCGGTATGCCGCTCTCGCGGCAGCGCAAATAGTTTCAGCACCGCCTTGGTTATGATGCCGAGCGTCCCTTCCGACCCGATGAAGAGATGCTTCAGCGCATAGCCGGTATTGTCCTTGTGAAGCGCGCGCAGGCCGTTCCAGATGCGGCCGTCCGGCAACACCACTTCGAGACCGAGCACAAGGTCGCGCGTATTGCCATAGCGCAGCACATTGATACCGCCAGCATTGCTGGCGATGTTGCCGCCAATCTGGCAGCTTCCCTCGGCCCCGAGGCTTAACGGAAACAGGCAATCCTTTTCTTCGGCGGCATTCTGGATCGTCTCCAGAATGGCCCCGGCCTCGACCGTCATGGTGTAATCGATCGCATCGACGCCGAGTATGCGGTTCATGCGCTTCAGCGATATCACCACCTCCCCGGCACCGGTGACTGCGCCACCGACCAGACCGGTATTGCCACCCTGCGGCACGACCGGAACACCCGCCTCGGCACAGATGCGCACCGCCGTCGCCACTTCCTCTGTCGATCGCGGCAGGACGGCGATTTTCGCAGCACCGCGGTAAAGGCCGCGCTCCTCATGCAGGAAGGGCTCAAGGCCGTCGGAATCGGTAATGACGCGATCGTCGCCGAGCGCCTGCCTCAGCCGGGCGGCCAGATCGTCACTTGCGATGGCAGTGGTGGCGTCCATGTTCAAGATCTCCGGTCGGCTTTCATCCATGCTGCACGCATTTGGCCTACAGCCCCAGCCATTGCTCGAGCCGGTCGCGGGTCCGGTAGTAATTGCCGATGATGGGCAGGAACCAGGGGTTGCCCCGGTAGAGCGGATTGGAAGGAAACGCCAATTCCTCGAAGACGGACGGACCGCTGTTACGGCCAAGCAGTTTGCGCGCCGTCTGGTGGCCGAGATGGGTTGCCATCGTCACGCCGGTGCCCTGGCAGCCGCCGGCAAAGTGAATGCCGCCTTGCTCACCCATATGCGGCAGCATGTCGAAGGAAAAGGCGACATTGCCCTTCCAGGCATGGGTGATCCTGGTGTTCTTCAATTGCGGCCACACGTTGCACATGAAGCGATGCAGGGTCTGCGCCGTTTGACGCTCGGCTGAATCGCGAAAGCTCGCCCGTCCGCCGAAAATGATGCGCCTGCGGTCTGGCGAAAGGCGGAAATAGTAGAGAATCCGCTTTGTATCCACGAGCATGCGGCCATTCGGATTGAGTTCACGGATAAGGTCCTCGGGGAGCTCTTCCGTCGCGATGATGAAGCTCGCAATCGGGATCAGGCGACGCTGCAGATAGGGCAGGACACGGCCGCTATAGCCGTTGGTGGCAACGAAAACCTTTTCGGCCCAAAGGTCGCCGCTGGCGGTCTTCAACCGGAAGCCGCCCTGGCTCCGTTCGATCGAAGTCACCGCGCTGAGGCCGTGCAGGCTGCCGCCGGCAGCCTGGAACGCCTGACGCAGCGAGCGGTGATATCGCGCCGGGTTAAGGCCGCCGCCATCAGTGACAAGCATGCCGCCGTGATAGTAGTCGCTGCCTATTTCCTCCCGCTGGCGTTCCCTGGGCACCATGCTGGTGGAGAATCCCGTCTCCTTCGCCAGCGTCACCGCCTGTTTTTCCAGCCGGCGATAGGCACCTGGCGAATGCGCGCCGGTAAAGCGCCCGCAGCGCGAATAATCGGCGTCGAGATTTTCCGCGGCAATGAAGGCTTCAAGGTGATGGAAGGAGTCCACCGCCTCATCGATGACGCGCTTGAAGCGCTCCTCGCCAAGCTTTGCACGCATCGCTGCCGGCAGCTTGAGCCCGCCGCTCACCATGCCGCCATTGCGGGTGCTGGCCCCCTCGCCTATCCGTCCGGAATCGAGCACCGCGACACGCAGGCCCGACCGGGCAAGCTCCAGCCCGGCTGCAAGACCGCAATAGCCACTACCGACGATCGCGACGTCCACCTTGGACGGAAGCGGATTGCGCTCTTCCATCGGTGGCGCCTCGTCCCACCAGAACGGCCTGACCGCGAAGTCAGGATGAAAGATGCCATCGCTGCGGTCGGATACTGTCGATCCTGGTGCGACGCGCGATGAACGGGTCTCCGTGAGCGTTGTCATTGCGCCACCTTCTCGCGGGCATGCGCGGGGTTGAAGTTCTCGCGCACGAAGCGCTCATATTGCTTGACCTCACGATCGACCCGCGCTGCGTCCCAGCCCAGGGTATCGGCAACCGCCTCGGCGGCGAGGCGCGCGGCTTTCAGCCCCATTGCGTGCGTCCAACCAAGATCGGTGCGCCGGAACAAGAGGTCGACAAGCGTTTTTACATGCTCGTGACGGGCGGCATGCTGCAGGTCGGCCAGCTTGAACTGCGGGTATTCCGGATCGACCGGCAACGAGTTCTGGTTCTCCGGAAAGAGCTTGGCTGCATGAGACAGGGGCTGTGCGGTGCGTGTCGGCTTCAAGGTGCGGCCAACGCGTTCGGTGATCTTCGATCCCGCGTAGCGATGGTTCATGATCGGCGTGCCGGTCAGCGCGACCACATTCGGCATGCCCTCGTCGGCAAGTTCATGAATGGTCAGCGCCTTGATGCCTTCCTTTGCCATGCTCGACGTACGCGGACGGATGCCGCACCACGAGTAGATCACGTCGCTGGGCTTCAGCTTGAGGGTCGGGAACAACCGATTGGCTTGGTCGAGGATGAAATCGATCTCCTCCGGCAACACGCGGGCATCGTCCGGGTCGCCCTCGAACACCGTCTCCGTCGGCCCGAAGAAGTGGTATTTGCCCCAAGGCATGCAATAGAAGGGCTGGTCAATGCTGCTGATCGTCTCCAGCCCCTGCCCTTCGCATTCGGGCGGCAGCTTGACGACCACATTGACACCCTTGATGCCGACGAGGTGCTTGCGCGAAGGCTTGCCGACCGTGGCGTTGACCCGGTCGACCCAGGGCCCCGCGGTGTTGACGATCATCTTTCCGGTGACGGTTACGGTATCGCCCGGCGAAAGCGCATCCTCGACGGTAACGGCCCAGCTCTCTTCCCCGCGCTGCTCCAGCCTGGTCACGCGGGCATAGTTGCGGATGTCGGCGCCGAGGCGCTCGGCATCAAGAACCGTATCGACGCAGATACGCTCGGCCCAGTTATACTGGTATTCGGTATAGACGGCGATGCTCGACAGATCCTTGTGCTCGGCCATCAGGCCGACCATGCCGTATTTGCGGGCCGCCTTCTTGACCGCCATGCGCCTATATTGAAGGCTGACGCGGCGCAGGCCGAGCCACTCCAGGGCGCGGAACCCCAGATCGACCTTCCAGCCGGGATATTGCCCGCCCTTGTAGACGGGGAAGAAGAAGGTCAGCGGCTTCAACCGCTCCGGCATGGTTTTCACCAATTGCGCGCGGCACTTCATCGCCAGCCCCGCCATCCACAGCCGGCGGACGAGATCACGCGGGTGAATGATGAATTTCCAGATCGGATAGTCGGGCGACAGATGTGCAAGGCCGCAATAGAGAAGCCGGCTGGACCTGCTGCTGGTGCCGCTGCCGAAATCGCCCTTGTCGAGCAGCAGGACCTTGTAGCCGGTTGCGGCAAGGTTCTGCGCCGCACTCGCGCCAGCCGCGCCACCGCCAATCACGACCACGTCGTAAGCCTGATTGTCGATCTCCGATAGTTGCTTGGTCACTAAAATGCTCCAGAAATTTGCATCATGGTTGCCGCTCAGACAGAGCGGCCATGCAGGGAGGGTTGCGCCGCCGTCACACCCTGGCTTCTGCAGGTAAAGCCGTTTCCTTCCAGCGGGCCGCACCCGGCGCGGAATCTTCCAGCCACCTTGTACGTAGCTCCGGCACGGAACTGAGCAGCAGTTGCGTGTAGGCACTTTGCGGCTGCGACAGCACCGCGCGCGCCGGACCAGTCTCCACCACCGCGCCTTTCTGCAGCACGACGACTTCATCGGCGAGTGCTGCGACGGTCGCCATGTCGTGGCTGATGAACACGATCGCCAGATTGAGCCGGTCGCGCAGGTCTTCGACCAGGCTGACGATCGACGCCGCCACGACCGTATCGAGCGCCGACGTGATCTCGTCGCACAGCAGGACTTCGGGCTCGGCCGCCAGCGCGCGGGCGAGGTTGACGCGCTGCTTCTCGCCGCCGGAAAGCTGGCTTGGCCGGCGGTTGGCATATTCAGCCGGAAGCCGGACCATCGTCAGCAGCTCGGCAATGCGGGCCGGCCGCTGGGCGCGCGGCACGTGACCGAAGAACCGCAGCACGCGGTCAAGTATATTGCCGACCGTGTGCTTGGAATTCAGCGCCGTGTCGGCGGACTGGAACACCATCTGGACCCGCCGCAATTCCTCACGCGACCGCTTGCCGATGGTGCGAGGCAAGACACCTCCTGCCAGGCTGACCTCACCGCCTACCTGCGCATGCAGGCCGGCGATGACCCGCGCCAGCGTGCTCTTGCCGGAGCCGGATTCCCCGATCACCGCAACCACCTGGCCGCGCTTCACCTTGAGCGAGACATCCTTGAGGATCGTTACCGCCGGTTTGCCGTCGCTCACCGGGCCGAAGCCGGCAACGATGCGGTCGGCCTCAAGATGGACCCTGCCCGCCGGACGCTCTTCGGCCGCAGGCGGCGTGGAAATCGAAACCGGCCAGCGCTTGCAGGCGGCGATGAGTTCGCGCGTATAGGCCTGTTGCGGGTTGGTCAGGATTTCAGCCGTGGTGCCGCATTCGATCAGGTCGCCCTTCTTCAGGACCGCGATGCGGTCAGCCACCTGCGCCACCACGGCAAGGTCATGGCTGACGAAGAGGGCAGCCGTCTCGTTGTCACGGATGCCGGCCTTGAGCGCGCGCAAAACTTCGACCTGCGTGGTCACGTCCAGCGCACTGGTCGGCTCGTCGCAGACGACGAGATTGGGATGGAGCAGCAGGCCCATGGCGATCATGAAGCGCTGTAACTGGCCGCCCGAGACCTGGTGCGGATAGCGCGAACCGATGACATCGGCATTGGGCAGGTCGAGCTTCCGGTACAGTTCATGCGCCCGGCGGATCGCTTCCGCCGTCGGCATCGCGTCATGCATGCGCGCCGGCTCGGTGACCTGCCGGTCGAGCCGCATGCGCTGGTTGAACGACATGGCCGCACTTTGGGCGATATAGGATACCGCGCGTCCGCGCAATCGGCGCAGATCGCTTTGGGACGCCGAAATCATGTCGCGGCCGTCCAGCCGCACGCTGCCGCGACGCACCATGAGGCCGGGCCGCACCCGGCCGAGCGCGCTCAGTGCCAGCGTGGTCTTGCCCGAACCGGATTCGCCGATCAACGACAGCACCTCGCCCTTGGCGACGCTGAGAGATATGCCGTTGACGACCGGCCGGCCGCCCACACTGGGCGTGACCAGAAGATTGTCGATGTGAAGCAAGGGAGAGCCGTTCATTTCTGTGCCACCGCCGCTTCGCTGCGTTCGCCGAGCGCGTCGACCAGTAGGTTCAGCGCAATCGACACCAGGGCGATCGCAGCCGCAGGATAGAGCGGTGCCAGCGAGCTACCGGCAAGCCCTGGAAGGTTTTCCCGCACCAGGCCGCCCCAATCGGCTAGCGGTGGCTGCACGCCAAGCCCAAGGAAGCTCAGGCTGCTCATGAACAGGATGGCAAAGCTCATCCGGATCGCAAAATCGGCAGCCAGCGGCCGCACCACATGCGGCAGGATCTCGCCGAACAATATCCAGCCGAGGCCCTCACCCCGAGCCCTGGAAACCTGGACGAAGTCCTGCGCCACGAGATCGCGCCCCAGTGCGCGGGCGATGCGAAAGACGCTGGCGGAATAGACCAGGCCCGCGACCACCACGATGACGGTGATGGACGAGCCGAGTGCCGCCACCACGACAAGCCCGACGATGATCTTGGGCAATGACAGGGATACGTCGACGATGCGGCACAGCACCGTGTCCAGAACTCCACCGCGCGCGGCAGCCAGCAAACCCAGCACGTCGCCTACAACATGGGCAAGCATGGTGGCTGCGAGCGCCATCAGCAGAGTGAGGCGGGTTCCGTCGATGAGACGGGAAAACAGATCGCGGCCGAGATAGTCGGTGCCGAGCCAAGCGCTGCTGCTTGGCCCCTCGAAGGCCATGTCGGACACGAATTCGGTCGGATCGTGCGGCGCCAGATAAGGGGCGAGAAGCCCTATCACAATGCAAAGCACGACGATCGACGAACTGATCCAGAGAGCCAGCGGCAGCTTGCGCTGCGGCAATGGGGCAATATCCTGATTGGCGTTCATGACGATTTCCCTTCGGCCCGGGCCGACGACAGGCGTGGATCGAAGGCATTGGCCAGCGCGTCGGCAAGCAGGATCAGGACGACGTAGACGGTGCTGAACAACATGGCGCAGGCCTGGACCACGGGCATGTCGCGCGCCTGCACGGCGTCGGTCATCAGCCGCGCGAGGCCGGGATAGGCAAATATCGTTTCAACGACCACGACACCGCTGACCAGATAGGCGACGTTGAGCGCAACAATGTTGGCGAGCGGGCCGACCGCCATGATCAGCGCATGCTGGCCGACGATGCGGTAGCGCGGCACGCCTTTCAGCATCGCCATTTCGGCGAAAGGCTGGTCGAGCAGATTGCCGATGATCGCGCGCGTCATGCGCGCGATCTGCGCAGTGACGACGATGACGAGTGTGGCCACCGGCAGGAACAGTGCCTGGGCGGTTTCCCACGCGCCTGCTCCCGGCGTCAGATAGGCCACGGCCGGGAACCAGTGCAGCTTGACCGCCAGCAGCAGGACAGCCAGCGTGGCGATGAGAAATTCCGGCGTCGCCGACAGGCCGAGGATGACCACCGAGCCCGCACGGTCGAGACGCCCCCCGGTGCCAAGGCTCATCACCAGGCCCAGCCCGATGGAAAGCGGCACGGCGATCAGGGTGGTGATGCCCGCAAGCAGCGCGGTGTTTGCGGCGCGCTCGGCAAGCATCGTAACGACGGGCGTCCTGGTCGTGATGGACTGGCCCCAGTCGCCCTGCAGCATGCCCAGCAGCCAATTCAAGTAGCGCTGCGGTGCCGGCTGGCCGAGGCCCATTTCAATGCGCAGAGCGGCGACGTTTTCCGGCGTCGCGAACTGTCCGAGCGCAAGCTGGGCGACGTCGCCCGGCAAGATCTCGCAGCCGATGAAAACCAGCAGTGACACCAGCCATAACACCAGCACCGCGAGCAGCAAGCGTTGCACCAGAAAACGTATCATCGAAAACCTTCTCGATCAGCCCGGCATCACGGCAGCGGCACGCCCCGAAATGCGGGCATGTCCTCGCAGCGGTCCGTCAGCGCGCAAAGCCGTGGAAAGCGCACCGCCGCCCTCTCGCCCGCTTCCGCGTCGAGCCGGCGCAGGGTGGAAATTGCCACTGCAGCCGCAATGTCGGCATGCGAAAAATCCTCTCCCGCCAGCCATGCGCCGTCGAGTTCGGACTCAAGATAGGCATAGCCGTCAAAGGCCTGTTCATCACACGCCTCGACCCAGGGACGATAGATGAACTCTGCAGGTCTGCGGTGCTGCTCGTAATAGGACAGTATCATTTTCTCGGCCGAGCCAAGCGCAATCGCGGTGAGCGACAGGATGCGGACACGGCCGGCGCCGGCTGGCGGAACCAGCCGTTTCTCAGGCGCCACCTGCGTATCGAAATAGTCGATGATGACGCTGGAATCGACAATCCTGGTGCCATCGGCAAGCTCGATGACGGGCACACGGGTGATCGGGTTGAAGGCCTTGATACCGTCGCGGCCGTCAATGGTCGAGAGCGGAACGTTCTCATAGGCAAGGCCATAGTGCCGGGCGGTCACAGCCACGCGCCTGACAAAGGGAGACATATACCGACCTACAAGTTTCATCGTCCGGCTTTCCTGTCTTTGCCCACTGTCGTGAAAAGTGGCGGCCGGGGCTATGAAGCGACCCCGGCCGCGCTGGGAGGATGCGGTGTAGATCGACGTCAGGCGGTCAGCCAGACGCGATCTGTGAAGTTGAAGCCGCCGAGCGCGCCGACGGGGATCGGCGTCAGCCCCTGCACCTTGTTGGACACGCCGTCGACGAAGCTGATGAAGGCCGGCAGGATCAGGGCGCCGGAATTGTGGATCGTCGTCTGGATGTCGCTGTAGATTTCCGCCCGCAGCGCTTCGTCCAGCGTAACGCGCGCCTTGTCGATCAGCGTGTCGAGTTCCGGATTGCTGTAATGGGAGAAATTCCAGGCAGCGCCCGACTTCCAGGCCAGATTGAG
Organism: Borborobacter arsenicus; assembly: GCF_003934165.1. GTDB lineage: Bacteria > Pseudomonadota > Alphaproteobacteria > Rhizobiales > Rhizobiaceae > Pseudaminobacter > Pseudaminobacter arsenicus. The sequence continues at coordinate 85,573 of NZ_RKST01000007.1, read as the reverse complement.
CAGCATGTTGTAGGTCGGCCGCGGATTGAACGTTGCGGCAAACAAAGCGCGCTTGCCTGCAACCGCACTCCAGTAGCTGTCCGCAGGCTCGCGCCGTAAATCGAGGTTCAGGCCGACCGTGGAGGCCTCGCGCTGCAGCAGCTGGCCGATCTCCACGCTGAAGGCGGAAGCGTCGGATACGTGCAGTTCAATGCGGCTATTGCCGATTCCGGCCTTTTTCAGATGGAACTTCGCCTTGTCATGGTCCAGCACGCGCTGCGGCAGCGCCGCATCGTAATAGGCCGAGCCGCTCATGAGCGGATGATCGTTGGCGATAACACCGTTTCCGCGCAGGATCGTCTTCATCATCCTTTCGCGGTCGATGAGGTAGGACAGCGCAAGGCCGAGATCCTGCCGATCGCCCGGCGGAATGTCGACGGCGGCCTGGATCGAAGTATAGCGCGGCGCATTGGTGATGAACGGGCTCGCCACCGAGGACCTCGCCACCTCGTCGATGCTGGGGCCGCGCAGATCGACGACCATGTGGACGTCACCTGACAGAAGCGCATTGGCGCGGGCCACGTGATCGACGATCGAAAACATCTCGAACCCGTCAATATAGGGCTGGCCTTCCTTCCAGTAATTTTCGTTGCGCTCGCAGATGGTGCGCACGCCGGGGCTGAATTCCTTGACCTTGAAAGCGCCGGTCCCAACCGGCGAGGAGAAATCATAGGTACCGTTCTTGACGATGGCGAACTGGAAGGTACCGATCAGCGCCGGCAGGTCGGCGTCCGGCTCGCTGAGCTTGACGACGATCGTGTCGGAACCATCGGCGACGACTTCCTTGACGTTCTGGACAAGCGGCTTGGCATTGGATGCCACCTTCTCTTCCTTGTGCCGCAGGATGGAGAAGATGATGTCGTCCATAGTCAGCGGCGCGCCGTCATGGAAACTGATACCCTTGCGGATCTTGAACGTCCATTCGGTGGCGTCGGCATTCGGCTCGAAGGATTCGGCCAGTTCCGGCTGAGCCTTGCCCTGCTCGTCAAGTCGGGTCAGATGGCCGAACAGGCTGGTGCAACGGATATAGTCGCCGGGATGGACGAGCTTGGCGGGATCGAAAGTATCGTTCGTGCTCTGTGAAAACAGCGCGACCTTCAGGAAACCGCCGCGAACCGGCGCGGCCTGAGCCGGACGCACGCCCGCCAGGACGCCGCTGCCCGCCCCGAATGCAGCCATGCCGGCTCCGAGCAGCAATCCACCGAATTGGCGGCGGGTGAAATCGTTGCGGCCGGCGGCAATGCCCGCAGCAAGGGTATCCGATACGCATTTAGCCATTCCCAGTCCTCCCGGTTACTCGCAGCGCAGCGCATGCTCGCCGATTTCGGTATACATAAACAGAGATTTTTTTACTATGCAATGGGAATTTGAGCAAACCACACAATTTGGGTATACCTGAATCGAATGCAGTGACCCAGGCACTCCCGGGCAGCGCCGATGATGAGCGCTTCGAGCCGCAGGCGGCGTGAGGCACAACCTGCGGAAAAACCGGCATCAACTTTTCGGCTCGACGCCCTAGCTACGCATGGCTTTTTTCATGCGCGACAGGTTGAAGCTGACACCGATGCTGCGCAGCGGTTCTGGCGGGATCCAGCTGGGCTTGGAAAACCGTTCGGTATCCTGCAGCAAAGCGCTGTCTACGCCCTTTATCGATTCGGCCAGAAGCTTGCCCAAAGCGGTCATCTTCAGAATGCCGGAGGCATTGCAGGCCGACAGCGCATAAACATTCCTGGCCATTTTGCCGAAGATCGGATCACCGTTCCTGGTCATGCTCAGCGCACCGCCCCAGCTGTATTCGAAGGTGTGGTTCTTCATCTGCGGAAAATGCTTGGAATACATCTCGCGAAGGACGGTGCCGATCTCGGCGGGAGGCAGTTCGTTTTTATAAGAGAAACCGGTTCTGAACAGGAAGCGCCTTGACGTCAGCTTGCGCGTGGTGGCGCCAAGCCTTTCCACCGGGGTGGCGCCCCAGGTGGCACCCATCCCAAGCTTGGCCATTTCCACGTCATCGAGCTCCGGTGTCATGCCGGCATAGGTGTAAACGGTGAGCTGCCGGTCGCCGCCATAGCCGAAAAACGGGAGGGTGACATTGGTGCACAAGATGACGACATCAGCCTTGATTTCATGCGGCCCCACGTGAAGCGTGTGAGGGTTGCCCATGGCGATGCGATCGACCGGCGATTTCGTGTAGACCTTGACCTGTTCGGGCAAGGTACTCAGCAGGCCATGTATGAGCCGGGCCGGCTGAACGAGCACGCAGTTGGGGAGCCATACGCCATTGGTGCAATGCGCGGTGCCCATCTCGTCGCCGATATCCTGGCTGGAAAGGCGACGGTAGGATATCCCTTTTGAATCCAATCTGGCCAGCAGGCCGTCGAGTTCACGAGCCCCCTGCAGCGTCGTGGAAGTCTTGTAGTGCCCGATATCGTGCCAATCGCAATCGATGCCGTGACCCGATGTCGTTTGTTTCAGCCATCCCAGCCCCGCCTGCAGGATCGCCGTTTGCCAATCGGCCTGCGGTCCGGTGTTTCGGGCGTCGATCTTGGTCTCAACTCGATCCAGCATGAAACCCGAGCTTCTTCCCGCCGCCCCTTCGCCGGCCGGAAGGGCGTCCAGAAGAATGATCTCCTCGCCGGGGTAGAGCTCGGCCAATCGCCGCGCCGTCGCGGCCCCAGCAAAACCGGCGCCGACGATGGCAAATTTCGCGCGCTGGTTGCCTTCCAGAACTTTGTCATGGCAACGTCCGCTGTCGGTTTGGATCTGGTTCCATCCGCTTACGCTGTAATAAGCTGTATAAGGTCGCATGGAGCCCCTCGCTGTTGGTCTTTGGGTCGATTTCATTTCACGGAGGAAAAGCGGAACTTGGGCTAGGCTGCAGCGAAGGACCGCAATGGCGCCGCCGCACCAAGGGGGACCGGATCACCGACACGTTTCATTGCACGACTCAATCGACAGGCCTCACAAGCGGTCACGGAAAGCGACCCGCAACGCTGAAGCCAGTGAACGTGCCCACATTCGCAATCCTCCCAGATAAGCGGCGTAGCGCCGGTCTGCATTCCGGTATACATAAGTTGGAATTTCTGGCTGTGCAAACGCTTTAGTATTGATATCTGAGACAAACAAGGGCAATTGAGTATACCTAATGGAGGAAGGCGATGCTCGACATTGAAACAGTGACGGCCGGCTGGCAGGCGCCTGGAATGGCGCTTGGCAGCACGGTCTATGAGCGCCTGAAGGCCGACATCTTCTCGCTTGAGTTCACGCAGGGGACGACATTGCAGGAGATCGAGCTCGGTCAGCGTTACGGCGTCAGCCGCACACCCGTTCGCGAAGCGCTGCGCCACCTTCTGGACGAAGGCCTTGTTACGCGCGATGGGCGTTTCTATCGCGTGACGGAACTCACTTCCACCGATATCCGCGACATCTACGAGGTCCGTGAAGCACTCGAGACCACAGCGGTGCGGCTTTGCATCGAACGCGCCGACGATCAGGCTATGGCGAAGCTGTCCGCCCAGGTCGAAGACCAGTCCGCGGCACTGGTGCGCCATGATCTCGCGGCGTTTGCCGGGCTCGACAGCATGTTCCACCTGACAATAGCGGCGGCCGCGCAAAACGCCTTCCTGCTGCGCCAGTTGGTCTCAACCCATGACAAGGTTCGGCTGGTACGCGGCCGCGAAGTGGTGACGCCAGGCTGGGTGGAGCGCGCCATTGTCGAACACAAACGAATCCTGAGCGCTCTGCATCGCCGCGACGCAGCCGTCGCCGACGCCGAGATGCGCTACCACATCCACAGCTTCGCCCGGCTGCATCTCGGCCTGCCCCAGGAGCCGATCAGCACCTTGGGCTGAAACCAGCTTTTTCCACCAGTTCAGGTACGCAATATGAAGAGTGTTTATATCGACTGCACCGATTTCGGGCAGTCAGTTCTTACGCCGGCCATTCTCGACAAGGTTCCGGGCCTTGCCATCCATATGGGTGATCCGGACCCGGCAACGCTGGAGGCGATGTTGGATGGCGCCGTCGGCGTGATCAACGGCCACACGATCATGGATGAGGCGATGTTGAAGCGTTGCACGGCGCTGCGCACCATCGTCTTCCTTGGCACGGGCGCTTCGACCTACATCGACGTCGCCGCCGCCGAAAAGCTGGGCATCAATGTGCGCACTGTGCGCGGCTATGGCGATCGCACCATAGCCGAACATGCTTTCGCGCTGATTCTGGCCGGCGCGCGGAGCCTTACCAGGATGGATCGCGAAATGCGGCGTGGCGAATGGGTGGCCCCCGTCGGTGTCGAGCTTGCCGGCAAGCGGCTGGGCGTGATCGGCACCGGCGGCATCGGGCGCGAACTCATCCGGATGGCTGACGCCTTCGGCATGGAAGTAGTCGCCTGGAACCGCAGTGGCGTCCCGGCCGACCTGCCCTGCAAAGAGGTCACTTTAGACGACCTGCTACAAACATCGCATGTCGTCTCGCTCCATCTGGCCCTCAACGACGCTACGATCGGTCTGATCGACCGGGAAAAACTTGAGAAGCTGCGCCCGGACGCCGTTCTGGTGAATGTCGCGCGCGGCGCTATCGTCGACGAGAAGGCGCTTGTCGATCTGCTGCGGGAGAGACGGATCGCACATGCCGCCCTCGACGTTTTCGAGCAGGAGCCGCTGCCAGGTGATCATCCGCTCACAACACTCGATAATGTGACGCTGACTTCCCACGCCGCCTTCAAATCCCGGGAGGCGATGGTTCGCCTACTGTCCGGAGGGTTTGATCTGCTCCAGGAAGATCTGCGCGCACTGTCAAGCTGAACAGGCCGAACCGCAATCATAACGACCCGGCTGCCGGGTCCCTCTTTCAGTCCTTCAAGGAAAGGCAAGACGATGCTCCAGAAGACCAGTCATTTCATGCGCGAGGCCAATCTGATCGACGGTGCGTGGGTGCAGGCCGACAGCGGCAAGACGATCGACGTGATCAACCCGGCCACCGGCTTGAGGCTCGGCACGGTGCCGCGCTCAGGCGCGGCCGAGACCAGGCGGGCGATCGAGGCCGCCCATACAGCCTTCCAGAGCTTCCGCAAGACCTCGGCGCTGGAGCGCTCGAAGCTTTTGCGCAAGCTGCACGACGCCATCATGGACAACCAGGACGCGCTGGCCGAGCTTTTGACGCTGGAGCAGGGCAAGTCGCTGACCGAATCGCGCGGCGAGATTGCCTCGTCGGCCGCCTATGTGCTGTGGTTTGCCGAGGAGGCGCGCCGCGCCTATGGCGATGTGGTGCCCTCGCCCTGGGCCGACCGCCGCGTCCTGGTGACGCGCGAGCCGGTGGGCGTGATCGCCGCCATCACGCCATGGAACTTCCCGTCCTCGATGCTGTCGCGCAAGATCGGCCCGGCAATTGCGGCGGGCTGCACGGCGGTGGTCAAGCCGGCCTCGCAGACGCCCTATTCGGGCCTCGCCTGGGGGGCGCTGTGCGAGGAGGTCGGCATGCCGAAGGGGGTGGTCAACATCGTCACCGGGTCGGCCGGCGAGATCGGCGACGAGATCTGCGCCAACCCGCTGGTCAAGAAGATCACCTTCACCGGCTCGACCGAGGTCGGCAAGCTGCTGATCGAGAAGTCGGCCTCCACGGTCAAGAAGGTGTCGATGGAGCTGGGCGGCAATGCGCCGTTCCTGGTGTTCGACGATGCCGATCTCGACCGGGCGGTGGAAGGCGCGATCGCCGCCAAATACCGCAATTCGGGCCAGACCTGCGTGTGCACCAACCGCTTCTTCGTGCAGGCTGGCATCCATGACGCCTTCGTCGACAAGCTGGCGGCGGCGGCCAAAAAGCTCAAGGTCGGCCCGGGCGTGGAAGACGGCGTGCAGCAGGGGCCGCTGATCGACGTCAAGGCGGTGGAGAAGGTCGAGGAGTTCATCGCGGACGCCGTTGCCAAGGGCGGCAAGGTGGTGTCGGGCGGCAAGCGCCATGCACTCGGCGGTTCCTTCTTCGAGCCGACGGTGATTGCCGGCGCGACCACCGGCATGAAGTTCATGACCGAGGAGATCTTCGGGCCGCTGGCGCCGGTGTTCAAGTTCGAGAAGGAGGAGGAGGCGGTGGCGCTTGCCAATGACACCGAATTCGGGCTGGCCTGCTATTTCTACACCGGCGACCTCGGCCGCGCCTTCCGGGTCATGGAAGGGCTGAAATACGGCATGGTCGGCGTCAATGAGGGCATCATCACCACGCCCGAGGCGCCGTTCGGCGGGGTAAAGGAATCCGGCCTCGGCCGCGAGGGCGGCCATCAGGGCATCGACGACTATCTCGACACCAAATATGTCTGCATCGGCGGGTTGGGGCTCTGAAGAGGCGCTGGGCGGTCGCACTCTTCAGCACGCCGGCGAATGTCTATAGTTCAGCGAAGCGGCGTGCGTGGTGCAAGCCGCTCGCATAGTCCGACAATGCCATGCGGGCAAACGACTACGAAGACGGCGGTAAAGAGGCCGATACCAACCATGCGCCATTCGACAAGATCCTTCACCAGCTCGTCAAAAAACATAAGCACTGCACAACCAAGGAGCGGCCCCCAGAAGCGACCGACACCGCCGACAATCATGGCCGACAACAGAAACAGCAGGGTGGAGATGTCGAGCACGGTCGGGCCGATCGCTTTGTAGTGGCCCGCGTAGAACCCGCCGAACAATCCGGTGAAGAATGCGGAAATTGAGAAGACCATGACCTGGTACTTGACCCGATCGATGCCGCGCGCAGCCGCGCAGACCGGATTGTCGCGCAAGGCACGGAAGGCGTGGCCGAGCGGACTGTTGATCACCGTGAAAGCGAAAGCGCTACCCAGTGCCGTAAGAAGCAGAGCCAGATAGAAATTTCCGATCGTCGCATAGCTATAGCCGAACCACTCGCGAAAGCCGAAGTCTCCGAATCTCGACAGCCCGCTGGCGCCACCTGTCAGCGTCAGGCAAACGCCGTCGTCCAGCGAGAAGCAGTCCGTATCGACGATGATCAGCGCCTGCATGGCGCATGCCAATGCAAGCGTAAGCAATGCAACATAAGCGCCGCGCTGGCGCAGTGTCGCAAAGCCGATGACGGTGCTGGCCAGAACCGCCGCCAGGCCGGCAACCGGGACGCCTGCCCACATCGACCATCCAAGGTGCGTGGCAAGCATCGCCGCGACGTAGCCACCGATGGCAAACACCATCATCTGCGCCAGGGAAAAGATGCCGGCGACGCCGAACACCAGGTTCCACTGCGTCACCACGCCAACCCATATGAGGAAGAGGGTCAACTGGCCGAGCAGATAGCGCGAGGAATCCACTGCAGGCACAAGCGCCAGGGCAATGAGCAGCGAAAAATAGAGAAGAACGTGCTGTCGGGTCGTGGTCATCATTGAGGCTCTCAATTTCTCGCGATCCGCTCATTTCCGAAGATGCCCGCGGGGCGCCAGATCAGAATGAGGATCGCGGCGCACAGCATGACGGGGAAGCCCCATTTTGAGGCGACAGCGTATTGGATCGTCACCTCGACCAGTGCGAGCAGGAAGGAAACAAGGATCGTTCCGGGGATATTTCCAAGGCCCGCCACCACGCAGATGATGAAGACTTTGAGCATGGCGTCGTCACCAAGCGCTGGCGAGACATTGGCAATCGACGAGACCAGTACGCCCGAGATTGCCGCCAGGGCACCGCAGATCATCATCACTTGCAGGAATACCCGCTCGGCGGGCACGCCCATGAGAGCGGCCGCGCGCCTGCCCTGCGCAGTGGCCCGGATGGCAAGGCCCATGCGCGTCTTGTAAAGTATCGCCGTCAGCGCAAGCATCAATGTGAGCGTGACCGAGACGATTAGAACGGTCTGATATGGCACCATGGTGCCGGCGAGCTGGAAGCCGCCTTCCAGCGTGAAGGGCTGGCGCTTCGGATAGCCGGAAAAGGCAATGATCAGCAGGCTTTTTACCGCGATGGCAAAACCCACCGTCACGATGATGATGTTGGTTTCGTAGCCCGCAGAGCCAAGCATCCACCGGACACTGGCAAAAAACAGCAGCCAGCCGCAGATGCCGCCTATGATGACGGCCGCAGGCAAGCCGAGCATCCAGGGAATGCCCAACTGCGCGACTGCGTAGACAGAAGCGTAGGCCCCGACAGCCATCAGCGCGCCCTGGGCCATGTTGAGCATGCCCATGACGCCCCATAACAGTGCGAGGCCGATGGCGCTGATGGCATATATGCCGCCGAGCGTGAGCGTGCTGACGAGAATTTGCAGTATGGATCCAACCATCTCACGCTCCCAGATAGGTTTGGAGCAAGGCGTCGTTCTGCTCTAGTTCGGATGGATGCCCGCACCAGACCACTGCGCCGTTGTCGATCAGATGAACTTCATCGGCCAGGTCGGTGAGGCGGGCAGGATTTTCCTCCACCACCACTATCGTCAGGCCGCTTTTTTTTGAGCACACGAAGGACTTCGTAAATCTGTTCGATGATGATCGGCGCAAGGCCGAGCGACGGTTCATCGACCAACAGGAGGCGGCTGTCGCCCATAAGGCCACGGCCTATAGCAAGCATACGCCTCTCTCCGCCCGAAAGGCTGCTGGCGCACTGATTGCTGCGCTGCCCGAGCTTGGGAAAGATCGAATAGACATAGTCCAGCCGCTCACGCTGCCGCGCCGCTGATCGCTCCAGATAGGCACCCATCGACAGGTTCTCGAATACGGACAGGTCCGGAAACACCAGATCACCTTGCGGAATATGGGCAACCCCGCTCGCTGCGATCCTGTGCGGCGGCAGGCCATCGATCCTTTGCCCGCCCAACCGGATACTGCCCTTTGACAATCTCACGAAACCGGAAATCGCATTCATCAGCGTCGTCTTGCCATGGCCGTTGGGGCCGATGATGCCGAAGACCGTACCCGGCCGGATGCTGATCGAGACATCGCGCAGCACCGTGAATGAACCGTAACCGGCTGAAACCCGGGTAATGTCGAGCAGTGGTGCGGGAAGGCCGCTATGCATGGCAGGCCTGCCTTTCGGCCGCATCCCGGAGCCGCCTGGCGGCCCCCTCGCCAAGATAGACTTCGACCACCTGGCGGTCGCCGGCAAGCCCGGAGATCGGACCTTCGTAGATCTTGCGGCCGTGATGCATGATCACGATCCGGTCGCACAGCGCCACCAGGAAGCGCATCACATGTTCGATCAGGATGATCGTGACCGGCCATTCGTTCCGGACCTTGTCGATCATCTCGATGGTCTGGTCGATCTCGGCGACGTTGAGCCCGCCGACGGGCTCGTCAAGAAGCAGCACGGAAGGACGGGTCGCCAGCGCGCAGGCGATCATCAACTGCTTGCGCTGCAATACCGTCAGGCTGCCGGCCTTCCGGTCGTGGGCAGCTTCGAGCCCGGTGGTGGAAAGGGCTGCACGAGCGGCCTCCCGCGTCGCCGGCGGATAGCGAAGCTGCGGAAACAGGATATTGGCGCGGCCGAAATAGGCCGAGCACAGCACGTTTTCCTCGACCGAGAGCGAATCGAAAGCAGCGTTGAGCTGGAAGGTCCGGGCGAGCCCTTGCGGGCTCGCCTTATGGGGTGGGAGTCGCGTTATGTCGCGGCTCTTGAAGACGATCCGGCCTTCCGTTGCCTTCGTCACGCCGGAAATCATGTCGAACAAGGTCGTCTTGCCGGCGCCATTGGGTCCGCCGATACCAAGGACCTCGCCGGCCCTCACCTGCAGGCTCAGCCGGTCGACCGCAGTCAGGGCGCCGTATCGCTTGACGATGTTCTCGCAGGACAACAGCGTATCGTCGGTTTCTGTCCTCATCGGATATGCCCCGGCAATATCGGCTTAGGAAAGCCAGGGCGGCAGGACGAAGGCATTCGCATCGTAGGGTACGGGTGCGATGAGCTTCGGCTGCTGCTGATGGTCCTGCACCTGATAGAACAGATGCGGCATGCCGAGCGATGGATCACGCTCCTCCAGGTCCGGATAAGGGATCGCCGACTGCCATTGCGGATGGTAGTTGATGGTGCCGAATACGGTGCGGAAAGGCGTACTTCTGAGCACGCGCGCCACCTTCCCGTTCTGCTCGACATTACCGGGCTCGCCCGTCCCGCCGGCGATGGCGGCTGCAATGGCGTAGTGGTGCAGCAGGCCATAGGGTACGCAGCCAGATATCGCGCCGGTCGAGCCGGCGACAAGATCGAAGCGCTTGCTGTATTTTTCCATGAAGGCCTTGCCCATCGGGTCTTCCAGCAGTCCCATGACGGTGGAACTGATGACGCCCTCGGCGCTTTCCCCGCCGATTTCGCGGAACGCCGCCTGGAGCGGCCCCCACGGGAAATAGATTAGCGTTTCGGTAGGCTGCTGCCGGAACTGGATCATGAACTGCGCGATGTCGCCCGCCGCAAGGTGGGAATGCAGCAGCAGAGCGGGATCGGCTTCGCGCAGCTTGGAAAGAACCGGTCCCCATTCGGTCGCAGGCGTCTTCACGATCTCGGGGCCCATGACGATTTCCCAGCCGAACTGCGCGGCGGTCTTTTCGGCGGCCCTGATGACGTTGATGCTGTAATCACTGGAGCCGGCGATCAGAGCCACCTTGTTGTTGCGCGGCTTCCATTGCCCTGAATCGCGCAGATGCGCGGCAAAGCGCAGCCAGCCGGGGCCGTACCAGTATTCCGATGGGTCGCCCATGAAGATGCCGAAATAGCGCTCGGGGTCCTTCTCGACGAGTTTCTCGTGCGACAGCAGCGTATTGGTATGAATGTAGACGATGCCGGCATCCGCGATCGGTTCATATTCGGCATTCTGCGCACCGATATTGTGGCCGTTCACGATGGCGTGCACGCCATAGCGGTCAATCAGCAGGTTCGCCGCCCCGGTGACCTCCTCGGCATTCGGGTTCTTCGTGTCGACGACATGGCCTTCGAGCGGACGACCAAGAATACCACCGGCCGCGTTGATCTCCTCGATGGCAAGCTCGAAGCCACGCTTCGTCTCCAGCGCCTCGGCTGCCGGCCAGCCCGACAGCCCGGCCATGCAGCCGATCGGAATGGGATTGCTCGATGAGGCTTGCGCCTCCTTGTTCAGCTCCGCCAGAAGGCCGAGAGAAGCCGCGCCTGCTGCTGTGGCGGACAATCCGGCGCCACGAAGGAATGAGCGGCGGCCCGTATTGATTGCCTGTTGTGATGTGTTTTCGATGGGCTTGTCCATTGCGGTAGTCTCCCATTACCGCGAGCGGCGTCATGCCGGTCGCCAGTCAACCAGTTCCCGTTTTTCTATCGTTAAGGAGAAGAAGACCCGCCGGCCGGAGCCGGCAGGCCAGAAGCTCAGGTCATGGCCGAGCGAAGCCGCTCCGTAGCCGGGCGATCAATGGTGAGCGCTGCCGGATCGATAGACACGCCGTAATCGGATGCTGCGTCTTCAATGGTGATCAGCCCGTCCAGCACATCATCGAGCACCAGTTGCGGATCGCGCTCGGCCGGATTGCCATAGCCGCCACCGCCGGCGGTGCGATGGCTGATCACGGTTCCGGCCGGAACCTTGACGCCGCTGGCACGGGCATAGACGCGCTCCTGGTCGCTGCCCGGATTGACGACAAGTCCGCTTGGGCGCCCGTTGCGGCCACCAAACAGGCCGTAAGGCGGATATTTGTCGCGGTCAAGCGCAACGGTGAACTCGCCCGGAAGGGTCATCAGATAGTCATAGGCGATGCCGTAGCCACCCCGGTGCCGGCCGGCACCCGCGGAGCGTTCGATCAAACGGTACTGCTTGGCAACGAGGCCAGGGAATTTGGTTTCCATGACCTCGCAGGGCACGTTGAAATTGTCGCCGCTGCCGAGCGACACCATCGCGCTGTTGCCGTCCGCATGAGAACGACCGCCCCACCCGCCGGCATAGGGCGAGAAGTGCACGAACTCAACGCCGGTCTCCTCATCGAAACCGGCCAGCGTGAGGCAACTGAAGTTGCCGAACGTCCCGGCGATCACCTCCTGCGGCAGCACGTCGGCAAGTGCCTGGAAGAGAAGCTCGATCAGCCGCGTACCCATGTCGCCCATGCCGGTGGTGACCGGCGCGGGATAACTGGGGCGGAACACCGAGCCTTTTGGTGCGATCACATGGATGGGCTTGTAAGAGCCTTCGTTGCCGCCCAGGGCGATGTCGGTCAGGAACATGATGAACTCGCGCGTCATCGACACCGTATTGACCCAGTGACAGTTGCCGGCGGCACCTTCGCGCTGCTTGTCGCTGCCGGTGAAGTCGACATGGATGTCGCCGCCCTTCACCGTGACGGTGACCGCAATGCGGATCGGATCGTCCGTGACACCATCGGAGTCAGCAAAGCCGCTCGCCTTGTAGACACCGTCCGGAATCTTCTCGATGGCCGCCCTGGTGATGCGCTCGCCATGGTTGATCAGTTCGTTCACCGCACTCTTGAACAAGGCGATGCCGTTCTTCTTGAGCCAGGCATGCGCGCGCAGTTCGGCCGTCTTGCCGGCCGCGATCTGCGCGGCAAAGTCACCGCGCGAAAGTTGCGGAACGCGCATATTGGCAAACAGGATCTCGGTGATGGCCTCGTTGATCACCCCTCTTGTCGCCAGCTTCATCGGCGGAATGCTCAGCCCTTCCTGGAAGGTGTTGCGCGCATCCGAGGACCAGCTTCCCGGGTCTTTCCCGCCGATGTCGAGGTGATGGGCTTTGCTGGCGCTCAGCATTACCACCTCGCCTTCCCAGAAGATCGGCATGACGATGTTGATGTCGTTCTTGTGCGTGCCGCCCCCGGTATAGGGATCGTTGGAGATGAAGATATCGCCGGGCTGCATTTCCGCGACCGGGAAGCGGGCAAGCACGGCATCGATGACGAAATTCATGCTGCCATTGAAGATCGGTATGCCCTCGGCCTGGGCGATCAGCCGGCCCTGCCCGTCAAACAGCACGCAACTGTAATCGTGCACTTCGCGGATAATCGTCGAGTAAGACGTGCGGTCCATCGTGATCGACATTTCGTGCACGATGGACACCAGTCCAGCGCGTACGACTTCGAGCGTGATCGGGTCGATCTGGACCTGTTCTGTGGTGTTTGCCGCTCTCATAGGCGCTACATTCGACATGAGTTTCCCCTTTTCAATCCTAGTTCTCATCGAGACGGTCGAGCGCGCTCAGGCGTCGATTTCCTCAATCAGGATGTTCTTGTAGCCATCGACCGTCGCCTGCTGATCGGCGAGCACGACAACCGTCGAGTTCGGGTCTTCGATGACCAGCGGCCCCATCATGGTGTCGCCGGGCCGCAGGCTTTCGATCCGGTAGATCGGCGTGTCAGCAAAGCGGCCGCCGAAATAGACCTGGCGGCGGGTGTCGGGCTTCAGCGGCCCATCGGCAGCGCTGCGGGCGGCGTAGGTCGGGAATTTCGGACGCATCACCTTGCCGAGCGCGGTCAAGCGCAGATTGACGAACTCGCACGGGAACAGTGAGGTCGAGTAGCCGTAGACCCGTTCGTGCTCCTTGTTGAATTCCGTTTCCAGCATGGCCACGTCGAGCGGGCCATCGTCGACCGGGATCTTGAGATAATATTCCTGCCCGACATAGCGCACGTCGACATAGCGCTCGACCAGCACGTCCTCGGCGCGCAGGCCCTCCTCGACCAGCTTGCCACGGGCTTCGGTGTCGAGCCGTGCAAACACTTTGGCAACCTCGTCGGCGTCCGCCGACTTCAGCGCCCGCACCAGCGTTGCCGAGGCGTCGTAGCGGAAATCGGTGACCAGCATGCCGATGGCACAAAGCGCGCCGGGATTGTTCGGTACCAGCGCGCGCTTGACGTCGCTCGCCCGCAACAGGTCGCCGACCACCATGCCGCCCGCCCCGCCGAATGCCATCAGCGTGAAATCGCGCGGATCGAGGCCACGTGCGACAAGGATCTGGCGCATCGCCTTGGCCATGTTAGCAGTGACGACGGTAATCATTCCCTGGGCCGCTTCCTCCTTGCTCATCTTGAGCGGACCGGCGACCTTTTCTGAGATGACCCAATTGGCGCCATCAACGTCGAGATCCATGCGGCCGCCGAGGAAATAGTCCGGGTCAAGCCGGCTGAGCACCAGGCAGGCATCCGACACCGTCGGCTCGTCGCCGCCGCGGCGATAGCAGACCGGGCCGGGAACGGCACCCGCGCTCTGCGGGCCGACACGAAGGCCGCCGCCCGAGTCCAGCCAGCCGATGCTGCCGCCGCCAGCGCCGATCGCCAGGATCTCGATCATCGGCGCCAGGATCGGCCAGCCGTCGACATGGCTTTCATCGACGGTGACGGCGCGGCCATGCGCTACCAGACCGATGTCGGTGCTGGTGCCACCCATGTCGAGCGTGACCACATTGTCGAGGCCGATTTCGTTGGCGAGATAGGCACCGCCCACCACGCCGCCGCTCGGACCCGACAGAACGGTGCGGACAGGCAGGTCGCGCGCCACATTCGAGGTGATGACGCCGCCATTCGACTGCATTACGTAAAGATCGCGCTGCAGGCCAAGGTCGCGCAACTCGCCGCTGAGGCGGTCGAGATAAGAAGTGATGATCGGCACGGTCGCTGCGTTGATGCTGGTGGTCGAGGTGCGCTCGAATTCGCGCTGCTCGCCAGCGACTTCCGATGAAAGGCACACCACCATGTCGGGGCATGTTTCGCAAATGATGTCGCGGACGCGCTGCTCATGGGCCGGGTTGGCATAGGCATGGATGAGGCACACGGCCACCGCCGTGGCACCCGATGCCTTCAGTTTCAAGGCGACTTCGCGCACACCGGCTTCGTCCAGTTCCGTCATCACCTCGCCGGTATGGAGGACACGCTCGCCGATCTCGAAGCGCAGGCGGCGCGGTATCAGCGGTGCCGGCTTCACATAGCGCATGTCGTACATGAACGGATTGTTGGTGCGCATGATCTCGAGCACGTCGCGGAAGCCCGCCGTTGTCACCAGCGCGGTTGTCGGCAGCTTGCGCTGGATGAGGGCATTCAGCACCACGGTCGCGCCATGCACGAAGTATTCGACGTCCTTCATCGCGATCTCGGTGCCCTTGCCGCGGGTCTCGTTGGCTGCCGCAAGGGTGATCTGGACGCCGTTCAATACGCCGTTTTTGAAGTCGTCAGGGGTCGATGGCGTCTTCTGGACGTGCAGATGGCCGGCCTCGTCGAGCAGAACGAGATCGGTAAAGGTGCCGCCGATATCGGCGGACAAACGGCTGCTCATAATGAAATTCCTCCCAATGAATTCAATTGCGTGTGCGACACCCAGCGATGCAGCCGGGTGTCGCGGTGGCCAATCACGCGGCGGCCGGCACGGCGCTCTTCACCTTTTCGAGCACGAAGTCGAATTCCTCCACATCGACATAACGCATGCCTATGTCCTTAAGATTCTGGACATGGGCAGCCGAGCCTTGATCAAAGACGCATTGGTGAGGAACGATGGTCCGATAGCCAAGCGCAAAGCTTTCGATCGAAGAGGCCCGAATGCAGCCGCTGGTATTGGCACCGGTTATGATGACCGTATCCACCCCATGCATGTTGAGGACTGAGGCGCAATGGGTCCCGAAGAAGATCGACGGCGTCTTCTTGCAGACCAAAACGTCACCCTCGCGCCAGAGCCGCTTGTCGATATCGACCACCGAAGAACCGATGATCCATTCGCGCATGCATTCGATCTTCCATGGCGGCATATCGCTCAGATCCGCCTGGAATGCCGTGTTGCAATGGACGATCGGGATATTGTTCTTGCGAGCGGCATCGAGCAGGATCGCGGTGTGCTCCACTGCCGCCTGTGCCATCGGGCTACGACCCATGCGTTCGCTCGGGTTGGTAACCCCGTTCATGAAATCGATCGAGACGATGCCGATCTTCTTGCCGAACCCGATCTTTCGATATCCGTATCCACCCACGGAGTAGAGTTCGAAGTCTTCCATTTTTCCCATGATTTCTGCCTTCACGTTGAAACCCTTGGATGACTTTCAGTAGATATGTTAAAATTTATAGTTACTTCACAGTTATATTTTCTGATATTTCGGGTCATTTCGAAATATCACCTGAGAAGTTATTCACATACTCATCATCTATTCTGATTAGACCACCTTGCTTCCGTCAGGGAAATCACGCAGATTTCATATGTCCATAACTCTGACGTCATGAATTGGCTTTGTTGGGCCTAGACTGATCTCGGAGGAGACGGCATCGCGAGAAAGACCATGAGGGGTCCACGGCAGCATGAACCTGGAACTGAAGCATTTCCGTATCTTCGCAACCTTGGCGCGCACGCTGCATTTCGGCCAGGCGGCAGAGAAGCTGAACATGGCCCAGCCGCAGCTCAGTCGGCTGACGACGTTCATCGAACAGGAGGTCGGCCATCCGCTGCTGGTCCGTTCCACCCGCAAGATCGCCCTGACCCCTGCAGGCGAGGTATTTCTCGAGCAGTGTCTGGCCACAATCGGCCAGGCCGAGCAAGCCTTGCATCTGACGCGTCAAACCGCACTCGGCCTCAGCGGCAATCTCAGCCTGGCCTATATGGATTTCGCCATTAGCGGCCCGCTGCCACGCATATTGCGAGCCTTCAAGGCCAAGTTCGAAAACATCGATGTCAAGCTCAGCCATATGTGGTCCGAACAGCAGCGGGGCGCGCTGCTCGACCGCGAAATCGACGTCGGTTTCCTGATCGGCCCATTTGACAATCCGGAGATATCCACCATACCGGTCAGCCGCAACAGGCTCATGGCCGTCCTGCCGGAAACACACCCGCTTTCAAACCGTGCCGTAATCGACCTGCGAAGCGTCGCCAACGAACCTTTCGTGTTCGGAGCCATGTCCAAATGGCGCCCGTTCCGTGACATTGTCGAGAAAGTCTGCCTGCGAAACGGCTTCCTGCCCAAGACGATTCATGAGCCGTTCAACAGCGACGCAATTTTCGGCTTCGTCGCGGCCAATCTCGGGATCACCATCTATCCTGAGCGTCCTCACAGCATGTATCCGAGAGGCGTCATCGTCAAACCGATCGAAGGCGTCGAGGAATGCATCGTCACGGTGGCTGCCTGGCACAAGCGCAACCCATCGAAGATTCTGCACAATTTCACCGAGACGGTTCTGCAATACGCCGAGCCATAGGCACGGCCACCTCACCGCCAGAGGATACCGGGCGGCTCTATGCCAGACCCAGCCTGCTCTTCCGCTCTGCCGACCATGCGGTGATGAGCTTGTCGGCGGTGAGCCCCATGAATGCTACGCACAGGCCGAGAACCAGGCCCTTGCCGGCATCGTTGAAGGTCAGGGCCCGGAAAATCTCCTGGCCGATGTCCTTGGTGCCGATGAAGGCTGCGATGATAACCATGAACAGGGCGAACATGATGGTCTGGTTGATGCCGAGCATGATCTCCGGAAAGGCCAGCGGCATGCGGATGTTCCACAGCAATTGCCGCTTTGTGCAGCCGGACGTTATGCCGGCCTCGACAATGTGCTGCGGCACGTTGCGCAGGCCGAACACCGTATAGCGGATGATCGGGATCATCGCGTAGATGATGATTGCGGCAATCGCAGCGACATCGCCGACCTTGAACAGCATGATCACCGGGATCAGGTAGATGAAGGAAGGGAAGGTCTGGAACGTGTCGCACCACAGCTTCGCCATTTCGGCCCGGCGCTCGGTCTTCGAAGCCCAGATGCCGATCGGCAGCCCGATCAGGATGCACAGCACCACGGCGACGGCGACCATATAGGCGGTGATCAGCGACCGTTCCCAAAAGCCCGCAAAGGCGATGAACAGCACGAAGCCGGAGACGATTGCCGCAAGGCGCAGGCCGCCGAGCATCCAGCCCGCCATTGCAACGAGCGCCAGCATGGCCGTCCACGGGATCTGCTGGAACAGGCTGCGCACCGGGATCAATACGTAGAGCAGCATGGCGTCGCGGAAATATTGCAGCGGGTCGAAGAAATAGAGCATGACCCAGTCGACCAGCCCGTCCCACAAGGGCGCCGTGCTCAAGGTGAGCTCGGCCGGCCACACGCTTGCATAGGGCGTAATTGCGGCCAGGAACAGCGAGATACCGACGACGGCGATCCCTGCCGACAGGAACGGGAAACGTGCAATCCAGATGCCGCTCGTTTTGGCATGGCTGGGCTGCTTTTCGGCGGCAGCGCGGCTCAACTGGTCGAGTACGATTGCCATCAGCACGATGGCGACACCGCTTTCCAGGGCCTGGCCGATCTTGAGCGATTGCAGCCTGAACAGCAGATCGTGCCCGAGCCCGCGCGCGCCCACGAATGATGCGATGACGACCATGGCCAAACATTGCATGATGACCTGGTTGACGCCGACCAGCAGCGCCTGGCGGGCGGCCGGCACTTCCACCATCCACAGCATCTGGAAGCGGGTGCAGCCGGCCATCCGGCCAGCCTCACGGATTTCTTCCGCCACGCCCTTGAGGCCAAGGATCGTCAACCGTGCCATCGGCGGGATGGCGAAGATGACGGTGGCGATGGCACCCGCTTTGTGGCCAACGCCGATGAAGACGGCGATCGGGATCAGGTAGGAGAAATGCGGCAGCGATTGCAACACATTGAGGATCGGCACGATAGCCGCCTCGAACCAGGGCTTCTTGACAGCCAGGATGCCGGCCAGAAATCCGATCATGCCGGCGATCGGTGCGGCGACCAGCACGACGGACAGAGTGATCATCGACAATTCCCATTTGCCGAAGACCGCCATATAGGCAACGCCCGCCGCCGCCAGCGCGCCGAGGCGCCAGTCACGCAGGAACCAGCCCAAAACGCCGAACAAGCCGGCCGTCATCACCCATGGCATCGCGGGCACGCCCACATCCGGGAAACCTGATACGAGCAGGCCTTCGACCAGTGCCAGCGGCCAGGTGATGAGGTCGGCGACCCATCGGGTCAGGTCCCGGAACGAGAAGAGGCCGAACATCATATCTTCGCGCAGATGGTCGATAAGCGTGTTCGTCCAGTCGATGAACGGGATCGCCCATGCCTTCGGCACCGTTGTCATCCAACCCGGAAGCGAGGGAGCAGCCAAGAACAGGATTAGGAAGGGCAATATCACCAGAGCCGGCCTGGTCGCCTTGCCCAATATCGTCGCCTCGTCAACCTTCACAGGCCTGTCGAGAGCCACCGCGCTCATCGCGTCGGCTCCTGCTCGTAAAGGGTGTCGATATAAGCTGCGCGATCCAGCGTGCCCACCAACATGCCCTCGCCGTCCACGACATCGACGGGGCTTTCGCTGGTCACCACCTGGCGCGCCACGCTGGCCAGCAGGTCATCGACGCAAATAGCGTTCTTCGCTGCCTTGCGGGGTGCGGCCGGCACCATCGCGCTGCGCACCGACAAGAGCCGATCCCTCGGGATGTTTTGCGTGAATTTGGCGACGTAGGGCGTGGCTGGCCGGGTGACCAGTTCCTCGGCCGTGCCGAGCTGCTCGACGGCACCGTCCCTCATGATGGCGATCCGGTCGGCGACGCGAATGGCCTCGTCGAAATCATGCGTGATGAAGACGATCGTCTTGTTGAGGACTTTCTGCAGGCGCAGGAACTCGTCCTGCATTTCCTTTCGGATCAATGGATCAAGCGCCGAAAAGGGTTCGTCGAGGAACCACAGCTCCGGCCCGACAGCGAGCGAGCGGGCAATGCCGACGCGTTGCTGCTGCCCACCGGAAAGCTCGCGCGGATAGTAGGCTTCGCGCCCCTTCAATCCTACCAGCTCGATCACCTCGCGTGCGCGGCTCTCCCGCTCCTGCCGGCTGGTTCCCCGTACTTGCAGGGGAAAGGCGACATTGTCCAGAACCGTGCGATGCGGCAACAGGGCGAAATTCTGGAAGACCATGCCCATCTTGTGCCGACGCAATTCGATCAGTTCGCTTTCGGTGGCTGCCAGCATGTTGCGGCCCTCGAACATGACCTCGCCGGCGGTCGGTTCGATGAGGCGGGAAAGGCACCGCAGCAAGGTCGATTTGCCGGAACCGGACAATCCCATGACGACCAGGATCTCGCCAGGCATGACGTCGAAGGAGACGTCGCGCACCGCGGGAATGTAACCCTCGGCACGAATGGCCTCGATCGCCGGCTTGCCACCGTGACGCCGCAGAAATCCCTCCGGATCGGCACCATAGAGTTTCCAGAGGTTCCGGCATGCGATCTTGGGTTCGTTCATAAGGTTCCCTTTGCCGTTGGGATCGCCATATGTGTGCGCTCGATGGGCAGCGCCTGCGCGGGGCAGGCACTGCCGATCAGTCGGGCGATTGCTTCAGCTGCCGGATCAGCTGGCCGAGTTCAGCCATTCCTTCCAGCGGGCCTCATTGTCGGCAAGCCATTTGTCGGCGGCCTGCTCCGGCTCCATATTGTCGATGTCGGCAAGCTTGGCCTGGACGGCGACATCCATATTGGTGAAGTTGATCTTCTGTAGGATGGCATAGGCCTTCGGCCACTTGTTCGGGAACTCCTTCCAGGCCCCGATCTTCAGGTAACCATCCTTCGGATTGCCGCAGTCATAGGTGAGGTCCTTGTTGGCACCCCAGGAAGCATCGTCCTTGCACTTCGGATCGAATTCGGGGAACTCGACGAAGGCACCTTCATAGAGCGCTTCAATGAAGTTCGGCGTCCAGTTGAACAGGACGATAGGCTCCTTGCGCTTCTCAGCTGAGGCAAGTTCCGCCCAGAGTGCGGCAGCCGACCCGGCATTGACCACCTCGAAATTCATGCCAAGTGCTTCGACGCGCTCCGCGTCATGCTTGAGCCAGTCGACCGGTCCGCCGAGGAAGCGGCCCCTGGGTGCTGTTTCGGCGGTCGAGAACTTGTCGGCGCACTGGTTAAGCGCCTCCCAGGACGGCAGCCCCGGGCAGATTTCCTCGACATATTTCGGATACCACCATTCCTCGCGGGTCTTCGCGTCATGGGTGGCCGCATCGACGACGCAACCGTCGCTCACGACTTTTTCGAACGCGACGCCGAAGGCGCCTTCCCAGACCTCATGCACGAGATGGACGTCGCCTTCACACAGCGCGGTATAGACGACCTGGCTATCCGACGAGACATATTCGACTTTCGCGCCGGCCTTTTCGAGCAGCTTGCCCACGATATGCGCGCCGACGATCTGGCTCGACCAGTTATGCGTGGGTATCTTGATGACGTCCGTGGAATCCTGGGCAAAGGCCGTGCCTGCGGTAAACGCCATGATGGCGGCTACACTTGCGGATATCGTAAGCTTTCTCATCTCTTCTCCCTTTTTGCCTTCG
This sequence comes from Borborobacter arsenicus, assembly GCF_003934165.1. Taxonomy (GTDB): domain Bacteria; phylum Pseudomonadota; class Alphaproteobacteria; order Rhizobiales; family Rhizobiaceae; genus Pseudaminobacter; species Pseudaminobacter arsenicus. Next base: position 64,307 of record NZ_RKST01000007.1, on the reverse strand, counting down.
TCGTTCCCTGACGAGCGGAAAGTCCTTGTCTGATTGTTTTCAGACCGCCCCGGCCAACAAGAATAGCGGTGAGAAGTGAACCGGTGTCGTGTGCCGTGTAAAAGTCATAGCTTCTAATGTGAAAAGATGTTAACCGGGCTGCGGGAGGAGTACTGTAATGCGGCTCCAGCATCACATCGTGATCGTGGAGGACGATCCGGTAACGCGCGCGAAGCTTGCCGGATACTTCCATGCTGAAGGCTACAAGGTCAGCGAGGCTGGCGATGGCGAGCAGATGCGCAGCATCGTGGGGCGCCATCCAGCCGATCTTCTGATGATCGACATAAACCTGCCGGGCGAAGACGGGCTCAAGCTCACGCGAGAACAGCGCGAGCGGTCGGATGCCGGCATCATTCTCGTGACCGGGCGATCCGATACGGTCGACCGTATCGTGGGGCTGGAGATCGGCGCCGACGACTATGTGACCAAGCCGTTCGAACACCGGGAACTTTTGGCCCGGGTCAAAGGCCTGCTGCGGCGGGTCGGCAAGGGCCGGCAGCATAACACGGACATGCCGACGCGCAGCTTCTACGGCTGGACCCTGGACACCACCCGTCGCACGCTTCAAGCCGCCGATGGAACCTTCATCGAACTGACAGGGGCGGAATTCAAGCTGCTTGCTGTGCTGACGGCCAATCCGGGGCAAGTCCTGTCGCGTGAACGCCTGCTGCATGAGATATCGCGGCGCGAGTGGGACGCCAGCGACCGGACAGTGGATGTTCTGGTCAGGCGGCTGAGACAGAAGCTCAAGGACAATCCGCGTGCACCGCGCATCATCGTCACTGCACATGGGGAAGGCTATTTTTTCACGCCCGAAGCGACGCCACCAGCCCAGCGCCACCCACAATGGTGACCAGATCGCGATAGGCAGACAGCGCTATTCCGCCGCTGCCCTCTCAGTGTTTCGATCGGCCGACAGCATGGTCTCCAATTGGAAAAGGCCGGCGGTAAAGGCCGCGTCGCATTCGCCAATCAAACGCTCCAGCTCCGGGCCCACAGCCATCGCCGCTGCTGCTTCGAGCGAGGCTGCGGCGGCAAGCAGCCTTGGAAAACCGAGCGATCCGGCAGAGCTTTTCGTTGCGTGCGCAAGATCCCTTAGAGCCTTGCGGTCATTTTCCCCCACCGCCTGGTGCATTGCCTCGAAACGCTGCGGCAGGCTGTCCAGCGCAATCCCCCGAAGACGCTCGACCATCTGCGGTCCAAGAGCTTCGATGTCGGCCTTGCAGGCAGCCTCGTCGAATGCGGGCAAGATGGAGCGATCGTCGGACACGCGGCGGGAAAGCGCATCGACCGCTTCGAGCAGGTGGTCGTCGATGATGGGCTTTGCCACGAATGCATCCACACCGGAGTTGAGGTAGCGCTCCACCTCCGAGGTGAAGACATGCGCCGACATCGCAATGACCGGCAGGCCCGGCGTCCCGAGTGCGTTTCTTACCCGCCTCATGGTTTCGAGCCCGTCAATGCCCGGCAGGCTGATGTCGATTACCAGAATGTCCGGCTTGAACTCCCCAAGCGCCTCGAGTGCCGCAAAGCCGCTACTCACCGCCTTCACCCTGTGGCCGGCCTGAGACAGGACGGTATCCGCCACCAGCCGCGTTGCGGCGTCGTCCTCAACCAGGAGGACGTTGCGGGGCGAAACAGGCAGACGGGCATAAGAGCGGCGTGCCTCCACCGGCTTTCGCCGGCGCACCGTTTTCAGCGTCAGCTCGAAGCTGAACGTGCTTCCGGCGCCGGGCACGGAAACGACCTTGAGATCGGCGCCCATGAGGCGCGCCAGTTCGCGGCTGATGGTAAGGCCGAGCCCTGTGCCGCCGAAACGACGCGTGATCGAAGCGTCAGTCTGCGTGAAAGCCTGGAATATCTGCTCATGATGCTCCGGTGAAATGCCGATCCCGGTATCGGAAACGCTGAGGCTCACACGCTGCCTGCCCTTGCCGCCTCCCTGCACCGACACCTCCACGCATATCTCGCCGCGTTCGGTGAACTTGATCGCGTTGCTCACCAGGTTGAACAGCACCTGCCTTATCTTGGTTGCGTCCGCTGAAAATGCCGGCGCGAGGGTCGGGTCGATCTTCATGCCGAGATCGAGCCCCTTTTCGGTTGCCATCGGCCGCATGAAGGCAACGACGCCTTCCACCAGCGCCGCCATGTCGAAATCGACCTCTTCCAGCATGACATTGCCGGATTCGATCTTCGAATAGTCGAGGATCGCGTTGAGGATACCCAGCAGAGCCTCGCCTGAATTGGCCGCAATCGAAAGGTGTTGGCGCTGTTTCGTGCTCAATCTGGTGTCAGCAAGCAGGCGCATCATGCCGAGCATCCCGGTCATCGGCGTGCGGATTTCATGGCTCATCGTCGCCAGAAAGGCGGACTTGGCATTGCTCGCCTGTTCGGCGCGCTGCCTTGCCTGGACGTGGTCCATCGCCTCCTGGCGAAGACGGGTGTTGGCAAGCCTGATCTGCTCGGTCTGTTCCTCGACCAGTTGCCGCAACTCCTCGCGGTGGCGCCGGAGTTCGACCGTTATACGCTCACGCTCCTGTTCAAGGTCCAGCCGGCGCCGTGATTCTTCACGGAAGCGGTTTACAGTCACCGCCATGGTGCGCAACTCGTCATCGCCCTCTTCCGCGACCTCCACACTGAGGTCGCCGGCGGTCAGCCGCTGCATCGCCCGCGAGAGGCCCCCGAGCCGCCGCACCAGGTTCCTCTCGACGTAAAGCCACACGATCCCGCCCGACACCATCACCGCGCCAACCAGCGTCAGGATGAGCACGATGACGCCGATCTGCACGGCGTGGTCGGCCCGCTCGGCCGTGCTGCGCGCGAATTCGTCGGAGCGATCAAGGATGCTTCTGGCGACCGCATTCTGCTTAACCGAAAGATCGCGATTGGCCTCCGCCATGGTGTCGAGCCTGCCGATCAGGTCGACAATGCGCTGGCGGCGTCCGAACAACGAGCCGGCGACGGGCACATCGCCGGCGGCCGCTTCCATCGTGCTGAAGAACTCAAGCGCCTGCGCGCGGCGCACCGGATCATCGATGCCCAGTATGCGCCGGCGGATCACCTTCATATGATCCTGGAAGATGCTGCTGATCTCGCGGATTTCGGGCAGCGATTGAGCGCGGGTCAGGCGGTTTACCAGAAGGCTGATCTGGGCGCTGCGATGGCGCAGTTCGTACATTCGCTCCATCAGGAAAATATCGTGCTCGATCAGCCGGTCGATGGCGCTATAGGCGTCCTCGCGCCGCGCAGGGTCGTCGATCAGGCCATAGAGGTTGGCGGTGACAGCCGAAGCGCCGGCCGAGGCATTGGAAATCAGCGTCTCCGACAAAAGCAGAATCGACTGCGCCGCATCGGCCACTTTCTCGGCACGGTCGCGATAGGCGGCCTCCTGCTCCAACCGTTGGCGCACGAGTTCGTAGTTGCTTTTCAGATTGGCGAGCATCTTCTCGACCGCGCCTGCGAACTCCTCGACAAGTGCGGTGTCGATCGCCAGTTTGCGCGCCTCATCCAGCGAGGCCACCATCGCCTGAGCAAGCCGCGACAGCTTGGTCTGCTCGCTCGACAGTTCGGCGCTCGATTGGACGGCGGCCAGCACCGGCGCGGTGGCGACGAGCTTGGCGCTCAGCTCGGCAGTGCGCTGGGTCGCTGCGACGGCAGGCAAGGCCTGGGTGTTGACGACCGCCTGGGCGGCAGCGATATGGCGCAAGATCAGCCAACTGGCGATGCCAGAAGTCAGCGACAGGCCAGTGATGCACAGGAAGGCGAGAAACAGCCTCCCACCGATGCCGAACCTACTAAGCATGCCGCATATAACCACGGTTTGCACTGCCGGCGTAAGCCGTCTAGCGTTCCGTTCATGAAAACGATCATGAGCTTCATGCACCTTTGCGTGCTTTGCACGGCAACGCTGGGGCTGGCCGTTGCGGCCGGCAGCGCCAATGAGAGGCCGGCAGCATGGCAACTGGGTACGTGGGAGCCGCCCTTCGACTATTCGCGCCCACCCATGACAATCGACTACCAGCCGGTGACCAAGGCGGCGAAGCCCTGGAAGATTTGCGCGTCATATCCGCATTTGAAGGATTCCTATTGGGTCAGCGTCAATTATGGGATGGTCGAACAGGCAAAGGCCGCAGGCGTCGGACTGTCCGTGGTGGAGGCCGGCGGCTATCCCAATCTTGAACGCCAGATCGAGCAGATAAAGGCATGCAGTGGCGATGCCGATGCCCTCATCGTCGGCACCGTCTCCTATGACGGTCTCACTCCAACCATCAAGGAGATCGCCCGGCATATTCCGGTAATTGCGGCCGTCAATGACATCGATGATGCCGGCATCACGGCAAAGACCGGCGTATCATGGGAAGAGATGGGCCGGTCGATCGGCGCCTATCTGGCAGGCCTCCATCCGGCAGGGTCCAAGCCGGTCAAAGTCGCCTGGTTCCCGGGCCCGAAAGGAGCGGGCTGGGTACAGTTCGTCGAAGCAGGCTTCCAGAAAGCCATCAAGGATAGCTCGGCGAAGATAACCGCGGTCAAATGGGGCGACACCGGGCTTGAGATCCAGCTTCTGCTGATCGAGGAACTGCTGGAAGCGCAGCCGGACATCGATTATATCGTCGGCAGCGCGCCGACCGCCGATGCAGCTGTCAGCGTGCTGCGCGCCCAGAACAGGCAAGGCCAGATCAAGATACTGGCCGACTATTTCACCCACGGCACCTTTCGGGAAATAAACCGGGCCAAGGTGCTCGCTGCCCCAACGGATTCGCCGCCGCTTCAGGGCCGGATCGCCATCGACCAGGCAATCCGGGCCATCGAGGGCACACTTGAGCACAGGCATGTCGGCCCGCATGTCGAGATCGTCGACAAGAACAATGTGCTGTCGCTCGACCTCGACCAGAGCCTTGCCCCAGCCTGGTTCAAGCCCACCTTTGAAGTCAGGTAGGGTTCACGACCATCCATCTCTTGGTGCCGCAGGCTCAATGGGGCCTTACCGCTTATGCCGATGCCGGCTGCTGCTTGGCGCGGGCGACGATCTGGGTCGGATTGACGAAGCGCAGCGCAATCAAGAGCCAGACCAGCGTGGTAATCATATAGATCACTGCCATGGCGTCGATCGACTGCACGGCACGCACGCCCGAGGCGAAGACCGAGTAATAGAGCGCCACCACCAGCGTTTGGCTGGTCGGGCCGGCCGTCAGGAAGGTCAGCTCGAACATGCCGACGGTGCGCACCAGCACCAGAAGCAGCGCCGCAAGGATGCCCGGTATCAGCATCGGCAGCAGCACATGCAGGAAAAGCTGGAAGGTGTTGGCGCCGAAGACGCGCGCCGCCGCTTCGATCTTGGGGTCGATCTGCTCGATGAAGGGGATCATCACCAGGATGACGAAGGGAACCGTCGGCACCAGATTGGCCAGCACCACGCCCCAGAAAGTGCCGCCAAGGCCGGCCTGGTAGAGCACGGTTGCCAACGGGATGCCGAAGGTGATCGGCGGCACCAGGAGAGGCAACAGAAACAGGAGCATCACCAGTTTCTTGCCGGGGAAGTCGCGCCGTGCGAGCGCGTAAGCCGCCGTAACGCCAAGCAAACCTGAAAGCGCCACCACGGTGAAGGCGATCTGGAAGGTAACGATCAATATGTCGTAAAGCTGGAATTCTGCCCAGGCGGTGAAATACCAGCGCGTGGTGAAGCCGGCCGGCAGCCAGGTTCCGAGCCAGCGCGTGGCGAAGGACGACAAGATGACGGTTGCGATCATCGCCATCAGGTTGATGACGAAAAAGGCGACCACCACCCAGATCGCGGTTATCCAGAGCTTGGCGCCGATTGTGGTATCGCGGATCATCTCAGCCCTTCCCGCCTGCGGTCGTGCCGCGATAGAACAGGTTTCGCAACATCAGCACGGCGACGACGATGACCAGTTGCACCGCCGCCATGATCATGGCGATCGCCGAGGCCATCGAATAGTCATATTGCTCGAAGGCTGCCTGATACGCCGCAATCGAGATGACGCGCGTCGGCCCCGCCGGCGCACCCAGTAGGATGGCGGAAGGGAAGACGGCGAAGGCCTGCACGAAGGACAGGCAAAAGGCGATTGCCAGGCCCGGCACCAGAAGCGGCAGGAAGACATGGCGGAAACGTTGCCAGGCGCGCGCGCCATGTGTCGCGGCAGCCTGCTCCAATGCCGGATCGATGCCGGTGACGTAAGACAGCGTCAACAGGAAGGTGAACGGAAAGCCGGTGATGATCAGCGAGGCAAACACGCCCCAGTAATTATTGGTGAGCTTGACCGGGCTGTCGATGATCCCGAACAGCATCAGCGTGCGGCTGAACCAGCCCTGCGGCCCGAGGAAATTCAGCAGGCCTTCGGCCACCAGAACCGTGCCTAGCGTGACCGGCAGGACGAGGATCGTTGTCAGCAACCGCTGGCGGGTCATCAGCCGGACACGGAACGCCACGGGAAGCGCGAAGGCCAGGCTGATGATGGTGACCGGAACGGCAAGCCAAAGCGTCGTGGCGATGGTGTCATAGAGGAACGGGTCGGAGAAGAAGCGGGTGTAGTTGGCGAATATACCGCCTTGCTTCGGCTCGAAGGACAAAAGCAGGCCATAGGCGAAGGGATAGACGAAGATGGCGAGCACGAACAGGACAGCCGGCAGCACCAGCAACGTAACGCCATCTATACCCCGTAGCGCCAGGCGCTGGCGCAGCGAAAGGGCCGGCGTATGGTCTGCCCTCTGCATCCGCGTACTCACGCCGCGTAAGCCAAGGCGTGGGCCGGGTCGACCGCCAGCGAAATGGTGCTCCCTATCGCTGCGGCCTGCGGCGCATGGAAAATCAGCTCGAGACCTCCCTCGGTGCGCGCGGTGCCAACAAACTCCCGACCGCGATACTCGATGGTTTCGACGATCGCCTTGAGCGCGTTGTCGCTGCCGTCGATAGCGGTGACGTCATCCGGGCGTGCGGCAATGACCGCCTGCGCGCCGACAGAGATGTCACCGCGCATAGTGCCGGCTAGCCTGACGCTACTGACCTCGACCGTCACGCGGTCGCCGTCGCGAGCGGTCACCTTGCCGGTAAGGCGGTTGCGATAGCCCATGAATTCGGCAACGTCGAGATGGTCGGGGCTCTCGTAGAGATCGCGCGGCGCGCCCACCTGCCTGATCCTGCCGTCGCGCAGCACCACGATGCGGTCGGCGAGCGAAAGCGCCTCGTCCTGATCATGGGTGACGTAAATGGTGGTGGCGCCGAGCTGATTATGGATGCGCCTGATCTCGGCGCGCATTTCCAGGCGCAGCTTGGCATCGAGATTGGACAGCGGCTCGTCCATCAGCACCAGCGGCGGCTCGATGACGATGGCGCGCGCAATGGCGACACGCTGCTGCTGGCCGCCGGACAACTGGCCGGGCAACTTGTGGCCATGCGCTTCGAGACGTACCAGCGCCAGCGCCTCATCGACCCGCTTGGCGATCTCGGCCCTGGCGGTGCCGCGCATCTTCAGGCCGAAGCCGATATTGGCGCGAACGCTCATATGGGGAAACAGCGCGTAGGACTGGAACACCATACCGAAGCCCCGATCCTCCGGCTTCAACTGGTCGATGCGCTTGTCATCGAGCCAGATGCTGCCGCCGGTTGCGGCAAGCAGCCCGGCGATACAGTTGAGGGCCGTCGATTTCCCGCAGCCCGACGGACCGAGAAGGGCAATGAACTCGCCTTTTCCAATGGTCAGGCAAATGTCCTGAAGGGCGTTCACCGACCCGAATGAACGCGTCACATGGTCAAGGCGGAGCTCATCGAATTTGGACGATGCCAGCAGCATCCATGAATCCCGTTATTGTGCGGCAGCCGGGCGGCAACCCGAATCCCGACGTGAAGTGAATACCCGGCATGGCCGGATTTCAGCTCCGGACATGCGCGGCACCAAAACAGGCGTCATTGCCGCGCATGACCGACAGACGATCCTATTTCGCCACCGCCGCGACCTGCTCGTCCCAGATGCGGAAGGCCGTAACCATCGCTGCCGGCTCAAGCGGAAGCTCGATCGGATTATTGGCGATCAGGTCGGCATATTCCTCGCGCCCGAATTCGGCGATCGCGTCCTTGCTCGCCTGCGGCGCCATGTCGAGCGTCACGCCCTTCACCGCCGGGCCCGGATAGAAATAGCCCTCGTCATATGTGAAGGCCTGCTGTTCGGGGGTGAGCAGGAAGGCCATGAGGTCCTTCAGAACGGCCAGTTTCTCGTCGGAAACGCCTTTCGGCACGCACATGTAATGGGCGTCGGCAACCCAGTGGAATCCCTTCAGCGCCGCCACCTTGGCTTCCTTAGGCACAACGCCGAGCACGCGCGGATTGATATCCCAGCCGGTCGTGGTCACGGTGAGGTCACGCGTGCCCTCGCCGAGCTCCTTCATCAGCGCGCCGGTTCCGGTCGGGTAGTATTCGATATATTTGTGCAATTCCTTCAGATAGGCCCAAGTCTTGTCCCAGCCCTTGACCGGATCCTTCGGGTCGGCGTCGCCGAGCAAATAAGGCAGGCCCATGAGGAAGGTACGGCCGGGACCGGAATTTGCCGGGCGCGCATAGAGGAAGCGGTTTGGATTCTCCTTGGCCCAGCCAAGCAGTTCTTCCGCCGTGGCCGGAACCGTCTTGACCTTTTCGGGCATGTATTCCAGCAGCGGGCCAGATGGATAATAGGTCACGACAACGCCGTGATCCTTGCCGAGTGTCAGCATGCGTGCTGCCGGCTCCAGATAGATTTCTTCGAGCTTCGGCAGGCTGCCGGTATCGTCCGGAAGCAGCTTGACCCACAGGTCCTGTTCGAGGCCGGCGGAGAGTGCATCGGTACCAGTCAGCACCAGGTCGATATCGAGGCGGCCGGCGGCCTGCTGCGCCTTGATCTTGCCGGGCAATTCGGGCGCCGGTGCCTTGGTGAAGGTGATGCTCGACACCAGCTCGGGCTTGGCCTGCCGATAGTTCTCGATCGCTTTTTGTGTGAGCGCCAAATTACCGGCGACGTCTACGACATTGATAGCGACCGGCGAAGTCGGTAGCGCCGCCTGCGCGAAGCCGCCCGAGGCCGGCAATACCGCCATGCCGGCCAGCCCGCCTAATGCTTGTCTGCGAGTAATGCTGATCATTTGCCGTCCTCCCTGAAATCCCTTCTTATCACTGATGTGACATCCTGCCCGGGCTCAATTTTGATATATTAATCTACCAGTTCTCAAACACAACCGCTTTCTACCCGCCCGCTCTATACCTGCGAGGTGCGAAGATGCTGCACTGTGGTGCCTGCCCCATCACGCAAAAGACTTGTCAAAGCAGCCTCAACAGCTGCACGGAATTGCGGGATCGCGGGAAGGTCCGTGCCGAAAACCTGCTCCAGCCCGAGAAAGGCAGCGGTCAGTTCAGAAGCTGAGGTGATCCCTTGCACCCGGCTCTTGATGGTCCCAGCGAGCGGGTCGCGAACATCGATCGACGCCCCCTTTTCGTCGATGCCGGTGGCATAGCGCATCCAGGCGGCGACCCCGAGCGCCAGTCGCGGGAAAGGCGCGCCTGCCCGTTGACGATCGCGTATCGTGTTCAGAAGGCGCTGAGGCAGTTTCTGTGAGCCGTCCATGGCAATCTGCCATGTGCGGTGGCGCAATGCCGGATTGCGAAACCGGGCAAGCAGATCGGCCCTGTAAGCGGCAAGGTCGAGGCCGGGCAGATGCGGGAGGGTCGGCGAAACCTCCTCATCCATGAGATCCCTAATCAACTCGGCAAAACCCGGCGCGGCAATTGTTGCGGCGACGGTTTCATGGCCGGCAAGATAGCCAAGATAGGCCAGCGTCGAATGGCTGCCATTGAGCAGCCGCAGCTTCATCAATTCATAAGCGCCGACATCCTTCACGAAGGTCGCGCCGGCTTGTTCCCATTCCGGTCGTCCGGCGGGAAAATTATCCTCGATCACCCATTGCGAGAAGGGTTCGGTCACCACCGGCCAGGCATCTTCCATACCGAGGCTTTCGGCAATCGCCGCTCGGTCGGCATCGGTGGTGGCCGGCACGATGCGGTCGACCATGGTGGAGGGGCAGGCGATCTCGTCGGCCACGTAGCGGCCGAAATCGGGATCGCGCAATTCGGCAAAACGGGTCACCACGCTTTTCAAGGTGCGCCCATTGGCCGGAAGATTGTCGCAGGAAAGCAGCGTGAAGGGCGCATGGCCCGCAGCACGGCGGCGGGCGATAGACTCGACGATGAAGCCGATTGCACTGCGCGGCAGGCCCGGCTCTGCCAAGTCATGGCTTATGTCCGGATGCGTCTCATCCAGCGTGCCGCTGGCCGGCGCATGGCAATAGCCCTTTTCGGTCACGGTGAGCGAAACGAGCTTCACTTCCGGACGCGCCATCGCGGCCAGCAGGGCTTCGGGATTTTCCGGCGCCACCAGCAGGCCGCCGCTGCTGCCGATCACGCGCAGTTGCCCTGCGCCATCGCGGGCTGCAACGGTATAGAGGCCGTCTTGCGGCGCCAGCGCATCGCGCGTGTCGGCGCTGCGCAGGGAAGCGCCGATAATGCCCCAACGCAGATCGCCGCTTGCCAAAACCGTGTCCGTGTAGACCGCCTGATGCGCGCGATGGAAGGCACCGATGCCGAGATGGACGATCCCCGGCGCGAGGGCGGCGCGATCATAGGCGGGGCGGATGACGGTGGCGGGCAACTCGCCGAGTGTCCTGTCGGACAGATACCGTGCCAGCGTCACAGCCGGTATGCCTGCTTGGCCAATCGATAGGCGAGGTCGTGGGCCAGTTCATGCGCCTCGTCCTCGTCCAGCCGATGGTCGGCCACCAGTTCAGCCAGATAGGCGCAGTCGGCCCTTCTTGCCATGTCGTGTCGCGCCGGAATGGAGCAGAAGGCACGCGTATCATCGTTGAAACCGACGGTATTGTAGAAGCCGGCGGTCTCGGTGGTCAGCTCGCGGAAGCGGCGCATGCCTTCCGGGCTGTCGAAGAACCACCAGGGCGGCCCCAGCCGCAGCGCCGGATAGTGGCCGGCAAGCGGAGCCAGTTCGCGCCCATAGGTCGTCTCGTCCAGCGTGAACAGGATCAGCGTCAGGCGCGGATCGTTGCCGAAAGCATCCAGCAACGGCTTGAGATCGTGCACATAGTCGGTGCGGGTCGGAATATCCGCTCCCTTGTCGAGGCCGAAGCCGGCAAAAAGCTGCGGATTGTGGTTGCGGTAAGAGCCCGGATGGATCTGCATGACCAGCCCATCATCAACGCTCATGCGCGCCATTTCGGTCAGCATCTGGGCGCGGAAGAGATCGGCGTCTTCGGCCGAAACCTCGGACTTCAGCACGCGCTCGAACAACGCTTCCGCCTCCCCTCGCGGCAGATCCGCGGTGCGGGCGTTCGGATGGCCATGATCAGTCGAGGTGGCACCGCGCTGCTTGAAATATGCACGCCGCGACCGGTGTGCGTCGAGATAGCCTTCATAGGTGGCTGGGGCGCCGGCAAGCGCCAGAAAGCGCTCGACTTCGCCGCGGAAATCCTTGCGCGAGGCATCGACGACCGCGTCCGGCCGGTAGGCTGGAACGACGCGGCCCTTCCAGCCGGATGCCTTGATCCGGTCATGTGCGGCAAGGGCGTCGGTGGCGGCATCCGTGGTGGAAATCACCTCGATATTGAAGCGCTCGTAAAGAGCGCGTGGCAGCATGTCCGCTTGACCGAGAAGCTCGGCAATCCGGTCATAGAGACGATCGGCATTGTCCGGATTCAACCGCTCCTCGACACCGAATACCTCCTGCAGTGAATGCTCGAACCACAGCCGTGACGGGGTGCCCCGAAACAGGTGATAATTGTCGGCGAAGAGGTGCCAGATCTTGCGTCCGCCGGTTTCCACCGGCGCACCATCCAGCCGCGGTACCCCCAGCGCTTCTAGCTTCACGCCCTGTGAATAGAGCATACGGAAAATATAGTGATCAGGCTTGACGAACAGAGTTGCCGGGTCTGGAAATGGCGCGTTGTCGGCATACCAGTTCGGGTCGGTGTGGCCATGCGGCGAGATGATCGGCAGTGCCCGCACGCTCTGATACAAACGCCGCGCGATCGCCCGGGCGGTGGGGTCGGGCGGCAACAGTCTGTCGGGATGGAGCGGCATTTCTGGTCCTTGCAATCGCCGTGAGGGAGCGACGGCCGCGGGAATTGCCGAAGTTTTCGGCGCTCGTAGCTGTGACGAGCCGGCGTTCCGACCTTGGCGAACACTACGGAATAATATATTAATATGTCAACTGGCCTTGCGGTGGAGAATTGGTGGTGAGTTCAGCAAATTCCAGGGAGGCTTCAAGCTCCGGTCCGGTTACCAGTCCGGAGCCTACACGGGCATCCAAGCCTCGCCCGGCCGGCATCGTGCGCACCACCGCGGCCACCGCCGTCTATCGCGAACTCCATACGGCGATCGTTTCCATGCAGCTCAAGCCCGGCAATGCGCTGAACGAGAAGGCGCTTACCGAAAAATTCGGCGTCAGCCGCACGCCGGTTCGCGAGGCGCTGATCAGACTGGTCGAGGACGGACTCGTCAACATCTATCCGCAATCTGGGACATTTGTGGCGCCAATCCCGACCTCGCTCATTCCCGAGGCGGTGGTGATCCGGCAGGCACTGGAAGGCGCGACGGTGGAAAGGGCGGCACGCTGCGCCACGGCCGAGGATGTAGCGCTGCTCGACGACATTCTGGCGCGCCAGCGCTTCCTTGCCGGGCGGCAGGACACGAACGCCTTCCACGAGGCAGACGAGGCATTTCATGAGGCGATCGCCGAAATCGCCGGTTATCCGGGCATCTGGAATTATCTCAAGCCGGTCAAGGTGCAGATCGACCGCGCGCGGCGCATGACCCTGCCCGCCCTCGGCCGGATGGAACATGTCATCGGCGAGCATGTCATCATCCGTGACGCAATTGCCGCGCATGAGGTGGCGGCGGCGTGCGATGCGATGAAAATCCATCTCAGCGCGGTCATTCCGGATGTGGAGGAGCTGCGCGACACCTATCCGGATTGTTTCATCTGAACTTCCGGTCTGGCAGGGGCATCGCGCCCTATGCGATGCAGCAGGCCGGGCCGGCTACATCACGGCGCCGATCTGCCAGGGAACGAACTCATTGTCGCCATAGCCGAGTTCCTCGGACTTGGTGCGCTTGCCGGAGGCAACGGCAAGGATCTCCTCGAAGATCTCCCGCCCCTTTTGCGCGATCGTGACGCCATCGAGGATATCGCCGCAATTGATGTCCATGTCTTCCGACATTCGTTCATACATTGCGGTATTCGTCGCCAGCTTGATGGATGGCGTCGGCTTGCAGCCATAGGCCGAACCGCGTCCGGTGGTGAAGCACAGCACATTGGCGCCGCCGGCCACCTGGCCGGTGGCCGAAACCGGATCGTAGCCGGGCGTATCCATGAAGACGAAGCCCTTTTCGGTCACCGGTTCGGCATATTCATAGACGGCGTTGAGCGGGGTGGTCCCGCCCTTGGCAGCCGCCCCGAGCGACTTTTCAAGTATGGTCGTCAGCCCGCCCAGCTTGTTGCCGGGCGAAGGGTTGTTATTCATCTCGCCGCCATTGCGGGCAGTGTAGTCCTCCCACCATCTGATGCGCTCAATCAGCCTTTCACCGACCTCGCGGCTGCGCGCCCGGCGCGTCAAAAGGTGTTCGGCGCCATAGATTTCGGGCGTCTCCGAAAGGATCGCGGTGCCGCCATTGCGCACCAGAATGTCGGCGGCTGCCCCCAGCGCCGGGTTGGCGGTGATGCCCGAATAGCCATCGGAGCCGCCGCATTGCAGGGCCAGCATAAGTTCGCTGGCCGGCACGTCCTCGCGACTTGCTGAATTGACCAGCGGCAGCATTTCCCTGATCCGCTCCAGGCCCTGCTCGATTGTCCGGCGGGTGCCGCCGCTGTCCTGGATGGTCATGGTGCGGAAAGTCTCGCGCTCCTCAATGCCGTAGACGGACTTCATGCGACCGATCTGGAAGACCTCGCAGCCGAGCCCGACCAGCAGCACCGCCCCGAGATTGGGGTTGCCGGCATAGCCCCATTGCGTCCGCTGGAGCACATCATAGCCTTCGCCCGACGAAGCCATGCCGCAGCCGGTTCCATGGGTGAAGGAGACGACGCCGTCGACATTCGGATAGGCATCCAGCACGCCCGACCGCGTAGCCGCCTCGGCAATGAAGCGGGCAACCGATGCCGAACAGTTCACGCTGGTGAGGATGCCGATATAATTTCGGGTGCCGACACGGCCATTCTCGCGGCGATAGCCCCGGAATGTGGCCTGTTCCTCTGCCGGAAGGATATTTTCCGGGCGAAAATCCACTCCGATCTGATAATCGCGCTGGAAATCATGCAGGAAAACGTTGTGCTCGTGCACCCAGTCACCAGCCTCGATCGGCTGGCTGGCAAAGCCGATGATCTGGCCGAATTTGCGGATCGGCTCCTCCGGGGCAATGGCCCTCGAAGCCACCTTGTGTCCGAATGGTATGGCTTGCCGCGCAATAAGCCCGCCGCCAAGGTCCGCACCCTTTTCGAGGCGGGCTGCCGCCACCAGCACGTTGTCATCGTCGTTGAGGCCCAGGACCTTTATCTTGGATGGGTTCAACATTGTTTGAGCCTTCGTAATGAAGTCAGGCAAAAATATCAGCCTTGGACAGATTAATATATTAGGATGACAGAGCCGTGCTCAAGACCCTCCTGATCCACATTTTCGAGAAAAGAGCTCAGCACCTTGTGATGCGCTAGGGTCTCAGCCACCGCGAGGCAATGACGCATGGGCCGTCACGCCATCAGCGGCTGGTCTTGTGCGAGGCGTCTCAGAAGCTGTTCCAGCATGTCATCACAACGCCGCATCTGCTCGATACTGACAAATTCGTCCGGTTTATGGCCCTGCGCCATCGAGCCCGGCCCGCACACCACTGTTGGCGTGCCCACGTCGCGGCTGAACAGCCCGCCTTCGGTGCCGAAAGCGACCTTGATCGTGCCATTGGCCCCGGTCAGCGATTTGACGAAGCGTACCGCCTGGGAGGCCGCTGGCGTGTCGAGGCCGGGATAGGCGTTGAAAATCTCGATGTCGATCGCCGCCTCGGGCGCAGTCGACTTTGCCTCGGCGGCAATGCGCAATGCTTCTGATTTAAGGCCCTTTAGAATCTCCTCGGGGCTGTCAGCCGCCACGTTGCGGATCTCGAAATCGATCTGGCACAGATTGGGTACGATGTTGAGGGCGACGCCGGCATTCATCTTGCCGACATGGACGGTCGTATAGGGGATGTCGTAATCGCCGTCTCTCGCCCCTTCGCGCGCCAGCCTGTCCTGCTCCCGGCGCAGGGCCGCCACGAAATCACAGCCGAGATGGATCGCGTTGAGTGCCAGGGGTGCCAGCGCCGAATGGCCCTCACGACCGCGGCAGATGGCGCGGGCCGCGATCTTGCCCTTATGGCCGGTGGCAACCTGCATGCCGGTGGGCTCGCCCACGATGCACAATAATGGCCGCTGCGGTGCGCCCTGCAGCATCTCGACAAGGCTGCGCACGCCGATGCAGCCGATTTCCTCATCGTAGGAAAGTGCAAGATGAAGTGGCGTGGCAAGCTGCATCTTCGACGCCTTCAGACAGGCGGCGAGTGCGCAAGCGACGAAACCCTTCATATCGGCCGCCCCGCGGCCGTAAAGCCGTCCGTCCCGTTCCGTCATCTCGAAGGGCGGCACCGTCCAGTCCTGGCCATCGACCGGCACGACGTCGGTGTGGCCGGAGAGCATGATGCCCGGCATGTTGGACGGGCCGATGGTGGCAAAGAGATTGGCCTTGTGGCCGCCTTCACTGTGGAGGATCTGGCAGGCGACACCGTTCGCGTCCAGCATTTCGGCCACGTAGTCGATGAGCCCAAGATTCGAGTCTCGGCTCACCGTCGGAAACGCGATCAGCCGTTCAAGGATACGAACGCTATCCATCATGCCATTCCTCATTGCCTGGCCTTGGTGCGGTTGCCAAAGAGCCGGGAACACAACCTCACCGGCCCCCTTCCACGGCGCTGGCCGACCGGGTCAATTCCCGGCCGGCCAACTTGCTTGATATGCCTCAAATACGGCAATCGTTTCCTACTGAGCCAGAAGCCGAGGCAGCCAGGTCGCCAGTCCCGGAACCGCCATCAACACTGCCGTAAAGAGCAGTGTCACGATGAAGAACGGCATGTTGGCCCGAAATACCTGGAGCTGGTCGCACCTGGCGATACGCCCCGCAATGATGAGTGACATTGCAACCGGAGGCGTCACCTGCCCGATCACCACCGCCATGACCATCAGAGTTCCAAAATGCAGGAGATCGATGTCGAAGGCGATCAGCGTCGGCAGCAGAACAGGAACCAGGACGGGGATCAGCGGGTCGAGGAACATGCCGGCGATGACGGCAATCACCATCAGTGCACAAAGACGCAGGAATGCGCTGTCGCCAATGGCAAGCACATCGATGAAGGACGCCAGGGTAGCAGGCACATGGGCGGCCGACAGCACCGAGCCCAGGGCCGCCGAGAGGCTGACGATAAGCAGCAATTCGCCGGAAAGCTGTACTGCCGCAACGGTCGCACGATATAATCCGATCAGATCGAGCGTGCGATAGACGAAAAGCGCCAGGAACGCGGCATAGACCGCCCCGAAAGCGCCCGCCTCAGATGGCGTGAAGATACCGAAAATCAAACCGCCGACAATGATGGCCGGCATGCCGAACGCAAGGCCGGCAGACTTGGCCGTCCGAAAAATCTCGACAAGAGAGAATTTTCCGAAGGTAGGGTATCCGTTCTTGCGGGCAAGATATGTCACCACGGCCATGAAGACGAGGCCGAGCAGTATGCCCGGGATCAGTCCGGCAATGAACAGCGCCCCAAGCGACGTGCCCGTAACGGCAGCATAGAGGATCGCAGGCGAACTGGGCGGGATCAACGGCCCGACGCCGGCTGCAGACGCACTTACCGCCGCCGCAAACGGCCCGGTGTATCCCTCTTTCTTCATCTCCGGGATGATGATGGAAGCACTGCCGGCAAGGTCGGCGGTGGATGACCCCACCATACCGCCGAAGAACATGCTGGTGAGCACGTTGACCTGGGCCAGACCGCCCTTCATCCAGCCGACCAGCGAGCGGGCGAAATTGAACAGCTTGCCGGAGATGCCGCCGGCATTCATGTAGATGCCGCCAAGCACGAAGAGCGGGAAGGAGATCAGCGTGTAGCTGCTCATTCCTGCCACCATGTTCTGTGGCAGTACCAGTCCCCACTGGCTGCCAAGAAAAAGACTGATGGCCACCGCGATCATCAGCGCGGCGATCATGGGTACGCCGGCGACCAGAAAGCCGACGAGCGAGACAATACCGATAGAGGCGCCGATCATCAGATTCCTCCAACATTTACGGGATGCTGCGCATCGAGCTGATCATGATCGTCGGCGCGACGGAAATGCGTTATGGCCTCGACCAGGAACGCGAGGCAGACAAGTCCGGCACCGATGCACATGGCGGAGGTGAACCAGCCCTTCGACAATGACAGATAGACGGATCGATCTGAAC
Source organism: Borborobacter arsenicus (assembly GCF_003934165.1). Classification (GTDB taxonomy): domain Bacteria; phylum Pseudomonadota; class Alphaproteobacteria; order Rhizobiales; family Rhizobiaceae; genus Pseudaminobacter; species Pseudaminobacter arsenicus. Next base: position 46,712 of record NZ_RKST01000007.1, on the reverse strand, counting down.
CGAAGAGGGAGAGGTAACTGAAGGACACGATCGTCAGGTAGCCGAAGGCCACCGTGGAGGCGAGTTCGGTCACAATCAGCAGCAAACGCCGCGAGCGCGGCGTCAGGCGGTCGATCAGGAAGCCGATCCGAATGATTTCCCGCCTGCGTACGGAGAGAAACATGCCCAGCATCGCCAGCCACGGCACCAGGGCGATGACGACCTCATCTGCCCAGATGATGCCCGAGTTGAAGGTGTAGCGCAGGAATGCATTGGCGAAAACCAGAAGCGTGATGGCGGCGAGCACAAGGACGCCGAAAACTTCCACGACGCCGTTTATCCATTTGTCTATGCCGGTCTCGTCCACCGTATTTGAAAGTTCTGCCTCGATCGACGCCTTGGTGATCGCCTGCGCAAGGCCGTCATCTAATCCGCTGTCGCGAACGGTCATGGAAATCCTCCCGATTTCATTTGCAGTGCCTGGCCCCTCCCCTCCAAGAGTGTGGCCGCGTGGGGACGACCGGAGCACGCAGGACCGCGCGCTCCGGTCGAATCGTCAGTCGGCGGCAGCTGCTTCAAGCACGGCCTTGGTCAGGTCGGCGCCGGCGATCTCTTCGACGGATGCATAGATCGTCGCCGATTCTGCCTGGAAAGCCGCACGATCTATTTCATTGATCGCGATCTTGCCTTCAGCCTTCAGCTTGTCGAGCAGTTCCTGGTCCTTCTGCTCGCCGAGCTTGCGCATATCAGCCGCAGCAGCCTGCGCGGCTTCCTTCACCACGGCCTTCTGGTCGTCGCTCAGTCCGTCGAACCGGGCGCCATTCATCACCAGGGTAACAGGCGTGTAGACGTGATTGGAGAGCGACAGATAAGATTGCACCTCGTGCATCGAGTTGGAGACGATATCGTTCAGCGGGTTTTCCTGCCCGTCGATCGTACCGCTCTGAAGCGCAAGATAAATCTCGCCATAGTTCAAAGTGACCGGATTGGCACCAAAGGTCTTGAAGGTCAGCATGCGTGCCTGGCTGCCGGGCACCCTTATCTTCACGCCGCTCAAGTCCTGCGGCTTGCTAATCGGGCGCACATTATTGGTGATCTGCCGGAAACCGATTTCACCGAAGGCAAGAACCTCCAGGCCTGCCTTTTCACGCATAGACTGGCGGAGCTTTTCGCCGATCTCGCCATCGAGCAGGCGCGCCACATCTGCGCGGTCCCCGAACAGGAACGGCAGTTCGAACACCGCCCAGGCCGGATTGAGCTGCACAGCATCCGAGCCAAGTGGCGTTATGTCGATCTGGCCGGTGCGGATCTGCTGCATGTGCACATTTTCGTCGCCAAGCGCAGCGCTGTGATGGAAATCGCTCTTAAAGTCGTCCCCCAATTTGTCCTTCAGCTTGTCAGCCATGGTCTGCATAAGTAGCGTATCCATGGTGGTCGCCGGCGAAGGGCTGGACATTCTCAGCGACAATTCCTCGGTCATTGCCGGCAGTGCAAGCGCCGTTGCCCCCAGCAAGAGCAGACTGCCTGCAGCAAGCCTTTTCATAGAATTCAGCATTGTTATTCTCCTCCCGATGTTTTGCTGACTACGAATATTTCTGAACCAACGTCTCCTTCAGTCGATCACGATCGAGCGTCACGCCGAAACCAGGCGCATTCGGGATCGCAACCTTGCCGTCCTTTGCCTTGGGGGCATCGGTGAACATCTGCTCTTCGACCTGCTCTGATCCGAGATGGATTTCGGCAAGCGTACCGTTGCGGAAGCCCGCAACGTGATGCAGGCAGTAGATGCCGCCGCCACCGGCATCAGACAAAGGCTTGTTGTAAGCCTGGGCAAGACTTGCGACCCGGCGGGTCTCGGTCATGCCGCCATTGTACATGCTGTTGGGCATGAAAATGTCGATCGCGTCATGCTCCACCCACTCGCGGAAACGCAGTACATGACCATCCATCTGGCCAGCCGAGAACGGGATGGTCGTGCGCTTGCGCATCATCCCGAGGTCGCGCGCATCGACACGGCGAATGGGATCTTCGAACCAGGCGATATTGTATTCCTGAATCATCGGGCACAGCCGCATCGCATTCTCGGCGCTGAGGCTTTCATTGGCATCGACCGCCAGAAGAATGTCCTCGCCAATTGCTTCGCGCACCTTGCGCACGCGCCTGGCGTCCTCGACAATGCCGGCCTTGCCGCCGACAAGCATCTTGAGACGCGTATGTCCCTTCGCGATCAGGCGCCGGGCCATCTCGATCAGCTCGTCCGCCTCATAGGCAAGGAAACCATAGGTCACATAGGCGTCGGCATAGTCCTTGTGTCCGCCCAGCATCTGCGCAACCGTACGTCCGCTCTGCTTGCCGATCAGGTCCCACAGCGCAAGATCGACGCAGGACAAGGCTGACAGATTGATGCCTGTCATCTGTCCACGTTCGGACAGGATCGGCTGAAGGCGGGCGTGGATCAGTTCCAGATCCCGCGGGTCCATATTCTTGATGGCAGGCGCGATATGATGCGCGACGATGCCGGCCACGCCATGCCAGAGAAACCGCGACGCCATGCCGAAGCCGACATGCCCGTCATCCGTCTCGATCTCGCAAATGATCCGATAATCGTCCTCGATCGGCTTGTTGACGAATTCCCTTCTCTCAGACGCACCTACGCCCATAAACGGCGTTCGAGCCGTTTATTAATATAGGAAATATATCTATACTTATAAAGTTCAGATATCTTATTATGAATACTACGTATACGAAAGACAATGACGCAAAGACATATTTCCGATACAGAAGGTCAGAAATTTCAATTCCAACAAAACGTACCTTAACAACATATGCGTGAGCGGTAAGGACTGCGCACGCGGGGATTGCAGATCAATGACTAAGTCCTGCCAGATTTACAGGTGACGGATCCGGTGACGGATCCCACTGCCCCGCTCTAGAAGTATATTTTGGGCACAACCACAGCTGAGATCATGGCATCCGATATAGAAGAGCGATCAGAATCCAAAATACCGATCACACATATCCCTATACTTCCAAGGAGATCGATCGTAGTCCTTCCGAGTACAAGAATTGGACAGTATATTATATGCATAAATTACGTTTTCAGAAAAATTCAGTTTCCTTAAAATAAATCCGACCATCCCCTTCCTATCAAGTTGCGCCATCCTCCTGCTGTATGCAACCTCAATTTCCTCCGGGCTGGCATCTCTCGTGACCAAAAGCACATCGTAGAGATCCATCTGGATAAGCCCCGTATTTAAGTATAATTTGTATTTCTCCACACTAAACTGGATAGACTATCAATATATATTTAGGATTATTTTCCCCATATTGCCATTTTCTTCCATCAGGCAGTGCGCCTGCGTGGCTTCCTCCAGCATATAGGTTCGGAAAACAGGCGGCCTGACCCGCCCTTTGCTGACCAGCGGCCAGACATGGCGCTCCACCGCGCGCGCCAACCGGGTCTTTTCCTCAACGGGTTTGGGCCGCATGGTGGAGGACGTCAGCGTGAGCCCCTTCACCATTACCGCCGTCAGATCGATCGGAACGACCGCACCTTCCATGAAAGCGATGCTGACATGCCGGCCACCAGGCGCCATGACGGCGAAATTACGCGCAATATAGCTTCCACCGACAATATCCAGGACCACGTCGACGCCAGCTTCGCCCAAGGCGCCGCGACAGACCTCGACGAAGTCCTGGCTGCGGTAGTCGATGGCGATATCGGCGCCGAGTTCACGCAGGAAAGCGACTTTCTCAACCCCTCCCGCGGTTGCAACGACAGTGGCTCCGATAGCGCGCGCAAGCTGTATCGCCAATGAGCCGATGCCGCTGGCACCGCCATGGATCAGGACCCTTTCGCCGGGTGCGAGACGTCCACGTTCGAAGAGATTATGCCAGACGGTAAACGCCGCTTCGGGAAGTGCTGCAGCGGCGACATGGTCCATTCCGGCAGGAATCGCCAGACAATGGCCGGCCTGAGCAAGGCAATATTCGCCATAGCCGCCGCCCGATACCAGCGCCGCGACCTGCCGCCCGACGGCCACGCCATCGACGCCCGGACCGACGGCTACGATTTCGCCGGCTATTTCCAGGCCCAGAATGTCGGTGACGCCGGCCGGCACAGCGATGGCACCGCGCCTTTGCATGATGTCAGGCCGATTGACCCCCGCGGCGGCGACGCGAACCAACACCTCCCCTGCCCCGGGTTGCGGCACCGGCCGTTCCACCAGCCGCAGCACTTCAGGGCCGCCGGGTTGCGATGCCACCACCGCCTTCATCGTCTCGGGCAAAGTCATTGATACGCTCCGACTGTCGGGGCCATAGGCTGGCTCGAATACTCGTCCCGGCAGTTTGGGACGAGGTTCGGTATCAGTAAAATCGCGATTGGCGGCTTTCAGGATCGGATAAGTCGAAGCAACTCGCTGACGCCGTCACGTCAGGTGGGAAAAGCCAGAAGCATCGGATCGAGCATCTCGGCAGCCTGCTCGCTCGTGACCAGTCCTCGCTCCACGGCAAGATCGGCGATCTTGCGATCCAGCCGAAGCGCATCCTTGGCCAGCTCGGCGCTGGGGCCATAGCCGATCAACGGGACCAGCGCGGTAACGGTGCCCACACTTGCCTCCAGATGTTCGCGGCTGCGCGCTGCATCGGCCTCGACGCCCTGCACGCAACCCTCGTCGAGAACCCGTATGGCGGCGTGCAGCATCTGGATCGAGAAATGCAGGTTGAAGGCGATAAGCGGCTCCATCGCATTCAGCTGAAGCTGGCCTGCTTCCGCCGCGAAAGTGATGGCGAGATCATTCCCGATGACCTGGAAGCAAACCTGATTGACCACCTCCGGGATGACGGGATTGACCTTTCCGGGCATGATCGACGAGCCGGGCTGCGCCGCCGGCAACCGGATCTCACCCAACCCGCCACGTGGCCCGCTGGAAAGCAAGCGCAGATCGTTCGAGATCTTGGAGAGCTTCGTTGCCAGCCGCTTCAGCATTCCCGAGAACAGGACAAAAGCCCCCATGTCCCAGCTCGCCTCGATCAGGTTGGCAGCACGAGTAAGCTTGTGGCCGCTGATTGCCGATAATTCGGCAATCGCCACCTCGGCATACCCCCTCGGCGCGTTCAGACCGGTGCCAATCGCAGTGCCGCCGAGATTGACCTCGCCAAGCAGCGGCAGCATCTCTTGCAGCCGAGTGACATCTTCCCGCAATACGGCGGCAAAGGCAGCGAACTCCTGCCCGAGCGTCATCGGCACCGCATCCTGAAGCTGGGTACGGCCAAGTTTGACCGTCTCGGCAAAGGCTTTCGCGCGCTCGTCAAAGGAATCCGCCAAGGCGACTATGGCCGCCCCGAGATCGGCATGCGCCAGAATGAGAGACAGGCGCACCGCAGTCGGATAGACGTCATTGGTGGATTGCGAGCGATTGACGTCATCATTGGGGTGCACCGGCGCATTTGCGCCGCGAATGCCGCCCAGGCGCTCATTGGCCAGATTGGCGATGACCTCATTGGCGTTCATGTTGACGGAGGTTCCGGCGCCCCCCTGGATGGCATCGAGAGGAAACGCCTCGCGATGCCGGCCGGCAATGATCTCATCACAGGCAGCACAGATCGCCTCGAATTTTTCGCTGGACAGCACGCCCAATTGCAAATTGGCCCGCGCAGCCGCCTTCTTGGTCATCGCCAGGGCGGTGATGAGATGCGGAAAGCGGCTGAGGGTGATGCCGGTGATACGGAAGTTGCCCCGTGCCCGCTCCGTCTGCGCCCCCCACAAGGCACCGACGGGCACGTCGACGCTCCCCAAACTGTCGTGTTCTCGCCTGAACTGCATGTCCATAGTCACTCCTTTCAGGAGCACCCCACGCAGCACTCCGATTCCCGGGACAGATGTCTAGGAAAGCTTTCGAGGCGATGCCAATCGAAAAAAGTAAAGTTTGAGAACATTGGAACCGAACCTGCCGCGGCAGGTCAGTTCCAGGGGGCCATTCCGGGGAGGTTGCGGGTGGAGATCAGTTCCCGGCAATGTTGTTGAAAACTCTCCGCCGCGCGCGTCATCCGCAGTCCTTCAAGTGTTGCGATGCCAAGAATCATCGGCGGATGATCCCCCTGCAAACGCACATAAGCCAGGGGTCTGCCCGTGAGCGCCGACTTGTTCAACGGCCTTGCCGTAGACAGGGAATAGCCGAAACCCGAGGCCACGAAGCTGCGCACGGTTTCCGGATATTCGGATTTTGCCGCGATATTCGGCGTGAGCCCCTGCATCATGAAGAGCGAGATGAAATATTCCTTGCTCAGCGGCATGTCGAGCTGGATGAAAGGCATGTCGACGAGGTCCGAGAGCGCAATCGATTCCTTTTGCGCAAGCGGGTTGTCGGCCGCCAGCAGAACGAAAGTCGGCAGTTCGGCCAATGGCTCGAAGGCGATGTCCTCGGTCAGATGGATGGCATAGGTCAGCGCCAGATCGATCTCCGCACGGCGCAGCTTGGCCAGCAATGTGGCCTCATCCTCCTCGCAGACCTGCAGCCTCACGGCGGGGTTCTTGACCATGAAGGTTTTGCACAGGTCAGGAATGAGCATGGGCGAAAGCGTGCGGAAGGAACCCACATGCAACGGCCCGGAGACCGACTGCGCCACCTCCTGGGCGACGCTGTGAAGCTCTTCCGCCTGACGCAACAGCGCCTTGGCCGCCTGCATGACGCGCTGCCCGGCAGGGGTTAGCGAAAGACCTTGCGCGTGGTGGCGCACGAACAATTGCAGCCCGAACTCGGCCTCAAGCTGCGAAATCGCGGCCGAGATCGAAGGCTGAGAAACATTGATGCGCTCCGACGCAAGAGTGACACCGCCGACCTCGCCCGCCGCCACGAAGTAGGCGAGTTGCCGAAGCGTGAATCGCATCGAAAATGTACGTAGATTGGTATCGTCCACGAAACCCTGAGCTAAGTTAAGGTCCAAGCCAGCAGTTCCTCGCAATTTCGAACGATTACGCAGGGAACCGTCGCTGACGATGGCGACGGATCCAAATCATGTCAAGGATGTCCTGGCCCTACATATCGCCGGGAACACCGTAGGAGGGAGCGACCGAGGGATTGATCCCGCGCGAGACATAGGCCTCAAGCTGGGGTTCCCAAAGCTCCCAAAGCTTGGCGAGTTCGCCGATGGGATCGGTGTCGTGCCAATCAACCCGCAGGTCAGCGACCGGCCAGGCAACATCACGCACGAGGAGCATTCCCACCGAATGAACGGGGCCCTCCTCGCCGCCGGCCTTCAACGCCGCCTGCATCGCATGGATCAGGCGGGCGCCGAGCGACTTTTCCGGACTGGCCAGGAAGGCTTCCGCCATTTTTTCCGGCACCACCGGACTGGACAGCAGATTGCCTGCCGCCACGACATTGGGCTGAATGACTGTACGGTGGGTGCCAAGCGTATTGGCACCGGAGAAAGCCGCACCATTGCCATTGCTGTCAACCAACGCCAGCTGTCGATACTCTATATGCTTGGCTTCTGATTTGATGCGCTCAAGCGCCTCGCTTGCGCTCAATCCGGAAGCCATCAGGTCAAGCCCGCGCGGTCCGAGTGTCGGATCGGTTATGTTCTGTGTGGCCACCACGCCGGCGCCTGCCCTTGCATGGGCACAGCGCGCGGCAACGCACGGGCTGGAGGACGAGACGGCAATTCCGAACATGCCAGTCCTTGCGCAGCGTGCGGAAATCGAGAAGGTCACGTCGCCAAGCCTCCAATCAAGCTGCGTCGGGGATGACGGCCGTCACCTCGATCTCCACGACCCATTCCGGCCGCGCGAGGGCCGGAACCACCAGGCCGGTGGAGCAGGGAAACACACCCTTGAGCCACTTGCCCATCTCCTGGTAGACGGCCTCGCGGTAGCGGATGTCGGTGACATAAACGACGATGCGGCAGATATGAGCCATCTCGCTGCCAGCTTCTTCCAGCAGCATCTTGATGTTTGCCATGGTCTTGGCCGTCTGCGCACCGGCATCGCCCACATGCAGGCACTCACGGGTTTCGAGGTCCTGGGAAACCTGCCCTCGCAGGAAGACCATCGTGCCGCGGGCCACCACGCCTTGGGACAGGTCATTATCGAGCTTCTGCTCTGGGTAGGTCTCACGGGTGTTGAACGGGCGAAGACGCTTGTGGATCATGAACTGGTTCTTTCACTGAGAAAAATCGCCTGTGCGGCCGACAGGGAACAGCACGCACAGGCAAGGGGGGTCACTTCGCTACGGCCGGCGCCTTTTGCGTGCCATAGATGCGATCGGACAGTCCGGCAGATTCCTTGGTGAAGCGAAGCGGCTCGCTCCAGTCAAAGTTGTTGTAGACCGCCGCCAGATGCGCAAAGGGCGGGGCCTGCGCGAAGAGCTGGAAAGTGACGCGATGCCCCGCATAGTCGGAGTTCAGTAGGTCGCGCGCGAAGGCCAGAAGCTTGCGCCGGTCCTCGGCCTGCCAATTGTCATTCAGCGTGTAGTATTTGTTCAGCCACGGGCCCGCCTCCGGATCACGGAAGCTGGCGACGTCCGGCGTGATACAGATCTGGCCGCCACACAGTTCGCGCGCCAGGTGCATCATGTTGTGCAACTGCGAGCAGGCAAGCACGCGACCGGTCATCAGCAGCGACTGGTTCGGCATCAGAAGGCCCGCCGGGCTGGGCTCGGCATTGGCGATCGCAGCCGTCAGATGGGCATTGATGCCCTCGCGGTAGCAGGCGAGCTGCGCAAGCTTTTCCTGAACCGCAGGCTGCTTTTCCAGACCCGTCTGGCGCACGTTCCAAAGTGCTGCACCGATCATCAGATCGGCAAGCTTCAGGTTGCGCTGAACGAAGGCAAATGCGGAATAGCGGTGCAGCGTCGAGCGGATGAACTGCGCGGCCTTGGTGTACTGGTAGAACAGCACGTTCTCCCAAGGGATCAGCACATTGTCATAGATAACCAGCGTATCCACTTCGTCGACGCGGTTCGACAACGGGTAATCCTCCGCCGGGGCGCGCCCTGCAAAGCCGGTGCGGGCGATGAAGCGAAGGTTCGGCGAAGAGAAGTCGCAGACGAAACCAACCGCATAGTCCGACAGCTTCTCGTCGCCCCAGTTTGCGATCGTCGGCTTGGTGAAGGCCTGGTTGGCATAGGCCGCAGCCGTCTCATATTTCGCGCCGCGAACGATGATGCCTGCATCCGTTTCCTTGACCACATGCAAAAGCATGTCTGGGTCCTGGTCCTGCGGACGCTTGGAGCGATCGCCCTTCGGATCGGTATTGGCCGACACGTGGAACGGATCGTTGCGCAGCACTGTGTTGATATGCCGCTCGATATTTTCGGCAAAGCGCGGATCGACTTCGTTCAACATGTCGCGGCCGTCGAACAGCGACCACATTTCACCGACGGTCTCGTCGCCGACGCGGGTGACAATGCCCTTGACCTCATCGAGCACAGTGTCGGTGGCGAGGCGCTTGTCGTGCCAATCCTGCTGCGTATGCGGCAGCTTGAGCCCGACGGCGAAACGCTCGCCGCCCTCTTCATAGCTCATGATCGAGCTGTATTGCGCGTCATGCGCCATGTCATAAATGCGAGCCCGGATATCGACGATGGGCTTGAACATCGGGTGAGCCGTGACGTCCTTGACACGCTCGCCATTAATCCAAACCCGCCGGCCATCCCGGATCGAATCCCGATATTGGTTACCGGTTCTAATCATTGAAATGCCTTCCGTTAGATAACTTCATAGTTCTGGAAAACTCGCTCAATTGGTCATCGGCAGCGCGGCCGGATGACAATAAGTGCGGCGGCAATGAGCCAGCGGGGCACTCTCGGTGGCGGTCACATCCACCACCCGGCCGACGAAGATCGTATGCGTTCCAGCATCCTGGCTGCTATGGAGGACGCAATCGAAGGTGCTGGCAGCGCCCGGCAGGCGAACCGCGCCGGTAGTGGTCGCCTGCCATTCCGCGCAACCGAAATCAAACGCCTCACCCTCGCGCGGATGCCCGGCAAAAACATCGGAAATGTCATGCTGGTTGGCTGCCAGGAGATTGACGCAAAATACGCCGTTCTCCCTGATCGCTGCGCAAGCGGGGCTGCGCTGGTTGACGCAGACCAGAAGCATCGGCGGATCTGCCGACACTGAAGCCATCGCACTGACCGTAACGCCGAACATACCGCCAGTACCGTCTGTAGTAACGACATTGACACTGGTGACGGCTCCGCTCATGGCCGAGACGAATGCTGCCCGATCAACCGTCGGAATCGCAGTTGTAACAGCCGTGAAAGGGGGCAATACTTGGGAGGTTGCTTCAAGGGTCGACATCTTCGGACCTCGCGACTTGCTCATTGACTACTCGCTGTCTGAATTAGTGCGGCAAAAAGCTTCTTTTGTATAATAAATCTTAGAGATTTCTAAGATCAGGATTTCCGATCCAGCCGATTTCAATCTTCGCGCAAGGTCCGAATGACGGCCTCGACGGCAAATTCGTAACCCCTCGCGCCCAATCCGATCAGGCAGCCGGCCACGGCCTGCGAGATTGGCGAGTGATGGCGGATTGCTTCGCGCTTGAAGACGTTGCTGACGTGAACCTGAAAACTCGGGCCGCCAAAGCTCGCCAAGGCGTCCATCAGCCCGATGGAGGTGTAGGAAAGGCTGCCACCATTGATGACGATGCCGTCGGCCTTGCCGCGCGCCTGATGAATCCAGTCGATCAGTTCGCCTTCCGCACTGGACTGGCGAAAGCGGACTGTCGCACCCAGCGTCTCCGCCTTGGCCCGGCAACGCTCTTCTATGTCGGCAAGGGTAAGCTTTCCGTAGGGGCCGTTCGGATCGAGCCCATAGAGATTGGTGTTCGGCCCATTCAGAACTTCGATATGCAATTTGTCCACCATCCCTGCTCACACGCGTTGTCTGTCGTTGCTCACGCCGGCACATGTTCTCGAGGCCGGGTCGCCGCCATTGCGGGACGTTCATCAAATTCGCCGAACCAGCGCTCGGCGACGGGACGATTCTTGTGCCATTCCAGTTCGGGAAAGCGGAAATCGAGATAGCCAAGCGCACAGCCGAAGGTGATCGTACCGATCGTAACCGTGTCTCCGACCGTCGGCAGCAGGGCCTCAATGCGGTCGAGCGCCGTCGTGACCTTTTGCAGCTGGGCGGCACGCCATTCGCCGCTGCGCTGGTTTTCCGGCCGCATCATGATCTCGTATCGGGCCAGCAGTGCCGCATCAAGAAGGCCATCACCCAGAGCCTGCTGCGCAAGCACCTCCCACCGCGATGGCCCGTCAGGCGGGAAAAGTTTTTTGTTTCCGCCTTTTGCCGCTAGATATTCACAAATTACCCTGCTGTCGAACAGACAGCCCGCCTCATCCGTAACCAGTGCAGGAATCTTACCTAACGGATTGAAAGATCTCAGTTCCTTGTCACCAGCCAGAGGGGTGGTGCCGCTGAACAGCAATTCGATCTCATCTACAAGATCGGTTTCATGCGCCACCGCCATTACCTTGCGGACATAGGGAGACGTGGGTGCGTAAAAAAGCTTCAAGACAGTACCCGCAATTGTTTGAAGAGAGTCCCAGGCAACGGCCAAAGGTCGGCGGCGGGTCTCGATTAAGAGCGATGATCGAACCATGCGGAGCACCGCGTCCGCAGGTGATTTTCCGTCAGGGCTTCTGGTCTTCGGCACCGACGCCGGCGAGAGCCGCGCGCGCCACTTCGACATCCTGCGCGCCCGTACCCGACCCGACGCCGACGGCACCGACACACTGCCCCTCGATGACGATCGGCAGCCCGCCTTCCAGATTGGTCAGCCGGCCGCCGCCGGCGATAGCGAGCTTGATTTCATAGTTCGGATCGAGCCTAGAGGTCGGCTGGCGGTGCGAGGCAGCCGTAATGGCCTTCGACATGGACGTTTCGCGCGACAGCAGCTTCGCGCCGTCCATTCTTACAAAAGCCAGCAGATTGCCGCCGTCATCGACAATCGTGATGTTCTGGGGAACACCAAGTGACTCAGCCTTTTCGACCGCACTCGCGAGCGCCTTCAACGCTCCGGCATGCGTGAGTTTCAATACGGGCCTGGTCGTCATGGCTTCCTCCGGCTGGCGTGCCGGCCATGACAACCAGGCCGACACAATGCATTTGCGTCGAAATATCCGGCCACCGGACTGCAACTGTAAAATAATATTGCTCGTGTCTTTGGATCGAGTTTTACGATCCTTGAAGGACACTGGAATTTCATGCCCTGCCGAGGAAGTCGACAATGAGTGGGGCCGATGCGAGATTCCCGGAAGATTGCAACGTAAGGCTTGTTGTCGTCGGCGAAATCGCAAGAGTGCCCAAAGAACTCATCTCGGTTTCAGCCTGCCGCGCCATCACCCGGTACTCACCGCAAGCAGGCTTCAGCACCGATACCGGCCAGCTAACCGACCCTTCACCAGGCAATCGCAGCGATCCAGGCAAGGCGCCGAGTTCCACGCTCCACGGACCGCCAAGCAGGGCATTGGCAGCATCGATCTCTCCGGCCGCCAGGTGATTGCGCACCAGCGTAGATGAATACTTGGCGCCGTCCTGGCCAAGCTCATCGACAGCGGTCACGGCAAAACCGCTTTGCTCGCCAAACCGGCACAGCAGGTCCACATCGCCGCGCCGCTGCTTGCCGAACCTGAAACCGCGCCCGACGACAATTCTCGAGACAGCCAGTCCACCGACCAGGATATCGTCGATGAACTGTTCGGGCTCCTGGCCGGCAAAGGCGCGATTGAAGCGGGGACTATAGAGGAAATCGAGGCCAAGGCGGCTGAAGGTTTCTCTTTTCGTGGTGGGCGAGGACAGCCGAAACGGTTCGGAATGCGGTGCGAAAAGCTGTTTGGGATGCGGCTCGACCGACATGACACCAAGCGGTGCACCGCATGCCGAGGCCTCGGCCCGCGCGGCTGCCAACAGCGCCTGGTGCCCACAATGGAACCCGTCGAAATTGCCGAGAAGCATGACGCTTCCCTTCAGCCGCTTAGGGACCACCGCAGAGTCGGTCAGAAGCTGGAGTTCGTGACCGGCGGCGACACGATGACAAGATTTTCCGATGTCATTCATGGCGCGCGCCAGCAGGTCCATGGACCTGCTGGGGTCCAGTGATAGAGAAAACGCTTCTTGAATGGCGACCATCATGTTCATGGCCGAAAACTAGCGTGCGCTCCTGCATCACAAAAAACAAAGACGATTTGGATCGGAAATTTCGAAGCCTGTCGGCTGTCCGCTATCTGGCGCTTTCCGGGGAGATCGCTGCGACCAGGCAGGCGCTGCCTGCATCTGTTGCAATCAACACATCCAGCATATCGTCCACGATCAATGTCTGCCCCTCGCCGACCTGAATGCCAGACACCCGGCAGCCGCTTTTTGCTGCGTGCGCGACAATCATTCCGCCCGGCGGTACGTCTCGCTTTTCCCGGGCGGGTCCGCGGAGCACGCAAACATGAGCCTGCCAGCGGCCGCGCCGCGTCATCACATTCATGACCCGGGATGCGCCGGCAGGCAGACGGGAGCTGGGCGCCAGCGCACTGTCGAAGCTGAGAGGCCACAGATAGGGAAGCTCGGTTTCCTGTCCATCGGAAAAGCAAAGCGTCAGCGGATTTTCGCCAAGCCGGGTGATCGTGCGGTCGATGCCCGGAAAAACGGAAAAGCGAGACTCGTCGACGATCGGCGCACGGCTGATGCGGATATCGAAATCCTCATGCGAGCTGCCTTGTGGCAGCAGCAATACGTCCTCGGTAATGCCGCCACCGTTTTTCCAGGGCGTCTTTCGATAGTCTTCCGAAGTAAGGAGCATCACTATGCAAATCTCCGGCAGGCTGCCGCCCCGCTTCCCCGATGTCGCCGGCAGATATGCCGGCGAAGGCGCGGGGCGGGTATGGCGGTCAGTTCGCGGTGTTGGAAAGAAGAACGACTTCGGCAAGATTGATTGCGATGTCAGCCTTCAGGCCGACTGGAACACGCCCGACAACATCACCGCCCGGAAGCCGCATCTCTATCGGACCGAGACCATCGACATTCAGCCGGGTGATCGTGTGCGAGCCTTGATAGATGTGGGTCAGAACTTCGCCGGTCACGACATTGCGCCCGCCATCCGCAGGTGTGGCGATGCGGATGTGTTCGGGCCTGACGAATGCCTTTGCGGACTGACCTGAAGCGAATTGCCACTCCGGGCGACGTGGAGCAATCAACCGAATATTGCCTATATCAAGCGAAATTTCATCACTCGCAACGGTGCATGTGGCCGGCGGCAAGGCGTTGATTTCGCCAATGAACGAAGCGACGAATCCATTCGCCGGATTGCGATAGAGATCGATCGGCTCTGCCACCTGCTGGATCTGCCCACGGTTCATCACCACGATGCGATCCGACAGGCTCAAGGCCTCACCTTGATCATGGGTGACGAAAATCGTCGTCAGGCCGGTGTTTCGATGCAGCTCAATGAGTTCGACCTGCATCTGGGCGCGCAGGCTCTTGTCGAGAGCCGACAAGGGTTCATCGAGCAGCAGCACCTTGGGCTTGATCACGATGGCGCGCGCCAGAGCGACGCGCTGCTGCTGACCGCCCGAGAGCTGCGAGATGCGGCGGTGCTCCATGCCGGAGAGACTCATCATCTCGATCGCCTGCATGACCTTGCTCGAAATATCGGCTTTCGTAAATTTCCGCTGGCGCAGGCCAAAGGCGACATTGTCGAAGACGTTCATGTGCGGAAACAGCGCATAGCTTTGAAAAACCATGCCAGTGTCGCGCAGATGCACCGGCACATTGGTGACATCCTTACCGCCGATGCGGATCGCACCCGAACTCGGATTGATGAAGCCGGCAACCATGTTGAGCAAGGTCGTCTTGCCGCAGCCACTCGGCCCCAGCAGGGTGATGAATTCACCTGTCCGGATGGAAAGCGACACATCGTTGACGGCCTGGACCGAGCCGAACACGCGGCTGACATGGTTGATCTCGACAGCACAATCGTCAGGCTGGAGCGCGGTCATTTTCTGATGGATCATGAGTAGAAAACCTCTTGGTGCATCAGCCGTTGTCGATTCCGAGAATACGACGAAGACCGAGGAAATGATTGGCAACGATCATGATGATCGTGGTGGACAGGATAAGCAGTGCCGAGATCGCCGAGATGGTCGGGTCCGCATATTCGCGAATGTAGTTGTACATGGCGACAGGCAGGGTCTGGGTGCGGCTTGCGGTGACATAAAGCGATGCTGTGAACTCGGTCAGCGAGAGGATCGCAGCGATGAGCCAGCCTCCGATCATGCCGGGCAGCACCAGCGGGATCGTGATCTTGAACAACACCTCGCTCGGCGTCGCGCCAAGATTGGCAGCAGCACGGGCATAATTCGTGTCCACATTGCTCAGCGACACAAACACTGCCCGCGTCACGAACGGCGTCACCAGCAGAAGGTGAGCCATGACGATCACGGCATAGCCTTGCGTCAGGCTCAAATGGCTGCCCAATAGAAGAAAGCCGAAGCCGGTGGTGAAGTGCGGGATGATCAGCGGCGACCAGAGCGCTGCCTCAAGCAGGCCGCGGCCGCGGAACTTGTAGTGAAAGATCAGGAAGGCAAAGCTCGACCCGAGCAGTGTCGCCAGTGTCGAAGACAAGGCCATGACGACCAGGCTGGATTTGAACGCCTCCTGGAAATCGGGATAGGTCAGCGCCTTTTCGTACCAGCGCAGGGAAAAGCCGGTCGGCGGGAAGGCCATGAGTTCAGTCGGGTTCACCGACGTTGCCACCACGACCACGGCCGGCAGGGTCATATAGACAAGGATAAGGACGACGGCAGACCAAAACAGGACGCTTCGCATGTTGGTGCTCCTGCTCATACTGTTGCCAGTTTGCGTTCAAAACGCGCGGTCGCAAGCTTCATCAGGCCCAGGCTACCAAGAGCCGCTCCCAGTGCAATAAGACTGAGCACTGCGGCAAAGGGCAGATTGAACGAGGAGAACCCCTGCAGATAGACGACGTTCGAGATCATCAGAACCTTGCCCCCACCGATCAGTTGCGGCGTGGAAAAGGCGCTCATCGTCCAGGCGAACACGACGACGAAGCTGGAAAGAATGCCGGGCATCGTCAGGGGAATGGTCACTCGCCAGAACACCGTATTGGGCGTGGCACCAAGATTGGCCGCCGCCTTTTCGCAATCGCGCTTGACCTGGCTGATGGCGGTGGCAAGCAGGATGATCATTACCGGCATGGCAAACTGCACGAGCGCAATGACGACGCCCGGGCGCGTGTACATGATCGGTATGGAACCCTCGATGAGACCGAGTGCCTTCAAAGTTGTATTGATGACACCGTCGGTGCCAAGCACGAGCATCCAGGAATAGGTGCGCACGATCTCGCCGGTGAAGAGCGGCGTAATCGCCAGCACCACAAGCACAGAGCGTACCCAGTTCCTTTCCGCGCGCACCACAGCAAAGGCGATCGGATAGCTCAGCACCAAGGCAAAAAAGGCTGTGGCAAAGCTCAGCAGGAAAGTGTCGAGCAGCACCCAATAGTAAATGGGTCGGTTGATGCGGGCAAAATTGTCGAGGGTAAAACCTCCGACTTCGACCGAGCCTGGAACGAATTCGAGGAAGCTGTACTGGAAGACATTGAACATCGCCGCGGCAAAGATCACCGCCACGAGGACCGCCGGCACCAGGAAAGGAATGAAGAACGGGCGCTGTTGCGTCATCGTCATCGGGCGGCGCTATGACGCCGCCCACCCTGTTTTACGGTTGTTGATTACT
This sequence comes from Borborobacter arsenicus, assembly GCF_003934165.1. Lineage (GTDB taxonomy): Bacteria > Pseudomonadota > Alphaproteobacteria > Rhizobiales > Rhizobiaceae > Pseudaminobacter > Pseudaminobacter arsenicus. The sequence goes on along the minus strand of NZ_RKST01000007.1, from coordinate 29,978 downwards.
GCATCATGTTTTCGGTGAACCAGATCTTCCACAGTGGAAGTAGCTTGGCGTAGGTCTCGTCGTCGAGAACGATCGCCTGCTTTTCCCACTGCTCCGGCGTGGTGAAGATGCCCGGCAGCTTGGCGAGTTCGGGGGAAACCTTTGCCTTCTGGTTCATCGGCGAGCATTTGTGGAACTCGCAGAGTTGCTCCTGAATGGCCGGGTCGAGCGCGACATTGATGAATTCGTGGGCAGCATCCAGCTTCTTGGTGCCGGCATTGATGCCGAGCGCGCCGATGCCGACCACGGCACCTTCACTGGGGATGTCGATCTCGACCGGCACACCCTGCTCGATCAGGTGATATCCGTTGATCGAAAGCAGCACCTGCACCGGCGTCTCGCCCGTGCGGATCAGGTCCTGGCTTGTTGCATCGGACTGGTAGAATGCCTTGATACTCGGCTTCAAGGCTTCGAGCTTGTCCGTGATGCTCTCCCAGTCGGACGGCGTCTTGCCCTCCATGATCGACGACGCGATCACGATATGGCTGGGGTCGAAATCGGGCAGACCCAGCTTGCCCTCCATGCTCTTGTCCCAGAGCACTTTCCAGGAATCGACCTTGAAGCCTTCCGGCATCAGATCCGTGCGAAAGGCCGGCGTATAGACATAGGAGTAAACGCCCATCTCATATCCACCACGATCTCCGGCCGCATAGAGGTCGGCGGCATTCGGGATCTTGCTCATGTCGAGTTTTTCGAACAGCCCATCGGACTGGTAGAGATAGCCGACATGCGAGGTGGTGTAGGTGACGTCCGATTCCGGATTGTCCTTGGCGACCTTGGCCTTAGCCAGGCGGTCGAGCGTGCCACCGGTGATGAATTCCACTTCCATGCCGGTCCGCTTGGTGAATTCCTTGGCGATAATGCCTGCCCCGTCCTTCCAATTGCCGCCCCAAGTGCTGACAATCAGCTTCTCCTGGGCACTTGAGGGCGTTGCGGCAAAGGCCGTCGCCAACAGACTCAGGCTGACCAGAAATCTCTTCATTGAATTCTCCTCCATTTTTTCAATGTTCGCTTACGTTACGTCAAGCGAATGCCCCTCTTGTTCTGTCGGGGCCGCCGCCTGCAGTCTTCAATATCCTCTTCGTGGATCGACCCTATGGAGCGGCTCCTCGCCGCGCCGCACGCGCCTGATACTCTCGGCGACGTTACGAACGGCAAGCGCCGGGATCGTAATGCTTGCCAGATGCGGGGTTATTAGGACATTGTCCAATGTCCAGAACGGGTGATTGCGTGGCAGCGGCTCGACGTTGAAGACATCCAGTGTCGCCTCGCCGATCGCACCTGAGCGAAGCGCTTCTATAAGTGCATCTTCATCCACGACCGCGCTGCGCGAGGCATTGATAAATTTTGCCCCGCGCGGCATGAGCGCCAATTCGCGAGCGCCGAGCAAGGCGCGCGTATCGCCGGTCGCCGGCAGCAGCGAAACGACGATTTCGCACTGCCCGAGTACCTGGTCGAGCGCCTCGCGCCCGGCGAAGCAAGCGACGCCCGCTATATTCTTCAGGGTCCGCGACCAGCCATAAACATCATAACCCATGCCTGAGAGCGTTTGGGCAGCATGGGCGCCGAGTTCACCAAGCCCCAGAATGCCGACCTTGATCTCGGACAGGGATCGCGGGTGGACATAGTGCCACTCGCCTCGGCGCGTGGCGCGCTCAAAAATATGCATGTCACGGGCATAGCGGGTGACCGCATAGACGACATAACTCGTCATCAACGAGACCATCCCCGGATCAGACAGGCGGGTGATGGGAACAGGCACCAGATCGTCCCGGTTCAGCAGTGCGTCAGCGCCCGCGCCAAGATTGGTCACCAGCTTCAGATTGCGGAAGCGATGGAAAAAGCCCTTCGGCGGCAACCAGGTCAGGGCAAAGCTGATTTCGTCCGGGTCGCCAACATCAGGATCAACACGAAAATCAATGTCGGGAAGTTCGGAGGCGAGCGCCTTTCGCCACGCTTGAGGGTCATCCACTGGGCTGTAAAAAACCAATGCGTCAAGCGTCATGCAAACTCCCCGCTACAGCACGGTTTCCTGATCAAGAGCCGTCTACAGGCACCGACTGTCACCGGCACTGTTGGATTTCAGGTCAGCTTGAGGCGGGGGCACAAAATTGAAAAGCATTTTTGTTCGGTCTTTTGGATTGGCAAATCCGATCCAATCATAGCCATATCCAATGCGGTGTCATGAGCGCTGGACGCGCATCCCGGCGTTTTCCAAAGACTGTTGATTTCTTGCGTCAGAGCTTCGGGCTTGAACGCGGCTTATGACCTGGAGGCCATGGCGGTCTCTCCATGCGGGCCATAGCCGCCCATCGGAACTACAAGCTGGACATTGTGTGCGCGGGCACCTGCAGCTCAACGGCAGTGCCGAGGGCGTGAAGCACGGCGGCAATGCTGGGATTTCGTGTCTCGCCTGCTCTAACGGCTGCGAATATCTGCCGGCGGATCTCAGGCACCACCGGCACCGACACCACCTCGCCGCGATAGCTCTTCAGCCTCAGCCCCGGCATGACGGACACCGAGCAGCCTGCCTCGATCAGCGCGACCACCACCTCGAACCCATTGCAATAAGCGTTCACGACAGGCTCGAAGCCGGCATGGTGGCAAGCCGCCATGATGACTTCGGAATATTTGTTGGACGCCACGTCGAGCGCCCATTTGGCATCCGCTAACTCGTTGAGGTGGACGCTGTCGCGCCCCGCCAGAGAATGGCCGGCCGGGAGGATCGCATAAAGCCGGTCGTCGCACAGATAGGTTTTTTCGACATTGCGATCGGCACTGGAGGGATCGACCGTCAGGTCGTCGACAATCGCGACATCCGTTTGCCAGGCCCGCAAGGCTGCCAGGCCCTCCATGGGTTCCATCACATTGAGAACGACCCTCAACCGCGGGTGGGCTGTCTCCACCTCCTGCATCGCCGCAGGTGCAAGCGTCGAGGCAATGGACGGAAATGCAGCCAGCCTGACTTCGCCCGCGACAATCTTCTTCAACTCGGCAAGGTCGGTCTTGGCTTCCTCCAAAATGCCGATGATTCTCTCGGCATGCGCCACGAGCCGTTCCCCGGCCTCGGTAAGGCGTACTCCCCGCCCGCGCCGGCTTATCAACGGCACGCCTGCCTCGTCTTCGAGCTGTGAAATCTGCTGCGACACGGCAGAGGCCGACACGAACAACGCATCGGCGACTGCCGCCATGGTCTTGCGCTTGGCCAATTCGCGAAGCGCCCTTAGCCGGGAAATATCCATCGATCGGTTCCGGTTGGTCAGCCACTGTTTATATTTACTTACATATTAATCAAGGAAAATTAAGTGGACCTTATGAAAAACACCCCCTAGCGTCTGATTGGCTGAAGGGACCGGTCATGATCGGCGGGCTTGCGCGGCCCCTCGTGTTCGTGGTTTAGGACCGCGCCTGAGACTTCCCGGCGGAACGGCAAACCGCCATGCCTGCAAATCCGGCCGACTCCATTTCAAGTCGGGCATTACAGTATTGGTATCAAAGTAAGGGGAATGAAATGTCATTGGGCAAACTTTTGGCAGCCGGCGTCTTCGCGACCATCGGCCTGTCCATGAACCCGGCCTCCGCCTCCGTCCTGGACACCGTCAAGGAACGCGGGGTGCTGCATTGCGGCACCGACAACACCGCGCCGGGCTTCGGCTATCTCAACACCAAGACCGGCCAGTTGGAAGGTCTCGACGTCGATTTCTGCAAGGCCGTCGCCGCTGCGGTGCTTGGCGACGCAACCAAGGTGAAGTTCGTCACCGTCACCGACAAGAGCCGCTTCGATGCCGTGCTCACCAACCAGGTGGACGTCGTCTTCGCCCACACCACACTCAAGCCGGCACGCGAATCCGCCATTTCCGTCGATTTCCTGCCGATCAATTTCTATGACGGCACCGGCATCATGGTTAAGTCCGAGATCGGCGTAAAGTCGCTGGACGAACTGGACGGCGCCACTTTCTGCACCACGCAAGGGTCGGTGACCGAAACGGTTCTGGCGAGCGCCTTCAAGGCCAAGGGCTGGACCACCTCCAAGGTCCTCACCTATGAAAACCTGGAAAAGCTGTTCGCGGCACTCGGCTCGGGCCGCTGCGACGCCATGAGCACGGACAAGTCGGCGCTTGCCGCCTGGGCCGGCAATTCGCCCAACCCATCCGACTACGTCATCCTGCCTGATACGCTCGACAAGTCGCCCTTCGCCGGCTTCGTGGTGGCCAATGATTCCAAATGGCGCAATGCCCTGCGCTGGATCACCTACGGTCTGTTCCAGGCTGAGGAATCCGGTGTCACCATGGCAAAGCTCGATGAGCTGATGAAGAGCGACGATCCGTTCTTCCAGAAGCTGCTCGGCGTCAATGGCGGCTTCGGCAAGGACTTCGGCCTGCCCGACGACTTCATCCAGCAGGCGGTTCGCGCCGTCGGCAATTACGGCGAGATCTATGAGCGCAATCTCGGACCGGACACCACCATGTATCTGGAGCGCAAGGGCACCCCGAACGCCCTGTGGACCGAAGGCGGTGCCATCTACTCGCCGCTTTGGAACTAATTGCATGCTTTGACCGCATGCCACTGTCCGGCGGCTATGCCGCCGGACTTTCCTTTATCGGCGGTCGAATGAGGCATAAAATGTCGACCAGCCGTTTTCTGCGGAACACACGATGACAGTTCAGCAACAGACCGGACCCCAGCCACGGTTCGACCTGAAGGCGTCGGCCTGGAGCCGGCGCAAGAAACGGATCAAGCACGATCTCCTGCAGATCGCCATCATCGTCGCGATGGTTGGCATCTTGATCGCCTTCGCGCTTGCGGTGCGCAACGGCCTTGCCCGGCATGGCATCAGTTTCAGCTTCGACTATCTCTGGCAGGCCGCCGGCTTCGACATCAGCGAAGGCAAGACATTCAGCTGGAGCGGCTCGCTGCCGAACCTTACCGACTTCACGGCAGCTGATTCCAACGCGCAGGCCCTGATCACCGGCCTGTTCAATACGATCAAGGTTGCGGTTCTCGGCATCATATTCAGCACGATCCTGGGCGTCATGCTCGGTGTCGGCCGCCTGTCCACGAACTGGCTTGTCCGCCAGATTTCCTTTGGCGTGATCGAGTTCGTGCGCAACACGCCGCTCCTGATCCAGCTCGTCTTCTGGTACTTCGCCGTCGTCCTGCAATTCCCGCCGCTGGCCGCGGCCGCCAAGCTCTATGGCGGCTTCATCATCAGCCAACAGGGCACCTATCTGCCCTGGCCGGTTCTCGCGGAAGGCGCCACGATACCTTCGGCGGTCGCGGCAAGTGTCGGTATCGCACTCGTATTTACCGCCCTTTTCGTGAGTGCGAAGCTGCGGATTCTTGCGCTCGTGGCTGCGTTCGCTGCCCTTGCGCTCGCCATCGGCCTCGGTTTCCCCTTCGTGCTCGACTATCCGGTCGCCAACAGGTTCAGGGCTTCGGGTGGCATTGCCATCAGCCCGGAAATGGCTGCCCTGCTTCTGGCCATCGTGGTCAACAGCGCCTCCTATATCGCCGAGATCGTGCGTGGCGCGATCGAAGCGGTGAACAGGGGCCAGTGGGAGGCCGCGGCCGCGCTCGGGCTCAACCGGCGCGATACGCTGAGCGATATCATCCTGCCGCAGGTGTTCCGTGTGGTGCTGCCCTCGCTTGGCAATCAGTATATCAACCTGTCGAAGAACACCGCCCTCGGCATCGCCATCGGCTTTCCGGAACTGTTCAACATTTACGGCACCATCGCCAACCAGACAGGACGCACACTCGAAGGCATCGTCATCGTCATGGTCGCCTATCTGCTGCTGAGCTGGATCATCAGCGCCGTGGTGAACTTCGCCAATTCGCGTCTGGCAATGGGGACAAGCCGATGATCGCCTCGACCATACGCTGGTCCCACCGCAACCTGTTCGCCAAGCCGCTCGATGCGGTCCTTTCCCTGGTCGTCATCCCGCTTTGCGCGTGGGCCTTGTATTCCGGCGGGTCCTGGGTGTTCCAGGGCGCGCAATGGGGCATCATTCCCGAAAGCATCCGCGTGCTTCTGGTCGGCATATACCCTGCCGATCAGATCTGGCGGGCGTGGGGAACACTGCTCATCTTCGGCCTGCTGTTCGGGGCTACGCTGGGCTGCGTGTTCTTTCTCCATCGCGTGCTGGCACTGGGCTATTGCCTGGTGGTCGCCGCAATCGCGCTGGTCGCGGTCTATAGCGAGCCGACATCGGCGTTGCTGATCGTCGCGGCCGCCGCACTTGCCCTGGCAGGCTGGTTTGCAACCTCTCGCTGGGAGAATTTGCGGCGCTTCCTGGTGCCGGCCTGGACGCTGGGGCTGATTGCGGTCTTTGCGCTGCTCTCGCCTCCCGGCATCGGCCTGTGGGGCGGCCTCATGCTCAGCGTGCTGATCACGATGGTGACAGCCGTGCTGTCGCTGCCGCTCGGCATATTGCTGGCCTTCGGCCGCCGCAGCCAGCTGGCAAGCGTGCGCATGTTCTGCACTGCCTATATCGAGACCATGCGCTCGGTTCCGCTGATCCTGGTGGTGTATTGCGTATGGATCGTGCTGCCGGTGCTGGCCCCGCAATATTCGGTCCCGGACGTTCTGCGCGGCATGGCCGGCTTCACCATCTTCTTCTCCGCCTATGTCGCCGAATATGTCCGCAGCGGCTTGCAGGCGGTGCCGAAGGGCCAGGTGGAAGCCGCCCGCTCGCTCGGCATGAGCGAGCTTGACGTCAACCGTTATATCGTGCTGCCGCAATCCCTGCGCGTCGTAGTGCCGCCGCTGGTGGGTAATGTGCTCGACGTCTTCAATGCTGCGCCGCTGGTGTTCATCATCGGCCTGACGGATTTCCTGCGTGCCGGCCAGATGGTGCTGGCCAATCCGCAGTACAGCGACCGCACCTATGAAATCTACATCTTCCTCTTCGTGACATACTTCCTGATCGGATCGCTGATCACCTTTGCAGCGCGCAAGCTCGAACTGCATCTGGCAAAGGGCGCCCGGTGAGTATGGTCCACACTTTCGACGGAGCAATGAAATGAGCACGATCGTCGAGATGACCGGCGTGAACAAGTTCTATGGCAGCCTGCAGGTTCTCAAGGACGTCGACCTGTCGGTCGAAAAGGGCGAGGTCATGGTGGTCATCGGCCCCAGCGGATCGGGCAAGTCGACCCTCATCCGCTGCGTGAACGGGCTGGAAGTTTACCAGCAGGGCGAGATCACGGTGGACGGCTACCAGATGCCGCGCGAAGAAGACCGCAAGATCGGTGGTGAAAAGGAGCTTGCCGCCATCCGCAAGGGTGTCGGCATGGTCTTCCAGCAATTCAACCTCTTCCCACACAAGACTGTTCTGGAAAACATCTCGCTGGCGCCCATGCGGGTGCGCCGCAAGTCGAAGGCGGAGGCCGAGGCCAATGCGCTGCGGCTGCTCGATCGCGTCGGCCTGAAGGCACATGCGGCCAAATATCCGGCACAGCTCTCCGGCGGCCAGCAGCAGCGCGTGGCGATCGCCCGCGCATTGGCGATGGAGCCGCATATCATGCTGTTCGACGAGCCGACATCGGCGCTCGACCCGGAAATGGTCGGCGAGGTGCTGGACGTCATGCGCGAACTTGCCGCCGAAGGCATGACGATGATGATCGTTACCCATGAAATGGGCTTTGCCCGTGAGGTCGCCGACCGCGTGGTCTATATCGACCAGGGTGCCATATTGGAGGTCGCCAAGCCGGCACAGATATTCGATGCGCCGCAGAACGAGCGGACCAGGACGTTCCTGTCACGCGTGCTGAAGCACTGATACGCGCAGTATCGGCGCGGGAGCCGTCCCGATACCGCGGCGGCTTATTTTCTGCCACATCCTTGAAATCACGAGCCTTCGGCGTCCGGGTAAGAGTTATCCGAACAGGGAAATGACACGGCCATGCGCCCGTGCGCGAGAAATCAATAGGCCATTTATCCTAATGTGTCTGTGAAGAACAATTAAGTAGACATAATTAATCCTGCTACTTAACGTCCCGGTCAACGCTACCGGTTTCGGACCGCGCCGGCACGGCATTTTCGGTTTCGGCGCGTCCGGGTCGCTCGAATAAACGCATTCCCGCGAACAAAATGCGGGCTTTCTGTCGCCATTTGAACCAGAGGAACTTCAAGATGTCCTACCTCAATGAGGGCTATTTCACAGCCGGCCTCGAGAGCGATCCCGAACTTGAGAGCGCGATCAAGGGTGAACTGAAAAGACAGCAGGACGGCATCGAGCTGATCGCCTCGGAAAACATCGTCTCCCGCCTGGTGCTGGAGGCGCAGGGTTCGGTGATGACCAACAAGACCGTCGAGGGCCTGCCCTATGCGCGGTATTATGGCGGTGCCGAATTCGCTGACGCGATCGAGTCGCTCGCCGTCAAGCGCGCCTGCGAACTGTTCGGCTGCCGTTTCGCCAATGCGCAGCCGCATTCCGGCTCCAACGCCAATGCCGGCGTGTTCCTCGGCTTGTTGAAGGTGGGCGACACCATCCTGTCGATGAATACCGCTGCTGGCGGCCATATAAGCCACGGCCACCCGGCAACGCTGACCGGCCGCGACTACAGAATCGTCAATTACGGCGTGAACCGTGAGACCGAGTTGCTCGACTATGACGAGATCCGCGATCTCGCGCTCAAGAACCAGCCGAAGATGATTATTGCCGGCGGTTCGGCCTATGCCCGCACCATCAACTTTGAAACCTTGCGCAAGATCGCCGACGAGGTGGGTGCCTATCTGATGGTCGACATGGCCCATTTCGCCGGCCTAGTCGCAACCGGCCTGCATCCCCACCCCTTCCCGCACGCCCATGTCGTCACCACGACGACCTACAAGTCGCTGCGCGGCGCACGTGGCGGACTGGCGCTGTGGAACGACGAGGCGCTCAGCAAGAAGATCAATTTCGGCATCTTCCCCGGCGTACAGGGGTCGGTGATGCTGCACATCGTGGCTGGCAAGGCCGCGTCGCTCGGCGAAGCGCTGAAGCCGGAGTTCAAGGTCTATAACCAGGCCGTTCTCGACAATGCCCAGGCGCTTGCCAAGGGCTTGAGCGAAGCCGATGTGCGCATCGTCGGCGGCGGCACCGACACCGGCCTGATGCTGGTCGATCTGGCTGCCCACAACGTCACCGGCGAAATCGTCGCCAAGGCGCTCGAACATGCCGGGCTGGCGGTCAACAAGAACCAGATCCCCTTCGATACACGGCCGCCGGAAGCGCCCTCGGGCCTGCGCCTGTCGAGCAATGCCGGCACGGCTCGCGGCTTCGGCACGGCCGAATTCCAGACCATCGCGCGCTGGATCGAGCGGGTCATCCGCAACCATAGCGACGAAGCGACGATCACGGCGGTTCGTGGCGAGGTGCTGGATTTGTGCCGGAAATACCCGATCTACTGACACTTTCTGGTGTAATGAACATGCTCGGGGCCGCTGCGGCGGCCCCCTTCAATTGGGAGGCCGCCAATGATTGCTGCATCTTCGCACTCCGTGCTGGGAAAGCCGATCGAAGGCTGGGTGGCCGAATTCCCGCTTCTTGAAGACCTGATCGCGCTCAAGGAAACCGCCTGGTTCAATCCGGGCATTGCCCCGGCCGACGAGGCGCTCTGCGATGTCGGCCTCGGCATGGCGGATATCGAGGATGCCAGCCATAGGCTGCAGCGTTTCGCGCCCCTGCTCGTCCGCTATTTCCCCGAACTGGCAGCAGCCGGCGGAATAATCGAGTCCGAAACCGTCGAGACACCTTCCTTCTTCGGGGCGCTGGGACAGCACCACGGCTTTATGCCGCGCGGACGGCTGTTCCTCAAAAAAGACAGCCATCTTCCGATCTCCGGCTCAATCAAGGCACGTGGCGGCATCTATGAGGTGCTGAAGCGTGCCGAAACGCTTGCGCTTGCCGAGGGGTTGATCCGCGAAGGCGACGATTACAGCCAACTCGACAGTGACGACGCGCGAAAATTCTTCTCAGGCTACAGCGTCATGGTCGGTTCGACCGGCAATCTCGGCCTGTCGATCGGCATCATGAGCGCCCGCATCGGCTTCCGCACCACGGTGCATATGTCGGCCGATGCGCGGCGCTGGAAAAAGGAAAAGCTGCGCGAATGCGGCGTCGAGGTCGTGGAGCATGCGGGCGACTACAGCGCCGCGGTCGCTCAAGGGCGCAAGGACGCAGAAGCCGATCCGACCTGCCACTTCGTCGATGACGAACATTCAAGAGATCTCTTCCTCGGCTACGCCGTCGCGGCGCTACGCCTCAAGCCCCAACTGGCAAAGCAGGGGATCGTCGTGGACGAAGACCACCCGCTCTTCGTCTATCTGCCTTGCGGCGTCGGCGGCGGCCCGGGCGGGGTCGCCTTCGGGCTGAAGCTTTTGTTCGGCGACCATGTGCATTGCGTCTTCGTCGAGCCGACCCAGTCACCCTGTATGCTGCTTGGCGTCTATACCGGCCGGCATGATGAGATCAGTGTCCAGGATTTCGGCATCCCCAACCGGACGATCGCCGATGGCCTTGCCGTCGGCCGCGCCTCCAGCTTCATCGGGCGCGCCGTGCAAAGGCTGGTCGATGGCTATGTCACGGTCCAGGACCAGGAGCTGCTGGACCTGCTTTCGATCCTGCGCGACAGCGAGGGCGTCGAGCTTGAGCCTTCGGCTATCGCCGGCGGGCAAGGGCCGGGGCGGGTGCTGACGAATGAAGCCTATCTCACTCGCATGGGGCTGGATGGGCAGAAGCTTGCGGCCGCAACCCATCTCCTGTGGCTTACTGGCGGCAGCATGGTGCCGGCCGAGGAAATGGCGAGCTATTTCAAGCGCGCCTCGTGACATGGAGCTTGAGGCGAGCCCAATTTGATCGAGCACCGGCATCAGGTTGCCGGATACGCTGAGCGATTCGGCAACCACGCATCTTGCGGATTTGCGGCCTACAGGTCCTCACGCTCTGCGCTGGAAAGTTCGGACACACTCAGACGCTGGAAGCTGCCATCGCCGGAATAGACCCAGCTTTTGCCAACGGACGTGGCAAGAAATCGGTCGCAATAGCCGCTTTCGATCTCTTCTTGTGGGTTGCTCGGCAAGACCATCGTTTTCATCAGCACATAATAGAGCACGAGGCCGAGCGGAAAGCCGATAAGGAAGGCATAGTCCGAGTAGTAGGCGGCTATGCCGCCGGCGACGAGCCAGGCAATCATGCCCGCCCAGTTGATGCCGCCCGAATAGCGGAACTGGCCGGTCATGCTATAGAGGTCCGGCACATTCACCCGGCGCCGCCGGATCAGGTAGTAGTCGGCTGTCATGATGCCGCCAATCGCCGACAGGAAGGCGCCGTAATAGCCGAGGAAGACGAACAGATTGTCGAGGATTTCCCACGGGAAGCAGAGCGTTCCGATGATGCCGGCCAGCGCCACGCCGGTCTTGTAGTTGACATAGCGTGGCGACAGATTGACCAGCGTCAGCGCCGAGGGGATCAGGTTGGCCGCCGTGTTGGTCGACCACTGCGCCAGGACCACGAGTACCAACAGCATGACCAGCGCAAAGCCCTGGCTTTCGGTCTGGATGACTTCGATCGGGTTCCAATTGCCGGTGGCGATGTAGGACACGCCGCCGATGCCCGCAATCATTGCCTGGGTGACCGGCAGGGCGAGAAGCTGGGCGGCGAAAATGCTCTTGTTACGCTTAAGGAATGTCTTTGAGCCAGCCTCGGTCTTCACGAAGCGGGTAAGGTTGGGAATGTCGATCGCCATTGTCGACCAGAAGCCGAGATTGGCGATGAACAGGACAAGCAGCGACATCTGTCCCGTTGCGTGGAAATTCCAGATGTTGAGGCCCTTGGTCTGAGCGATACCTTCGAGGGTGAAGTACATCCACACTGAGATCGCGATGATGCAGGGCGCGGCAAGGGCCGCCAGCTTTTCGATGGCCTTAATGCCATAGGCGGTGTTCACCACTTGGATCACCCCGAACACCACGTACCAGGCGAACCAATTGTCAAAGCCGAGGAAATGCGAGCCTATACCGTTGAGCGCCAGCGCACCGAGATAGGTCTGGATGCCGAACCACATCGAGGCGACCAGGCCGCGCGAGACTGCCGGAAGATGGGTGCCGTGGATGCCGAATGGCGCGCGCAGATAAACGGCGAAGGGCAGCCCATGCTCGGTGCCGATATCAGCCGTCAAAAGCATGAAAAGGCCGATACCGACATTGGCCAGAAAGATCGTGAAGATCACAAGGGCCAGTGAGATGCCCCCTTCGACGCCGGTGGCGCCGAGGGAATAAGTCGCGATGATGACGGCAATGCCGACCCAGATCCAGGCATAGCCGAGCATGCTGATCGGGCGTTGCGAAAGGTTGGTCGGAAGGATCGACTCCTCGATGAGCGCGCTGCGCTCAGCTTCGGTCGACAGCGTTTGAGATGCAATAGTCACCTTCTCCTCCACTTGTGATTGTAGAAGTTCCCATATTGCCGATATTGTTGAGTTGCCTGCCCGGAAGCCCGGGCCTGGAGCAGGATGGCTCCTCCTAAACGGTCATCCCGCTCTTTCTCCGTGTTGAAGCCCCGAAAACCGCTTTCCGGTTTTCAGACGGCGTGCCTATGCTTTGGCCTTGAGGGCCCTTAGCCGCGAGGTTTCCTGGATATCGACGGTCTCGTCCTCGATATTGACGGCGACGCCATAGACCTCGCGGGCATGCGCGGCCGAGTAGAAGCCATCCAGGACGTCCTCCAGCACTTTCTGGGCGGGACGGTTCAGTGGCGAACCGTAGCCGCCGCCATTGGGGCTATAATAGGCCATGACGTCATCGGCCTGGACGGCAAGCCCGGAAAACTTCGAGTGCATTTCGCGTGCCTTCGCCGGCGCCGCCTTGTTGTAGATCAGGCACTTGCCGACTGCCCCGTCGGTGCCGCCGAAGATGCCCCAGGGTGCGTCCTTATGGCGTTCGGATTCATGGGTGATGAAGCCGTTCGAAAGCACCCGCTGCGCCTTGACCACGCCAAGGCCGCCGCGGAACTCGCCGGCACCGGGAGGCATGTCGTCGCGCAATTCGTAGCGGTCGCAGATCATGGGAATATGCATGGCCAGATCCTCGAGAGGATTGTTGCGCGTATTGGCCATCAGGTTGTCGATGCTGTCGGGTCCATCGGAGCGAGGCCGGCCGCCATAGGCGCCTTCATTGACTTCCAGGAACACCCAGTAGTCGCCGCTCGGCCGCACGCCGGAATAGGCCGCAAACGAGATCGAAGCCGAACTGCCGGCAATGACGGTGTCGGGCATTACTGGCGCCAGCGCCCGGATGATCAGGTCAATCATGCGGTTGCACTGGGTGAAGCGCGCTTCGGCGGAGGCCGGCGGCTTTGGGTTGAAGATCGAACCCAGCGGCGCAATCACGTTGATTGGCCGGAACGAGCCCTCATTGGACGGCACCCGGACATCAGACGTATAGGCGTCGAGCAACAGCTTGCGGAACGCGGCATAAGCAGCGACCTTGGTGGAGCCTTCAAACGGCACATTATAGGCCGTCGGCGTCTGGTCGGCGGAACCGGTCAGGTCAACGTCGAGTTCGTCGCCCTTGACGCGAATGGTGACCTTGACCCTCAGGCGCTGGTCGCGATTGCGGCCGTCATCGTCGAGCCAGCCCTCGGAGGTGTATTCACCGTCAGGAATTTCAGCGATGCGCTGGCGCATCATGCGCTCGGCATAGTCCATCAGCTGGTTGGCGGCCTGGAAAACGGTCTCCTCCCCGAATTTCTCGATCAGTTCGACGAAGCGCCTGGCGCCAAGTCTTGCCGATGCGACCTGGGCCTCGATATCGCTCACCAGTTGTTGAGCGGCACGGCTGTTGTTGCGGATGAAGTTCCACATCGCATTATTGGGCTCACCCTTGCGGTAAAGCTTGGTGCCGGCAAACAGCATGCCTTCGGCAAAGACGTCCGGCACATCGATAATGAGGCCCGGCGTCGCCGCGCCGATATCGACATGGTGGGCGGTGTTGCCGGCAAAGCCGACCAGCCGGCCCTGGAAGAAGACGGGCACCACGATGGCAAGGTCCGGCGTGTGGCTTGACCCGTGATAGGGGTGGTTATGCACGACGACGTCGCCTTCATACCACTCACCATCCTCCAGCGTTTGCTGTATGCCGCGCAGATAGCCTGGGATCGAGCCGATATGCATTGGCGTGGATTCGGACTCGCACAACGTATTGAAGTCAACGTCGAACAGGCCGGCACCGAGATCCTCCGATTCGCGAATGATCGAGGAGAAGGACATGCGGTAGAGAACATGCGCCATCTCTTCTGCAATGGTTTCGAACGAGCCACGGATCACCTGAAGCGTGATGGGATCGATTTCGGCGGGAACTGCCTTGACCGCCACGGCCTTTGTCATGCTGTTCATTTGGGTTCCTCCCTCGGGTCAGGCGATGCCGGCGCGATGAACGCGCGTGTTGCCATATTCGAGCGTTTCGGCAACGTAGCCAGGCGGCACCAGCGTCGTTGAATCGTGCTGGACGAGGATCGCCGGCCCGTTGACCTTGTCGCCGGCATAGAGCTTGGTGCGGTCGTAGCGCGGTGTTTCGAGGGTGCGCCCGTCATCGAAGGTCGTTGCCCTGACAAACATCAGCGCACGATTGATCCCCGAGCCGTCCGTTGGCGACACCTTGGGAATGTTCAGGCGCTCCACCGCCGCGCGCCCGATGGCTCGCAGGGTGATGAGTTCCACTTCCTGGTCGCGATAGCTGTAGCCGTAGTCGAGCTGATGCTGGTCGTGGAAGCTTGTGACGATCGTGGCCTTGTTGGCATGCGTCACCGGCCCGTCCGGCATGGTGGCGCGAAGCTCGAAGCCCTGTCCGTGATAGCGGCACTCGGCAACGATTTCGATCATCTGCTGGTCGCGCGCAATACCGTCATCGTCGAGTTCGGCGATGACACGTTCGCGCAAGGTTGCAGCCGCACTGTTGATATGTGCGAGATCGTCGTCGTCGGACGCGTTGAGTTCCACGATCACGGCCTCGGTGTGCTCATATTGCAGGTCGGTCTTCAACAGGCCGACGGCAGCGGTGATGCCGGGCGCGACGGGAACGATCACGTCCCTGGCCGAAATCGCCTCGGCCAGCGCCACGCCGTGAAGCGGGCCGGCGCCGCCGAAAGGCAGGATCGAGAACTGGCGCGGATCGATGCCGCGCGCCACAGAGTTCGACCGGATTGCCAGCGCCATGTTGTTGTTGATGATCTTGAGGATGCCGAGTGCCGCGTCCTTGACCGACATGCCGAGCGGCCGGGCGATCTTCTCTTCAATAGCCTTCCGCGACAGTTCGGGGTCAAGCTTGAGGTCACCGCCCAACACGAGATCGGGATCGAGGCGGCCGAGCACGATCTGCGCATCCGTCACGGTCGGTTCGGTACCGCCGCGTCCATAGCAGGCCGGACCCGGCTCCGAGCCGGCCGAGCGCGGCCCCACATTGAAGGCGCCCGCCTCATCGATATAGGCGACCGAGCCGCCGCCGGCACCGATGGTGACGAGGTCGATCATCGGGGTCAGCACCGGATGGCCCGACACATAGGTGTCGCGCGGGTTCATGATCTTCACGCGGCCGTCGGGAATGGTGCTGATGTCGGCCGAGGTGCCGCCGATATCGACGGTGATGACGTTCTTCACACCGGCCATGACGCCTTCCGAAGCGCCGCCGATAACACCGCCGGCGGGGCCCGACATCAGGATGCGGATCGGCCGCGCCGCGCAGGATTCGATGGTCGAGACGCCGCCATTCGACTGCATGATGCGCAGTTTGGACGACACGCCGGCTTCACGAAGCTTGGATTCCAGATCGCGCAGATAGAAGGCCGTCTTCGGCCCGACATAGC
This sequence comes from Borborobacter arsenicus, assembly GCF_003934165.1. Taxonomy (GTDB): domain Bacteria; phylum Pseudomonadota; class Alphaproteobacteria; order Rhizobiales; family Rhizobiaceae; genus Pseudaminobacter; species Pseudaminobacter arsenicus. The sequence goes on along the minus strand of NZ_RKST01000007.1, from coordinate 14,097 downwards.
AATTCATCGCCGCGGTGGAGAAACGCTCATATTCGCGCATGACATTGGCGACTTCACTGGAGAGCGTGACATAGGCGTCCGGCATCTCCTCAAGGATGATCTCCTTGGCGCGCCGCTCATGCGCATCATTGAGGAAAGCGAACATGAAGCCGACGACGATGGAGTTGATGCCGCGCTTCTTGAACAGCCTGATCGCCTCGCGCACTTCCTCTTCATCAAGAGCAGTTTCCACCTCCCCTTTGGGCGGCAGGATGCGCTCGGAGATGGCGATGCGGTTGCGGCGCTTGACCAGCGGCTGGTCCTGCCACGGAACGGTGAAATGCAGCGAGAAATTATAGGGCCGCTTATGGCGGCCGATATGCAGGATGTCGCGAAAGCCCCGCGTCGTCAGCATGCCGGTTTCGGAGCCATTGTGCTCGATGGTGATATTGGTGGCAGTCGTCGTGCCATGCACGATGACATCCACATCGGATGTCCGGATGCCTGCGATGCTGCAGATGCTTTTGACACCATCCACGACACCGATCGACTGGTTCTTCAGGGTGGTCGGAACCTTGTGGTAGAACACGCCCTTGGCGCATTCGAGCACCAGGTCAGTGTTGGTTCCGCCGACATCCACGCCAATGCGTGCCATTTGCTTCCTCCTCGGTTCGTGGCGCGCGCCGGCGCCGATTTCGGTTCAGCAGCTATTCGGCCACCAGGACGGCAGCGCCCGGCTGCCAGGACAATGAGACCATCTGGCCTGCGTCGAGTGCCTGCGAACCTCCCGCCGCAGGGGCCGGGCGGCGCGCCGTCAATGCGAGCCCGGATTTCGTCTTGATGTGATAGTCGATGATCAGGCCGCGATAGACGGCTTGCTCGATGCGAGCCTCGAGCGTCTCCGTCCCACCAGACGCAGGCGCTTCGCGGATTTCGATGCGCTCCGGCCGCAGCGCCAGGACCATCTGGTCGCCCTGGTTGTCATTGGCGGCGACGGAAACGGCCTCGCCGCTGTGCAGGCGGAACCGGTCCCTCCCCTCAAGCCTGCCCGGCAGGAGATTGCTCACCCCCATGAATTCGGCGACGAAGCGCGACCGCGGCGTGTCGAAGACTTCGGATGGGGTGCCGTCCTGCTCGACGCGGCCCTGGCGCATGACGACGATCCGGTCGGAAACGCTGAGCGCCTCGTCCTGGTCATGCGTGACGAAAATGGTGGTAATGCCGAGATTGCGTTGCAGGGAGCGGATCTCGTCCTTCATCTCCTGGCGCAGATTGGCGTCAAGATTGGACAAGGGCTCGTCGAGCAGCAGCACGTCGGGCTCGATCACCAGTGCCCGAGCCAATGCGACCCGCTGCTGCTGGCCGCCCGAGAGTTGCTTGGGAAGACGTTCGGCATAGGAGCGAAGGCGAACACGGTCGAGCGCGGCGTTGACCTTCTGCTGGATTTCGGCCTTGCCCAGCCTACGCATTTCCAGACCGAAGGCGACATTGGCCGCCACGCTCATATGCGGGAACAGGGCGTAGTTCTGGAAGCCGAAGCCCATATTGCGCTTGTGCGGCGGCAGGTGGGTGATGTCGCGCCCGCCGACCCGGATACGGCCCTCGCTGACGCCGACAAAGCCGCCGACCATCCGCAAGGTCGTGGTCTTGCCGCAGCCGGAGGGGCCGAGCAGTGCGACCAGCTCGCCGGGCCGGATGGTCATCGAGACATTATCGACGGCCAGGGTCGCGCCATATCGCTTCACGATAGACTGGAGCACCACGTCAGACATTTTGTCCTCCCATTTCCTGCATTCGGCCGACCATCAGAACACCCGGCTGAGCTTGGCGTAGCGGTCTGTTATGATCAGCAGCGTTCCGATGATGACGATCTGCACGGTGGCGACGGCAGCGACCGTGGAGTCGAGATTCCATTCCAGGTAGTTGACGAGCGCGATCTGCAATGTGGTGCGCCCCGGTCCGACAAGAAACAGCGATTTTTCGAGGTCGATAAAGGAGATGACAAAGGAAAACAGCGCCGCCGCAATCACGCCCGAGCGGATCGATGGCAAGGTGATGCGTCGAAAGACGGTGAAAGGCGAAGCACCCAGGCTGGCGGCTGCCTCCTCGATCGACCGGTTGGTGCCGGCAAGCGATGCCGTCACCAGCCGCACCGTCCATGGCAGCGCAATCAGCGAATGAGCGATGAGCAGGCCGCCAAGCGTTCCGGCAATCTGCATGTCGGTGATCGCTTCCATCTCGATGAAGGCGATGAACAGGGCCGACCCGCCGACAATGCCCGGCACGATCATCGGCGACAGAAGTAGTGTCTGGATCGCATCGCGACCGAAGAACGGATAGCGGACCAGCGCCAGGCTTGCCGGCACGCCGAGCAGCAGGCTGAAGCAGGTGGCAATCGCCGCCGTCTCGAGGCTGACGATGAAGCCCTCACGGAACACATCCATGTCCCAGGCCCGCCGATACCAGTCGAGCGTGTACCCCGTCGGTGGAAAGGTCAGGATCGGGTTGGCGAAAAAGCTCGACCAGGCGATCACGACAAGTGGCAGCACGATGAAACCGACGACAAGCGTGGTGACCCCTGCATAGATACTGTTTGGTGCTGCATTCGACATTTCGTTCTCCCGTGGTCGAATGAGTCGACTAGGCCAGAGCTTCTATTCGCTCCACTTGCGGTAGCGTCGCTGGACAAGCGTATTAGAGGTCGCTGTGAGCACCAGCGTGACCGCCATCAGAATGAAGGCCAGCGCCGAGCCAAAGGGCCAGTTCATCGCCTTGGTGACCTGCTGATAGACCTCGGGCGCCATCATGTGGAACTGCGGTCCGCCAAGCAGCACCGGCGTTGCATAGGCGTTCATCGACAGGATGAAGCACAGCATGGTTCCGGCCAGAATGCCCGGCAGGGACAGCGGCAGCACGATGCGGCGAAGGACCGTCAGATGGCCCGCACCAAGACTTGCCGCCGCATCCTCAAGGTTGCGCTCGATCCCTTCCAGCACGCTCTGCAGCGTAACGATCATGAAGGGAAGCAGGACCGATACCAGCCCGATGACGACCGCCGTGGGCGTGTACATCAGCTTGGCCGGCGACAGGCCGAGCATGGTAACGGCCGACGACAACAAGCCCTGGTCGCCCAGGATCACCATCCAGGCCGCGGTGCGAACGGCATTGCCCATCAGCAGCGGCAGTATTATGAGGATGAACAGCAGTGAGCGCATTCGCGGCGACGCCATCCGAACCAGGTAGTACGCCACCGGAAACCCGGCGATCAGGCACAGCGCGGTCGAGAGCGCCGAGATGCCGACCGTCGTCGCCAGCACCTGCTGATAGAAGGCATCGCCAATGAACTTGGCATAGTTTTCCAGAGTCAGCGCCGAGATCATCAGCTCGGCCGGATCGTATTTGTTGAAGCTGTAGCGCAGCATCAGCGCCAACGGCACGATCAGACCGAGCAGGACGAACAAGGTGGCCGGGGTGCCGAGACCGAAGGCCGGCGACACGCGCATCCGGTTCACGGGTGGCGGGGGAGCAGAAAGGGTCGCGGCTGTTGATGTCATCGGCGTCCGGCCTCTTGCGATCATGCGGCGACGTTCTTGTTCCACCATTCCATCCATGTGGCGGTGTTGCTGGCCACATAGGCGTAGTCGGGGAAGTTCAGCGCCTTCTGCTCCTCAGGCGAAAAGTCGATCTTCTCGCGCAGTTCCGGCGACAGTGCCGAAGCGCTGTTTGCCGGCGCATAGAAGCTTGCCTCCGCAAGATGCGCCATGGCCTGACGGTCCAGCATGGCGTTGAAATAGACATGGGCGAGTTCCGGGCTCGGCGCCCGCTTGGGCAGGCACGTGCCGAACAGCACCGCAATTGCGCCCTCGGCCGGATACTGGATTCCAAGCGGCGCACCGTCCTTGATCCATTGCAGGCCCCGCGCCTTGTAGTTGACCGCAATGTCCACTTCGCCGCTCAAGAGTGCGGCCTGCAGATGCTGGTGCGTGGCATAGATGCGCGGCTCGGTGAGCTTCTTGAGCTCGAGCAGGCGTTCCTGGCCAGCTTCGACATTGGTGATGTTGCCGCCTTTGATCAGGCCCGACATCATCATGTAGTTGAAATAGAGCTGGTTGGTGAAGCCGATCTTGCCGGCCCATTTGGCATCCCACAGCTCTTCATAGGATTGCGGCGGGGTTGAGACCTTGTCCTTGTTGTAAATGATAACGACGCCGCTATAGAGCCACGGCACGAAATAGGGCGCACCCTTCAGCGTATCGGGCACATCCGCCATGTTGGGAATCTGGGCCGTATCGAGATCGGCCAGCACGTCATGCTGGTGCATCTCGAAGGCATCGCCCTGGTTGAGATGAAGCACGTCCACCGTGCCGCGCCGCAGCCGCCGCTCCGCCAGCATCTTGGCCTTGCGCTCAGGCTCCATGCCAAGGTCGCGCACAATCCTGATGCCCTGGCTTTCGACAAGTGGCTCCTCGACGAAGCGGACGGTCCGATCGTTCCAGTCGCCACCCCAGTTGGACACGACTAGCGTGCCGCCGGCAGCGCGTGTCACTTTCGGCGCCGCCAAGGCCAGACCGAAGGCTCCCAGGCCCGCCAGCACCTGGCGACGCGAGGCAGGTGCGGCGGCAATCTCATCAATATGTCCTGTCATTTTTTTCTCCTCCCCAGCGAAAAATGGCGCGCCCCTTCCAGGGCGCGCCGCCGATTTCATTCGGCCGCGATGCGGCTGGAATTGACCGTGTCGAGATAGTCGACGCATTCGTCGACGCTGTGGACGTCGGCAAACTTCGCGTCGATATCGTAGAGGTTCCAGGCAACGGCCCCCGGCACGCGGTCGCCGATGCACTCGCGAACGGCAATGGTGCGGAAGCCGTCGGCCAGACCGTCGCAGATGGTGGTGCGCACGCAGGCCGTGGCGGTAACACCGGTGACCAGAATGGTGTCGACGCCTGCGGCGCGCAGGATGCCTGCCAGGCCGGTGCCGTGGAAGGAGCTCGCCCGCTTCTTCAGCAGGGTGTATTCGCCTTCGACCGGAGCAATGCGGGAATCGATTGCCCACAGCTCCTTGTTCTTGAGATCGACGACATCGACCGGGATCTTGCAGTGCCACAGGCCCATATCGGTGAAGGATGAGTCGCGATCGGTGATTTCATAGGCGGTGGTCACATGGATGACCGGATGGCCGTTGGCACGACAGGCCTTGAGCAGGCGCTGCATGCCCGGGATAATTTCATTGTCCATCGCCTCCTGGTCACAGGTGAACGGGTTGCCCGGACGGGTCCAGGCGTTGGCAAGATCGACGCTGACCAGGGCAGGCCGCTTGCCGAAGCCGACGCGCCGCTGGAAGCCGCGCTCCTGATAGATTTTCGTCGATGCTTCGAACGCCTGCTGGAGCATGCGATCGAGTTCCTTGTTGTCTACGTCGCTCATGACGATTCCTCTTCTCGGCCGTGAAGTCCGGCGTTCTGTTGGCGATCCGATGACCGTCAGGCGATGCCGCCCCGGCTATCCGGACCAAAAGATGCCGACCGACGAGGACGAGTTGAAATGGTCTTTCGCCAATTATTCTTGCGTGGGATGCATCAATCGCTAAGGTGAGAAATCTCGGCTGGACAACTGGACATGGACGCTCAAGCGGGCCTCGAACTCACCCATTCCTTCATTATCGTCGCCGAGGAACTCAACTTCCGGCGCAGTGCCGAGCGGCTGAATATCGACCAGTCGGCTTTGACCCGACGCATCCAGAAACTGGAGCATATACTGGGGTTTGCACTGTTCGAGCGGACAACGCGCGAGGTATCGCTGACGCCTGCCGGGCGCTCATTTTACGAGGAGAATGCAAGGCTGCTGCAAAACTATGCGCGCTCGGCCAGGACGGCCAGGTCGATCGCGGAAGGCAAGACGGGCAGCCTGCGTCTCGCCTATATGGCCTTTGCCGCCACCGAATTGATGCCTTTTGCGGTGTCGCGCTACCGGCGGCTTTATCCGCATGTCGATGTCAGCCTGCGCTACATCAGAACGCAAGGCCAGAAGCTTGCGCTGGCCCATGACGAGATCGATGTCGGCTATATGATCGGGCCCTTCGAGCACAATGACTTTCACAGCCTTTTGCTGACGGCCGATCCGCTCTATGCGGTGACGCCCAGGAACCATCGTCTGACGCGGCTGCACGAAGTACGCCCTGCCGACCTTGCCGAAGAAGACCTGATCTTGGGCGACATGATCGAATGGGAAGCCTATCGCTGGCGGCTGAACGAGATGTTTTCAGCCGAGGGCGTGCCGCTCAACATCAAGCTTGAGGCGTCAAACACGCTGGCACTTCTGGGCCTGGTCGCGGCCGGGCTTGGCGTGACCGTCTATCCGGAAAGCCTGATCGGCTTTCTGGGGCGAAATGTCGAGGTGCGGCCAATCATGCACCATGATTTCCGCATCCCGACCATCCTTGTGTGGAAGCGCACCAACAGGACCAAGGCCGTTCGCCATTTCGTGGAAGTTGCCAAGAACTTGCCGGTGCGCGGCTGACGACCGATGGGCTTCTTCCGCCTGGCCACCATCCGGCGCGGTACGGCCGTGGCTCCTCCTTCGCCCTCAATAACCTGTTATCGGACGCTGCGGACGAATGCCTGGGTTCGCGGATGTTGAGGATTGTTTATCAGTTCGCGCGGCGATCCCTTTTCCACGATCCGCCCCTGGTCCATCAACACAAGCGTATCGGCTACCTCCTGTGCAAACCCGATCTCGTGAGTGACGACCACCATCGTACGCCCCTCCTTGGCCAACCGCTTCATCACCGACAACACTTCACCGACCAATTCGGGATCGAGCGCCGAGGTGGGCTCGTCGAAAAGCATCAGCTTTGGCTCCATTGCCAAGGCACGTGCGATGGCTACCCGCTGCTGCTGCCCGCCGGAGAGTTGGGCAGGATAAGCGTCTTTCTTATTCAGCAGCCCAACCTGATCCAATAGTTCCAACGCATGCTTGATTGCATCCGGCTTGGTGCGGAGCTTCCGCAAAACCGGCGCCTCGATGATATTCTGGAGTGCGGTCAGATGCGGAAAGAGATTGAACCGCTGGAACACCATTCCGATTGCCGCGCGGCGCGAGGCGAGAGCCTTTTCGTTCAACTCATAGAGCTTGCCGTCCCGCTCTTGGTAGCCGACATAATCGCCGTCCACCCGAAGGCGTCCTCCATCGATGCGCTCCAAATGATTTATGCACCGCAAGAATGTGCTCTTGCCCGAGCCGGAAGGGCCGATAATGCATGAAACTTCACCATTCTGAACTTCGAAATCCACGCCTCGCAACACTTCCACGTGCCTGAAGCTCTTACGCACGCCCTCGGCCTGAACAATGGGTTGCATCATGTCTCTAACCTTATTGAGCTAAGCGTCCATTTGCCTGAGGGCAGGCTCTTGTTCAAAATTGAGCAACTGGCAGGCAAACCGACGTCAATCATCGAAGCTGCCCGACCAATCAAAGACGATCGGCGCTTCCTCGGCCAATGGGCAAACGCAAGCCTGCCGCTATGCGGCTGCTGAGGCTTTTTGCTCCGCTGGACGCAACACCCTTCTGAAAATACGATTCCAGATAGTACTGACCAATGGTGGCGACAGTGGTCAGCACCAGGTACCAGATCGCGGCGACGCACAGCAATTCGATCACCAAGAAGTTGCGGGCGGACGTATTCTGCGCTTGAGTCAGCAGGTCCTGCATTCCAATCACCGACACCATGGCACTGGCTTTCAGCATTCCTATCGCCTGGTTACCCGTGGGCGGAATGATGACGCGGATCGCCTGCGGCAGTATTATGCGACGCATGGCTTGTGCCCTGGTCAGTCCCAAAGCCTGGGACGCCTCGCCCTGCCCGCTATCCACCGAGAGCAATCCGCCGCGCACGATCTCAGCCATATTGGCCGCTTCATGAAGCGAAAGCGCCAGCAACCCCGCAACCGAAGCGGTAATCAGCGAGTTCGTAGAGATCAGATACGGCCCGACCTCGATCATCGGGATGAACAACGCAATATTAAACCAGAAGAAAATCTGCACCAATAAGGGCGTTCCCCTGAATAGCCATATATATATTCCGGAAATCACGACGAAAACCGGATTATGGCTCATACGCATCGTTGCCAGGACCGTGCCGAGAGCAATACCGATCAGCATTGCTCCGAACGTAAGCTGCAGGGTGACGACAATGCCTTTCAAGATGGCCGGATTGAACAGATATTCCGGGATCGCAGCCCATACGATCTGCTGACTGCGACTTACGATGATGCCGAGAAAAATGAGGGCGCAGGCCAACAAGGCTCCGCTGACATAGCGCCCCCAGTGACGAAGAGGTACGATCGTTGGGAGATCTTGACTATCTCGGCTCCCTGCCTGCGTGGTGATTTCGAGAACCGACATCTTGACCTCAATAGTCTAGCGGGAGGCTTCCTGCGTCGTTGATCTTCGCCTGCTCAACAACCAGAGGCGCCAAACCCCATTTTTCCATGATGGCTTTATAACCGCCCGAGTCGATCAGCTTCTGCAGAGCACGTTGCGAGGCATCGCGCATTGCGCTGTTCTGCTTGCTAAACACCATACCAACATATCCGACCGCCTCGCGAACCTCCTGGATGGCTTCAAGGCCGCGCCCATTCTGGATCTGATTTTCCGTCGTGTAGACGCTGGTGGCGTAACCATTGATCGTTGCATCCGCTCTGCCGGAGCGCACAGCGACAATGACGTCGGGCTGTTTGGGAATGCTGAGAATATTGATAGCCTCTTGGCAACGTCCCGAAAGGGACATGGCAATTTTTTCCTGCAGGGTGCCCACCCCGACAGCGACGGTTTTCCCGCACAGATCCTTCATCTCGCCGATCTTCAAAGGGTTGCCTTGCTGGACCATGATGGTCTTGCCATCATACATGTAGTCCAGAAAGTCGATCTGCTGCTGCCGCTCCACAGTATCGTTCGTGCCGGCAATCGCCATATCGAACCGTCCGGACTTGATTGCCGGTATGGTGGCCGAATCCATTGCAAGGTCGATCATTTCAACGTCGACCCCGAACATTACCCCGAAGGCAGTCGCCAGATCCGCAGCGATGCCGACGATCTCGGTATTGTTTGGGCCATAAAATGAGATCGGTGGGGTGAAGGCGGCCGTAGCAACTCGCAACGTGCCGCTGTCGCGAACGCTGGCGGGCAGACTGTCACGCAGTGCCTGATCCAGTTCGACACCCGGAAGAGCGCCGATGTCGGCCGCAACACTCATTCGTACAACATTTTCCGACTGCGCGAATGCATTCGGCACAGGCGAAAGACAACAAGCCACCACAGCAAGCGACCCAGCCCATTGCCTGAACGCAGAGTTCATCCTGAAGGACTTCGTCATTATTCGTCTCCTCCCTCGTTTACCGTGGCACCGCAGACCGCGGCGGCGCACCCATCTTCATTGTCCTGTCAGAACTTCCTCCTACGAGACGGGCTTCAAAAGATTACAGCAACCCGCCTAATATGCAACATAACAATCAATTAAAATGGACATTTTATAGAGATATTGTGCACAATATTTTAGCTGCGACGATGCAGACGGACCACGTCTCGGGGCAACCTCGAAATGCCCATCAGATCGAACCACCGACCTGGTATCGACAGGATCTGAACTCCCGCCAAGGAAACGCTCGAAACACCTCGAATGGCCAACACCCACGCGGGCGCACCAAGACACTTCCCCTGGTCGGTATACTTCCGCCGCTGAGCGGCCAGCTAGACTACGCCGTGGACAATTTCCGCCATGGCAAGCGGCCGCTCCACCAACCCATGGTCAGCTATCATGCCCTGCCACCGGTCGAACGGCCCGGGCTGAATCCGGGAACCGGTCGCCCACATCCCATTGGCCTGAAATCGCGTTGCAACAGTGGTCAAGACTGAAGAAGACGCGCTGGGCCAAAGGCGACTGAGGAGAGAACTCACCTCATTAATTGGGGCAGAGCGCAGAAGTGCCATCGACTCGTCAATGGCCATACTGAACCGCACAAAGAACTCCGCCTCTCGCGCGAGGCGATCCGGCAGGGTGTAATAGACGCTCCACGGGACAGCCGCACCAATCTCCGAGAGGCAGCCAACAAGGACGGCGCGACGATCCTCCACCAGACGGCCGGCGGTCAGCGGATCGACCGCCAGATAGTCGCCCATTCCGCCCATGAACAACTCCACCAGCATCGGCGTCGTCAAGTCATGAACGATCCGTACCCGGTTTCGGTCCACACCGGCCTCCGCCATCAATCCAGACAAAAACAGGAACGGGCTCGGCCCAGTTCCGCCCGCCACCAAAACGGTGGCACCCTCCAGATTGTTGAGTGTGAAGTTACCTGGCTTTCTGCCAAGTATTGATAAAGGGCATCTTTCTGAAATCTGGGCGAATGCCATGTAGTTTTCGACACGCCTAAAATACATAGATGGAACCCATATTCCACCCAGGGCTGCATGCGCTTGTCCGCTATTTATATCCTCAAGTACTTTTGGCCAAGGCTGCGGAACAGAAACGGAAACAGAGAGACCGTGCTTTGCAAATATGCCTTCTGAATTTGCCAAGTACTCCGGCAGATAGTTGAGCGAATGCCCCGTCGCCGAAACTCGGAACTGATCCATTTTCTCCCCTTCCTCCTCTCGCCTTGCTTCGTTTGCCGTCGCTTTCAGTAGCCTCAGGCAGGCACGCAACCTCTTCCGGCCCCGGAACCGACAAGCTCTCGACCTATCGGGTAGTCGAAGGCGCCCGCTTTGCTGGTAACGATACCAGCGCCAACAATCCCTTCGATCATTTTGAGCCCTGCAACACAGCCATCTATGACCGGACGCCCGCAAGTTCGGGTAAGCTCTTCCGCCAGATCCGACATGCCCGCGCAGCCGAGGATGATAGCCTCGCACCGATCTTGGGCTATCGCCTTTTCTATCTCGCTCCGCACGGCCTTTCGCGCTCGGTCGGGGTCTTCCTCCAGGGAAATGACCGGTATGTCAGCGGCGCGCACCTGCCGGCATTGCCGTTCCGCACCATACTTCACGACCAATTCCTCGACGATGGGAACTGAGCGCGGAAGCGTCGTGACGATCGAGAAATTCGCCGCCACAGTTTTTGCGAAAACAACAGCAGCTTCACATATGCCGATTACCGGACCGGTTGCGATCTCGCGACAGGCGCCGACGCCTGGATCGTCAAAACATGCAACGACAATCCCGTCGACCCCAAGCCGCTCTTGTTGAGTCACGGCATCCAAAAGCCCCGGAAGACAAGCAGCCTCGTCGAAATGCCCCTGAATGCTGATGGGTGCGGTTTCAACCCGCAGGACCCTAAGATGAGTCGCGGGAGCTTTGTAGCGCGAAATGGATTGAGCGATACGAGCGGTCATTGCCGCGCTCGAATTCGGATTGATTACCGCAATGTCCATTTGACCCCTCGATGTAGACCTGAAAACTGCATCCGACATTCCGTAGAAAATGTCAATTATTGTGCACAAAAATTTATTTGATCATGTACAATATCACGGAGAGATGCCCTTGACGTGCCCGCGGTTCCGATGCAATAAGACCAGCTCTCGGCGACGGTGAAGGGAGCTGGCGGTGGCCTGCACCAACCATCAGGCCGACAGAACGATCGCTTGGTGGCTCCAATCAATGCATGCTCAAAATCTCGTTGATCAAAATGCGATCATCGAGTCCTCATCGACGGCCCTTCTTCCCACAGAAGAACAGAGCGTTGTCGACCTGATCCTGAAGGCGATTCTTGAGCAGCGCATCGCCCCTGGCACGAAGTTGGGCGAAGAAGCTCTTGCAAATATTTTCGGCGTGAGCAGGACACGGATACGACGGGTCCTGCTTTCGCTATCGCATCGCTACGTCGTCGAATTGCGACCAAATCGCGGTGCCATCGTTGCCAGTCCCTCGGAGCAGGAAGCACGTAATATTTTCGAGGCTAGACGCGCGATCGAACTGGCGATAGCGAAAGGCTTGGCAAAACAGATCGGCCGCTCAGAACTGGCCGAACTTCGAAAACACGTGCGCGCCGAAGCCGATGCCCGCAAGCGGGCCGACTCCAGGGAGGCGATACGCCTCTCCGGTGAGTTCCATCTTTTGCTTGCACGCCTCGCAGGTAGCAAAACCCTGTCTGGCATCCTTGAAACGCTGGTGTCACAAACGTCTTTGATCATTGGCCTCTATGGCCACCGCCATGGATCCAGCTGCGCATACGAGGACCACGAGGAAATCATCAACGCACTTAATAGCAAGGATCCACAGAAGGCATCGGCGTTGATGCTGGATCATCTTGAAAAAATTGAATCCACACTTGATCTGACCCCAGAGCCCACAATGTCTCAGGACCTCCATTCCATATTCGGCCAGATTGCCGCCAAGGATTAGGCAAGATGTCTTCTCGCATGAATCGTCATCCGGCAGCAGGCAGTCTGTTGGGTTGAAGAGGAGTCCGCTCACACCCAAGGCAAAGAAAAAGTCTTGATATTCGTGAAGGACTTCATGGCCTCGATGACACCTTCCTTATAGCCATTGCCGCTGTCTTTGATGCCTCCGAAGGGGCTCATCTCGATGCGGTAGCCAGGCACCTCCCAGATGTTGACGGTGCCGACCTTCAGCCCGGCAATGTATTTTTGCATGCGACGGAAGTCGTTGGTGCATACACCCGACGACAGGCCGAAGGCGGTAGCGTTGGAGAGTGCGATGAGGTCGTCGTCGTCGTCGGGCGCGCGGATGATCGGAACGATCGGCCCGAACGTCTCTTCCATCACCAATTCTGAATGATGCGACACGCGATCGACCACGATGGGCGGCAGGAGCGCGCCCTTGCGGCCGGGATCATAGAGCACCACCGCACCCTGCTCGGCAGCCATGTAGACGCGCCTCTCGAAGAGCGCCGCGGCCTGCTCATGCACTACCGTGCCGAGGTCGGTCCCACTGTCCATCGGATCGCCAAATTTGATCCTCCTGGCCCGCTCCAGGACCAGTGGGACAAATCGATCTGCGACACTTTCCTGGCAGAGGATGCGCTTGACCGCCGTGCAGCGCTGGCCGGAATTCCTGGTGGCGCCGGCGACGGCGAGATCGGCAGCCTTGGCGAGGTCTTCGTCGGAGAGATCATTGAGGACGATGAGCGGATCGTTGCCGCCCAGCTCCAGCACCTGACGCTTGTAGCCGGCGGTGCGGGCAATCAGCTTGCCTACCTGCACGCCACCAGTGAAGGTAATCAGTTCGATATTCTCGTTGCCGATCATCTCCGCGCCAATCTCGGCCGGCAGCCCGGTCACCACTGACAGCATTTGCGGCGGCAGGCCGGCCTCATAGAGAATGTCAGCCAGGACCAGCGCCGTCATCGGCGTCAGTTCCGTCGGCTTCACCACGACACAATTGTTGGTGGCAATCGCCGGCGCCACCTTGTGCGCCACCATGTTAAGCGGGTGATTGAAGGGCGTGATGGCCGAGATCGCTTTGAGCGGCTCGCGCAAGGTGAAGATTTTCCGCGCCTTGCCGTGCGGGGTGAGGTCGCAGGAGAAGACCTCACCGTCGTCCCGGATGCACATCTGTGCAGTCAGCGTAAACACATCATAGGCGCGACCGACCTCATAGAGGGAATCCGCCTTGCAGATGCCCAGTTCAAGCGTGATGAGGTCGGAAATCTCTTCCTTACGTGCGACCAGCGCCTCGGCAGTGCGCAACAGGATCTGTTGCCGCTCGTAACGGGTGAGCCTGGAGGTGTAGCTGCCCGCGATTTCGAAAGCGCGTCTGGCATGTTCGGCATTGCCAGCCGGCACGGTGCCGATGACGGCGTTCGTATATGGATACCGCACCTCTACCACGTCGTCGGCATCGACCCTGTGGCCCGCGATGCGCATCGGCTCGTGACGGATGGTGAGGGGGGCTTCAACCTTGTTCATATGCCGCTCCTTGGGCCACAGACGCCGCCATCGTAGCAACATAATAGAATACGTCGAAGCCCCGAAGTGCCGAACTCGTCCAGCTAGCCTGAAAAATTCATGGGGGTTGGCGGATGTGGTGCAAGCCGTTGAAATGACGTAGGATTTGGTTGCTTACGCCGATCCGCGCCGTTTCCCGGAGGCCACACCCGCCATGAAT
>NZ_RKST01000006.1 GCF_003934165.1 Borborobacter arsenicus | reverse complement strand
GTTCCGACCGTGTCGCCATGCTGAGCCCCGCCATCCGTCCCCCAAACCGGAACAGCGATCCATGGCCATCCCAGCTGGAGCATCAACACTATCGGTAACATTTTGCTTGAGGCAATGCGCTCCGCCTGCGCCGCGCAGTTTCTGGCAGATGATATCGGCATCTGCCCTGGCATCGACGCCGATCCTGACTGCATAGACACCACGCCGCCCGATCGGCGTACGCACCCGGCTGACAACCGGATCGTAGTCGCGCAGCAGAGCCGGAAACCGTGCCTTCTGGCGTTGCCATTGCTTGATTGCCGCCGCGCGGCGGAAATTGCCGGCAACCTGCACGCCCCAGGGCTTGATGTTGATGCTGGCCATGGCAATCGTTGCCGCCTGCAGCACCGGCAACTGGCGGCAGGCTTCCGAAAAGCTCTTGTCCTTGTCCAGCGGATGCACCGTGCCGGCATAGGCGACATCGGTGAAATTGTCGGCCGGCTCGCCCATTATGTCGAGCACATAGTCCTCGGTCTCGAGCGGCAGGAAGCCGCCGGACGCAAGCCACCGGGTCACGCGGTTCTCGCCCGCATTATAGGCTGCGGCGGCAAGGCCGAGATTGCCGAAGCCCGCTTTCAACTCGGCAAGATATTCGGCCGAGGCCGCGATCGCCCGCTCCACGTCGAAAGGATCGGCAAGGCCGCGCAGCTTGGCCGTGCCGGGCATGAATTGCGCGATACCTTCCGCGCCCGCCGGGCTCACCGCATCTGCATCGAAGCGGCTTTCCTTCCAGATCAGCCGGGCTAGGAAGGCGCGCGGCACGCCATGGCGTAGCGCATTCGTCTCGATCAGATCGCAGACGCGGTCGATCGTGACCGGTTCTGGGGCGGAAGGCGGTTCGGCCATGGCCGAACCGCTCCAGATCGCAAGAGGAAGGAGCAGCGCCGCAATTGCGAGGCCGCGCATTGTGCTACTCGGCAGCCTGTTTGCCGCCACCGCGCCCGAAACGCTGCTCGATATAGTCGGCGACCATCTTCTCGAAATCCTGGGCGATGTCCGGCCCACGCAGCGTCATCGCCTTCTTGCCGTCGATGAAAACCGGAGCGGCAGGCATTTCGCCGGTGCCGGGCAGCGATATGCCGATATCGGCATGCTTGGATTCGCCCGGTCCATTGACGATGCAGCCCATCACCGCGACCTTGAGTTCTTCCACGCCGGGATATTTCTTGCGCCATTCCGGCATGTTCTTGCGAATGCCCTCCTGGATGTTCTGCGCCAGTTCCTGGAACACCGTCGAAGTGGTGCGTCCGCAGCCCGGACAGGCGGCGACGATCGGCACGAATTGGCGAAAGCCCATGGTCTGCAGCAATTCCTGCGCCACCTGGACCTCGCGCGTGCGGTCGCCATTGGGCTCCGGCGTCAGCGAAATGCGGATCGTGTCGCCTATGCCCTGCTGGAGCAGGATGCCCATCGCCGCCGAGGAGGCGACGATGCCCTTCGACCCCATCCCCGCTTCCGTGAGCCCGAGATGCAGCGCATGGTCGCAACGTTCGGCGAGCATCGTATAGACCGCAATCAGGTCCTGCACCTGGCTGACCTTGGCCGACAGGATGATCTTGTCGCGCCCAAGACCAAGTTGCTCGGCTGCTTCGGCAGACAGCAGCGCCGACTGCACGATCGCCTCGCGCATCACCTCCTGCGCCGTCAGCGGCGAGCCATTGGCCTGGTTCTCGTCCATCAGGCGGGTCAGCAGTTCCTGATCGAGCGAGCCCCAATTGACCCCGATGCGCACCGGCTTGTCATAGAAGATCGCCTTTTCGACGATCGCGGCGAATTGCTTGTCCTTCTTATCCTTGAAGCCGACATTGCCGGGATTGATGCGGTATTTCGCCAGCGCCTCGGCGCAGGCCGGATGATCGGCCAGAAGCTTGTGCCCGATATAGTGGAAATCGCCGACCAGCGGCACATTGATGCCGAGACGCTCCAACCTCTCCCGGATGGCCGGGACGGCGGCAGCACTTTCGTCGCGATCAACGGTGATGCGGACGATTTCCGAGCCCGCCCGGTGAAGCGCCGCGACCTGCGCCACCGTCTGATCGATGTCGGCGGTGTCGGTATTGGTCATCGACTGGACAATCACCGGAGCATCGCCCCCAACCGTGACGCCGCCGACATCGACGCCGACCGAGTGGCGGCGAGGGAAGGGAGTGGAGAAATATCCGGTCATTGCCGGCAGCCTCATTGCAAGGGGTATCGATATCCGAGGTGAAGGACGGCACGAGCGATGTCAATGGTCGTAGCACCCTTGAACCAATGGGTTTACACTTTTGCCTGCGGCGCGGCCAGCCCAAGGAATTTCGGCTTTCGTTTCCAGCAAGCCTGGATACTTGGGAACCTTTGCCTGACGCGAACGTCAAACCGCTGGGACGGCACCTGGATCAGCTGATGCCGGCAAAATGAAGGAGAGCCGCAATGGCTTCGCAGGAAAATCAGGATCTCGGCCCCGACCTTACCCTCGGCGTTCCGCTGGCGACCTTCGCGAACAGGAAATCGCTCAGCGGCCATGTCGCGGGCGAATCGGTGCTTTTGGCGCAGGTGGGCGAAGACCTGCTTGCGGTGGGCGGGGCCTGCACGCACTACTCCGCGCCGCTCGGCGACGGCATCGTGGTGGGTGATACGGTCCGCTGCCCTTGGCACCATGCCTGCTTCAGCCTCCGAACCGGGGAAGCCCTCCAGGCGCCTGCATTCGATGCCTTGAGCTGCTGGAAGGTGGAGCAGCGAGGCGACAAGGTTTTCGTGACGGAAAAATTAGCACGGGAGGCAGCCACCGCCCCGGAGCGCGTCACAGCTGACCAACCGCAAAGGATCGTCATTATCGGCGGTGGAGCGGCGGGATTTGCCGCCGCCGAAATGCTGCGGCGCCGAAACTTCGCAGGCGAACTGACCATGCTGAGTGCCGACAGCGATGCACCCTATGACCGGCCCAATTTGTCCAAGGACTATCTGGCCGGCACCGCCGAGGAGGCATGGATTCCGCTGCGCTCGCAAAAATATTACGCGAAGAAGGGGATCGACCTGCAATTGCAGACGCTTGCCTCGCGCATCGATACCGGTGCCCGCACCGTTTTCACCGCCGATGGAAGCAGCTTCCCGTTCGACCGGCTTTTGATCGCCACCGGCGCGGAACCGATACGATTGCCGATTCCAGGCGCCGACCGGGCCAATGTTTTCGTGCTGCGCTCGCTCGCCGACAGCCGGGCGATCATCCGCGGCACGCAAAAAGCGAAGGCGGCGGTCATTCTCGGCGCCGGCTTCATCGGGCTTGAAACCGCCGCCGCGCTGCGTGCGCGGGGCCTCGACGTTCACGTCGTAGCGCCGGATGCACGCCCGCTGGAGAAGGTGCTCGGTCCGCAACTCGGCGATTTCATTCGCTCCCTGCATGAGCAGAATGGCGTCGTCTTCCACCTCAAGACCACCGCGACGCGCATCGACGAGCAATCGGTCACGCTGGACAGTGGCCAGGTGGTCGATGCCGACCTGGTCATCGTCGGTGTCGGCGTGAAGCCACGCATCACTTTGGCGAAGGAAGCCGGTCTCGCCACGGATCGCGGCATCGTGGTCAATGAAAATCTGGAAACCAGCATCCCGGGCATATTTGCAGCCGGCGACGTCGCGCAGTGGCAGGACGCGGCCACCGCCGAGACGCGGCATGTGGAGCACTGGGTGGTGGCCGAGCGCCACGGCCAGCGGGCGGCCGAAAACATGCTCGGCACACCGCAACCCTTCCGATCGGTGCCGTTCTTCTGGAGCGCGCATTATGATGTCTCGATCCGCTATGTCGGCTATGCAAGGTCGTGGGACGACATCGAGATCGACGGCAACATCGAGAAGCGCGATTGCATGATCGGCTACAAGAAGGACGGCAAGATCGTTGCCATCGCCGCCATAGGGCGCGACATCCAGGCGCTGGATTGCGAAGTTGCCATGGCCGCCCGGCCAAGCTGACGGAGATATCCGTGCCTGTCGGCGAGCGCCGTAATCCCGGTGCTCGCCGCCGGCACTGCTTTTCGTTCAGTGAAAGGTTACGCCAGTCTGGCTTCGAGCGTGACCTTGATCGCACCAAGTGCCTTGGAAACCGGACATCCCGCCTTGGCCTTGTCGGCCAGTTCCTTGAACTTGGCCTGATCGATCCCGGGGACCTTTCCGACCAGTGTCAGCGCACTCTCGGTGATCTCGAAGCCTCCACCGGCAGCGGGACCATAGGTCACCACCGACTTGGCCTCGAGATTCTCGGCCGGCGTGCCGTTTTCCGCCAGGAAATGCGAAAGCTGCATGGCAAAGCATCCCGCATGCGCCGCCGCGATCAGCTCTTCCGGATTCGTTCCGGACTTGCCGCTTTCGTCCTGGAAACGACCCTTGAAGGAATAAGGAGTCTTGGCAAAAGCGCCGCTCTGCGTATCGAGCGTGCCCTTTCCTTCCGTCAAGCTACCCGACCAATTGGCTGTGGCAGTGCGATTCATGGCCTTCTCCTTCTTGTCAAAACTGGCTTCAGCTATAGGCGTTCATAACGCAAAAACATATATCCTGCATATTTGTTTTTCTACAACGCCTCTCCTTTGAGAAGCCGCGGCACGTCGCCGCCAAGACCCGAAGCCTGGCGGATGAAGAATTCCTTCATCCGCGGCATGCGGTCGACAAGACCGAGCCCGATATCGCGCACGGCACGAATCGGGCCGAAATCATTGGAAAACAGCCGGTTGAGCACGTCGGTGGTAACGCCCATCTGCACCGTATCGAAGCGCCGCCAGCGCTCATAGCGCTGCAGCACGTCCAGCGCGCCGATGTCCTGGCCGAGGCGATCCGCTTCAACGACGGTTTCGGCAAGGGCAGCGACGTCCTTGAAGCCGAGATTGAGGCCCTGCCCGGCGATCGGATGGATGCCGTGTGCGGCATCCCCGGCAAGGGCGAAGCGCGGGGCGACGAAGGCGCGGGCGAGCATCAGCCCCAGCGGCCAGGCGCGCGGCTTGTCCTCCACGCGGATTTCGCCGAGCTTCAGCCCGAAGCGCTGTTCGAGTTCGGTTTCGAATATCAGCTCGTCGCTGGCGATCAGCCGCTCGGCATCGGCGGTGCGTTCGGTCCAGACGATGCAGGAGCGATTGCCGGTCAGCGGCAAGGTGGCAAAGGGTCCGGCAGGCAGGAAATGTTCTTCCGCACGGCCATTATGCGGGCGCTCATGCGCCACCGTGCAGACGATGCCGGACTGGCCGTATTCCCATCTCACCGTCTTGATGCCGGCCATGTCGCGCAGCTTCGAATTGACGCCGTCGGCAGCCACCAACAGCCGCGCATCCAATGACGTACCGTCAGCCAGATGGATGGCGACCTTTGCGCTGCCGGTCTCGAAGGCCCTCACCGCCACGCCCTCGATGATGTCGATGCCAAGTTCGCCGGCGCGGCGGCGCAGGGCCCCGTTCAATACGCGGTTGGCGACCATATGGGCAAACGGCTCGCCCGGCGCCACTTCGCCGTCAAAGGTCAGATAGGCCGGCCGGACCGGGTCTGCCGTGCGCGAATCGGTGATGACCATGTCGGTGATCGGCTGCGCCCGCGGCAGGATCTCCTCCCAGCAGCCCAGGCGGCCAAGCATGCGGCAGGCTGCGGCAGCGATGGCGGAGGCCCGTGTATCGCGCTCCCACACACCTTCCGGCGCCGCATCGACGATCGCCACCCGCAGGCTGGGGCGGGCCTGCTTCAGCGAAACTGCGGCCGCCAGCCCGACATAGCCGGCTCCTGCAATAAGGACATCGAGCGTAAGCTGTTCTTTGGCAAAGGTTTCGTTTGCAGCCATCGTCCGTCTCCGTCTTTGCGCGTTGCGCTTTGCCTTGACTTGCCCGGCTGTTGTGCCGGAAAAACCTGGTCAACTTTCGCTTCGAAAAGGTCCGAAAAAATGTCCGCTGCCATGCAGGAACTTCTCGCCATTCTCGACCTCGAGCAGCTCGAACACAACCTCTATCGTGGTCGCAGCCCCGAACTGGACTGGCAGCGTGTCTTCGGCGGCCAGACCATAGCGCAAGCGCTGGTTGCCGCCCAGCGCACGGTTGCCGCAGACCGGCATGTCCACTCCCTGCACGGCTATTTCATGCGACCGGGCGACACCAAGGTGCCGATCCTCTATGAGGTCGACCGCATCCGCGACGGCGGCAGCTTTACCACCCGTCGTGTCGTCGCCATCCAGCATGGCCAGGCGATCTTCTCGCTGGAAGCCTCGTTCCAGATCGACGAAGCCGGGCTCGATCACCAGTTACCCATGCCGCTTGACGTACCGGACCCCGATACGCTCGGAACCCAGCAGGACCTCATAGCCAAGTTTGGAGACGCGGTGCCACCCGGCATTCGCCGCTATTGGGAACGCGACCGGCCCGTCGACATGAAACCGATCATGCTCAAGCACTATACCAGCCGCGAGAAGCTCGATCCGCGCCAGAACATCTGGATACGCACCACCGGCCCGGTGCCGGAGGATCGCGCCACCCAGGCGGCGGTGCTTGCCTATCTGTCGGACATGACACTGCTCGACACCTCCACCTTCGCCCATGGCCGCGCGGTTTTCGATCAGGACATCCAGGCGGCAAGCCTCGACCACGCTATGTGGTTTCACCGCTCGCATTCGATCGACGATTGGCTGCTCTATACGCAGGACAGCCCTTCGACATCCGGCGGACGCGGCTTCACGCGCGGCGCGCTCTATGCGCGCGACGGCACGCTGATCGCCTCGGTGGCGCAGGAAGGCTTGATCCGCCTGCGACAGCAGCCCGCAGATTAGGCACTTTTTCAAATCTGCTTAATTTGAAGGCAGGCAGTTGGACCTTTCGCCAGCCAGCCCCTCGCCGGTTGGATTTTTCTTCTTTTATTTCCAATGGCTTATAGTCGTGCTGAGAAACTGGCACGGAGCTTGAATAACCCCTGATACTTTCCGACGCGCCTCAAGCCGTCCGGCAAAGCCATGCAATCGCGGAGCTCCGCAGCAGCAAGGGGTCAATCTCATGAAAATCGTGATGGCAATCATCAAGCCATTCAAGCTGGACGAGGTGCGCGAAGCGCTCACCTCGGTCGGCATAGAGGGCCTGACCGTCACCGAAGTCAAAGGCTATGGGCGGCAGAAAGGGCACACCGAAATCTATCGCGGCGCCGAATACGCCGTCAGTTTCCTGCCCAAGGTCAAGATCGAGGTCGCCGTGATCACCGAGATGGTGACGTCGGCCATCGAAGCGATCACCAACGCGGCAAGGACCGGCCAGATCGGCGACGGCAAGATCTTCGTCTTCGGTCTCGACCAGGCTGTGCGCATCCGTACCGGCGAAACAGACGGCGACGCGCTTTGAGCGGGTCAGGCCCATCCCCCATGGAGATTTCAATGACTTTTCCATCCATTCTCAAGAAGGCTGTTCCTGCAGCCCTTCTGGGTAATTTGCTCCTTGCCGTTTTCGGCACAATTTCAGCCTTTTCGCAGGAACCCGCGCCGGCTGCCCTTCCGCTGCCCGACAAAGGCGACACCACATGGATGATGGTTTCGACCATCCTCGTGCTGTTCATGGCGCTGCCCGGCCTGGCCCTGTTCTATGGCGGTCTTGTGCGGGCCAAGAACATGCTGTCGGTACTGATGCAATGCACGATGATCGTCGCCATGGTGATCGTCATCTGGGTTGCCTATGGCTACTCCTTCGCCTTTGGCGGTGGCACCAGCCCCTATTGGGGCGGCCTGGCCAAGCTGTTCCTCGCCGGGGTGACGCCGAAAACCACCTCTGCAACCTTCACTGATGGCGTGGTCATCCCGGAACTGGTCTTCGTCTGCTTCCAGATGACCTTTGCCTGCATCACCCCAGCCCTGATCGTCGGCGCATTTGCCGAGCGCATCCGGTTTCCGGCAGTCATCCTGTTCGTCGCCCTCTGGGTCACCTTCGTCTATTTCCCGATCGCCCACATGGTATGGGATTCAAGCGGCCTTCTCTTCGGTTGGGGCGCGCTTGATTTTGCCGGCGGCACCGTGGTCCACATCAATGCCGGTATCGCTGCCCTCGTCGGATCGGTGCTGGTAGGCAAGCGCAACGGCTATGGCCGCGACAACATGGCGCCGCATTCCATGACGCTCACCATGGTCGGCGCCTCCATATTGTGGGTCGGCTGGTTCGGCTTCAATGCCGGTTCCAACCTTGAGGCCACCGGCGGGGCAGCACTCGCCATGATCAACACCTTCACCGCCACCGCCGGCGCAATCATCGCCTGGGCGGGTCTGGAAGCTCTGACCCGCAAGAAGGCCTCCATGCTGGGCGCAGCCTCGGGAATGATTGCCGGCCTGGTGGCGGTGACGCCCGCTGCAGGTCTGGTCGGGCCGATCGGCGCCATCGTGCTCGGCGCCATAGCCAGCGCGGTTTGCTATTATTTTGTCACCGTGGTGAAAATCAGGGTCGGATATGACGACAGCCTCGACGTGTTCGGCATCCATGGCGTCGGCGGCATGGTCGGCGCGATCGGCACCGGCATCTTCGCCTCAGCCTCCCTCGGCGGCATCGGCTATGCCGAAGGCGTGACCATGGCCGGCCAGGTCTCGACCCAAATCCTTGCCGTTCTCGTCACCATTCTCTGGTGCGGTATCGGCTCGGCCATTCTCTACAAGCTCGTCGACACGATCATCGGCCTGCGCCCATCGGCAGAGGCTGAATCGCAAGGCCTCGACCTGTCGTCGCATGGCGAGGTCGCCTATCACGCCTAGGCGCTGCGACGAAGCATGGTTCCCGTCGTGACCTGCCGGAAGGCGGTCACGCCTTGAGGCCCGGTTCGCCGGGCCTCCTTTTTATCGCCGGCCATTGCCCGCTGCATCACACGCCTTACTTGCGGGTTTTTCCTACCGCAGCACCATGCTACCTGACTTCCATGGCACAGAAGAAAGCATATGAGGTCGATTCGTGGCTGGCGCGGCCAAGCTCGCAGGCTGCAATCGTTCTCCTTTACGGCCCAGACCGCGGCCTGGTGACCGAGCGCGCCCGCGCATTCGCCCTGCGCACCGGTCTGCCACTGGACGACCCCTTTTCCGTGGTTCGCCTCGAAGGAACCGAGGTCGATCGCGACGAAGGACGCCTGCTTGACGAAGCCCGCACCGTGCCGATGTTTGCCGCGCGCCGCCTTCTATGGGTCCGCAACGCCACAGGACAGAAGGCGCTGGCCAATGATGTCAAGGCGCTTTGTGCCGAACCACCCAAGGATGCCCTTATCCTGATCGAAGCCGCCGAGTTGAAGAAGGGAGCCGCCCTGCGCACGACAATCGAAAACAGCGATTGCGGCATGGCGCTGCCTTGTTACGCCGACGAAGCAAAAGGCATCGACGGGCTTATCGACGAGGAATTGCAGAAGGCCGACCTTACCATCACCCTAGAGGCACGCCAAGCTCTGCGCCGGAATCTCGGCGGCGATCGGCTAGCTTCGCGCGGCGAAATCCAGAAGCTCGTTCTCTATGCCGCGGGCAACAGCAAGGTCGAATTGGACGACGTCAGAGCTGCCATCGGCGACGCCTCCGGCCTTACTTTCGATGACGCCGTCGATGCGATCCTGGAAGGAAAGGTCGAGGAATTCGACACCATCTTCATGCGCCAGGCGCGGGCGGGCACCCAAGCCTTTCTATGCCTTGCGGCGGCAATGCGGCAATTCCAGGCGCTTCAGCTCATGCGCGCTGCACTCGACAATGGGGCACGTAGCGCCTCGGAAGTCGTTGCCTCGGCCAGGCCGCCGATCTTTTTTTCACGCCGAAAAATTGTCGAAGGCGCCTTGATGCGCTGGAATGGCGACGCGCTGACACGGGCTCTTGCGCGCCTCCAGCAGGCAATCCTGCAGACGCGGCAAAGGGCCGACCTTGCAGATTCCATCGCCCGTCAGGCTCTGCTTGGCATCGCAATCGAAAGCCAGCGCAGAAAGAACGCCGGCTAACTATCCCTCAGCTTTTAAGGCGCCGACACAAATCGTCCAGTTGTTCCAAGGTCTTATAGGCGATCCGCACTTCGCCGCCCTTGTTCTTGTGGGCGATGGCTATCCGCATGCCGGTTACATCCGACAGCAGCTTCTCCAGCGCCAGCGTATCGGCATCTTTCTCGACAGGGGCCGATGCCTTGACCTCGTGGATACTTTCTGGGGGAAGCTGGGCCAAGGCCTCCGCCTGGCGCACGGAAAGCCCCTCCTCCACGATCCGCTTGGCAAGCGCCGCCGGATCGGCGGCGCCAACCAATGTGCGCGCATGGCCGGCCGACAACTCGCCATCGACAAGCATGTCGCGGATGACGTCGGGCAGCTTCAACAGCCGCAGCGTATTGGCGACATGGCTTCGGCTCTTGCCGATCACCTGGCCGAGATCGGCCTGGGTGTAGCTGTGCTCATCTATTAGCTGCTGGTAGCCGAGCGCCTCTTCCACCGGATTGAGGTCAGTGCGCTGGACGTTCTCGATAATGGCCAGTTCAAGCGCCGTGCGGTCGTTGACATCGCGCACGATCACCGGAATTTCGACGAGGCCTGCGCGCTGGGCGGCACGCCAACGCCGTTCGCCGGCGATAATCTCATAGTGGCCCGCAGCGCCCGCCGGCCGCACAACTACCGGCTGCACCACGCCATGCTCACGGATCGATTGCGCAAGATCGGTGAGTTCGGCATCCCCGAAATTTCGCCGTGGATTCTTCGGATTTGGCGAAACGAATTCTATCGGCACGTTCCGGTCGGAGGATATGGGCTGCTGCGCCGGTGCTGCCGGCTTGTCCATCTCGCCGATAAGGGCGGCGAGTCCGCGTCCCAAACGCCTTCTGGAAAGATCTTCGTTCATGGGAGGGTCCGATCGTTACATGCCAATGGTTCAGGCTGCCCGCAGCTTGCGTTCCTGCCGGATGACTTCCGAAGCAAGCTGCAGGTAGGCCTGGCTTCCCGAACACTTCAAATCATAGAGTATCGCCGGCTTTCCATGCGACGGTGCCTCGGATACCCGCACATTGCGCGGGATGACCGTTTCATAGACCTTCTCCCCCATATGGGCGCGAACGTCTTCCACCACCTGATTGGCGAGATTGTTGCGGCCGTCATACATGGTCATCACGATCCCCTGGATCGTCAGATCGGGATTGAGCGCCGCGCGCACTTGCTCGACGGTCGCCAGCAACTGGCTGAGGCCCTCAAGCGCGAAAAACTCGCATTGCAGCGGCACGAGAACCGAATGCGCTGCGGCCATGGAATTCATGGTCAGGAGATTGAGCGAGGGCGGGCAATCGATCAGGATATAGGAGAATGCGTTGGTTTTCACTGACGATGCATGCACCGCATTGCGCAGCCGGACAACGCGATCCGGCGATCCGGCAATCTCCATCTCGACGCCCAGAAGGTCGAGCGTCGACGGCACGATTGACAGGCCCGGCACGGCGGTCGGCATGGCGGCATCATCGAGCGTCGTCGTACCGACGATCACGTCATAGGAAGAAACCATGCGCTCGTGACGATCGACCCCAAGCCCGGTGCTGGCATTGCCTTGCGGATCGAGATCGACGATCAGCACGCGCTCGCCGATGGCCGCCAGCGCTGTCGCCAGGTTGATGGCTGTCGTGGTCTTGCCAACGCCGCCCTTCTGGTTGGCGATGGTGATGATGCGGGGGCCGGCTCTCATGATCACGCTTCTTGACCTGGTCTTTCGTCCATCGGCATCGAACGTTGCTATGCGTCACGCAATGCATCGATTTCGAGAATCACGCTCTGCGGATCGATCACGCTTCGATGTTCTATCAGCTCGAATCGCCACAGTTTAGCGCTTTCTTCCACTTCGGTCCGGTAATCCCGTCCTTTATGGAACAAGCCGCGGGCTTCCTGCTTCAGCCAGGGCACCGAAAGGCGCAAAAGCAGCGGCAGTGGCGCAAGCGCCCGTGCCGTCACCACTTCCACATTCTCAACCAGGCCCCAGCAATCCTCGATTCGCTTGGCGTGGACGCGAGCCGGCAATGAGAATTCGCCGATTATCGCCTGAAGGAAACCTGCCTTTTTCCTGTTGCTCTCAATGAGAGCGATGCTTGCACCGGCGCGCTCGGCCAGCAGAAATGCCAGGATGAGCCCGGGAAAGCCCCCGCCGGAACCGAGATCGACCCAATATTTCGCCTCGGGCTGGAGACGCGCGAGCTGGGCGCTATCGAGGATATGGCGCTGCCAGACCTCCGGAAGCGTCGACGGCGACACCAGATTTATGCGCTGCGCCCATTTCTCGAAGACGGCCTGAAAGGCAATCAGCCGGTCGAAAGTTTCACGTGAAACAGGTCCGGCGACCGTGCGCAACTGCTCGAACTGATCTGAATTCACGCCGCGCCTCGACGGGCCAGGTCGGATTCATGGTTGCGGACATGGGCGACGATGATTGCCAGCGCCGCCGGCGTCATGCCGTCGATTCTTTGGGCATCGGCAACGGAACGAGGTTGCCGCTTCAGCAGCTTCTGCTTCATCTCGTTGGAAAGGCCGGGCACATGGGAAAAATCCATATCCGGCGGGATAAGCCTTTCCTCCTCCCGGCGGATTAGGGTGGCGTCATTGTTCTGCCGCTCGAGATACACCGCATAATGCGCTTCGATTTCAAGCGCTTCGACAGTCTTCTCGTCCAACTGTCCAAGTTCCGGCCAGATCGCCGTGAGCCTTTCCACCGACATCTCCGCACGAGATAGGAGATCGTAGGCCGACCGGCGAACGCCATCCAGATTGATGGCAAATCCGTGGCGTCGCGCCTCATTTGGCGTCACCTGCAATGATAGGGCGAGGCTGCGCGCACGTGTCAGATTGTCATTGGCCAGGGTGAAGCGCCGCTGCCGCTCCTGCGAAACGATCCCGAGTTGGATCGCCTTCGGCGTCAGGCGCTGGTCTGCATTGTCCGCGCGCAGCGACAGGCGGAATTCCGCACGTGACGTAAACATTCGATAGGGCTCGGTGATGCCGCGGCTGGTGAGATCATCGATCATCACGCCGATATAGGCCCCGGTGCGGCTGAAGGTGATGCCGTCTTCGCTAGCTGCTTTCCGGGCTGCATTCAGCCCGGCAACGAGACCTTGCGCGGCCGCCTCCTCATAGCCGGTGGTTCCATTTATTTGACCCGCCAGGAACAAGCCTTGTATCCGGCGCGTCTCAAGTGTCTGCAGGAGTTCGCGCGGATCGACATGATCATATTCGATCGCATAGCCAGGCTGCAGCATTTTCGCCTGTTCCAGCCCCGGAATGGTCTTGAGGATCCCGAGTTGTACATCTTCCGGCAAGGAAGTCGAGATGCCGTTCGGGTAGACCGTATCGTCATCGAGCCCTTCCGGCTCAAGAAATATCTGATGGCCGTCACGGTCGCCGAACTTGACGATCTTGTCTTCGATCGAGGGGCAGTAGCGTGGCCCGATCCCCTCGATGGAGCCGGAATACATGGCTGACCGTCCGAGATTCTGCCGGATCAGTTCATGCGTGGCAGCTGTGGTTCGCGTTATGCCGCAATCGACCTGCGGATTGACTGCCTTGTCCGACAAGAGGGAGAAAAGTGCCGGCTCATCATCGGCCGACTGCACATCAAGGCCCGCCCAGGCAATGGTGCGGCCGTCCAGCCGGGGTGGCGTTCCGGTTTTCAGCCGTCCCAGTGT
The DNA here is from genome assembly GCF_003934165.1 of Borborobacter arsenicus. Taxonomy (GTDB): domain Bacteria; phylum Pseudomonadota; class Alphaproteobacteria; order Rhizobiales; family Rhizobiaceae; genus Pseudaminobacter; species Pseudaminobacter arsenicus. The sequence goes on along the minus strand of NZ_RKST01000006.1, from coordinate 327,386 downwards.
GAAGCCGGCGCGCGTCATCGTCTCCGACAAGCCGAAGCTGGCTTTTTCATTCATCCGGCCGGCAGTGAACTTCCGTTCACCGATATGGATAAGGCCACGCAGAAAGGTACCCGTGGTCAAAACCACGGCGGCGCAGCGAAGTTTCTGCCCGCTCGCCAATTGAACAGCAGAAAGACGGCCTTCCTGGATTTCGAGATCGGAGACTTCATCCTCGATGATATCGAGGCCTGATTGCTCGACCAGAGCCGCCTGCATTGCCAGCCTGTAGAGTTTTCGGTCGGCTTGCGTGCGCGGGCCGCGCACCGCGGCGCCCTTGCGGCGATTGAGCAACCGGAACTGTATGCCTGCAGCATCCGCCACCCGTCCCATTAAGCCATCGAGCGCGTCGACCTCGCGCACCAGATGCCCCTTGCCCAGACCGCCGATCGCAGGGTTGCACGACATGGCACCGATGGTTGAAGCCTGCAGAGTGACAAGCGCCGTGCGCGCGCCATAGCGCGCCGCGGCGCTGGCTGCCTCGCAACCGGCGTGCCCGCCACCAACGACTATAACATCGTAGTCTGCATTCATCGAATTCGTCGCTCCGGAATAGGCTGAGCCATGTGCCGATTTGGTTGCCGCGTCAAGTCCGGCCAGAATGATAATGTTTCACGTGAAACGAATTTTCCTGCCCATCCTAATGTTTCACGTGAGTCATTTTACGGCCTGATGTTTCACGTGAGTCATTTGCCAATGCAAAATTGCGAGAAAATGACGTCCAGTAGATCCTCCGGATCAATGGCGCCCGAGATGCGCCCAAGCTGATCGGCCGCCAAGCGAAGATATTCGGCCTTGATCTCTGCCGCTTCGCTCGGTGCTTCCAGGGCCGCCTTCATGAAATCGGAGGTTTTGCGCAGCAGTTCAATATGTCGTTGGCGGGACGGCAGTATATCAGAGGCGTTTCCGGCAGCTTCCGCCGCGTAGTCACCTATGCTGTCCAAAAGCTCGTTCACCCCTGAACCGCTCGTGACCGAGATAATGTGGTCGTAGGTCGAGCCAAGGCCAGAGCATGGCGCGATATCGCTTTTTGTTCCTACCATCAGCCGCCTCGCTTCCGTGGAGACACCGGTAATCGCCTGGGGATCGTTGAGGTCGACAAGGTGAAGGATCAGGTCGGCTCCCCGCGCCCTGTCCCGTGCCCTGTCGATACCGATCTGCTCCACCCTGCCGGCCTCTTCGCGGATGCCTGCGGTATCCGTCAGCCTTACCTTCACCCCGTCCAGGTCGAGAACGACTTCGACAAGATCGCGGGTGGTTCCCGGCTCATCCGTTACAATAGCTGCATCCCGTCGAGCTAGCGCATTGAGCAGACTCGATTTACCAGCATTCGGCGCCCCCAGAATGACGACATCATAGCCATCGCGAATGATCTCAGCCTGCCGGTATCCATCCATATGCGCGCCGATCTCGGATATCATTTTCTGGACATCCGCCCAAACGGTCGAGCCCACTGCCCCCGGCACATCAGCCTCGTCGGAAAAATCCATTTCGGCCTCGATCATCGCGCGCGCAAAGATCAGCCGCTGGCGCCAATCCGTGTAAAGGGCCGATTGTGCGCCGGAATTGAGCAGCGCAAAGCGGCGCTGGGATTCAGTCTCGGCCGTGACCAGATCGGCCAACGCCTCGGCTTTCAACAAGTCGACCTTGCCGTTGAGAAACGCGCGGCGGGTAAACTCCCCAGGCTCGGCATGGCGGACACCATCGAACCCGACGATCGCCTCCAGCATCGCCGCCACAACGGCACGGCCGCCATGGACGTGAAACTCGACCATGTCTTCGCCGGTAAAACTGTTCGGGCCAGGGAAGAACAGCGTCAGGCCAGCATCCAGGGGGGTGCCATCGGCTCTTCGAAATGTGCCGAACTGCGCCAGGCGTGGCTGAGGAAGTCGCCCGCAGATCACCTCCAAGACCTGGCGCGTCGCTGGTCCCGACAGACGCACAACCGCCACACCTGACGGCAACCGACCACTGGAAAGCGCTACGATCGAATCCTGGAATATCATTGCCCGCTACCTCGCTGCGCCCTAGGTTAGGAAGTCCATATAATGATGAGGCTGATCGTGCCACTGCCCCCGGAAAATCTGCTGTCGGACGAAACCAGTCCCTATTTGCGCCAACATAGCCACAACCCGGTTCACTGGCGTTCATGGTCGCCGCAATCCCTGGCCGAGGCCAAGGAACTTGATCGCCCGATCCTGCTTTCCATCGGCTATGCCGCTTGCCACTGGTGCCACGTCATGGCGCATGAAAGCTTCGAGAGCCCCGAAGTTGCCGCGGTGATGAACCGTCTGTTCGTCAACATCAAGGTGGATAGGGAAGAACGGCCCGATATCGACCAGATCTATATGGCGGCCCTGACTGCAATGGGCGAGCAGGGCGGCTGGCCGCTGACGATCTTCCTGACACCGGATGCCAAGCCTTTCTGGGGCGGAACCTATTTCTCGAAAGAATCCAAATATGGCCGGCCGGGCTTCATCCAGGTCCTGGAAGCCATCGCAGCCGCCTGGAACGCCAAGCGGGAGGACATCACCAAGAGTTCGGAAGCGTTGAGGATTCACGTGGAAAGCCGGCTGGCCGGCCCCCTGAGAGGTTCGGCCAATCCGGCAGGCATGCTGGATAGTCTTGCAATGGGAATATTCGGCATGATCGACCATGATCTGGGTGGTTTGCGTGGCGCTCCCAAGTTTCCAAACGCCCCACTTATGCAGACCCTCTGGCTGAGCTGGCTGCAAACCGGCAATGAGGCGCACCGCGACGCGGTCATCACCAGTCTGCGCCATATGCTCGGTGGCGGCATATATGACCATATAGGCGGCGGGCTTTCCCGATATTCCACGGATGCCGAATGGCTGGTGCCGCATTTCGAGAAAATGCTCTATGACAATGCACAAATGCTACGCATGGCCAATTGGGCCTATGCGGCAACCGGCGATGAATTGTTTCGGATACGAATCGAAGAAACGGTCGGATGGCTTCTGCGTGAAATGACGGTCGAAGGCGGGGGCTTCGCTTCGAGCCTCGACGCCGACAGCGACGGCGAGGAAGGCTTGTTCTACACATGGAACAGGGAGGAGATCGAATCTATTCTGGAACAAGATTCTTCCTTATTTTTCAATAGTTTCACTCTTACTAAGCCGCAAGGATGGGAAGGCAAGCCGATCGTTCACCGGTCTCCTTCGCAGTCATCACGGCCCCAGGCAGATGAAGTCATTCGTATCAAACGGAACCTGCTTGCCGTCCGCGAGAGGCGCATTCGCCCCGGGCGGGACGACAAGGCATTGGTGGACTGGAACGGCCTGACAATCACCGCTTTGGCGGAAGTCGGAAGATCATTTTCAAGGAACGACTGGGTTGATGCGGCCCGCCGTGCCTATCGGTTCATTCTCGATTGCCGCGACGCCGATGGCAGGCTCCCCCATTCCATATTGGGCACGCGCCGGCTTTATCCCGCTCTTTCCAGCGATTACGCGGCGATGGGCAACGCCGCTGTCGCCCTGTTCGAAGCCACCACCGAGCGCCGCTATCTCGAAGATGCAATCTCATTCATGGCCAATCTCGACAAATGGCACGAAGACGACGAACGGAGTGGCTACTATCTGTCCGCCTCGGACAGCACCGATGTGCCGATCAGAATTCGCGGCGATGTTGATGAGGCGATCCCCTCGGCCACCGGCCAGATCATCGAGGCAGCCGCCAGATTGGCCAATGCCCTCGGCGATACCGAGTTGCATCTGAAAGCCTGGCGCATCGCCGAATATGCGGCGGGGCGCGCGGCCAGTCAGCAATATGGGCAAGCGGGTATCATAAATGCCGGCGCGCTGGCCGCCAGCCCCATGAAACTGGTGATGGTCGAGGACGCCGATAAACCAAGGTTCGTTCCGGCAGCGAATCGATCGCCAGACCCCCGCCGCGTCGATATCGTGATTCCACTCGGTGCAAGTTCAGCCCTGCCAAGCCTGGCGGATGGCGCCCTTCCCCCGACCGACAAGGCCGGCGCCTTCCTATGCACCGGCCGGACCTGCCTGCCCGTGATTACAGACCCGAAGGAATTGGAGCGGGCGCTACGCCGCTAGAGCATTACCAGCAAAAGTGTGAAACGGTTTTGCGTCCGGAAATGCGGCCAAAACAAAAGTTTAGAGCCGTTCCTCGATTCCGGTTAAATCAGAACGGCTCTAAAGCACGTCGCGATCTTTTCAGGTTCGCTTGACGCGCTTTAGCCCCTTGTTTTTACGCATGTCTCCCGAAACCGGTTCCCACTTTCGGGAGACATGCTTCAGTAATCAGGTATTCATCGAGTCGAAGAAGTCTGCATTCGTCTTCGTCTGCTTCAGCTTGTCGATCAGGAACTCGATCGCATCCGTCGTTCCCATCGGCGCAAGGATACGCCGCAGCACGAATATCTTCTGCAGGTCCTGCTTGGCCACCAGGAGATCTTCCTTGCGGGTGCCGGACTTCAGAATGTCCATCGCCGGGTAGATGCGCTTGTCGGCAACCTTGCGGTCGAGCACGATTTCGGAATTGCCGGTACCCTTGAACTCTTCGAAAATCACTTCATCCATGCGGCTGCCGGTATCGATCAGCGCGGTCGCAATGATTGTCAGCGAGCCGCCTTCCTCGATATTGCGGGCGGCGCCGAAGAAACGCTTCGGGCGCTGAAGCGCATTGGCGTCGACACCGCCGGTCAGAACCTTGCCGGAGGACGGCACGACGGTGTTGTAGGCGCGGCCGAGGCGGGTGATGGAGTCCAGTAATATGACCACGTCGCGGCCATGCTCGACCAGGCGCTTGGCCTTCTCGATGACCATCTCGGCAACCTGCACATGACGCACCGCCGGCTCATCGAATGTCGAGGACACGACCTCGCCCTTGACCGAGCGCTGCATGTCGGTGACTTCCTCCGGCCGCTCGTCGATCAGCAGGACGATCAGGTAGCATTCCGGGTGATTGGTGGTGATCGAGTGCGCGATATTCTGCAGCAGAACGGTCTTGCCGGTGCGCGGCTGCGCCACGATCAAGGCGCGCTGGCCCTTGCCGAGCGGCGCCACCAGATCGATCACACGCGGCGAAATATCCTTGGTGGTCGGGTTCTCGACTTCCATCTTCAGCCGCTGGGTCGGGTAAAGCGGCGTCAGATTGTCAAAATGGATCTTGTGGCGAATCTTCTCCGGATCGTCGAAATTGATCGTGTTGACCTTCAGCAGGGCGAAATAGCGCTCGCCTTCCTTGGGGCTACGGATCGGTCCCTCTACCGTGTCCCCGGTCTTGAGTGAGAAACGCCGTATCTGCGAAGGTGAAATATAGATGTCGTCCGGGCCGGGCAGATAATTGGCATTGGCCGAGCGCAGGAAGCCGAAGCCGTCCTGCAACACCTCGACCACACCGTCGCCGATGATCTCCACATCCTGAGCCGCAAGCTTCTTCAAAATCGCGAACATCAGCTCCTGCTTGCGCATGACGCTGGCGTTCTCGACCTCGAGCGTCTCGGCAAACGCGATGAGATCGGTCGGCTTCTTGTTCTTGAACTCCTGGAGTTTCATTTCCTGCATGGACGGACTCTGGCTATAATGGGAAAAAAATATCGGCGGATGCGATAAGTTGCCGAGCGTGCTCGAAAGAAAGGGGGACAACGCTTAGCGGAAAGGAAGACCCGTCTTTTATCCGCCGGCAGGCCAAAGCGCAAGAAGCCTTTCACGGCCGGCGATAAAATTCAGAACGGCTTCACCACCACCAGGATGACGATTAGGATCATCAGAACGGTCGGTATTTCGTTGACCATCCGCCAGTGACCTGCCGGTTTCCGGTTACGATCCTCGGCGAATTTGCGAACCGCAGCCGAGAAATAGCCATGCACGCCCGACAGTGCAAGGACAGCGGCAATCTTGGCGTGAAGCCAGCCGCCCGAAAATCCAAAGCCCTTCCAGGCCAGCCACAGGCCGAATACCCAGGTGATCACCATCGCCGGATTGATGATGACCCGCAAAAGCCTGCGTTCCATTACCTTGAAGGTTTCGGACTGTGCAGAGCCAGGCTCGGCATCGGCGTGATAGACGAAGAGCCGGGGCAGATAGAGCATGCCGGCCATCCAGGAGATGACCGCAATGATATGGATTGCCTTGGCCCAGGGATAGAAGTTTTCCGGGTCGAGATAAAACAGCGCTGCCGTCAGCAGGATAAAGACAAGAATGGCAATGGCCGCGCGTTTGGCCGCCCGCCCGCCGCTGGATGATAGCTGCTCATTGGCATTGCTCATCGCCCGTCAAATCCTCTCACTTGCGCAACCATTGCCGCGACATGATCGATCGGCGTTTCCGGCGTGATCCCGTGGCCGAGATTGAACGCCAGCGGCCCCGATCCCAACGCCTTCAAAATGGCATCCACGCCTTCGGAGAGAGCCCGGCCACCGGCCACCAGGCGCAGCGGATCAAGATTGCCCTGCACTGCTCCCTCTGCCTGCAGCGCCTTTGCCTGCGCAAGCGGGACCGTCCAGTCGAGCCCAAGCCCCGTGACGCCCGTATCCTTGCGATAGCGGTCGTAGCGGGCTCCCGCACCTTTGGGAAAACCGATAATCGGCACGTCCGGATGGGCCTTGCGCACCCGCCTGACGATCTCGGCCACCGGCTTGACGCAGAAGGCATCGAAACAGGCTTCATCAAGGACGCCGGACCAGCTGTCGAATATCTGCACCACGTCGGCGCCGGCATCGACCTGGCGGATCAGATATTCGGCCGAATGGCTGGCAAGGGTCGAAAGCAGCTGTTCCATGGCCTGCGGGTTACGATAACCGAACAACCGCGCCGGCGCCTGCTCGGGTGTGCCATGCCCGGCGATCATATAGGTCGCAAGCGTCCAGGGCGCGCCGCAAAAGCCGATAAGCGTCGTGGCTTCCGGGAGCTCGGCACGCAATCGCCGCACGGTCTCGTAGACAGGTGCAAGATGCTGATGGAAGCGCGACCCGTCCAACTTTCCAATCTCATGAGCCTCTATCGGGGTCATCACCGGCCCGCGTCCTTCCTCGAAGCGAAGGTTGCGGCCAAGTGCGTGCGGAACCACGAGAATGTCTGAAAACAGGATCGAGGCGTCGAAGCCGAAACGCCGGATCGGCTGCAATGTCACTTCCACCGCGAAATCAGGATTGTAGCAAAGATCCAGAAAGCTCCCGGCCTTCTTCCTTGCCTCACGATACTCGGGAAGATATCGCCCCGCCTGCCGCATCATCCAGATCGGGGGCGGGAATGCCGTCTGTCCTTTCAGGACATTCAGCATGATGCGCTTTTCGTGCATGGAGCGTTATCCCTCGCGGCTCTTTCTATAAATATAATTTCTAAGAAAAGAGTCTTCTGATTCTTAGACTCTGTTGGAATCGGGAATTATGACTTATCCCGAGATCGTCGCTTTCAGCCACACAGCATATTGTCGCGCTCTTTTCATCGCACTTTGGAAAACTCGGGGGATTGTCCTAAATAAGTCATGAATTACATGGGTTTGGTGGCATCAATCCATTTCCATGCGCGGTGGACAAGCATAAGGCTTCTCAACTTGTCCCCATTATCGTCCAAGCTGCGCGAAAGAAGCTGACAGGAGCTCAGATTGTGGACAACCTGCCCACCGATACACCCCATATCGGGCGGCTGGAAAAAATGTGCCTTTTGTCCACATCAGCCCACAGATACAGGCCACCGCTGTGAATAAACCCCAGAGCTTCTTCCACCTTCACCTCATTTCGGATGCCACCGGCGAAACGCTTCTGGCCGCAGGCCGCGCGGCCGCAGCGCAATACAAGGACGCGCGGGCGATCGAGCATATCTATCCGCTGATCCGCACCGAGAAGCAGTTGATGAAGGTGTTCGACGACATAGAGGAACAGCCTGGCATCGTGCTCTACACGCTCGTCGACCAGGCCCTTGCCAGTCGCATCGATGCACGCGCAGCGGAGATGGGGCTGCCTTGCGTCTCCGTACTCGAACCGGTGCTGTCAGTGTTCCAATCCTATCTCGGCACGCCCGCCGGCCGCCGCGTCGGTGCCCAGCACGTTCTCGATGCCGATTATTTCCGGCGGATCGACGCGCTGAACTTCACCATGGAACATGATGACGGGCAGCTGCCGACTGATCTCGACGAGGCCGACATCATATTGATCGGCATTTCGCGTACCTCCAAGACGCCGACCAGCATCTACCTGGCTAATCGTGGCATCAAGACCGCCAATATTCCGATCGTTCTCGGCGTGCCTTTGCCGGAAAATCTGGTGTATGCCAAAAAGCCTTTGATCGTCGGGCTCGTCGCCACTGCCGAGCGCATTTCGCATGTGCGCCAGAACCGAATCTTGGGCACCATGCCCGGCTATGATGCCCAGGGCTATGTCGATCGCGCGATGATCAATGAGGAGCTGGCCTATGCCCGCCAGATCTGCACGCGCCACAACTGGCCGATGATCGATGTCAGCCGGCGCTCGATTGAGGAAACCGCCGCGGCCATCGTTGCCCTGCGCAACAAGACGCGTTAGAGCATGATCCCGAACCGAAGGTCCGCGTCTGCGAAAAGTTGCAGACTTTTCGGACAAGATCATGCTCCAAAAACAATGACTTAGGGTGAGATGGTGATTCAAGGAGAATCATCTTGCTCCAGGCGAGGAAACCACGCTCGGGGAGACGAATGACGGACAGGATCATACTGGCTTCGGGAAGCCCGTTTCGCAAAACGCTGCTGGCAAATGCCGGGATCGGTTTTGATGCGGTGCCGGCAGATGTCGATGAAAGGGCGCTCGAGGCTCCGCTGGAGGGAAGCGGTGCGACGCCCGAGGATGTAGCGCTGATCCTTGCCGAAGCGAAAGCGCTCAATATCAGCGAGAAAAACCCCGGTGCGCTGGTCATCGGCTGCGACCAGACCCTTTCGCTGGGCGACCGCGTCTTTCATAAGCCGGGCGACAAGGAGGAAGCGCGCCGCCACCTGCTCACGCTGTCGGGCAAGACCCATCAGCTCAACAGTGCCGTGGTGCTGGCACGTGACGGCGAAACGCTCTGGCGCGATGTCAGCATTGCCAGGCTGACGATGCGCAAACTCGACCCGGCCTTTATCGGGCGCCATCTCGCCCGTGTCGGCGACAAGGCATTGGCGAGCGTCGGGGCCTATCAGATCGAAGGCGAGGGCATCCAGCTATTCGAAAAGATCGACGGCGACTACTTCACCATTGTCGGCCTGCCGCTGCTGCCGCTGCTTGCGGCCCTGCGCGAATATGGAGCGCTCGATGGCTGAGCGCCGGAAGAAGGCCTTTGTCTGCGGCCATCCGATCAAGCATTCGAGGTCGCCGAAAATCCACGGCTACTGGTTGAACGAACTCGGTATAGACGGTTCTTACGAAGCGATAGACGTCGCGCCTGGCGACTTTGCTCGCTTTCTGGCGGGGCTGTCGCAGGCAGGGTTTGCGGGCGGCAATGTCACCATTCCGCACAAGGAGGCAGCATTTACCCTCGCCCACCGGCGGGACGAGGCGGCCGAAGCTATCGGCGCCGTCAACACACTCTGGCTGGAAGACGGATTGTTATGGGGCGGCAATACAGATGCCTATGGCTTTGCCGCCAATCTGGATGAATATGCGCCGGGCTGGGGCAGCGGCAATGTCGCGGTCGTGCTTGGCGCCGGTGGGGCCTCACGCGCTATCGTCCATGCGCTGAAAAAGAGAGGCTTGGGCGATATCCGCATCGTCAACCGCACCGTATCGCGGGCCGTCGAACTGGCCGATCATTTCGGTGATGGCATTTCCGCTCACCCCTTGCCAGCTGTCGGCGAGCTGCTTTCCGATTGCGGGCTGCTGGTCAATACGACGTCGCTCGGCATGGCGGACGGCGATGAGACAAGCCCCGTCGATGTGTCGCTTCTGCCGGCCCACGCTGTCGTGACCGATATCGTCTATGTGCCGCTCGAAACGCCGCTGCTGGCTGCCGCGAGTGCACGAGGCCTGAAGACGGTCGACGGGCTCGGCATGCTGCTGCACCAGGCGGTGCCGGGCTTCGACCGATGGTTCGGCCAGCGTCCGCAGGTCAGCTCTGAGTTGCGCGACATGATCGTCGCCGATCTCGGGGGCGCGGCATGATCGTTCTGGGACTGACCGGGTCGATCGGCATGGGCAAATCGACCACGGCGAAAATGTTCGCGGAGGCGGGCGTCCCGGTCCATGATTCGGACGAGACCGTGCATCGCCTTTATGCCGGTGCCGCGGCTCCGTTGGTGGAACAGGCATTTCCCGGCACGGTCACCAATGGCGTGGTTGATCGGGCAGCACTCGGCCGGCAGGTCATCGGCAATCCGCAGGCGTTGAAGAAGCTCGAATCGATCATTCATCCGCTGGTGCGGGCGGATGCGGATGCTTTCCTGGCGCGCCATCGCGCTGCCGGCGCTCCGCTCGCTGTCCTCGACATACCGCTCTTGTTCGAGACGGGCGGCCGCGAGCGCGTCGACAAGGTCGTCGTGGTGAGTGCACCGGCCGAAATCCAGCGTGAGCGTGTTCTTGCCCGCCCGGGCATGAGCGAGGAAAAATTCGCCAAGATCCTTGCCAGCCAGGTTTCGGATTCGCAAAAACGCCGGCAGGCGGATTTCATCGTCGATACGGGGCAAGGGCTGGATGTGGCCCGCGAGGCGGTCGAGAAGATAATCGCTGCGCTGACCGCGCAAACCTAGCCCGGATCACGGCCTCCTTGTGCATGAACGTCGATCGTCCTTGGAAGAAGGGTGAAATCGATTCAAGTTCATGGTGACCAAAGGAGTGATTCGGTGCGAGAGATCATTTTCGATACGGAAACGACGGGCCTGGATGCCCGCGAGGACCGTATCATCGAGATCGGTGGCGTCGAGCTCGTCAACCGATTTCCGACCGGAAACACCTTTCACGTCTATATCAACCCGCAGGGACGATCGGTCCATCCCGATGCTTTGGCCGTCCACGGCATCAGCGACGAGCGATTGGCCAACGAAAAACCCTTTCCGGCCATTGTCGACGAGTTTCTGGCGTTCATCGATGGTGCAAGTCTGATCGCGCATAATGCCGGGTTCGACATGGGCTTCATCAATGCCGAACTGGCACGGCTTGGCCATCCGCCGATCGAACCTGAGCGCGTAGTCGACACATTGGCGCTGGCGCGCCGGCGCCATCCGATGGGTCCGAACTCGCTCGATGCGCTTTGCCGGCGCTACGGCATCAACAACAGCCACCGCAACCTGCACGGGGCGCTTCTCGACTCGGAACTTTTGGCCGAAGTCTATATCGAACTCATCGGCGGCAAGCAGGCGACCCTGATCCTGGAGGCAGGGCCGGAGAGGGGGGCTGATGTCGCCACCACGGTAGAAATTGAAGTTACCGTCGCTTCGCGACCGTCACCGCTGCCGCCGCGGCTCACCGATGAGGAACGGGCGGCTCATGCCAGGCTCGTCGCAGGCCTTGGCGAAAAGGCTGTCTGGCAACAACTCGGCCAAGGCTGACATTGCCTGGCCAGAAAAAAGAATGGACGCTCGCGGCGTCCATTCTTGTGATCGTATCACGATCGAGGTTTGTATGAAGCGCTTTAGCTGACCTTCACCTTCGAAGCCGCCTGGTCCTCAGCCATTTTTTGCTGGAACATCTGGGCAAAATCGATCGGGTCGAGCATCAGTGGCGGGAAGCCGCCATTGCGGGTGGCTTCGGCGATGATCTGGCGGGCGAAGGGAAACAAGAGCCGCGGGCATTCGATGAACAGCAGTGGCAGCATGTGCTCCTGCGGGAAGCCCTCGATCCGGAAGACGCCGCCATAGATCAGTTCGACATTGAACAGCACGTCCTTTTCGAACGCCGCCTTGGCCGAAAGCGTCAGATTGACGTCGAATTCCTTGTCCGAAAGCGGATTGGCGTTGACATTGACATTGATGTTGATGCCGGGCGCCTTGTCGCGGCCGCGCAGCGAGTTCGGTGCTCCGGGGCTTTCGAAGGAAAGGTCCTTCACATATTGCGCCAGAACATTGAGCGTAGCCTGTTGCGTGGCGGCGGTTTGTCCATTGCCATTGCCGACAGCGCCGGCGGCGTCATTGTTGTTTTCGGCCATGAGCCATATCCTCTCGCTTCAGCCTGGCGGCCGAAATTGAAATCGAGCGTTGGCTAGCATGCTCGTCATTCCAACACAAGGTTTTGCCGGCGCGGCTGGCCTGCGTCACTGCCCCACGTCACTGATCGTCAATTTGACGCCAGGGCGATCTCGGGTCGGGTGATTTCGAATAATCGTCCTCGTCGAGGTCGATGGTCTTGCCCCGATCTCCACGCTGGCGTGCAAACCCGCCCATGGTGCTGAAGTCGGAGGTAAAATTGACCCGGCGGGAGAGGAAGCGCCAGGCGAGATCGCGGATCGGCGGCAGAAAAAGCAAAATACCGATAATGTCGCTGACAAAACCGGGAATGAGCAGCAAGAGGCCCGCCAGGAGGATCATCACGCCATGCACGAGATTCCGGCTTGGATCCCGCCCAGCCTCCACCTCGCTGCGGATGCGCGTCATGATGCCGAATCCCTGGTGGCGCAGCAGCGCAGCTCCGGCAATTCCGGTGGCGATGATCAGTCCGAGCGTGGGCAGGACGCCGATTTGGCTGCCGACCACTACGAAACCGGCAATTTCGATCAGCGGCAGCAGAATGAGGAACAGTGGGATCAGGGAAATGCGCACATGCGCTCCGACGTTATGGTTGTAGAAATTGCCCCGGCTCTGGAACTGGTGCAAGACAGCGTACATAAGTATGCCTGCCTTTGATTTGAATGATGGCGGCATGCGTTCTATATGCAGATATTGAGGCATGGGCGAGGTGTGCCTTTGAAACGCGGGATCGTGCCGGCAGGCCGAAGAAACAAGGACTGAGTGGCAGAAGATGGAATTCTTCGACTTCGGCACGTTATTTTTTCTAATCGCGGCTGTGGTGATCTTTTTCCAGTTGCGCAATGTGCTGGGGCGCCGCACCGGCAACGAACGTCCGCCTTTCGATCCCTATACCGCCGCGCGCTCGCGTCCGCAGGACGCCACCGGCAAGCCCGAAAATGTTGTTGCCTTGCCGCGCAAGCGTGTTCAGGGCGACAATGACGATGCCTATGTGGCCATCGACGCCTTCGCCAAGCCGGGAACCGATCTCAACAAGGGCTTGCGTGCGATAAAGGACAACGACCCGGCATTCGAGCCGAAGTCTTTCGTCGATGGCGCGAAAATGGCCTATGAGATGATCGTCATGGCCTATGCCGATGGCGACCGCAAGACGCTGAAGAACCTGCTCTCCCGAGAGGTTTATGACGGTTTTGTCGCCGCTATCGCCGACCGCGAAGGCCGGTCGGAGAAAATCCAGTCGTCTTTCGTCGGTATCGACAAGGCCGATATCGTCTCCGCTGAAATGAAGGGCAGCGAGGCCCATATCACGCTGCGCATCGTCAGCGAGTTGATCTCCGCCACCCGCGACAAGGCCGGCGAGGTGATCGACGGCGACCCCGAGACGGTCGCCGAGGTCAAGGATGTCTGGACATTCGCCCGCGATACGCGCTCGCGTGACCCCAACTGGAAGCTGGTCGCGACCGAAGCCGAAGACTGACGCCCGCGGAGCCGTCGGTGCCTTTGTCGCCTGCCTTCCGCATCCTCTCCTTTCATGACCTGCCGGGCTGGGCGGACGACGGTCTTTCGCTCGCCTATGCGGCTTTCCGCCGATCCGCTTTCCAGGCGCAGGTAAAACCCTATCGCACCGGTGCGCTCGGCGTTGAATGCGACGCCTTTGCGGAAGCCTTCGAGGAAGCCCGCAATGTCGAAACATTCGCCGACGAGGCCGCTCGGGGCTTTTTCGAGCGCCACTTCGTACCGGCCCATATTCTTGCCGAGGACGGAAGCAGTGGATTGGTGACCGGCTTCTACGAGCCGGAGGTGGAAGCTTCGCCGGTGCGGACAGATGGTTATATGGTCCCGCTCTTGTCACGCCCGGCCGATCTGGTCGATATCGACGATGCCAACCGGCCGGCAGGCATGGACCCCTATCTTGCCTTCGGGCGTGACACCTCGGATGGACTGCAGGAATATTTCGACCGGCAGGCGATCGAGCAGGGCGCGCTTTCGGAGCGGGGGCTTGAAATCGCCTGGCTTGCCGATCCGGTCGATGCGTTCTTCATCCATGTCCAGGGGGCAGCACGCTTGTGCATGGCGGATGGCACCCAGCGCCGGCTGACTTATGCGGCGAAATCCGGCCAAAGATTCAGCGGACCCGGCAAAATCCTGGCAAATCTCGGTGAAATTCCGCTCGAAAATGTCACAATGCAGTCGATTCGCGCCTGGTTTGCGGCGAATCCGCACCGGATCAATGAGATTTTGTGGCAGAATCGCTCCTATATCTTCTTCCGGGAGACGCCGCTCGGTGATCCGGAGCTGGGGCCGGTCGCCGCAGCCAAGGTCCAGTTGACGCCCGGCCGCTCGATTGCCGTGGACCGGCTGCTTCACACATTCGCGACGCCGTTCTTCGTCGATGCGCCGACGCTTACCGCCTTCGACGGCATGCCTTTCCGGCGGCTGATGATCGCCCAGGACACCGGCTCGGCAATCGTCGGGCAGGCGCGGGGCGACCTGTTTGCCGGGTCAGGCGCCGCTGCCGGGGAGGTCGCCGGTGTCGTCCGCCATGCCGCGGATTTCTATGCGCTTGTTCCGCGCGTTCTGGCCGGCGGGGTGGCGTGAGATGGGCAATCGCAACGCAAGGGACCTCAGCGATGAAGATCGAGTCTTGTGGAATCTGGTCGCGCGTTCGACCAAGCCGCTGAAGGGCAGGGCCGAGGTTTCTGCCGGGGAGCCGCCACAGAACTTGACCATGGATGAGGTCCTGTCCTCCGGGATTCCGTCAGAAAAGGCGATCGCGACAGCACCCGACAAGCCAAAACCGCGCCAGGTCGTGACGCATTCCTTCGACGCACCGACCCGCGACAAGCTGGCAAAGGGCCGCCTGCCGATCGAGGGTAGGGTCGATCTGCATGGCATGACGCAGGACCAGGCCTATTCGCTGCTTTTGTCCTTCCTCAGCCGCGCCTATGCCGGTGGCATACGTTATGTTCTCGTCATTACCGGCAAGGGCTCGTCCTCGGGTGGGGAAGGTGTTTTGCGGCGCGCCGTGCCGGCCTGGCTGAAGACGGCACCCTTCCGAACGCTGGTGAGCAGCCACGACCACGCCGCACGCAACCATGGCGGGTCCGGCGCCCTCTATATCAGGTTGCGGCGGCACAAATGACGCCTTTCGGTCAGAAATTGCGGGAACTGCGCCGGGAAAGAGGCCTGAACCAGAAGGATATGGCTGCCGCCCTGGGCATCAGCGCCGCTTATCTTTCGGCGCTCGAGCATGGCAGGCGCGGTGTCCCGACCTGGGCAATGATCCAGAAGATCATTGGCTATTTCAATATCATCTGGGACGATGCCGAGGAATTGCAGCGCCTGGCCGAGAATTCGCATCCGCGCATCGTCATCGACACGTCCGGCCTGTCGCCGGCGGCAACGGAACTCGCCAATATTCTGGCCGTCAGCATCGGCCGGCTGGGCGAGGACGACATCAAGGGCCTGATCGCGCAGGTTGAGAAGGCCCGCACGCGTCAGCGCTGAGGGCAGCGTGTAGACGAATTGTCTGCGGAGCTTAACCGGCTTGTACCCCCACCCCTAACCCGTCCCCACAAGGGGGAGGGGGACGATTTTCCTGCCATAGCAACCCAGAACGGTGAAGATTGGCGCCGGGCAATACGGCACAGTTTCCCTTCCCCCTTGTGGGGAGGGGTTAGGGGTGGAGGTTATGTCGATCTACGGCCACCTCGCCAGCAGAGGGAAGGCAAAAAAGGCCCTAAAACAGCGCCTGCAATTCCGGCAGTTTGTCGTTCACCAGCCAGCCATAGTAATTTTCTTCCGGCAGCCGGACCTGCTGGCCTTCTTCGAGCCGTCTCCGGTTTTCGGCCCGCAACGCATAAGCGCGCTCTTCCGGGTTGCCTACATTGTAGAGCGTCGCCGTAATGCCGGGATTTCCCGAAATGTCGAAGCCGGCGATGTCGCTATAGGCGTCGATAGCGGTTTTCAGCGTCGCGGCGACATAGGGCAGGGTGAGGTCCGGGTCCATGATCGTCTCATAGACGCGATTGGAGTCGCTCGCGTCGAGCTTGGGCAGGCCCGACACCCTGTGCACGAGGTCGCTCATCTGCAGTGCGGTCAACGGGTTTAGCTGGCCGATGCCGAAGGTCTGGCCTGCATAGAGCGGCTGGAAAAAAGTGGCGCTGAATCGGTTGTCGGGAAAACTGGTTCCATCAACCGTCTTTCCCCGAAAATTCCGGTCCCATACCCGCTCACGGCAGGACCACAAATCATAGCTCTCGGTCTTGGCCGCGCAGGTCTCGAATTCGAGCCGTTTGACAAAGTCGCCGATTGTTTCGCCGCGATAACTGAAGTTCAGCCGGCTGGAGAGATACGAGACCGCCTTTACATAATAGGTCTGCAGCCGGTCATAGGCGTCGACATTGTAGGTGTGCTCGCCCACGATTGCGCCGGCGATATGGATGGGATCGATGCCATAGGCCGCAGCCGTCGACCGGATTTTCCGACGCAGATCGGCATCGTTCTTCAGCAGCGCATAGACCTTGCGGTATTTCGCGTCGAAGGTGGAGTTGCCCGCCTTGGTCCGCCTCGACGAGGCACCCGGCACGGCCGGCTGCTCCAGATGGCGATTGCCCGGCGCGACGATTGTTTGCGCCTGCACCTGCGGAATGCAGGCGGCTGTCGCCAGAAATAATGCCAGCAGATGAGATGTCTTCATGCCGTCGCCGGGACCTTGCCGTCGTTTTTCCGGACCTCGAGTTCGTCACGACCTAGCCAAAGCGCTCGGCCGAGTCGAGCGCTTTATGCCCGGCAGGACAAGCCGGACTGCCTTGCGCTTTGGCTCGGGAAGTGGCCCGAGCCGGTGCTTATAGGATGAATCGCGACAAATCTGTGTTGCGCGACAGGTCGCCGACATGTTTTTCGACATAGGCGGCATCGATGGTGAGTGTCGTGCCGGACTGGTCCGGGGCATTGTAGGAAATCTCGTCGAGCACCCGCTCCATCACCGTCTGCAACCGGCGTGCGCCGATATTCTCGACGCTGGCGTTGAGATCGACGGCGATCCCGGCCAGCGCGTCGATGGCGTCGTCGGTGAATTCCAGCGCAACACCTTCCGTTCCCATCAGCGCAACATATTGCTTGATGAGGCTTGCCTCGGTCTCGGTGAGGATGCGGCGGAAATCCTCCTTCTCCAGCGCGCGCAATTCGACGCGGATCGGCAGGCGGCCCTGCAGCTCCGGCAAAAGGTCGGACGGCTTGGCGACCTGGAACGCGCCGGAAGCGATGAACAATATATGGTCGGTCTTCACCGGCCCGTATTTGGTGGCTACCGTGGTACCCTCGACCAGGGGCAACAGGTCGCGCTGCACGCCTTCGCGCGAGACACCGGCCCCCATGCCGCCTTCGCGGTTGGCAATCTTGTCGATCTCGTCGAGGAAGACGATGCCGTCCTCCTGTGTCGTCTCCAGCGCCCGGCGAACCACCTCGTCCTGGTCGAGAAGCTTGTCGGACTCGTCCTCGATCAGGAGCCCATAGGATTCCTTCACGGTCGTCTTGCGCAATTTGGTGCGCTGGCCACCCATGGCCTTGGACAGCATGTCATTGATGTTCATGACACCGATATTGGCTCCGGGCATGCCTGGAATCTCGAAACCCGGCATGCCGCCGGTTCCGGTGTCGGCCACTTCGATCTCGATTTCCTTGTCGTCGAGCTCGCCATTGCGCAGCTTCTTGCGGAAGCTGTCGCGGGTGGCGGGGCTCGCCGTCTTGCCGACCAGCGCTTCCAGCACGCGTTCCTCGGCATTGATATGGGCGCGCGCCTTGACGTCCTCGCGCATCTTTTCACGCACCAGGCCGATTGCCACCTCGACCAGGTCGCGCACGATCTGCTCGACGTCGCGGCCGACATAGCCGACCTCGGTGAATTTGGTTGCCTCTACCTTGATGAAGGGGGCGCCAGCCAGCCGGGCAAGCCGGCGTGAGATTTCGGTCTTGCCGACGCCGGTGGGGCCGATCATCAGGATATTCTTCGGCATCACCTCTTCACGCATGTCGCCTTCGAGCTGCTGCCGGCGCCAGCGATTGCGCAGCGCAATCGCCACTGCGCGCTTGGCGTCCTTCTGGCCGATGATGAAGCGGTCGAGTTCCGAAACGATTTCACGCGGAGAAAATGTCGTCATGTCTATACCGGTCCAGCTTGCCACTGCCGAATGGTTTCGAAGGGGTGCAGCAGCATGATCACATTGAGGGTCAGATTGTCGCGAATGACGAAGCCAACCGCGATTTCGAAGACAAGCGCGAGCGCTACGATGCTCCATATAGGAAGCCTTGCCGCCATCACAAAGCCCAGCACCATCGCCAGCGTGTCGGCAACGGAATTGATGATGGAATCGCCGTAGTAATCGAGCGAGATGGTCTGGGCACGGTAGCGCTCGATGATGATGGGGCTGTTTTCCAGGATTTCCCAGCCGCCCTCTATCAGCAGGGCGAATATCAGCCGGAACCATATCGACGATCGCGGAAACAGGAACCACGCCAGCGCATAGAACAGGAAGCCATGAATGATGTGCGAAGGCGTATACCAGTCGGACAGATGCTGGGAGTTCTCCGAACTGATCACCACGCCATGCCACAGCTTCACCGTGCCGCATTCGCAGATCGGAATGCGGCCCATGGCGTAGAGGGTCAGTGCCTGAAGGGCGACAAGGCCGACGACGAGCGCAAGGCCTGTTTGCCAGGAGACGGCTTGCCACAGCGCCGGTTTGTCCCGATCCACTTCAGTCATTCTTATCTTCTCCACCGGCCTCGATCGCCATCAGCAGCGCATCGCCATATTGTGACTGCCGGCGGCCGATCGGCCTGAATCCGGCCTTTTCATAAGCGCGGATTGCGCGAGTATTGGTCGGGTCCGGGTCGATGACGACGCGCGGCACACCCTCGTCGAACAGTTCCTGCACGAATTGCCGGATCATGGCTGAACCATGGCCAATGCCGATCAGTTCCGGCTCGCCGATGGTGAGGTCGATGCCCAGCGTACCGAAGGGTTGGTCGGCATAGGGATGATCGTCTTCCAGATGCGGATCGTAACTCTGGAGATAGGCGATCGGCCTGCCGTCCAGTTCCACGATGAGCGGCTCGACCGAGATGCTGTCGATATGCTCGCTTATCTGGCCGATCTCGGTTTCCGCATCGTCCCACCAGGCCGCGACATGCGGCCTGGCGAGCCACTGGCGGATCAGCGACAGATCGGCCCTGGTGACAGGCCGAAAGCTATAGTGCTCGCCTCGTTCAGGCGGCATCGAGCGTTTCGATGACAAAGCTGTGGTTGGTGTAGACGCAGATGTCGGCGGCGATTTCCATCGCCTTGCGCGCGATTTCCTCCGCATCCTTGTCGGTGTCGATCAGCGCGCGTGCGGCCGCCAGCGCGTAATTGCCGCCTGAGCCGATCGCCATCACGCCATGTTCCGGCTCAAGCACGTCTCCGGTGCCGGTGAGCGCCAGCGAGACATTCTTGTCGGCGACCAGCATCATCGCTTCCAGTCGGCGCAGATAGCGGTCGGTGCGCCAGTCCTTGGCCAGTTCCACGCAGGCGCGGGTGAGCTGGTCGGGATATTGCTCAAGCTTGGTTTCCAGCCGCTCGAGCAGGGTAAAGGCATCGGCGGTCGCCCCGGCAAAGCCGGCAATCACATTGCCCTTGCCGATCCGCCTGACCTTCTTGGCATTGCCCTTCATGATGGTCTGGCCGAGGCTCACCTGGCCGTCGCCGGCGATCACCACCTTGCCGCCTTTGCGCACGGTGATGATCGTGGTGGCATGCATGGTCAATTCATTGGACATTGAAAGCTCCGATTTCGCGCCGCCTCGATAAGACAGCGGCGCTCTACGAGTATAGTCGGGCATTATGTATGCGCGGCCGGACGGATTGCAAAGGGCAGGACGGCAATGGGAAAGCTTCGCCCGTGCCAACTGGAAATCCCCCTTCCATGCTGATAGAAGGCCCTTGATTTTTCAATGCAGGGACCTGCCATGAGCGCTCGCGTCGCCGAAATCAGCCGCAAGACCAAGGAAACCGAGATCTCCGCTTCGGTTCATGTCGACGGCACCGGCCGCTCGGACATGGCCACGGGCGTCGGCTTCTTCGATCACATGCTCGATCAATTGTCGCGCCATTCGTTGATCGACATGACGGTGAAGGCGAAAGGCGACCTGCATATCGACGATCATCACACCGTCGAGGACACCGGTATCGTGCTTGGCCAGGCCCTGTCCAAGGCGCTCGGCGACCGGCGCGGCATCATGCGCTATGCCTCGATCGATCTCGCCATGGACGAGACGCTGACGCGCGCGGCGATAGATGTGTCGGGCCGGCCGTTCCTGGTCTGGGACGTCAATTTCTCCGCGCCCAAGATCGGCACCTTCGACACCGAACTGGTGCGGGAGTTCTTCCAGGCGCTGGCGCAGAATGCCGGCATCACGCTGCACGTCACCAATCTGCACGGCGCCAATAATCATCATATCGCCGAAACCTGTTTCAAGGCGGTGGCGCGTGTGCTGCGCACGGCGCTGGAGCGCGACCCGCGCCAGCCCGATGCCGTTCCGTCCACCAAGGGTTCGCTGAAGGGTTGAACGCCGATGGCTAGCTATGTCGTCATGGAGCCGCCGGGACGGAGCGCCGACGCGCCGGCCGATGCGAAGCTCGTGCGCGACGGCTTCTCGCTTATCGCGTTCCTGGTCCCGCCGCTCTGGCTCATCTGGCATCGTCTTTGGATCGAAGCAGCACTCGCCTTTGCGGCAGCCCTCATCCTGACCGCATTGGGCGAAGTGGCGGGCTTCGGCCTCGCTGGCTCGCTATTGTCGCTGCTGGTGTCGCTCTATGTCGGGCTGGAGGGGCCAGCACTTCGACTGGCTGCCTATCGCCGACGCGGCTGGCGCGAGTGGGGCGTGGTGGATGCGGATACCGCGTCGGATGCCGAGATGCGCTATCTGGGCGAAGCCGATCTTTCCCAGCACGAAGCGGAGCCCCTGGCTGTCCCGACACCGCAGGCGGTGAGGCCGAAGCCGGCGGCTCCCGCGCTTGGCCTGCTGCACTATCCCGGAAGGGCCTGACATGCGCGTCGCGATCATCGATTACGGTTCGGGCAATCTGCGCTCGGCCACCAAGGCCTTCGAGCGGGCAGCGCGCGAAGCGGGAATATCCGCCGAGATCGAACTGACATCGGATGCCGACCGGGTGCGGTCGGCCGACCGCATCGTACTGCCGGGCGTGGGGGCCTATGCCGACTGCCGCGCCGGGCTCGACGCCGTGCCGGGCATGATCGAAGCACTTGAGACTGCCGCGATCAAGCAGGGCCGGCCGTTCCTCGGCATCTGCGTCGGCATGCAGCTGATGTCCGAGCGCGGGCTGGAAAAGACGATCACCAGGGGGCTGGGCTGGATTGCCGGCGATGTGAAGGAAATCAACCCGTCCGATCCTGCGCTCAAGGTGCCGCAGATCGGCTGGAACACGATTCACGTGAAACATTCGCATCCGTTGTTCGACGGCATCGCGACGGGTGAGAGCGGTTTGCACGCCTATTTCGTACACTCCTACCACCTTGATGCGCGCAATCCCGGCGAGGTGCTGGCCACTGCCGATTATGGCGGCGAGATCACCGCTGCCGTCGCGCGCGACAATATGGCCGGCACGCAGTTCCATCCCGAAAAGAGCCAGGCGCTCGGCCTGGCCCTCATCGCCAACTTCCTGAGGTGGAAGCCATGATCCTTTTCCCGGCCATCGATCTCAAGGATGGCGAATGCGTGCGGCTGAAGCTTGGTGATATGGACCAGGCGACTGTCTACAACACCGATCCGGCCGCCCAAGCCAAAGCCTTCGAGGAGCAGGGCTTCGAATGGCTGCATGTCGTCGATCTCAACGGCGCCTTTGCCGGGGAAAGCCGCAATGGCGCGGCGGTCGAGGCGATCCTGAAGGCGACGAAGAACCCGGTCCAGCTCGGCGGCGGCATCCGTACCATGGCCGATATCGAGGCGTGGCTGGCCAAGGGCCTCGCCCGCGTCATTCTCGGCACGGTTGCCGTGCGTGATCCCGAACTGGTCAGGCAGGCCTGCAAGGCCTTTCCCGGCAAGGTCGCCGTCGGCATCGATGCCAAAGGCGGCAAGGTCGCCGTGGAAGGTTGGGCGGAAGCCTCCTCGCTCGGCGCGATCGAACTGGCGAAGAAGTTTGAAGGCGCCGGCGTTGCCGCCATCATCTATACGGATATTGATCGTGACGGCGTGCTTGCCGGCATCAACTGGGATGCAACCATCGATCTTGCCGATGCGGTGTCGATACCGGTGATTGCCTCCGGCGGGCTGGCGTCGATCGCCGATATCGTGCGCATGACCATGCCGGATGCGCGAAAGCTCGAAGGCGCCATTTCCGGCCGCGCGCTTTATGACGGGCGCATCGATCCGGCCGAGGCGCTCGGCGTGCTCAGCGGCAAATTGAAACCCGAGCCGGGCCTGTTCGAGGATCGGACATGACCCTCAAAGCCCGCGTTATTCCGTGTCTGGATGTTAAAGACGGCCGCGTCGTCAAGGGCGTGAATTTCGTCGATCTCATCGATGCCGGCGATCCGGTCGAAGCGGCCAAGGCCTATGATGCGGCGGGTGCCGACGAGCTCTGCTTCCTCGACATCACCGCGTCGTCGGACAATCGCGAAACGATCTTCGACATCGTTGCCCGCACCGCCGAGCAGTGCTTCATGCCGCTGACGGTAGGTGGCGGGGTGCGCCAGGTCGCCGATATCCGAAAGCTGCTGCTTGCCGGGGCCGACAAGGTGTCGATCAACACCGCTGCGGTTAAGAACCCGGATTTCGTCGCCGAGGCTGCCGATAAATTCGGCAATCAGTGCATCGTCGTTGCCATCGACGCCAAGAAGGTGTCGCAGGAAGGCGAAAGCGACCGCTGGGAAATCTTCACCCATGGCGGACGGGAAAAGACCGGCATCGACGCAGTCGAGTTCGCCCGCAAGATCGTCGATCTGGGGGCAGGCGAAATCCTGCTGACCTCGATGGACCGTGACGGCACCAAGGCCGGCTACGATATTGCGCTCACGCGGGCGGTGGCGGACGCGGTGCGCGCGCCGGTGATTGCCAGCGGCGGCGTCGGCACGCTCGACCACATGGTCGAGGGCATCCGCGATGGCCACGCGACCGCGGTCCTTGCCGCCTCGATCTTCCATTTCGGCACCTACACCATTGCGCAAGCCAAGGCACACATGGCAAAAGCGGGTTTGCCGATGCGGCTCGACATGCCGCTTGATTGATCTTGCTCGCCGAGGCACGAATGGCCGATTTTTCGCTGGATGACCTCGAACGCATCGTGGGGACGCGCGCCCGTTCCGGCGCGGCCGATTCCTGGACTGCCAAGCTTTACGCGCAGGGCATGGAGCGGGCGGCAAAGAAGCTTGGCGAGGAGGCCGTCGAGACGGTCATCGCGGCGGTTGCCGGTGACACCAAGGGGCTGGTGTCGGAGAGTGCCGACCTTCTCTATCACTGGCTGGTCGTTCTCGCGCTTGCGGATGTGAAGCTGTCGGATGTGCTTGCCGAGCTTGAAAGGCGGACATCGCAGTCCGGTCTCGCCGAAAAGGCTTCGCGCAACCAGGGCTGAACGGGCCCGGAGAGCAGGAACGCGATGGATCAACTCGCTCCCACCGCACGATATTCACCCTATCGCTTCTTTTCGGCCGAGCGCTGGGCCGAATTTCGTGCCGACACGCCGCTGACGCTGACCGAGGCGGAGGTCCAGCGGCTGAGCTCGCTTTACGATCCGATCGATCTCGACGAGGTCCGCCACATCTACCTGTCGATGTCACGCCTGCTTTCGGCCCATGTCGAATCCAGCCAGATGCTGTTTCGCCAGAGGCAGGCCTTTTTCGGCGCCGAGGAGGTGATCAAGACCCCCTATATTATCGGCATGGCAGGCTCGGTCGCGGTCGGCAAATCGACCACCGCGCGCGTGCTGAAGGAACTGCTTGCCCGCTGGCCGTCGAGCCCGAAGGTCGATCTCGTCACCACCGATGGGTTCCTGCTGCCCAACGAGGTTCTGCGCCGCGAGAACCTGATGGAGCGCAAGGGCTTTCCCGACAGCTATGATGTCGGGGCGCTGCTGCGCTTTCTCTCGGCGATCAAATCAGGCGAGCGCGACGTGCGCGCGCCGCTTTATTCGCATCTGACCTATGACGTGATGCCCGGCGAATTCATCACCATCGATCGCCCTGATATATTGATCTTCGAGGGCTTGAACGTGCTGCAGCCGCGCGACCTGCCCAAGGACGGCAACTTCGTGCCCTTCGTCTCTGATTTCTTTGATTTTTCGATCTATATCGATGCCGAGGAAGAGCTGATCCATAGCTGGTATATCAAGCGCTTCATGAAATTGCGGCAGACAGCCTTCCGCAATCCGGAGTCCTTCTTCCATCGCTACTCGCAGCTTTCGGAAGACGCTGCCCATGCGATCGCCGAAGGGCTGTGGGCCAATATCAATTTGAAGAACCTTCGAGAAAACATCCTGCCGACCCGGCCACGTGCCGATCTCATCCTGCGCAAGGGTGAGGATCACCGCGTGGTGGAAGTGGCGCTCAGGAAGCTGTGACCTCTGCGGGTGGTTTGGTCACGCGCCGCAGGGTGAGGTTGATCCGGCCCTTCTTCAACAGCGTCGATGTGGCCGGATAGATCCGGTCGACGCCGTGGAAGCACAGGCGACTCTCACCACCGAGGATGACGATGTCGCCGCTTTGCAGCCTGAACGAAATGGTGGGATCGTCGCGCCTGGTTCCGCCGACCCGGAAAAGACAGTCGTCACCCAGCGATACGGACACGACCGGTGCTGCAAATTCGGATTCGTCGCGATCCTGGTGCAGGCCCATTTTCGCGCTGTCCGTATAGAAATTGACCAAACAGGCTTCCGGCGGGAAATCATAACCGGACACCTCGCGCCACAGGCGGTGCAACATCTCCGGGATAGGCGGCCATGGTTCCCCGGTCAGGGGATGCGTGGGCTGATAGCGATAGCCACGCTCCTTGTCCGTTACCCAGCCAAGCGCGCCGCAATTGGTCATCCGCACGCTCATCGGCTTGCCCGTTTTGGGCATCGCCGGCACGTAGAGCGGTGCCGCGTGAACGACGTCGCGAATGGCCTCAACCAGCGCCTCCTGGGCCGCCTGGTCGAGATGGAAGGGGAGATGGCGCACGCCGCTGGGAAGGACTTGCGCCACCCTGTTGGAGTTGCCGGTCAAGCGGTCTCGATGTCGGGAATGCGCAGCACCTGGCCGGGATAGATCTTGTCGGGGTGGGTCAGCATCGGCTTGTTGGCCTCGAAGATGATGGTGTGCTTGGCACCCTTGCCCTTGCCATATTGCGCTTCGGCGATCTTCCACAGATTGTCGCCCTTCTTGACCGTGTAGAAGACCGGCGCCTTGGCCGGGGTCGCGGCCGCAACCACGGCGGTCATGTCGACATTGCGATCGAGCTTCAACCCGCTTTCGGGCGGCACGATCTTCAGTTCGCCGGCCTCGACCTTCGAAATGCCGAGCGTATTGCCGACGGCAATGACCGCCTTCTCGAAGATCGACTGGTCGGCCACGACCCCTTTGAGCACTGCCTTGTCGCCCTGCACCTCGACCTCGACCTTGTCAGTGCCGAGCTTGTGCGAATCGAGCTCTTTCTTCAGCGTCTCGGCGGTGGCCGCCGTGTCGTCATCACCAAATCCCAGCTTCTTGCCGACGCTTTTGACGAAATCGAACATACCCATATGTCGGAGTCTCCTTGCTGCCGCATTAGAGCATTTCCAGCAAAAGTGTGAAGCGGTTTTGCGTCCGGAAATGCAGCCAAAACAAAAGCTTAGAGTCGTTCTACGATTCTATTTAAACCGCAACGGCTCTAGTCCCTGCCAGGCGAATTTTGCATCAGCGGCCAAAAAAGGAAAGCGGTGATTGAAAATCCGGCTGACAGGTCAGTCGCCTTCAACCTTGCCGCGCAATTTCTTGATCGTTGAGCGCCCGGCCTTGCTTTTCAGACGGCGCTCGATCGAACCTTTGGTCGGCTTGGTCTTGCGGCGCGGCTTGGGTGGCGGTTCTGCCGCCCTGGCGACCAGTTCGGTCAGCCGTGCCCTGGCATCCGCCCTGTTCTGCTCCTGGGTGCGAAAGCGGCCGGCCTCGATGACGATCACGCCGTCCTTGGTCGCCCGCTGTCCGGCCAGTGCAATGGTGCGCTCGCGCACGCGCTCGGGCAGGCCGGCTGCGTTCCTGGCGTCGAACCGCAGCTGGACGGCGGTGGCCACCTTGTTGACGTTCTGGCCGCCGGGGCCGGACGAGCGGATGAAATTCTCCTCGATGTCGTCGGGATGGATGACGACATCGCCCGCCACGATGATCTTTTCGTCTGCAGTCATTGTCCAGTGATGGCTTGCGGCGGACAAAAAGAAAAGGCCCGGCTGGTGACCGGGCCTTTTTTCGATTGTGTGGAATATTACTCGGCCGCGGTCTGGGCCTGTGGTGCCGCCCCGCGCACGCTGGCATCGACATGGGCTTCGAACTTGCCGAAATTGTCGATGAACATGCCGACCAGTTTGAGGGCCTGGGCGTCATAGGCCTGCTTGTCGGCCCAGGTCGAGCGCGGGTCGAGAATGGCCGCATCGACGCCGGCGACCTCAATCGGCACCGAGAAACCGAAATTGGCATCGGTGCGGAATTCGGCGTTCTTCAGCGAGCCGTCGAGCGCAGCGGCAAGAAGAGCGCGCGTGGCCTTGATCGGCATGCGCTTGCCGGTGCCGTAGGCGCCGCCGGTCCAGCCGGTATTGACCAGCCAGCAATCGACGCCGTGATCGGCAATCAATTGCCGCAGCAGATTGCCATATTCGGACGGATGGCGCGGCATGAAAGGCGCGCCGAAGCAGGTAGAGAAGGTCGCTTCCGGCTCGGTCACGCCCTTTTCGGTTCCGGCCACCTTGGCGGTATAGCCGGACAGGAAGTGATACATGGCCTGGGCGGGCGTCAGCTTGGCTATGGGCGGCATGACGCCGAAAGCATCGGCAGTCAGCATGATGATGTTCTTCGGGTGGTTCGCCCGGCCGGTCGCGCTGGCGTTCGGGATGAAATGCAGCGGGTAGGCGCAGCGGGTGTTTTCGGTGAGCCGCCCGTCGTCGAAATCCGGCACGCGGTTTTCATCGAGGATGACGTTTTCAAGCACCGTGCCGAAACGCTGCGTGGTGGCGAAGATCTCCGGTTCGGCTTCGGCCGAAAGCCGGATCGTCTTGGCGTAGCAGCCACCTTCGAAATTGAAGATGCCGTCCGGTCCCCAGCCATGCTCGTCGTCGCCGATCAGCGTGCGCGACGGATCGGCCGAAAGCGTCGTCTTGCCAGTGCCCGAAAGCCCGAAGAAGACCGCGGCATCGCCATTCGGCCCCTCATTGGCCGAGCAATGCATCGGCATGACGCCCTTTGCCGGAAGCAGATAGTTGAGGGCTGTGAATACCGACTTCTTCATCTCGCCGGCATAGGAGGTGCCGCCGATCAGCACGATCATGCGCGTCAGATCCACCGCGATCACGGTTTCGGTGCGGCAGCCATGCCGTGCCGGATCGGCCCGGAAGGAAGGCAGGTCGATGATGGTCATCTTCGGCACGAAGCCGGTGAGTTCGCCGGCCTGCGGACGGATCAGCAGGTTGCGGATGAACAGCGAATGCCACGCATATTCGGTGACGACGCGTGTGGGTAGTTTCTGGCTCTCGTCGGCGCCTCCGACGAGATCCTGCACGAACAGGTCCTTGTCGGCCGCGTGAGCGAGGAAATCCGACAGCAGCGTGTCGAAATGCTCAGCCGAGATCGGCTTGTTGTTGTCCCACCAGACATGCGGCTCGGTATTGGCGTCGCGCAGGACGAACTTGTCCTTGGCCGAGCGGCCGGTATGCTGGCCGGTTTCGGCCATCAGGGCACCGTGCGCGGTCAGCCGGGCTTCGCCGCGGCGGACCGCTTCTTCATAGAGTTCGGCCTCGCCAAGGTTGTATTGCACGCGGCCGGTCGTCTTCAGACCTGATTTGTCGATTCCGAAGGAGGGATTGCGTTTGCCGGTTTCGTTCACTCTGCGTCTCTCTGATCCAGGTGGCGCTGATGCCCAATCCAAGGCCTATAGGTAGGCGATTGTGGTCTAAAATTGGTCAGAACCAGAAAAGCGCAGCAGTTTCAAACCATTAATCGATTTAAAATTTTTTAACAGATTTTAAATCGTTTATAATTGTTTAAAGGATCGGTGACGAAGACCACCGGGCCGCACGCTTGCATTCCTGGTGGTTTCACGGATGGACGGCCTTGCCTGTGACACGGCAAGGATTATGTGCCACATTTTGTACCCAATTTGTCCGCCAAAAGCCCTTTCGATACAGAAAGGGACACAAGCCCATGAGGGAGTCGCTGGAAATGGCAACGATCGCGCTTGTCGACGACGACCGCAATATTCTGACCTCGGTTTCGATTGCTTTGGAGTCGGAAGGATATCGCGTCGAGACCTACACGGATGGCGCATCGGCGCTTGAGGGACTGACGGCGCGTCCGCCGAATCTTGCCATTTTGGATATCAAGATGCCGCGAATGGACGGGATGGAGCTTCTGCGCCGCCTGCGTCAGAAGTCCGATCTGCCGGTCATTTTCCTGACCTCGAAGGATGACGAGATCGACGAATTGTTCGGTCTCAAGATGGGGGCCGACGATTTTATCCGCAAACCGTTCTCGCAGCGCCTCTTGGTCGAGCGTGTGCGGGCGGTGCTGCGCCGGGCGAGCGCCCGCGAGGCGGCGGCCAAAAGCCCGAGCCAGCAGGCCCGCTCGCTTGAGCGCGGCCAACTCGTCATGGACCAGGAGCGCCATACCTGCACCTGGAAGGGCGAACCGGTCACGCTGACGGTCACCGAGTTCCTCATTCTGCATTCCCTGGCGCAGCGCCCCGGCGTGGTCAAAAGCCGTGATGCGCTGATGGATTCGGCCTATGACGAGCAGGTTTATGTTGACGATCGCACCATCGACAGCCACATCAAGCGCCTGCGCAAGAAGTTCAAGGCAGTCGATGACGAGTTCGAGATGATCGAGACGCTGTACGGGGTTGGATACCGGTTTCGTGAAGCGTAAGCTGCGGCCGCAGGAAGAACGCTGCTGCAGTTGAGAGTTGGGAAGGCCCTGGTCCGATCGGACGTCGTGCGCGCTCATGGGTTTTGCGCGTATGGGAAAGCTGCAAGAGGCTGCGCCTGAATGGCCATGGAGGTAGAACTCAAGAAGCCGGCGGTGGGTGCGGGCAGGGCACGCCGTCCTGCGCCGACGCTGTTGTCGCGCATTACGGTGCCGCTTCGCCGCTTCCTCGGGCACCATGTCTTTTCCAGCCTGACCCGGCGCATCCTGTTCCTCAACCTTGCCGGCCTGGTCGTGCTGGTCATCGGGATCATGTATCTCAACACCTTTCGCGACGGATTGATCGACGCGCGGGTCGAAAGCCTGATGACCCAGGGCGAGATCATTGCCGGTGCCATCGCGTCTTCGGCCACGGTGGAGACCGACTCGATCCGCATCGACCCGGAAAAGCTGCTCGAGCTTCAGGCTGGCGAAAGCCTGGAGCCCGGGTCGGACCAACTCGACAATCTCGATTTTCCCATCAACCCGGAACGCGTGGCGCCGCTTCTGCGGCGGCTTATCTCGCCGACGCGCACCCGTGCGCGCATCTATGACCGCGACGCCAATCTGCTTCTGGACTCGCGCCATCTCTATTCGCGCGGACAAATCCTTCGCTACGACCTGCCGCCGGTGGAGGAGGAAGAGCCAGATCTTTTCGAGCGCATCCAGAAATTCGTGTTCGACCTGTTCCGCGATGCGGAGCTGCCGGTCTATCGCGAGCAGCCCGGCGGCAACGGGGCGGCTTTTCCGGAAGTCATGAACGCGCTTACCGGCAGCCCCTCGACAATCGTGCGGGTGAGCGAACAGGGCGAGCAGATCGTCTCGGTCGCTGTGCCGATCCAGCGCTTCCGGGCGGTGCTCGGCGTTCTGATGCTTTCGACGGAAGGCGGGGACATCGATAAGATCGTCGCCGCCGAGCGCAAGGCGATCCTGCGGGTCTTCGGGGTGGCGGCGCTGGTGACGGCAATCCTGTCCATGCTGCTCGCCTCCACCATTGCCAACCCGCTGCGCCGGCTGTCGGCCGCCGCGGTGCGGGTGCGGCGCGGGACCAAGAGCCGCGAGGAAATTCCCGATTTTTCCATGCGCCAGGATGAGATCGGCAATCTTTCCGTCGCCGTCCGTGACATGACCAATGCGCTCTATGCCCGCATCGAGGCGATCGAGAGCTTCGCGGCCGATGTCAGCCATGAATTGAAGAACCCGCTGACCTCGCTTCGCAGCGCGGTTGAGACCTTGCCGCTTGCCCGCAATGAGGAATCACGCAACCGGCTGATGGAGGTCATCCAGCATGACGTGAAGCGGCTGGATCGTCTCATAACCGACATTTCCGATGCCTCCCGGCTCGATGCCGAGCTTGCCCGCGAGGATGCCGCCCGCATAGACCTGAAGAAATTCATTTCCGACCTTGTCGCGGCCTCGCAGGAAGCTGGGCGCCACAAGCGCCACGCCGTCATAGAGTTCTCGGCCGAGAAATTGCCGCAAGGCCTGAAGGGCTATTTTTCGCTCGGGCATGATCTGCGTGTCGGGCAGGTCATCACCAATCTGATCGAGAATGCACGCTCCTTCGTTCCCGAAGATGGCGGGCGGATCAATATTTCACTGGCGCGCGCCGGTAAATTCAACGTGGTTACGGTGGATGACAACGGGCCCGGCATAAGAGTGGATGCAATCGACCGGATTTTCGAGCGCTTCTATACGGATCGGCCGTCCAGCGAGGCGTTCGGCCAGAATTCCGGACTCGGCCTGTCGATCAGCCGTCAGATCGTTGAGGCCCATGGCGGTACGCTGACGGCTGAAAATATTCCTGGCACCAAGCCCGGCGAACTCAAGGGCGCTCGCTTCGTGATGACCTTGCCGGCGGATGGTTAGGACCAATCGACATTCAGGGTTTGAGGCGATGGCAGCTTCCAACCTGCACGGTACCGCGCTGGTTGTCGGGGATCGCGGCGTGCTGATCGTCGGCGCATCGGGGTCCGGAAAAACCACTCTGGCGCTGACCCTTCTCGCGCAGCTGCAAAAATCCGGGCAATTTGCCCGCCTCGTCGCGGATGACCAGCTTCTTGTATCGCAACGAGGCGGCAGGCTTGTCCTTGTGGCTCCGCCCGCCATTCAGGGGCTGACGGAGGTTCACGGCCTTGGTCCCTGTCCGATCGATGTCGAGGCAAAAGCGGTGATCGATCTTGTCGTCAGACTGCTGCCTGCGGCCGAACGGTTTCCCGAGGAAGAGAGCGAAATCATATCCGGCTGCGCCATTCCATGTCTGCGGCTTTGCGAAAGAAATGCGGTCGGGGCGCGGCCTGCCGTTTTGGCGCGCCTTTCAATCCCGCCTTTGTGCAGAACGGCATGATTTTGGTGCAATGCGGCAAAAATGGCCAATCATGACGCTTTTTAGGGCTTGTCAACCGCTCCCGCGTCGACAAGATAGCGCTCCACCGTCGGCCATGCTGCTGGCGGCCACGATACAATACGCTCGTGAACGGGCGATGACGGGAGCCAAAGCAGAATGATTGGGCTCGTGCTTGTCACGCACGGTCGGCTGGCCGAGGAGTTCCGTAACGCCGTCGAGCACGTCGTGGGACCGCAGGACCATTTCGAGACCATAGCCATCGGCGCCGATGATGACATGGAGCAGCGCCGCAGCGACATCGTCGATGCCGTGGCGCGGGCAGACACTGGCGCTGGTGTGATCATCCTGACCGACATGTTCGGGGGCACCCCGTCTAACCTGGCGATATCGGTGATGGAGGCGGGCCGTGTCGAAATCATCGCCGGCGTCAATCTGCCGATGCTGATCAAACTCACCAGTGTCCGCAAGGGCGACGACATGGCTCAGGCGCTGGAGGAAGCGCAGACCGCCGGGCGCAAATACATAAATGTCGCCAGCCAGTTGTTGAGCAGCAAATGAGCAGCGCCATGGATACTGCCGGAAACGGTCTGGTCAGCAGGGAATTCAAGATCGTCAATCAGCGCGGCCTGCATGCGCGCGCTTCGGCCAAGTTCGTCCAGGTCGCTGGCGGCTTCGAGGCCTCGGTCGATGTCGAGAAAGACGGGGTGAAGGTCGGCGGCACGTCGATCATGGGGCTGATGATGCTGGCGGCGAGCCCCGGCTGCAATATTCGCGTCACCGCCAGCGGCCCCGAAGCCAAGGAAGTCATGGAAGCGCTCGAGGCCTTGATTGCGACCCGCTTTGGCGAAGAGATTTAACAGGTCCTGACCCATGTCATCCATTTGGATGACATGCACGGATAAAGATTTCTTTATGTCCCGTTGTGAAAAAGGCGGCGATCTGCTAATCACGCCGGCATGATCGCGCTTTCTTGACCCTGTGCAGGGTGCGTGCGCGCCAACCATCGCATCGGAGCTCTGCCATGTCAGGTAGCAAGGATTATATCGTCGCCGACCTTTCGCTCGCCGATTGGGGCCGCAAGGAAATCGAAATCGCCGAGACCGAAATGCCGGGGCTGATGGCCTGCCGGGCCGAGTTTGCGGCAAGCCAGCCGCTGAAGGGCGCGCGCATCAGCGGCTCGCTGCATATGACCATCCAGACGGCTGTGCTGATCGAAACCCTGAAGGCGCTCGGCGCCGAAATCCGCTGGGCTTCGTGCAATATCTTTTCCACGCAGGACCACGCCGCGGCCGCGATTGCGGCCGGCGATATCCCGGTCTTTGCCGTCAAGGGCGAGACGCTGGAGGAATACTGGCAGTACACGGATCGCATATTCCAGTGGGCCGATGGCGGCACGTCGAACATGATCCTGGATGATGGCGGCGACGCCACCATGTATATCCTGATCGGTGCCCGTGCCGAAGCAGGTGAGGACGTGCTGTCCAATCCGGGCAGCGAGGAAGAGGAAATCCTGTTTGCGCAGATCAGGAAGCGCATGGCGGCGACGCCCGGCTTCTTTACCAGGCAGCGGGAAGCGATCCGCGGCGTCACTGAGGAGACCACGACCGGTGTCAATCGCCTCTATCAGCTGCAGAAGAAGGGCCTGCTGCCCTTCCCGGCCATCAACGTCAATGACAGTGTCACCAAGTCGAAATTCGACAACAAATATGGCTGCAAGGAATCCCTGGTCGACGGAATTCGACGCGCGACCGACACGATGATGGCCGGCAAGGTCGCCGTGGTCTGCGGTTATGGCGACGTCGGCAAGGGTTCATCTGCTTCGCTGCGTGGTGCCGGCGCGCGCGTGAAGGTGACCGAGGTCGATCCGATCTGCGCGCTTCAGGCCGCTATGGATGGCTATGAGGTGGTCACGCTGGAAGACGCGGCCTCGAGTGCCGACATCGTCATCACCACCACCGGCAACAAGGACGTCATCACCCTCGACCATATGCGCCAGATGAAGGACATGGTCATCGTCGGCAATATCGGCCATTTCGACAATGAGATTCAGGTCGCCGCGCTGCGTAACCTTAAATGGACCAATATCAAGCCCCAGGTCGACATGATCTCCTTCCCGGACGGCAAGCGCATGATCCTGCTTTCGGAAGGCCGGCTGCTCAATCTCGGCAATGCGACCGGGCATCCGAGCTTCGTCATGTCGGCTTCCTTCACCAATCAGGTGCTGGCCCAGATCGAGCTTTGGACCAAGCCTGGTGCCTATGAGAATCAGGTCTATGTGCTGCCCAAGCATCTCGACGAAAAGGTCGCGCGGCTGCATCTCGACAAGCTCGGTGCCAAGCTGACGGAACTGAGCGACGAGCAGGCCGCCTATATCGGCGTGACCTCGCAAGGGCCATTCAAGCCGGATCACTACAGGTATTAATTTTCATTAACCAATATACTAGATGTTGAGGCCGGGCGATTGACTTTTCGCCCGGTTTTCTTTTTGCCGCGCGAGCTTCTTCACGACGATTCGTGCAACGGCTATGGTGCCGTGATTCGCAACGCTTTGGGCTTCGTGGGTGGGGACCGGGAAGCGGGAACCAGGGCTGCTTGCGGCAAGGGCATCGGTAGCGCAACCAGGCGATCCGATGTGTGAGCAGATGACAGAGCGGCGGCGCTATTCCAGTTGAAAGTCCGCCGCTCCAGGCGGCGGAGAGGAAAAGGACATGCCGGGGGACAACCCGCTCCGCGCGGGACAGGCCGTTTCCGGAGGCCACGAGGATTCGGGCGACAGGGCGGTGACCCTGTCCAACCGGCAGGCGTTGCTGCGGCCGTGGCGACGCAGGACGCGCGGATTTTTCGCGGCGACATCGCTCTCCGGCCTGCTTTTCGCCGATATCGCCATCGCCCAGGGCGTGGCAGACCGGGCCGGCCTGTCTGTCGGCACCGTCGAAGTCATGCAGCTTGCGGTATTTGTCGGCGTCCTTGGTGCGGCCCTTCTCTCGGCGATCGTGATGATCCGCGAGCGGGCCCGGACAGCCGCCGAGAATGTCGATCTGCGCGCGCGCGTCGCCGATCTCAACGCCGCGCAACAGCGGTCGGATGCGCTTCTCAATCTGCGCGACCAGCGCCTGGTGGTCTGGGCGCGCGAGAAAGAGAAGCCCGAGCTTCTGGGGTCGCTGCCCGCCGAAGCAGGGGCGCCTGAAGACCGCTCGGCCTTTCTTGCTTTTGGACGATGGCTGATGCCGCGCTCGGCCGCCGCCCTCGATCATGCGTTGACCGGACTTCGCGAAAGAGGCACCGCCTTCGATCTGGTGGTGGAAACGCGGAGCGGGGCGCCGCTTGAAGCCCAGGGGCGAAAAAGCCCGTTCCATGTCATTTTGCGCTTTGTCTCGCTGTCGGAAACACAGCGAAGCCAGGCGCGGCTGCGGCTGGAGAACCAGCAGCTATCGGCGGATCATGAAACCATTCTGGGGCTCATCGATGCGCTCGACATGCCGTTCTGGATCCGCACGGCCGATGGCCGCCTGCAGTGGGTCAATCGCGCCTATGCACAGGCGGTCGCGGCGTCGGACAGTGAAGAAGCTGTCCGGGACGGCAAGGAGTTTCTCGGCAGTGCGGCGCGTGAAAAGATCGAACAGCAGCGCCTTGCGGGCCCGATCTTCAAGCAGGATCTTTCCACCGTCATCGGCGGCGATCGAAAGGTGTTTGCGGTAACCGACTTTGCCAGCGGCGATGGTTCGGCCGGCATCGCGCTCGACATGAGCGGTGCGGAGGGATTGCGCGAGGTGCATGAGCACACGCTTCGCAGCCACGCCGATACGCTCAATCAGCTCACCACCGCGGTGGCGATTTTCGATGCGCAGGAAAAGCTCGGCTTCTTCAACCAGGCCTTTCAGAAGCTTTGGGACCTCGACACGGCCTTCCTGGAGAGCGCTCCCGACAATGCCCTGCTGCTCGACCGGCTGCGCAGCGAGGGAAAAATCGCCGAGCAGCCCGAATGGCGCCGCTGGAAGGAAAACCTGCTCGGCGCCTATCGTGCGGTCGAATCGCAGGAACATTGGTGGCATCTGCCCGACGGCCGCACGCTGCGTGTCATCGCCAATCCGCAGCCGACCGGCGGCGTGACCTGGGTCTTCGAGAACCTGACCGAGCGCATCGATCTCGAAAGCCGCTACAACACCGCCGTGCGGGTGCAGGGCGAAACCCTCGACAATCTGACCGAAGGCGTTGTCGTGTTCGGGCCGGATGGGCGCATTCGTCTGTCCAATCCGGCATTCACGACACTTTGGGGCCTTTCTGCGCAATTCGTCGAGCCGAATACCCATATCTCGGTCATTCGCAAGCAATGTGATGCGGTCGCAAAGGACAGCCCCTGGGGTGGCTTCGTTGCCGCCGTCACCGGTTTTGACGACGAGCGTCGCGACGGCCAGGGCCAGACGGAACTGAACAACGGCACGGTCTTGCGCTACGCCATCGTGCATCTGCCCAATGGCCAGGTGATGACGACCTTCGTTGACGTCACCGACAGCGTCAATGTGGAGCGGGCGCTGAAGGACAAGAACGAGGCGCTGGAAAAGGCAGACCAGCTCAAGAACGACTTCGTCCAGCACGTATCCTATGAACTGCGCTCGCCTCTGACCAATATTATCGGCTTTGCCGAACTGCTGTCGCTGCCTGCGACAGGGCCGCTGGCGCCGCGCCAGCGCGAATATCTTGGCCATATCGGCTCGTCGTCTGCGGTGCTTCTGACCATCGTCAACGACATTCTCGATCTGGCGACGGTGGATGCCGGGATCATGGAGCTGGAGATTGCCGAAGTCCGTGTCGACCAGACCATCGCGGCAGCGGCCGAGCTGGTATCCGATCGGCTGGAGGAGCACGGGATAAGGCTGGCGATCGATGCCGCCGAGGCTCCAAAGGCCTTCCATGGCGACGAGACCCGCATCCGCCAGATCCTGTATAATCTGCTCAGCAATGCAGCCAATTACGCGCCCGAACAAAGCACGATCTCATTGTCATGCCGGCAGGCGGCTGCGGGCGTCGAGTTCTCGGTTCATGACGACGGGCCGGGAATGCCGCCGGAAATACTGGACACGGTGTTCAAGCGGTTCGAGCCGCGCACGAATGGCGGCAGGCGGCGAGGTGCGGGCCTTGGCCTGTCGATCGTCAAGAGCTTCGTGGAACTGCATGGCGGTACGGTGCGGATCGTCTCGGGCAGGGATCAGGGCACGACCGTGATATGCCAGTTTCCGCTGGCGCCGTCCGGCACGCGCGCCGCCGCCGAGTGACGGCGCTTGATTTCGGCAGGCCCTGTTGGATGATACGAGGATGACCGCTTCCACCCTGGAGCGCTTTCTGCCCGACGAAGCCGCAACCGCGATGCTGGGACAGGATCTGGCGCTTGCACTGAGGCCCGGCGACGTGCTTGCGCTGCATGGTGATCTCGGTGCCGGCAAATCGACGCTGGCACGCAGCCTGATCCGGACCTTGGCGGACGATGCCGATCTGGAGGTGCCGAGCCCGACCTTCACGCTGGTCCAGTCCTATGAGGCGCGCTTTCCCGTTCATCATTTCGATCTATATCGCTTGTCCTCGCCCGCCGAGCTGGATGAACTCGGCTTCGACGAGATGCTGGAGCAGGGGGCGGTGCTGGTCGAGTGGCCGGAGAAAGCCGGCGATCGCCTGCCTGAATCCGCTGCCCGCATCGAACTTCTGGAGCAAGATGATGGTCGTCTTGCCCGGATCACCGCGCCGGCCGAAGTCGAAGCGCGGATTGCCCGCAGCTTTGCCATTCGCGACTTTCTGACCCGGTCCGGATGGGGCGCTGCGGCGCGTACGCATTTCATTGGCGATGCTTCGGCCCGCTCCTATGAGATCGTGACCCGCCCAGGCGAACAACCGCGCGTGCTGATGAATTCGCCCCGCCTGGTGCTTGGTCCGGTCATCCGCGACGGGAAATCCTATGCCGAGATTGCTCATACGGCACAGACCGTCGCGGCCTTTGTGGCGATCGACGGCGCGCTGCACGAGGGCGGCGTCTCGGTTCCCACGATTGACGCGCAGGATATCGAGAACGGTTTCCTGCTGATGGAACATCTCGGTACGGAGCATTTCCTGGCTGCCGGCGAACCTGTGGCCACCCGATATGCGGCGGCTGCCGAATTGCTCGCTGCCATTCACGGCAGGCAGTGGCCGAGCCGTATCGAACTGGCGGCAGGCGTTTTCCACGAGGTGCCGGATTTCGACCGCGATGCCATGATGATCGAGGTCGAACTGCTGCTCGACTGGTATTTCCCGGCCATGACCGGGCGCCAGGCCGACGAAACCGTGCGCGCCGGTTTCCGGCAGGTTTGGGAGGCCTTGTTCGACCGGCTGGAAGCGGCCGAGAAAAGCATAGTCCTGCGTGATTTCCACTCGCCCAACATCATCTGGCGGGCCGACAGGATCGGCCATGACCGCTGCGGCATCATCGATTTCCAGGATGCGCTGATCGGGCCTTCGGCCTATGACGTCGCCTCGCTTGCCATGGATGCACGGGTCACCGTCCCGCTAGAGATCGAAGCGACGACGCTCGAAGCCTATATCGCTGCCCGCAGCGCTGCGGGGCCCTTCGATGCCGAAGCCTTTGCCGAAGCCTTTGCGATCATGGCCGCGCAGCGCAATTCGAAGATACTGGGCATCTTCATCCGCCTCGACCGGCGCGACGGCAAGCCCGGCTATCTGAAGCATCTGCCGCGCATCCGCGACTATCTCGGCCGGGCGCTCGCCCATCCGGCCCTTGCGCCGCTGCGCGATTTCTACCAACGTCATGGGCTCGAGCATGATCCCGAAAAGTGGAAGCCGGTTTTCGGAAAAGATCACGCTCAAACAAAGAGATAGAGTGTGATGACGATTCGAAGAAGAGTCATCACGCTCTGACCGGGGGTAAGGAATTTGACCGCGCAGACGACGCCAGGAATAGCGATGGTGCTGGCCGCGGGGCTTGGCAAGCGCATGCGGCCGATCACCGACACCATGCCCAAGCCGTTGGTCAGGGTTGCCGGCAAGACGCTGCTGGACTGGGGCCTGGACAGCCTCGCGGTGGCGGGTGTTACCAAGGCAGTCGTCAACGTCCATTACTTCCCTGAGCAGATCGTCGCCCATCTCGCCAGCCGCCGGAAACCGGAAACCGTGATTTCGGACGAGAGCGAAGGCCTGCTGGATTCGGCCGGCGGCATCGTCAAGGCCTTGCCCATGCTGGGGCAAAAGCCGTTCTACATAATCAATGCCGATACATTCTGGATCGATGCCGGCACGCCGAACCTCAAAAGACTGGCGCTTGCCTGGGACGAAACGCGGATGGATGTCCTGCTGATGCTTGCCGATCCGGCCAGCGCGACGGGCCATAGCGGCACAACCGATTTCCTCCTGAAGGCGGACGGTACACTGGCTCGTGCCCTGGGCGATCCGGCGGGGTTGATCTATGCGGGGGCTGCGATCCTCCATCCGCGGATATTCGCCGAAGCGACGGCCATGCCGCACTCGCTAAACCTCTATTTTGACCGGGCCATCGCGGCGGGGCGGCTGCATGGCATGGCGATGGAAGGGCGCTGGATCACCGTCGGCACACCGGATGCGCTTGCGCCTGCCGAAGCCGCGGTCGCCGACGCCTTGGCGCAAGCGGTATGACCGAGCGGCGGCTGCCAAGAGTATTCTCGGTGCCGGTCGGCGCGGCCTTCCTGCCCACACTTGCAGACGAATTGCTGGCCGGTCGTCTCATTCCCGATTTTTCCGGCAGTGACGACCCGACGGCTCTCGCCGATGTCACCATCTATGTGCCGACGCGCCGTGCCGCTCGCGAATTGCGCGGCGTGTTCGTGGACAAGGCCGGAGGCCGCTCGGCCATATTGCCGATGATCCGCCCGCTGGGTGAGTTCGACGAAGCGGAAGCTGCTTTTGCACCGGGGGGCGCGGTTGAATTGGAACTCGCCCCGCCGATCGCGCCCATCGATCGGCTGCTGTTGCTGGCCCCGCTGGTCAGGCGTTGGAAGAGCCGCCTTCCTTCCCATGTCGCTGCGCTGTTCGAGGAGGAGATCGTCGTGCCGGCCTCGACCTCGGATTCGCTGTGGCTGGCGCGAGATCTTGCCAGCTTGATGGACGAGATCGAGACCGAGGGTTCGGATTGGGGCAAGCTTGGCGAACTTGTTTCCGGCGATCTTGCCGGCTGGTGGCAGGTGACGCTGGATTTTCTTGAAATCGTTACCAGCAACTGGCCAACGTTGCTGGCCGAACGTGGCTGCTCCAACCCCGCTGTGCATCGCAGCGCTCTGATCCGGCTGGAGGCGGAGCGCTTGCGCCAAAATCCGCCGGCCGGTCCGGTGATCGCCGCCGGCTCGACCGGCTCCATTCCCGCAACCGCCGAGCTGCTCGCCACCATTGCCGGTCTGCCGCGCGGCGCGGTGGTTCTGCCCGGGCTCGATACGCGGATGGATGAGCGCGCTTGGTCCGCCATCACCGAGCCGATGCCGGCGCCGGCGCTTCTCGGCCATCCGCAATATGGTCTCGCCAGGCTGTTGCAGAAGATCGGGCTGTTGCGGGCTGACGTGGAGGAGATGGGTACGGTTGCCCCGTCGCTGGCCTTGCGCGCACTGACCGTCGGGCAGGCATTGCTGCCGGCCGAAGCGACCGATGACTGGGCCGGGCTGCGCGCGGGCACGAGTGGCCAAGCGCTGGAGCAGGCATTTGCGAATGCATCTCTGATCGAGGCTGCCAATGAGCGTGACGAGGCGGTGGCGATCGCCATTGCCTTGCGCCGGGCGGTGGAAGCGCCGCAGGAAACCGCAGCCCTGGTCACCAGCGACCGGAATCTTGCGCGACGGGTTTCCACCGAGCTGCTGCGCTTCGGCATCCAGGCTGACGATTCGGGCGGCACGCCGCTTGCCAATACGCCGTCCGGCTCGCTGCTGCGGCTGCTGTTGCAGGCCATGTTCCGGCCCGGCGATCCGGTCGCCATCATGGCGCTGCTGAAACACCCGCTGCTTTGCCTGGGGTTGAACCGGGCGCTGGTGCGAAGGGCTGCCGAGACAGTCGAACTGGTCGCGCTTCGGGGCGGCACCGGCCGGCCCGGCCTGGCGGGTATTGCCGCGCTGTTTGAGACGCGGCTGGAAGCTCTGGCAGAAGACCGCCGCGCGCCCTTCTGGTTTGCTCGCATGACGGTGCGACGGATCGAGGAAGCGCGGCTGGTAATTGCGCATCTGCATGATGCGTTGGCCCCGCTTGCCGCATTCAGCAATCGCCAATCTGTCGAACTCGCGGAAATCCTGCATGCCACCGTCGTTGCGCTGGAAGCGCTCGGGCGCGGCGAAGACGGCAGCCTGGAAGAGCTCTATGCCGGCGATGCCGGCGCCAAGCTGGCCGAGTTCCTGCGCGGGCTGGTGGCCTCTACCGCGGCGTTATCATTCGACGTAGACGAGTGGCCGGACGTCATGGAGGCGCTGATCGCAACCGAGACGGTCAAGCCCTCGCATGGCGGCGACAGCCGTGTGTCGATCTGGGGCGCACTGGAAGCGCGCCTGATGACTGTCGGCACCATCGTCATCGGCGGGCTGAACGAGGGCACCTGGCCGCGCAAGGCAGAGGCCGATCGCTTCATGTCGCGGGTAATGAAGACTGGGCTCGATCTCGAGCCGCCGGAGCGGCGGATCGGCCAATCGGCGCATGATTTCCAGATGGCCATGGGCATGGGCAAGGTTATCCTTGCCCGGTCGGCAAGGTCGGGAGATGCGCCGGCCGTGCCCTCCCGCTGGCTGCAGCGCATCTTGACCTTTATCGGGCCTGAGCAGGCAGAGACGATGCGCCGGCGCGGCGACGAATTGCTGCATTGGGCGCGTGGCCTCGATATAGGCCCGCAAGTTCCCTTTGCTGCGCGGCCGCAACCGGTGCCGCCGCTGGCGGCGCGGCCACGGCATTTTTCCGTGACCGAGATCGAGACGCTGCGGCGCGACCCCTATGCGATCTACGCAAGACGGATCCTTGGCCTGATGCCGCTCGATCCGCTGATGCGCGATCCGGGTGCGGCCGAGCGGGGCACGCTGTTCCATGCCATCATGCACCGCTTTTCGGCATCCGGCATCGATCCGCTCGATCCAAGCGCGACCGAAGCCCTGCTTGAGGCAGGCCGCGCCTGTTTCGCCGAGGCAGCCTTGCCCGCCGATGTGGAAGCGGTGTGGTGGCCGCGCTTTGAAAAACTCGCCGGCGAGATCATCGATTGGGAGCGCCTGCGTGCGCCGCTGGTCAAAAGCCGGCACCCGGAAGAACGGGCGGAAAAGACGCCGGTCGGCAACAGCGATGTCACCTTGTCCGGCTATGCCGACCGTATCGACATGCTGCCGGGCGACATGGCCGATGTGCTTGACTACAAGACCGGCGCCTCGCCCTCCAAGGCGCAGGCGCACACGCTGCTTGCACCGCAACTGGCGCTCGAAGGCGCGTTGCTCAAGCGCGGCGCGTTTCGTGCCTTGGGGCGGGCCGAGCCATCGCAACTGGCCTTCATCCGCTTCAAGCCGAATGGCGAAGTGATCGAGGAATCGATCCTGGAGCTCAACCGCAAGCCGCGCAGCGCCGACGACCTGTCGGAGGAAGCCTGGCAAAGGCTGGAAGTGCTGCTTGAGCACTATAACAAGGCGGATACGGGCTATCTGTCGCGCGCCCTGCCGTTTCGCGAGGGCGAAACCGACGGCGACTACGACCATCTCGCCCGCGTGCTCGAATGGTCGGCCGGCGGCGACAATCCGCAGGATGCGGGTGGCGACGAATGAAGAAGCTGCCGCCCGTTCCGACTGAAACCGCCGAGCGCCAGGCGCGGGCTTCCGATCCGCAGAATTCGGCCTGGGTGTCGGCCAATGCCGGCTCCGGCAAGACGCATGTGCTGTCGCAACGCGTCACGCGCCTGCTGCTCGAGGGCACCGACCCCTCGAAAATCCTCTGCCTGACCTATACGCGCGCGGCGGCTGCCAACATGTCGAACCGCGTCTTCGGCAATCTGTCGCGGTGGACGATGCTGGGCGACGAGGACCTGGCCGCCGAGATCGAGAAGCTCGACGGCAAGAGGCCGAATGCCGCCAAGCTGCGCCGTGCGCGGCGGCTTTTTGCCGAAGCGCTGGAAACGCCGGGCGGGCTGAAGATCCAGACGATCCATGCGTTCTGCGAATCGGTGCTGCACCAGTTTCCGCTCGAAGCCAATATCGCGGCGCATTTCCAGCTTCTCGACCCGCTGATGGAGGAAACGCTGTTTGCGGCGGCGCGCCGCGAAATGGTTACCGGTGCCGCGGCAAGCGAAAACCCGGCGCTCGCCGAGGCCTTCGCCATGGTGCTGGAGCGCGGCGGCGAGGCAGGGCTTGATGCATTGCTCGGCGAAATCGTGCAAAAGCGCGACGGGCTGCGTGCCTTCATCGATGCGGTAGGGGACGGCACGTCGGACTATGCCGCGCTGTTCGAGGAATTCGGCTTCGGCGAGGGCGACACGGCGAGCGGCATAGCCGATACCGTCTGGCCGGACGCCTATTTCAACGAAGCGCTGGCGCTGGAATTTGGCCGCCGCGCCATTGCCGCCGGCAAGGTCAATGCGCAGAGTTTTGCCGAAAACCTGGCCGAGGCCTGCCGGCAGGACGATCCGGTAAAGCGGCTGCAAAAGCTGCATGCGACCTTCCTGACGAAGAAATCGGGAGAGGGCTGGGTGCTTCGCAGCACCAGGACCATCGCCTCGAAAGGCGTGGCCGAGCATTTCCCCGACTTCGAGACCCAGTTCGAGCGTATGGGATTATTGGTCCTCGAGACATCCGATCGGCTGGCGCTGATCCGTATGCTGGAAGGGACCCGCGCGGCCCTTACCATCGCCGACTGGCTGATCGCGCGCTACGAACAGTTGAAGGCCGGGCGCGGCTTTCTCGACTTTAACGATCTCATCACCCGCACCGTGCGCCTGCTGGCAAGGCAGGATGCCGGGCCATGGGTCCAGTACAAGCTGGACAAGGGCATTGACCATATTTTGCTCGACGAGGCGCAGGACACCAGCCCCGAGCAATGGCAGGTGGTCGAAAGGCTGGCGGAGGAGTTCTTCGCCGGCATGGGCGCGCGCGACAATGTGCACCGCACGGTCTTTGCCGTC
This sequence comes from Borborobacter arsenicus, assembly GCF_003934165.1. Taxonomy (GTDB): domain Bacteria; phylum Pseudomonadota; class Alphaproteobacteria; order Rhizobiales; family Rhizobiaceae; genus Pseudaminobacter; species Pseudaminobacter arsenicus. Next base: position 283,594 of record NZ_RKST01000006.1, on the reverse strand, counting down.
GGTGACGAGAAACAGTCGATCTATTCGTTTCAGGGCGCGGCGCCTGAATCCTTCGCCCGTACCGGTCATGAGTTTTCGCAGAAAATCCGCGCCGCCAATGGCAGTTTCGAGGCCATCCGGCTGACATTGTCCTTCCGCTCCACCGACGACGTGCTGCGCGCGGTCGACACCGTATTTTCCAGCGATGAAGCGCGACGCGGCATCACGCTCGATCCCGAACCCATCCAGCACAGCGCCATCCGTTCCGGCGCCGCAGGCTATGTCGAAATCTGGCCCTCGCTCGGTGCCTCCAGCGTGGAGGAGCCGGAGGATTGGACCAAGGCCATCGACCATGCCGATGCGCCGGCCGTGCGCGTTGCCGAAAATGTCGCCGCCACCATCGAGAAATGGATTTCTTCAGGCGAGATCATCGAAGGTACCGGCAAGCGGCTGACGGCGGGCGACGTCATCATTCTGGTGCGCAAGCGCGACCGTTTCGTCCATGCGCTGGCGCGCAGCCTGAAGAACCGCAATATCCCGGTTGCGGGTGCCGACCGGCTAAGCCTGCCGGCGCATATTGCGGTCAAGGACATGATGGCGCTTGGCCGCTTCCTGATCCAGCCGGAAGACGACCTTTCGCTGGCGGCGGTGCTCAAGAGCCCGATCTTCCAGCTTTCGGAAGAAACGCTGTTTGCGCTGGCAAATGGCCGGCCGGCGGGCATGTCCTTGTTCAACTCGCTGCGGTGGCATGGGCAGGGCGCACCCGAATTGGCGCGGGTGGCGGATCAGTTGGACACATGGTCGACCCAGGCCGCGTTCAAGCCGGTCTTCGAGTTCTATTCCGCCATTCTCGCCCGCGACAAGGTTCGCCGCAAAATGATCGCCCGGCTCGGACGTGATGCTGGCGATATCCTCGATGAGTTCCTGAATTTCTGCCTTGCCGAAGAGCGTACCGGGCTTCCGGGGCTGGAGGCCTTCCTGGCCACGCTCGAAAGTGCGGGCCCCGAGATCAAGCGCGAGATGGACCAGACACGCGACGAGGTCCGTATCATGACCGTGCACGCCGCAAAAGGGTTGGAGGCGCCGGTGGTGTTCCTGGTCGATGGCGGTGCCGCGCCCTTCAGCGAGCAGCATCTGCCGCGCCTGATGCCGTTCCAGCCTCAGGGCGAATTGCGCCATGTCAAAGGCTATCTCTGGCGGTCGGGCAGTGACGTCGCCAATGGTTTCTCGCAAGCTGCCAGCCTTGGCGCAAGGGAACGCGCGGACGATGAATATCGCCGCCTGCTCTATGTCGGCATGACGCGCGCTGAGGATCGGGTGATCATTTGCGGCTATCACGGCAAGCGGGCGCAAAACCCCGCGACCTGGCATGCATTGGTGAGTGCCGCGCTGACCGCCAGCCCGCAGAGCGAAGCGCGCCAGCATCCGGTGAGCGACGATAGCGTGCATCGCTTCCGGGTCACGCCGATACAGGAAGTGCAGCCGACACCAGACGGCGAGGCGAGCGAAGTGGTGACGACCCCGGCACCCATGCCTGAGAGGTTGCTGAAAGGGCCGCCATTATCCGAGCAACTGCCGCGACCGCTGTCGCCATCCGGGGCATCGGCCCTGATCGAAGAGGAGCAGGAAGCGCCGGTGTCCAGCCGCTCGCCGGTGCTGGACCCGGATATCGAGCCCGGTTTTGCCATTGCACGCGGCCTCATCCTGCACAAGCTCTTGCAGGTCCTGCCGGGCATCGACCAGGCCGGGAGGGCGGCTGCCGCGGTGCGCTATATGGACCGGGTTGCGGCGGACTGGCCCGAACATGAGCGCGCCGCCGCGCTTGCCGCGGTCGAGGGGATCATGACGGCGGCGCAATTTGCGCCCTTGTTTGCGCAAGGCTCGCGCGCCGAAGTCGCCGTCATGGGCAAACTGATGGTGAGGGGTAGCTTGCGCCCGATCTCGGGTAAGATCGATCGCCTCGCCGTCACCGCCGACGAGGTCCTGATCGTCGATTACAAGACCGACCGGCACCCGCCCGCAACACCGGAGGAAATTCCGCTGGGCTATGTCACGCAGCTTGCGCTTTACCGGGCCCTGCTTCAGCCGCTTTATCCCGGGCGCAAGGTCTCGGCCTGCCTGCTGTTTACGGCAGCACCCGCCCTGCTGCAGATTCCCGATCGCGCGATGGAAGACGCCCTTGTCCGACTCACGCAGGCGTGACACAAGGGGTGCTTGAACGCCCGCCCGATATCCACCACATATGGTGCGACATCGAACCGAAAGGATTTTCTCATGGCCACTGTGAAGGTCGACAAGAGCAATTTCAAATCCGACGTGCTGGATGCTTCCGGGCCTGTCGTGGTGGATTTCTGGGCCGAATGGTGTGGCCCCTGCAAGATGATCGGCCCGTCGCTGGAAGAGATTTCGACCGAACTGGCCGGCAAGGTGAAGATCACCAAGCTCAATATCGACGAGAATCCCGAGATCGCCGCGCAATATGGCGTGCGCTCCATTCCGACGCTGATGATCTTCAAGGATGGCGAGGTCGCCGACATCAAGGTCGGCGCGCTTCCCAAGACAGCGTTGTCGCACTGGATCGGCGGTAGCGCCGCCTAATTGCAGCCAATCTGTTTGAAAGCCCGGCCGTCGTGCCGGGCTTTTTTTGTTGGCTGCGATCAGTGGGCCTTGCGGTCAACGTCCAGCGGCTGCACCACCATCCCGCCAGCGATAGTGTCGATAAAACTCGTCACGCCATAGACTTGCCGCAGGCGCTCGGCGGTCAGCACCGCTTCCGGTGAACCATCGGCAACGATCATGCCGTGATCGATCATGATCAGGCGTGTGCACCAGCGGGCTGCGAGCCCGAGATCATGCATCGAGGCGATCACGCCCCGGCCTTCGCGGGCAAGATCGGCAAATATCCGCATCAGCGTTATCTGGTGCCAGGGATCGAGCCCGACGGTCGGCTCGTCCGCCAGGAGCAGCGGCGCGTCCTGCGCCAGCGCGCGGGCAATCAGCACCCGCGCCTTTTCGCCGCCTGAAAGTTCGATTGCGGATCGATGGCGGAATTCGTCGATTTCCATGCGCTGGATCGCCTGCTCGATCACCGCGATATCCTGTGCACTCAATCCGCCAAGACTACGATGCGGAGCGCGCCCGAACGCGACCAGCGTTTCGACCGATACCGGCCAGGCGATTTCACGCTCCTGCGGCAGATAGGCGATGTGATGGGCGCGCTCACGCGCGGAGATGGCTTTGGTATCGCGCCCGGCGATGCGGATATCGCCGCTGCCGCGCAGCAACCCGAGTGCGGCGCGCAGCAGGGTCGATTTGCCCGCACCATTGGGGCCGATCAGGCCGATGAACTCGCCGGCCGCGACGTCGAGGGTGATGCCTTTCAGGACTGGCCGTTGGCCGAGCGAGACTTTCAGGCTGGATAGCGAAAGCAGCGTCACGCCAGCTCCTTTCGCGTCTTGTAGACCAGCCAGAGGAAGAATGGCGCGCCGACGATCGCAGTCAGCACGCCGAGTTTCAGGTCGCGGTCCGGCGCGATGATGCGCACCAATATGTCGGCGGAAAGCAGCACGCAGCCACCGCCAAGCGCGCTGACCGGCAGCAGACGCGACGGCTTGGCCCCGACCAGCGGACGCAATATATGCGGTACCACCAGGCCGACAAAGCCTATCGCGCCGGCTACGGCGGTGGCCGCACCGATCGATGCGGCGGTGCCGAACACCGCCAGGAACTGCACCCGCCTCAGATCGACGCCCATGCTCGCTGCTGCATCGCGGCCGAGCGTGAGCGCATCCAGAGAACGGCCGAGACCGGCAAGCATCAGGCAGCCGGCGAGGATGAACGGGCCGGCCAACCAGACATGGGTCATGGAACGGTCGGTCAGCGAGCCGAGCATCCAGAACATGATTTCAAGCGCGGCAAAGGGGTTGGGCGAGAGATTGAGCGCCAGCGAGGTCATGGCGCCGGCAAAGCTGGTGACGGCGATGCCGGCGAGGATGATGGTCAGCGACCCGCCGCGCGTTCCGGCCATGGCCTGCACGACGACAACGGCTATAACCGCGCCGGCAAGGGCCGCGAGCGGCAGGCCGAGCGCGAAGGCGGCCGACAGGCCGGTATAGATGGAAAGCACGGCGCCGAGCGAGGCCGAGGCGCTGATGCCCAGCAGGCCGGGCTCGGCGAGCGGGTTGCGCAGATAGCCCTGGAGCACCGCGCCCGACAGGCCGAGCGTGACGCCGATCATCAGCCCCAGGATAGCGCGCGGCAGGCGGATCTCCTGCATGATGAGCGCGATGCCGTCGCCCTTGTCGGAAAACAGGGCAGCCATGCTGTCGCCGAAGGCGATGCCGGCCGGTCCCACCGTGAGCGAGAGCAGGAACAGGACCACCGTCGCGACGGCGAGGATCGACGCAACAAGTCTGTACCGGGCGAGATCGCTCACTGTGCCGCCGCCTTCTGGAGAATGGTTGCCGCCTCCAGCGTGAAGGGGGCACCGCAGATCATATTGGGCACCGGCACCTCCACCATCTGCGCCTTCGCGCCGAGCGCCCGATAGGCGGGATGCACGAAATTCTCCTGCGCCAGCGCCGGCGCGCCATAGTCGTGATTGCTGATGGCGATCATGTCGGGCTTGGCCATAATCAAGAGCTCCATCGGCAGGCGCACCGTGCCGGCGACGCCGAGCTTTTCGGCGATATTGGTAAGGCCGGCGGCCTGGAAGATTTCATCGGCGAGCGTGCCGGTCCCGGTGGTGTAGCTGTTGGAATCGGAGAGTGCGATGGTCTTGCCCGATGCCGGCGCTTGCTGCAGGGCGGCAAGTCCCCGGTCGAGCCCAGCCACGAGTTCGGCGGCTCTTTGCCGGCGACCCAGCAACTCCCCGATACGGGTGATGTTCTCGCGCACATCGCCGAAGGACCTCGCCGGCGCGAATTCCTCGACGCGGAAGCCGAGACGCCGCAGGAGGCCGACCGTCGCGCGTGGCGAGAAGGTTCCGGCAAGGACCAGGTCCGGTTCCATCAGGAAGATTTCCTCGGCGAGTGCGTGATTGGCGACATAGCGTTTCGCTTGCCTGACCATGACGGAAGTGCTGGGATCGCTGGCGAGCACCGAGACGGAATGGAGCTGGCCCTCGCCGGCGATCAGCATGGCAAGCTGGTCGGTGCAGACATTCATCGACACGACCCTGCCCGGCGCCTGCCCCGCCGCAGCGGGCGACACTATGGAAAGGGCCGCCGCCGCGAGAAACAGGCATGTGCCGAACCGGGTGAGGGATAGCATTCCCGTCAGAAGCTCCGTGAGAAGCTCAGATTGAACGTGCGGCCGGGAGAACGGAAGCCGTTCGAGGTTGAATATTGTTCGTCGAACACATTCTCGACTGCCAGCTTCAGCTCTGACCGCTCGTCGAAGGCATAGGATGCCCGCAGGTCGACCGTCGTATAGGCCGGCAGCTTGACTGTGTTGAAGTCATTGGTGAAGCGGCTGCCCGTATAGACGACTGCGGCCCCGAGAGCGAGTTCCTCGGTCGCCTGGAATTCCAGCTCTGCAGCCGCCTTGAAACGGTACTGATAGGGAATGTCGAAACCGCTTGTGCGGTTTTTCGGATCGCGGATGTCGATCGAGGCGCGCCCCGACAGGCTATCATTGAATCGGTGGCCCAACGTGGCTTCGAATCCGGTAATCATAGCGCGCTCGATATTCGACGGCAGCCAGACTTCCGGCCTGACTTCGCCCCAGTTGATCTGGTTTCGGATCAGTGTCCGATAGAGCGCCAGATCAAGGCTGGTGGCTTCGGTGGGTTGCCAGTTCAAGCCGACCTCGTAAGAGCGCGATTCCTCCGGCAACAGGTTCGGATTGCCCATGAAGGGATAGTAGAGCTCATTGAAGGTCGGTGCCCGGAACCCGGTGGCGAATGAGGAGCGGGCGACCAGTCCCGGCACGAATTCATAGCTCGCGCCGATATTGTAGGTGGTGGCGCCACCGAACTGGTCATTGTGATCATAGCGCAGGCCCGTATCGACGGTGAGCACCTCATATTCGAATGAATATTGGCCGAATACCGCGGCCAGGTCGCGGTCGGTCACGTCATAGGGCAGGCCGAAGACCGAACTCCCATCGACGCTCTCACGATAGGCTTCCACGCCGCCGGTCACCACATGGCGAGCCTTCTCGGTTTCGAAGGTCTTTTGCGTGGAAGCGAAGATGCCGTAGCGCAGCGTGTCGAAAATGTCTCCCTGCACGTCGCCGCGGAAATTGATCGACTTGTCGACCGAGCTCGTCAGCTCGAGCGTCGAGGACCAGCTTTCCGAATGGTCGACGCGCGCGCCGATCTTTCCGGCGAAATTGTCGGTGTCGGACTCGTTTGGAGCCGGAGGCCGCTGATCATACTGATTGCGCCCGCGCGCATAGAGCCCGTCGGCATAGAGACGGCCCCAGTCGAATTCCTTCGACAGAGCGAAGTTCAGCGAGCCCTGCCGAAAGCCATCCTCATCGAGCTCATCACTGCGAGTGGTAAAGTCGTAGCCGCGCGTGCCGAACAGGCTGCCGCCCAGAGAATAGTCCACCCCGTCGGCGGTGCGGCCGCCGACATTGCCGGAGACATATCCACCCCAGGGATGCATCACGCCGGCGGTCAACGTACCGCAAGCGGCATTGCCATTGTCGCAGGCACCGCCCTGCCTGGTGATGATGTTGATGATGCCGCCGATGGCGTCGGCACCGTATTGCGCCGAATGCCCGCCCTTGGCGATTTCGATGCGCTCGATGGAGGCAAGTGGAATGGCCGAGATCGCTGTGGTGCCGAGCGTGGCGGAGCTTGCGCGAACACCGTTGATGAGCACGAGCGTCTGTCTTGGCGACGTTCCGCGCAGCGATACGCTGGAATCGGCACCAAAGCCGCCATTGGTCCTTACGGAGACGCCCGCATAGGTCTTCAGTAGCGATGGCAGGTCGGCGGCAGCCGATTTTTCGATTTCCTGTTCGCCGATGACCGTCACGGATGACGTGCTCCTCGCCAGTGCCGATTCGCGCCGCAAAGGAGTGGTTACCGTTATCTGGTTCAGCTGGATCGTCGCATCATCGCTTTCCTGGGCGGATGCAGGTGCCAGAGATATGAGTAGCGCGGCGGCACCGGCTGCCAGAGCCACGATGCCTGCGCGTAAAACTCCTGTCGTCATTCATCCCTCCGTTTGGCCTGAGGCGTATCGCCGGCCAAGCCATTAAAAACCGCGGATCGGAAGGATTGCGGGGCACTGAGCCCCTGAGCCATTCGAACGCGCGGCAACACATTTGTGTCACCGCTACGGACGGCCGCGCCTGAGCACCCCTCGTGCCCGGGCATGGGTGACCGGAAAAGGCAGGTCTCCTGACTTCCGTGTCATTGCCTGCTTCTGTCTTCCCGACCCGCAAACGGGTCAGTGACTTGGGTGAAGCGGCTCAACGGTTACAGTTGCGGGGGCAGTCACGGATTCGGCCGACCGATCGACCTCACCATGTTCCCTTTTCATTCGCCGAGGCGAAACCAATTCCGGCGACAGGATTAGCGATGGTTTCGGATGGCGTCAATCATCGGTTGCGGAGGCTGTCGGGACAGGCTTGTTCAGGGGCGTTTTCCCGCATAGCGCGGCAAACGGGAAGGCAGGCGTCCAAATTCCTTGCAAGAAGCCGTTGCAAACGGCTAGACCGCTGGCGATTTGATCGCGCGACCAGCCTTTGCCTGCGGGGATTCATGACCAAATATGACGTGCTTTGTATCGGCAACGCTATCGTCGACATCATCGCCCAGTGCGACGAAGCGTTCCTGCGCGACAACGCCATCATCAAGGGCGCCATGAACCTGATCGATGCCGAGCGCGCCGAACTGCTCTACAGCCATATGGGTCCGGCGATCGAGGCCTCGGGCGGCAGCGCTGGCAACACGGCGGCGGGCGTCGCCAGCTTCGGTGGTCGCGCCGCCTTCTTCGGCAAGGTGTCGCAAGATCATCTCGGCGACATCTACACGCATGACATCCGCGCGCAGGGTGTGGCGTTCGACACCAGGCCGCTTGCCGGCAACCCGCCGACGGCGCGCTCGATGATCTTCGTCACGCCCGATGGCGAGCGCTCGATGAACACCTATCTCGGCGCCTGCGTCGAACTCGGGCCGGAGGATGTCGAGGCCGACAAGGCGCGCGCGGCCAAGGTCACCTATTTCGAGGGCTATCTGTGGGACCCGCCGCGGGCGAAGGAAGCGATCCTGCTGGCCGCCCGGCATGCGCATGAAGCCGGACGGGAAGTCTCGATGACGCTGTCCGACCCCTTCTGCGTCGACCGCTATCGCGGCGAATTCCTTGACCTCATGCGCAGCCGCACCGTCGATATCGTCTTTGCCAATGAAAGCGAGCTGAAATCGCTCTACCAGACGGAGTCGTTCGAACAGGCGCTGGAGCTTGTCCGCAAGGATTGCAGCATCGCCGCTGTCACACGTTCCGAACGCGGTTCGGTTATCGTGAAGGGCGACGAAACCGTCGCCGTCGATGCAATCGAGATCGACAAGCTTGTCGATACGACGGGTGCCGGCGACCTTTATGCCGCCGGCTTCCTGTTCGGCTATACGGCAGGCCGCAGCCTTGTGGATTGCGGCCGGCTGGGGTCGCTTGCCGCAGGCCTGGTCATCCAGCAGATTGGGCCGCGTCCGCGTGAAAACTTGCGCGAGGCCGCCGGGCAGGCCGGCTTGTTGTAGCGTATTACGTGTCGGCGCTATAGGCGGCGATCACCGCCATATTGACGATGTCGCTGTCCTTTGCGTTGAGCGGAACGATCTGCACCGGCTTGTTGAGGCCGACCAGCAGCGGGCCGATCACGGTCGATCCGCCGAGTTCCTGCAGGAGCTTGGTCGAGATTGAGGCCGAGTGATAGGCCGGCATCACCAGCACGTTCGCCGGCCCGGAGAGACGGCAGAACGGATATTGCTGCATAATGCGCGGATTTAGCGCCACATCGGCGGCCATCTCGCCGTCATATTCGAAATCGACGCGGCGCTTGTCCAATATCTTCACCGCTTCCTGGATGCGCTCGGAGCGCTCGCCGGCCGGATGGCCGAAGGTCGAATAGGCGAGCATGGCAACACGCGGCTCATAGCCCATGCGGCGCGCGAAGCCTGCGACCTCCTCGGCGATGTCGGCGATCTCGACCGCATCGGGCATGTCATGGACGGCGGTGTCGGCGATGATCACGGTGCGTCCACGGCACAGCGCGATCGATACGCCGATGACGCTGTGGCCGGGCCGTGCGTCGATCACCCGGCGGACATCTTCCAGCACGGTGGAATAGTTGCGCGTCACGCCGGTGACCACGGCATCGGCATCGCCGAGCGCCACCATTGTGGCAGCGAAGTGGTTGCGGTCGGTATTGATCAGCCGCTGGCAGTCGCGGAACAGGAAGCCCTTGCGCTGCAGCCGTTCATAGAGATAGTCCGCGTAGATGGCATTGCGGCGTGAAAGCCTTGCATTGATGATCTCGATGCCGGGCTTGTTGATGTCGATGCCGGCATTGCGGGCGTTTTCCTTGATGATCTCGTCGCGTCCCACCAGGATCGCGGTGCCGAGTTCCTGATTGGCATAGGACACGGCCGCCCGCATCACCTGCTCTTCCTCGCCCTCGGCGAACACCACCCGCTTGGGGTGGCGGCGAACGCGATCATAGATCCGCTGCAGGGTGGAGGCGATCGGGTCGCGACGGGCCGACAGCTCGTTGGCATATTTGCCGAGATCGAGGATCGGCCTTTGCGCGACGCCCGAATCCATCGCCGCCTTGGCGACGGCGAGCGGAACGGCGGCGATCAGGCGTGGATCGAACGGCACCGGAATGATGTAGTTGGGGCCGAATTTCGGCCGGCTGCCGCGATAGGCGGCGGCGACGTCGTCGGGCACGTCCTGCCGGGCAAGGGCGGCCAGCGCCTGCGCGGCGGCGATCTTCATTTCATCATTGATGGTGGTTGCCCGCACGTCGAGCGCGCCGCGAAAGATGTAGGGGAAGCCGAGCACATTGTTGACCTGGTTCGGATAATCCGAGCGGCCGGTCGCCATGATGGCATCGGTGCGGATGTCGGCCACTTCCTCGGGCGTGATCTCCGGGTCGGGATTGGCCATGGCGAAGATGATCGGGTTCTTCGCCATGGATCGCACCATGGCAGATGTCAGTGCTCCCTTGGCCGAAACGCCGAAAAAGACGTCGGCCCCATCCATCGCCTCGGCCAGCGTGCGTTTTTCGGTCTTGACGGCATGGGCCGATTTCCACTGGTTCATGCCCTCCGTGCGGCCCTGATAGACCACGCCCTTGGTGTCGCACAGGATGATGTTTTCGGGCGAAAAGCCCATCGCCTTCGCCAGTTCGATACAGGCGATGCCGGCCGAGCCGGCGCCGTTGCAGACCAGCCGCGTCGTCTTCATGTCGCGGCCGGTGATCTCCAGCGCATTGATCAGTCCGGCAGCGGCGATGATCGCCGTTCCGTGCTGGTCGTCGTGAAACACCGGAATGTCCATCAGTTCGCGCAGGCGTTGCTCGATGATGAAGCATTCCGGCGCCTTTATATCCTCCAGATTGATGCCGCCGAAGGACGGTCCGAGATAGCGCACGCAATTGATGAATTCGTCGACATTCTCGGTGTCGACTTCCAGATCGATGGAATCGACATCGGCAAAGCGCTTGAACAGCACCGCCTTGCCTTCCATCACCGGCTTGGAGGCAAGCGCGCCGAGATTGCCGAGCCCGAGGATCGACGTGCCGTTGCTGATGACGGCGACCATATTGCCGCGCGATGTATAGTCGAAGGCGCGGCTCGGATCGTCGGCGATGGCCAGAACCGGCGCGGCTACCCCCGGCGAATAGGCCAGCGACAGGTCACGTTGTGTCGCCATCGGCTTGGTGGGGTTGATTTCGAGCTTGCCCGGCCTGCCGGCGGCGTGGAACTCGAGCGCCTCCTGGGTGCTGACGGAAGGACCGAGATTTTCAGGTTTGTTGCCGGATGCCATGCTTTGCGTTTCCTCGCCTGACGCAGTCTATTTTTGTGGACCGTTCGGCATTAAGGCTACACTCCGACGCTGTAAATCGCCAATCAGGGCGGGGCTCTTCTTTTTGGACGATACATTGAACGACGAAACACCGATCCACATCGAGAACAGTTCCCCGGCGCAGCCGGCCGCGGCCGCCACGCCGATGATGGAGCAGTATATCGAGATCAAGGCGGCGAACCCCGATTCGCTGCTGTTCTATCGCATGGGCGATTTCTACGAATTGTTCTTCGACGATGCCGAAGTTGCCTCGCGCGCGCTCGGTATCGTGCTCACCAAGCGGGGCAAGCATCAGGGCCATGACATTCCGATGTGCGGCGTGCCGGTCCATGCCGCCGACGATTATCTGCAGAAGCTGATTGCCCTTGGCCATCGCGTCGCCGTCTGCGAGCAGATCGAGGACCCGGCCGAAGCCAGGAAACGCGGCTCGAAATCGGTGGTGAAGCGCGATGTCATCCGGCTGGTCACGCCCGGTACCATCACCGAGGACAAACTGCTGGCGCCGTCGGAATCGAATTTCCTGATGGCGCTGGGGCGGGTCAAGGGTGGTGCGGATACAAGAGCCGGGGAGCGCGTCAGCGCGACAGGCAACCAGACAAGTTACGCGCTGGCCTGGATCGAGCTTTCGACCGGTATTTTCCGGGTGGCCGAAACCAGCGCCGACAATCTGCTGGCAGACATCTTCCGGGTCGATCCGCGCGAACTGATCCTGGCCGAGCCGGTGTTCCGTGATGAGGAGCTGAAGCCGGTATTCGATCTCATCGGCCAGGTGGCGAGCCCGCAGCCGCCGAGCCTGTTCGATTCAGCTTCGGCGCCTTCCCGCATCGCCCGGTTCTACGAAGTGGCGACGCCCGACAGTTTCGGCACCTTCTCACGCGCTGAACTGTCAGCAATCTCCGGCGTCATCGCCTATGTCGAAAAGACGCAAAAGGCCGAACGGCCACCACTGTCGCGACCGGAGCGCGAGCAGGCCGGCACGACGCTGTTCATCGATCCGGCGACGCGGACCAATCTGGAACTGCTGCGAAGCACGGATGGCGGACGCGACGGCTCGCTGTTCAGCGCCATCGACCGCACGGTGACTGGGGCGGGCGCCCGCCTCTTGGCCGACCGACTAATGTCGCCGCTGACCGACCCCAAGGCGATCAACCGGAGGCTCGATGCGGTCGCGTTCTTTCTTACCGAGCGGCGGCTTGGCGAGGCACTGCGCGCCTGTCTCAAGGGCGTGGCCGATATGCCGCGCGCTCTGACGCGGCTCGCGCTCAACCGGGGTGGTCCGCGCGACCTTGGCGCGTTGCGCTCCGGCTTCGAGGCGGCCGTGGCGCTCAGGACGCTGTTTGCCGATGCGATCGTGCCGGCGGAGGTGAAGGAGGCGCTGGAAGCTATCTCGGCGCTGCCGATCCGCTTTGCCGATCAATTGACGGCAGCTCTGGCCGACGACCTGCCGCTGCTGAAACGCGATGGCGGCTTCGTGCGGGCGGGATACCATGCCGAACTCGACGAAATGCGGGCGCTGCGCGACGAATCGCGCCGCGTCATCGCTGGCATGGAGCGTGAGCTGGTCGAGGAGACGGGTATCCGTTCGCTGAAGATAAGGCACAACAATGTGCTCGGCTATTATATCGAGGTGACCGCCAATCATCAGGCGGTCATGACCGGCACCGATGAAGCCAAGGCGCGTTTCATCCACCGCCAGACCATGGCCAACGCCATGCGCTTCACCACGACCGAACTGGCGGAGATGGAGACGAAGATCGCCAATGCGGCCGAGCGGGCGCTGGCCATCGAACTTGCCACTTTCGATGCGCTGGTTGCCGAAGCTGTGGGCCATGCCGACACGATCCGTGCCGGAGCATTGGCGCTGGCGATGCTCGATGTGGCTTCAAGTCTCGCCGTGCTTGCCTCGGCCGAGGCCTGGCGTCGGCCGGTGGTCGATGACAGCCTTGCTTTCGAGATTGTCGGCGGGCGCCACCCGGTGGTCGAGCAGGCGCTGCGCCGCGCCGCCGCCAATGGCTTCGTCGCCAATGATTGCGACCTGTCGCCGGAGAACGGCGCCAAGGCCGGGGCGATCTGGCTTTTGACCGGCCCGAATATGGGCGGCAAGTCGACCTTCCTGCGCCAGAACGCACTGATCGCCATCCTCGCCCAGATGGGCTCTTATGTGCCGGCGGCATCGGCGCGCATCGGCGTGGTCGATCGGCTGTTTTCCCGTGTCGGCGCCTCCGACGATCTGGCGCGTGGACGCTCCACCTTCATGGTCGAAATGGTCGAGACGGCGGCAATCCTCAACCAGGCAGGCGAGCGCTCGCTGGTCATTCTGGACGAGATCGGGCGCGGCACGGCGACCTTCGACGGACTGTCGATTGCCTGGGCGGCGGTGGAATATCTGCACGAGAAGAACTGCTGCCGGGCAATCTTCGCCACCCATTTCCATGAGATGACCGCCCTTGCCGGCAAGCTGGAACGACTGCACAACGTCACCATGCGGGTCAAGGAGTGGGAGGGTGACGTGGTCTTCCTGCATGAGGTCGGCAAGGGCGCGGCGGATCGCTCCTATGGCGTGCAGGTGGCCCGGCTGGCAGGCCTCCCCGACGCTGTGGTGCAGCGGGCGAAGGACGTGCTGCACCAGCTCGAGGCCGGCGAGACATCCGGCAAGGCCGATCGCCTCGTCGACGATCTGCCGCTGTTTTCAGCGATGGTACGCAGGGAGCCGCCGAAGCCCGCCGCCAATGACGCGCTCGGCGGGGCGCTTTCTGCCCTCAATCTCGATGAGATGACACCGCGCGAGGCACTGGAAGCGCTCTACCGGCTGAAGGAGATAGTCGCGAAGGGGTAGCTCTTTACCAAAGAGATGCTTTGGCAAAACCGGCGCCCTACGTTGCCAGAGGGGGTGCGAAGGAACGAAGGCCGTGCAAGGTTCCGCCCCTCACTCCACCCACATCGCATCGCCCCAATCGAGCCGTTTCGCAGCCTTGAAGGCCGCGCCGTCGCGCCGACTGAAGACGTGTTCTCCGACCGCACCGCCGGCATCGCAGAGCTTGAGCCGGACCACGCCGCTGGACGTTTGCGGGGTGCCGAGCACACGCCCGGTTGGCCTCTCGCCCGGTGTTCTGGACGCTGCCAGGAATATGTATTTCTCGTCCTCCCACGGCACCTCGCCCCCCTTGGCCAACCGGTGCAGCCGCGAGCGGGCGACGCGGCGCGAAAAGTGACACCAGTCAGGAGCGGCAAGCGGACAATCCTGCTGATGCGGGCAGGGGGCGAGGATCTGTGCCCCGGCCCGGATAAGGCGCGAACGCGCGCGCAGGATGCGCTGCCAGCCGGCCGTCGTGCCGGGCTCGACAATGAGCAGGATACCGCCGGTCAGGCTCCAGAGCCGGTCGACCAGCGGCTCGATTTCATCGGGGGCGATCTCGTCCAGCACATAGGCGAGCGTGACAAGATCGGCCGGCTGCAGGTCGGGGAATTTGCTGGTGACATCGCCGGGGCAATAGCTTGCGGCGACGGGGGCGGCATGGCGGGCAAGCGTGCTGCCGACGGCGCGGATCGCCGGGCTCGCCTCGACCATCACCGCCAGCCCGAGGCTTTCCCAGCAGTCGCGCGCCGCCCAAAGCACGGTACCGGGGCCGGCGCCGATGTCGAGCAAGCTATGGGGTGAAAAATCCGGGCGGACTTCCGCCACCTTCCCGATGCTGGCGCGGACCGCCGCATAGGTTGCCGGCAGCCTCGCGGCGAGATAGGCCTTCGCCGCCATGTCGTCGGACAGATGCAGGCGACCGTCGCGTGTTTCGGCACGGTAGCGCCTGGAAAGCACATCTGCCGCCTGCTTCAGTGCCGGCAGCTTGACGCCTTCCAGAGCATGATCGACCGCCTGGCGCAGTGCGACGGGAAGTTCCATGGCCCCCTCGAACCTTTGTTACGCAGTCGCGAATTTGCGCTTCGCGTCGAGCGCCAGTCCGAGCCCGACGCTGCCGAACATATCGCCTTCGACCGCGATTGCCTTCGGGAAAAGCGCAAGGATGCTCTGCTTCAGCAGCGGTATCGCAGTCGAGCCGCCGGTGAGGAACAAGGTCGTGATTTGCTCCGGTTTGAGGCCGGCCTCGGCAACGGTCTTCGAGACGACGGCCACGACCCGCTCGACCGTGTCGTCGATGGCTTCATCGAGACCGGCGCGGGTCACCGGCAGCCTTAGCCGTTCGCCGGGAAGGCTGATGTCCATTGTCGTCTCTCGGGCGTCGGTGAGGTCGATCTTGGCTCGCTCGACCTTGGACGCGAGTGCATGGCCCTGCCTGTGGCTGACGACATCGATCATGCGTTCGACCAGTTCGGGCCGTGCCGCTTCGTAGCGGATCTGCCGCAGGTCGGTCATCGCCTTGGGCGTATAGAGCATATTGATGCGCTGCCATGTGGCGAGGTCGAAGAAGTAGCCCGCAGGCAGGTTGCGCTTGCCGTCCCTGGTCGGTGTCTTGTAGCCGAATTCAGGCATCACATGGCTGACGGAGAGCAGCTTGTCGAAATCGGTGCCGCCGATATGGATGCCGGTGCTGGCAAGGATATCTTCCCTGCGGTCGTTGGCTTGAGCGCGCTCGGGCGACACCCGGACAATGGAAAAATCGGATGTGCCGCCGCCGATATCGATGATCAGGGCCAGTTCCTCGCGTGTCACGCGCTGCTCATAATCGAGAGCGGCCGCGATCGGCTCGAACTGGAAGGCGATGTGCTTGAAGCCTTGCGCCCGCGCCGCGTTTTCGAGCTGATCCTGTGCCTCGCGGTCCGCTGTTTCGTCCTCGTCGACGAAATGCACCGGACGCCCCAGCACCACGCTTTCGACCTCCTCGCCGGCTTCTGCTTCGAGCCGGTCCTTCAGATAGCCGATGAAAGAACCGATGATATCCGTAAAGGCGATCGAGCGTGCCTTGATGCGGGTTTTCTCATGGACGAGCGACGAGCCGAGCACGCTTTTCAGGGCGCGCAGCAGCCGTCCTTCCGCATGGTCGGTATAGTCGGCGATGGCGCGCCGGCCGAAATAGGTGCCGTTGTCCTCGAAATTGTAGAAGACGGCGCTCGGCATGGTCACCTGTTCGCCTTCGAGCGCGACGAGTTTTGGGCGGCCGCCGCGGAAAATGCCGACGGTGGAGTTGGACGTGCCAAAGTCTATGCCGCCGCTGATCGGGCTCATGGTTCATTCCTCATGCGTGATTGTGGCCGTGGCGGCGGGAGAGAGGCGGTTACACAAAGCCTGGCGTGATGTCGAGGTGGCAGATTGCCTTTTATGGCGCCGCGACAATACGGGAGGGAGATTGCCGAGACGTGCGGGGCCATACCAACTGCATAAAAAACGCGCTATAGACGCCGGTCGAAACGCGAGTCTCCTAACCGGCATGGCCAAGATTCCCCTGAAGCTCGAGCGCCTGATCGACGGCGTGGCCTTGCGCCACGATCTCACCGCGTTGACGGCGGCGACAGGTGGCAATGGTTCGTCCATGGCTGTGCGCAGCGAAGTATTGAAGCTGCTCAAGGCGACGATCGCTTCGGGCAGGGGCACGGTCGAGACCATGGTGATGGAGGATGGCAGCGGCACGGCCTGCGCCTCGCGCCTTTCCCATCTCATGGATGAGATCATCCGGGCGCTTTACGATTTCGCCGTCACCCATGTCTATCGTGCCAAGAACCCCTCCGCGGCCGAACGCATGGCCATCGTGGCGGTTGGCGGCTATGGCCGCGGCACACTGGCGCCCGGTTCCGACATCGATCTCCTCTTCCTTCTGCCCTACAAGCAGACCCCATGGGGCGAGCAGATCGTCGAATATATGCTCTATATGCTGTGGGATATGGGGCTGAAAGTCGGCCACGCTACGCGCAACATCGACGAGTGCATCCGCCAGTCGCGTGCCGACATCACCATCCGAACCTCTATCCTCGAAGCGCGCTTCGTCTGGGGCGAGCGCAAGCTCTATCAGGAACTGCTGCAGCGCTTCGACCAGGAGGTGGTGAAGGACAGCGGCCCGGACTTCGTTCAGGCCAAGCTTGCCGAGCGCGACGAACGCCACGCCAAGGCCGGTGAAAGCCGCTATCTGGTCGAGCCTAACATCAAGGACGGCAAGGGCGGCCTGCGCGACCTCCAGACGCTGTTCTGGATCGGGAAATATTTCTTCCGCGTGCGCAGCGGGGCGGAACTGGTGGCGCAGGAGGTCTTCACGCGCGCCGAATACAACCAGTTCCTCAAGGCAGAGGATTTCCTGTGGGCGGTGCGCTGCCACATGCATTTCCTGACCGGCAAGGCGGAAGAACGACTGCATTTCGACATACAGCGCGAGATCGCCGAGCGGCTTGGCTATACCAGCCATCCCGGCCTGTCGGCCGTCGAGCGCTTCATGAAGCATTATTTCCTCATCGCCAAGACGGTCGGCGATCTGACGCGCATCTTCTGCGCCGGGCTGGAAGAGGAGCAGGCCAAGCATGTGCCGGGCTTCAATCGCATCTTCCGCACCTTTTCGCGTCGCCGTCGCAAGCTTGCCGGCGCGCCCGACTTCATCGTCGACAATCACCGCATCAATATCGCCGATGATGAGGTTTTCCAGCGCGATCCGGTCAATATGCTGCGCCTGTTCTGGCTCGCCGACCGCCATGGGCTGGAATTCCACCCGCATGCGTTGAAGCTTCTGACGCGATCGCTGTCGCTGGTCGACCGCAATCTGCGCCGCGACAAGACCGCCAACCGGCTGTTCCTGGACATATTGGTTTCCGACCGCAATCCCGAACTCAGTCTGCGCCGCATGAACGAGGCGGGCCTGCTCGGCAAGCTCATTCCCGATTTTGGCCGTATTGTCGCGATGATGCAGTTCAACATGTATCACCACTATACGGTCGACGAGCATCTGTTGCGCTGTATCGGCATTCTGTCCGAGATCGAGCATGGCGCGGGCGAGCGCATCCATCCGCTGTCGCATTCGCTGATGGACAGCCTGAAAAAGCGCCGCGAGGCGCTTTATGTCGCCGTGCTTCTGCACGATATCGCCAAGGGCCGGCCTGAGGACCACTCCGAGGCGGGAGCAAAAATAGCCCGGCGCATCTGTCCACATATGGGCCTTTCCAAGGTCGATACCGAGACGGTTGCCTGGCTGGTCGAGAACCATCTCGTCATGTCGATGACAGCCCAGACGCGCGATCTAAACGACCGCAAGACCATCGAGGATTTTGCTGCCATCGTCCAAACGGTCGAGCGCATGAAGCTGCTGCTGGTGCTTACCGTCTGCGATATACGCGGTGTCGGGCCGGGCGTGTGGAACGGTTGGAAGGGCCAGTTGCTGCGCACGCTATATTTCGAGACGGAGTTGCTGTTGACCGGCGGCTTTTCGGAGGCACCGCGGGCACAGCGCGCCGACCAGGCACGCCAGACACTGGCCGCAGCCCTTGCCGACTGGCCCGACGCGGTCCGCCAGCGCGTCGTTGGCCTGCATTACGAAAACTATCTCCTGGCGGTCGATCTCAAGGATCAGCTTAGCCATGCGCACTTCATTCGCGAGGCGGATGAAGCCGGCCAGAAGCTCGCTACCATGGTCAAGACGCATGAATTCGAGGCCGTGACCGAGATAACCGTGCTGGCGCAGGACCATCCACGGCTGCTTTCGGTGACAGCGGGCGCCTGTGCCGCAGCCGGCGCAAACATCGTCGATGCCCAGATATTCACGACATCGGATGGGCGTGCGCTCGACACCATCCTGATTAGCCGTGAATTCGACCGCGACGAGGATGAGCGTCGGCGTGCCGAGCGTGTCGGCAACCTGATCGAGGATGTCCTTTCCGGCAAGGCCTGGCTGCCGGAAATGATCGAGAAGCGGGCCAAGCCCAGACGGGGAGCCAAGGCGTTCCGCCGGGAGCCGCGCGTGGACATCCGCAACACGCTTTCGAACCGCTTCACCGTGATCGACGTGTCCGGATTGGACCGGCCCGGCCTGTTGTCGGAAATCACCGGCGCGCTTTCTGATCTGTCGCTCGACATCGCCTCGGCCCACATCACCACCTTCGGCGAAAAGATGATCGATACCTTCTATGTGGCCGACCTGACCGGCCAGAAGATACACGACCAGGCGAGGCTCGAAACCATCCGCGCCCGGCTGATCGCTACGCTCAAGGGCGAACCGGCGCCGCAGCGTGGCGGCAAGGCACGCTCTGCTGCCGTGGCAGCGCAATAGGATGCCGTGCCGACCATGAGCCTGATCAAGAAATTCGCCACCGTTGCGTCCGGCACGATGCTGTCGCGCATTTTCGGCTTCACGCGCGAGATGATGATGGCGGCCGCCCTTGGCACCGGGCCGGTGGCCGATGCCTTCAACGCGGCTTTCCAGTTTCCGAACACCTTCCGGCGGCTCTTTGCCGAAGGCGCCTTCAACACCGCCTTCGTGCCGCTCTTTGCCAAGGAGATCGAAGCCAACGGCACCGATGGTGCAAGGAAATTTTCCGAGGAAGTGTTCGGCGTGCTGTTCAGTGTGCTGATCCTCCTGACCATCGTGATGGAACTGGCCATGCCGCTTCTGGTCGCGACCATTATCGCGCCCGGCTTTGCACAAGACCCGGAGAAATTCGATCTGACGCGCTCGCTCGCCACGATCATGTTTCCCTATCTGATGTGCATGTCACTGGCGGCGATGATGAGCGGCATGCTCAACTCACTACGCCGCTATTTTGCGGCGGCGCTTGCACCCGTATTCCTGAATGTCATCCTGATCGCGGTTCTGGCCTATGCCTGGTATGAGGGGTTCGATGAGCTGTCGGTCGGCTATGCTATTGCCTGGGGCGTGCTGGCCGCCGGGCTGGTGCAACTGGCCATCGTCTGGGGGGCCGTGCGGCATGCGGGCATTTCGATCGGCTTCCGCCGCCCCCGCTTCACGCCCAATGTCAGGCGGCTGCTGTGGCTCGCCTTTCCGGCGGCGATCACCGGCGGCATCACCCAGATCAACACGCTGATCGGCACCGCTATCGCTTCCGGCCAGGCCAGTGCGGTGTCATCGCTCGCCTATGCCGACCGTGTCTATCAATTGCCGCTCGGCGTGGTGGGGATTGCGGTGGCGATCGTGCTGCTGCCGGAACTTGCCCGCGCGCTGAAGGCCGGCAATGCGGTGGAGGCGGCCAATCTGCAGAACCGTTCGGTCGAGTTCACGCTGTTTTTGACCCTGCCGGCGACGGCGGCCCTGCTTGTTATGGCCGAACCGATCGTGCGTGTGCTTTACGAGCGCGGCGCCTTTGCCGCGACCAACGGCACGCCGGTCGTCTCGGCCATATTGTCGGTGTTCGGCCTCGGCCTGCCAGCCTTCGTGCTGATCAAGGCGTTCACGCCCGGCTATTTCGCCCGCGAGGACACCCGCACGCCGATGGTGTTTGCGGCGATTTCGGTGGCAGTCAATATTTCTCTGGCGCTGACGCTATTTCCCTCGATGGGTGCCGTCGGCATCGCCACGGCGTCTGCGGTTGCCGGCTGGGTCAACGCCGCGCTGCTGCTGGCAATTCTGATCCGGCGCGGTCACTGGGGAACAGATATTCCGCTCCTGACCCGCATTCCGCGCCTGGTGCTGGCCGCGACGGTGATGGCGGCGTTCCTTTATTTCGCGGTCCGGTGGCTTGCCCCCTATCTGGCGGCAGAGGCGCCGATCTACACCCAGGCGGCTACGTTGGGCGCGCTGGTCTGTGCTGCCACCATCATCTATTTCGCCATCGCCTTCGCCATCGGCGGAGCCGATATCGGGATGGTTCGCCGCAGCCTCCGGCGAGGCCAGCCAAAGGCCGCACGATCCGAAATTCCGCCGCTCGAATGAACCGCCCCTTGAACGCAGGATTCCGGCGCGGTATCAGGCCCGGCATATCTCACCTCTTTACGAGGCCCTCCACCAGCTCTCGGGGAATTTCATGACCTTCAAGCCGCTCGTCTTTTCCGGCGTCCAGCCAACCGGAAACCTTCATCTCGGCAACTATCTCGGTGCTATCCGTCGCTTTGTCCTACTGCAGGACAGCCATGACTGCATCTACTGCGTGGTCGACATGCACGCCATCACCGTATGGCAGGACCCGGTAGAATTGATGCGGGCGACGCGCGAGGTGACCGCGGCGTTCCTGGCTGCCGGGATCGATCCGAAGAAGCACATCGTCTTCAACCAGAGCCGGGTCATGCAGCACGCCGAGCTTGCCTGGGTGTTCAACTGTGTCGCCCGCATGGGCTGGCTGAACCGCATGACGCAGTTCAAGGAAAAGGCCGGCAAGGACCGCGAGAATGCAAGCGTGGGGCTGTTTGCCTATCCCACGCTGATGGCGGCCGACATCCTCGTCTATCGCGCTACCCATGTGCCGGTGGGCGACGACCAGAAGCAGCATCTGGAACTGACGCGCGACATCGCCCAGAAGTTCAACAACGACTATTCGTCCCGCATTGCCGATCTTGACGTCGGCGTAGAGATGATGATGGGCGACGAAAGGGTCAACGGCTTCTTCCCGCTGACCGAGCCGCTGATCGAGGGGCCGGCGCCGCGCGTGATGTCGTTGCGCGACGGCTCCAAGAAGATGTCGAAGTCCGAACCGTCCGATCTTTCGCGCATCAATCTTACCGACGATGCCGAGACGATCTCCAAGAAGATCCGCAAAGCCAAGACCGATCCGGACGGCCTGCCGTCGGATGTGGAAGGGCTGAAAGGGCGTCCGGAAGCAGAAAACCTCGTCACCATCTATGCCGCCCTTGCCGAAAGCACCAAGGAAAGGGTGCTTGGCGAATTCGGTGGGCAGCAATTCTCGGCCTTCAAGCCGGCTCTTGCCGAACTGGCGGTCGCCAGGCTTGCCCCGATCGCCAATGAGATGCGGCGCATTTCGGCCGACCAGGCCTATGTCGACGGCGTGTTGCGCGAGGGCGGGGAGCGCGCAAGCGTGATCGCCGAGGCGACGATGAAGACGGTGCGATCCATACTCGGCCTCGTAAGCAGCTGAAGCAGGTCGCGGCATTGTGCTTGCCCAATGGGGGGCGCAAGTGGCAGATTGTGCCGGCATGAACTTGCCGGCGGCAGGGTTTTAACATGGTCTCGAAGCGTCTTATCCGGGAAGCCGGACATCGAAGGAAATTCCTGGCGATCATCGACGACACGCCCGAATGCGAGCGCGCCGTGGCCTATGCATCAAGGCGCGCCAAGAGTACGGGCGGCGTTCTGGTGCTGCTCTATGTCATCGAGCCCGGCGATTTCCAGCATTGGCTCGGCGTTGAAAAGATCATGCGCGAAGAAGCTATGGCAAATGCCAAGGCGGCATTGGACGGCTATGCCAGCAAGATCCGCGAGACGCTGGGCATCGAGCCGGAACTGGTCGTGCGGGAAGGCAAGCCGACCGAGGAACTGCATCACCTCATCGAGGAAGATCAGGATATCGCCATCCTCGTCCTTGCCGCAGGCGCCGGCAAGGAAGGGCCGGGACCGTTGGTCGCCTCTGTCGCCGGCAAGGGGGCAGCCTTTCCGATTCCGGTGACGGTGGTGCCGCAGCATCTGTCCGACGAGGATCTGGAGAGCCTGACCTAGTCTCGTTTCGCCCGTAGCGTTTTGCTTGTATTTACCGGCAACAGAGCCTATTTAGAATTATTCCAATCTACACGCACGGAGATGCGGCGATGTTCATCCAGACCGAGGCGACACCCAATCCCGCCACGTTGAAATTCCTTCCCGGCAAGGAGGTTCTCGCACAGGGAACGGCTGATTTCCGCAGCGCCGCGGAAGCGCATGAGACATCGCCCCTGGCCGGACGGCTGTTCGAGATTCCCGGCGTTACCGGCGTTTTCTTCGGCTATGACTTCATCACCGTGACCAAGGATGGGCCGGATTGGCAGCATCTGAAGCCGGCGATCCTGGGCGCCATCATGGAGCATTTCATGTCAGGCGCGCCCGTCATGGCGGCTGGCGGCCATGCAGCGGTTACCGCTGCCGATGAGAGCGGCGAATTCTATGGCGAGGCAGACAGCGAGATCGTCGCCACGATCAAGGAATTGCTCGACACGCGAGTCCGTCCGGCAGTGGCGCAGGACGGTGGCGACATCACCTTCCGCGGCTTCGAGAACGGCACTGTGTTCCTGCACATGAAAGGCTCCTGCGCCGGCTGCCCGTCATCGACGGCAACCCTGAAACACGGCATCCAGAACCTTTTGCGCCATTTCGTGCCGGAAGTTCAGCAGGTCGAACAGGTCGCCTGATCCTGACGCCTGCGTGGTCCGGAAGGCCACGCTGATTTAAGGCGGGGCAGGCGCCGTCAAGTTCGCTTAAGAAAATGCGGGAGCGGCGGTGTCCGTGCACGCGCCGCTTTTTTCTATCGCGGTGCGCGCTTGGCCAGGATGCGCTGCAGCGTGCGGCGGTGCATGTTGAGGCGGCGCGCCGTTTCCGAGACATTTCGTTCGCACATCTCATAGACGCGCTGGATATGTTCCCAACGCACCCGGTCGGCGGACATCGGGTTCTCCGGCGGTGCTGCGCGCTCGCCCTTGGTGCGGGTGAGTGCAGCAAAAACGTCATCGGCATCGGCGGGCTTGGAGAGATAGTCGACCGCGCCGAGCTTCACTGCCGTTACCGCCGTCGCGATATTGCCATAGCCGGTCAGAATGATGGTGCGCGCATCGCTGCGCTTCTCGCGGATGGCGGCAACGACGTCCAGCCCATTGCCGTCGCCAAGCCGCATGTCGACCACGGCGTAGGCGGGTGCACGGGCGCGCGCCTTGGCGACCGCTTCTTCCACGCTCTCGGCGGTCTCGACCTGGAAGCCGCGCGTTTCCATGGCGCGGGCGAGGCGGGTCAGGAACGGCTTGTCGTCATCCACGATCAGCAGCGAAGTATCGCCGCCCGTAATGCTGCCGTCCACCGTTTCAGTTTCGCCGCTCATGCGCCTCATCCTTTTGTATTTTTGCGGCGAATATAATCACCAAAAGCCGATTTTGCCACCTTGGGCATGATCCGGGAAAGTGGAAACGGGTTTTCGGGAAGGATCATAGGCTCTAAGCCCGGTCGAACATCGATGCCGAGGCTGCCGCTGGCTTCAGGAACACGTCGCGCGGCCAGTCGACCTCCACGACGGCGCCCTTGCCGCGTTCATTGGCGTTATGGAAGGCCAGCGTTGCGCCGGAGCGCTCGAGCAGCGTCTTGGCGATGAACAGGCCAAGACCGAGGCCACCACCGGGTTCTGCTCCCTGCCGTGTCGACATATAGGGTTCGCCGATACGGTCGATGATTTCTGGCGGGAAGCCGGGGCCGTCATCGATGATTTCAAAGGCGACGCTGCGGTCGTCCCAGCGCCAGCTTATGGTGATCGTACTGGTGGCGAAATCGATCGCATTTTCCACCAGATTGCCCAACCCGTAGATGACACCCGGATTGCGGTGGCCGACGGGTTCCGGCCCGATCCTCTCGCCCGGATCGAGATTGATGGCGATGCCGAAATCGCGGTGGGGCGAGATCACCTCCTCAACCAGCGAGGTCAGGGGCAGGCGCGCCATGTGGACTTCGCTGTCGGACGAAAGGCTGGTCAGCCGCTTGAGGATTTCGCGGCAACGTTCGCTTTGCGAGCGCAGCAGCGTCACATCCTCATGGAATTTCGGATCCTTGCCCAGCGCTCGCTCCATTTCCTTGGCGACCAGCGTGATGGTCGCAAGCGGCGTTCCGAGTTCATGCGCGGCCGCTGCCGCCAGCCCGTCGAGGGCGGAAAGATGCTGCTCGCGCTGCAGCACCAGTTCGGTGGCGGCAAGCGCATTGGCAAGCAGGCGGGCCTCCTCGGCCACGCGCCAAGCATAGATGGCGGTGAAGGCAATGCTCGACAGCACCGCCATCCACATTCCCGCGACATAGACGAAGGGCATCGGCAGTTCGGTGCCGGCGACCCACGGCAGGGGAAGGTGGAAGAAGACAAGCGCCGTGGCCGTGGCCATGACCAGAAGACCGAGCCAGGCGGTCATCCGCAGCGGCAGCGAGGTCGCCGAGATCACCACCGGCACGGTCATCAGCAGCGAGAACGGGTTCGTCAACCCGCCTGTCATGTAAAGCAGGCCGGCTAGCTGGATCGCATCGAAAGTCAGGATGCCCAGCGCCGCGAGCGGGTTCAATCTGTGGGCTGCCGGAAAGCGGAATGTAAGCAGAAGGTTGAGCCAGGCCGAACAGGCGATGAGCGCGAAGCACAGGCTCACCGGCAGCGGATAGTTCAGCCAATAGGCGACCACCAGCACGGTCAGGCTCTGGCCGATGATTGCAAGCCAGCGCAACCGGATCAGCGTGTTCAGCCGCAACCGGTAGGGCTGCTGGAAGTCGGAGTTCTGCAGCTTCTTGATCATGCCGTCTTATGCGCCGGACGCCCCGCCCAGGCAAAGCATTATTTGCCGCGCGGCTTGGCCCGACTGGTCGCGGCGGTGGTGAGCGGGTCCTCGGGCCAGACATGTTTGGGATAGCGCCCGCGCATATCGGAGCGCACATCGGTCCAGGAGCCGCGCCAGAAGCCGGGCAGGTCGCGGGTGGTCTGGATCGGCCGGTGCGCCGGCGAGAGAAGTTCCAGCGTCAACTGCACCGTGCCGCCGGCAATGGAAGGGTGGCGGTCGAGCCCGAACAGTTCCTGCACACGGATGGCAAGCACCGGCTGCTCACCCTCATAGTCGATCGGCACGCGGCTGCCCGAAGGCGCGTCGAAATGGGTCGGCGCCAGGCTGCCGATCTTGCGCTGCAATTCGTGGGGCACGAGAGTGATGAGCGCATTCTGAAGGATAGATGATTCAATGCGCGCAAAGCTTGCCTCGCCGGGGAGGAAGGGCAGTAGCCAATCTTCCAGCGAGGCGAGGAGCGCGGCGTCGGAAACGTCGGGCCATGGCGCGCCAAGGCCCTGGTGCAGCCATTGCAGTCTGTGGCGTAGCGCCTGCGCTTCGCGGCTCCAGCCGAGCAGCGACAGGCCGTGCTCGCGCAGCGCATCGACTATAGCACTGTTTGCCTCGGGTCCTGTCGGGGCAGGCAACATGCGTTCCGACAGTGTAATGGCGCCCAGCATTTCGGTCTCGCGCACACGTACCGCCCGGCTTGCACGGTCGAAGCGGACAGAGCGCCGCTTTTCGATCCGGCCCGGCAGCGCCTCGCGAATCTCGCTTTCGGTAACGGAAGCAGCAGCGGCGATGCGGGCGTTCTGTGCCTTGCCCTGCAGGTCGGACACCACCAGGAACACTTCGCCGGCGAGGGGATCGGCTGGGTCGAGAACCGCCCCGCTGCCATTGGCCAGCACGAAGCGGCCTCGTTCGCCGCGTGCCTTGGCGACGCGGTCGGGCCAGGCGTGGAGAAGAAGAGCACCTGCATTACCCTCTCCTTGACGGGGAGGGTCGGACCTGTGGCTGGACCCTTTACACAGGGGCGAAGGTAATGGCTTCGCCAGCCGTTGTGCCAACTGCCGTGCAGCGGCAGCGCGTGGTGACTTGTCGGTGCGAAACCGCGACAGCCGCCGCTCCAGATCGACACTGTCGCCGCCAAGGCCGCGTTCGGTGAGGAGCACGGCAAGCATCGCCGCATCGCGGCCATGTCCCGTCTTCATCGCTTCCGCGACCATATGGGCAAGCCGTACCGGCAGCGCCAGTTTGCGCATAGCCGCACCCGATGAGGTCAGCCGCCCCTCGCCGTCGATCGCGCCGAGGGCGCCGAGCAACGCCTTTGCCTCGGCCAGTGCCGGGGCGGGCGGCGGATCGAGAAAGGCAAGGCTTGCCGGATCGGCAACGCCGAAATCGGCGCAATCAAGCAGCAAGCCGGAAAGATCGGCCTCCAATATTTCGGGTGGAGTGAATGGCGGGAGGGCTGCAGTCTGTTCCGCACGCCACAGCCGGATCGCAACGCCTTCCTGTGTGCGCCCGGCACGCCCCGCCCGCTGCTCGGCCGAAGCGCGCGACACCCGCACGGTTTCCAGCCTTGTCAGGCCCGTCGCCAGCTCGTATCGGGGCAGGCGGGACAGGCCGCTGTCAATGACGACGCGCACGCCGTCGATGGTGATCGAGGTCTCAGCGATGGAGGTGGCGAGCACCACTTTGCGCCGTCCGGCAGGTGCGGGCTTGATCGCCGCATCCTGCGCCTTACCGTCCAGCATGCCATAGAGCGGCACGATGTCGGTATCGGCGGTAATCCGCCCTTCCAGCCGCTCGCGCGTGCGCTCGATCTCGCGCTGGCCGGGCAGGAAGGCAAGCACGCTGCCCTCCTCGTCGGCAAGCGCCTGCCGGACCGCCTTGGCCATGGCGTCCTCAACGGGTGTTGCTGCCGGCCGCTCGGCATAGCGGATATCGACCGGGAAGCTGCGCCCCTTGCTCTCGATCACCGGAGCGCCATCGAGCAGATTAGCCACGCGCGCGCCGTCGAGCGTCGCCGACATGACCAGCAGCCGCAAATCCGGCCGCAGCCCGCCTTGCACATCCAGCGCCAGCGCCAGTCCGAAATCGCCATCGAGCGAACGTTCGTGAAATTCATCAAACAGGATCGCTGCAATGTCCGGCAATTCCGGATTATCGAGGATCATGCGCGCTAGAATGCCCTCGGTGACGACGAGAATTCGAGTCCGTTCGGAGACTTTGCTTTCCATGCGCATGGCATGGCCGACCGTGCCGCCGGGTTCCTCGCCCAGCAATTGCGCCATGCGTCTCGCGGCGGCACGGGCTGCCAGCCGCCGTGGCTCCAAAAGCAGGATCTTGCGGCCGGCGAGCCAGGAAGCAGGCAGGAGGGCGAGCGGCACCAGCGTGGTCTTGCCCGCACCCGGCGGCGCGACCAGCACGGCATTGTTGCCGTCGCTCAGGGCATCGAGCAGATGGGGCAGCACTGCCGTGACGGGCAGGTTTGGGAGCGCGTTCATTGCGCCTCACCAATCCGCACGATTGGCCCGCCGGCGGCATCCGCATCGGCTTGGTCATGGGTTACCAGCACCACCGGCAGCCGGCTTTCCCTTGCCTTGGCAAGGACCAGATTGCGGATCTGGCCGCGCAACTCGGCATCGAGCTTGGAGAAAGGTTCATCGAGCAACAGCAGGCGCGGCGACGACAGCAGCGCGCGGGCAAGGGCGGCGCGCGCCTTCTGTCCGCCCGAAAGCGTGGCAGGATCGCGCCCCGACATGCCGTGGAGACCGACACCGTCGAGAGCAGCGTCCGCAAGCGCCAGCCGTGCCGCCCGGCCTTTAGTCGACGCTGGAATGGCGAAGGCCAGATTGGCGCCGACCGACATATGCGGAAACAAGAGCGGGTCCTGGAACAATATGCCGGCATGGCGATCTTCGGCGGGGAGCGCAGTCAGTTCGAACCCGTCGGAAAACACCTTGCCCGAAGCCTTGAACACCGGATCGAGGAATCCGCCAATATAGGCGAGCAGCGTCGATTTTCCGGAGCCGGAAGGGCCCATGACAGTGAGCACCTCGCCCGGCGCCACGCGCTGCGTCAGCGCCAGCAAGACATGGCCGTCGAGCGCGATCGACACCTGATCGAGAAAAAGTCCTTCTTTGCCCATTCGCTCCGACCGGACCAGCTTTTGCGGCCAATATTTAAACGCGCATGGCGCGGCGATGCCGGAATATCAGCGCCGGGATGATGGTGGCAACCGCAAAGCCCAGCGCCGGCAGTAGCATCTGCAGGAAGGCATAGACGCCGATGATGCGCCGGTTGCCGCCGGAGGCCAACGCAACAGCCTCGGTGGTGATGGTTTCAAGCCGCCCGGCGCCAATCAGCACGGTGGGCAGATATTGGCCGACCGAGACGGCGAAGCCGACGGCCGCCGCAACCAGAATGGCGCGCGACAGCATCGGCAGGCGGATGCGCCAAAGCGTCATAAGGCGCGATTTGCCGAGGCCATGCGCGACCTCCTCATAACGCCGGTCGAAAGCGTGCCAGGGATCGGACAGCGACAGGAACACATAGGGCATGACGAAGACGAGATGCACCAGCACCAGTGCCGGCAGGCTGGCGACGGTTCCCGACACGATGAACAGCAATTGCAGTCCGAACAGAAATGCCACCTGTGGCACCAGCAGCGGCAAATAGAGCAGCAGGAGCGCACGCCGCCCGGCGACACGACCGGTCTCGTCCTCGCGGATCAGGCAAAGCACTGTCAGGCAGACCGCAATAAGTGTCGAGAGGGCCGCGACGAGCAATGTGGTGACCAGCGGATCGATGATCCGCGGGGCCGTCTGTAGCCAGCTTTTCACGGTGAAACTGGCGGGCAGCAGGTCCGGAAATTGCCAAAGGCCGGCAATCGACCAGACGCCAAGCGTGGCGAGCCCGGCAAAAACCGTCGCCGCTGCGGTGGCCATTGCGGCAAGCGCCACTCCTGCAAGCCACCGATCATGCCGGAACCGCAGGCCGCAATCGCGGCTATGGTCGCGCAGAAGCGCGCCGAGGCGTTCAAGGCCGATCCAGATCAGGATCGTAACGGCGGTGATGACAAGCTGCAGCATTGCTCCGGCTGAAGCCAGGAATCTCATCGACAGGTCCGGATCGTTCATCCAGCGCAGCAGGCGCAGCGCAAGCGGCGCCGGCGTGGTCGGGCCCAGTATGGCCGCGACATCGACCACCGAGGAGGAAAAGGCGATCACGGCGAATACGGCCAGCCTTATCTGGCGATAGAGCGGCGGCCAGACGCCATAGAAGAATCCCGCCATGGAGCCGTAGCCTAGCGAGGCGGCCAGCCGCCGCTTTCTGACCAGATCGACCTGCGGCAGCGCGGCGAGCGCAATCAGCAGCAGGAAGGGGATTTCCTTCACGATCAGCCCGGCCATCATCGTCAAGGCGAGCGGATCATGTACGATAAGAAGATCGGGCGGCTCGGCCCAGCCGGTCAGTTCGGGTGAGACCAGCCGTACGATCAGGCCGGACGGTGCGACCAGAAGGGCGAGGCCGAAAGCGGCCGCCGCATGCGGAACCGATAGAAGCGGCGACACCAGATGCTGGATGCGGGAAAAAACCCGCGTGCCGGCCCAGCCGGCAATGAACAAGGCGACGGCGGAAAGCGATATAGCGGCGGTCACCAGGCCTGTGGCGATGCTGAGCATTGATGAGCGGAGGATCGCCGGCCGCGAGGCAAGTTCGGTGAAGTGGTCGAGTGTGAACGCATCACCACCAAGCGCCGGCAGATAGCCGAAGGCCGGGAGCAGTGTTCCGACAAGCCCGGCAAGGATCGGGCCGGCGAGCAGGATCGTCGCCAGCGGCGGACCGAGACGGGCTAGCATCTGGGGCTGAGGTGGGATGCCTGTTTCGGCCCGGTCATCGGTTCAGTTCGCTACGCCGTAGCGATTTCGCCATTCTTTCTCCAGCCGCTCCATCCAGCTTGGATGCGGTTCGTCAATGGCCGGTCCCAGTTCGTCAGGCTTCAGCGTGGCGATACCGAGATCGAGCGCCTCGAAGCGGGCCTTGTCCTGGGCGTCCAGCTTGGCCATGGCAAGAACCGT
This sequence comes from Borborobacter arsenicus, assembly GCF_003934165.1. Classification (GTDB taxonomy): domain Bacteria; phylum Pseudomonadota; class Alphaproteobacteria; order Rhizobiales; family Rhizobiaceae; genus Pseudaminobacter; species Pseudaminobacter arsenicus. Next base: position 253,142 of record NZ_RKST01000006.1, on the reverse strand, counting down.
TGGATCGCCCCAAATCTTCGGGTCCTGCTTGCGTGCCTGCGCTTCGGGCGAGATCAGGAAATCGGCGAGCACCAATGCGCCGGCCTTGGCAGCCGCATTATAGGGAATGGCGACGAAATGCGTGTTGGCAAGCGTGCCGGCTGGGAAAACGAATGAGCGCACCGTGTCGGGCAATTCGTCATTGGCGATGGCGCTCGAGGCTTCGGACGGGTTGAAGGCGAAGATGATGGCAAGTTCGCCATCGGCCAGTAGCTGCTTCATATCCGGATAGTTTTTCGGGAATGCGCGCCCGCTGCGCCAAAGCAGCGGATTAAGCTCGTCCAGATAGGCAAAGAGCGGTTCGGTCAGCCGCGCGAAGGAGGCGTCGTCGACCGGCTTCTGCAACACGGATCGATCCGCGACGAGTTCGACCAGGACCTGCTTGAGGAAGGAGGAGCCGGTGAAGTCCGGAGGCTGCGGATAGGAGAAGCGGCCGGGATTCTGCCTGGCCCATTCGAGCAAGTCCCTGGCCGATTTCGGCAGGCTGGCGGTGTCTGTCCTCGCGGAGTCGTAGAAGAAGACGAGCTTGGCCATGCCCCAGGGGCTTTCCAGCCCGTCGACGGGAGTGGTGAAATCGGTACGGATGGTCGGCTTGTTCGCGATGTCGACAAATCTCCAGTTAGGCAGCTTTTCCGCCCAGCCGGGGGTAAACAGCAGCCCTTGAGCCTTCATCGAGGCAAAGTTCTCGCCATTGATCCAGATGAGATCGACCGTGCCGCCCTCGTTGCGCCCGGCCGCCTTTTCCGCGACCACCTTGGCAACCGCATTGGCGGTGTCGTCAAGCTTGACATGGACGAGCTTGACGCCGAAGTGCTTCTGCATCTCGCCGGCGGTCCACTCAAGATAGGCGTTGATGTTCTCGGCCCCGCCCCAGGCATTGAAATATACGGTCTCGCCTTTGGCTTCGGCCAGAACCGCATCCCATTTTGCCGGGTCCGGGTCGGCGGCAGCCTGAAGGATCGTTCCCAGCAGAACGACGGCGGCTGCAAGCAGTGTTTTCATCCACACCCCCATTCGGTTGCCGCTAGTGGTTCGTTTCCAACATTTGCATCCCATTTGTATCAGGCGCGAGGGCAAATGTCGGAAACAAAAGAACCACTAGCAAGTTTATGATTCTAGTGGAATTTTCGAATTTGCCATTCGATCTCGCAGCCGACATCAATCGGGTATCGAATGTCAAATTCATGCCACTAGATTGAGCATTGTTGGGAAGGGCGGTCAATGTGCCGGCCAACGTGACGAAGTCACTTAGGCGTGAGGCCGCAGGCGGTGGGTGCCGGCAGCCAATGATGTTCCCTTGTTGCCGGATATCACCGTAAAATCGTCGGCTTCGTCAAACCGTCGCACAAATCGCTTATGACATCCGGCTAAAGAGGTTTCGTGAATGCGATATGCGATTTATTACACTCCGGCGCCGGATGACGCGCTGGCCTGCACCGCTGCAAGCTGGCTTGGCCGCGACCCGTTCACGGGCGCAATGAAGCCAGCGGTCGCAGTCGGCACGCTCACCGCTGCGGAAGTTGCCTTCCACACCGCATCCGCACGGCGCTATGGTTTTCATGCGACGTTGAAGGCACCGTTCTGGCTTGCCGAGGGAGAGAGCGAGGATCGGCTCTGCCAGGCGCTGGCGACTTATGCGGAATCTGTCTCGGCAGTTGTCTTGCCGCGCCTGGTCGTCGGCCAGATCGACGGCTTCCTGGCGCTGGTTTCGGAAGCGCCGTCACCGGAACTCCATCAATTCGCCGGCGACATAGTGGCGGCATTCGACCGCTTTCGCGCGCCGCTGAGCGAGCAAGAGATCGCCCGCCGCAATCCCGATACGCTGAGCCCGGCCGAGGTGCGGAACCTGTGCCAATGGGGCTATCCTCACGTATTCGACAGCTTTCGCTTCCACATGACATTGACCGGCAGGCTTACCGCCGAGCAAAGCCCGCGCTTGCGCGGCGCAATCGCGGAAATATTCGCGCAAGCGCTTGCCGAACCCTTCTCAGTCGATGGGCTGGCGCTGTTCGTCGAACCGGAGCCGGGCGCTCCTTTCACGGTCCATTCCTATCACGCGCTTGGCCGTTCCAGTGACAGAAAGATTGCCTGAGATGAGATCGAAAACGATAATGGCCGATGTCCGGATGGCGCGGAACATCGCCTTCGGCGTCCTGACCAGGACACACGAGGAAGGTGGCCAGGCATGATGGTTTCGGCACTCATTGAACGCGAGCAGGAAAATATGGCCAATCCGATCCGCAACGGCGTCTTCATCGCCGTGGTCGGTCCGAGCGGCGCCGGCAAGGACACGGTGATTGCCTATGCTCGTGAACATCTCGGCGACGACAGCGACGTGCGCTTCGTTCGCCGGGTCATCACCAGACCTTGCGACGGGGCAAGCGAGCACCATGACACGCTCGACGATGTGGCCTTTGCCGAAGCGGCAGCCGCCGGCGCCTTCGCGCTGACCTGGGAGGCCCATGGCCTCAAATACGGCATTCCGGCGGATGTCGATGTCGCGATTGCCAATGGCCGCGTGGTGATCGCCAATGGATCGCGCACCGCTCTGCCGGCGCTGCGCGCGCGTTACGAGAATGTCGTGGTGGTGGAGATCGTGGCAAGGCCGGAAATCCTGGCCGAGCGGCTTGCCAGGAGGGGGCGTGAATCGCGCGGCGAGGTGCTGGCCCGGTTGGCGCGCGCCGCCGATGTCACTATTGCCGGACCCGGTGTTGTCACCATCGACAATAGCGGTGAGCGCGAGATTGCCGGCAGGGATTTCGTTGCCGTTATCGGCAAGGCCATCGCCTTCAGCGATGTCGGGCGATTTTAGAGCATCATATTCGTATGCCGCCCTTGGGCGCTTGACCGCCCATGACGACCTGCCAGCGGCTTGGACGTCAGGCCTTTGCGGAACGAACCAGGCGCGGTTTTGGCCGCGCCGCATTTTCGCGGCCGTGCCGGGAAATGAAGTCGACGATGCGGGGCACGATTTGGGCACGGAAGCGCGAACCGTTGAACACGCCGTAATGGCCCACCGTCGGCTGGACGTAGTGGGAGCGCCGGCTGTCGGGAATATTGATGCAAAGGTCATGCGCAGCTTCGGTCTGGCCGAGGCCGGAAATATCGTCGTTTTCGCCTTCGACGGTCAGCAGTGCGACGTTGCGGATGGCTGCCGGATCGACGGCCGCGCCACGATGGGTCATTTCGCCCTTCGGAAGCGAATGACGGATGAAAACCGTATCCACCGTCTGCAGATAGAATTCTGCGGTCAGATCCATCACCGCCAGATACTCGTCATAGAAGTCCCGGTGTTTTTCGGCGCCGTCGCCATCGTGGCGCACCAGATGCATGAAGAAATCCTTGTGGGCGATGATGTGGCGGTCAAGGTTCATGCTCATGAAGCCGGACAATTGCAGGAAGCCCGGATAGACGCTGCGGCCAAAGCCCGGCGTCGGCCATGGCGCCGGCATGACGACATTGTCGCGGAACCAGTCGAGGCCCTTTTCCTCTGCCAGGACATTGACCGCAGTCGGATTGCGGCGCGTGTCGATGGGGCCGCCCATCAGCGTCATGGTCGAGGGCGCAAACCGATCGCCGCGCGCCTCCATGATCGCCGCCGCCGCGAGTACGGGCACCGATGGCTGGCAGACCGCCATCACATGCGTATCCGGGCCGAGTGCATGCAGCATGCCGATGACATAATCGATATAGTCGTCGAGATCGAACCTGCCTTCCGAAACCGGCACCATCCGGGCATCTACCCAGTCGGTGATATAGACGTCGGCATGCGGCATCATCGCTTCGACCGTACCGCGCAGCAGCGTGGCATAGTGGCCCGACATCGGCGCGACGATCAAAAGCTTGGGGTCCGGCCGACGCGCCGCGGGCAAGGCCCGCTCGAAATGCAGGAGGTTGCAGAAAGGTCGCGACCAGACTGTCTTCTCCGCGACCGGAACGGTCTTTCCGTCGATGGCGGTGTGCGGCAGGTCGAAGCTGGGCTTGCCGTAACGCCGTGTCGTGCGCTCGAAGAGCTCTGCCGTTGCGGCGATGGAGCGGCCCCATTGGGTATGCGAAAATGGATTGAGCGGATTTGAATAGAAGAACCTCACCGCGTCGGCGAAGGCGCGCGCCGGCTGAAGGGCTGCATGGTTCATCTCATAAAGCTGGTAGAACATTTGACAATTTCTCCGGCCGACTCAGATCAGGCCGGTCTCCATTCCCGCCCAGGGAAGCGAAGTTAACGCAGTTTTGCTGCGGTGCAATGCATCACACTGCGTAATGCAGGCTCATACTTTGGTCCAAAGCGTTGAAAAACCGTTCCAAAAATATGACGCCAGCTATGGTGCAGGTCCGGAAAGACGACGCTGCAACGCAGCAACCCTTTGTTCCTGCAGAAGATTTTCTCGCAAGTCATTACTCTGGAGCAGCGGACGTTGCCGCCAATGCTGTACCGCTACCGCGGAATGAATAAATCAGGAACCCTCGACCAGCACGATCTCGCCATCGGCGAATTTCTGGCGGATCAGTTTCGCGGCCTGATATTCGGGAGAATTGTAGCAGTCGCGTGCTGCTGCCATGGATTCGAACTCGATCACCACATTGCGGGCGCGGCCGGGGCCTTCGACCAGTTCATGGGCGCCGCCGCGTGCCAGAAACCTGGCGCCGAAGCGCTCGAATGCCGGCTTCGCAGTGGCGACGTAGTCCTTGTACCCTTCAGGATCGCGCACATCGACGCGAGCAATCCAATATCCCTTGGCCATTCCTGATCTCCTTTGGTTTCTCTTGTCCGATGGCAGTTCAAGCCTGCTCCATATCGGCAAGGATAGCTTGTGCGGCGGCACGCCTGTCAACAGATGCGACGATCGGCCGACTGACGACGAGGTGGCTGGAGCCGTTGCGAATCGCCTGTGCGGGCGTGGTCACCCGCTTCTGGTCGCCGCTTTCGCCGCCGGCAAGGCGGATTCCTGGCGTGACAACAGCGAGGTCCGGCCCGACAACAGTGCGTACAGCCGAGGCTTCCTCGGCCGAGCAGACGATACCGCCCATGCCGGCCTGCCGCGCCTGTTCGGCGCGGCGCAGGACCAGGCTGCGCGGATCGTACTGGTAGCCGGCGTCGATCAGGTCCTGTTCATCCATGGAGGTCAGGACGGTCACGCCGAGCAGGCACAATTCGCTGCCCCTTGCCGCCTCTACTGCCGACCGCATCGCCTTTGGGTAGGCATGCAGCGTCAGCATCGAGACACCCATTCGCGCGACATTTTCCACACCTTTGGCAACGGTGTTGTCGATGTCGAGCAGCTTCATGTCGAGAAAGACCCGGGCGCCGCCGCTTGCAAGTTCGCGGGCGAAGTCGAGGCCGCCGGCAAAGGCGAGCTGGTAGCCGATCTTGTAGAAGGTAACGACGCCTTCCAGATCGCGGACCACCGTTTCGGCGTCCTTCAGGGTCGGTACATCAAGACCGACGATCAGGCGTTCGCGCAGCGTGGCTGGGGTCATGGGTCTTTCCTTGCCGAAAGCATGAGGGCGCGTTCGATCAGCGTTCTGACCACATTTTCCATGGAATGGCGCAGCCGTTCTTCGCGGAAATCGCCGTTTTCATCGAATGCTTCGCTTGCGCGCGCAACCGAACATTGCGGCGTGATGATCTCGACCTGGCAGTTCATCAACACCGAACGAAGATGATAGAGCCCGCGTAGGCCGCCAAAATTGCCGTCGGAGGATGAGCACAATGCGGCGACCTTGCCGGCATAGGGCTTGAAGGGGCGGCCATTGTCCTTGCGCACCCGGCTTACCCAGTCGAGCGCGTTCTTGAGCAGCGGTGGGATCGAGGAATTATATTCGGGGCTCGCAATCAGGAAGCCGTCATGGGCGGCGATCTGCCGACCGAGTTTCACTGCGTTCTCAGGAACGCCGTGCTCCTTTTCGAGATTCTCGTCCATGATCGGCAGTGGGTAGTCGCCGAGCGATATCCGGGTCACCTCGGCGCCCTGCAGCGCGAGTTCTCTTGTGGCTGCATCCGCCGTCCTGATGCTGAAGGCACCGTTGCGGAGCGAGCCGGCAAAGACGAGTATTCTGGCTGTCATGAATGCACCTCCTGTCCGCCGGGTATAGGCGAACGGGCCGCCGATGCAAATGTCGTGATCTGCGGGCTCAACTGTGGCCGACGCGGCGGTAGAGCCAGAGCTGTGCCGGAGGAATGTTGCGGATGACGAAATCGAAATGCTCGACCGTGTACTCGCCATGCCGCGCCGGAACCGGCGACAGCGGGCCATAGGTGATCTGGATCACCGGCCGGCCGGGCGGCAGGCGATCAAGCAGGTCGTTGACATAGGCCACGCGCCGGATCATCGGGAAGTTGAGCAGCGGGACCGCCGAAATCGCGCAATCGAATGTCAACCCGGCCTTCTCGCCGAGCGTCGTGCCAAGGTCGAAGGCATCGCCCTGGATGACATTGACGCCGGGAAAGTTCTTGCGCACGTGATCGACGAATTCGGAGGAATATTCGACCGCATAGATGTCCTGCGGCTTCACGCCCCGCTTCAGGATCGCTCGGGTGACGACACCGGTTCCAGGCCCCAGTTCAAGCACCGGAAGCTTCGAGCCAAGATCAATGATGGACGCCATGCGCCGCGCGGTGACCGAACTGGTCGGGATGATGGAACCGACTGCCTTGGGCTTGTCCATCCAGCCCTTGAAGAAACGCAGTTCATCATCGAATTTCGTAGCGAGCGACTTCCGCAAACCGGACCCACGTGCCATTGACGTCTTCTCTCCTGCGCTCTCGCCCCCGGGCGAATACATACGCCGTGCCGCCGATGACGCAAGGTAAAACATGGGCTTGCGCTACGAAAGATCAACAGGCTTTTGGAGCGAGCTACTCGCTGAAGGATTCGAAGAAGTCCTTCATGCGGGCAAAAAATCCGCTCGACTGCGGGCTGTTGTCCTGCGAGGAAAGCTGCTCGAATTCCTCGAGCAATTCGCGCTGGCGCTTGGTCAGGTTCTGCGGCGTTTCCACGGCGGTCTGGATATAAAGATCACCGATCGTGGGCTGGCGCAGTACCGGCATGCCCTTGCCCTTGAGGCGGAACTGGCGGCCGTTCTGCGTGCCTTCGGGCACCTTCACGCGGGTCTGGGTGCCGTCGAGCGTCGCGACCTCGAAAGAGCCGCCGAGCGCCGCCGTCGTCATGGAAATCGGCACCTTGCAGTAGAGATCGGCGCCGTCGCGCTGGAAGAATTCGTGCGGTTTGACCGACAGGAAGATATAAAGATCGCCGGGCGGTCCGCCCCGCAAGCCTGCTTCGCCCTCATTGGCCAGCCTGATTCGGGTGCCGTCCTCGATGCCGGCCGGAATATTGACTGACAGCGAACGCTCTTCCACGACCCGGCCCTGGCCGGAGCATTTCGGGCAAGGGTCCTTGATCGTCTGACCGCGCCCCTGACATTGCGGGCAGGTCCGCTCGATGGAGAAGAAGCCCTGGCTGGCGCGGACGCGGCCGGAGCCGGAACACATGGAGCAGGTGACCGGCTGGGTGCCTGGCTTGGCGCCGGAACCGGAGCAATCGGTGCAGGAAATGGAGGCAGGGACATGGATTTGCGCGGTCTTGCCGGCAAAGGCCTCTTCCAGCGTTATCTCCATATTGTAGCGCAGGTCGGCGCCGCGCTCACGGCCACCTGACGAGCGCCGCTGGCGGCCGCCCATCATCTCGCCGAAAATGTCCTCGAAGATATCGGAGAAGCCGCCGCCGCCAAATCCATGGCCGCCGCCATTCATGCCGCCATTTTCAAAGGCGGCGTGGCCGAAGCGATCATAGGCCGCCCGCTTCTGCGGGTCCTTCAGCGTCTCATAGGCTTCGTTGATTTCCTTGAACTTGTGCTCGCAGGCATGATCGCCGGGGTTGCGGTCGGGATGGAACTGCATGGCAAGCTTGCGAAAGGCGCTTTTCAGTTCCTTTTCATCCGCGCCCTTGTGGACGCCCAGCGTTTCGTAGAAATCTGCTTTCATCTTGTCCCACGAACCGAACGAGAAATGTCTTGACGCATCGTTTCGTCCGCCACCTTCGTATCGGTATCTGATTTAGTAAGTCGAGCCGGCCGATACCAGAGACACGCCATCTCGCCTTCTATATTCCATCCCATCACAAAAAGGGCCCAGCAAAGGTGCCAGGCCTTTTCTTTGTCTCAAGCCGCGCGCATCAGGCCGACTTTTTCTTGTCGTCGTCGTCGTTGATTTCCTCGAAATCGGCATCGACGACGTCCGCGCCATCCTTGGCCGCATCAGCGGCAGCGTCGGCCTCGGCGGCTTCCTTCTGCGAGGCCTCATACATGGCCTGGCCAAGCTTCATCGAGACTTCCGCAAGCGTCTGGCTCTTGGCGTTGATCTCTTCGACGTCATCGCCCTCCGCAGCGGTCTTCAATGCAGCGATCGCATCGGAAATCGCGGTGCGGTCGGCCTCGGAGACCTTTTCGCCATAATCCTTGAGCGACTTCTCCGACGAATGCACCAGAGCCTCGGCCTGGTTGCGAGCCTCGACCAGAGCCTTGCGCTTCTTGTCTGCCTCGGCATTGGCCTCGGCATCCTTGACCATCTTTTCGATGTCGGCGTCGCTAAGGCCGCCGGAAGCCTGGATGCGGATCTGATGCTCCTTGCCGGTACCCTTGTCCTTGGCCGAGACGTTGACGATGCCGTTGGCGTCGATGTCGAAGGTAACCTCGATCTGCGGCACGCCGCGCGGTGCCGGCGGAATGCCGACCAGGTCGAACTGGCCAAGCAGCTTGTTGTCGGCCGCCATTTCGCGCTCGCCCTGGAAGACGCGGATCGTGACGGCAGACTGGCTGTCCTCGGCCGTGGAGAATACCTGGCTCTTCTTGGTCGGGATCGTGGTGTTGCGTTCGATAAGGCGCGTGAACACGCCGCCGAGCGTCTCGATACCGAGCGACAGCGGGGTCACGTCGAGCAGCAGCACGTCCTTGACGTCGCCCTGAAGCACGCCGGCCTGGATGGCCGCGCCCATGGCGACGACCTCGTCCGGATTGACGCCCTTGTGCGGCTCCTTGCCGAAGAACTGCTTCACCACTTCCTGGATCTTGGGCATGCGGGTCATGCCGCCGACCAGAACCACCTCATCGATCTCGCCCGCGCGCAGGCCGGCATCCTTCAGCGCCGCCTTGCATGGCTCGATGGTGCGCTGGACGAGGTCGTCGACCAGGCTCTCGAACTTCGCGCGCGTCAGCTTCAGCGTCAGGTGCTTGGGTCCGGTCGCATCGGCGGTGATGAAGGGCAGGTTGATCTCGGTCTGCGTCGTGGACGACAGCTCGATCTTGGCCTTTTCTGCGGCTTCCTTCAGGCGCTGCAGGGCAAGCTTGTCGTTCTTCAGGTCTATGCCCTGTTCCTTCTTGAACTCGGCCGCCAGATATTCGACCAGGCGCATGTCGAAATCTTCGCCGCCAAGGAAGGTGTCGCCATTGGTCGACTTGACCTCGAAGACGCCGTCGCCGATCTCCAGCACCGAAATGTCGAAGGTGCCGCCGCCAAGGTCGTAGACGGCAATGGTCTTGCCGTCGCGCTTGTCGAGGCCATAGGCAAGGGCTGCAGCCGTCGGCTCGTTGATGATGCGCAGCACTTCAAGGCCGGCGATCTTGCCGGCATCCTTGGTGGCCTGGCGCTGGGCGTCATTGAAATAGGCCGGAACCGTGATGACCGCCTTCTCGACCTTCTCGCCGAGATAGGCTTCAGCGGTTTCCTTCATCTTCTGGAGGATCATCGCCGAGATCTGGGAGGGCGACTGCTTCTTGCCGCCGGCATCGACCCAGGCATCGCCATTGTCACCCTTGACGATATGATAGGGGACGAGCTTCTTGTCCTTTTCGGTGACGGGATCGTCATAGCGGCGGCCGATAAGGCGCTTCACCGCAAAAATCGTGTTTTCGGGGTTCGTCACCGCCTGGCGCTTGGCCGGCTGGCCGACGAGCCGCTCGTCGCCATCAGTGAAGGCAACGATGGAAGGGGTCGTGCGCGCACCTTCCGCATTCTCAATGACCTTTGCGTCCTTCCCGTCCATGACGGCGACGCAGGAATTGGTCGTTCCCAAATCTATGCCGATTACTTTAGCCATATCTTCACTCTCCGCTAAGCAGGCTGCCAGGACCCCGTAGGCGTTCCGGCGGCAGCCCCTGTTCACAAGAAACTCACCGGACTTCGACCGTTTTCACGGCAGCCCGGCGATCCTCGGGCGTATATAAGAATAGCCGTCACAAGGCGCAAGCACTCTGATACCGCGGCGCCCGCAAGGTCAGCGGCAATTGACAGGCAGCGCTAGACCTGTTCCCAGCCGTCATGCATTCCGGCGCGGAAGATCGCGTCTATGACCTTCTGGTTCAGAACGGAATTTTCCAGCGAGAAGACGGCGTCCGCGCCGCCAAGTGCCGCCCGCGCGAAGGCCTCGACCTGCAGCCGGTATTGGCGTGCGCCCGAAAAACGAAAAACCGTCGCCTGCGCGTGGTTCTGGTTGTGAAGCTCGATCCGGTGGTGGTCATAGTCGCCGGCATTGAATGGTGCATGGACCTCGATGAAGCCGGTTTCGCCGTGAAACACCATGAATTGGCGCAGCGCCATCTGGGTCGAGCAGTAGAAGCCGAGGTCGAAGCCACCGAAATCGACCTTGGCGCTCGAATAGATGTCGGTGCCGAACTTCGGGTCACGCTCCACCGTCGCCTGGACCCGTAGCGGCTCCTTGCCCGTCACCATGCGCGTCACCACGATCGGATAGACGCCGATGTCGGGCAGCGCGCCGCCGCCCAGAGCAAGCTGGTTGCGCATATTGTTGGGATCGGTGTTGAAATAGGCGAAGGCGCCCTGAACGTGACGCAGCCTTCCGATGGCGCCCTCGCCGATCAGTTCGCGAACCTTCGCCCATTGCGGATGGTAGAACACCATGAAGGCTTCGCTGATCAGCACGCGCTTGTGCTCGCGGACCTCGATCAGCGGCTCGATGTCGCTGGCGTCGAGTGCCAGCGGCTTTTCGACCAGCACATGCTTGCCGGCCTTGGCTGCCTTGGCGGCCCATTCCACATGCTGCGAGGTCGGCAGCGGAATGTAGACGCCGTCGACCTCGTCGGACTCCAGCAGGGCTTCGTAGGAACCGAAGGCGTGGGGAGCGCCGAAGCGGTCGGCCAGCGCGTGTGCCTTGCCAGGATCGCGGCTGGCGATTGCGGCAACGACCCCGTTTTCGGCGTCGGCTATCGCCGGCAGCACCTGCTCGCGCGCGATCTTAGCCGTTGACAGAACACCCCAGCGGAACATTTTTGGCTCCTCCTCAAACTGCTCGCGTGAGCCTAGCCTAGCGGGTGGCCAAAAGAAAAGCCGGGCCCAAGGCCCGGCTTTCAGACTGGAATACCTGAGAAGATCAGCCGCGCAGCACACCGCCGGTCTGTTTGGCGACATTGGCGACGATACGTGCGGCCAATGCCTCGAAATCCTCATCGGTCAGCGTCCGCTCCACCGGCTGGATCGAGACCTCGATCGCCACCGACTTCTTGCCTTCGCCAAGAGAAGGACCTTCGAAGATGTCGAATACCGAAACACCGGTAATCAGCTTCTTGTCGGCAGAAGCGGCCGCGCGCGTCAGCACCGCCGCCTCCACTGTCTTGTCGACGACAAAGGCGAAGTCGCGCTTCACCGCCTGGAAGGGCGACAGTTCGAGCCTGGGCTTGGTGCGGGTCGGCTTTGCCTTCGGCTCGGGGATAACGTCGATGAACACTTCGAAGCCGCAAAGCGGGCCGGAGACGTCCAGGGCTTCCAGCGTCTTGGGGTGGAATTCACCGAAATGGCCGAGCACCACCTTGGGGCCGAGCTTGATGGTGCCGCTTCGGCCGGGATGATACCAGGAGGGGCCGCCCGGCTCGATCTGCAGTTTGTCCACCGGCGCGCCGCAGGCTTCCAGGACGGCCAGCGCATCGGCCTTGGCGTCGAACACGCCAACGGTCGTGGCATTGCCGGCCCAGTGCCGGCCCGCACCATCGAGCCCGGCGGTACCGCGCCGAACGCCTGAAGCAACGCGCCGCTGCGCCTCGGGCGTGTCGCCCTCATAGGTGCCGGACACTTCGAACAGGGCAACATCGCCGATGCCGCGGGCGGCGTTGCGCTGGGCGGCAGCGATCAGCCCCGGCAGAAGCGAGGGCCGCATGTCCGACATGTCGGCGGCGATCGGGTTGGCAAGCTTCAGCGCGCCCTGCCCGCCGCCGAACAGCTCGGCATGCCGGGCCGGAATGAACGACCACGTCACCGCTTCCATCATGCCGCGCACGGCGAGCGCCCGCTTGGCCGAGCGGGTGCGGATCTGGAGTGAGGTCAGGATCTTGCCATTGACGGCGTCATGGCTGGTCAGCGGCTGCGGCGCGATATTGTCGACGCCATGAATGCGCATCACCTCTTCCACCAGATCGGCCTTGCCGTCGACATCAGGACGCCAGGACGGCACCTCGACATCGACCACATCGCCATTGCCCAGCGGCTTGAAACCAAGGCGGGTGAGAATGTCGAGGCTTTCCTGCCGCGGAACTTCGATGCCGGTGAGCCGCTTGACCTCCGCCAGCGGGAGGGACACGACCTTCGGGGTATGGCCGGCATAACCGGTGACTTCTGCACGGGAGGGCGAGCCGCCGCACAGGTCGATCACCATCCGGGTCGCCAGATCCAGCCCCGGCGCCATGAATTCGGGATCGACACCGCGCTCGAAGCGATAGCGGGCATCGGTGATGATGCCGAGCGTGCGCCCGGTGCGGGCGATGTTGAGCGGCTCCCACAGTGCCGACTCGATCAGCACATCCGTGGTGCCCTCATCGCTGCCCGTATGCTCGCCGCCCATCACGCCGGCGATGGAATCCGGGCCCTTGGCATCGGCAATGGTGCACATTTCGGGGGTCAGCGCATATTCGCGCCCGTCGAGCGCCAGCACCTTCTCGCCCTCCTTCGCCCGTCGCACGACGAGGTCGCCCTTCACCTTCGCGGCATCATAGACATGCAGCGGGCGGCCGCGGTCGAAGGTGAGGTAGTTGGTGATGTCGACCAGCGCATTGATCGGCCGAAGCCCTATGGCGATCAGCCGTTGCTGCAGCCATTTCGGAGAGGGGCCGTTCTTGACGCCGCGAACGAGACGCACCGCAAAGCCGGGGCAAAGCTCCGGTGCCTCGATCGTCACCTTTATTGGGCATTCGCCTTCGCCCTCGATCTTGCCGATAGGGGCTGGCTTCAGCTTGCCGAGCCCGCTTGCGGCCAGATCGCGTGCAATGCCGTAGACGCCGGTGGCATCGGGGCGGTTCGGCGTCAGGTTGATCTCGATGACCGGGTCGTCGAGATGCGCATAGGCGGCAAATGACGTGCCGACCGGCGCATCTTCGGGCAGGTCGATGATACCGGTGTGCTCGTCGGAAAGCTGAAGCTCGCGCTCCGAGCACATCATGCCGTGGCTCTCGACGCCTCTGATCTTGCCGACCGTAAGCGTCACATCGATGCCGGGGACATAGGCGCCGGGTGCGGCGAAGGCTCCGATCAGTCCGGCGCGCGCATTGGGCGCGCCGCAGACCACCTGGACCGGCGCGCCCGCGCCGGTATCGACGCTCAGCACCTGCAGCTTGTCGGCGTCGGGGTGTCGGTCAGCCGTCAGCACCCTGGCGATGACAAAAGGCTTCAGCGCCGACTTGTCGTCGACGGATTCGACCTCAAGGCCGATCATGGTCAGTCGCTCGACGATCTCATCGAGCGAGGCTTCGGTTTCAAGGTGATCCTTGAGCCAGGAGAGGGTGAATTTCATGACAAATATCCTTTCCGCCGCTTAGCTGCTCAAGCCGCCGAACAGTGTCGGCATGTCGAGCGGGCGGAAACCGTAATGGGACAGCCAGCGCACATCGGCATCGAAGAAGGCGCGCAGGTCCGGCATGCCGTATTTCAGCATGGCGAGGCGATCGATGCCCATGCCCCAGGCAAAGCCCTGATATTCGTCCGGATCGAGCCCGCCGGCGCGCAGCACATTGGGGTGCACCATGCCGCATCCGAGAATTTCCATCCAGTCCGAGCCCTCGCCGAAGCGCACTTCGCCCGGGCGTGAACGATCGCACTGGATATCGACCTCCAGACTCGGCTCGGTGAATGGAAAGAAGGACGGGCGGAAGCGCATCCTGACCGACGGCACCTCGAAGAAGGCCTTGCAGAACTCCTCCAGCACCCACTTCATATTGGCGACATTGGCGGTTTTGTCGACCACCAGCCCTTCGACCTGATGGAACATCGGCGAATGGGTGGCATCCGAATCCTGCCGGTAGGTCTTGCCGGGAATAACGATGCGGATCGGCGGCTTTTGCGCTTCCATGGTGCGGATCTGCACCGGCGAGGTGTGGGTGCGCAGCACCTTGCGCTCGCCCTTCTCATCCGGCTGGAAGAAGAAAGTGTCGTGCATCTCGCGCGCCGGATGCCCTTCCGGGAAGTTCAGCGCGGTGAAATTGTAATAGTCGGTCTCGATGTCCGGCCCCTCGGCGATCGCAAATCCCATGTCGCCGAAAATCGCCGCGATCTCGTCGATGACCTGGCTGATCGGATGGATGCGGCCGCGCTCGGCCGGCGACTGGCGTACCGGCAACGTCACGTCGAGCTTTTCGGCGGCAAGGCGCGCGGTGATTGCCGCGTCCCTGAGCTCGGTCTTGCGGGCTGCCAGCGCCTCGGTGACACGGTTCTTCAGCCCGTTGATGGCCGGGCCCTTGATCTGCCGTTCCTCGGGCGTCATCGAGCCGAGCGTCTTCAGCATCTCCGAGACGGAGCCCTTCTTGCCCAGTGCCGTGATGCGGACGGCCTCGATCGCGGCTTCGTCGGTCGCTTCCGCCACTGCCTGCACAATGGATCGTTCAAGTTGTTCGAGATCTGTCATTGATTATCCCCTCGGTCCATCGTGGCCGGTGGCTGGTGCGAAATCACCCTCTGCCGCCCGAGTGCGGACAGCATCGAGGGCGGCTTTCAGGAAACCTGTTCCCTTCAAAATATTCCGTCCGTCCTTGCCAAGCATGGAAACGGGTGCGAGGCGCAGGGGCGAACTTACGGCGGAAAAGAAACGGGCAATGTCTTTCAGGGCGACAAGGGCATCGTCAGGTGCATTGCTGCGGTAGGCGTCAAATGCCCGCGCCTTGGTATCGGCCCTCAACGCCTGGCCGGATATCTGCAGGAAAAGCAGCCAGACGTCGCGGGCCTGTGCGAGTGCCAGAGGCATGACGGCTTCGGGTTCTTCCTCGAAGTCGATGAACCCCCAATGGTCGCCATGCGCGAACATGTCGCGTGGATGCGGCCGCCCATGGCAGAGCCCGGCCCGGTGAAGGCTGGCCAGTGCACCGGCCATGCCGACCAGCAGATCATCATGTGCCACCTCGTCCACGCCGCGCAAGCGCCAAAGCCGTTGCTGGACGATCTCGGCGGTCTCCGAAAGCACCAGCACCTTCTCATTGCGGAACACTATATCGGCGACCGAAAAGCCAGCATCGCGGAAAGCCGTCATCTTGCGGACTTCACGATCGATGAAACCCTGGCTGTCTACCCGTGGCGAGGCGCGCAGATAGAGCGGCAGGAGTGGCGAAAGCACGGAATGCGCGCCTTTGGCCAAGGGCTGCTCCGCAACGTCGTAGCGCTTGATCCACAGCGTGCAACCATCGATGACGGCACTGGAAACGCGCGCATGCGGCGCAGTCACCAGCAGCCTGAGCAATGTCGCCAGGCCGTCGGCGGAGAGCGTATCGCTGCTGTGTTGCGGTTCCTTGGTCATGCCCGTTTTTCACACGAAAAACCCGCGCCAGCCTGCCAGCGCGGGTTTCCCAGGATGGATATGTCGAAGCTGGGGAAAGCGCTGGTCTTAGGCGACTGCGCTTTCAAAAGCGTTCGGTGTGGTGTTCTTCAGATATTCGAGCGCCACCTTGGCCTTGGCGACCAGCGCCGCGAATGCCTGCGGTTCATGGATGGCCATGTCGGACAGCACCTTGCGGTCGATCTCGATGCCTGCCTTGTTGAGGCCATCGATGAAACGGCCATAGGTCAGGCCATGCTCGCGCACCGCGGCATTGATGCGCTGGACCCAGAGCGCACGGAAATTGCGCTTGCGGTTCTTGCGATCGCGATAGGCGTATTGCAGCGACTTCTCGACTGCCTGCTTGGCGATGCGGATGGTGTTCTTGCGACGGCCGTAAAAGCCCTTGGCGGCCTTCAGGACCTTCTTGTGCTTGGCGTGGCCGGTAGTGCCTCTTTTTACGCGCATGTCATGATCTCCTTAATATCGCTTCCAACCGGCTCAGATGCCGCCGCCGTTAGGCAGGAAATTCTTGATGACCTTCTTGGCATCCGGTTCTGCCAGAACCATGGTGCCGCGGGCATCGCGGATGAACTTGTTGGTGCGCTTGATCATGCCGTGGCGCTTGCCGGCGGCTGCCGACAGGACCTTGCCCGTGGCAGTGATCTTGAACCGCTTCTTGGCGGCCGATTTGGTCTTCATCTTGGGCATTTTGCTTTCCTTTTTCTCGCGCGCATAATTGCGCTTGTTCTTGCTTCAGGCAGACCAACGCCCGAAAGCATTAGAAACCGCCACGGCATGCCCTGCCGGACGGTTCTTGGACGCGGCCTTATAGCGGCGCCTTGAAAAAAGCGCAACCGGCGAATCCAGCCGGCGATGCGCTCAGTAAAGCCAGAGGAAAACCGGCAGCACTCCCGTATCCTGGAGATACTCCACCAGTTCGAAAAACGGGTAGGCGGCCAGGAAGATCAGGCCATCGGTGAAGGTGCGGTAGATCAGTTGCGGCTTCACCGTCAGGGTTTCGCTTTCATGGAACAGGCTGAAGCGGGGGAAGAACCGCGGCACCTGCTCCATGTAATCGAGGTACGGCTCGCCGAACGCCTGCTTGAGATAGGCTTCCTCGACCAGCGTCACCGAATGAAATGCGAGATAGGTGATGACGGCAAATGCCACCGCGACCGTCACGCTTCCCGTCATCGCACCGATCCCGGCTGCGCCGATGGTGCTGAACACGTAAAGCGGATTGCGGGTGACGGAATAGGGGCCGCCCCGCACGATCTCGGCGCTTTTGCGCCCGCCAATATAGAGCGTGCACCATGTGCGCCCGAGAATTGCCACCAGAATGGCCGCTCCGCCAAAGGATTCCACATATTCGTGGAAGGTGTTGTCGGTGGTGACGGCCGATCGCACGAACAGAAGCGCTGCGAAAATCACGCTCACCAGGATCGCGATCGCAATGCGCCGCCGCCTTTGAAAGCGGCTCAGATCATAGGCAGGAATCATGGCGGACATCGTCCTGAGAAAAGGCCAGCGGCGGTTGGCGCAACGCCGCTGGCCTCAGTTGTTTGGAGACGATGTCCAAAAACACAGACCTGTCTCAATTATGGCGGCCGGTCAGCGCGGCGCGAGCACCATCATCATCTGGCGGCCTTCAAGCTTCGGTTCGGCCTCGACCTTGGCGATGGTCGCGGTCTCCTCACGCACCTTGTTGAGAAGTTGCATGCCCAACTCCATATGCGCCATCTCGCGGCCGCGGAAGCGCAGCGTCAGCTTGACCTTGTCGCCTTCTTCGAAAAAGCGCCGCACGGCCCGCATCTTCACGTCGTAATCGTGACTGTCGATATTCGGACGCATCTTGATCTCCTTGATCTCGATGGTCTTCTGATGCTTGCGCGCTTCGGCTGCCTTCTTCTGGTTGGCATATTTCAGTTTGCCGAGGTCGAGAATCTTCGTGACCGGCGGATTTGCATTTGGGGATATTTCGACGAGATCGAGGCCTGCCTCTTCGGCGGCCAGCAGTGCGTCATTGATTGAAACTTCACCGCGATTGGTGCCATCTGCGTCGATGAGCTGGACCCGGGGTACCCGGATGTCGCGATTGGAGCGCGGCCCGTCCTTGGTGGGTGCCGCTGCTTTGAAAGGTCTGCGAATGGTCGTGGTCTCCTTAGCCGTTGACATTCATTGCGTAGGGGTCTGCGCCTATGTCGGCACAGAACGGAGCGAGTCAATAGCACAGCAGACAGAATAAATCACCTGAAACTGCTTATGACGATCAGGTTGTTGCTGCGGCTCAACACAGGACTTCCCGCCGGATTGGAGCTGTGCCAAAAGAACGGCGCTTTGCAGGAAAATTCAATATGACGATCACGCCCCCCGACTTTATCGATGTGAACGGCAATGCCGTTGCGTTTCGGCGCCTTGCCGGAAAGGTGCCGGGCGTGATGTGGCTTGGCGGCTATCGCTCCGACATGCTCGGCACCAAGGCCGAAACCTTGAGCGACTGGGCGGGACGCAACGGTCGGGCCTTCCTGCGCCATGATTATTCCGGCCATGGCGAGTCCGGCGGCGCCTTTGCCGATGGCACGATCTCGAAATGGCTTGGCGAAAGCCTGGCAGTCTTCCGCCGCTTCACCTCCGGCCGGCAGGTCCTGGTCGGCTCCTCGATGGGGGCATGGATCGCGCTCAGAATGGTGCAGGAACTGCACAAGGCAGGAGACGGAGAGCGCATCGCAGGGCTGGTGCTTTTGGCGCCGGCGCCCGATTTCACGACGGAACTGGTCGAGCCGCAACTCAGTGCTGCGCAAAAGCGCGACCTACAGGAAAGAGGCTTCTTCGAGGAGCCCTCGGAGTATTCGGACGATCCTAATATCTACACAAGGGCGCTGATCGAGGATGGCCGGTTGAACAAGGTGATGGCAGGACCGATCGATACGCACTGCCCGGTGCATATATTGCAGGGATTGGCCGACCCGGACGTGCCGCATACCCACGCATTGAAGCTCGTCTCCTGCCTGCCGGCGGACGATGTCACGCTGTCGCTCATTCCAGACGGCGACCATAGGCTGTCGCGGCCGCAGGATCTCGAAATGCTGATCCGGGCGGTCGAGGCCGTCAGCGCGCAGGCGGGTTAGCGGAATGCGCGCTTCCATCCCGGCATCGGCCGTCGTCGCTGCAATCGTCGGCTTCGGCGGCACGCTGGCGCTCATCATCGCTGCCGCCAATGCGGTTTCGGCCACGCCTGCCCAGACCGCGAGTTGGGTGACGGCGATGTGCATCGCGATAGCGCTGGAAACGGCGCTGCTGAGCTGGCGCAGCCGCATGCCGGTGATCGCGGCGTGGTCCACGCCAGGCGCGGCTCTGATTGCCGCAAGCGCCGGCTTTTCGATGGCTGAGGCGGTCGGCGCTTTCATCGTCACCGCCGTGCTGCTCATCGTCACCGGCCTGTTCAAGCCATTGATGTTGTTGATCTCGAAGATACCTTCATCGGTCGCGTCCGGCATGCTGGCCGGCATCGTCGTCACCTTCGCCACCGGCGCGGTGATGACCGTTCCGATCGATCCCTGGCTGATCCTGCCGCTGGTCGCCGGCTTCTTCATCATCCGCCTGTTCAATCCGGCGCTATCGGTCCTTGCCGTGCTGATCGCCGGCGGGGCAATGGCATTCCTCACCGGCCGCGTCGGCGGTCTGCCGTCGCTGGAATTCTCGAGCCTGGATTATATTGCGCCGACCTTCTCGACGGGTGCCGTCATGGGCCTGGCCATTCCGCTCTATCTGGTGACGATGGCCTCGCAGAACCTGTCCGGCCTCGCCGTGCTGAAGGCCGCCGGCTACGAGCCCGTGCCGGGCAAGCTGATTTCGATCACTGGCCTGTTCTCGCTCCTTTCCGCGCCCTTTGGAGCGCTCACCACCAATCTCGCAGCCATTTCGGCGGCGATCTGCACCGGCCCGGACACGCACCCCGATCCGGCGCAACGCTGGCTGACCGGCCCCTTCTATGCGCTGACCTATCTGGTCTTCGCCGTTTTCGGCGCTTCGCTGGTGGCGATTTTCATCGTGCTGCCGCCCAGCCTCATCGTGCTGGTGGCGGGCTTGGCCCTGATGGCGCCGCTTGCCAATGCGCTGTCGATTGCCCTTGCCGAGGAAGGCGAGCGCATGGCGGCGACCACGGCCTTTGCCGTCACCGCCTCCGGCCTGACGCTGTTCGGCATCGGTTCGGCATTTTGGGGGCTGGTCGCAGGCATGGTTGTGATCGGTATGGAGCGTTTCAAAAAAGCCTAACGAGTTCTGCGGTTTGTACGGTTTTCGCTGCCATTGTCTTGAAGCTTGGCAGGTCTCTTCCCATGTCGAATGGAGCAGCCCCGCCGGCTGCCATCAACGGAAGGACGCGAACAAACATGAACACGACTGCACTGATCCGCCCGGCCTGGACGCCGGCGACCATCGCGCTGATGGTGATCGGCTTCATGGTGTTCTGGCCGCTGGGCCTGGCCATGCTTGCCTATATCATCTGGGGCGACCGGCTCGAGGGCTTCAAGCGTGACGTCAACCACGCGACGGATGGCGTTTTTGCCGGCTGCCGCCGAGCCTCCCGCAAGGCGCATCGACACACCGGCAATGTCGCGTTTGACGATTGGCGTGAAAAGGAACTCGATCGCCTGGCCGAAGAGCGCCGCAAGCTCGACGAGACGCTTGCCGAGTTCGACGACTATATGCGCGAATTGCGCCGCGCCAAGGACCAGGAAGAATTCGACCGCTTCATGGCCAATCGTAACAAACCGGGCGCACCGACCACAAACAACAGCGGCAACTCCAAGCCTGGCCTGCTCGACGAATAAATTCGTCCAGGGCGATGAAGATACGGCGTCGCAGATTGCGGCGCCGTTTTTGTCGGCTGCGACTGGCGCGCCCCTTGTTTTTTCCGAACTATCGATCCCGAATCGCATAATCTCACCACCATGCTCGGTCTCTTGAGGAAATTGCCGTCCCGCCAGCCCACTCCCGTCCAGGAGCGGGAGCATGTCGTTGCCGGTCGCGCGCTGCCGCTGCGCATCGTTGAAAACGAACGTGCCCGGCGGTTGACATTGCGTATCGACGCGGGCGGGCGCGGTCTCAGGATCACCGTTCCGCCCGGTCTGGCGCGCGGCGAGGTGGAACGCTTTCTCACGCGCCATCAGGGTTGGCTCGAACAGCGCCTGGCCAAGGTGCCGGATCGGCCGCAGGTCAGGCCGGGGATCAAGCTCCCGCTGC
This sequence comes from Borborobacter arsenicus, assembly GCF_003934165.1. Lineage (GTDB taxonomy): Bacteria > Pseudomonadota > Alphaproteobacteria > Rhizobiales > Rhizobiaceae > Pseudaminobacter > Pseudaminobacter arsenicus. The sequence goes on along the minus strand of NZ_RKST01000006.1, from coordinate 232,059 downwards.
GCGGCATGCCCCATCTGATCATGCACGAGCCGGGCAAGCGGGGCACGGTCACGGTCGGCCGCGATGGGAGCGGGCCGACCCTGCTGGTTCATGGCGAGCGTCTCCATCTGCCCCGCAGGATCGCCGATTTCCTCAAGCGCGAGGCAAAGCGCGACACCGAGGCGCTGGTCGAAAAACACAGCGCCGCAGTCGGCAGGCGCGCCAAGGCGATCCGCTTCCGCGACACATCAAGCCGCTGGGGCTCTTGCACCGCTGACGGGGTGCTGTCCTTTTCCTGGCGCATCATGATGGCGCCGCCACCGGTGATAAACTACCTCGTCGCCCATGAAGTCGCCCATCTGCGGGAAATGAACCACGGCCCGAAATTCTGGAAACTGTGCGAGGAACTCTGCCCCGATACCGAACGCTGCAAGGCATGGCTCAAGCGCAATGGCGGAGCCTTGCAGGCGATCATGTTCGAATGAGCAGGCCAAGTAGCGAGGCGCAGGCACAAAGCCTGTTCGCCTGATCCGTACCGTTCTTGCCTGTCACGCGCTGTTCTCCTCGACTTTGCCGCCATTTCGTGGCACTTCCCCGCCATGGCGTTCGACATCAAGATATGCGGCCTGAAAACGGAACCGGCGCTGGAGGCTGCCCTTGCAGGCGGTGCGAGCCATGTCGGCTTCATTTTCTTTGAGAAAAGCCCGCGCAACATCACGCCTGCGGATGCCGGACGCTTGCGGCAGCAGGCAGCAGGCCGCGCCGCAGCGGTGGCCGTGACGGTCGATGCCGACGACGCAGCGCTGGATCATATTGTCGCGACGATGGCGCCGGACATGCTGCAATTCCACGGCCGGGAAACGCCCGAACGCGTCGCTGAACTGAAGATGCGCTATCGCCTGCCGGTGATGAAAGCGTTTGCCATCCGTGAAGCCGTGGATCTCGCCGCAATCGCTCCCTATCGCGGCATCGCCGACCGCTTCCTGTTCGATGCCAAGCCGCCGGCGGGCTCACAACTTCCGGGCGGCAACGGCGTCTCCTTTGACTGGCGCCTGCTTGCCGGTCTTGACGCTGAAGTCGATTACATGCTTTCGGGGGGCCTCAACGCCGCCAATATCGGCGACGCCATCCGTTTCGCCAACCCGCCCGGCATCGATATCTCGTCGGGGGTGGAAAGCGCACCTGGCATCAAGGATGTGGCGCTGATCGAGGATTTTTTCCAAGCCGTGCGGGCAGGCGAAAGTCGCGCCGCCTGACGCCATGTTCAATTCCAGCCAAGGAGCTCGGCAGTGAACAAGCCGGCAGAACCCAATTCCTTCCGCACCGGACCCGACGAGCAGGGCATGTTCGGCATTTTCGGCGGCCGTTTCGTTGCCGAAACCCTGATGCCGTTGATCCTCGATCTGGAAAAGCATTGGGACGAGGCGAAGAACGACCCGGCCTTCCGGGCAGAGCTGCAGGAACTGTCGACCTTCTATGCCGGCCGGCCGTCGAAGCTCTATTTCGCCGAAGGCCTGACCCGGCATCTCGGCGGCGCCAAGATCTATTTCAAGCGCGAGGATCTGAACCATACCGGCAGCCACAAGATCAATAACTGCCTGGGCCAGATCCTGCTTGCCAAGCGCATGGGCAAGACGCGCATCATCGCCGAAACCGGAGCCGGCCAGCATGGCGTCGCCTCGGCCACGGTCACCGCACGCTTCGGCCTGCCCTGCGTCGTCTATATGGGCGCGACCGATGTCGAGAGGCAGAAGCCCAATGTGTTCCGCATGAAGCTGCTTGGTGCCGAGGTCAAGGCGGTCAGCGCCGGCCATGGCACGCTGAAGGATGCGATGAACGAGGCGCTGCGTGACTGGGTCACCAATGTCCACGACACCTATTACCTGATCGGGACGGCGGCCGGGCCACACCCCTATCCGGAACTCGTTCGCGACTTCCAGTCGGTGATAGGCTCGGAAGCGCGCGCCCAGATCCTCGAACAGGAAGGCCGGCTGCCGGACGTGATCGTCGCGGCTGTCGGAGGCGGTTCCAATGCCATCGGCCTGTTCCATGCCTTCCTCGACGACCGCAGCGTGCAGATCGTCGGCATCGAGGCCGGCGGGCGCGGGCTGGAAGGCGTCGAGCACTGCGCCTCGATGAATGCCGGCAAGCCCGGCGTGTTGCACGGCAATCGTACCTATCTGCTGCAAAACGACGACGGCCAGATCATCGACGGCCATTCGATTTCGGCCGGCCTTGATTATCCCGGCGTCGGGCCGGAGCATTCCTGGCTGCGCGACACCGGCCGTGTCGACTATCTGCCGATACTCGACGACGAGGCGCTGGAGGCATTCCAGTTGACCACGCGCGTCGAGGGCATCATCCCCGCGCTGGAATCGGCACATGCGATTGCCCATGCCATCAAACTCGCGCCGACTATGGGCAAGGACCAGGTCATGATCGTCAATCTCTCCGGCCGCGGCGACAAGGACGTCCACACCGTGGCCAAGATGCTGGGCATGGAGATCTGACGATGAGCACCCGTATCGATCGCCGTTTCGACAAGCTCAAGGCCGAAGGCCGGCCGGCGCTGGTCACTTATTTCATGGGCGGCGACCCGGATTATGATACCTCGGTCGCCGTCATGAAGACGCTTGCCCGCTCTGGCAGCGACGTCATCGAACTCGGCATGCCGTTTTCCGATCCGATGGCCGATGGTCCGGCCATCCAGGCAGCGGCCTTGCGCTCGCTGAAAGCCGGGCAGACGCTGAAGAAGACGCTGCAGATGGCGCGCGACTTCCGCCGCGACGACGATGAAACACCGATCGTCCTGATGGGCTATTACAATCCGATCTATATCTATGGTGTCGAGCGGTTCCTGGCCGATGCCGTCGAGGCCGGCATTGACGGGCTCATCGTGGTTGATCTGCCGCCCGAGATGGATGCTGAACTGTGCCTGCCGGCATTGAAGGCAGGGGTGAATTTCATCCGCCTCGCAACGCCCACGACGGACGACAAGCGCCTGCCCAAGGTGCTCGAAAACACCTCCGGTTTTGTCTATTATGTATCGATGACCGGCATTACCGGTTCGGCGCTGTCGAACACGACCGAGGTTTCTGCTGCCGTCACCCGCATCAAGAGCCATACCGACCTGCCCGTCTGCGTCGGCTTCGGCGTCAAGACCGCCGAACAGGCCCGCGTGATCGGCGCTTCGGCGGATGGTGTGGTGGTCGGAACGGCCATCGTCAATGTTGTTGCCGACACCAGCGCCGATCCGGTCGAGGCTGTGGCTGCACTGGTCGGCGAATTGGCAGACGGCGTGCGCGCCTCCCGCCTTGCTGTCGCCCCATAGAACTCCCATGTCTTCGACATCACAGGGAAAGACGTCATGAACTGGATCACCAACTTCGTCCGCCCGAAGATCAACTCGATGCTTGGCCGGCGGGAAATGCCCGAAAATCTCTGGATCAAGGATCCGGAGAGCGGCGAGATGGTCTTCCACAAGGATCTGGAGGAAAACCAGTACGTCATCCCTTCTTCGGGTCATCACATGAAGATTTCAGCCAGGGAGAGGTTGAAATTCTTCTTCGACGGGGGCAGGTTCGAAACGCTCGACAACCCCAAGGTCGTGGTCGATCCGCTGAAATTCCGCGATGAAAAACGCTATGTCGACCGGCTCAAGGACGCCCGGACCAAGACCGGCATGGACGATGCGATCCTGAATGCCACGGGCACGATCGAGGGCCTGCCGGTTGTCGCCACCGTCCAGGATTTCGCCTTCATGGGTGGCTCGCTCGGTATGGCGGCAGGCGATGCCATCATCCATGCCTTCGATACGGCGCTGAAGAAGCGCCGGTCGCTTGTGCTCTTTGCCGCTTCCGGCGGTGCACGCATGCAGGAAGGCATTTTGTCGCTGATGCAGTTGCCGCGCACGACGGTTGCGGTCGATCGCCTGAAGGAGGCGGGCCTGCCCTATATCGTTGTGCTGACCAATCCGACGACGGGCGGTGTCACCGCCTCCTATGCCATGCTGGGCGATGTTCATATCGCCGAGCCCGGTGCGCTGATCGGCTTTGCCGGCCCCCGCGTGATCGAACAGACGATCCGGGAGAAGTTGCCGGACGGCTTCCAGCGCGCCGAATATCTGATGGACCATGGCATGGTGGACATGGTCGTCTCGCGCCTTGAGCTGAAGGCGACCATTGCCCGGCTGCTGAAAATCTTGATGAAGGAACCGGTGACTGCCGAAGAACCGGAGCCGGAAATCTTGTCGCCGGCGATTGCGGTGGCACAACATCGCCCACCGGCGTAAAACAAACCAGCGCCGCATTTTTTTCCCGCGCACTTTGGTCCAGGGTGCATCATTGTGCGGCGGCGCAACCTTTCAGAATCGCGTCGTTCCTGCGAAAGCCGTTGCCGGCTTTTCAGGACGATGTTCAGGACAGGTTCCGTGATTTTTTGCGGATCGCCTGATATCTTTTGCTCCGGGGAGGAGCCGTTGATGTCCACCCTTCTGGCCGACCGCGAAATCGAGCGCCTGATGGCGCTGCACCCGAAGGGTTTCGACCTTTCGCTGGATCGGATTTTGCGTCTGCTCGAACGTCTTGGCAATCCCCAGGACCGGTTGCCGCCGGTGATCCACATCGCCGGAACCAATGGCAAGGGCTCGGCAGCCGCCTTCTCGCGTGCGCTGCTGGAGGCGGCGGGCTATCGCGTCCATGTCCACACCTCGCCCCACCTGGTCAACTGGCACGAACGCTACCGCCTCGCAGCCGAAGGCGGCGGCCGGTTCGTTGCCGACGATGTGCTGGCGGATGCGATTTCGCGCGCGGCGGAAGCCAATCGGGGCGAGACGATCACGGTTTTCGAGATATTGAGCACCGTTATGTTCCTGCTCTTTTCGGAGTATCCGGCTGATGTCGCCGTCATCGAGGTCGGCCTCGGCGGCCGCTTCGATGCCACCAATGTCATCCGCAAATCGGCGGTATCGATCATCATGCCGGTTTCGCTCGACCATGAAGCCTATCTTGGCGACCGGGTCGAGCTGATTGCCGCCGAAAAGGCCGGCATCATCAAGCCGGGATGCCCTGTCGTCATAGGTGCCCAGGAAGCCGCCGCGGCCAGGGACGTTCTGATCGAAACCGCTGGGCGGCTCGGCTGCCCGTTCACCCTCTATGGGCAGGACTTCCTGGCGGTCGAGGAACATGGAAGAATGATCTACCAGGATGAGTCCGGCTTGATGGATCTGTCGCCGCCACGCCTGCCGGGCCGCCATCAATATGCCAATGCCGCCGCCGCAATCGCCGGCGTGAAGGCGGCAGGCTTCAATCTTGGCGAGCAGGCAGCCGACCGCGCCATGATCACTGTCAGTTGGCCAGGCAGGATGCAGCGCCTGCCCGCCGGTTCGCTGCTCGACCTTGCGCCGGCCGGTGCCGATGTCTGGCTTGACGGCGGCCACAATCCCGGCGCCGGCCTTGTGGTGGCGGAGGCGCTTGCGGAGCAGGAGGAAAAGGTCGCGAGGCCGTTGTTCCTGATCTGCGGCATGATCAACACCAAGGACCAGACCGGCTATTTCCGTGCCTTCCACGGCATTGCGCGCCATGTCTACACGGTGCCGGTAAGTTTCAGCGAGTCCAGCGTGGCGAATTCGGAACTGGCGGCAAGGGCCATCGAAGCGGGGCTGTCGGCCGAACCGGTCAGCTCGGTAGCCGCGGCATTGATGCTGCTGCGCGATACATGGGATCATCGCGAACCGCCGCCGCGCATATTGATCGGCGGCTCACTCTATCTTGCCGGTGCCGTGCTTGCCGAAAACGGTACGCCGCCTGTGTAGTTCCTCAGCTGGTGCTCAACTTCCGTCAGAAGGCGTGAACCGCGCCACCAGCATATGGCTGTCGCCTGGATAGGTGAAACGGACCTGGGTTACGGGGTGATCCGCGCTCCAGGTCCGGCGCTCCACGGCAAGACAGGCTGCTCCGGCCTCGATCTCGAGCGCGGCTGCGACCTCCTCACCTGCTGCCGTGGCGCGGATGCGATGCTCGGCCGTGCTCCATGGCACATGGCCGACCAGCCAGGGACCGGGCGCCGCCTCTTCAAAAGACTCATCCGCCGCTTCCGGCACAGCGGTCAGGCTGATCAGCCGTTGTTCCAGGCAAAAGGGGCGGGCACCGGCGCGATGCAGGCATGTAAGGTCCAGCACCGGCGTTGACTGCTTCAGGTCCAGCAAGACGCGGTCATCTGCGGTGCTCTTGCGCTTCTGGCGCGAAATCAGCGCATAGCTGTAAGGCAGGCCGAGTGCCTGCACCTCGACCTTGATGTCATGGATTTCCAGAACCGCAGCCTGCGATTGCGGGCGGCGCACAAAACTGCCCGACCGGCGGCGGCGCTCGATCAGCCCGGCCTTGGCAAGTTGCGACAGCGCCTTGTTCACGGTCATGCGCGAGCAACCATATTGCTGCGCCAGCTCATATTCGAACGGGACACGGTGTCCCGGTGCCCATTCGCCAGAGAGGATGCGCTCGCTTATATCGGCAAGGATACGCTGATGAAGCGACATCGCCTCGCGTTCCTCTACCGTTTCCATCTTGTTCATCGCATCATCCAGGTCATGCTCTTGGTGCCGAGTCAGCCGGCAGTCAGTTCCATCATCACGTTTCGGAAGTCTTGGGCAATGGTGTCGCGCAGAAAATGACGACCCTCGGCGACACATTTCCTGCCATGGGCCCAGACGCAATCGACCTGGGAGCCGCCGGCAAAGATCCAGGCATCGAGAATGCCGTTGCCGGTTTTGCCGGACAGCGTGGGATGGTCTGCCCGCAGCGAGACGAAGTCAGCGGCGGCACCGGCGGCTAGTCCCGCGTCACCAGCACCCAGCGCCTGCGCGCCGCCGTTCAGCGCCGCGTCGAACAGTGCCCGGCCATTGGAGCTTCTGGGCGCGGCCAGCACGTTGCGCTGCCGGTGGAACAGGCGCTGCGAATATTCCAGTTGCCGCAGTTCGTCCGCAATGCCGATCAGCACATTGGAGTCCGAGCCGATGCCGAAGCGGCCGCCATCTTGCATGAACAAGGACGCGGGGAAGGTCCCGTCGCCGAGATTGGCTTCGGTGATCGGGCAAAGGCCGGCAATGGCACCGCTTTTCGCCATGGCGATGGTTTCGCGCTCCGTCATGTGGGTGGCGTGGATCAGGCACCAGCGCGCATCGACCTCGCAATTGGTAAGCAGCCATTCGACCGGCCGCGTGCCCGACCAGGAAATGCAGTCCTCTACCTCCTTGACCTGCTCGGCGACATGGATGTGGATAGGCGCATCCGTCATCGCGGCTACGGTCGACAGTTCCTGCGGAGTGACGGCACGCAGGCTGTGCGGCGCGACACCGACGATGGCGCCGGGCAGGTCCTTCACCGCATGGCGGCACCCCTCAAGCAGCCGGCCGAAGCTTTCGATGTCGTTGATGAAGCGGCGCTGCCCTTCTGTCGGCGCGGCACCGCCAAAGCCGGAATGCGCATAAAAGACCGGCAGCAGGGTGAGGCCGATGCCGGTGCGATGCGCTGCCGCGGCGATGCGAACGGCCATCTCGGCAATGTCGGCATAGTGCCCGCCATCGAGGTCGTGGTGGAGATAATGGAATTCGCCGACGCGCGAAAAGCCGGCCTCCAACATCTCGACATAAAGCTGGGCGGCCACCGCCTCGACCTGTTGCGGCGTCATCGACAGCGCGAAGCGATACATAACCTCGCGCCAGCTCCAGAAGCTGTCGGTGCCGGGGCCGCGTGTCTCCGCCAGTCCGGCCATGCCGCGCTGGAAGGCGTGGCTGTGCAGATTGGGCATGGCCGGCAGCAGGATCGCATGCCGCTCATCCCCAGCAACAGGTAAAACAGTCTCTTGGACGCTGGCTATGCGGCCGGCCTCGATGCCGATGCGGACATTGGCACACCACCCTTGGGGCAGAAGGGCTTGCTCAGCAAAAATCGTCGTCACGCTCTTTCTCCCTTGGGATGGTAAAATTCACCATCGGCTCCACTTGCGTCTTTCGCCAATATGTATATACATAAGAGGCGGCAATTGAAATGGAAAAGTGATGGATAGGCAGGGAAGAGTGCAAGGGCGGAAAACTGTCTGGCGCAATGCCAGGCTTGCGACGATGTCGCCGCAGCTTGCCGGCCTCGGCATCATCGAAAACGCTGCAGTCGTGGCCAAGGACGGCCGCATCGCCTTTGCCGGACCGCAGGCGGAGCTGCCTTCGGACCTTTCAGCGGGCGCCGAGTGCATCGATTGCGAAGGCCGCTGGATCACGCCCGGCCTGATCGACTGCCACACCCATCTGGTGCATGCGGGAGACCGCGCCAACGAATTCGAGATGCGGCTTGCCGGTGCCAGCTATGAGGAAGTGGCGCGGGCCGGTGGCGGCATCGTCTCGTCGGTGAAGGCCCTGAGGGAGGCAAGCGAGGACGAACTGGTGCGCCAATCGCTGCCGCGGCTCGATGCGCTGCTGGCTGAAGGCGTCACCACCATCGAGCTGAAGTCGGGCTATGGCCTCGATCTGGAGAACGAGGCGAAATCCCTGCGTGCCGCCCGCAGACTCGGTGACGAACGACCGGTGACGGTGCGCACCAGCTTTCTCGGCGCCCATGCGCTGCCGCCGGAGGCCAATGGCGACAAGGATGGCTATATTGACCGTGTCGTCCGGGAGATGCTTCCTTCCATCGCCGCCGAAGGGCTGGCCGACGCCGTTGACGGCTTTTGCGAAGGGCTGGCCTTTTCGCCCGACCAGATCGCACGGGTTTTCGATGCGGCCAAGGCAGCCGGGTTGCCGGTCAAGCTGCATGCCGACCAGCTTTCCAACCTTCATGGTGCGGCGCTTGCCGCACGCTATGGTGCGCTGTCGGCCGATCATCTCGAATATACAGACGAGGCCGGTGCGCAGGCGATGGCCAGTGCCGGCACGGTTGCGGTGATCCTGCCGGGCGCCTTCTATTTCATTCGCGAGACGAAGAAGCCGCCGGTCGATCTTTTCCGCCGCCACGGCACAAAAATGGCGCTGGCGACCGACAACAATCCCGGCACTTCGCCGCTCACCTCGCTGCTTCTGACCATGAACATGGCGGCGACACTGTTCGGCATGACGGTTGAAGAATGTCTTCTGGGCCTGACCCGCGAGGCGGCGCGCGCGCTAGGATTGTTAGGCGAGACCGGCACGCTCGAGGCCGGCAAATGGGCGGATCTTGCGATCTGGGACATCGAGCGTCCCGCCGAGCTCGTCTACCGAATGGGGTTCAACCCGCTTTATTCCCGTGTCTGGAGGGGACAATGACCGAAATCATCCTGAATCCCGGCGAAGCGACGTTGGCCGATTGGCGCGCCATCTATCGCGGTGCCGTGCCTAAACTGCACAAGAGTTGCGAGGCAAAGATCCGCGCCGGCGCGGATGCGGTGGCGAAGATCGTCGCCAAGGGCGAGCCCGTCTACGGCATCAACACCGGCTTCGGCAAGCTCTCGACCGTACGCATCGAAACGGCCGACCTCGAAACCCTGCAGCGCAATATCGTGCTCAGCCATGCCGCCGGTGTCGGCGAGCCGATGCCGCAGGCTGTCGCCCGGCTGATGATGGCGCTGAAGCTTGCGAGCCTGGCGCAGGGCGCTTCCGGCGTGCGGCCGGAAACGACCGCCTTGCTGGAGGCGATGCTGGCGGCCGACGTCATTCCCGTCGTCCCGGCGCAGGGTTCGGTCGGTGCTTCCGGCGATCTCGCGCCCTTGTCGCATATGACAGCCGCGATGATCGGGGTCGGCGATTGCTTCACCCCGCATGGAAGGTTTCCGGCCAAGGTGGCCTTTGTCTCGCATGGGCTGGAGCCGCTGACGCTCGGCCCCAAGGAAGGGCTGGCGCTGCTCAATGGCACGCAGTTCTCGACCGCCTATGCGCTGGCCTCGCTGTTCGAAGCCGAAAACCTCTATCATTCGGCACTGGTCACCGGCGCGCTGGCGACCGATGCGGCCAAGGGCTCGGACGCGCCATTTGATCCGCGCATCCACCGCCTGCGCAGGCACCAGGGCCAGATCGACACCGCCGATGCGTTGCGCGCCCTGATGGCGGGCAGCGCCATTCGTGAAAGCCACCGCGTCGGCGATGAGCGCGTACAGGACCCTTACTGCCTGCGCTGCCAGCCGCAGGTGATGGGTGCCGCTCTCACCGTGCTGCGCCAGGCGGCCGAGACGCTTCAAACCGAGGCCAATGGCGTCACCGACAACCCGCTCATCTTCGCCGAAGACGGCACCGCACTTTCGGGTGGAAATTTCCACGCCGAGCCGGTGGCCTTTGCCGCCGACATGATCGCGCTGGCCGTTTGCGAGATCGGCTCACTGGCCGAGCGGCGCATCGCCATGCTGGTGGACCCGGCACTTTCGGGCATGCCGGCCTTCCTGACGCCGAAGCCGGGGTTGAATTCTGGCTTCATGATCCCGCAGGTAACGGCCGCCGCGCTGGTTTCGGAAAACAAGCAGAAGGCCTATCCGGCAAGCGTCGATTCCATTCCGACATCGGCCAATCAGGAAGACCATGTCTCGATGGCCGCCCATGGCGCCCGCCGGCTGCTCGGCATGGTCGAGAACGCCGCCGCGGTGCTCGGCATCGAGCTTCTTGCCGCCGCACAAGGCTGCGACTTCCACGCGCCGCTCGCCTCCAGCGCGCCGCTTGAGGCCGTGCGCCAGCTGTTGCGGGAAAAGGTGCCGCATCTCGATGAAGATCGGCATTTCCATCCGGATATGGAAAAGGCGATCGCGCTGGTGCGCGAAGGCGCGCTGGTCACGGCGGCAAATGCGGTGCCGCTTCCCGCAATCGCAGGAGATGCACGATGAGCACGCCCTGGCTCACCGTCGCGCGCGGTGATGCACCCCTCGTGGTCAGCCTGCCGCATACCGGAACCGATCTTGCCGGTCTGGAAGGTCGCCTCGTCTCGCGCTGGCTCGGGCAGCGCGATTGCGACTGGTGGGTAGACAAGCTCTACGACTTCGCAGCCGGCCTTGGCGCGACGGTGGTGCATACGGCTATTTCGCGCACGGTGATCGACGTCAACCGCGACCCGTCGGGCGTCTCGCTCTATCCGGGGCAAGCGACGACGGAGCTTTGCCCGACCACCACCTTCGACGGCGATCCGCTTTACCGCGACGGGCAGGCGCCGGGCGCAGAAGAAATTGCCGAGCGGCGAAAAACCTATTTCGAGCCCTACCATGCGGCACTGGCCGAGGAGCTGGCGCTGTTGCGCAGGGCACATGAAAAGGTCGTGCTCTATGACTGCCACTCGATCCGCTCGGCGATCCCGAGACTGTTCGATGGCGAACTGCCGATCTTCAACCTCGGCACCAACAGCGGCGCCAGCGCCGAACCGGTGCTGCAGAAGCTGGTAACCGACATCATCGCCGGCACCGGCCACAGCCATGTCGTCAACGGTCGCTTCAAGGGTGGCTTCATCACCCGCAATTTCGGCAAGCCGGAAACGGGCGTGCATGCACTGCAGATGGAACTGTCCTGCCGTGGCTATATGCGCGAGCGACCCGGACCGGTGAACGCCGACAACTGGCCGGTGCCTTACGATCCGGAATTCGCCGCGCCCATGCGCAAGACGCTCACGGATATCCTCCAGGCCGCACTCGATTGGGCGCGCAACGGATGACCCATGAATTTTCCCCTTATCCGGCTCTTCGGGCTGCCTTCTCCCCGATGGGGAAGAGCGCGGCTCACGCAGCGAGTCGGGTGAGGGAGCAGGAACGGCGTAACAATCCCAATAGGGAAAGTTTTCGCCCAGCAAAGAACATAGTCGTCGGAGCTCTCACATGACCCAGTACACTCGCATCGACAATTCGCGCACCATCCGCGCCGCCACCGGTACCGAACTCACTGCCAAGAACTGGCTGACCGAAGCGCCGCTCAGGATGCTGATGAACAATCTCGACCCGATGGTTGCCGAAAAGCCGGGCGAGTTGGTGGTCTATGGCGGCATCGGCCGCGCGGCCCGCAACTGGGAAAGCTTCGATCGCATCGTTGGCGCGCTGCAGCAGCTGGAGGCCGATCAGACCCTGCTCGTCCAGTCAGGCAAGCCGGTCGGCGTGTTCCGGACGCATGCGAATGCCCCGCGCGTGCTGATCGCCAATTCCAACCTGGTGCCGCATTGGGCCAATTGGGACCATTTCAACGAGCTCGATAGAAAGGGCCTGATGATGTACGGCCAGATGACGGCCGGCTCCTGGATCTATATCGGCTCGCAGGGCATCGTGCAGGGCACTTACGAGACCTTCGTCGAGCTTGGCCGGCAGCACTACAATGGCGATCTGTCGGGTCGGTGGATCCTGACTGCCGGCCTTGGCGGCATGGGCGGTGCGCAGCCGCTGGCCGCCACCATGGCAGGTGCCTCCTGCCTTGCCGTCGAATGCCAGGCAAGCCGTATCGAGATGCGGCTGAAGACCGGCTATGTCGATGTCCAGGCCAAGGACCTCGACGATGCGCTCGCCATCATCGACAAGGCCTGCAAGGAGAAGAAGGCGATCTCGGTCGCGCTGCTCGGCAATGCTGCCGATATCTTCCCCGAACTGGTGCGTCGTGGGGTCAAGCCCGATGCCGTGACCGACCAGACCTCCGCGCACGACCCCGTCAACGGCTATCTGCCCAAGGGCTGGACGGTCGCCGAATGGGAGGAAAAGCGCGAGCGCGATCCGAAGGCTGTCGACAAGGCTGCCCGGGCGTCCATGGCGACCCATGTGAGGGCCATGCTCGACTTTCATAAGATGGGGATTCCCACCGTCGATTACGGCAACAATATCCGCCAGATGGCCAAGGAGGAAGGTGTCGACAACGCTTTCGATTTTCCGGGCTTCGTGCCGGCCTATATCCGCCCGCTGTTCTGCCGCGGCATCGGCCCGTTCCGCTGGGCGGCACTGTCGGGCGATCCGGAGGACATCTACAAGACCGACGCCAAGGTCAAGGAACTGACGCCCGGCAACAAGCATCTGCATAACTGGCTCGACATGGCCAAGGAGCGCATCCATTTCCAGGGCCTGCCGGCGCGCATCTGCTGGGTTGGTCTCGGCGACCGCCATCGCCTCGGCCTTGCCTTCAACGAGATGGTCGCCAAGGGCGAGTTGAAGGCGCCGGTGGTGATCGGCCGCGACCACCTCGATTCCGGCTCGGTCGCCTCGCCCAACCGCGAGACCGAAGCCATGCAGGATGGCTCGGACGCCGTGTCCGACTGGCCGCTGCTCAACGCGCTGCTCAACACCGCATCGGGCGCAACCTGGGTGTCGCTGCATCATGGCGGCGGCGTCGGTATGGGCTTCTCGCAGCATTCGGGCATGGTCATCGTCTGCGACGGCACCGAAGATGCCGCGCGGCGCATCGAGCGGGTGCTGTGGAACGATCCGGCCACCGGCGTCATGCGCCATGCCGATGCCGGCTACGACATCGCCATCGACTGCGCCAAGGAGCATGGCCTCAACCTGCCCGGCATCCTTGGCTGATGCTCATCATCCGTGCTGCCGACTGCCGCAAAATGCCGTGGAAGAATGGCGGCGGCGAGACGACGGAGATCGCCGTCTCGCCTACCGCCGCCGGCATCGAGGATTTCGACTGGCGGCTTTCCATGGCGCTTGTGGCTGCCGGCGGCCCATTCTCGACCTTTGCGGGCGTCGACCGCACGCTTGCGGTGCTGGACGGCGATGGCCTTGAATTGACGATCGAGGGCATGGCGCCGGTGACTTTGACCACAGCGTCGCAACCGCTTGCTTTTCCGGGCGATGCGCCCACCAGCGCCGCGCTCGTCGGCGGTGAAGTCACTGATCTCAACATCATGACGCGGCGAGCGCGGGTTTCCCATCGCATGCGGCGGCTGGCAGTCAGCGGCAACACTGAGCTTGTCGCCGAAGCCGGCGAACTGTTGATCTTCTGTCCTGCCGGAACGGTTCGAATCGATATCGATGGCGAGGTCGCGATACTTTCCGCTAGCGATACGCTTCATCTCGAAAACGCGCCGGCAAAGCTGCATATTGAAGCAGGCACTGCCGCCACCGTGTTCCTGATCGGTCTCAAGCACATTTCCGAATAGCGATTCCGGCGCCCATTTCGTCGCGACAAAATCGCGCGTGCGACCAATCTATCCGGCCTTCTCCATTTCCTGTCATCGCCACGGCGGCGATCTGCCTTATATGGAAGGAGCGACGCGCCTGCGGAGCACTTGCCGTGCGAAGGCGTGGGATTGATGCAGAGGATGACTGCCGATGCTCGACGCCTTCGATCCGGTAATGCTTGCCCGGCTGCAGTTTGCCTTCACAATGTCCTTCCACATCATTTTCCCGGCCTTTTCCATCGGGCTGGCGAGCTATCTTGCCGTGCTTGAGGGACTGTGGCTGTGGACCGGAAAGGCCGCCTATCTCAATCTCTTCAAATACTGGCTGAAGATCTTCGCCGTCGCCTTCGGCATGGGCGTCGTGTCGGGCGTGGTGATGTCCTACCAGTTCGGCACCAACTGGTCGGCGTTTTCCGACAAGGCCGGTGCGGTCGTCGGGCCGCTCATGGCCTATGAGGTACTGACCGCCTTCTTCCTCGAAGCCGGCTTCCTTGGGGTAATGCTGTTCGGCATGGGCCGTGTCGGCAAGGGCCTGCATTTCACCGCCACTTTGCTGGTTGCACTGGGCACCTTCTTCTCGGCCTTCTGGATATTGAGCACCAATTCCTGGATGCAGACCCCGACCGGCCACGCCATCAACGAGGTCGGGCAATTCGTGCCGGTGGATTGGTGGGCGATCATCTTCAACCCCTCCTTCCCCTATCGCCTGGTTCATATGGTCATTGCCGCCTATCTCACCACGGCCCTGGTGGTGGGCGCGGTCGCCGCATTCCACTTCCTGCGCGGCAAGGCGAAAGAGGAAAGCCGTGTCATGTTTTCCATGGCGATGTGGATGGCGGCAATCGTCGCGCCGATCCAGCTTGTCGTCGGCGATCTACACGGACTCAACACGCTGGAGCATCAGCCGGCCAAGGTGATGGCCATGGAAGGCCATTATCAGAGCCATCCCGACGGTGCCCCATTGATTCTGTTCGGCCTGCCGGATCAGGAAGCGGCCACGGTGCGCTATTCCATCGAAATCCCGAAGGCGTCCTCGCTGATCCTGAAGCACGCGCTCGACGCACCGCTCGCCGGCCTCGATACGATCGAGCGGGCAGACTGGCCCTATGTGCCTGTCATATTCTGGTCGTTCCGCATCATGGTTGGGCTCGGCACGCTGATGATCCTACTCGGCGCCGCAAGTCTGGTGCTGCGCTGGCGCGGCGCGCTCCATGATACCGTCTGGTTTCATGGGTTTGCGCTCGCCATGGGGCCGGCAGGTTTCGTGGCGGTACTGGCCGGCTGGATCACCACGGAAGTCGGGCGCCAGCCCTATACGGTCTATGGTCTGTTACGCACGGCCGATTCCGTTTCGCCGCTGGCTGCGCCTGCGGTGGCGACATCGCTGATTGCCTTTGTCATCGTCTATTTCGCGGTCTTTGCCGCCGGCATGTTCTACATTTTGCGGCTGATGGCGGCCGCCCCGCATCCCGGCGAGGAAGGCCTGACCGAAGACGAGCCGGTGCGCGCCGCCGGGCTGACGCCCGCGCAGGCCCTGCATGCCGGCCACGGCAAGGAGGGCTGATGTGATGGGCGTCGAATTCGACCTTGCAACCATCTGGGCCTTCATCATCGCCTTTGCCGTCTTTGCCTATGTGGTTATGGATGGTTTCGATCTCGGTGTCGGCATCCTGTTCCCGCTGTTTCCGCAGCACCATGACCGCGACGTGATGATGAACTCCGTGGCGCCCGTCTGGGATGGTAACGAGACCTGGCTGGTGCTTGGCGGTGGCGCGCTGTTTGCGGCCTTCCCGCTCGCCTATGCGATCATCATGCCGGCGATCTACATGCCCGCCATCATCATGCTGCTCGGTCTGGTGTTCCGCGGTGTCGCCTTTGAATTCCGCTGGCGTACGCAGCGAGCGCGCTTCATCTGGGATATCGCCTTCTTTACCGGCTCGCTGGCGGCGGCGCTGTGCCAGGGCATCATCCTCGGCGCCATCTTGCAGGGCATTGCCGTGTCGGGCCGCGCCTATGGCGGCGGCTGGTGGGATTGGCTGACGCCCTTCACGCTGCTTACCGGGCTTGCCGTTGCCACCGGCTACACGCTGCTTGGTGCGGCCTGGACGGTGATGAAGACGACGGGCGCGCTACGGGAGAAGGCCTTCGCCATGACGCGGCTTTTCGGCCTCGCCACGCTAGGCTTCATCGTCGCGGTCAGCCTTGCCACGCCGTTTCTGGAGGCTTCCTATTTCGAACGCTGGTTCGCCTGGCCAGGCATCGTGCTGACCGCACCCGTGCCGCTCGCCGTTGTTGCGATCACCTTCTTCTTTTTCAAGAGCCTGGCAGCCCGCCACGACTATCTGCCCTTCATCTTGACGCTGGCGCTGTTCTTCCTCTGCTTCGTCGGGCTCGGCGTCAGCATCTTTCCTTATGTCGTGCCAGGGCAGGTCACGATCTGGCAGGCGGCGGCACCGCGCTCCAGCCAGATTTTCATGCTCGTTGGCGTGGCGATCCTTGTCCCGATCATCCTTGCCTATACGGCCTATGCCTATTGGGTGTTCCGCGGCAAGGTCGACCCGGAAACGGGCCATCACTGATGCCGGAGCGCGGCGACCGCCGGCTCTTTAGCCAGCTTGCCTGGTTCGTCGGGCTCTGGCTTGCCGGCGTGCTGGTCACGGCCGCAGTCGCCTATGGCCTGCGGCTCTGGCTGTTGTGATGCCGCCTACACGCGCTCCAGAGCGATAGCAATGCCTTGGCCGACCCCGATGCACATGGTCGAAAGCGACCGCTTCACCCGGCGCAATTGCAGTTCCAGTGCCGCCGTTCCGGTGATGCGGGCCCCCGACATGCCAAGCGGATGACCAAGCGCGATCGCCCCGCCATTGGGATTGATATGGGCCGCGTCCTCGTCGATGCCGAGTTCGCGCAGCACGGCGATGCCCTGGGCGGCGAAGGCCTCGTTGAGCTCGACAATGTCGAAATCCTGCGGCGTCAGCCCGAGCCTGGCGCAAAGTTTGCGCGTGGCGGGAACCGGCCCCATGCCCATGATGCGCGGAGCTACGCCGGCGGTGGCGCCGCCAAGTATGCGCGCGATCGGCGTCAGGCCGAAGCGCTTGGCAGCAGCAGCGGATGCGATGATGAGGGCTGCCGCTCCGTCATTGACTCCAGAGGCATTGCCTGCCGTGACGCTGCCGCCTTCGCGGAAGGGCGCCGACAGTTTGGCAAGGGCCTGTATCGTGGTTTGCGGCCGCGGATGCTCGTCCTGCGCGACGACTATAGGATCGCCCTTGCGCTGCCTTATCGTAACCGGCGTGATCTCCTTCGCCAGCCGGCCGTTCTCCATCGCGACGCCTGCGCGGCTCTGCGAACGCAGCGCGAAGGCGTCCTGATCAGCCCGCGATACACCAAATTCGGCCGCGACATTCTCGGCCGTCTCGGGCATCGAATCGATACCATATTGGGCTTTCATCAGCGGGTTGACGAAACGCCAGCCGATGGTTGTGTCATGGATTTCGCCATGGCGCGAAAAAGCGCTTTCGGCCTTGGGCAGCACGAAAGGTGCGCGCGACATTGATTCGACGCCGCCTGCAATCGCAAGCTCGATCTCGCCGGCTCGGATGGCGCGGGCCGCTGCGATGATTGCGTCCATACCCGAGCCGCACAGGCGGTTGATGGTGGTACCCGGCACGCCTTGTGGCAGGCCGGCCAGAAGCAGCGCCATGCGAGCGACATTGCGATTGTCCTCTCCAGCCTGGTTCGCGCAACCAAGTATCACCTCGTCCACAGCGTCCCAATCGACCTTGGCGTTGCGCTTCGTCAGCGCGTTCAGGGGAATGGCAGCAAGGTCGTCCGCCCGCACGCCAGCGAGCACACCGCCGAAGCGGCCGATAGGTGTGCGGATATAGTCGCAGATATAGGCTTCGCTCATGGCTCTCTCCCGGATGGTAGGCCCGGTTTATTCCAGCGGTTAGCGATGTCAATTGACCATGCTACAAAAGAAAAAGCCGCCTTTCATAAGGCGGCTTTCCTTGCGGATTGAAGGGTGAGCTCCTGCGGAGCCTAGCGGCGTACCATCCGCCCGAGCGCAATCAGGATACAGGCGCCGACGAAACCGATAATGAGATAGGCAAGCCAGCCGGTGAAGCCCATGTTCAACGCCGCCAGAATGGCGTTCAGGACCACGGCGCCGACGATGCCTAATACGATGTTCATGAGCAAACCCATATTGCTCTTCATGAATTGTTCCGCCAGCCAGCCGGCGATGCCGCCGATGATGATCGCCGCCAGCCAGCCTACGCCATTGACGTCCATTCTTGCCTCCTCGGTTGAAAAATCCATCTTGGGCTCTCGCCCGCTCGAACGCGGCACAGGAACGCAAATCACCCTTGCAAGACTATATCGGCGCCGCCGCCGCGTCATCATGAACGCAGACAGGGGTTGTGCGGCGCTCCGGATAATACGCAAAGGTCGCGGTTAGGTTCCAGCCCGGCTTCTTTTCAGGCAAAACCGCTACACAGTTTTGCCGGCATCCTTATACCGTGATCGTCTTCAGCCGCTCGGCAATCAGCGCCGCCAATCTTTCGGCGACATCCTCCTTGCTCATCTCGGGCCACTCCTCTACGCCGCCCGCCGAAACGATTCGCACGCGGTTGCGGTCCCCGCCCATGACGCCGCCTTCATGCGACACGTCATTGGCAACGATGAAATCGGCGCCCTTCTTCTTCAGCTTGGCCTGCGCATTGGCGACCACATTCTGCGTTTCGGCGGCGAAGCCGACCACCAGATAGGGACGGTTTGCATGGTGGCCGATACCGGCAAGGATGTCGGGGTTCTCCACCATCTGCAAAGAAGGGGCCGCATTTCCTGGCGCCTTCTTGATCTTCTCGGCCGCAGATCTTTCTGTCCGCCAATCGGCGACGGCGGCGACGAAGACTGCCGCATCCGCAGGAAGGAGGCTCTCGACCGCATCCCGCATCTCTCGGGCGCTTTCGACATGGGAGACGCTGACGCCGGCCGGATCGGCAATCGCCACCGGGCCGGAGACGAGCCTTACATCCGCCCCCAGCTTTGCCAGCGCAGCCGCGACGGCATGCCCCTGCTTTCCGGAAGACCGGTTGGCGATATAGCGTACCGGGTCGATCGGCTCATGCGTCGGGCCGGAGGTGACTATGATCTTCCGCCCTGCCAGCGGTCCCTTGCGTGTGTCGAAATGCGCCTCGGTCGCTGCCACGATGTCCAGCGGCTCAGCCATGCGGCCCTCGCCAGCTTCGCCGCTTTCGGCCATTTCCCCTTTGCTGGGTCCGACGAAAAGGATGCCGTCCTTTTCCAGCGTGGCACGATTGCGCCTGGTGGCCGGATGCGCCCACATTTTCGGGTTCATCGCCGGGGCCATCAGCACTTTCTTGTCGGTTGCGAGCAAGGTTGCGGAGGCGAGATCATTGGCAAGGCCGGCGGCGAGCTTTGCCATCAGGTCAGCCGATGCCGGAGCGACGACCACCAGATCCGCCTCGCGCGACAGGCGGATATGGCCGATATCATGTTCGGAGCGATGGTCGAACAGATCGGTGAAGACCTGGTCGGCACTGAGCGCGCCGACCGACAGCGGCGTGATGAATTGCTGCGCGGCGTCCGTCATCACACAGCGCACCACCGCGCCGCGCTCGCGCAGCCTGCGGATGAGGTCGAGCGACTTATAGGCCGCGATGCCGCCGCCGATGATCAGGAGAATACGCTTTCCGGATAGGGTCATGGTGTGCCTGTAGCCGGCTTCAGCGCCGTTTCGACTTCTGTGTGGGTGAAACCGTCGCCCTTGAAAAGCAGGAGGCGGTGCGTTGGCGCAGCGCCTGCTTTATACGCTCATCGAGGTTGCGAATGGCAAGGGCACCCATGGAATTCTCACTTTGCAGGGGCATTCACTTTTTAAAGTTAGTCCAAGAGCGTAAAGGCTTCAACGCACGGCAACGCAGTCGCTGACAGTCACGCCAGTCCCCACCCGATCCACAGCAGCGTCAGGGCAATGACCCAAAGAGCGAGACGGCCCGAGCGTGCGTGGCGCGCTTCGGCCTTGCCGATGGCATGGGCGGTGGCCTCGTCGAAACGCAAGCCATGTTCGGCCATGCGGTCGATCTCGCGCGACAGCCGCTCCGTCCGTGCGGCCAGATCGGGGGCCTGCCGGGCAAGCGAAACCAAGGCGCTGATGCCTTCGCGTGCGTCCATCAGCAGGCCGCGAGGGCCGAGATTGCCGGCTATCCAGTTTCCAACCACCGGCTCGGACGTTTTCCACATATTGAAGGCGGGGTCGAGCGTGCGCGCCACGCCCTCGACCACGACCATGGTTTTTTGCAGCAGGATGAGTTCCGGCCGCGTCTGCATGTCGAAAAGCTCGGTCACCTCGAACAGTAGCGTCAGAAGCTTGGCCATGGAAATGGTTTCGGCCGGCTGACCGTGGATCGGCTCGCCAATGGCCCGAATGGCTTGGGCGAAAGCCGACACATCGTGCTTGCGTGGCACATAGCCGGCTTCGAAATGGACTTCTGCAACGCGGAAATAGTCACGCGTGATGAAGCCGTAGAGGATTTCGGCCAGGAAGCGGCGCTCCTTGCGGCCGAGGCGGCCGGCAATGCCGAGATCGACCGCGACGATGGTGCCGTCGGTTTCGACGAACAGGTTACCCGGATGCATGTCGGCATGGAAGAAGCCGTCGCGCAGCGTGTGGCGCAGGAAGGATTGGACGAGCGTCGAGGCGATGGCTTTCAGATCGTGGCCGGCAGCGCGCAGGCCCTCGATGTCGCTCATCTTGATGCCATCGACCCATTCCATGGTCAGCACATCGCGGCCGGTGCGCTCCCAATCGACCTTCGGCACGCGAAAGCCGGGATCATCCTTCGTGTTCTCGCCGATTTCCGAAAGCGCGGCTGCCTCCAGCCGCAAATCCATTTCGATCTTCGTCGTCTGCGCCAGCGTTTCGGTAACTTCCACCGGCCGCAGCCGCCTACTCGATGGGATGTATTTCTCCTGCAGGCGGGCGGCCAGGAAGAAGCTTTCAAGGTCGCGGAAGAAGGCCTTGCGCACGCCCGGCCTTATGACCTTGACGGCAACCTTGGTGTTGGAGCCTTCATTGATGACCTCGGCGGGATGGACCTGCGCGATGGAGGCTGCGGCGACCGGATCGCCGATGTCCCTGAACAGCATGTCGACCGGCCGGCCGAGCGAGCCTTCTATGGCATGTACCGCCTGTTCGAGGCCGAAAGTGTGCATACGATCCTGAAGCAGTGCCAGATCGAGCGCGATGTCGTTGCCGACCACATCGGGGCGGGTGGCCAGGAACTGCCCGAGCTTGACATAGGACGGACCGAGGCGTGCGACCGCGCCAGCCAGCCGCTCCGGCCGTCCCCTCCGCTTGGCGCGCCTGCGGGTAAGCAACCTTGCAACGCGCCAGCCAAACCTGGGCAGGCCCGAAAGCTCGTCGCCCGGAAGCGCCGAGATGACGCCCTCGCGCGTCAGAATCCAGCCGGCGCGCAACAGCCGGAATGCAGCACCGGGTGATGTCATGCGTGCCGGCCTGTCAAAGCTTCCAGCCCGAATGCAGGGCTGCGATCCCGCCGGAATAATTGCGGAAGGTCACACGGCCGAAGCCGGCGTGCCGGATCATCGCGGCGAAATTCTCCTGATTGGGGAATTTGCGGATCGATTCGACCAGATAGGAGTAGGGTTCGCCGTCTCCGGTGACGACCTGGCCGATACGCGGAATGGCATTGAACGACCAGGCCTCATAGACGCGGTCGAGCATGGGCATGTCGACCTCGGAAAACTCCAGGCACAGGAAGCGCCCGCCCGGCTTTAGCACGCGCAACGCCTCGGCCAGCGCGGTCTCGATGCGCGGCACGTTGCGGATGCCGAAGGCGATCGTATAGGCATCGAACGTATTGTCGGCGAAAGGCAGTTCCTCGGCGTTTGCCTCGACGAAATCGGTATTGTCAGCCAATCCCCGCTTTTCGGCACGTTCTCGTCCAACGGCGAGCATCGAGCCGTTGATGTCGAGCACGGTCACATGCGCCTGCCTGTGCGAGGCTTCGACAATGCGGAAGGCGATGTCGCCGGTGCCGCCGGCAACATCGAGAGAGGTCCAGCCGGCGCGCTTCGGCGGGTTGAGCCAGGACACCAGCCCTTCCTTCCAGAGCCGATGCAGGCCTCCCGACATCAGGTCGTTCATCAGGTCATAGCGGCCGGCGACGCGATGGAACACGTCATTGACCAGCGTCTGCTTGTCGCCCTGGCCGACATCCTTGAACCCATAAGAGGTTTCCATGCCGCCAGCAGAGGTCGTGCGTTGTTCCGACATTATTTCGATCCGCCATAAAACCGGCGGGACCATAGCCGATCAGAATAGGCGACGCTATTGTTTAAGGCGCGGTGATCGGCCGCGCTTTGCGTTGTAGCCAGTTCTTAAAACAGCAAACGAGGAAACGCATGCCTTTGAAAGCCGAGCTCCATTGCCATATCGAAGGTGCGGCCACGCCCGATCTGGTGTTGAAGCAGGCACAAAAATACGGGCGGGAGGTTTCGCATTTCCTGCGTGACGGCGCCTATGTCTGGCATGATTTCACCAGCTTTCTTGCAGCCTATGACGCGGCTTCCGATCTTTTCCGGACCGAGGAGGATTATGCGCTCCTGGCCGAGCATTATTTGACCAGCCTGGCGCGCGACGGCGCCATCTATTCGGAATTCTTCACCTCGCCGGATCATGCCATCAAGGCGGGCTTGTCGCCACAGGCCTATACGGACGCATTGGGCAGGGGCATGGAGCGCGCCCGCGCCAAGACCGGTATCGAGGCCCGGATGATCGTGACCGGCGTGCGGCATTTCGGGGTGGAGTCGATCGAGGCGGCGGCGCGCTTCGCCGCAAAATGCGGCCATCCCCTGGTGACCGGTTTTGGCGTTGCGGGCGACGAGCGCCACGGTGACGTGGAAGACTATGTGCGCGCCTTCGAGATTGCCCGCGAGGCCGGTCTCGGCATCACCATCCATGCCGGAGAATTCGCCGGCTGGGAAAGCGTGAAGGCAGCGCTCGACCATATCCGTCCTTCACGCATCGGCCACGGCGTGCGCGCCATCGAAAATCCGGATCTGGTCAGCCGCATCGCCGATCAGGGCGTGGTGCTGGAATGCTGCCCAGGCTCCAACATTGCGCTCGGTGTCTTCGACAGTTTCGCAAGCCACCCCTTTCAGCGTCTGCTTGCGGTCGGCTGCAAGGTCACCCTCAATTCGGACGATCCGCCGTTTTTCCATACGACACTGAAGCGTGAATATGACATTGCCGCCGAACATTTCGGTATGAGCGACAAGGCCTTGAACGCCTTGACCCGGACCGCGATCGAGGCCGCTTTCGTCGACCGCAAAACGCGCGCGCAACTGCTGGCACGGCTGGATGGACTTCGGATTTGAGGGCTGGACCGCTTCAGGCCACAAAATTGTGATTGGCCGGCTGCAAACGGTTTCTCGGCGGGCCATTGCCCGATAGTATCGGGAGAACAGCAGAATACAGGAGCGACTTCATGGGCGTCACCGTCGTCGACCATCCGCTTGTCCAGCACAAGCTCACCATCATGCGGGACAAGGAGACATCGACGGCGAGTTTCCGGCGGTTGCTCCGCGAAATCTCGCTGCTGCTCGGCTATGAGGTGACGCGCGACCTCGAATTGACCACCAAGACCATCGAGACGCCGATCGAAAAGATGGAGGCGCCGACGCTCGAGGGCAAGAAGCTGGTCTTCGCCTCGGTCCTGCGTGCCGGCAACGGCCTGCTCGAAGGGCTTCTCGATCTGGTCCCGGCAGCACGCGTTGCCCATATCGGGCTCTATCGCGACCATGAAACGCTGGAAGCAATCGAGTATTTCTTCAAGGCCCCCAGCGACCTTGAGAACCGGCTGGTCATCGTGGTCGATCCGATGCTGGCAACCGCCAATTCCGCTGTCGCCGCCATCGACAAGCTGAAGGGCAGGGGCGCGACCAATATCCGCTATCTGTGCCTGCTCGCCGCGC
Source organism: Borborobacter arsenicus (assembly GCF_003934165.1). GTDB lineage: Bacteria > Pseudomonadota > Alphaproteobacteria > Rhizobiales > Rhizobiaceae > Pseudaminobacter > Pseudaminobacter arsenicus. Next base: position 207,970 of record NZ_RKST01000006.1, on the reverse strand, counting down.
CGGAAGGGATCGAGCATTTCACCACCGCTCATCCCGACGTGCCGGTCTATACGGCGGCGATCGACCGGCAGCTCAATGAAAAGGGCTATATCATCCCCGGCCTTGGCGATGCCGGCGACCGGCTCTACGGCACCAAGTAATCCGCTTTACCGGCGGTTAAGCACGTAAAATGAAAGGGACGGCGCGTTAAGCAGAGGGCAGGATTGCGCGCCTAGTCTCGCCCGAAAATCCGGGCGTCTCCATGCTGCGCAAAACCATCATCTTCGCCGTCTGTGCGGTCTCTTCCGCGTCCTTGCCGGGGCTCTACCAGAAGCATCAGGCGCGTGTGCTCGGCCTGATGGGGCTGGAGCAGGGCGCGGATGCGGCGCAAGCCCCCGTCATATCCGCAAGCCCGGCTCCGGGCGAGAACGGCATCACCGGCCGCCGGGTGGAGCTTGCCGCCGATGGGCGCGGCCATTTCAATGGCGATTTTCGGCTGAACGGCCGAACGGTGCCGGCAATGATCGATACCGGCGCCTCGGTCGTCGCCCTCAACCGCTCGACGGCGCGCCGCCTCGGCATCTCGCCTGCGCAAGCCGATTTCCGCCATGAGGTCTCCACCGCCAATGGCTCGACACGCGGCGCGGCGGTAACGATCGATCGGCTGCAGATCGGCCGCATCGACCTGGAAAAAGTTCAGGCGATCGTGCTGGACGACAAAGCGCTTAGCGGCACGCTGATCGGCATGAGCTTTCTTGGCCGGCTCGGCAAATATCAGGTCGAGAACGGCAGGCTCTTGCTGGAGCAATAGCTATCTTTGCCCAATCGCCGGATCACGGCTTTCTGTGCTTCCGGTTTGAGTGTTCCTATCGAATAGGCCGAGCGGATGGCTGAGGCCGCTTGCTCCGCTTGGCTGCGGTTTCTGGCATGGACCAGCGCCAGTGCCTCACCGGCCCGGACCTCGGCTCCGATGGGCAGCAGCCGGGTGATGCCGACTGCGTGATCGACATTGTCGTCAGGTTTGCTGCGGCCGCCGCCAAGCGTAACCACCGCAAGGCCGATGTCGCGCGTTTCGATAGCCGTCACGAAGCCGTCCTGTCCGGCTTTCACCGGCAATTCCACCTCGGCTTTCGGCAGATATTTCTCCCTCCTCTCGATCAAGTCCTTCGGCCCGCCAAGCAAGGCCACCATGCGCCCGAAAACCTCCGCGGCCTTGCCATTGCCAAGGACTTCTCCCGTTCGCCGAATACCATCCTGATTGGAGGAGACGAGCCCGGCCTGCTGCAGCATCTCGGCGGCGAGCGCCAGCACTACCTCCTCCAGCCGCCTGTCGCGCCTGCGTCCAGTAAGGAAATCGACGGCATTGGCGACCTCGACGGCATTGCCCGCCGCCGAAGCCAGCGGTTCGTTCATGCTGGTAATCAGGGCGGTGGTGGTCAAGCCGGCACGATTGGCCACCTCGACCAGGCTGGTCGCCAATGCGGCAGCGTCCCGGCTCCTTGCCATGAAGGCGCCATTGCCCACCTTGACGTCGAGCACCAGCGATTGCAGCCCGGCGGCAAGCTTCTTCGACAGGATCGAGGCGGTGATGAGCGGGATGGATTCCACCGTCGCGGTCACGTCGCGAATGGCGTAGAGGCGTTTGTCGGCCGGGGCCAGATTGGCGGTCTGCCCGATGATGGCACAGCCGGCGCCAAGCACCGTCTTGCGAAAGAGGCTGTTGTCGGGCTGGCTGACATAGCCCGGAATGGAATCCATCTTGTCGAGCGTGCCGCCGGTATGCCCGAGGCCACGCCCGGAAATCATCGGCACATAGGCGCCGCAAGCCGCCACGATCGGCGCCAGCATCAGCGAGACATTGTCGCCCACACCCCCGGTCGAATGCTTGTCCGTCACCGGGCCGGGCAGGTCCGACCAGTCGAGCACGTCGCCGGAATCGCGCATGGCAAGCGTCAGCGCCACCGCCTCGTCGCGGTTCATGCCGTTGAAGAACACCGCCATGCCCAGCGCCGCGACCTGGCCCTCGGAAACCTTGCCCGAAGTCAGCCCCTCTACGAAGCTCACGATTTCGCCGGTCGAAAGCGCCTTGCCGTCACGCTTGGCGCGGATGATCTCCTGGGGAAGGGTGGCTGGAGCGCTGCCGCTAGCCATCCAGAAACCCCTCCCGAAACATCGTCCTCAACAAGGTAGCAAGCCGTGCCCCGCCCAGCGGCGCCATATCCTTGGTCTCCTGATGCGAAAGCTCCGCCCCGCTCATCCCGGCGGCCAGATTGGTGATGACCGAACAGGCGGCGACGCGAAGGCCGAAGAACCGCGCCAGGATCACTTCCGGCACCGTCGACATGCCGACCGCATCCGCCCCCATCAGCCTTGCCATGCGGATTTCCGCCGATGTCTCGAAGCTCGGGCCGGAAAACCACATATAGACGCCCTTGTGCAGCACCGTTCCGCTCGCCGCAGCGGCCTGTTCGAACGCCTTGCGCAGCGTGACGTCATAGGCCTGCGTCATGCCGACGAAGCGCCGGTCGTCGGCCTCGCCGATCAGCGGGTTGGTGCCGGAAAAATTGATGTGATCCTCGATCAGCATCACCGAGCCGGGCGGCATGCCGGGGTCGAGTGAGCCGGCGGCATTGGTGAGGATCAGCCTTTCGATCCCTGCGCCGGCCAGCGCCTCGATCACCGGGCGCATGGCTGCCGGATCGCCTCGCTCGTAATAATGCGCGCGTCCGGCGAGCATTAATGCCGGTTTGTCGGCAAAGAGCCCTGCCACCACTTCGCTTGCATGGCCGCTGACGCCGCCTGCGGGAAAGCCGGGCAGGTCGGCGTAGGGAATGCGGATGGCATTTTTGATCTCGCCAGTGAGGCCACCGAGGCCTGATCCGAGCACGATCGCCGTTGCCGGCTTCAATCCGTTGAGACGCGCCATGAGGCGCTCGCTCGCCGGGCTCATTTGAGGGTCCCGCCTTCGAAGCCGAGCGGCAGCATCTGCCCCATCGTCACCGTCTCGACCACGCCGGTTTCATCACACAGGAACAGTTTCGTATCTGGACCGGCGAATTCAGCGAGCCGCTGACGGCAGCCACCACAGGGCGTGATCCGGGCCATCCGCTCGGCGACGACAGCGATCTCGGTGATCCTGCCGCCGCCGCCCATGATGTAGTGGCCGAGCGCGGTGGTTTCCGCGCACCAGCCTTCCGGATAGGAGGCGACTTCTATGTTGCAGCCGGAAAAGATGCGTCCGTCCTCGGTGCGCAGCGCAGCCCCCACCGGAAATTTCGAATAGGGCGCATGGGCCTTCGCCATGGCCGCCTTTGCCGCCAGATAGAGGTCATGCGCCATCACCGCTCCTTCACATAGGGCACGCCGCCGGCGCGCGGCGGGATCGCCTTGCCGATGAAGCCGGCAAGCAGGATGACGGTGAGGATATAGGGCAGCGCCTGCATCAGTTGCACCGGCACCTTGCCGATCATCGGCCAGGCCATGCCCTGGAAGCGGATGGAGGCAGCCTCCAGAAAGCCGAAAAGCAGGCAGGCAAACATCGCCGGCACTGGCTTCCATTTGGCGAAGATCAGCGCCGCCAGAGCGATGAAGCCCTTGCCGGCCGTCATGTCCTTCACGAAGCCGGCGTTTTGCGCAACCGACAGATAGGCGCCGGCCGCCCCGGTGAGCACTCCGGTGCAGATCACGGCGCGGTAGCGCAGCCAGGCCACCGAGATACCGGCGGTGTCGACTGCGGCGGGATTTTCGCCGACGGCGCGCAGCCGCAGCCCGAAGCGGGTGCGGAACAGCATCCACCAGGTAAACGGCACCATCAGGAAGGCGAAATAGACCAGCAGCGAGTGGCCCGAGAGGATCTCAGAATAGATCGCGCCCAGTATCGGCACATCCTTCACCGCCGCAGCACCCGGCAGTTCGATCGCCTGGAAGCGGGCGCTGCCGGTAAGCGAAGGCGTGCGGCCGCCCTGCGCGAACCAGGCTTGGCCGAGAATGATGGTGGCGCCGGCGGCGATGAAATTGATGGCGACCCCCGACACGATCTGGTTGCCGCGATGGGTGATCGAGGCAAAGCCGTGGACGAGCGAGAAGAAAATCGAAATCAGGATGGCTGCCCCGAGGCCAAGCCAGGCCGAGCCGGTGACGGCGGCGGCCGCTGCACCCGCGAAGGCGCCGGCCAGCATCTTGCCCTCGAGGCTGATGTCGAAGATGCCGGAACGCTCCGAATAGAGGCCGGCAAGGCAGGCGAGCAGCAGCGGCACCGAAACGCGGATGGTAGCGTCGATCAACTGGGTGAGGACATCGAGGAAAGCCATGTCAGGCCCCCTCGCCCTTGGCCGCCGCCAGGCCGACGGAGCGTGGACTGAGGCTGGCGAAGATGGTCTGGATCGTCGGCCGGAACATGTTTTCCAGTGCGCCGGCAAACAGGATCACCAGACCCTGGATAATGACGATCATGTCGCGCGAGATGGCGGGCATCTCGAAGGCAAGCTCGGCGCCGCCCTGATAGAGCATGCCGAACAATATCGCCGCCGGCACGATGCCGGCCGGATGCGAGCGCCCCATCAGCGCAACCGCAATGCCGACGAAGCCCGCACCGGTGACGAAATCGAGCTGGACCCGATGCTGGTCGCCCATGATCGGGTTGAGAGCCATCATGCCGGCAAGCGCGCCCGAAATCATCATGGTGATGATGATGATGCGTGTTTCCGAAATGCCCGCATAGCGCGCCGCCTTGGGGCTGAACCCCATGGTACGGATTTCATAGCCGAGCTTGGTACGCCAGATCAGCACCCAGATCAGGAATGCCACGACGAGCGCCAGCAGAAAGGAGATGTTGAGCGGGGCGGAGCGGACCGACAGGCCAAAAGCTTCCAGCATCCAGCCCATTTTCGGCAATTGCGCATTGGGCAGGAAGTCTCGTGTCTGCGGCGCCATCGAGCCTGCCGGTTTCAGCACATCCACCAGCAGATAGACCATGACGCTGGCGGCGATGAAATTGAACATGATCGTCGTGATGACGATGTGTGATCCTCTCTTGGCCTGAAGATAAGCGGGAATCAGGGCCCATAGCGCCCCCACCGCCGCCGAACCCAGGATTGCCAGCGGGAATATGAGCCACCAGGGCAATATGCGATCGAACGCCAGGCAGACGATGGCGACGCCGAGCCCACCTATATAGGCCTGCCCCTCGCCGCCGATATTGAACAGGCTGCAATGAAAGGCGACTGCGACTGCAAGGCCGGTGAAGATGAAATTGGTGGCGTAAAACAGCGTATAGGCGATGTTCTGGCCGTTGCCGAATGCACCCTCCACCAGCACCGCCGCCGCGTGAAGGGGACTTTCACCGACCAACAGCACGACGAGGCCGGCAAAGACAAAGGCCACCAGCAGGTTGATGATCGGAATGAGGCCATAATCGACCCAGCCGGGAAGCTTCGCATAGGGCCTGCTCATTCGGCAGCCTCCCGATGCTCGATACCAGCCATCAGCAGGCCGAGCTCGCCCTCCGTCGCATCAGGGCCGCGCTCGCCCACGATGCGGCCGGCAAACATCACCAGGATGCGGTCCGAAAGCGCACGGATTTCGTCGAGTTCGACCGATATCAGCAGGACCGCCTTGCCCTGGTCGCGCATGGCTATCAGTCGCTTGTGGATGAATTCGATGGCGCCAACATCGACGCCTCGGGTCGGCTGGCCGACGATCAGCACGCCTGGGTCCTGCTCCATTTCGCGCGCCAGAATGATCTTCTGCTGGTTACCGCCGGAGAAATTGGCGGTTTTCAGCCGGCAGTCGCCGGGCCTTATGTCATAGCGCTCTATCATCGTGCGCGCGTCGTCGCGGATCGCATCGATGTCGAGGAACGGACCTTTGAGATACTCGCCCTTGTCGTGATAGCCGAGGATCGCGTTCTCATTCTCCTCGAAAGCCAGCACCAGGCCGACATGGTGCCGGTCCTCCGGCACATGGGCAAGGCCACGGTCGCGCAGTTCGCCCGGATCGGCGATGCCGGTGACATCGATGGGCTCGCCGTCAAGGACGACACTGCCCGAGACCGCGCACCGCACGCCGCAAATCGCCTCGATGAGTTCGGATTGGCCGTTGCCCGCCACGCCGGCAATGCCGACGATCTCGCCGGCGCGAACATCGAAGGAAACGCCGTCTACCATGGTGACGCCGCGGGAATCCCTGACTGTCAGGTCCTTGACCGAAAGTTTTGCCCGCTCGGGCTTGGCCGCACCCTTCTCGACGCGCAGCAATACCCGCCTGCCGACCATCAGTTCCGCCAGTTCCTCCACCGTGGTCTTTGCCGTTTCGCGGGTGGCAACCATCGTTCCCTGCCGCATGACGGAGACCGTGTCGGTGATCGCCATGATCTCGCGCAGCTTGTGCGTGATCAGCACGATCGTCTTTCCCTGTTCCCTCAACTGCTGGAGAATGCGGAACAGGTGATCGGCCTCCGCGGGTGTCAGCACGCCGGTGGGCTCGTCGAGGATCAGGATCTCCGCGCCGCGATAGAGCGCCTTCAGGATTTCGACGCGCTGTTGCAGGCCGACCGGTAGTTCCTCGACGATGGCGTCGGGGTCGACCTCCAGCCCGTATTCCTTCTCCAGCCGCTGGAGTTCGGAGCGGGCTTTGGCGATGCTGTTCTTGAGCAGCGCCTCGCCCTCCGCGCCCAGAATGACATTCTCCAGCACGGTGAAATTCTCCACCAGCATGAAATGCTGATGCACCATGCCGATGCCGACGGCGATGGCATCGTTTGGTGCCTTTATCGAAATCGGTTTGCCGCCGACGCGGATTTCGCCGCTGTCGGCCTGGTAGAAGCCGTAGAGGATCGACATCAGCGTCGATTTGCCGGCACCGTTCTCGCCGATGATGCCGTGGATCGTGCCGGGAGCGATTTGAAGATTGATGTCGCGATTGGCCCAGACGGCACCAAAGCTCTTGTTGATGCCGACGAGCTCGATTGCAGCTTCCGCCATGCGACGTCCCGCTCCCATTTTCTTGTCGCCGGGCGGAAGGCTAGCATGCTGCTATTCGCCTGCCAATCGGCAGCCATGGCCAGCAAATCAAGGCAGGTCTGCCGGTTTCCATGGTTGCCGCAGGGGCAGATCCATGGTTTGTCGCCGACGTTGCAACCGCGCGGAAGGACAGGGATATGACATCGCCAACCGAACGCCTCACTACGCTCGAGATTCGTTCGGCCGAGCAGGACAAGACGATCGAGGAACTGTCTGGCCAGATCGCCGAGCAGTGGAAAGTGATCGCACAATTGACGCGCAAGCTTGATGCGCTGACGGATCGGTTCCTCACGCTGGAGGAGCAGACCGCTCCCGGCCATGAGATAACCAAGCCGCCGCACTGGTGACATCTCTCGTCGGCAACAAACGGCCCCGATGGCTCCTTTCGCTGCCGGCCGCAGGTCAGGCTTTACGCGCATCGAAAATGCTGCTGATCTGAGCTTATCGGCCGGCAAGGCATGATTCGGCGCGGCCGATCTGATCATGCGGGGGGGGGGGTGAACATGGTCGATGAAAGGGATCGCATGGCCAGGGCGAGCAAATATGTGCTCGGCCTGATGGACGAGGACGAGCGGGAGCGCGCCGAGCGTGATCTGGAGCACGACCCGGCCTTTCTGGATGCAATGGTCCGGGTCGCCGAGCGCATGCATCTGTTCGATCTCACCAAGCCGCATCAGGGCGCAGCGCCCGCATTGTGGAAATCCATAACCGCGCATCTGACGGCGCAGCCGCAAATAGGCGTGGCAGGGCCGGGCGAGACCGCTCCCGCCTCCTCACCTGCTCCTGCAACACCGGCACCGGTGGAGCCTGGGGTGGGCTCGACGCGGCGCACCGCGTCGGGATGGCGCCTGCCGCTCATGGCACTGTCGCTCCTGGCCGCTTGTGGCCTGGGCTATGCGGCGGGCAGCGTCGGCACTGCGCCTGCGCCGGCCGATTGCGGGCCTGTTCAGGAATAGTCCGGGAAAGAACGGCCAAAAAAGAACCGCCGCCATTGTGGGCGGCGGTTCCGGCTTGCGTCCTGTTCTTGCGCTTCAATAGGGGCAGGAATTGTCCGACATGTAGTCATGGACCTGGATGGTTCCGGCGATGATGTCGGCCTTGGCCTTCTCGGCCGCCGCCTTCATCTCTTCTGTAACCAGATCCTTGTTGTTATCGTCCATGGCGTAGTCGACGCCGCCTTCCTTCAGCCCAAGATCGTTGATGCCGGGGGTGAACTTGTCGTTCTTCGCGTCGGTGAAGGCGTTGTAGACGGCGACATCGACGCGCTTGACCATCGAGGTCAGCACCTTGCCGGGCTGCAACCCGTTCTGGTTGGAATCGACCCCGATGCCGAGCTTGCCCGCATCGGCCGCCGCCTGCAGCACGCCGACGCCGGTGCCGCCGGCTGCGGCATAGATGACGTCCGCGCCCTGGTCCATCTGCGCCTTGGCGATCTCACCGCCCTTGGTGGGATCGTTCCAGGCCGCCGGCGTGTCGCCGGTCATGTTGTAGATGACGTCAGTCGCGCCGGCCGCCTTGGCGCCGCCGACATAGCCGCAGCCGAATTTGCGGATCAGCGGAATGTCCATGCCGCCGACGAAGCCGACCTTCTTGGACTTGGAGGCGATGGCCGCCATCACGCCCACAACATAGGAGCCTTCCTGCTCCTTATAGACGACGGAGCGGACATTGGGCTTGTCGACCACCATGTCGATCAGCGTGAACTGGACGTCGGGGAATTCGGGCGCGACCTTTTCCAGCGCAGCCGCCCAGGAGAAGCCCGCCATCACGATCGGGCTGTTACCGTCTTCGGCAAACTTGCGCAGCGCTTGTTCGCGCTGGGCGTCGTTCTGGATTTCGAAATCGCGATAGGCGATCCCGGTTTCCTGCTTGAACTTTTCGGCGCCGTTGAAGGCTGCTTCGTTGAAGGATTTGTCGAACTTGCCGCCGAGATCATAGATGATTGCCGGCTTGATATCCGCGGCAAGCGCCGGAAACGCCATTGCGGTTGCGGCCAGAAGGCCAAGAACGATACGCTTCATGTGATCCACACCCTGTTGGTTATTTCCACTTGGGTGCCGCGTGCACGCCTTGTTTCCCGGTGCTTCACGGCGCATGGCGAGAAACCTAACCTCCCACCCAAAGCCAGTCTTGCACGGCCCAAAACAAAATTCACGCGGAATCTTGACCATTTGGATAACGCTACGGCAGCCTTGAAATACAGGCCCTCGAACGTGTTTGCGGATCAGGTCCGGGCGGTCTCTTCCGGCATGGCGCAGCTCACGCCGGTGCCTTTCAGTGCGCAATAGCCATAGGGATTCTTGGCCAGATACTGCTGGTGTTCCTCTTCGGCGAAATAGAATTCCGGGGCGGGCGCGATCTCGGTCGTGATCTTGTCGTGCCCGGCACCGCGCAGCGACGCCTGATAGACATCGCGCGAGGCGATGGCAGCCTGATGCTGCACCTCCCCGAACGTGTAGATGGCGGAGCGGTAGGTGGTGCCGACATCATTACCCTGGCGCATGCCTTGCGTCGGGTCATGATTTTCCCAGAATGCCTTCAGCAGGTCCGTATAGGAGACGATCTTCGGATCGAAGACGACCAGTACGACTTCGGCATGTCCGGTGAGGCCCGTGCAGGTTTCCTGATAGGTCGGATTGGGCGTGATGCCACCGGCATAGCCAGCCGCGGTGATCCACACGCCGTCCATCTGCCAGAACATGCGCTCGGCACCCCAGAAGCAGCCCAGGCCGAACAAGGCCATTTCCAGCCCTTCCGGATAGGGGCCCTTCAACGGCCGTTTCGAGACAAAATGCTTTGCGGCGGTCGGGATCGGCTTGTCCCGCCCCGGCAGCGCTTCGGCCGGCTTGGGCAGGTTGAGTTTCTTGTTCAGCATGTCACTCAGGAAAAACATGGAGCGTCTCCTATCTTCCACATATGCCGGCCGCCGGTTTCGTATCCGCATGGGCACGATCGCCTGGGCAGTCATCCTTCGGCAATGAAGCGGCCGATGCGCCGCGCCGGCTTGCGCCCGATGGCGTAAAGCAGGAATGCCAGAATAGCGAACACCGCAAATCCGGGCATGTCGAGGACCGAAACGATGATGGGGTCCCATAGCAGCGGGTGTATCTGAACCCGGACGAATTGCTGGGCAGCGTTCAGGCTGTCGGGGGATACCGCCGCCCAGCTTGTGTCGAGCGGGGTCGTGACAAGCTGCGAGGCGGCGATCGTGCGTGTCGCATCGAGCACGGCCATGATGACGGCGACCGCCAGGGAAATCATCGCCAAAAGCCTGAACAGAAAGCGCAAAGACCAGAATCCTTCGCATGCGATTTGCCCTTCACACATAGGACCGGTGATCGTGCTTCGCAATCGGCCGTCATGCAGCCATAAAATAATAATGACGAGGTTCTTTGCGCCAGGGTGCAAACAATCGCCATCTCAGGCTTGGCATTCGGCTCAGGATCGACTAGATGAGCCCGGCGAACGACCATCGCCTGACAAAGGCCGTCGCTTGCGGAGAGGTGGCCGAGTGGTTGAAGGCGCACGCCTGGAAAGTGTGTATACGGGGAACCGTATCGCGGGTTCGAATCCCGCTCTCTCCGCCATCATTGCAGCCTAAGACGCGGTTTTCCAGTTGGCAGGCTGAGTCCCGATATCCTAAGAGTATAGGGTCCACGAAGGTGGTCCCGTTTATCTGAACAGAGGTTGAACGTTTTCTGCCGCCGCCATGCGGCCGTGGCTTGGGGCATCGATTGGTTGAAACAAGCCTGATCCGGCGTCCTGCGTCTAGCGACGAATCTGGCGCGCAAGCGTTCTGGACTGCCAGCCCTGATGTCTCGGCTCGTCAGCACCTTGATGAAGTCGAGGCGAACTGACTTCCCTGATCGGTGTTGAAGATTCCGGGCCGCGTATCGAGCCAGCGCTTCCTCTACCGGCTTGTTGGGCCGGACCACTTGTGTTTTTCTTATGTTGCGGTGGAGGAGGCAATGCCAATACCTGACCATAAGGATGGATTGAGCGGGAGTTTCGACAGGGTCGCCGATGATGTCCCGCAAATCCTGTGGAGCGTCGATAGCGATGGCCGGCACGACTACGTCAATCGTAAGCTGAGGGAGTTCGTCGGCGAAAGAATTGATGCGGTCGATGCCGAGACCTGGACGTCGCTGGTGCATCCTGATGACAGGGAGCGGGTCGAACAGAAGCGAAGAGAGCTTCCCGCCGCCAAAGAACCTTATGAGATCGAATATCGCTTGTGGCACAACAGCGGCGAGTATCGCTGGTTGCGCCTTACGGCGACACCCAAGCTGGATGAAAACGGCCGCGTTTTACGCTGGTACGGAACCTCCACCGATATCCATCTTGAAAAGACCGTAAGCCTGGAGCGCGAGCTGGTCGCGCACGAACTCGATCACCGCATCAAGAACATCTTTACCCTCGTCAACGGCCTGGTCGGTCTTTCCGCACGAGAATCGCCGGAGCTGCTGCCTGTGCTGAACATATTGAGGAAGCGGCTCGAAGCACTGCACAACGCGCATCAATATCTGCGGATAAGCGGCACAGAGCCGAGTTCGGCGGCAAGTGGCGGGCTGAAGGGGCTAATCGAGGCCATCCTTCGCCCCTATTGTGGCGATGACGGCGCACTCGCCGCCAGGTTTAACGGCGACGATGTGTCCATCGACACCGGGGAAGTCACCTCTTTCGCCTTGCTGATCCACGAATTGGCGACCAATTCCCTCAAATATGGCGCGCTTGCCGCCAATGACGGCCGATTGTCGATCCATATTTCCAACAGGGGGCAGGTGTTGCGATTGCGATGGGCGGAAACTGCAGGTTCCATCCCCGCTCATCGCCCGTCGCATAGCGGTTACGGATCGACGCTTCTGAAGCTGACGGTCGAAAAGCAGCTTTCCGGCCAGATTTCGCGGCGTCAGGGCCGAGGGTATCTTTGTTACGTGCTGACGCTTCCCAGGTTGCGCGCCTAGACGATCTCCAAAAGCCACAGGCTTCGTGAGACCCGGATCCACAGCTCGGCGGAGCCTGCAATTCACTGCATGTGCCGACCCGGACATGGCATTGACAATCTTCAGGGCCGACATGAGAGTAAGGCGTGGCCTTCGACACAGGCCCCGAGGCTCGGGGCGCTTTTCTTCCGACCGGCTCTGCCCGCGACCACCATTGGCGATGGATGGTGACTTGGTCGTGCTGGATTCGACGGCTATCGGCTGCTTTCTCGCCGGTCTCTGCCACTGCATCCGCCTCCTTCGTTGGGTTGGCTCGGGGTTCAGTTCGTCCTTGCTTCTTCTCCCGCCGGCCGGAGGCCTTGGATGTCGGTTGAAATTCGAGAGCTCGATCCGGCGTTCTGGGTCAGCGCGCAGCTTGGTGCGGCCGACATGGCCGAACTGGCGAAGGCGGGTGTGACGACGGTGGTCAACAATCGGCCGGATGGCGAGGCGCAGGGCCAGCCGACCGACGAGGAATTGCGGGCGGCAGCCGAGACCGCCGGACTTGCCTATGTGTCGATAGCTTTTCGCGGCATGAACGCCAAACCCGCGCAGGTCAGGGCGCTTGCCGAAGTCATTTCCGGTTCTCGGGGTCCGGTGCTTGGCTTTTGCCAGAGCGGATTTCGGTCTGCCATGCTGTGGGCTGCTGCCGGCGTTAGGCGGGGGCGGTCGTTCGAAGATGTCTCGGCCCGCGCGGCGGCCGCCGGATATGACCTTTCCAAAAAGCGAGGCACGGTCGAAGCGCTGGCCGCGGCTTTGGGCCCATCAGGCGCACCGAAGGGCAAGATGGCGACATTCGGCTACTGGCCGCAGATCGCCTTTCTGCTGACGTTGCTTGCGGCCTATCTTTTCATCACCCCGGTCAGGATCGAGATCGACCGGCTGGTCTTCCTTTTCGCCATGGCCGACGTCTCGGCGCTGCGCGGTTTTGTGGAAAGCATGGGGCCGTGGGCACCGCTGACCTCAATCGCCCTTTTCATCTTCCAGGCGGTCATCGCGCCGCTGCCTGCCTTTCTCGTCACCTTCGCCAATGCGGCGCTGTTCGGCTGGGTCTATGGGGCGCTGCTGTCCTGGAGCGGGGCAACGCTGGGCGCGATTGCCTGCTACGGGCTCGCGCGCTGGCTCGGCCATTCGTTGATCGAACGATTCGTGCCCGGGGCCAGCCTGGCGCGTTTCGAGGCCCATACGGACCGCTACGGCGCCTGGGCGGTGTTCATCGCACGGCTGCTACCCTTTGTGTCGTTCGATTTCGTGTCCTATGCGGCAGGGCTGGTCCGCGTTCCGTTCTGGCGGTTTCTCCTTGCCACCGGTATTGGACAGATGCCGGCAACGATCGTCTATTCGCTGGCCGGGGATTTTGCGGCGGTCAATCTCGGCCTGCTCGCTGGCGGGATCGCATTCACTTTCGTTGTCGCCGCGTTCATCGCTGCCTCGGCAGGGTTCGCCAGGAGGCGGAAACCTGAGCAGGCTTAGAGCATTTCCAGCAAAAGTGTGAAACGGTTTTGCGTCCGGAAATGCGGCCAAAACAAAAGTTTAGAGCCGTTTCTCGATTCCGTTTAAACCAGAACGGCTCTAGAGTAATCCGCGTTGGCGGCTAATTGTGGCGGTAGCCGCCCTCGGGCGGCAGGAATATCTGGCCCTGTTGCCCCCGGTGCTCGCCGCCGCCGCGATTGATGACGACCGGTGTCCTGGGCGGAATAGGCGGAATAGGAGGCCGCACTTGCGGAGGACGCTGCGATGGCGGCGGCGGCCGATGGTGGTCGCCGTTGCCTGGATAGCGGTTATAGTGCCGGTGCCGGTAATATCTGCCACGATCATAGCTATCATAGATGATGGCGCTGCCGGCATAATAGCCGCTGCCATAGTAGCCCGGCCCATCGTAATAATATGGGCCACCATCATAGACGCAGCCTGACAGCGAAAGACCGGCAAGGCCGATTACAGCAGACCGGAACAAGGGTTTCATGGACATGATGGAGCCTCCTGCAACCTATATGGTGCCGTCGGCGCCCGACACAATGGAAATTGAGGCAGAGGGGCCGGCGATGCTAAGCGAGCCTCATTTCGGAACGGGCCGCAAGTCGCCGTCGCTGGTCAGGATGACCGCGTTCGGCGCGTCCTTCGCCAGTATATTGGTGATGCGGGCGAAGCTGATGAATGCCTTGCGGGCATCTTCCGTCGAAACCTTGTCCACTGTGGCGGCCAGGCAGGCGTTGAGTGCCGTCTGATAAACGGGGCCCTGACGGCCGGTTGGCCATGCGATAAGAAAATCGAGCGCCTGGTTGACGCTGTAGACCTCATCCACCGGGTCGTCCGGCACGACGGCGATACGAACCGGCATGAAGAACTGCAATCTGTCCATGGCTATTCCTCCGGTTCGAAGGCGGGGTGAAGATCAAGCTCCGCAGGAGCCGCGCCCTCGGCGAGCATGGCCAGTTGCGCATCATCCACGTCGTAATACTCGCCGTCGATCAGGAGCCGTGTGGTGACCTGGCCGTCATGAAAGCGCTTGAACACCATCACCAGTCTCTGCCGTTCCCGCCAGGCCTTCATGGCCCGCCGCGAAGCGAGATGCCGGCTCACATTGATATGCGGCTTAATCATTGCACACACTCACCGCTGACGCTTTCCAACGCGCGGCAAGGCAGGTGGTTGCATCGGGATGGATTTTTTTCTCGTCGAGCGCCGGAAAGAGTCGGTTACGTGGCACAGCCAGAGCGATCGATCGCCAAGGTGATCGCCCGTGAAGCCTTAGCGGTTCATTCGCTTTCGCCGTCCAGGGCCGGCACCGAGACGCCGGCCAGTTCGGCGGCAAGCAGGCGGGCGGAACCCGCACGCGCGATGCGCAGCATCAGCGCCTTGCGCGTTGCCGCCGCAAGCCGGTGTTCCGGCGCCTCGCGCATGATCTCGGCGCCATAGCCATCCGAGAGGATGAAGCCGCATTCGGGCGGAAAGATTTCCGCCGGCACGTCCGGATGGGTGGCGAAGAAGAAGCGATCGGAATGGAGGCGATATTCCGGCCATTTGCGATCGACGCGGAAATCCTCGATCGAGGATTTTATCTCGATGATCCAGATATCGCCCTGTCGCGTCAGTGCGACCAGATCGGCGCGCCGGCCCGATGCCAGCGACAGTTCGGGCAGCACATGCGCCCCCATCTGGGTGAGCAGGCGCTGCACGCCGCGCCGCACGATCATCGCCCGTTCGGACTGGCGGCCATCGGCAAGCGGATTGACAGGGAGAGGTGAGATCAGCGGCATTCACCTAGAATGCCAGCAAATGTTCCCGTTTTGAACCGGTTTGTGGGATGGCCGGCTGCCGGCGAGCCTTGTTTTGCCGATCGGGTACAAATGCGCTGCTTCATGATCGTCTAATCTGTTGCCGAAATGCCATAGGCATGCGCTTGCCCGCGCGCCGGGCGGGCGCTGCATCCGGCATGGACTTGGCAATTCGCAAAATCCTCCCGTAAAAACGATGGCAGGAATGTGGCGAATCGCCCTACGGGGGATTTTATTGGGAGCGATGGATTACCGCATGCGCATGAAACCCTTTGTCGTTGCGGCCGGCCTTGCGCTTGCGACCGCACTTGCCGGATGCACCAGCTTCGGCTCCTACCAGATATTCTCCTCCGATTATGGTGCACGCACCGACGCCGGCTACCAGTTGCCGTCGATCCCTATCTACAAGGTCGACAAGAAATATCACCGCCAGATCGTGCCTTACGAGACGGTGGAAAAGCCCGGCACCATCATCGTCGATACAGGCGCCAAGCATCTCTATTTCGTGCTGCCCGAAGGGCAGGCGGTGCGCTACGGCATCGGAGTCGGCCGTGAAGGCTTCGAATGGAGCGGCACGGCTCGGGTGGCCATGAAGCGCGAATGGCCGGTCTGGACGCCGCCGGCACCCATGATCAAGCGCCAGCCGGAACTCGTAAAATGGCGCGGCGGGCAGCCTGGCGGCTTGCAGAACCCGCTGGGTGCGCGCGCGCTCTATCTGTTCAACAAGGGCGGTGATACCGGCTACCGGCTGCATGGCACGCCGGAATGGGCCTCGATCGGCAAATCGATGTCGTCCGGCTGCATCCGGCTGATGAACCAGGACATCATTGACCTCTACAACCGTGCCGAAGTCGGCGCGAAGGTCATCGTCAAATAGGAAATGGCGGGCAGGTCACGCCCGCCAGCGTCGCCCATCCGTCTCCACGCCGAAACGTGCCGGCGTTTGCGCGAAGGCGGCAAGGCCGCTCAGCGCGGCGAGCGGATGCGTGATGACATAGACTGGCATCGACCGCATCAGCTCGCGATGCGGCGCCTTGTCCTCGAAGGCCTCGCGAAAGCGTCCTTCCTTCAGCGCCGGGACGATCTTCTGGGCGATGCCGCCGGTGAGATAGACGCCGCCACGGCTCTTGAACACCAGCGCCAGGTCGCCTGCGGTGCGGCCAAGGCAGGTGACGAAAAAGCGCAGCGCTTCCTCGGCAACCGCATCCGAACCGGCCAGCGCCGCCGCGGTGATCTCGGCCGGCTTGGAAAAGCGCGGCGTGTTGCTGTCGGCCGCCGCGACCGCGCGATAGGCGTTCACCAGCCCGCGCCCGCATAATATCTGTTCGCCCGAAATGCGGCCTTCGATCTTCTCAAGATGCGGGAAAATCTGGTGGTCGCGCGCACTGCGCGGGCCGATATCCATATGCCCGCCTTCTCCGGGCACCGGAATCCATTTGCCGCCGGAATGGATCAGGCCGGCAACGCCGAGCCCGGTGCCGGGACCGAGAACGACGCGGCTGGCATTGGGTTCGGGTTCGCCAGCGCCGATCTTTTCCAGATGTTCGTCACCAAGCGCCACGACGGCCAGCGCCTGCGCCTCGAAATCGTTGAGCACCACGACATCGCTGAGGCCAAGCGTCGAGAACATCGCCTTCGGCCGCACGATCCACGGGCAGTTGGTGAGCGGGATCTCATCGCCGTCGACTGGCCCGGCCACGGCAAACACCGCCGAGCGCGGCTTTACCGGGCTGTCGGCGAGCACCGCCTGCTGCACCGCCTCATCGATGGAGGCAAAGCTTGCGGTCTGGACGATGTGTGTTTGGCCGAGATCTGACCCGGCATCCGCCAGAATGGCGAAGCGTGCGTTGGTCCCGCCGATATCGCCGATCAGGACCGGAAATTGCAAGCCCGCTCTGTTATCCCGATCAGCCATTGTCCGCCACGTCCTCCGATTTTTCCGAGCGCCGCCACATCCATCCTCATGAGGCATCGGCACGCATGGATCAACGGAGAAATGATCCGGATGGATGCAGGCTCAATTCGCCGGGCGGGGAAACGGCAGCGGAATGCGACTTGCCGGCGTTGGCGCAAAAGCGCTCGCCGCGATCGGGTTGTTGCCGATGATCACTTCGATCGTCTGCTTGGCAGGCGCGGCAGGCGCGACGGCAACCGCCGTGCCCATGCCGCCGATGGTGACGGCGGCTTCCGAAACCGGGGCGGGAGCTTCCAGCACCGCGCGGCATTCCTTGGGCAGGCTTGCCATCGTCATGACGTCGCGCGCCTTGGGCTTTTGCGGGCCTGTCGCCGGTCGCCAAGGCTCCTCGGTGAACCACCAGGCCAGCGACTTGTCGCAGCCATCGCTTTTGGGTGTCGCCTCCTGGCGCTTGCAGGCGGTCGAGCCCGGCTGGCAGCCGATGCGGACATGGAAATGATAGTCGTGGCCCCAGAAGGGGCGGATCTTGTGCAGCCATGAGCGGTCGCCCGAGACGGTCTCGCAAAGCTTCTTCTTGATGCCGGGATGAACGAGGATGCGCTCGACCTCGGGATAGCTCGCCGCTCGCTTCAAGAGGCGCATATGGGCAGGCGTCCACAGCCGCTCGTCCACGGTCAGGCCGCCCTTGCGGATCATCGATGTGGCGCTCATGTTCTCGCGTTCAGCCGCTGAAAGCCGGCGGTCGGGCATCGGCGTCAGCCAGATATCGGCATCCAGGCCGATCTGGTGCGAGGCATGGCCGGTGAGCATCGGGCCGCCGCGCGGCTGCGAGATGTCGCCTAAAAGCAGGCCGGGCCAGCCATCGGCCACCGCGTCGTGGGAAAGTTTCTCGATCAGCCGGATCATCGTCGGGTGCCCCCAGCGGCGGTTGCGCGACAGCCGCATCGCCTGCCAGGTCGGTCCGTCCGTGGCGATGGCCATTCCTCCGGAAAAACAGCCTTTGGAATAGAAGCCGAAGGATTTCGGCGCTGTCGCCGCCGGGAGCTGGGCGGCGCCGAACAGATTCTTGGCCAGCGTATCCGCACTGGCCTGGGGTGCCGACAGAATGGAGGCCACGAGTGCCGCCGCGGCCAGAAGTCCTGCTTTGCTGAGAAAAGAGTTCATGCCGTTTCCATCCGTTCCGGCCCCCGCCGGCAAGCTTGGGACGCCCTGGTTACCGAATCATGAACCGGAGCCTGGAGTAAAAACATGGCGGCCCGGAGAATCACCCGCGTCTCATAAGGCTGCGGGCTGGTCCGTCTTTCCAATTCTGCGCCCGCCACATGGCGTCGAACGCAGCGCGATAGTCCGGATAGCGGAAGCGATAACCGGTATCCTTGATTGCGGCATTGGAAACGCGCTTGTTCTCGCCATAGAAGGAGCGCGCCATCGGTGAAAGCTCGGCCGTCTCGAATGGAATCTCAGGCGGCGGCTCGATCCCCATCAGTTTGGCCGCATAGGCCACTACATCCTGCGGCGGCGCCGGCAAATCGTCGGTGACGTTGAAGACGCCGGCTTTTGCCAATTTCCCCAGATGCCAGACCGCGCCGGCGATATCCTCGCCATGGATGCGATTGAACACCTGATCCGGCTTGACCAGCCGCTTTGCGGTGCCGTTTTGAAGATTGACGAAGGCGTTGCGCCCGGGACCGTAAATGCCTGACAGCCGCATGATGGCGACGGGCAGGCCGGTCTGGCGGCCAACTTCCTGCCACTCCCGCTCGGCCTTCAGCCGCAGCTTCGAGCGTTGCGAGACCGGGCGGCATTCGGCGGTCTCACTGACCCAGGCGCCGCCGTGATCGCCATAGACCCCGACGGTCGACAGATAGCCGATCCAGCGCAGCTTAGGCATGCTGCTGACAATTACGTCGCGCGCGGCGTTGAGGACCGGATCGCCTTCCTCGTCAGGCGCGATGGAAACCAGCAGATGCTCGGCCTCGCCAAGTGCCGCGCCGATTTCCGGCGTGAGCCCGCCGTCGAAAATACAAGGCTGGATGCCGCCCGCCCGCAGTGCCTCCGCTTTCGCGGCAGAGCGCGTCGTTCCAGCGATATCGACACCGGCCGGCCGGGCGCTGGCCACCGCCTGCCCGGAATAACCCGCACCGAAGACGAACAGCTTTTCGGTCATGCGATGCTCCTCGCAATTTCAGGCTGGCTCATGGCAACGGCCCATTCGTGCCGCACGTCCTCATCTTCTTCGCCTTCCGGTCGAAGCGCCAGCACGGTGGAGGGCGAAGCCAGGTGTGACAACGCCCATACAGCGGCACCGCGCACCAGTGGCGACGGGTCGCAGAGCAATCTTTCGCAGGCAGGCACGAGCCGGGCATCGCCCGAATTTCCCGCCGCAATCAGCACATTGCGCAGGAAGCGGTCGCGGCCGATGCGCTTGACCGGCGAGCCGGAAAAGAAGCTGCGGAACCCGGCATCGTCCAAAGCCAGGAAATCGGCAAGCGCCGGCGCACGCAGGTCTTCGCGCGCTGCCAACTTCGCTTCCGAGGCGGTTTGCGCGAATTTGTTCCAGGGGCAGGCGGCCAGGCAGTCATCGCAGCCATAGATTCGGTTGCCGATCGCCTCGCGGAATTCATGCGGGATCGGGCCCTTGTTCTCGATGGTGAGATAGGAGATGCAGCGCCGCGCATCGAGACGGTAGGGTGCGGGAAAGGCCTGCGTCGGGCAGGCGTCGAGGCAGGCGCGGCAGGAGCCGCAGTGGTCGGCCAGTGGCTCATCGGGCACAAGTTCGGCGGTACAGAAGATGGTACCGAGGAACAGCCAGGAGCCGAATTCGCGGCTGACCAGATTGGTGTGCTTGCCCTGCCAGCCGATGCCTGCGGCCTGCGCCAGCGGCTTTTCCATGATCGGCGCAGTATCGACGAACACCTTGACGTCGCCGCCGGCCCTGGCCACCAGCTTGCCGGCAATCTCCTTCAGCCGGCCCTTCATCACGTCGTGATAGTCGCGATTGCGTGCATAGACGGAGATGGCGCCGCGATCGGGCATGCGAGCAAGTTCGCGCGGGTCGTGGTCCGGGCCGTAATTCATGGCCAGAACGATGATGGAACGGACGTCCGGCCAGAGCGTGCTCGGTGCGCTGCGCCGGGCAAGCGTCTCCGAAATCCACTCCATCGAGCCATGGAAGCCGGCCGCGACGAACTGGGCAAGCCGTTCGGGCGCCTGCGGAATGGCCTCAGGCGTGGTCACGGCGACGGCATCGAAGCCGGCACGCTGCGCCTCGCGGTCGATCAACTGCCGCAGGGCAGCAGCCTTGTCAGGCCGTTCAGAAGTCGAGGTCCGCATAATGCGACACCGGCGAAAGGCCCCGCACCCGATCCCCGAGCAGCGGGCGGAAGGAGGGCCGCGACTTCACCCGCGCATACCATTCGCGCGCGACGCTGTGCCCATTCCAGTCGATCTCGCCGAGATAATCGAGCACCGAAATGGTGGCGGCGGCAGCGAGGTCGGCATAGGTGATGCGCGGGCCGGCCAGCCAATGCCGGGTGCCGGCGAGCCAGTTGGTGTATTTCATGTGCTGGCGGATATTGGCGCGCGCCGCGCGAATGGCCGCCGAATCGGGCGAACGGCCACCCATATCGCTCGGCATTTGCGGTTTCAGCACGCGCTCGCGCACCAGATGGCGGGTCACTTCGCTGTCGGCCTTGACCAGATACCAGTCGACTAGGCGGCGGATTTCGGCCCGCTCCATCGGATCCTCGGCAAACAGCCGCTTGTCGCGCTTCAACACGCCGCGGGTCTCGTCGAGATATTCGGAGATCACGCCCGCGCCGACGATCGGCACATCGCCTTCGGCCAAAAGCACCGGCAACGTGCCGGCGGCGTTCAGCGCCAGGAACTCCTTTCGGCGCACCCAGGGCTTTTCCTCGATCAGCGCAAGCTCCTCGCCATATTCGCCGAACGCAAGGCGAACGAATCGGCAAGAGGCGAACATAGGATGATGGAAAAGCGTCAGCATTGTCCTGCGGTGAAAAAGCGCGCTGGTCATTTCGGAACCGCGCCGGTATTTCTATGCACCCGATTCCCCGGAAGGTCGAGGCGTCACGACCTATAGGAGGTGTTCCGCGCCGTGACAAGCGAATGCCTCCGCTTCAACAGCCAGTTGCAACATCCTTGAGTGCCTGATGGAAAACCAGACGATTGTGGACGCCCTCATGCTCGGCCTGCTCGAAGGGCTGACCGAGTTCATCCCGGTTTCGTCTACCGGACACATATTGCTGGCGGGCCATTTTCTCGGCTTCGAATCGACTGGCAAGACCTTCGAGGTGCTGATCCAGCTCGGCGCGATACTGGCGATTCTGACGGTCTACTCCGCCCGGCTGTGGAAGATGCTGACCCTGCTGCCGCGCGACGCTGCAACCCAGCGATTCGTCATCGGCATATTGGTGGCCTTCCTGCCCGCCGCCGTGATCGGTGCACTGGCGCATGACTTCATCAAGACGGTCCTGTTCGAATCGCCGATGCTTATCTGCATCATGCTCATCATTGGCGGCTTCATCCTGCTTGGCGTCGATCGGCTGGCGCTGAAGCCGAAATATCATGATGTGATGGAGTTTCCGCTCTCGCTGTGCCTAAAGATCGGCCTGTTCCAGTGCCTGGCGATGATCCCCGGCACGTCGCGCTCGGGCGCCACGATCGTCGGCTCGCTGCTCCTGGGCGCCGACAAGCGCTCGGCCGCCGAATTTTCCTTCTTTCTGGCCATGCCGACCATGGCCGGCGCCTTCGCCTACGACCTCTACAAGAACCGCGACATCCTTTCAGCCGCCGACCTGCCGATCATCACCACAGGGTTCGTGGCGTCCTTCATCATGGCTGTCATCGTGGTGCGCAGCCTGCTCGATTATGTCTCGCGCAAGGGTTACGGGATCTTCGCCTGGTGGCGGCTCATTGTCGGCAGCCTGGGGCTGATTGCGCTATTGATCTGGGGCTAAAACAAAGAGATAGAGCGGTTCTGCCGATTCCGTGAAAACCAAAACCGCTCTAGGCGAAGGTTCGGCGCGTAAACTGGCCGGCGGCACGATAGCGCCACAGATAGGTTGGCAGGATGGCTGCGGTCGATTGCGGCCGAATGCCAAGACCCTCGAAGGTGCGGCGTTCATTTTCCGCTTGCGCGGAGACGACATTGTCGGAGCGCAGCAATATCACCTGATCGGAGGTCAGCAATTTTCCGGGCAGCCGGCCGAGGATCGCACCCTGCAGTCCGGCAAGCCACCACGGCACCGAAACCAGCAGGCGCTCGCGGCCGATCACTTGAAGCATCTCTTCCATGCATTGCCTGAAGCTCAGCACATTGGGCCCGCCGAGTTCATAGATCTTGCCGCCAGCGACTTCGCCATCCACGGAACGGGCGATCGCCTCGGCGACGTCACCGACATAGACCGGCTGGAACTTGGTCTTGCCACCGCCAATCAGCGGCAGAACTGGCGAAAGGCGGGCCATTGCGGCGAAGCGGTTGAAGAACTGGTCCTCGGGCCCGAAAACGATGGAGGGGCGAAAGATCACCGCATTGCCGAGCGTCTCGAGAACTGCCTTCTCGCCTAGCGCCTTGGTGCGTGCATAGTTCGATCGCGAATTGAGATCCGCACCTAGCGCCGAGCCATGCGTCAGCCCGGCGCCGACCGAGCGGGCAGCTTCGGCAATCGCGCGTGCGCCGAATTCCTGTATGGTGGAGAATTTCTGGCGGCCGCTTTCGGCGAGGATGCCGACCAGATTGACGACATGGTCCGCGCCCTGGACCGCCCGATCGACCGACCAGCGCACGCGCAGATTGGCCTGCACGGCCGAAATCTGTCCGACATTGCCGAGCGGCTGCAAATGGCCGGCGAGATCCGGACGGCGGCACGCAACCCGCACCAGATAGCCGCGCTGGGCCAGTTCCCGCACGACATAACGACCGATAAAGCCCGATCCGCCGAAAACGGTGACAAGCTTCGGGGTCTGCAGGATTTCGGTCATGCCTGGCTCCGTCGAAATGAGGCGTCGCTACGCCCGCTTCTTAGTCCGTTTCGCCATAAAGGCAAAGAGCGATCGGCCGGGCGGGCGCTGCGACAATCTGCACCGATATTTTTCCTCTTCACGGGCTTGCCGGATCGCATGAGGCTTCTTATTTGCACGGTGTCGGTGATCGACCTCCTCCCCGAGAGCCGACAACGAATGCAGCGTACCTCCTCCCGCGCTGCATTTACAATCAAGCCCGCCGCATCTCCTCCCGCGGCGGGCTTTTTTTATCCCCAAAGCAGTCTTTCCAGGATCGTCAATGGGCGCCCCGCCCATCTGGTCGGGCATGGTCTGAAACGTGTCCCTTCGGATCGTCGGTCTCAGTTGCTCCCGTCCAGAATACGTGGGCTGACGCTGAGCGAGCGGCGGGGCTCAGCGGCGCCGATCGATGAAGCGGCCGAATAGTCGACCGTATTCGGGGCCTTCATGATGACGGAGGCAGGAGCCCGGTCCCCGTAACGGTCATTCCAGTCGCCGCCGTTGCGCTCAGTCGGCATGATCGAAAACTCGGTCGACGGATAGCCCAGGCCGCGCGGTTCGACCGGTGCATTGATCGGCGGGGCTGCATCGCCATAGACATAGCGCGATGAGATGTCGTTTGCCGCCGCCACGCCCGTGGTGACGAGAATTGCTGCGATTGCCAGGATTTCTTTTTTCACCTTACGTCTCCTTGTTGGCTTCGTTCAGATTGGCCGATCCCATTTGTTGAAAAGATCGAGCAGCCTGAGTGTCGGAGACGTGCGTGTCCTGAGCGTTCGGGCAGCGTGAAAATAGCGTTAAAGCTGAAAATTGCTGCAGAAATAATGGGTTACCGGTAGCAGGCGAACGTGTAGAGGACCAAAAAGACCGCCGCACACCGGCTTGTCAGCCGGCGTTGCTGCGGCTTGCAGTGTCCGTGCGCTCATTCCCTGTTGCGATGCGGCGCCAGATTCATTGCCTGGGCATAGGCGAGCGGCGATCGATTTCCGGGCATGTTCTCGTCGAGCAGCAATGTCTTCAGGCTGTCGGTGCGCACATCGAGCGCCACCACGCGCTCCAGCTTGTCGATCCGCCATACCGCGTAGCCGAGTTCCGGATCATAGCCGCAATCGCCCATGACGAGTTCGCAGGGCTCGACCGGCAACACCATGATCCGCGGCTTCGGCAGCCTGTAGCAATGGCCTTCATAAGCATAGCCATAGATGATGCCGATGCTGCGGAGTGGACTGATCTCCCCAGGCTCCGAAATGGTCAGCGAATATTCGACGCGAGCCGAGCCGAGGCTTCGCTGGGCCGGTCCCCGCTGGCTGACGCTGAAACGGATGACGTCGCCTTCTTCCTCGCCGGGGCCGGCAAACACCTCGCGCAATAGACGCCTGATCGTCGCCATCTGGGTCTGCATGCCCGATGCCTCGGGCGGCGTTTCCTCCCAAGCCGCATTCAATTCCTCAAGCTTGTCCTGGTTGATGGATGCCGGGGCTGGCGCCGGGGGGGATGGGCAGCCATAGAGCCTCAATTCACCCGGCCGGTAGGAGCCGTAGGTGCAGGGTTGCAAACCTTCAGGCGTATCGCCGACGGCCGGCTTGTCGTCGCAGTCCATTTGCCTCTCCTCTTGCTAGAGCACCCCGCTCGTGATTTCCCGCCATGAAAAATTCGCCTCCAGCGTATCGGCCACCTGGCCACGCCCGGCCGCAGCAATGACGGCCTCCGCTGCTTCGGCAAGCAGCAGCCCCTCGACCTGCAAAATCCGCAGGGAGCCGGCAAGCGCCTGTCCGACCGCGTCGCGCGCGGCGACAAGGGCTGCCTTGAACAGCAAGGGCCGCTCGCGGAAAGCCTCGACCGTCAATTTGCCGAACCAGTCCCACTCGGCGCGCGACAATTGGCGGATATCCAGATCGAGCAGGCGTGGATCGGCACAGCCATTGGCCACCAGATTTCGATGATAGAGTTCGATGACACTGTCGAAAATCGCCCCGGTAAAGGGCAGCGATCGATCATGCACCTCGCGTGTCACCTGCGACATGCGGCGGAAATTTGTTGCCCGCCGGATCTGGGTTTCCGGGCTGGTTTCGGCAAAGCGGTTGAGCTCGTTGAAAAGCAGCAGATTGCCCTGCGTGCGCCTGAGCAGCCTGTCGATTGCCGAGTCGAAATGAAGAAACGAGATCAGTGAAATGAGGTCGGAAATCGACTCCGTATAAGGGAAAAAATCGCTGTCGGCGTCGAGGTTTGATGGCAGGCCCAGCTCTGACAGGCTGATCAGATGGCCGATCTCATGCGCGATCGTGTCGAAATTCAGCGCATAGGGGTGGAGTTCACTGCCGACCTCGGAATAGCCGAGTTCCAGAAAGCCGTAGCCTGCCTGCGCATTCTGCCATTCGACCATCGGCACGATCTCCAGGCGCTCGAATGTGTCGGCGAAGAACCAGCGGATCGGACGGCCGAGATAGCTGCGCCAGATGTCGAGCACGAAATGGGTGCAGGCATAGGCGTGCGCGCCGAGAAATTCGCGCTGCTTGGGGTCGAGATTATCGTAATTGCGGTCAGGGCCGGGCTGCACCGGCGGCCGGCGTGCGCCGTCGAATGGCGGCAGCAGGGTGGAGCCATAGGGCGTCTTTTCGAACAGCGGATCGACCACATACATGGCCTCATCGCTGGGACCTTCGGCGATCTCATCTGGCGAAAGCTGCAGCCACACGCGATCCGGCTGCTCATAGCCGGGAATGAAAGGCGCCTGAGGAAAAATCCAGAACCGCGTGCCCAGCCGTTCCCGGGCACCGTCGGTAAAACTGGATGCCAATTCTTCCATTGCCAGAGCTTTGCAAAAGCAGAACGCTAGCCCCCAACGTCACGATGCTTATTGTAATTATAGGCGAGATCAGGGTCAATGCCGCCTGCTTCCAGATCTCTGATGAATGTATTGGTTATACTAAAAGATGAAGCAGATTGACTTTTGTGGGAATTGACCAAGCCCATCGCGGTTTTGAGTGCATGCTCCGCATCCTGGGATTTCTTGTGGACCATTCCGGCTAGAATTCGATCGGCTTCATCCTCCGGCAAATCCGCCCGGCGCAGGACTTGCTTCAACGAACGGTCCCGGAAATTCATCTGTCGCGCAATTTTGACCAACTCACGTCGGAGTTCCGGTGAAATCATGTTGCGACGGGCCAAGTCGGCAAATGTCGCCTGCAAATCGATCAGGGCATCTGTCAGTGGCAGGAAACCCAGTTCCGCCGGTCCATTCTGAACGGCGACGGCGTCGTCGGGCGCCAGCGGCCAGCGCCGATACCAGCGGAAGATGGCGCCCACGCCGATCATGCCGAAGGGGTACAGTTCGGCCGCCCTCAGCGCACCCATGCTCGCCGCCCCGATCATGACGATGCCTTGGGCCATGGCCCATAAGATTTCCTTGTGGCGCACCGCCGGCCGATCCTCGAACTGCCCGTCGATCAGGATCATCGCCTTCGGCCGAAAGGCGTGGGCGGCAAGCAGGATATCGCCCTGTGATGCAGGGTGAAGATAGGTCGCACCCAGAAGGGCCCGGGCCTTTGCAAGCGGCAGCGTCGGCCCGAGAAACACCAGGATTTCTCGCGGCGAGATGGTCGTTTGGCAATCTTCAGTCTTTTCGATATCAGCCAACCTATCCCCTAGCGAACAATGGAAAAGGCCTGCGCCCTGCCGAGTACAACCCGGACACAGAATACGCCGGCCTCGTGATCGAGCCCGACCGGAACGGCGAAGGCTGGCCCCAGGCCGGATGCCGCCACCAAGGCGAGCAAGTCGCCAAGGCTGGCCGGCGGGGGGACTGTCGAACCGGGATAATCCGGCTTCGGACTACCATTTACGATCAGGTCACGCGCTTTGGCCAATGCGTCCGCAAACCGACCTTCTGCGTAATGCGGGGCGGTCTGGTCATCGCGTGCGCCTGAGACCGTCGCCGCTCGCGTCACCAGCGCTTCGCGCAACGCATCCTTGCATGCGGCCTCGATGCTTCCGCGTGCCGAATAGCCCTCGGTGGGCAGGGCGAGGATCGGTCGTGCCGATCCGGCTTCGATGGTCTGACACCAGACCACAGGCAGGCCGGTCGGCGACGGCGGTTGCCAGAAGGCCGCCGAAATGCCGGCATTACCCGCCACCTGCAGGAGTTTGGCGGTTTCGTCGGTATTTGATGGCTCGAGCCGGAAACGGTCGAAAAACCCATGTGTCTGGAAGGCACGCGCCAGCGCATCTCGCTCGATGCACTCGAACAGCCCATGCAGCAGGGCCTCCCCGGCCGAATGGTGGCAGGCAAGTCCCGTCGTGCTGCGGGTGAAGACGCCGTCTCCATCCGGCGGCGGGTGGGTGTAGCGCGTATGCACAAGCTCAAACGGGACTGGTGCCGGCGTTCCGGACGGCAGTTCGATGCCCATGATCCACGGCAGGTAACGCCGTCGCCAGCCATCGGCACCCTCCGGGCGGACGGCCCCTTCGAACAGCCCCGGTTCGACTGCCAATTCTTCCGCTTTCGCGGTGAAGACGCGCCATGCCGGAATGACTTCGGCGAAATAGCGCTCGCAAGATTCCATGATGGCGCCAATGGTCGCCCGCGCCAGCGTGCCGCCACGCCCAAGCGCGGTTACCTCGGACAATGCCGCCGGCCGAATGGCCTGGACGACGGGCAGGCCGATGCGGTCGAGCCCGGCGATGTCGGCCAATCGCGTGATGCCGAGGCGGTGGCAAAACGGCAGCAGATGCCTCAATATGCGCTCGTAATCCGTCTCCAGGCGGGATGACAAAGGCTCCGCCGCCGAGGCAAGGAAGGCCTCGCGCCACTCATCTGGCGGAGCTTCAATATGTGGAAAGGGGCCGTCAGATCTCGACGGCAAGGCCGATCTCCCGGACCGACTGCTCGGATCGGCGGAGCAGCGCCACAGCATCTTGCTCGCGAGCGGCGGCCAGCGCTGCCTTCAGGTCGGCGGCAACGTCGCCGGGCTCGTCCTGCAATTGCGAACGCAGGTCCGCGCGCCGCCGATACAGTTCCGCCAGCCAATAGGCATGGCCGCTCTGCTCGGCCTCGGCGATTGCCTCGCTGACGACGTCGAACGCTTCCCGGATCCTGCCGTCGCGCGCCAGCAGTGTTGCCTGCATGTCGAGATAGATCGGCAGGTCGACCACCGAACCAAGCTGCTTCAGCGTATCCAGGCCTCGCTGCAGGCGTAGCAGCCCGCCTGCGGGATCGTGCCGATGCGCTTCGGCCCAGCCGCCGAAAAGCATGGCGAGCCCGGCCAGGAAATCCATCTCATGCTCGGATGCAAAATGGTCCATGCGTGTTGCCACTTCCGCCAGACGCGCATGGTCGTTGCGGTAGAAGGCAGACACGGCCTCGGTGTCGAGCGAATGGGCCTTGCTGGCCAGATGGCCGATGCCATCGACAAATTCCACCATCTCTTGCAGCGCATGGTCCGAGTCCGCCGTGCGCCCGGTCAGCCAGAGCGACAGGGCCTTCTGGCCCAGCCCGCAGACCTTCGCATCATGCCCGCCGAATAATGCGCGGTTCAGCCGGGCACGGTTCTCGTCATAATGGGCCAGGCCATTGTCGATCGCCTCCAGTGTGGCGCGATGGCGGCCGAGATTGAAGTCGATCGCCCAGATGCAATGATTGATCTGCAGGACGATTTCGGGATCATCCACGTCCGACAGCATTTCCTGGACGCGCATGGCACGGTCATGCATCACCCGGAAATCCGAGCCGGTGTACCACCAGCCCCAAAAGACCGGGAACCAGTCGACCCGCTCCGCTGCGGGGCGCTGGCGCGCAATATCGACGCCGCGGGCATAGAGCTGTTTGGCCTGCTCGTCACGCGGGCCGGCATGGCTGATGACCAGCGGCCCGTAGGCGGCGATGATGTCGAGCTGCAGGCGCGAGCGTGCATCGATCTCGTCGACATTCTCGGTCAGGCGCAAGGCGCGCGCCAGCGCCGAGCGGGCCTCGCTTATCGCCGAGCGTGCGGCGCTTTCGCGACCCCACCGGGTCAGTATGTCTGCCGCTTCACGAAAATTTCCGGCGCGTTCCGCATGCCAGGCCAGATCGGCGTGATTGACCGGCAATCCCGCCGCCTGTTCGCGTTCAAGCCGTCGAAATACCCGCTCATGCAGGACACGCCGGTCGGTGTCGCGCAGCGAACTGTAGGCGGCCTCGCGAAGAAGCGTATGGCGGAACTCATATTCCGCCTCGGGCAGCGGCCAGGTCTGGCGCAATATGTGCTGATCGACCAGCAGGCTTGCCAGCTCCGGCAAAGTCTCGTCGGGCAGCATGTTCTGCGCCACCTCGCGCAGCGTCGAAAAATCGAAGTTCTGGCCGATGACGGCAGCGATCTGGGCCAGTATGCGCGCCTGTCCCAATGCATTGATGCGTGAGATCAGGAGATTGGTGAGGGGGATTGCCGGATTGTCTGCCTCATCCGCTCGCAACGGGGCGCTAGCCCCGATATGCTGGCCGGCGCGAATGCGCCACAGCACCATTTCCTCCAGGAAGAGCGGGATACCGTCGCTCAATCCGGCAATTGAAGCGATCTGTTCGGGAGAGGGCCGTTCATCGGCCGCCATTTCCCACATCGCCGTGGCCAGCGCGGCAGCCTCCTCCTTGTCGAGGCGCCGCAGGGTCAGATCCAGCGTGTTGCCTTCGCTGGACATTGCCCGCAGCGCATCGTCGCGGGTGGTTGCGACGATCAGGATCGGCTTGTCCTCGATCCAGCGGCCCAGCGCCTCCAGTTCAGCGAGCGTGGATGCGTCCGCCCAGTGAATGTCCTCCACGATCAGGCAGGCAGGCCCCCTCGAGGCAAGGGCATTCACGATCTCGCCAATCGCCCGGCGCGTGAGCCGCAACGCCTCCTTGACCGGAAGGGCAGCCGGTGCCGGTCGGGCGAGAGAGACAATGCCGGCGGTGGTGCCAAGCTGGATGATGCTTTCAGTTTGTTCCAGGCCCAGCCGCCGCAATGCGCGGACGAACAGCTGCTCCGGCCTGTCGCGCTTTCGCCGTGGCCCGGCAAACATGTTGAGCAATGGGGCAAAGGGCGTCTGGCGCCCGTTCGGATTGCATTGCAGCACCCAAAGCCTGGCGCCGGCGGCCCTGAGACGACCGCGCAGATCATGCACGAGCCGGGATTTGCCAATGCCGGATTCGCCACGAAGGATTGCCACCTGCCCGTTGCCCGCACGGGCATCGGCCCAACGCCCGGTCAGCATTTCCAATTCGCTGCGGCGGCCGATGAGGGGCAGGATGCGCCGGCGCATCGCGTGAAACCGGTCAGGCTGCCGCTTCGGAGCGATCAATGTCCATAGCGTCTCGTGGATGTCGCCGCCGTTTGCCTGCTGACCTGGGTAAGGCTGCAGCCTGAAATAGCCGCTGATATGGGAGCGAAGCGATTCGGTTATCACGATTGCGGGCTCGGCGATTTTCCGCAGCGCTGCCCGCGCCCGCAGTTCCGGTGCGCCGACGACCCGCACCGTTCCGGATGTGATGACCAGCGCCACGCCATCATCAAGCGCGGCCTTGAGTGCGAAACCATGTTCCGGATGCTTCGCCGAGCGATAATTCGAAATCGCCTCGCTGAGCTCGATCGCGGCGGTCAGGCCATCACTGGCGTAGTCTTCGGTCTGGCCCTCGACGCCGAAGAAAATCGCCCCGTGTTCGGGCCCAAGCGCACTGGCAACACCGAACCATTCTCCCGCAACATTCAGCAGGATGCGGGTCAGATCATCGACGACTTCGGCAAGCTCCTCGGCATCGGCGCCGTTTGCGGCAAGCTGTCCCACGCCGGCTATTTCATAACTCAGTGCGACGATCAGGCTTTGTTCGATCAGGCCTTGCTTGCCTGCCGCCGGTTCAGGCTCGGTCGAGGCGGCTATCGGGCTGTCCGCAATAGGCGCCGGGGCTTCGGGTTCGGCCGCCCGCTCGCGCGTTTCGGACTCCATCCTGATCTTGTCGATGACAGCCATTGTCTCGGCCGATGGGGTCACCGAAAGCGCGCTCTCGAACAGATCGAGCATCGAGCGCGCATGGCGCATGGCCTCGCCTCGCCGGTTTCCCGCAATCAGTGCATTGAGCAGGGCGCGATGCGCTTCCTCGGCCAGATCGTCGAGGACGACGGCACGCCGGGCGGAGTCGATGGCGAGATCGAAATCGCTGCTGGCGAGCGCCAGTCCCGACAATTTCACGAACACTTCCAGCGCCCGGGACCGGTACCAGCCGCGCTGGTCGGAGATCCAGCGCTCGATATCGCCTTCACGCACGCGCAGGCCATCAAGAAAATCGCCGCGATAGAGATCTGCGGCCGCCCGCAGGGATTGCGGGTCATCCGAACCGAGAAGCGCCTGGAATTGCAGGGCATCGACCGTCATCTGTTCGGGATCGAGGCCGACTTCCTCATGATGGGCGACAAGCAGCTGGTCCGGCGTGAACTGTTTGCGCAAATGCGTCAGCGCCGTGCGCAGGCTCTGCTTGGCGCTTCCGTCGTGACGCCAGCCCCACAGCTTCTCGGCGAGGTCGTCGCGATTGCAAATCCCCGGCATCGCAAGCGCAAGCGAAGCAATCAGGCAACGCTGTTTTGCAGACGCGATATGAAGCTGCGTCTCGTTTCGGTAGAGCTCGAATCCACCAAGCAAACGTAGACAGAAAGGCATCGCCTTCAGCGGCTCTGGCAGCCAAATGATGAGAAAATTGTATCGTTTGAACCGGCAGCGGGCAATACAGGACAGGTATCACTCTCCGGATGTTTGGGTCGCGTCTCTCCCGGCCCCTATCCGATCCATCGCCGCACGGCCGCGACGTTCTCAAGGGTATGGCGTGCGCCAGTCGACCCGGCTGGCTTCACGCGGATGGAAATACCGCCGAGTTCATTGACATAGTCGAACCCGCTTTCGTCGGAAATATCATCGCCGATGAAGACGGGGCGCCTGTGGGAAAAGGGCTTTTCCTGCATGAAACGGTGGATAGCAGCACTTTTCAGCGCACCCTTGGGCAGGAATTCCAGGCCGGCATTGCCGGCGACGATCCTGTAGCCCGCGGGCAAGCCGGGGAGCGCCAGTTCCGCTGCGATGCGCACTGCTTCCAACGCTTCGGGCGCCGCGCGGGTATGGATTGCAAGCACCGGCCCCTTGCGCTCGAAATAAACCCCTTTCGTGTTGCCAAACTCGGCCTGCAGGGCGTCCGCGACTGCCGCGACATCTTCCGGTTCACTCGCGGCTTCTGTCTTTCCACCGGCGACCAGCCGATGCTCGAGGCCATAAAGGCCGGCAATCGGCAGGCGCAAAGGCGCAAACAGCCGGTCGGCCATGGCGACGCTCCGGCCGGTGATGAAGGCCAGCGCTCCATCCAGCCGCGTCTTCAACGCCACAAGTTGTTCAAGTAGCCGGGCATCGGCCACGACCCCTTCCGGATGCGGCTGATGCTCCAGCAGCGTGCCGTCTATGTCGAGAAAAAGTGCCGCGTCGTCGGGGAGTGCAGGTGGCTGCAAGGTCATCTCCAAAGGTCGGTCGGTTCTCTTTGTGCCGAGCCACCGCTGCGGTAGTGCCCGGCAGGCGGCTCGTCCCAGCCTTCGGGCCTGCTCCAGCTGTCGCGTAGTCGTTCGCGATCACGCAGCCTTGCGGCATCGACCAGCATGCTGCCGGCCCAGCGGAAGACATTGTTGGAGCGCACGACTTCGCGCATGCGCCGCATCCTTTCGCGCTGCTCTTCCAGCGGCATGCTCAGCGCCTTGAAGAAGGCCTCGCCCATGGCGGCTGGATCGTAGGGATTGACGATCAGCGCCTCCAGAAGCTCACGCGAGGCACCGGCGAAAGTGCTCAGCACCAGCACGCCGGCTTCGTCGTCGCGCGCGGCCACGAACTCCTTGGCGACGAGGTTCATGCCATCATGCAGGCTGCTGACCACGCAGAGATCGGCGGCGCGATAAAGTTCGCCGAGCATCCCCTGGCCATGATGCTCTGCCAGCAGCAGGATCGGGCGATAGTCGCCGGAGCCGTAGCGCTCGTTGATGTCGGCGACGAGATCAAGGCATTCCTGATGCAGCGACCGGTAGGCCGGCAGCGTATCGCGGCTGGGTGCGGCCACCTGTACGAATACCAGCCGGCCGATCCAGTCCGAATGCTGGTGGAAGAACTCGTCCAGCGCATGAAAGCGATCCAGGATACCCTTGGTATAGTCGAGCCGCTCGACACCGACTGCCAGTTTCATGTCTTCACGCAGCCCGAAGCGTTCGAAGATCCGGGCGCGTGAGTTGCATTTCGCCTGTGTTTCGGTTGCGTCGGGCCATTCGATCGAGATCGGATAGGAATGGACCAATGTCGTTCGCCCGGCATGCGAAATGGCGGAGGTTTCACGGTCGATCCGCGATTCCAGGAAACGGTCCACGCTGTCGATGAAGTTGTTGCAGTGGAACTGGATGTGGAAGCCGACGATCGAACTGCCGAGCAGACCCTCCAGCAACTGGTCGCGCCATGGGCAGACGCTGAAGACTTCCGAATTCGGCCAGGGAATATGCCAGAAGGTGATGATGATCGCCTCCGGCAGCCTTTCGCGGATTAATTGCGGCAGCAGGGCGAAATGATAATCCTGCACGAGCACGATCGGGCGTTTGCCCTTGGCCTCCTCCAGGACGATATCGGCGAATTTGCGATTGACCGCCTGGTAGCATTCCCAATCGGCCGCCCTGAAAACCGGGCGCGTGAAGGCGATATGGCAGAGCGGCCACAGCCCTTCATTGGCGAAACCGTAATAATAGCCCTTATATTCCTCGTCGGTCAGCCACACCCGCCGCAGCGTATAGGCCGGCTTGTCGGGCGGCACGCTGATGTGATCGTGTTGGTCGACCGTCTCGCGGTCGGCAGAGCCGCTGCCATGCGCGATCCAGGTGCCCGAGCAGGTGCGCATGATCGGCTCCAGCGCCGAAACCAGTCCGCTTGCCGGAATCTGAAGCTCGATGCGGCCGTTCACCAGTTCGTGGATATAGGGTTGGCGGTTGGAGACGACGATCACCTCCGCATCGGGCATCTCGGAATCCAGAACCTGCCGCAGCATGTCGGGTGTCCATTGGACCATGACCTCTTCGACCGGCGAGCCGTTCCTTTCGCTTTCGCGAATGACCGGCATGTAGGCGGCGGGCTGGGCATCAGCCGGTGCAGCACGCTGACGCCTGTCACGACGACGAAAGAAGATCGAGAGCACGACCGCGGCAACGGAAAGACTGAAGCTCAGGAAGACAAACCCCCACAACAGGAAGGGGTTGAACGCGGGGTCGGTGATTTCGGCGGCCATCTTCACACTTTCCGGCGTAAAAACGTGCCGGCGTTTTCTCCTTGCAATCAGCGACGCTCGCGCATCCGCAACCGGAGACGCCACGCCGAGACTATGGGATATGTTTGGAAACTGCCGGGGACGCCGGAGGTTCCCACATCCGGTAAATTTTGCGGCCGGGCTTCAGGACCGCACGATGAGGGGCGCAAGACCTTCGTGGCGGTGGTCGAGATAGCAGACCACGCGATCGCCTAGCCGCTCGAAGATGATATCCACCTTGGCGTCGCCGACGCCGATATGGCGGATCGACAGATTGTCGATGCCGATGGGCAGTTGCGGGCGTTCGACGCAGATCTCACCCGTCCAGCCGTCGATCCTGATGCCAAGGCAGGCCTGCATCAGCATGAAGGCGGAGCCGGCCGACCAGGCCTGCGGCAGGCAGGCAACGGGATAGGCGACCGGCGCTTCGCCCGGAGCGCGGGTGAAGCCGCAAAACAGTTCGGGCAGACGCATCTGGAACTGCACGGCCGCCTCGAACATGCCGCTCATCAGCTTCACCACGCTTGCCCGCTCTTCATAGCGCGACAGGCCTGCGGCACAGATCGCCGTGTCATGCGGCCAGATCGACCCGTTGTGATAGGACATGGGGTTGAAGGGCATCTCGTCATCGGCAAGGGTGCGTATGCCCCAGCCGGTATTGAGCGATGCGGCCAGAAGCTGGGTCGCCACCCTTTCCGCACGCTCGGGCGAGGGCAGGCCGACATAGAGCAGATGGCCGGCATTCGACGTCCGCACCGCGCATTGCGCCCCTTCGCCGTCGATCGCAAGGGCATAATAGCCCTGTTCCTCCATCCAGAACCGGCTTTCCACTGCGACGCGGATTTTTTCCGCCATCGCCTGCCAATGCTCGGCGCGCTTGTCCTCGCCACGGCGCTCGGCAAGCGAGGCCAGGCCTTTGTATGCGGCGAAGACATAGCCTTGCACCTCGACCAGGGCGATCGGCCCGGCGGGAATGCGCCCGTTGGCATGGAAGATCGCGTCGGCGCTGTCCTTCCAGCCCTGGTTGGAGAGACCGGTTTCGGCGGCGCGCTTGTAGGTCACGAAGTCATCGCCATTGCGGGCGCCGGCTTCCTCCATCCATTTTGCCGCCGCGCAGAGCGAGGGCCACATCTGGTCGACGAAATCCATGTCGCCGGTGCGGTCGGCGTAGGAGGAGGCGAGATAGATATAGAGCGGTGTCGTATCGACCCCGCCATAGTAGCGTCCGAAGGGCAACTCGCGCAGCACCGCCATCTCGCCCTTGCGGGTTTCGTGCATGATCTTGCCGGGCTCGGAATCGCTGAAAGGCGATGTCTCGGTCGATTGGTGCTCGGCCAGGAAGGCAAGTACCCCGCGCGCCAGGCCGGGCGTGAGCCAAAGCATCTGCAGCGCGGAAATCACCCCGTCACGGCCAAAGGCGGTCGAAAACCACGGTATGCCGGCGTAGGGATAGGGTCCGGTCCTCAGTTCGGTCGTGAGCAGCGCGATATCGGCGCGCGCGCGGATCAGCCAGTCGTTGAAGACACGACCGGAGCTGTGGACGGTGGCACCGTGCCGGCGCTTCGAGCGCATGGCAAAGCGCGCCCGTGCCGCCGCCGCACGAAATCGGTCACGATCGGGGGGCGCGAACTCCGCCCCGACTTCCACGAACAGTGTTTCGTGTCCTCGCCGGGCGACTTCGAATAGGAACTCGGCGTGGTCCGGCTCGATCAGGTCCGCGGGGCGGGAGAATGAGATTACCGATTGCCGGCTGACATCGTCGAGCCCGTCATAGCAGAACGAAACGCTGTGCGCATCGACCTCGGCTTCGTGCGAGCGGCCGCGGCGGCTGCGCGCGGTGCCGCGGACTTCGAACATGTCGCGAAAATCGGCCCCGAAATCGAGCCGCAGCGGAATCAGGATGTCGTGCCCGGAATAGTTCGAAAAAGCGATGCGCTCGAACATCCTGTCCTGCCACAGGAAACGGGTCCGCTCGATATGGACGACGCCCTGCGGCGTCTGTCTACCATCCGCCATGGTCAGCTGGAGGTTGGTGAGATTGGCGGTGAACATGATGTTGTCTTGCGACAGCGAAGCCCCCAGCAGGGAAGGCCGCCTGCCGCCGACAAAGAGCCGGAAGCTGGAAAGCACCCTGGTGTCGTTGCGAAACAGGCCGTCGCCTTTGCCGTTGATGTCGCCATGCCCGTCCGCGACGACGAAGCAGTCCTCATGCTTGAGCGCGAACTGGCGGTGCGGTTCGCGGGGTGCGGCTTCGTCCAGCGCCGCCAGGGCTATCGCCGGGTCGAGGTGGCGTTCATTCAGCTCTTTCATGATCGGTTCGGACCCTCTCGCTGCAACCGGACCCGGCGGCCATTGCGGCATAGATCGCCTCATAGTCCCTCGCCATGCGCGTGGCCGAGAAACGCTGCTCGAAAACCCTGCGCACCTCGCGTCGATCAAGGCGATCAAGCATGCCGACGCATTTCACGGCGCTGTCGACCGTATCGACCACGAAGCCGGTGACACCGTTGTCAACGATCTCAGGCATCGCGCCTTCGTTCCAGGCGATGACCGGCGTGCCGAAGGCCATCGCCTCGATGACAACCAGCCCGAACGGCTCGGGCCAGTCGATGGGAAACAGCAATCCTGCCGCGTTGCCGAGGAAAGCCGGTTTTTCCGTCTCATCGATCTCGCCGATAAAATCGACCATATCGTGATCGAGCAGCGGTTCGACCACTTCGTGAAAATAGGGCCGGTCGTCATCGCCGATCTTGGCGGCGATCTTCAGTCGCATCCCGCTTCGGCGCGCGATCTCGATCGCCCGGTCGGGACGCTTGTCTCGTGACAGCCGGCCGAGAAAGGCCAGATATGGTTCACCGATGCCACGCTGAGATTCAGGCAGCGGCTCATAAAGGTCCAGCGGCAAGCCGTGATGGACGGTGCCGACCCAATTGGCGGCAGGCAACGGCCGCCTTTGGCGGTTCGATATGGAGATCATCGGAAAGCCCTGCCAAAGCGCATAGGCCGGGGCGAGGTCGCTATAGTCGAGACGCCCATGCGGCGTGGTGACGGTGCACTCGCGCATATGCTCGAACATCGGGAAATGCAGGAAGTGGCTGAGATGAAAATGCAAGATGTCGAATTCCGCCGCGCGGCGCTGGACCTCATGCAGCATGGCCAGGTGCGCGGCGATTGCCGATTTCAGCGGCGACGGGTCGAGCCGCAGGGCCCGTTCACGTACCACCGCCAGCCTAGCGCTCGTCTCCGCCTCTCCGGTGGCGAAAAGCGTGACATCGTGGCCGCGTGCGACCAGTTCTTCGGTAAGGTAGGAGACAATCCGCTCGGTGCCGCCATAAAGGCGTGGCGGGATGGCTTCGTAAAGCGGAGCGATCTGGGCAATTCTCATAAGTCTGCGTGTCGGTAAAATCTGGCCGGCAACCAGCCCGGGTGCCAAGCGGGAAACCGACAGCGGCCGCTTTGGTTCCTCAAAAACCGGAAGATGCGCCGTGCAGCGGCCGTCGCCACGCCATCAAAGGGCTGCAAAAATACGCCGCAAATAAGATCCAAGCGTCGCCGCGCGTACGATCATGAGCACGATCATCGCGAGCCAGAGGCCATGGTTGCCCAGAAGCTGCTGGAGAGCGATGGCAGACGCCAGAAAGACAAGGGTGGAGACAAACATGCTGTTGCGCAATTCGCATGTCCGCAATGCGCCGATGAAGACGCCGTCCAGCATGTAGCTGCCCACCGAAACGAGGGGAAGAATGACCACATAGGGCAGGAATTCCGCCGCCGCCAGCTGCACCTCGTTCTGGTTGGTGAGCAATGAAACGATCGCCGGGCCTGCAAGCGCGTAGCAGGCAGCAAAAAGCGTGGCCACCAGCGCTGCCCAGAGGAAGGCCGCCTTGATGACGCGATAAAGTGTATCGCGGTTCCGGGCGCCGATGGCGGCACCGACAAGCGTTTCGGTGGCGTGGGCAAACCCATCCAGGCCATAGGACATGAAGCTGTGGAGATTGAGCAGCACCGCATTCGCAGCCAGGATCGCGTCGCCCTCGGCCGCACCGCTGCGGGCAAACCAGCCAAAGCATATCAGCAGGAAAAGGGTGCGCAGGAATATGTCGCGATTGACGGCAAACAGGCGCAGCAGCGCCGTTCCGTCAAGGATATCGCGCCAGGCAATAGGAAAGGCGGAGCCGAACGGCTTGACGATGACCAACCCGGCGGCGAAGGCGATCCATTCGGCAATGGCCGTGCCGGCACCTATGCCGGCGACACCCCAATCGAAGACGAATACGAGGGTGAGGGTGGCGATCAGATTGATGAAATTGAGGGCGACCTGCAGCAGCAGCGACACCGTGACCCGCTGCTGCCCAAGCAGATAGCCGAGCAGCACGAAATTGCCGAGAGTGGCCGGAGCCGACCAGATGCGCGCGGAAGAATAGGCGGCCGCGCTTTCCTTGACCGCATCGCTGCCGCCCAGAAGCGTCAGCCCGATGTTGATGAGTGGCGTCTGCAAAAGGATGATGGCGGTGCCGCCGGTCGCGGCAACCAAAAGGGCGCGCAGGATATGCTTGCGCATCAGCACGGCATCCGATGCGCCCCAGGCCTGGGCGATCAGTCCCGTTGTCGCCATGCGCAGGAAGCCGAAGCTCCAGAACAGGAAATTGAACAGCACGCCGCTCAGCGCCACACCGCCGAGATACCAGGCGCCGGGCAGATGGCCAGCAACGGTGGTGTCGACCAGCGAAAGGATCGGTTGCGCCAGATTTGCCAGGATGATGGGAAGCGCCAGCGTGAGCATGCGGCGGTTCCAGTTCACCTGAGCCGCCACGGACCCCGACACATTCATTCTCCACAGGCTGCTCAATCAGCCCGGTCTTTTCCGCACTGAACTTTTCGTCGCGAGCCTATGCCGTGTTCGCGCCGCCGCCACAAGACGCGAAAGCCCCCGACCGAGGTTGTCTGTGTCCTCATGGACCCAGTTTCAGCCAATCTGTCATTCTGCTCTGGAAATTTGCGGCGCAAGACGCTAGGTAAGGCGCGTGCGGGACGGCCCGCACCTAAGGACGTTCGGGGACGGCCCCATTGATTTCGGAGATCCGAAGTAATGGTTGGCCAATTTGCCCGAACTCTCTCTTCACAATCACCATTCATTATGCCCGAGCCCGGCTT
The DNA here is from genome assembly GCF_003934165.1 of Borborobacter arsenicus. Classification (GTDB taxonomy): domain Bacteria; phylum Pseudomonadota; class Alphaproteobacteria; order Rhizobiales; family Rhizobiaceae; genus Pseudaminobacter; species Pseudaminobacter arsenicus. The sequence goes on along the minus strand of NZ_RKST01000006.1, from coordinate 168,311 downwards.
CGCCCACCGGGAGCAATCACGCGCGGCTATGCGTGATTGACGGCCGACGGCCGATACCCTCTCTTTCCAGACAAGGAAAATCTAGCATGGCATGGATCTATCTGTTTTTTGCGGGCCTGTTCGAAGTCGTCTGGGCCTCGACTATGAAGCAGTCCGAGGGCTTTACCAAGCTGACGCCGACAATCATCACCATGGTCGCGATGTTCATCAGCTTCGGGCTCCTGGCACTGGCGATGCGGACCCTGCCTCTGGGCTCCGCCTACGCCATTTGGACCGGCATTGGCGCGGTTGGAGCATTCATCGTTGGCCTCGTGTTTTTCAGCGAGCCAGCCACGATCTTCAGGATTGTCAGTGTCTGCCTGATCGTTGCCGGCCTGACCGGCCTGAAACTCAGCTCCGGGCACTGACGGCCGACGTCGGCCGCTTTCTCCAGCATTCGCACTCTCGCAACCTTTCGTGTCTATTTTCCAACACATGACGACCGAAAATTGCATCGAGCCGAATGCCGGCGTCTGGCTTCGCGCTTCCCTATCGCCGGACAATCCCCTACATTGCGGCCCTTCTGCGGGGGCGGGAGTTAAGTGTGCGGCGTGCGGGACTGTTGCGCAAAGCCTATCTGACCGCGTCCAGGATGCTTGAGTGAGAGTTCCGAAATCTAAAACTTCCCGGCGCCTTTGCCTGCTTTTAGGCACAAGTCTCGTCAGCAGCATGGTTGCTCTGGCGCCCGCACCGGCGTTCGAGCTGTTCGGCCTCAAGTTTTTCGAGGGTAAGAAGGCCGACGCCGAAGAGGTGATTGGTGATCCGCAAGCTTATTCGGTCGATGTCGCCGTCTCGGGCGAAGACAGCGACATCGAAAAAAAGCTCAAGGGTGCGTCGACCTTATGGAAGGACCGCGAAAAGCCGGCTTCGGGCGCCGCCGGGCTTCTGGCCAAGGCGCGCGGTGACTACCGCCGGCTGTTGGCCACACTCTACAGCGAAGGCCGCTATGGCGGCACGATCAGCATACTGGTGGATGGGCGTGAGGCTGCCGACCTGCCGCCCGATACCGTTCTGCCCGACCCGGCAGCCATTCATGTCTCGATCGACCCCGGCCCGGAATTCCTGTTCGGGCAAACCAGCATCGTCAATCGAGCGCCGCCGCCATCTTCGCGCCGTGACGAGGTGAAACTGCCGGAGGACGAGGGATTTGCGCCCGGACAGCTTGCCCGTTCCGGCGTCATCCTGCAGGCAGAACGTCTCGCCGTCGAGGCCTGGCGGCAGCAGGGCCATGCGAAGGCCAGGGTGGCGAGCCGCAGCGTCGAGGCAGCGCATGATCGCGACATCGTCGATGCTACGCTGACGCTAGAGCCCGGCCGCAAAGCCTATTATGCGCCTGTCACCGTCGAGGGCACCGAGCGGATCGACCCGAAATTCATCGCCTGGATGACGGGGCTCGAACCGGGGCAGGAATATGATCCTGACGATCTCGACCGCGCCACCAAAAGGCTGGGGCGGCTCGACGTCTTCCGCGCCATGCGCTTCCAGGAAGGTGACGAGATCGGCGCCGACGGATTCCTGCCGATGAACCTGGTGGTGCAGGAGCGTCTGCCGCGGCGTTTCGGCGTCGGCGCCAGCTATTCCACGCTGGATGGTGCCGGCTTCGAAGCCTATTGGCTGCACCGCAACCTGTTCGGCAGGGCCGAACGTCTTCGTCTCGAAGCCAAGGTCGCCGGTATTGGCGAGACCCTGGACCCGGCCGACTTCACCTACCGGATCGGGGCGACCTTCCTGAAGCCGGGCGTCTATACGCCCGACACCGATTTCGTCGCCTCGCTGATCGGCGACCGGGAGGTGCTGGAGCCCTATACCCGCACCTCGGTCAATGCCGAAGTCGGCTTCACCCATATGTTCACGCCGGAGCTTTCAGCGCGCTTGTTGCTCACCGGCGGCGTTTCGCGCTTCGATGACGATGTCTTCGGGAGACGAGAATTCGCCAATATCGGCCTGCTTGGCGGCGTTATCTATGACAGTCGCGACAACAAGGTCGACGCCACGGAAGGCTATTATTTCGAAGCCACGCTCGAACCCTTCTACGAATTCAACTACGGCAATGCCGCTGCGCGGATGACCGCCGAGGCCCGCGCCTATTACGGCTTCGGCGAAGACGATCGCATCGTCGCCGCGGGCCGCGTGAAGATCGGCAGCATCGGCGGCGCGCCGATCGACGAGATCGCGCCCGACAAGCTGTTCTTTGCCGGCGGCGGTGGTTCCGTTCGCGGCTACGCCTATCGCAATATCGGCTTGCCGGGCCCGGATGGCACGATAACAGGCGGACGCTCCCTGATCGAGGGCTCTGCCGAGTTGCGCGCCAGGGTGACCGACACAATAGGCCTCGTCGGATTTATCGATGCCGGCTATGTCGGGGCCGACACATTCCCGCATTTTTCGGAGGATCTGCGCCTGGGCGCGGGTGGGGGCCTGCGCTATCTCACCGGTCTCGGACCGATCCGGCTCGATGCGGCCGTACCGCTCGATCCGCGGGACGGCGACCCAGACGTCGCTTTCTATGTCGGAATAGGACAAGCGTTTTGACCCGGATCTTTCTGGCCATCGCCCTTTTCTTACTTGCCCTGCCGGCCCTTGCGCAGGACGAGCAGGCCGACCGCTCCTATTTCGTCGGCTTCGTCGAGGATCAGCTTTCCAGCCCCAACCGCCAGATACGCATCAACAATATCCAGGGCGCTCTCTCCTCCAATGCCACCATCGGCGAGATCACCATCGCCGACCGGGAGGGAATCTGGCTGCGTATCACCAATGCACGCATCGTATGGACGCGCTCCGCGCTGCTGCTGGGGCGGCTGAATATCGACACGCTCGCCGCCGATCGCATCGACGTGTTGCGCAAGCCGCTGCCCGACGAGAGTGCGCCGGCTCCCGAGGCAGGGGGATTCCGGGTGCCGGAACTGCCGATTTCCATTTCGCTTGGCGCGCTCGAGATCCCGCATGTCACTTTCGGCGAAGACGTGTTCGGGTTGGCGTCGGAAATGGCCATCACCGGCCGGCTGCAACTCGCCGGCGGCTCGCTCGACACCGCCCTTAACGTTACACGGCTGGATGGCCCAGGCGGCCAGCTCACCCTGACCGCCGCCTATGCCAATGCCAGCCAGGTGCTCAATCTCGATCTCAAGCTCGACGAACCGGCAAATGGCGTCGTTGCCAACCTCCTCAATATAGAGGGCCGCCCGCCGGTGGCGCTCGCCTTGCAGGGAGAGGGGCCGCTTGCCGAGCTCGACCTTGCTCTGACCCTTGATGCCGACGCCCAGCGTGTACTGACAGGCACCACCCGGTTGCGCCGGCAAAGCGACGGGCTTGCCTTCAACGCCGATGTCGAAGGCCCGATCGCACGGCTGATCTCGCCGAGGTTCCGTTCTTTCTTTGGAACCAATACGACGCTGCAGGCAGCCGGCTCCGTCAAGGATGGCGGAGGAATGGTCCTCGACAATCTCGACCTGCAAAGCGCGGCTCTCAAGGTTAAGGCAGCGGCACAAACTACAGCCGATGGTTTCCTCCAGCGGTTGACGCTCGATGCCAGCGTCGACAATGGCACGGCCGAGAAAGTGCTTCTGCCGCTTCCGGGCGAAAACACTGTGCAGCGCGCGGCCGTGAAGCTCGCTTTCGGCGATAGCGCGGGTGAGGAATGGACCGGCTCGGTCCAGATAGACGATCTTTCGACGGAAACCTTTTCATCGAAGTCGGTGGAAGTGCTTCTTTCGGGTCTGGCGCAGAACATCGCCACGCCGGCGGAACGCCGGATCACGTTTACGGCCACTGGCGGTGCGTCGGGCGTCACCGCCACCCGTGCCGATATCGCCGAAGCGCTTGGCGACCGGGTCACCCTCGACATCGGCGGTGACTGGCAGGCCGGGCAACCGGTCAAGCTGGCCAAGGCGCTGCTTGCCGCCAACGGCCTCAGCCTGTCGATGGAAGGCGATATTGCCGAATATGCCTTCAATGGCGACATCGGCATCAAGGCAAGCGCGCTGGCACCTTTCTCCGCCCTTGCCGGGCGAGACCTGTCCGGCGGCATCGATCTTGCCGCCAAGGGCGAGGTGAAGCCGCTGACCGGCGCTTTCGACCTCGCGCTGGACGGAACCGCCACCGGTCTTGGCATAGGCACCCCTGCCGCCGACAATCTTCTGGAAGGCCAGACCCGCATTACCGGCGGCATCGCCCGCGGCGAAACCGGTCTGATGGCGCGCCAGTTGCGCATCTTCAACGACCAGGTCGAGGTGACGGCGGATGGCAGCTTCGCCACCGGCGCGTCCGACTTCAACTTCGATCTTGCAATCAGCGATCTGGCGCTGGTGTCGGAAAAAGCTGCCGGCAGGCTGGCGGCCAAGGGACGCGCCAGCGGCAGCGATGGCCTCATCGGCCTGACCTTCGGCGCCGAAGTGCCCACCGGTTCTCTTGTCGGCAAGACGCTGCGGGAAGCGGTGATCGGCTTTGAAGGCACGCTGCGCGACAAGGACCTCAACGGCCAGCTGACCGGCAATGCCTTTCTCGACGGCGTCAGGGTCGAACTGGCATCGGCATTGGCCGTTTCGGAAAATGAAAAGCGCCTCGGCGACCTCGCATTTACCGCCGGTGGAGCGAAGATCACGGGCGACGTGACCCAGACCAGGGAAGGGCTGATCGAGGGCAAGCTGGTGCTCGACGCCGCCGACATCTCGACCGCCGCTGCCCTGCTGCTTCGCGAGGCGACCGGCGCCGTCAATGCCGATATCGCCCTCAGCCATCGCGGCGGCAAGCAGAACGCCGCCATCAGGGCCGATGCCAACGGGGTTGCGGTCGACACGATCAGGCTCGGCAAGGCCAATCTCGACGCCACGCTGGAGGATATCTTCAACGTCCCCATCGCCAATGGCACATTGGGCGCAAGCGACGTGTCGGCTGCCGGCATCGACATCGCCACCTTGCAGGCGACGGCCCGCCAGGAATTCCAGACCACCAATTTCAGCGCCGATGCGACGCTGAAGAACGGCACCACGGCTTCCACCACCGGAGCATTGTCGCCCGTCGAAGGCGGTTACCGCCTCGCCTTGCGTGATTTGGAGGTCCGGCAAGGCAATCTGGCAGCCCGGCTGGTCGAGCCCGCCGCCCTCCAGATGCGTGGCCAGAGGATCGGCATCGATAATTTGCTGCTCGATGTGGGCGGCGGGCGTGTTAGTGCACGCGGAGAGATTGCCGACCGGCTCGACCTGGCCGTGAACATAACGGATCTGCCGCTGGCGATCGCCAATACGATCAAGCCCGATCTGGCGCTTGCCGGAACCCTCAACGGCACGGCCAATATCGGCGGCACCCGCGCCCAGCCCGATATAAGCTTTTCGGCACAGGGCCGTTCACTTGCCGCCGCCGCATTGCGGCAGGCAGGGCTGCGCTCGATCAACCTCGACGCCGAGGGCACTTCCACCACGAGCCGGCTCAATGTGAAAGCCGCCGTCACCAGCCCGGAAGGCCTGCGTGCCACCGTCAACGGCGCGGTGCCGCTCGACAAGGGCGCTATGACGCTCGACGTTGCCCTCGAAGCATTTCCGCTGGCAGTCCTCAACGCGGTTGCCCCCGGCCAGGAGCTTGGCGGCACATTGTCGGGCACGGCCAGGCTGACAGGTACATTTGCCGACCCGGCTGCAGCCTTTACGCTGCGGGGCGCCGGGGTGCGTGCTGCAGCGCTTCAATCGGCAGGTGCCGCACCGCTTGAGATCAACGCGACAGGCAATTTCACCGGCAGGGTGCTGACGCTGTCTTCGGCCGAGGCCAACGGGCCGCAAGGGCTATCCGTCTCGGCCAGTGGCCGCCTGCCGGTTTCCGGCACCGGCGTGGAGCTTTCCGTGCGCGGCGAAGCCCCCTTGGCGCTTGCCAACCGGTTCCTCGCCGAGCGCGGGGCGCAGGTGAGCGGAACGCTGCAGGCGAATGCCACCGTTTCCGGCAGTCTTCAAAATCCCGTCATTCACGGAATGTTCTCGACACAGGGTGCGGAATTCATCGATCCCGAGAGCAACACCCGCCTGCGCTCCATCGCCGTCATGGGCACGATCGACGGTGATCGCGTCACGCTTCGCAACGCCTCGGCCAATCTGGCTGCGGGCGGTTCGGTTGCAGCCGCCGGCACCATATCGCTGGACGCGGCCGCCGCTTTCCCTGCCGATCTGCGCATCACTCTCAACGATGCCCGCTATGCCGATGGCAATCTGGTGGTCGCCACGGTCGGCGGTGTGCTGACTGTCACCGGCGGCCTGGCCCGTGACCCGCTGATTGCCGGCACGATTACCGTCAGCCGCGCTGAGATCACCGTGCCGGACAGTTTTGCCGGCGGGGCTGCAGCCCTCGACGTCAAGCATCGCAACGCCCCGGCAGGCGTTCAGGCGACGCTGAGACGGGCACGTGCCGACGACGGCACGCCGACACCGACCAGCAGGCCGAGCGTGGCGCGGCTCGATGTGACGGTGAACGCTCCTGCCCGCATATTCGTGCGCGGGCGTGGGCTCGATGCCGAGCTTGGTGGCTCGGTGCGGCTGACCGGGCCGGTCACCGATATCCACCCGGTCGGGGGCTTTGAACTCATCCGTGGCCGCCTCGGCATTCTCGGCCAGCGCATCACCTTCGACGAGGGCACGGTAACGCTGGTGGGCGACCTCGATCCGTTCCTGAACTTCGTCGCGCGTTCGGGCGGCAATGACATCACCGTCTTCATCACCGTCACCGGCAGGGCCTCCGACATCAGCGTGAAATTCTCCTCGCAGCCGGAACTGCCGGAAGACGAAGTGCTGGCGCGCCTGATCTTCAACCGCAGCATCAATGAATTGTCGGCCTTCCAGATCGCCCAGCTTGCGGCGGCCGCCGCCGAGCTTGCCGGCGGCTCCAACACCTCGCTGCTCGGCAGCCTGCGTGGCGCGACCGGCCTGGATGATCTCGATGTGGTGACCGATAGCGAGGGCAATGCGGCCCTGCGTGCCGGTCGTTATATCCAGGATAATATCTATCTGGGTGTCGAGGCGGGCGCCCAGGGCACGACGCGCGGTACGATCAATCTCGATATCACCGAGGATCTCAAGGCGCGCGGGGCGGTCGGCTCCGGCGGCGATTCGAGCCTCGGCGTCTTCTACGAAAAAGATTATTGAACCCTGTTCCGGCAAGCACGGCTGCGCATAAATTGGCGATGTCGAAGTTTCGCCTGCACAGGCATAGGCAAGCCCGCGCGATCAGTCTAATAGGGTCACCTTTGGCGATGCCCGCCCGAACGGAAACGCAAGACGGTCCAGAATTTGAGCTCCAGCCGTAGAAAGTCTGAAGTCGATCGAGGCGAGATCGTAGCCGTGATTCGGCGCGTTCTGGCCGAAAATGGCCGGGAATATGTTGGGTCCTATGCGATAGCGGCCGTTTGCATGGTCGCCGTGGCGCTCACGACCGCCTACCCCGCATGGATCATGCGCGACGTGATCGACGACATATTCTATCGCCAGCGCAGCGACCTGATCGTGCTGATCTGCGCATCGATCCTGGCGGCCTTCACCCTTCGCGGCGTGGCAAGCTATATGCAGGCCGTCATCCTGGCCAAGGTGGGAAACAATCTGGTCGCCCGCTACCAGAGGCGATTGTTCGACCATTTGATGAAGCTCGATGTCAGCTTCTTCACCGAGACGCGATCGGGCCATCTTGCCGCCCAGATCAACCAGAATGTCGGCGGCATCCGCGATCTGCTGTCGATGACGCTGACGGCTGTGGCGCGCGACCTGGTGTCGCTGGTGGCCCTGGTCACCGTCATGGTCATGCAGGACCCGCTGCTGTCGGTCATCGCGTTCCTTATCGGCCCGCCGCTCATCTATGCCGTCAACTATCTGATGCGGCGGCTGCGGCGTGTCACAAGGCAGGCGGTGGAGATCAATTCGCATCTGATAGGCTCCATGCAGGAAGCGACTCAGGGCGTGTCGGTGGTCAAGGCCTTCACCATGGAAAGCCAGCTTTCGCGCAAGATGAGCCAGCTCATCGACCATGCCGAGGAGCGCTCCAACAAGATCGCGCGCGTGTCGGAGCGATTGACGCCGATTTCCGAAATGCTGGCCGGTTTCGCCGTGGCGGGTGTCATCGCCTATGCCGGCTACCGCTCCACCCATGGCGGGTTGCTGCCGGGCTCGACCGTTTCCTTCATCACGGCGCTGTTGCTTGCCTACGATCCCGTCCGCCGTCTCGCACGCCTCCAGGTCGGGCTCGAGCGCTCGCTGGTCAATGCACGGATGATCTATGAGATCCTGGACATCGAGCCGCAGCAGGGCGACGCACCGGGGGCACCCGAACTGAAGGTGGACAAGGGCGAGGTCCGCTTCGAGAGGGTATCCTTCTCCTATGCGCCTGACCTGCCCGTGCTGAACGAAATCAGTTTCGTCGCCGCGGCCGGCAAGACCACCGCCATTGTCGGCGCCTCGGGAGCCGGCAAATCCACCATCACCGCACTGCTCGAAGGCTTCTACGATGTCGATAGCGGCTCGATCAGCATCGACGGACAGGACATATCCAAGGTCACCAAGGCCTCGCTGCGCAACGCGATCGCCTATGTCTCGCAACAGCCTTATCTCTTCGAGGGGACCATTGCCGATAATATCCGCTATGGCCGCGAAAGCGCGAATGATGGGGAGATCAGGCAGGCGGCCGATCTCGCTGCCGCCGACCAGTTCATCGGCCAGCAGCCGCAGGGCTATGATACTCTGGTTGGCGAAAACGGCGTGACTCTGTCGGGTGGCCAGCGCCAGCGCATCTCGATCGCCCGAGCCATCGTGCGGCAGGCCCCGATCCTGCTCCTCGACGAAGCGACCTCGGCGCTGGACAATGAATCGGAAGCACGTGTGCAAGAGGCGCTGGCCACGGTCATGGAAGGGCGCACGACCATCGTGATTGCCCACCGGCTTTCCACCGTGGTCAATGCCGATCATATCATCGTGCTGGAAGAGGGCCGGCTGGTAGAGGAAGGAACACACGACGCACTGATCACCAATCCGCATGGCGTCTATGCGCGCTTCCACCGACTGCAAAGCGGCAAGGGGCTCGGCCTGGTGGACGATACGAAACAGATGGAGCCCCCGGCCAAGGCTCCAGGGCCGGCACGGCCGACACGGAGAAAAACCGCATGAGCGATATGGGTCTTGTCATTGTCGGGGCAGGCGGCCGCATGGGCCAGACGCTGGTCCGCACGGTCCATTCAATGCCGGGTGCGCGGCTGGCGGGCGCAATCGAACGTCCCGGCTCGCCCTATGTCGGGCGCGATGCCGGCGAATTGGCCGGCATCGGCATCGTCAATGTTCCGATCACCGACGATCCGCTTCCGGCCTTTGCCAAGGCTGATGGGGTGATCGATTTCACGTCACCGGCGGCAAGCCGGGAATTTGCCGGCTATGCAGCCCAGGCCCGTATCGTCCATGTGATCGGCACCACCGGTTTCTCGGCCGAAGACGACGCTGCCATAGCCGCCGCGGCGCGGCACGCCACTATAGTCAAATCCGGCAATATGAGCCTTGGCGTCAATCTGCTGGCAGAGCTGGTGGAGCAGGCTGCCCGGGCGCTCGGGCCGGACGATTTCGACATCGAGATCCTCGAAATGCATCACCGCCACAAGGTCGATGCTCCGTCCGGAACCGCGCTTATGTTTGGCGAGGCGGCGGCAGCCGGCCGCGACATCAAGCTGCCGGACAACAGCGTGCGCGTAAGGGACGGCTATACCGGCCCCCGGCAGGCGGGCTCGATCGGCTTTGCCACGCTGCGCGGCGGCTCTGTGGTCGGCGACCATTCGGTCATCTTCGCCGGCGCCGGCGAACGCCTGACGCTTACCCATAATTCGGAAGACCGCTCGATCTTCGCCCGCGGCGCGGTAAAGGCCGCCCTTTGGGCCCATGGCCGCAAACCCGGCCTCTATTCCATGCACGACGTGCTGGGCCTGTCCTGAAGACTCGTGACGGACCAGCCTCCCCTTTCACCTTCAAGGAGCAAGTTATGACCGGAACCCTTGTGCTCGTGCGCCACGGCCAGAGCGAATGGAACCTGAAGAATCTTTTCACCGGTTGGCGCGACCCCGGCCTGACCGAGCGGGGCGTCGCCGAGGCCAAGGCAGCAGGCGCGAAACTTGCCGCGCGCGGCTTGAAGTTCGACATCGCCTTCACCTCCGCGCTGACGCGTGCCCAGAACACCTGCCAGTACATTTTGGATGCCACCGGCCAGGGCGATCTTGAGACCATCCGCAACGCGGCGCTGAACGAGCGCGACTATGGCGACCTCAACGGCCTCAACAAGGACGATGCGCGGGCAAAATGGGGCAAGGAGCAGGTGCATATATGGCGCCGCTCCTACGACACGCCCCCGCCCGGCGGCGAAAGCCTGAAGGACACCGGTGCGCGCGTATGGCCCTATTACATGCACGATATGCAGCCGCATGTGTTGCGCGGCGAAACCGTGCTGGTCGCCGCCCATGGCAATTCGCTGCGCGCGCTGATCATGGCGCTGGAGGGGATTTCGGGAGAGGAGATCGTCAACCTGGAACTCGGCACCGGCGTTCCCATTGTCTACAAGCTCAACGCCGATTCGACGGTGGCTTCAAAAGAGGTACTGGCCGGGTAAGGCTCCCGGCCCCGCGCTGGCAGGCGGCCATTTTGTCTCAACTTCGACCTGAAATGGTATTTCGGCAAAATGCGCGTTGACACGGTGACGCTGCCCGCTTACATCAGCGCCCACCAGCCCAGATGGCGGAATTGGTAGACGCGCACGGTTCAGGTCCGTGTGCCGCGAGGCGTGGAGGTTCGAGTCCTCTTCTGGGCACCATCATCCGCAGAGCCTGATTCATTCAGGCTCGCACCCTTATCTCCCTTTATTGAAGATCACGGCTGCGAGCGACAGGGTGTCGAGCGACACCGATCTGCTTGGGCTCAGGCAGCAATCCTGCGGCGATGAAGACAGGACAGGCATGGTCCCGGAGCCGGCCATGCCGATGCCGGCATCCGGCGCAAACATCGTCGAAATGATGTCGTTCCGCATACATTGCCGACAATTTTGCCTGAGCAAAACAGGCACGAGGCGTCCCCCCAAGGGTTCTCCGCAAAACCAAAAAGCCCCCGCCGTGGCGAGGGCCTTATTTGGTGCTGTCGAAGCTTGTTAACAGCCAGACCGCGTTTTCTGAACTGCTAGGCAGTAATTAGTACATATCATCCAACAATCAAAAATCAAAGCGTAAATACTTAATAGGAGAGAGACTATAAAAACAGAGGCGGATTCCTCTTGTGGAGGAATCCGCCCAGCAGATCAGAAGACGCCGTCTGACAGTAACTACATAGGTGGCCCATTCTGGTCAATCTGACATGAATGCACCTCAAGTAGCCTTCCGCTGCGTTGGAGGCAGCGCTTCTGTGGGTTGTAACTATGAGTTACGGCGTGTCGACACATTCAACTGTGGACGCTGGAGAGTCGGCACGACACCCACAATAGTAGATAATATTTACTGAGTCGCTTCGCCTGTCAAATTACATAAACTCATATGCCTTATATAGGTGGCGCATTTACTATATTAGCTTCATTTGACGTTCCCCAAAAAGTAAGCATTATACGAACAATTGTGAAGGTAGGGGGCGACATGACAGAGCGTGCATTTGCGTTCGATATTGGAACCAACAGCCTAGGCGGCTGTGTTTTCAAGCTAGATACTGACGGGCGCCCCATCGCTTTAGAACATATGCTTGTACGCATCTTCTCGGATGGCCGCGAGCCGAAATCCGGCAATTCGCTGGCCGAGGGGCGTCGCGTGGCGCGTGGCATGGCGCGCCGGCGTGACCGCTACAAGCGCCGGCGCAAGGCGGTTCTGCGCACGCTGACCGAATATGGCCTGATGCCGGCCGACCAGCAGGCGCGCAAGGAACTGCTGGCCGAAACCAGTGATCGCAGCCCGCGGGAGGCGGTCGAGCAAGCGCTTGCCGATGTCTACAATCTGCGGGCGCGGGCGCTGTCGGAAAAGCTGCCGCTGCATCATATCGGCCGGGCGCTGTTTCACCTCAACCAGCGCCGCGGCTTCAAGTCGAACCGCAAGGCGGATCGCAAAAGCAACGAGAAGGGCGCCATCGAGATCGGGGCCAATCGGCTGCATGAAAAAATGCAGGAGGCCGGCGCCCGCACGCTCGGCCAGTTCCTGGCCATGCGGCGCGCCAAAGGCGAATGGGTGCGCGTGCGTAGCGGCGCGCTCGGCGAGGAGGGCGCCGATGACGGGAGAAACTCAAAGACTACCTATGATTTCTATCCCGTCCGCAAACTGCTTGAAGAGGAATTCAATGCGATCTGGGAGATGCAGCAGCCATATTACCCTGAGGTGCTGACGGAGGATCGTCGCAGCCATCTGTTCAGGGTGATGTTCTATCAGCGGCCCCTCAAGGCGGCCATTGTCGGCAAATGCAGCTTCAATCCGGCTGAAACCCGTCTGCCCAAGGCGCATCCGCTGTTCCAGCAATTCCGGCTCTACAAGGAGGTCAATGAGCTGGAAATCGTGTTGCCCGACCAGTCCCACCGCAAGCTGACGCTCGATGAGCGTGATACCTTGGTGCGGCAGCTTAAAGGTATTCGGAAGACAACCTATAAAACGCTCAGGAAGACCCTCAAACTTTCTGGTTCGGAATTTCGCTTCAACAAGGAAACCGACAATCGCGTCGACATGATCGGCGACGAGGTTAATGCGGCGTTGTCGGACAAGAAGGCGTTCGGCAATCGCTGGGCGACCTTCTCCACTGACGAGCAATGGACGGTCATCGATCAACTGCGCGAGCAGGAAGATCCGCTTTCCCTGCATGAATGGCTGGTCGTAACCTACGGTGTTCCGGACGATGCGGCCGAGGTGGTGGCGAGCATCCATCTACCCGACGGCTATGGCCGGCTGGGCCTGACGGCTATATCGTCGATGCTGGAGGAACTGAAAGCCGACGTGATTCCCGAGGCGGAAGCGGCAAAGCGGGCAGGCTACGATCATGCCCTGGCGCCCACGGATGGTGATCTTGATCGGCTGCCCAAATACCAGGAAATTCTGGAGCGTCGCATTCCGCCGGGTACCGGCGAGCCCGACGACCCTTACGACGTCGCCAAGGGGCGCATCACCAACCCGACGGTGCACATCGCGCTGAACCAGATGCAACAGGTGGTGAACGGGCTCATCCGGCAATATGGCAAGCCGGAGCAGATCGCCATCGAGCTTGCCCGGGACTTGAAGCTTAACGAAAAAGAGAAAGCCGAAGTCAACCGCAAGATCGGTGAAAACACGCGTGCCGCCGCAAAGCGCTCTGAAAAGCTGCGCGAACTCGGCCAGAAGGACAATGGCCACAATCGCAACCTGCTGAAGCTGTGGGAGGAACTCAACCCGGACAATCCGGAGGACCGCGTCTGCATCTATACCGGCAGGCCGATCGGCATCCGCATGCTGTTTTCCGGCGCCGTCGATGTCGATCATATCCTGCCCTGGTCGCGCACGCTCGATGACAGCCAGGCAAACCGCATCCTCTGCGTGGTCGAGGCCAATCGCGTCAAACGCGATCGCGCGCCGGCCGAGGTGGCCGAATGGGCGAGCGATTACGACGCGATCCTGGAACGTGCCAACCGCCTGCCGCGTAACAAGCGTTGGCGCTTTGCCCGCGACGCGATGGAAAAATATCAGGACGAGGAGGACTTTCTTGCCCGGCAATTGACGGACACACAGTATCTGTCACGCCTGGCGCATGAATATCTTGTCGCGCTTTATCCCGCCGAGGAAGCCGATGGCGACGGTGTGCTGAAGCGCCGCCGGCATGTCCGCGTCATTCCAGGCCGCCTGACCGAGATGCTGCGGCGCAATTGGGGGCTGAACTCGATCCTGCCGGATCACAATTTCGCTGGCACCGCGCAGGCCAAGAACCGCAAGGATCATCGCCATCATGCCATTGACGCCGCCGTGGTCGGCGTCACCACGCGCAGCCTGCTGCAAAAGATCTCCACCCAGGCGGCCCTGCGCGAGACGATCGCGCTGGAGGAAACGGTTGCGGATATTCCCGAACCGTGGCCGACTTTCCGCGACGACCTCAAGGCCATGGTCGAGCGGATCGTCGTCAGCCATAAGCCCGACCACGGCACGCTGCCGAAGCCCGGTGAAAACGGGCGCACCGCCGGTCAGCTTCATAACGACACCGCCTATGGCATCACCGGCGAATGTGACGCGCGGGGAAACACCATCGTGGTACGGCGCAAGCCCTTCCTGTCGCTCACCGACAAGGACATCCCTAACATCCGCGATGATGAGTTGCGTCGCCGCCTCTATTCCGCCACCAGCGGCCTGACCGGCAGGGAGTTTGCTGCGGCGCTCGACTATTTTCGCAAGACCGACCAGAAATTCCATCGGATCCGCCATGTGCGGCTGACCGAATCCCTGTCAGTCATCCCGATCCGCGACAAAGAGGGCCGCGCCTACAAGGGCTATAAGGGCGACGCCAATTTCCGCTACGACGTGTGGGAATTGCCGGACGGCAAATGGGTCGCCGATGTCGTCACCATGTTCGACGCCCACCGGCCCGACCGGGACCCTCAGGCCGCCAGGCCGCATCCGGCTGCACGCAAGGTCCTGAGCCTGAAGCAGAACGACATGGTGGCCTATGAACACCCGAAGGACGGACTGACGATCGGCCGTGTCGTCAAATTCAGTACGGCCGGCCAGATTTATCTTGCCGGGCATAACGAGGCCGGCGCATTGAAGGCACGGGATGCCGATAAGGACGACCCGTTCAAATATTTTTCGAAGGCGGCCAGTGGGCTGCGTGAGATCGGCGCGCGCCAGCTCCGTGTCGATGGGACCGGGCGAGTGTTCGATCCCGGCCCGCAGGACCGGGAGACCCGGCTGGAGAGAAAGGCGAGGCTGGGAGATTAACCACAAAATACATATCTTCTGTGCACCTAGTGATTGTATATATATTATCATACAATTATGGAGCGTGTGGTCGATATTGAAACCGATGGGCTTTTCCTTGCTACGCATCGCGGCTTTCTGACCGTAAGCGAGGCGGGCGAGGAAAAAGGGCGTATCGCGCTTGATGATATCAGCGCGCTGATCGTGCATGCCCATGGCACGAGCTGGTCCAATTCGGTCATGCTGCGCCTGTCCGAGCGTGCGGTTCCGATCGTGATCTGCGGCACAAATCACGCACCGGTCGCCTGTGTCTGGCCCATGCAGGGCCATTACCAGCAGGGCGCGCGCATGCGTGCGCAGATTGGCGCTTCCCGCCCGCTCGGCAAGCAGATCTGGCGTCAGATCGTGGCGGCCAAGATACGCATGCAGGGTCATGTCCTGTCCTTGGCGGGAAAGGAGGCTGGCGCTTTTGATCTCCTGGCTCGCAAGGTGCGTTCGGGCGATCCCGACAATATCGAGGCGCAGGCCGCAAGGCGCTATTGGAAGGCTTTGTTCGGACCGGATTTTTCGCGTGATCGCACCGCAGACGGCGCCAACGCGCTCTTGAACTATGGTTATACCGTGCTGCGGGCCGCAGTCTCGCGGGCGGTTTGTGCGGCCGGTTTGCATCCGACCATCGGTGTGTTCCATGCCAACCGGGCCAATGCCTTTGCGCTTTCCGATGACCTGATGGAGCCCTACCGGCCGCTGGTTGATCGCATCGTGCTTGGAATGGTCGCCCAAGGAAATGTCGAGGTGACGAGCGAGGCCAAGCGTGAGCTGACGGCAATCACCACGCTCGATCTGGAGAATGGTGACGGCACCGTCTCGCCGCTCGGTGTCCAGGTCCAGCGTTTCGTCCACTCGGTTGCCACCAGCTTCGAGACAGGCAGTGTCTCGGTCGCACTGCCCAGCGGCAACGCAAGCTGCTCATCGGCATCGGCAACAAGCAGCTTAGCAGTTCAGAAAACGCGGTCCAGCGGCAACCGATTGGTGCCTTTCAGCACACCCTTGCCGAGCTTAGCAGTTCAGAAAACGCGGTCCAGCGGCAACAGGCGCGGCCTTCATGATGTGCCGCACAATAGCTTAGCAGTTCAGAAAACGCGGTCCAGCGGCAACACCGCTTGAACACGCGTTGGGCGGTGAATTAGCTTAGCAGTTCAGAAAACGCGGTCCAGCGGCAACGGCGAAGCGGCTGACCATAGGCTTCGCAGAAGCTTAGCAGTTCAGAAAACGCGGTCCAGCGGCAACAAAGCCAGGAGGCGCCCGTGGCGCGTGCGAAGCTTAGCAGTTCAGAAAACGCGGTCCAGCGGCAACGAAAGCGCCCAGTCATCACGGATCGAGCCTAGCTTAGCAGTTCAGAAAACGCGGTCCAGCGGCAACCAGCCACTGCAGGACACCGCCCATGCCGCGCAGCTTAGCAGTTCAGAAAACGCGGTCCAGCGGCAACTTTGGCGATCTGATGCCGATGAAGTATGGCAGCTTAGCAGTTCAGAAAACGCGGTCCAGCGGCAACTGCGGCCGGACGGTACCCGCGCGGCCGGCAGCTTAGCAGTTCAGAAAACGCGGTCCAGCGGCAACTATCGCGAAGCACGGCAGATGATCGGCGACAGCTTAGCAGTTCAGAAAACGCGGTCCAGCGGCAACGTTCTTTGCCTTGTTCAAGATTTCATCGAAAGCTTAGCAGTTCAGAAAACGCGGTCCAGCGGCAACTATCCGGGCCAGCGGTCAGCCTTGCGGCATAGCTTAGCAGTTCAGAAAACGCGGTCCAGCGGCAACGATCCGAATAAGTCAGATGAGGAAAACGCCAGCTTAGCAGTTCAGAAAACGCGGTCCAGCGGCAACTGATCGATATACTTCCACAATTCGGCCTTGAGCTTAGCAGTTCAGAAAACGCGGTCCAGCGGCAACTGGACGGGCTTTTTGCGTCTCTGCGGGAACAGCTTAGCAGTTCAGAAAACGCGGTCCAGCGGCAACTTGACGGCGACTTTCAGCTTGTCGGCGTTGAGCTTAGCAGTTCAGAAAACGCGGTCCAGCGGCAACCAACTGCGGACCTATGCGCTCGGCGCGATGAGCTTAGCAGTTCAGAAAACGCGGTCCAGCGGCAACGGCGCCGGAAGACGACCGCCTCGTCGACCTAGCTTAGCAGTTCAGAAAACGCGGTCCAGCGGCAACCAACCGCGGACCTATGCGCTCGGCGCGATGAGCTTAGCAGTTCAGAAAACGCGGTCCAGCGGCAACGGCGCCGGAAGACGACCGCCTCGTCGACCTAGCTTAGCAGTTCAGAAAACGCGGTCCAGCGGCAACCTGGCATCGTCACGGCAGAGCAGATCGCCCAGCTTAGCAGTTCAGAAAACGCGGTCCAGCGGCAACAGATAGGAACGGTAGGCGCGCAGAGGACCTAGCTTAGCAGTTCAGAAAACGCGGTCCAGCGGCAACGGAAGCGCAAAAGGTGAACTGATGAACAGAAGCTTAGCAGTTCAGAAAACGCGGTCCAGCGGCAACGCCGGTGCCATAAACCGTACCGGCGGGCTGAGCTTAGCAGTTCAGAAAACGCGGTCCAGCGGCAACACGTTGCTATTGACTGTCAGGGCATAGGCGAGCTTAGCAGTTCAGAAAACGCGGTCCAGCGGCAACAGTACGTATCTATTTACTGCCTCATTGGGCAGCTTAGCAGTTCAGAAAACGCGGTCCAGCGGCAACAAGAGGGACACGGCACGCCGTACGCAACGGAGCTTAGCAGTTCAGAAAACGCGGTCCAGCGGCAACCGTTGCCATAGACGGCAACGCCTACACGGAAGCTTAGCAGTTCAGAAAACGCGGTCCAGCGGCAACCTGAAGGCGAGTTGTTCACCGTTACACCAATAGCTTAGCAGTTCAGAAAACGCGGTCCAGCGGCAACAGGTCGGCAACCGGTTGTCTATTTCCCGGCTAGCTTAGCAGTTCAGAAAACGCGGTCCAGCGGCAACGCCAGCGGTTCGATGATTGCGGTTCGGCACAGCTTAGCAGTTCAGAAAACGCGGTCCAGCGGCAACTCGTTGATTCTCTGCTGCCAGAACTGCTTGAGCTTAGCAGTTCAGAAAACGCGGTCCAGCGGCAACGCCCGAAAGTGGTCAGAAGTAGGCTGGGTCAGCTTAGCAGTTCAGAAAACGCGGTCCAGCGGCAACTAGTGGTTGCCCTTTGCGTAGGCCCAGTTGAGCTTAGCCGTTCTGGCGCAGGGTTAGCCGCGTTCCATAGTGTTGCAAAATTTGCAGTGTCGCGGCCGGCCTTAATCGATGTCGAAGGAGACGCCTTGGGCGAGCGGCAGGGCGGTGGAATAGTTCACCGTGTTGGTGGCGCGGCGCATATAGGCCTTCCACGCATCCGATCCGCTCTCTCGGCCGCCGCCGGTCTCCTTCTCGCCGCCGAACGCCCCGCCGATCTCGGCGCCTGAGGTGCCGATATTGACATTGGCGATGCCGCAGTCCGAGCCCTCGGCCGACAGGAAACGCTCAGCTTCCTGCAGGTCACGGGTGAAGATCGAGGACGACAGGCCGGCCCCCACCGCATTATGCTCGCCGAGCACGGCGTCGAAGTCGGAATATTTCATGACATAGAGGATCGGCGCGAAGGTCTCCTCCGTCACCGGCGAAACCTGGCGCGGCATTTCCACGATAGCCGGGCGGACATAATAGGCCTGCGCCGGACCGGTCTCGACACGTTCGCCGCCGGTCACCGAGCCGCCGGCTGCACGTGCCTTGTCGAGCGCGGCCTGCATGCCGTCGAAAGCGGCCTTGTCGATCAGCGGCCCAACCAGCGCCGAGGTTTCCAGCGGGCTACCCACGGATACGCTCCGATAGGCTTTCTTCAGGCGTGGCACGAGTTGGTCATAGACGCTGTCATGCACGAACAGGCGGCGCAGCGTGGTGCAGCGCTGGCCGGCCGTGCCCATGGCGCCGAAGGCGATGGCGCGCAGCGCCATGTCAAGATCGGCCGACGGGCAGACGATGCCGGCATTGTTGCCGCCGAGTTCGAGGATGGCGCGGGCAAAGCGCCTGGCCAGCCTTGGCCCCACCTCACGGCCCATGCGGGTCGAGCCGGTGGCCGAGACCAGCGGCACCGTGGGGTGATCGACCAGCACCTCGCCGACGGCGCGGTCGCCGATCAGCACGGTGAGCAAATCGGCCGGCGCATCGGCGCCGAAGCGCATTGCCGCGCGGGCAAAGATCGCCTGGCAGGCCAACGCGGTCAGCGGCGTCTTTTCGGAAGGTTTCCACACCACCGCATCGCCGCAGACCAGCGCAAGCGCGGCATTCCACGACCACACCGCGACCGGGAAGTTGAAGGCCGAGATGACACCGACCACGCCGAGCGGATGCCAGGTCTCCATCATGCGGTGGCCGGGCCGTTCGGTGGCGATGGTGAGCCCATAGAGCTGGCGCGACAGCCCGACCGCGAAATCGCAGATGTCGATCATCTCCTGCACCTCGCCCTGCCCCTCGGAGGCGATCTTGCCGACCTCGATCGAGACCAGCCGGCCGAGGTCTTCCTTGTGGGCGCGCAACTCCTCGCCGAGCAGGCGTACCAGTTCGCCGCGGCGCGGCGCCGGCACCATGCGCCAGGCCTTGAAGGCCTCATGCGCAGCCTCGATCGCCCTGCCGGCATCGGCAGGCATGATCGTCTTCAGTGCCGCGATCTCTTCGCCCGTCACCGGGCTGTAGACGACAAGATCGCCGCCCGAAAGCGCCTCGGCGGCCACGCCCAGCCGCGAAAGAAGCTCGGAGGTTTCCTGCTGCACATTCATCTTGAAATTCCTTCCTGGTCTCGCGGCCGTCCGCCTGCACCTGTTCCTGGAGAGGTGCCGGGGCCGTTGCCTGCTGGAGTCTGCGGCGATGCCCATGTGCCTGGCCGCAATTATATGTCGATGGCGTAGCGTGCCGGCAAAGGCGCCGTCAACTGGCGACTTGGCTTAAAGAATTGAACAAAAAGACTGAAAGTGTCTCATCGGCCTATGGACGGCGCGTGATTGTTATGTTTGACTGTATATATCGATCCGCTGTCTGACACGGATCATCACGCACCATTTGGGGGAAATGTCATGCTGGCATGCAAGGGTTTCGGATTGGGGATGGCGGCCGCCATTGGCGGCATCGCGGCTCTGCTGATCTCAGGGGTGCCAGCTGCCCTTGCGCAGGAAAATGTCACGGTGTTTGCCGCAGCGAGCCTGAAGAATGCGCTAGATGACATCAACACCGCCTGTGAGGCCGATGTCGGTGAAAAGGCGACGATTTCCTATGCCGGCAGTTCCGCACTTGCCAAGCAGATAGAACAGGGCGCACCCGCCGACATCTTCATTTCGGCCGATCTCGACTGGATGGAATATTTGTCGGAAAAGAACCTGACGAAGAAGGATACGGAAACCAGGCTGCTGGGTAACCGCATCGTTCTGGTCGCGCCTGCCGATTCTTCGGTCACCGCCGAGATCAAGGACGGCTTCGATCTTGCCGGGCTGGTCGGCGATGGCAAGCTGGCGATGGCGAACACGGATTCCGTTCCCGCCGGCAAATATGGCAAGGCTGCGCTGGAAAAGCTCGGCGCATGGGCCGCGGTGGAAGGCAAGGTCGCTCAATCCGAGAATGTCCGTGCCGCACTTGCCCTGGTGGCAACGGGCGAAGCGCCCTTCGGCATCGTCTATCAGACCGACGCGGCAGCCGAACCGAAGGTGAAGATCGTCGCCCAGTTTCCCGAAGACAGCCATCCGCCCATAATCTATCCGGTCGCTCAACTTGCCGAATCCAAGGACGATGATGCCGGTGCTTTCCTGAAGTGCCTGCAGTCGTCGAAGGCAAGGGAGCTTTTCGAGGCACAGGGTTTCACGGTATTGCTGCCGCCAGTGTCCAATTAAGGGTCTGAACCTCAGGCATGGAGTGGCTGCATCTCAGTCCGGAAGAGTGGATCGCGGTCCGGCTCTCCATAAAGGTTTCGATCTGGGCCACGGTGGCAAGCCTGCCGCTGGGGATCCTGATCGCCTATGTGCTCGCCCGCAAGGAGTTCTGGGGCAAGGCTGCGCTCAACGGCATCGTCCATCTGCCGTTGATCCTGCCGCCGGTGGTCACAGGCTATCTGCTGCTCTTGACCTTCGGGCGCCGCGGTCCCATCGGGGCGTTCCTCGACCAGAATTTCGGCATCGTCTTTTCCTTCCGCTGGACCGGTGCCGCACTCGCCTGCGGCGTCATGGCTTTTCCGCTGATGGTGCGCGCCATAAGGCTGTCGATCGAGGCGGTGGACCGCAAGCTTGAGGCGGCGGCGGGCACGCTCGGCGCCAGCCCGCCCTTCGTTTTTGCCACCATCACGCTGCCGCTGGTGCTGCCCGGCATCATCGCCGGCATGATCCTGTCCTTCGCCAAGGCGATGGGCGAATTTGGCGCCACCATCACCTTCGTCTCCAACATTCCGGGCGAAACCCAGACACTTCCTTCCGCCATCTACACCTTCACCCAGGTGCCGGGCGGCGACCTTGGTGCGCTGCGGCTGACGCTGGTGTCGATCGTCATTGCGATGATTGCGCTCGTTGTGTCGGAAGTGCTGGCCCGCCGTGTCAGCCGGCGAATGGACATCGAATGACGCTGCTGGTCGATATTCGCCACCGCCTCGGCAGTTTCGAACTGGAGGCGGGCTTCGAAAGCAGCGGCCGATTGACCGCGCTGTTCGGCACGTCCGGCTCGGGCAAGACCTCGTTGGTCAATCTGATCGCCGGCCTGATCAGGCCCATGCAGGGCCGCATCCTGGTCGATGGGCGGGTGCTGGTCGATACGGCAAAGCGCATTTTCGTGCCGATGCATCGGCGCCGCATCGGCTATGTCTTCCAGGATGCGCGGCTGTTTCCGCATATGACGGTGAGCCAGAACCTGCGCTATGGCCGCTTTTTTACGCCGGCCGGCGAACGCTATGCCGAACTGGACGCTGTGGTCGATCTGCTCGGCATCGGCCATCTGCTCGATCGCCGGCCGAGCCTGCTTTCGGGCGGCGAAAAGCAGCGCGTGGCGATCGGCCGGGCGCTGATCGCCAGTCCGAAGCTGATCCTGATGGACGAGCCGCTCGCCTCGCTTGACGATGCGCGCAAGGCCGAGATCATGCCCTATATCGAAAGGCTGCGCGACGAGGCCCGAATCCCGATCGTCTATGTCAGCCATTCGGTTGCCGAAGTGGCCAGGCTCGCCACCGATATCGTGATGCTCGCAGGGGGAAAGGTTTCGGCATCCGGCCCGGCGCAAGACATATTGCGGCGGCTCGACCTGTTGCCGGCAGAAGAGCGCCATCAGGGCGGCTCGCTGCTGGAGATGATAGTGGCCGAGCACGACACCGCCTTCGGCATGTCGGTGCTACGCTCGCCGGCCGGCGAGATTCGCATCTTCGGCCACGACGCGCTTGTGGGCAGCCGGGTGCGGGTGCGGATCCGGGCCAATGACGTCATGGTCGCAACGCAGCCGCCGGAGGGCCTGAGCGCCTTGAACGTGCTGTCCGGCAAGGTCAGCCAGGTCCGCGAAGGGCCCGGCATGCTCAGCGACGTCACGATTGATTGCGGCGGCCAGCCTGTCATCGCCCGCATCACCAGCCGGTCGGCGCGGATGCTTGACCTGAAGCCCGGCCAGTCGGCCTTTGCCGTCATCAAGACGGTCAGTTTCGATCCCGACAGCACGACGCGCGGCATCACGATCTGAGCATACGTACTCATTAGCCTCAGGCAGGCTGTGCACACGCGCCTTGTTTTTCCTGCTTCGAGCGAAGATAAGGACGGTAGGGCAGTGCGTGTCGCGTCATGCGATGCGCCTTGAGTTCTTGTTTTTCGCATGTCGGTATCCAGAAACCGGATCCACTTTCGGGCGACATGTTTCAGACTGAGAGGCGACAGTGCCGTCACTGAGCTTGCGGGTAAATCTCGACCCCGATGGTCGCATCGGACCGGGTAAGATTGAACTCCTTGAGCAGATTGCCGCCTTCGGCTCGATCTCGGCTGGCGCGCGCCAGATGAACATGTCCTACAAACATGCCTGGGATCTGGTCGAGGAAATGAACAAGCTGTTCGGCAAGCCGGTGGTTGCAGCCCAGACCGGCGGCAAGCGCGGCGGCGGCGCCCAGCTCACGCCGGTCGGGCTTGCCATAGTGAGCCGGTTTCGTGCGATCGAACGTGCCGCCGCCTCGGCGGCCGAACAGCATCTCGCCGCGCTCCAGGCCGAGATCGTGTCGGGTTGATCGGCGGGCCCGAAGTATCTCACTGCATATAAGGCAAGGGTCCTCCGGGCTGAGGCGTGGTCAGCTTCTGGCGAGCGGCGGGGATGCGGCCAGGCCCAGCCGATAGCTGCGCCAGGCCGAATGCACGAAGCCGGCTGCCGTGAGCCCCCACACGGCAAGCGCAATCCACACCATGGCGAATGACACGCTTTGCAGCGGCGGGAAATCGGCCGCCAGCGCCAGCCGGCGCGTCGCCAGCGCATACATGCCGAGCGGAAACACCAGGCTCCACAGCATCGGCGTGTAGACGATCGGCACCCGGTAGGCGATGTGCTTCCATACGCCCAGCACTACCAGCAGCGGGATCCACCACGTCGCCCAGCCCCACATCAGCAGGGTCACGCCGTCGATAAAGGGGCGCATGGAGGCGAGGAAAGGCATGTCGCTATCCGTCAGTATCAGTGCCGAGCCGGCATTGGTGCTGATAGCCGCCGCACCCATCACCACCCAGAGTAACGGCGTGATGTCGTCAGGCTCCACATCGAGGAAGAAGATGCGGTGGGCAAACAGCACGATGAATATGGCATAGAGTCCGAGGCCCACGCCCCACAGCACATGGATGAGCACAAAGACAAGCGGACCCGTCTGGCCGAGCGCGGGCGCGACCACCGTACCGAGCACGACCAGCGATTCCGTGCCGACGATGGCGATCAGCCACCCGCCATGGACGACATTGGCGCCCTGTGTGCTGTTGAGGAAAATCAATACGCCGAAACTGAAATAGATCAGCGCTAGCCAGGCTGCGAAGGCAAACAGCCACAGGAAAAGCACGGCCGTCTCGCCGCCGCGCAGGGCGACACCTGCCCCGAAGACATCGGTGCCGGCCACGATGCTGAAGAAGGAGAAGACTAGGCGCGGATTGACGAGATCGGACCAAAGCAATGTCCGGAACCGAAGGAGGCGCAGCAGGGTAAAGCCAATCAGGACGGGATAGGCGACCAGATTGACGAAGAAAAGAATATCCGACAGCAGCCGGTATTGCTCATGAAAGAGCGCGTTGGAGATGATGCCGGTCGCCATGACCAGCGCAAAGCAGCCGGGATAGAGCGCGGCGATCTGGCCATCCAGCCACCCGGCAAGGCTCGTCAATGGCCGGCTGCTGGTATTCATTTGCATTGTCCCCATGGCGGTTCGAGCCCAATGGCGGATGATTTACCAAGGCATCGGGCTTTGCTTGCGCGCTCCCTCTTGCCAAAGATGCACGAGAATGTCAGCCCGCTCTTTGGCGCATGAATGAGGAGAAGCCGTCATGTCCTTTGCCAAGCTCGACGAACTCGGCCGCAAGCTGGAAGCGCTGGAACATGCGCTGGCCATTCTGGGCGCAGACGAGGCGACCCACATGGCGGTGGGCGGCGGCGAGAAGCGCGCCGAGGCGATGGCTGCCCTGGCCGGAATGCATCATGCCCGCGCCACCGCACCCGAAATCGCCGACTGGATCGAGGCGGCTGAAAACGAGGCGCTGGACGAAGAGCAACAAGTGGCACTGCGCGAATTCAGGCGCCACTACACCAATCTGACCTGCCTGCCGGTGGAGTTCGTCGAGCGCCAGACCACGACACGCCTGCGCTGTGAGCAGCTTTGGCGTGACCTGCGCGCCAAGAATGACTGGAGCGGTTTCCTGCCCGCGCTCGAAGGCGTGGTGGCGCTGGTGCGCGAAGAGGCGGCGATGCGAGCCGAGGTTCTTCACCTCGACCCCTACGATGCGCTGATGGAGCAGTTCGACCCCGGCCACCGCGCCGCCGACATCACGCCGGTCTTTGCCGAACTGAAGGCCTTCCTGAGGGGTTTCGTGCCCCAGGCGCTGGCGGTGCAGGAGGAAAGGCTGGCGAAAACGCCGCTGCGGCCGCTTTCGGGAACCTATCCGGTCGAGCGCCAGCGCGAACTTGGCCTCGCCATGATGGCGGCGGTCGGCTTCGACCTCACGCGCGGCAGCCTGTCGGTCTCGCACCATCCCTTCTGCGGCGGCGTGCCCACGGATGTGCGCATCACCACCCGCTACCGGACCACCGAATTCCTGTCGGCGCTGATGGGCGTTCTGCACGAGACGGGGCACGCCATGTATGAGCAGAACCTGCCGCAAAAATGGGCGCATTGGCCGCTCGGCAAGGCGCGCGGCATGGCCATGCATGAAAGCCAGAGCCTGTTCGTGGAAAAGCAGCTCGGCCGCAATCCCGCCTTCTGGGACTGGGCGCTGCCGTTGGTCGAGCAGCATCTCGGCGAGAAATGGAGCAAGGCGGATATATTGCCGCATGTCCACCATGTCGCGCGGGGGTTGATCCGCGTCGATGCCGACGAAGTCACCTACCCGCTGCATGTCATATTGCGCTACGAACTGGAGCAGGAGCTGGTTGCCGGACGGCTTTCCGTTTCCGACCTGCCCGAGGCCTGGGACGCCAAGATGCGCGACACTCTCGGCCTGTCCACCATCGACACGCCACAGGACGGGCCGATGCAGGACGTGCACTGGCCGAGCGGCGCCTTCGGTTATTTCCCGTCCTACACGCTGGGCGCCATGATGGCCGCGCAGCAATGGGCGGCAATCATTCGGCTCAATCCCGGCATCGATGGCGACATCGCCAAAGGCCGTTTCGACATGGTGACGGATTGGCGGCACGACAATATCTGGTCGCTCGCCTCCAGCCGTTCGACGCCCGAGATCATGAAGCTCGCGACCGGCGAGACGCTCAATGCCCGCTATTTCACCGGACACCTGACGCAACGCTACGGGGCGTGAGCACGTTCGAAAGTGATATCAGGCGAACGGGTTGACGATCCGCAAGCGCTCTTCGATCGCAGTTCCATGCTGCATGTCTTCCGACCAGAAGGTGGCGCAGCCGCCCTGGAGGGCTGCAGCCAGCATCAGGGCATCGAAGAATGACAACGCGTAACGCTCGGCCAGGCGAAGCGCGCGGGAATGTGTGTCCAGATCGACAGGCAGAATGGTCTTGGCGAGACTTCTGATTGCCCCGAGAGCATCGTGGGTTTCTTCCCATGACATGCCGAGCTTACGCCTCGCCACATTGGCAAACTCGTTCAGGCACTGAACGCTGATGACGCAGCCCTTGGCCAGCAGCTTTTCTGCAGTGACGGCGCGCGGATCGGTGGTGAATGCATAGATGAGGACGTTCGTGTCGAGAAACTCATCCGGTGCAGACATCAGCGCGCATTCGCCTCGCCGCGGTCGAACTTCCAGCCAACGGGGAGCGGCTTGCGCAACTGCCTTATGCGCTGAAGCGCCCGCTCTCGGCTAAGGTCCAGCTCGATATCGAATGCACGCTCGCCCGCGATGCGGATGTTGATTTCGTCGCCTTCCTTCAGTTGCAAGGCTTCGACGACCGTAGCGGGCAACCTTACGGCAAGGCTGTTGCCCCATTTTGCGACCTGCATGACAGTCTCCTAGATATACACACTAAATGTATATCTGACTCTGTGCAGGTCAAGACTTGGGAGAAATCTACTCCGCCGCCTGGAAGGCGGTCGCGCCGGTTTCGAACTGGAGCTTGGCTAGTTCCGCATAGATGCCGCCCTTGCGCACCAGGCTGGCATGGGTGCCTTCCTCGACAATGCGGCCCTCATCCAGCACCAATATGCGGTCTGCCTTGAGCACCGTTGCCAGGCGGTGGGCAATGACGATGGTCGTGCGCTCGGCCATCAGCCTTTCCAGCGCCGTCTGCACTAGCGTTTCGCTCTGGGCATCCAGCGCCGAGGTCGCCTCGTCGAGAAGCAGGATCGGCGCGTCACGCAATATGGCACGAGCAATCGCCACGCGCTGGCGCTGGCCGCCCGAGAGCATGACGCCGCGCTCGCCGACCGGCGTCTCATAGCCGCGCTCGAGTTTCTCAATGAACTCGTCGGCAAGTGCGGCCTTGGCTGCCGCCTCGATTTCGGCGCGGGAGGCGCCGGGCCGGCCGAAGGCAATGTTTTCGGCCACCGAAGTGGCGAAAATGGTCACGTCCTGCGGCACGATGGCCGTGCGGGCGCGCACGGCCTGCGGATCGGCCTTGTCGATCTCCACGCCATCGATCAGCACCGTGCCGCTGTCGGGATCGTAGAAGCGCAGGATCAGCGAAAACACCGTGCTCTTGCCGGCGCCCGAAGGCCCGACGATCGCCACCGTCTCGCCCGGCTTTACCGTAAAGCTCAACTCGTGCAGCGCCGGTTTGTCGGGCCGTGCCGGATAGGCGAAGGAAACGTCGCGGAACTCGACGAGTCCTTTGGGCGTCTTCGGCAAGGCTTGTGGCTTGGCCGGAGCGGCTATGGCCGGCACTTCGGCCAGGATCTCGGTCAGTCTTTCGGCAGCGCCCGCTGCTTGGCTCAGTTCGCCCCACACTTCCGACAGCGCACCGAGCGCGCCGGCGGCAAACACCGAATAGAGCAGGAACTGGCCGAGCGTGCCGGCCGACAGCGTGCCGGCGAGCACGTCGCGCGAACCGAACCACAGCACGGCCACCACCGAGGAAAAAATGGTGAAGATGGCGAAGAAGGTCAGGAAGGAGCGGGCAAAGACCGAGGCGCGAGCCGCCTTGAAGGCGATGTCGACGGCATTCGCGAAGTGGCCGGTTACCAGCCTTTCATTGGTGAAGGCCTGCAGGATGCGCACCGCGCCGATCTGCTCGCTGGCATAGGCGGTGGCATCGGCCAGCATGTCCTGTGCCGCGCGCGACTTGCGCCGCACCGAGCGGCCGAAGGCGACCAGCGGCAGCACGATTACCGGTATGGCGGCGATGACCAGGCCCGACAGTTTGGGACTGGTGATCACCATCATGGCGACCGCGCCTAGGCCGAGGATGATATTGCGCAGTGCCACCGATGCGGTTGCTCCGACGGCCGATTTCACCTGCGTGGTATCGGCCGTCAGTCGCGAGATGATCTCGCCGGATTGCGCCGTATCGAAGAAGGCGGGTGACAGCGCCGTCACATGCGAAAAGACATCGCGGCGGATATCGGCCACGATGCGTTCCCCAAGCGTGATGACGAAATAGTAGCGGCTCGCCGAGGCCAGTGCCAATATTGCCGCAATGACCACCAGCATGGAGAAGTAGTTGGCGATGAAGCTGGAATCGGAGTTGGAAAAGCCATGGTCGATCATGCGGCGCACGGCAATCGGCAGCGTCAGCGTAGTGGCTGCCGCCAGAACGAGCGATATCAGCGAGCCGACGACCAGCAGGCGATAGCGCAGCAAATAGGGGGCAAGGCGTCTTAGCGGCTTGAGCGAGCGCCGGCGGTTTTCCTGCCCGCCTCCTTCTGTTTTCGCCATGTCGCCGGTCCCTTCGGTCGCATGGCGCGAAAGCGCTTTAGCGGCCTTGTGATTCAATTTCGCCTGATGTATACGCACGCCGACCGTTTTTGAAGCCGTGGCCCTTGAATAGCTGCGGCTTCGGGTTTTTCAAAAGGGGCGCATCGCCGCAGGCGCAAGCCGTGAGCCGCAGCGCGACAGCCAGGACCAGACCGATGAAGAGCGATATCCATCCCGACTACCACACCATCAAGGTCGTCATGACCGACGGCACCGAATACATGACCCGTTCGACCTGGGGTTCGGAAGGCGAGACGATGAATCTCGACATCGACCCCACCACGCATCCGGCCTGGACCGGCGGCCAGCAGACCCTGCTCGACCGCGGCGGCCGCCTTTCGAAGTTCAAGAAGCGCTACGAAGGCCTCGGAATCTGAGCCGAATCCTTCCGATTTCGGACGGAAAATTCCCAAAAACCCGCCTTTCCGGCGGGTTTTTTCATGTTTTCACGCTGTTTTTCAGTCAAAAATCTGCCGCAACCGGCCGTTAACCTTCTGTTAAACATAAGCTTGCCTTCGGTAGGCTACAGGCGCATTTTCCACCGTTATTAGGGGCGGGGTACGCGACCGCAGGCCGCAAATGTGGCACCAGTCGGCGCGACGAAGAATATTGAGGCAAAAGGATGAGCGAGCCTTCGATGGGAAGCGGCAACACGATCAGATTGGCGGAGCGGCGGGTGTTCTCGCACTCCTTCAAGCCGCTTTACGACGAGGGCATGGGTCTCGTGGAGCAGACCGCCGAATATCTCGACGGCAAGGGGCGGGTGGAAGCCAAGAACCTGTCGCGGCTGGCGGCGACCCTTTATGCTGCCGAATCCATGCGGCTGACCACGCGCCTGATGCAGGTCGCCTCCTGGCTGCTTTTGCAGCGCGCCGCCAATTCCGGCGAGATGACGCGCGACCAGGTGGCCGAGGAAAAAGCCAAGGTTCGGCTCGACACGGCCTCGGCGCGCGAGGATGCGGCCGGCTGGAGCGAACTGCCATCGGCGTTCCTGGATCTGGTCAATCGCTCGCTCAGCCTGCAGGCACTGGTGCGGCGCATGGATGAAGAGATCTATGGCGGCGGTGCCCCGGCAGCTTCATCCGCACGCCGCAGCAACCCGGTCTCCGACCAGATCACACTCCTGCGCACCGCCTTTGCCGGGGGGTGACCGTTTCTGGTTTGTTCACAATTTCCTGACATGACACTCCGGCGGAGGTAAGGTCGCCGGATGAGGGAAACGATTCGCATCATCGGTATCGATCCGGGGCTTCGACGCACCGGTTGGGGCGTCGTCGAGACGTCGGGCAATTCGCTGCGCTTCGTTGCCGCAGGAACCGTCCGCTCCGACGACAAGGCAACGCTGGCGACAAGGCTCTGTCAACTTCATGACGGGCTCTGCGAGATTCTCGTGCGCCAAGGTCCGCAGGAAGCGGCGGTGGAAGCAACCTTCGTCAACAAGGACCCCGCCGCCACGCTCAAGCTCGGCCAGGCGCGCGGCATTGCCATGTTGGTGCCGGCCCGCGCCGGACTGCTGGTGGCCGAATATGCGCCCAATGCGGTCAAGAAGGCAGTGATCGGCGTCGGCCATGGCGACAAGACGCAAATCCAGATGATGGTGAAAGTCCTGCTGCCGCGGGCGCAGTTTGACGGCGCCGATGCCGCCGATGCACTGGCCATCGCCATCTGCCACGCACATCACCGCCAGAGCGCGGCGTCGAGGCTTGCCGCGCTCGCGGGCTGACAGGTAAATGTTCTTGACTTGTTCTAGTAGTTTCGGTTAGGTAATACCATAGAGGTATTACTATGCGCGTTACTGAAAAAGGCCAGATTACTATCCCCAAACGAATCCGGGATCGGCTTGGGATCGGCCCCGGCAGCGAGGTCCAATTCGTTGAGCGGGATGCCGTCGTCGTGCTGGAGAAGCGGGAGATGGCAGTCGATGAGGGAAGGCCGACTTTCGAGGAATGGGCTGCGAGTGTGGCCGGCACTTTCGACACGATGGGAATGGACGGGAAGGCCTATGTGGATTGGCTGAGGGGACCGCGTGAAGATCTCGACCCTCGTTGATACCAACGTCCTGATCGACATTCTTGGTCCGGCGGAACTCGAAACCCGGCGCTGGTCGCTGGCGGCTCTCAAGCATGCCTTTGGCGAAGGACCGATAGTTTTCAGTGCGATCGTCTGGGCCGAGCTTTCGAAGCCCTCTCTTGGTGAAGAGGCGCTATCGCAGGCATTCGCCTGGCTTCGGCCTTTACGCGAGGACTTTCCTTTCGACGCGGCTTTCTCTGCGGGAGCGGCCCACACATATTACCGCCTGCGTGGCGGGAAACGGGAAAGAACCCTGCCGGACTTTCTTATCGGTGCGCATGCAATGGTGGCCGGACATCGCCTGCTGACACGTGATGCGGGCAGATATCGCTCGTATTTTCCCCATCTCAATATATTGAGCCCCGAAACCTACGCGCTGGAGGACGAGTAGATGATCGGCAAGCTCAAGGGTACGGTAGACGAGATCGGTGAGGACCACTGCGTCGTCGATGTGCATGGCGTCGGCTATGTCGCCCATTGCTCGACGCGCACGCTGGCCGCGCTGCCCGGTGCGGGTGAAGCGGTGGTGCTGTTCATTGAAACCTATGTGCGCGAGGACATGATCCGGCTCTACGGCTTCCAGACCGCGCTGGAGCGCGAATGGTTCCGCCTGCTGCAGAACAATGTGCAGGGTGTCGGCGCCAAGGTGGCGCTTGCGGTGCTGTCCACGCTGCCGCCGGCCGACCTTGCCAATGCGATCGCGCTGCGCGACATCGCCATGGTCAGCCGCGCGCCGGGCGTCGGCAAGAAGGTGGCCGAGCGTATCGTCACCGAATTGAAGAACAAGGCCCCGGCGCTGGCGGGTGCCGCCACCGGCACCATCGGCCTCAAGCAGGAACTCGGCGAAGGCGTGGCGCCCGCACCGATTGCCGATGCGGTGTCGGCATTGGTCAATCTCGGCTATTCGCGCGACATCGCCGCCAATGCGGTATCGGCGGCGCTGAAGGCGGCCGGCGAGGGCGCGGATTCCTCGCAGCTGATCCGGCTTGGCCTGAAGGAACTGGCGCGGTGATTGTGCCCTTGCCCGAGGGCGTCCGTCATGCGAGGACGGTCACATGAGCACCAACCCCCGCCTCATCACCCCGGAAAAGCGCGGCGAGGATGTCGATGCCACGCTGCGGCCGCAGACGCTGGACGAATTCGTAGGTCAGGCGGCGGCGCGCGCCAATCTGAAAGTATTCATCGAGGCGGCAAAAGGGCGTGGCGAGGCACTCGACCATGTGTTGTTCGTCGGCCCGCCGGGATTGGGCAAGACCACGCTGGCGCAGATCATGGCGCGTGAGATGGGTGTCAATTTCCGCTCGACCTCCGGCCCGGTCATCGCCAAGGCGGGCGACCTGGCCGCGCTGCTCACCAATCTGGAAGAGCGGGACGTTCTGTTTATCGACGAAATCCACCGGCTCAATCCGGCGGTCGAGGAAATCCTCTATCCGGCGATGGAGGACTACCAGCTCGACCTCATCATCGGCGAAGGGCCGGCGGCACGCTCGGTCAAGATCGATCTTGCCCGTTTCACGCTGGTTGCCGCCACCACGCGGCTTGGCCTGCTCACCAATCCGCTGCGCGACCGCTTCGGCATCCCGGTCCGGCTCAATTTCTACACGGTTGAGGAACTGGAGATGATCGTGCGTCGCGGCGCACGCATTCTCGGCATGCCGCTTGGCGAAGATGGTGCGCTGGAAATCGCCAGACGCGCCCGTGGAACGCCGCGCATCGCCGGAAGGCTGCTGCGCCGGGTGCGCGATTTCGCCTCCGTTGCCGGGGCCGATCATGTCGGCCGGCAGGTTGCCGATGAGGCGCTGACCCGGCTGGAGGTCGATGCGCTTGGGCTGGACGCGCTCGACCGCCGCTATCTTTCAATGATTGCGATGAATTTCGGTGGCGGGCCTGTCGGCATCGAAACCATCGCGGCCGGTCTGTCGGAACCGCGCGACGCCATCGAGGACATTATCGAGCCCTATCTGATCCAGCAGGGCTTCATCCAGCGCACGCCGCGCGGCCGCGTGCTTACCGCCAATGCCTGGAAACATCTCGGACTGGAAATGCCGCGCGACGTTGCCGTCCAGCAGATCAGCCTGTTTCAGGAAGAGTAGCTTCGCCGGTCAGGCCACGAAACGCCGCGGGCGTCTGGCCGCTCCGCTCCCGGAAAGCCCGGATGAAATGCGAGGAATCGCAAAAGCCGGATTCGATCGCGATTGCCGTAATCGAGCGGTTGGAATGCCTCAACAGATATTCGGCATGTTCCAGCCTGATCATCTTGAAGGCATGTGTCGGTGAGGTGCCGATCCTGGCCTGAAACCGCCGCTCGATCTGGCGCCTGTTGACCCCAAGCCGCCTGGCGACTTCGTCGATCGAGATCGGCGTGTCGATATTCTGCTGCATCAGGATCAGCGCCTTCTTCACCAGCGGATCGCCGCTGCGCAGGTCGAGCGGGATGCCCGGCTGCGGTGTCTCGGCCCGCTCCGCCTCGTCGATGATCATGATGTGAAGGCTCTTGGTCGCTTCGGCGCGGCCGACATGGCGCTCGACCAGGAAGGCGGCCAGATGCGCCGAGCTAGCGCCACCCGAACAGGTCAGCCGGTCGCGGTCGACCACGAAGATCTGGTCCGACACCGGCTTGAGCCCGTCGAACTGCTCCAGGAAATCATCATGGTGGAACCAGCTGACGCAGCAGCGATAGCCATCCATCAGGCCGATGCGGTGCAGGATGAAGGCGCCGGTGCAGACGCCAACCAGCGGCACGCCCGCCTCGGCGGCGGCATGAAGAAAATGCACATAGTCGGGATGCAGATTGGCGACCTCGTCGATCAGTCCGCCCACCACCACGATATAGTCGAAGCGCGAAGGGTCGCCCAGCCGCTCCTCCGGCTGCACCGTGATGCCGGAACTGGCGGTGATCGGCTCCATCGTGGTGGACAGCACGCGCCAGCCGCAACGGATCGGGCGGCTGCGGTCGCCCTCGTCGGCCGCCAGCCGCAGCACATCGACGAAATTGGCGAAGGCGCACAGCGTGAAGCGGCGTGCCAGGATGAAGCCGACCGATAGCCGCAACTTGTCGGTTGGGTTTCTCATCGGGATTCTCGGCCCGGAAGCCATTGCCATTCTCCGCGGAAACATTTCGGTCGGATTCTGCATGCTGTCGCAAAGATAACATTACGATGACGCACCCATTCTGTTCAAGCCGGCCAGAGATGCGAAGATCGGCGTCACGGTGAAATCAGGTTCCGGCGATGACCCATTTTTCCTTTTCCTCCCTGCTGCGCAATGCGGTCAGCGGCAACAAGAACTGGCAGAGGCAATGGCCGGACGCCGAGCCGAAGGCCGAATATGACGTCATTATCGTGGGTGCTGGCGGCCATGGTCTCGGCGCGGCCTATTATTTGGCCAAGGAGCACGGCATCACCAATGTCGCGGTGATCGAGAAGGGCTGGCTCGGCGGCGGCAATACCGGCCGCAACACCACCATCATCCGCTCCAACTACCTCTATGACGAAAGCGCCAGGCTTTACGACCATGCGCTCGATCTCTGGGAGGGACTGAGCCAGGAGCTGAATTACAACGTCATGTTCTCGCAGCGCGGCGTGATGATGCTTGCCCATTCCGTGCATGATGTGCAGAGCTTCAAGCGCCATCTCCATTCCAACCGCCTCAATGGCGTCGACAATGAATGGCTGACGCCCGAGCAGGCGAAGGAATATTGCCCGCCGCTCAACATCGCCAAGGATGCGCGCTTTCCGGTGATGGGTGCGACCCTGCAGCGGCGTGGCGGCGTCGCCCGTCACGATGCGGTCGCCTGGGGCTATGCCCGCGCCGCCGCTGCGCGCGGCGTCGATATCATCCAGAACTGCCCGGTGACGGCGATCCGCCGCGATGCCTCCGGCAAGGTTATGGGCGTCGATACGCCGCGCGGCTTCATCAAGGCCAAGAAGGTTGGCGTGTCGGCGGCCGGCAGCACCTCCGTGGTGATGGATACGGCCGGGGTGCGCCTGCCGCTCGAAAGCTATCCGCTACAGGCGCTGGTGTCGGAGCCGGTCAAGCCGGTCTTCCCCTGCGTGGTCATGTCCAACACGGTGCATGCCTATATCAGCCAGTCCGACAAGGGCGAGCTGGTCATCGGTTCAGGCACCGACCAGTATGTGTCCTACAGCCAGCGCGGCGGCATGCATCTGATCGAGCATACCGTGTCGGCCATCTGCGAAGTGTTCCCGATCTTCACGCGCATGCGCATGCTGCGCAAATGGGGCGGCATCGTCGATGTCACGCCCGACCGCTCGCCGATCATCGGCAAGACGCCGGTTGAAGGCCTCTATGTCAATTGCGGCTGGGGCACCGGCGGCTTCAAGGCAACGCCTGGTTCGGCGCATGTCTTTGCCCACACCATCGCGCGGGGTGAGCCGCACCCGATCAATGCGCCCTATACGCTGGAGCGCTTTACCACCGGGCGGCTGATCGACGAGGCGGCGGCCGCCGCCGTTGCGCACTGAGGGAGGGACGACATGCTGCTCATAAGATGCCCCTATTGTGCTGTCGAGCGCCCCGAAGTCGAATTCGCCTATGCCGGTGAGGCGCATATCGCCCGCCCGCAGGATCCTTCGGCGCTGAGCGACGAGCAGTGGAAGGACCATCTGTTTATCCGCTCCAATCCGCGCGGCACCCATTTCGAGCGCTGGCGCCATATCCATGGCTGCGGCCGCTTCTTCAATGCGGTGCGCGACACCGTCAGCGACAAATTCGCCATGACCTACAAGGCCGGCTTGCCGCGTCCGAGCGAAGCCGAGATCGGGAAGGCACGTTCATGAGCACCCATCGCATATCCGCAAAGGGCCGGGTCGATCACGGCAAGCCGGTCCGCTTCACCTTCAATGGCCAGCGTTTCGAGGGCCGCAAAGGCGATACGCTCGCCTCGGCCTTGCTCGCCAATGGCGTGCATCTCATCGGCCGCTCGTTCAAATATCACCGGCCGCGCGGCATTCTGTCTTCAGGCTCGGAAGAGCCGAACGCGCTGGTCGGCGTCAGCCGTGGCGTGGGCCGCTCGGAGCCCAACACCCGTGCCACCGTGCTGGAGGTCTTCGAGGGGCTGAGCACGGTCAGCCAGAACCATTGGCCCTCGCTGAAGCGCGATGTCGGCGCGATCAATGACGCATTCTACATGCTTTTTTCGGCCGGCTTCTACTACAAGACCTTCATGTGGCCGAAGAGCTTCTGGAACAAGGTCTACGAGCCCTTCATTCGTGGTGCCGCCGGCCTTGGCAAGTCGCCTTCGCTGCCGGACCCCGACACCTATGCCAGCCGCTATGCCCATTGCGACGTGCTGGTGGTCGGCTCCGGCCCGGCCGGGCTCGCGGCAGCGCTTGAGGCCGGCCGCAGCGGCGCTAAGGTCATTCTGGTGGACGAGCAGGCGGAGCTTGGCGGTTCGCTGCTGTCGGAGCCGGATACAGGCATCGACGGACAGCCGGCCTGGCAGTGGCTGAAGGCTGCGAGCGACGAACTTGCCGCCTTGAAGAATGTCACCGTGCTTACCCGCACCACGGCCATGGGCTATTATCACGAGAATTTCCTTGGCCTGTGCCAGCGGCTGACTGACCACCTGGACACATTGCCGGAAGGCGCGCCGCGCGAGCGCATGTGGCGCGTGCGCGCAAAGCAGGTGGTGCTGGCGCAAGGCTCGATCGAAAAGCCGTTGGTGTTCGATGGCAATGACCGCCCCGGCGTCATGCTGGCGGGAGCCGCGCGCACCTATCTCAACCGTTATGGGGTGAAGGTGGGCAATCGCGCCGTGGTCGTTACCTCGCACGATTCCGCCTGGCTTGCCGCGATTGATCTGGCCGAAGTCGGCGTGAAGGTCGCGGCCATCGTCGATATCCGCTCATCCGTTTCGGACCATCTCGTCCGGCTCGCCAGGGCGCATGGTATCGAGGTGCTGACCGGCTGGACGGCGACCGGAACCAGGGGTCGGCTGCGGGTTTCGGCAGTGCGCGTCAATCCCGTCGGCACGAATGGCAAGGCAGGCCGCGCGCGTGTGATCGCCTGCGACACGGTGCTGATGTGCGGCGGCTGGACGCCGAGCGTCCATCTGTTCTCGCACACCAAGGGCAAGCTCGACTGGGACGAGGAACGCCAGATGTTCCTGCCCGGCGCGCCGACCGAAGAAACCCGCTGCGCCGGCGCCGGCAATGGCACGTTCGGCTTGGCAGGGGCCCTGCGCGAGGGCGCTGCCGCCGGTGCCGAAGCCGCCGCCGATGCCGGCTTCAAGGCAAAGGCCTCCGACTATCGGGTCGAAGGCGACTTCGAATGCACCGGCATCAGCGTCAGGGAATTGCCGACCGACCGCAACCCGTCGAGCGCCAAGGCCTTCGTCGATTTCCAGAACGACGTCACCGCCAAGGACATCAGGCTTGCGGTGCGTGAAGGCTTCCTGTCGATCGAGCACATCAAGCGCTACACAACCACCGGCATGGCGACCGATCAGGGCAAGACCTCCAACATCAACGGCCTTGCCATCGCTTCCGACGCGGTGAAGCGTCCGGCACCGGCGGTGGGCCTGACAACCTTCCGCCCGCCCTATACGCCGACCACCTTCGGCGCGTTTGCCGGCTATAATCGCGGTTCCCTGTTCGAGGTGACGCGAAAGACGGCAATCGACGGCTGGGCTGAGGAGAACGGCGCGGTGTTCGAGCCTGTCTCGCTGTGGCGGCGGGCATGGTATTTCCCGCGGCCCGGCGAAACGATGCATCAGGCCGTGGCGCGCGAATGCCGGGCCACACGCCAGTCGCTCGGCATGTTCGATGCGTCCACGCTAGGCAAGATCGAGATTGTCGGGCCGGATGCGGCCGAATTCATGAACCGCATGTACACCAATGCCTGGTCGAAGCTCGCGCCGGGGCGGCTCCGCTATGGCCTGCTGCTCGGCGAGGACGGTTTCATCCGCGACGACGGCGTCATCGGCCGCCTGAGCGCTGATCGCTTCCATGTCACCACCACCAGCGGCGGCGCGGCGCGCGTGCTGGCCATGATGGAGGATTATCTGCAGACCGAGTGGCCCGATCTGAAGGTCTGGCTCACCTCCACCACCGAGCAATGGGCTGTCATCGCCCTCAACGGGCCTAATGCACGCAAACTGATCGAGCCTTTCGTGGAAGGCATCGACCTGTCGGACGCAGCCTTGCCGCATATGTCGGTGGCTGAAGGGAGGATCTGCGGCGTGCCGACCCGGCTGTTCCGCGTCTCCTTCACCGGCGAGCTCGGCTTCGAGATCAATGTGCCGTCGCGCTATGGCCGTGCCGTCTGGGAAACGCTCTATGAGGCGGGGCGCCAATACGACATCACGCCTTATGGCACCGAGACCATGCATGTGCTGCGCGCCGAGAAGGGCTATATCGTGGTCGGCCAGGATACCGACGGCACGCTGACCCCGGACGATGCCGGGCTCGGCTGGGCGATCGGCAAGGCCAAGCCGGATTTCGTCGGCAAGCGTTCGCTGACGCGGTCCGACATGCTGAGCCCCGGCCGCAAGCAGCTGGTCGGCCTGCTCACCCGCGATCCCGCTACAGTGCTGGAGGAGGGTGCGCAGATCGTCGACGATCCCAGCCAGGCTTTGCCGATGAAGATGATCGGTCATGTCACTTCATCCTATTGGAGCGAGGCGCTAGGCCGTTCGATCGCACTTGCCGTCATCGAGGGCGGACGCGCGCGCCAGGGCCAGACCATCCATGTGCCGATGCCGGGCAAGGCACATGCCGCCGAGATCACCGGCACGGTGTTTCTCGACCCTGAAAACAAGCGCCTCAACGCTTAAGGAACGTTGCTATGCTGCAGGAATATCGCCGCCTTGAGGGAAGCCGTATCGCCGCCCCCGATAGCGCTCTCGCCATCGCAATGGCCGATGATTGCACCCGCTTCAGCCTGCGCATCGCCGAAGAGGGCATCGCTCAGGCCGGCAAGGCATTCGGCGTCGCACTGCCGAAACAGATCGGCGGGATGACCGCTGCCGGCGGCCGGTTGGCCCTTTGCCTCGGGCCGGACGAATGGCAGTTGATGGCGCCGCTGGACGAGCGCGACGCGCTCGAAGCTGCTTTTGCCGCGCTCTATGCCAAGGTGCCGCACAGCCTGGTCGATATCAGCCACCGCGAGGTAGGCATCGTTGTGGAGGGCAGGGATGCGGCTCTGGCGCTGCGCTCCGCCTGCCCGCTCGACCTCGACGAAATGGCTGTCGGCAGTGCCACCCGCACCATTTTCGACAAGGCGCAGATCGTCCTGATCCGCCAGGGCCAGGACAGCTTCCGCATCGAGGTCTGGCAATCCTTTGCCGATCACGTCTGGGGCATCCTGCAGGCGGCAGGCCGCGAGATTGCGCTCGAAATCTGAATTGGAGGTAATGATGACCCTGCACCAGACCAACCTCGACGCCTCGCTGGGGGATTCCGAGATTGCCGCCGCCATCGGCCGGGAACTCGATCGCCAGCAAAACCAGATCGAACTGATCGCCTCGGAAAACATCGTGTCGCGAGATGTCCTTATCGCGCAGGGCTCGGTGCTGACCAACAAATATGCCGAAGGCTATCCGGGCCGCCGCTATTATGGCGGCTGCGAATTTGTCGACGAGGTCGAGACGCTGGCCATCGAGCGGGCCAAGAAGCTGTTCAATTGCGGCTTTGCCAATGTCCAGCCGCATTCGGGCGCGCAGGCCAACCAGGCGGTGTTCCTGGCGCTGCTGTCGCCGGGCGACCGCATTATGGGCATGTCGCTCGCCCATGGCGGCCATCTTACCCATGGCTCGCCCGTCACTATGTCCGGCAAGTGGTTCGACGTGGTCAGCTATGAGGTGCGCCAGTCCGACCAGCAGATCGACTATGACGATCTGCGCGCCCGCGCGCTTGAGATGCGGCCGAAGCTGA
Source organism: Borborobacter arsenicus (assembly GCF_003934165.1). Lineage (GTDB taxonomy): Bacteria > Pseudomonadota > Alphaproteobacteria > Rhizobiales > Rhizobiaceae > Pseudaminobacter > Pseudaminobacter arsenicus. Next base: position 128,821 of record NZ_RKST01000006.1, on the reverse strand, counting down.
TCGTTGCCGGTGCATCCGCCTATCCGCGCGCCATCGACTTTGCCGCCTTCCGTCGCATCGCCGACGAGATCGGTGCCTGGCTGATGGTCGACATGGCCCATTATGCCGGGCTGGTCGCGGCCGGGCTCTATCCCGAGCCGCTGCCGCATGCCCATGTGGTGACCACCACCACCCACAAGACGCTGCGCGGGCCGCGCGGCGGCATGATCCTGACCAATGACGAAGCGCTGGCCAAAAAGTTCAATTCGGCGGTGTTTCCGGGCAATCAGGGCGGTCCGCTGATGCACGTGATTGCCGCCAAGGCCGTAGCCTTCGGCGAAGCCTTGCAGCCTCAGTTCAAGGCCTATGCCGGGCAGGTTGTCGCCAATGCCAAGGCGCTCAGCCAGACACTGCTTGCCGGTGGGCTCGACATCGTCTCGGGCGGCACCGACTGCCATATGGTGCTGGTCGATCTGCGGCCGAAGGGCGTGAAGGGCCGCGATGCCGAACAGGCGCTGGAGCGCGCCGGTCTCACCTGCAACAAGAATTCGATCCCCTTCGATCCGGAAAAGCCGGCGGTGACCTCCGGCGTGCGCCTCGGCACCTCGGCGGGCACCACGCGCGGCCTCGGCGAGGCGGAGTTCCGTCGCATCGGCGAATTGATCCTCAAAGTCATTGACGCGCTAGCTGAGAAGGGCGCTGAAGGCGACGCGGTTGTAGAGGCCGCGGTGCTGGGCGAGGTGCGCGAGCTCTGCCGCCGCTTCCCGATCTACGCTTAGGGTATGATCCCGAAAAGTTGCAGACTTTTCGGGCCTTTCCGTGCTTTTGCCGCGGTGAAGCGGGCGTGCTGATCTAGCCGGCTCGGGAACCCGTAGCCCTCGCGGTGCGTTACGCGGCATCGTCACGGAAAGGGTCCATGGAGCAGCTTATCGAGGAATTCGGCCATCCGACCTGGACCTCGTTCCCGGTCATCATGGCGCGGTTGCTGCTTGCGGCGGTCTTTGGCGCCCTCATCGGTTTCGAGCGTGAATGGCGAAACCGGCCGGCCGGTTTGCGAACCCATATTTTGGTGTGCGTGGCCGCCGCGACCTTCTCCATACTCACCATAGAGATCATCCATGCGCCGATGTTCGCCTCGGAAGCGTCCCGCTTCGACCCGATCCGTGCGGTGGAGGCGGTGACTGCCGGGGTGGCCTTCCTGGCTGCCGGCACGATCCTGTTTGCGCGCGGCGAGGTGCACGGCCTGACCACGGGGGCCGGCATGTGGCTTGCCGGCGCTATCGGCGTTGCTTGCGGATTCGGGCTTTGGCAGATCGCAGGTTTTGCAACCTTTGTCGCCCTGGTCGTCCTGGGCTTCCTGCAGCGCCTTGAAGTACGAAGCCCCTCCCGCCCGCCGGCTGGCAGCGAAGAGGGCGAAAAGCCGATGGAGAGCCTGAAGAAGACGAAGGGAAAGGCTGGCCGGTCCTGAGTATTGCAATGCCGGAGCGGCTTGTGCAGGCAGGCATGCCGTTGCGATTGCCGAAATGCCGAAAGATTGGTATGAGCGGCTGAATGGAAGAGCTTTTCGGACATCCGGCCTATAAGGGCTTCGTGCTGCAGGACCACAAGCGCCTGCCCAGCCGGTTCTTTGCCCGGATTTCAGGCGCGCTTAGCTGCCGACTTTCCTGAGCTTTCGCGTCTCGTTTGCGAGATTTCCGGCGGCATGCCGGCCATTGGTTCCAGAACTCCCGATACATCGACGGATGTCAGATCATGAACGCACCACGCACCCTCTACGACAAGATATTCGACGACCACGTCGTCGACCGCCAGGACGACGGCACCTGCCTGCTCTATATCGACCGACATCTCGTGCATGAGGTCACCAGTCCGCAGGCCTTCGAGGGGCTGCGCATGTCGGGCCGCAATGTCCGCCATCCGGAGCGGACGCTGGCCGTGGTCGATCACAACGTGCCGACCTCGCCCGATCGCGTCAACGGCATCAAGAACGAGGAAAGCCGCATCCAGGTCGAGGCGCTGGCAAAGAATGCCGCCGACTTCGGCGTCGAATATTATTCCGAGAAGGATCGCCGCCAGGGCATCGTCCATATCATCGGACCGGAGCAGGGCTTCACGCTGCCCGGCATGACCATCGTCTGCGGCGACAGCCACACCTCGACTCATGGCGCTTTCGGCGCGCTTGCCCATGGCATCGGCACCTCCGAGGTCGAGCACGTCCTAGCCACCCAGACGCTGATCCAGCAGAAGGCCAAGAACATGCTGGTGCGCGTCGACGGGCAACTGCCTGAGGGCGTCACCGCCAAGGACATCATCCTTGCCATCATCGGCGAGATCGGCACCGCCGGCGGCACCGGCTATGTCATCGAATATGCCGGCGAGGCGATCCGCGCGCTGTCTATGGAAGGCCGCATGACGGTCTGCAACATGTCGATCGAGGGTGGCGCCCGCGCTGGCCTGATTGCGCCCGACGAAACGACCTTCGCCTATGTCAAGGACAAGCCGCGTGCGCCGAAGGGCCATGCGTGGGACATGGCGCTCGACTATTGGAAGACGCTGAAGACGGATGAAGGCGCGCATTTCGACAAGGTGGTGGTGCTCGACGCAGCCAAACTGCCGCCGATCGTCACCTGGGGCTCCTCGCCCGAGGATGTTGTGGCCGTCACCGGCGTGGTTCCCGATCCCGATCTCATCGAGGACGAGAACAAGCGCAATTCCAAGAAGCGCGCGCTCGAATATATGGGGCTGACCGCCGGCACCAAGATCACCGACATCGAGATCGACCGGGTTTTCATCGGCTCCTGCACCAATGGCCGCATCGAAGACCTGCGCGCCGTGGCTGCCGTCGCCAAGGGCAGACAAGTCAATCCGCGCGTCAACGCCATGATCGTTCCGGGTTCCGGCCTGGTGAAGGAACAGGCCGAGGCCGAAGGGCTCGACAAGATCTTCATCGAGGCCGGCTTCGACTGGCGCGAGCCGGGCTGCTCCATGTGCCTTGCCATGAATGACGACCGGCTGAAGCCGCATGAGCGCTGCGCCTCCACCTCGAATCGCAATTTCGAGGGCCGCCAGGGCTTCAAGGGCCGTACCCATCTGGTGTCGCCGGCCATGGCCGCGGCTGCCGCGATCGCCGGCCGTTTCGTCGACATTCGAGACTGGCAGTAAAGCTTGCATGGGGCGGTCGGCATCTGTCCGGTCGCCCCAGCGAACCCCGCCTCACAATGCCCGCTCTTTTTTGCCTTTGCGCCGGATTGTGGCCTGCCGCTTAACCGGTTGTTTGGCCCTTCGCGCTAGTGTGCTGCTATCGCGGGCGGAGCAGCGGGCAGTATCCTGGGCTGGGAACTATTCATTGAATTCTTGATGCCGATGCTGTCGGCCATCCTGGCGATGGCGTTCTTCGTGCTTTGGACCTATCAGCGCCAGCGCAAATATATTCTGATCCTCTGCCTCTCCTACCTGGCCGTTGGCGGCGGTTTCCTGCTCCATTATGTGACTTTGCCAATTGGCCTTCTGGGCACCAAATTCCTCGCCAATTCGCTGTTTGCGGTGGCCGTGCTCGGCCTGTCGACGGCGATGATCGCGCGTCAGGGCCGGCAGGTGCCATGGCCCGTCCTTGGCGGCCTGGTGCTGGTTGGCATGGCGGCCCTATCATGGTTCATGTTTGTCGATCCGAGCCTGATCAAGCGCCTCTTCGCCGTCAATTTCACCTTCGCGGCGGTGGCCTTCGTGGTGGCGGCCGAATTGCGCGCATCGGTACGCAACCAGCTTGCCGACCGCGCCCTGATGGTGGTGGCGATCCTGGGCGGGTTCAATTTCCTTATCCGCCCTATCATCACCGTCTGGCTCGATGGTTCCTATGACGAAAGCTATTCGGATTTCTACACGTCCGCATCCTGGGTGTTCCTGAATTTCTCAGCGGTGCTTTTCTCGGTGCTGATCACCCTTTGCCTCGTCACCGGCATCGCGATGGACGTTTTTGAGGAGTTGCAGACCGAATCCCACACCGACCCATTGTCGGGACTGCTCAATCGCCGCGGCTTCGAGGGTGAGGCGCTGCTCTGTCTGGATCAGTCGGTGCGCAAGGGATTGCCGGTTGCCCTGGTGCTCGCCGATCTCGATCACTTCAAGGCGATCAACGACACCTATGGCCATTCGGTCGGCGACCGGGTGATCTCCGCCTTTGGCGCCCATTTGCGTGCCGCAGGCGGCAAGGGCGCCGTTGTTGCCCGCATCGGGGGCGAGGAGTTTGCGGTCGTCCTGCCGGCTGTCGACCTGGCGACGGCGCGGCTTTTTGCCGAAGGCGTAAGAGCATCCTTCTCGCGGGACGGTATCCTCGGCCTGTCGGCAAATCCCGGAAGGGTCACCGCAAGTTTCGGCGTCGCTGCCCTCGGCATGGGCGAAGACCTTGCCGGGCTGATCTGCCGCGCCGACGATGCCCTTTACAAGGCCAAGAAGGGCGGTCGCGACAGCGTCTGTCTTGCCCATCAGCATGTCAACGGGCGGAGTGCTTCAGCGCTGCGGCCGTGAGGGCAAGGGTCACGCCGAAACCGAAAAATTGATCAGCCTGGCAGCTGAAAAATACGACCCGCAAATCGCGCGTTAACCGCTTTTTTGGCGAAACGTGATTGTTTCCGCCGACAAGGGAGCGCGCGACGCATGAATGGCGGAGGATTCATCCTGGCAATCAATCTGGCCGTCGCGGGTCTGTTGTCTGCATCCTTTGCGCTGGTTGCTGTCTATGACCGCAAGGAGATGGCGGCGCGCTGGATTGCCTGCTGCTATGCCGTCGGCGCGCTCTACTATCTCGTCGAATTCTCCATCGCGACCTTCGGGTCGCCGCGCCTGGCGATCGTTGCCTCCTTCGCCACCTTTCTGGTGGCCATGGCCCTGTTCAATGTCGGCATGGCACGAAAATACCATGTACCGGTGCCTTGGCGCCTGCTGGGTGTCGTGTTCGTCGTTTCGGTCGTCGCCTGCTATTCCATCCAGGACATGCCGCGCCAGTCCTTCACGCGCATGCTGTATTACCAGACGCCCTATTTCGTCATGCAGGCCATAGGTGCCTGGATCGTCTGGAAGGCGCGGGCGCGAGGTAGGCTCGACACGCTCCTGATGTGGCTGCTTGCGGCCAGTTCGCTGCAATTCCTCAGCAAGCCCTTCTTGTCTTACTTTCTGGGCGGCACCGGCCTCACCGCGCAGCAATATATCCGCACCGATTACGCGCTGTTTTCGCAATCGATGGGAACGGTGTTCGCAATGGCGATCGCGCTCCTGCTCCTCGTCATCCTGGCGCGCGACATACTCACTGGCGTCACTGCCCTGTCGGAGACCGATTCCCTGTCGAGCCTGTTCAATCGCGGCGGCTTCGAGCATCATGCCGAGATTGCATTGCGCATGGCCGAGAGGCGCGGCACGCCGCTTGCCCTCGTTTTGTGCGACCTCGACCACTTCAAGGCGATAAACGACAATTTCGGCCATGCCTCGGGCGACAGCGTGATCAAGCGATTTGCAAGCTTTCTGCACACGGCTGCCGAGCACCATTTGGCCGGCCGGATCGGCGGCGAGGAATTCGCAGTCATCCTGCCCGGCACCAATCTAACGGCGGCCAGGCTTTTTGCCGAAGGCGCCCGCAGCGCCTTTTCCGGCCTGCCGATCAGCGGCCTTCCGGACAGCCAGCGCGTGACGGCAAGCTTCGGGGTGGCTGAATATGCCGCCGGTGAAACGCTTTCGGAACTCCTGATCCGTGCCGACAAAGCCCTTTACGAGGCCAAGAAGGATGGCCGCGACTGCGTGCGCCTTGCATTCACGCCGCCCATGCCTGGAAGGCCCGGTATATCGACGCTGCCGCACTGATCGGCGGCGTCAAGCAAGGGCGGCGCGCTTCATATAGTCGTTGGACCGTTACCGGCAGGGGCCGCCCCTGAGCGGGATCACGCCCTGGTCGAAGCCGTACATGTAGCTGCGGCCTTTCACCAGCACCGGTGGGCGAAAGCAACCAGCTGTCTTTTCCGCCTCGTCAAGATAGACGACCCGCGGATCGTGGTCTCGCATATATCGCGACAGTTCCCGCGCCTGTTGGCCCTGGCCGACTATGATCCGCTTGTAGCCGGCCCCACTGTTGATGACGAGATTGCCGAAACTGTCTGCATATACGCGGTCACCGCCTGCCGTCGCCGGTGCTGCAAGGCCGATGGCGAAACCGGCCGCGAGCGCCGGCAGGAGCCATGTTTCGAGCTTTCCCAACCGCATGCGCCATCTCCTTTGGACCGGAACGTTCCCGAGAGAAGAATTAACGCTTTGTTAACCTTTGTTAAGAGGGGGTGTGGTGCGCCGTCCAAAAATTAGCCGGTATGGTTAATTTGGCCGCTGCCCGCTAAGAGCGCCTTTTCATCGCCACAAAAAGAAGCGTTCCATCGCGGGTCCAACTGCGCGGGGGCGATTCTTCGAACGACGAGGATAGCGATACGCATGGCGGATAAACGTGATTTCGGCAGGCTGCCGGGCAACTCGGCGCTGCTATTGGCCGTGGTTTTGCTGGCTTCCTGCGTTTCGCAGGGTGATGGAGGTGAGGTTGCCACCGCTGCCGTCCAGCCAGCGCAAGCAACCTATCGATGCGAATCGGGCGTGAGCCTGACGATAGAGAATTTCGGCGCGTCCGTGCGACTGACCGACCCTGAAGGCGAGCAGGTCGAATTGCCGGCTGCACCCGCCTCGCAACGCTCCCGCTACGGCCAGACGCCCTATGCGCTGGTGCTGGAAGGCGAGGAAGCGCTTTACATGAAAAACGGTAAGACGCCCCTGACCTGCAGGCGCTGATTCGCTTGTGTGCGGTGCAACAGATCAGTCTTTCGTCTAAGGCTGAAACTCCCTTAAGCTCCAACCGCTAATTGTAGGTCGGCTTCAATCGATTTGAAGCTAATTGCATGCTTTGAAAGGGATCGGCTCTCCCGTAATAGATGCATGCAAACAGCTTTGAGCCTTTGACGCGGTGCGAAAAGAGCATTAGAAGCCGGCTGTCCGAAGTCGTATTCCGAAAAGGGGCAGTCGCTTTCGCGCATCGGAATCCCGGGCGCCGGAAAGGGGAGCCATGAGCAAGTCACCAGCCACCCGGGCGAGGCCGCTCTCGCCCCATCTGACCATCTACAAGCCGCCGATCACCATGACGATGTCGATCCTGCATCGCATCACCGGCGGAGCGCTTTATTTCGGCACGCTGCTGGTTGCCTGGTGGCTGATCGCCGCGGCGGTGTCCGAGCAGTATTTCGATTTCGTCAATGGCATTTTCGGCTCCTGGTTCGGCCGGCTGGTTCTGTTCGGATACACATGGGCGCTGATGCATCATCTGGCGGGTGGCGTGCGCCATCTGGTCTGGGATACCGGTGCCGGGCTTGAAAAGCACACCGCCAGCAAGATCGGCTGGGCGACCCTCGTCGCCTCCGTCGCGTTGACCGTGCTCATCTGGATTGCCGGCTATATGGCGCGGGGGGCATGAAGATGAACGATATGCGCACCCCTCTCGGCAAGGTCCGCGGCCTCGGTTCGGCCAAGGAAGGCACGGAGCATTTCTGGCGCCAGCGCCTGACGGCGGTGGCCAATATTCCGCTCGTCCTGTTCTTTGTCGGGCTGCTGATTTCGCTCAACGGCGCCGACTACGCCCAGGTGCGGTCGGTGCTGTCGAACCCCTTCGTGGCACTGATCTTGTCCCTGGTCCTGTTCTCCGGCCTCTATCACATGCGGCTCGGCATGCAGGTCATCATCGAGGACTATGTCCATGGCCATGGCGCCAGGGTCACGTTGATCATGCTCAACACGTTCTTTAGCGTCGTGGTCGGTTTTGCTTCGATTTTCGCGCTGCTCAAACTGGTATTCGGGGGCTGACAGTGGCCAAGGATCAAACTGGAACGCGTTCTGCCTCGGCCGGCAAAGGCTACACCTTCGTCGATCACAAATTCGACGTCGTGGTCGTCGGGGCCGGTGGATCGGGCCTTCGCGCCACCCTCGGCATGGCCGAGCAGGGGTTGAAGACAGCCTGTATCACCAAGGTCTTCCCGACCCGCTCGCACACGGTCGCCGCGCAAGGCGGCATTGCCGCCTCGCTGTCCAATATGGGGCCGGACAATTGGCAGTGGCATATGTATGACACCGTCAAGGGCTCCGACTGGCTCGGCGACATGGACGCCATGGAATATATGGTGCGCCAGGCGCCTGCGGCCGTCTACGAACTGGAGCATTACGGCGTTCCCTTCTCGCGCACCGAGGAAGGCCGGATCTATCAGCGGCCCTTCGGCGGCCACATGCAGAATTTCGGCGACGGTCCGCCCGTGCAGCGCACCTGCGCAGCCGCCGACCGGACCGGACACGCGATCCTGCATACGCTTTACGGCCAGTCGCTGAAGCACAATGCGCAGTTCTTCATCGAATATTTCGCGCTCGACCTCATCATGACGGATGGCGTATGCACCGGCGTCGTCGCCTGGAACCTCGATGACGGCACCATTCACCGCTTCTCGGCCAAGATGGTCGTGCTGGCGACGGGCGGCTATGGCCGCTCCTATTTCTCCGCCACCTCCGCGCATACCTGCACGGGCGATGGCGGCGGCATGGCCGCGCGTGCCGGCCTTGCGCTGCAGGACATGGAGTTCGTGCAGTTCCACCCGACCGGCATCTATGGAGCGGGCTGCCTCATCACCGAGGGCGCGCGCGGCGAAGGCGGCTATCTCGTCAACTCCGAGGGCGAGCGCTTCATGGAGCGCTACGCGCCGTCGGCCAAGGACCTTGCCTCGCGCGACGTGGTTTCGCGCTGCATGACGATGGAAATCCGTGAAGGCCGGGGCGTGGGCAAGAACAAGGATCACATCTTCCTGCATCTCGACCATCTCGACCCGGCCGTGCTGCATGAACGCCTGCCGGGCATCTCCGAATCGGCCAAGATCTTCGCCGGCGTCGACGTCACCCGCGAGCCGATCCCGGTGTTGCCGACCGTGCACTACAATATGGGCGGCGTCCCCACCAATTACTGGGGCGAGGTTCTCAATCCGACCACCGACGATCCCGACCGCGTCCAGCCTGGCCTGATGGCGGTGGGCGAAGCGGGCTGCGCGTCCGTCCACGGCGCCAACCGGCTCGGCTCCAACTCGCTGATCGACCTGGTCGTGTTCGGTCGTGCCGCCGCCATCCGCGCTGGCGAGGTGATCGACCGTGCGGCACCGATCCCGGCGATCAACGAAAAGGCGGTCGACAAGATCATGGATCGCTTCGACCGGCTGCGCCATGCCGATGGTGGCACGCCGACTGCCGTGCTGCGTGAGAAAATGCAGCGCGCCATGCAGGAAGACGCCGCCGTCTTCCGTACCCAGGAAACCCTCGAGGAGGGATGCAAGCGCGTGTCGGCGATCTGGGGCGAGTTGAAGGACCTCAAGGTCTTCGACCGCTCGATGATCTGGAATTCCGACCTGGTGGAGACGCTGGAGCTGGAGAACCTGATGGCCAACGCCATCACCACCGTCTACGGCGCCGAGGCCCGCAAGGAAAGCCGCGGGGCGCATGCGCGCGAGGACTTCTCCGAGCGCGACGACGCCAATTGGCGCAAGCATACATTGGCCCATCTGGCCGAGGACGGCACCGTCACGCTGAGCTATCGCCCGGTTCATACCGAGCCGCTGCTGAGCGAAGAAGAAGGCGGCATCAGCCGGGCCAAGATCGCGCCCAAGGCGCGGGTATATTGATCGAGGACTGAGCAGAGATGGTCGAACTCGCACTTCCCAAGAATTCCCAGATCAAGCAGGGAAAAACCTGGCCGAAGCCGGAAGGCGCGACCAATCTGCGCGAATACCGCATCTATCGCTGGTCGCCGGACGATGACGAGAATCCGAGCATCGACACCTATTTCGTCGACATGGACGATTGCGGGCCGATGGTGCTCGACGCACTGCTCTGGATCAAAAACAAGATCGACCCGACGCTGACGCTGCGCCGCTCCTGCCGCGAAGGCATTTGCGGCTCCTGCGCGATGAATATCGACGGCTCCAACACGCTCGCCTGCACCAAGGGCTGCGACGACATTTCCGGCGCGGTGAAGATCTATCCGTTGCCGCATATGCCGGTGGTCAAGGACCTCGTTCCGGACCTCACCAATTTCTACGCCCAGCATGCCTCGATCGAGCCGTGGCTGAAGACGGTGTCGCCGGAGCCGGCCAAGGAATGGCTGCAAAGCCATGACGACCGCGCCAAACTCGACGGCCTCTATGAGTGCATCCTGTGCGCCTGCTGCTCCACCTCCTGCCCGAGCTATTGGTGGAACGGCGACCGCTATCTCGGACCGGCGGTGCTACTGCAGGCCTATCGCTGGCTGATCGACTCACGCGACGAGGCGACCGGCGAGCGGCTCGACAATCTGGAAGATCCGTTCCGGCTCTATCGCTGCCACACCATCATGAATTGCGCGCAGACCTGCCCCAAGGGCCTCAATCCGGCCAAGGCGATCGCCGAGATCAAGAAGATGATGGTGGAGCGAAGGGTTTAGCCCTTCCCCCCTTGCGGACCAACGCCTGACTTCGAACCATCGGAGCGCGCCGACCAAACGTCGTCGCGCTCTTTTCTTTTGACGGAGAATTGTCCTTTCCGTAGGCCGGTCGGGAATTCCGGACTGGTTTGCGGGAATGTTGTTGCGCCGGTTGTTTTGTGCCAATAGCTGCGGCATGGAAGCTACAACCGATCTCCCCGTCCTCACCCCCTCCGAAGCCCGCGTGCTTGGCTGCCTGATCGAGAAGAAGGAGCTGACGCCCGACGTCTATCCGCTCACGCTCAACGCCGCCCATGCCGCCGCCAACCAGAAGACGGCCCGTGAGCCGGTCATGGTCCTGGAACAGATGGAGGTGCACCGGGCGCTGAAGCTGCTGGAACAGAAGCAACTGGTGCGCCAGGTCTTCGGTTCGCGGGTCGAGCGCTACGAGCATCTTGCCGCGCAGCGCTTTTCACTGACTTCGCAGCAAATCGCCATTCTGGGCCTGCTTCTGCTGCGCGGGCCGCAGACGGCCAATGAGCTTCTGGCGCGCAGCGAGCGCATGGCGCGGTTTCCGTCCGTGGACGACCTTCGCGGCGAGCTTGACATGCTGATCGGCAAGCGCCCGGCGCTGGTGCAAGAGGTCGGGCGCGGTCCTGGCCAGCGCGAGGACCGCTACGCCCATCTCTTGAGTGGGGCGGTCGATGTTGCCGCACTTGCAGCTCAGCGCGGCACAGCTTCCCAGCCGGCATCGGATCTTGTCACCCGGATCGAGGCGCTGGAGGAAGAAGTCGCCGTCTTGCGCGCACGCCTGGATGCGCTGAGCGCCTGAGCTTAGGGTCGAAGATCAGCTCTGGAGCATTTCGTGGCACGCCTAAATCACGCGAGCGTGTTCCAGCTTGATTTTGAAAGTTTTTGCGGGTCGGTTAGGTCTTGCCGCAGGAGGATTTTTCCATGCTTCGCAAGGCCGTCACCCTGAGCACATTCACGCTTGCCGCCGCGCTTATGTTGCCGGCAGGTGCAGCACTTTCCAAGTCGCAGACGGCGATCTTTGCCGGCGGCTGTTTCTGGTGCGTGGAATCGGATTTCGACTCGGTGCCGGGCGTGATCTCCACCACCTCCGGCTATATCGGCGGGACATCGCAAAATCCGACCTATGAGGACCATACGGCAGCCGGTCATCGCGAGGCGGTGAGGATCGAATTCGACGATGCCAAGGTCAGCTACGATCAGCTGCTCGACGTGTTCTGGCATTCGGTCGACCCGACCGATGGCGGCGGCCAGTTCTGCGACCGCGGCCACAGCTACACCACCGCCATCTATGCGGTCGATATGCAACAGCTCGCCGAAGCACGGAAATCCGAGGCGGCGGTTGCGGCTGTGCTGAAGAAGCCTGTCGCGACCGAGATTGCGCCCGCACCTTCCTTCTGGCCGGCCGAGGATTATCATCAGGATTACTATCGGAAGAATCCGCTGCGCTACAAATATTACCGCTATGCCTGCGGCCGCGACGCGCGGCTGGAAGAAGTGTGGGGCAGCGCCGCCCGTCAGGGCATTGCCGCCCACTGAATCCTGGCCCTAACCGGCGCCGATTGTTCACTTGGCGGCTGGCCAGCCCGTCTGCACATTGTTCCTGACACTATCCGGCGATGTCACCCTGATTGTCAGCTATCGAGAGCAGTTGCAGTTCAGAGCGCAGACGATCCGGGTCTGACAGTGCCGTTTCGATCACCGCATGGAGACGCCGCCAGATCGGCAGCGCCCCGGTCAGAACCGTCCGACCGGCTGGCGTCAGTTGCAGCAGTCGGGCACGCCCGTCCGTCGGGTCGGGTGCCGTCACGATGAGGCCGCGACGCTCGAGCGGCTTGAGATTTGCGGTCAAGGTCGTCCTGTCCATCGCCAGTAGTGCCGCAACGCTTCCGAGGTTAGGAGGCTTCGGCCTATTGAGCGACATAAGGAGAGAGAACTGGCCGCTGGTGATGCCGGCGGGCTTTAGCGCGACATCGAAACGGCGTGCAAGCGCGCGCGCCGCCCTCTGCATATGCAGGCACATGCAGGTGTCGCGCACCAGAAGGGTGGTTTCGAAGGCGAGGTTGGCAGGAGCGTGCATCTGAAAGGTTGACATCCATGGATTTCTTACGTTGATATCAACATAAGTGGGGAGAGGTCAATCGCATCGACAACCGCGGGGTCGCCCACTGCCTAGGCGTGCCTTGGCAGCTTGATGTCGCGTGATGCCACCGAAGAGATAAGGAGACGACGACCATGAAGATCGTGACCAGCCTCAGTTTCCAAGGCCAGTGCCGCGAGGCGTTCGAGCTCTATGCCAAGATTCTGGGCGGGAAAATCACCGCCGCCATGCCCTATGGTGACGCGCCTCCGGACATGCCGATCACAGGTGAGAAGTACAAGACCTGGTTGATGCACTGCTGGCTCGAGGTCGGCGACCAGGCTCTGATGGGCGCGGACATGGATGTCGGCTGGGCGCCCAACGTCGATAAACCGAAAAACGGCTTCGACGTCACCCTGCACACCGAAGACAAGGCACAGGCTCAACGCTGGTTCGACCAACTGTCCGAAGGTGGCAAGGCGGTGATGCCCTTCGGCGAGACCTTCTGGTCCCCCGGCTTCGGCTCCCTGATCGACAGGTTCGGCATACCGTGGATGATCAACGTTGTTCCTTCAGGTGACTGGAAGCCGTCGCAGGGCTGATGCCGTGCGCCGAAAACACCGCCAGAAGAATGCAACCTGAAGCCGGCGCCGCGGCGCCGCCACGTCCTTGGGGTATGACCTTTGCACCGGGCATCCGGGCAGTGTGGCGGCCGCTGTCTTCTGCTGAAGCTCAGCAATTTCAGACGACGCGGCCACCCTCGCGCCATACCGCGCGGACGATGGGAACGCCCGCCGGCCGCCGCACGCGCACCAGATCCGCGCGCAGGCCGGTGGCGATGCGGCCACGATCGCTTAAGCCCACCGCTTCGGCGGGATTGGCGGTCACCAGCCTAACGCTCTCCGGCAGGGACATGCCGCCGTCGTCATCGGCCAGCACGAACGGCGCATGGATCAGGCTGAACGGCACATAGTCGGACGACAGCACGTCCAGCACGTGGGCGTCGGCCAGCGTCCTTGCGGAGATATTTCTCGAATGGGATTTGCCGCGCACGATATTGGGGGCGCCCATCAGCACCGCCATGCCGGCTTCATGCGAGGCCCTGGCCGCTTCTATGCTGGTCGGGAACTCGGCCAGACGCACGCCGAAGCCTTTCGATTCCTCGACATGTTCGACGGTGGCGTCGTCATGGCTTGCCACTGCGATGCCGCGTTCGGCACAGGCATCGGCGATCGCGCGGCGATGCGGAGCGGCATAGCGTCCCGACTCCTCGATGCGGCGGGCGACAAAGCGCTCGAACTCGACGTCCGACAGGCCGCATTTCTTCTTGTAGTAGATCGTGTAGGCGTCAAGGGTCTGGAACTGGCGCTGGCCGGGCGCGTGGTCCATCAGCGATGCCAGCCTGACCTGGGGATCGGCGGTGAAGTCCTCGAAATGATCGAGCACGTCTGCGGATGAAACCTCGCAGCGCAGATGGATCAGGTGGTCGGCGCGCAACCGATCCTCGCTCTGGGCGGCCGCGATGGCGTCGGCAATGGCGCGCATCTCGCCGCGCTTGAAGCCGGCATTCTCGTCCGAACCGAGCCGCAGGCAATCGAACACCGTGGTTATTCCCGACGCTGCGACCTGCGCGTCATGTGCCTGCAGGGCGGCTATGCTGTCCCATACCACTCCGGGGCGAGGGCTGTAGTGCTGCTCCAGATGGTCGGTGTGGAGTTCGACCAGCCCTGGGATCAGGTAGTCGCCGTCCATGTCCTCGCCGCCGGCGGTGCTACCTGCGTCTATGGCTGAGACAAGACCGTCACGCATGACGATGGAGCCACGGACGATCTCGTCTTCGAGGACAATCCGGGCATTGGTCAGAATGGTTTCCTGCGGCATGTCAGGCATACTTTCTCGTATCGGCCTTGCCGAAACGGTGGCTTGAATGAACGGTGAAATCGGCGCCGAGCTCAGGCCGGGCCGCCCGCGCCAGCGTCTTGTCGGGTGAAGCTGTGAGGCAGACGGCGCAGCGCATCATAGGAACAGCTTGCGCAGGCGTTGCGAAAGCAAGTCGAGCAGCGACACGGTGATCAGCATGATGATCAGCATCGCCGACGCCTGCGGGTAGTAGAAACCGCGTATGGCCTCGAACAGCACCTGGCCGATGCCGCCGGCGCCGATGACGCCGAGCACGGTGGCGGCGCGGACATTGGATTCGAAACGGTAGAGCGCGTAGGACGTCCACAGCGGCATGACCTGCGGCACCACGCCGAAGATGATCTCCTGCAGACGCGAGGCGCCGGTGGCGCGGATTGCCTCCACGGGTCGCGCGTCGATCGCCTCCACCGCCTCGGAGAAGAGCTTGGCCAGAATGCCGGTGGTGTGGATGAACAGCGCCATCACGCCGGCGAACGGGCCGAGGCCCACGGCGACGACGAAAAGCACGGCAAAGACCAACTCATGGATCGAGCGGCAGGCGTCCATGACGCGGCGCACCGGCTGCACGACGTACCAGGGAGCGAGATTGCGGGCCGAGAGGATGCCGAAGGGCACTGCGAAGACCGCGGCGAGGAAGGTTCCCCACAGCGCGATCTGGATCGTGATCAGCATTTCCTCGATGTAGTAGCGCCATTGCGAGAAATCGGGCCGCAGGAAGCCGCTGGCATATTCCGCCATGTTGCCGGCGTCGCTGAACAGATACGTCCAGCGGGACATCTCGGCCGGAGCCCAGCTCCAGACGAGCAGGATAAGGAGCGCAACCCATGTGGCCCAGGTCCCCAGGCTGCGGGACCATTCTCGTTCCACTTCGGGGCGAGCGGAGGCAACGGACGCGATCTTGGCGGTCTGGTCCATGGGTAGTGTCCTGGAAAATGCGCCGGCTGCCACCCAATGGCAGCCGGCAATTTATGCTGGGTCGGATTTGGGGGCGGTCAGCCCTGAATGGTCTTCAGCTTGGCCTCGTACTCGGCCTTCTGCTTTTCGAGCGGCTCGACCTTTGCCTTCTTGTCGGCGTCGGAGAGCGAGGCGTCGGCCTCGATCTGCGCGATCGTCTTGGTCAGCTCCATCACGCGGATCGGCAGAAGCTGGTCGTCGGAGGAGGCTCGGAAGGGAGCCCATTCGAGGCCGGCCAGCACGTCCTTCTCATGGGCGACGTCGCCCTTTGATTTGTCGGTGCCGTAGGTCAGGAAGAAGTCCCTGATCTTGGCCTTGGCGTCGTCCGACAGGTCCTTGCGCCAGACCAGCGGATCGGACGGGATCAGCGGCGACTTCCAGATCACCTTGACTTTCTCGAATGCGGCGGGCTGGTTCTTTTCAATCAGCGCCAAATTCTCGGTATTGTTGGCGGCGGCATCGACCTGGCCGTTGACGACAGCCATGGCATTGGTCTCGTGGTTGGCATTGGTGAGGTTCTTGAAGCAGCTCTTCGGGTCGATCTTGTTGGCCGAGAAGACGAAGGTCATGGGCACCAGATAGCCCGAGGTCGAATTCGGGTCGCCGAGGCCGAAATTGAGCGACTGGTCGCATTTCAGCAGATCCTCGACCGAATTCAGCTTGCTGTCCTTGGGCGCGAGGATCAGCGAATAGTAGCCCGGCTCGCCGCTGGAGGGAACGGTCTGGGCGAATACCTCGCCTTCGGCGCGGTCGACGGCTTCCATCGCCGACTTGTTGCCATACCAGGCCATCTGGACCTTGCCGAAGCGCATGCCTTCGATCACGCCGGCATAGTCGGAGGCGAAGAACGGCTTCACGTCCAGGCCGGTGGCCTTGGCGAAGTCGGCGAGCAGCGGGTCCCATTTCGGTTTCAGGTTCTGCTGCGATTCGGTGGAGATGATGCCGAAGTTGATCTCTTCGGCCATGGCGGTGCCGGACAATGTGAACGCCAGAACGGCGGCGGCGGTGCCCTTGAGGAATAGGTTCATGGCAAGCTTCCCTGCTTGTGGTTGGAGTTACGCGAAGGCCGGAACATTTCCGGGTTTCGGCATGCGTTTCGGTTTTGCCGTCTGCACCGGTGCGTCCGGCAAAATCAGCTCTTCGGAGTTGTCTCCGTAGAGTTCGATGAGCATCTGGTTGGTCAGCTCTGAGGACGGGCCATCGAAAACGATGCGGCCGTCGCGCAAGGCGATGGTGCGTGCGCAGTAGCGCCTCGCATATTCGACCTGATGGAGCGAGACGACGCAGGTGATCTTTTCGTCGCGGTTGACCGCGGCGAGGATTTCCATGACCCGCCGGGCCGATGACGGATCGAGCGAGGCGATCGGCTCGTCGGCGAGCAGGATGTTGGAGCGCTGTATGAGCGTTCGGGCGATTGCCGCGCGCTGCTGCTGGCCGCCGGACAAGGTCGACGCCCGCTGCCAGGCGACTTCCGGTATGCCGACGCGGGCAAGCGCCTCGCGCGCAGCCTTCTTCTCCTCGGCGGTAAAGAGGCCGAGCGTACCGCGCCACATCGGGATGCGGCCGAGATTGCCGAGCAGGACGTTGGACAGCACCGACATGCGGCCAACGAGATTGAACTGCTGGAAGACGACGCCGATGTTGCGGCGCATGTCCCGGGCCTTTGCCGCGAGGCGGCCGCCGTCCTGGATCGCGCCACCCAGGACCTCGATCCTGCTCTGCCCGGCCTGGGCGATCTCCAGGCCGCATATGTGGCGGATGAGCGTGCTCTTGCCGGAACCGGAGGCGCCGATCAGGGCGACCATCTCGCCACATTGGACTTCAAGGCTGACATCGTCCAGCGCGCGCTTCTTGCCGAAGCTCTTGGACAGATTGCGGACGGAGATGGCCGTCATGGCATTGGTCCTTCCAGTTTGCTGAAAGCTCGGCGGATCGGGTTGCCGTCCGCCCACGCCATGTTGCCCTCGCTGCGCATGCGGGCGACGGTGCTCATGGTCCTCATGGATTTAGTCCCGGCACATGACGGTCGGGTGTCGGGTGAATGTCAGTTCGATGACTGTTCACGGCTTCCACAGGCCATGCAGTGGCTTCGTGGCGCTCGAGGAAATCCTCGATGCCGAGATTGCGGAAATCGTCGAGTGCGGCGCGCAGCCGTTCATGCGGCCAGTCCCACCAGGCGAGCGCTTGCAGGCGCTGCCCGGTCGCTGCCGGAAACCGCGCGCGCACGACCCGCGCCGGCACGCCCGCGACGATCGTGTAGGGCGCGACGTCCCTCGTGACCACGGCGCCGGCACCGACCACCGCACCGTCGCCGATCGTCACGCCGGGCAGAATCGTGACGCCATGGCCGATCCAGCTATCGTGCCCAATGCGGACTCGTTTGGCGCGGCGGGCGGCAAAGAAATCCGATTCGTGCTCGGCGTCGTCGAAATAGTCGGAGGCGCGATAGGTGAAATGGTGCAGTGTCGCCCGCGACATCGGATGATGGGTGGCGTTGATGCGCACCGATGCGGCGATATTGCAAAACTTGCCTATGGTGACACACCAGGCCTGGCAGTTTTCCATGACGTAGGAATAGTCGCCCAGTTCCGTCTCGACGAGCCGGCCCCCTTCCGCCACCTCGGTGTAGCGCCCGAGACGGCAGTTCTCGAGCTGGGCAGTTGGATGAACGACCGGCGTTTCAGACAGGCGCGCCATGATCAGGCCGCCTTCCTGGCTGGCGAAAAGCCGGTCACGTCGATGGTGACGTCGGCAACCGCATTGCGGATTTCGGTATCGTGGAAGATGCCGAGCAAGGCGACGCCGGCCCGCTTCTTCTCGGCGATCATTTCGACCACCACGTCGCGATTGGCGGCGTCAAGCGAGGCGGTGGGTTCGTCGAGGAGCAGGATCGGGTGGTCCGTGATGAAGCCGCGCGCGATGTTGACGCGCTGCTGTTCGCCGCCCGAGAAGGTGGCGGGCGGCAGTTCCCACAGGCGTTCGGGCAGGTTGACCCGGCTCAGCAACTCACCCGCACGCCGGGCAGCTTCCACGCGGTCCGCGCCGCGCTCGACCAGCGGTTCGGCAACGATGTCGAGCGCGCCGATGCGTGGCACGACGCGCAGGAACTGACTGACATAGCCGATTGTCTCGCGGCGCAGTTCCAGGATCGTGCGGGGGCCGGCGGCGGCCAGGTCGACCTCGCGGCCGCGATGGCTGACGAGAATGCGGCCGGCGCTTGTGCCGTAGTTTCCATAGAGCATCTTCAGGACAGAGCTTTTGCCTGCGCCGGAGGGGCCGCCCAGTACGGTGCAGGTGCCGGCGTGCAGGGCGAAGCGGGTATTGGCGACCACCGGCAGTTGGATGCCGCCACGCAGATGCATGGTGAATGTCTTGCCGAGGCCGGTCACGGTGAGAGCGGGAGTTTGCACGGCTTGGACCTCAGACCTGGAGGATGGAGGAGACGAGGAGTTGCGTGTAGGGCGCCTGCGGGTCGTCCAGCAGACGGTCCGTCAGGCCATGCTCGATGACGTTTCCGTCCTTCATGACGATCATGCGATGCGACAGGAGACGCGCCACGGCGAGATCGTGGGTGACGATGATGACGGCAAGGCCGAGATCATTGACGAGGCCGCGCAACAGGTCGAGCAGGCGTGCCTGCACCGACACGTCCAAGCCGCCGGTCGGCTCATCCATGAAGACCAGGCGCGGTCCGGTGACGAGATTGCGCGCGATCTGCAGGCGTTGGCGCATGCCGCCGGAAAAGGCGCGCGGCTGGTCGTCGATGCGGTCGGCGCTGATTTCCACGCGGCCGAGCCAGTCCGTCGCCGTTTCTCGGATCCTGCCATAATGACGGTCGCCGACGGCCATGAGCCGCTCGCCGACATTGGCGCCGGCCGACACCGTCATGCGCAGCCCGTCGGCGGGGTTCTGGTGGACGAAGCCCCAATCGGTGCGCAGCAACAGACGGCGCTCCGCTTCCTGCAGGCGATAGAGATCGCGCATCTCGCCATCGCGCATCCGGTAGCAGACCGTACCCGAAGTCGGTTCCAGACGGGCCGATATGCAGTTGAGCAGCGTCGATTTGCCGGAGCCGGACTCCCCGACGATCGCCAGCACTTCGCCGGGCCACACGTCGAGATCGACCTCAGCGCAGCCGATTCGTGTTCCATAGGTCCTGGTCAGGCCGCGCACGCAAAGTAGCGGCAGATCCTCGGCGGCGAACACGTCCGCATTTCGAAGTGCGATCGTCATTTTGCCTCTCCGCTCAATTCGCCGCCCAACTCGCCACGGTGGCCTTCGGCGCGTCGCGTCTCGCAATGGTCGGTGTCGGAGCAGACGAACATCCGCCCACCGCGGTCATCGAGCACGATTTCGTCCAGATAGACCTGCTCGGCCCCGCATAGCGCGCATGGCCGGTCGAAACGCTGGACCTCGAACGGGTGATCCTCGAAATCGAGGCTCACTACCTCTGTATGCGGGGGCAGCGCATAGATGCGCTTCTCGCGGCCCGCGCCGAACAGTTGCAGCGCCGCCGACATATGCATCTTCGGATTGTCGAATTTCGGCGTCGGCGAGGGGTCCATCACGTAGCGTCCCTCGACCTTCACAGGATAGGCATAGGTGGTGGCAATATGGCCGTTCTTGGCGATGTCCTCATAGAGTTTGACGTGCATCAGCCCGTATTCCTCGAGCGCGTGCATCTTGCGCGTCTCGGTCTCGCGCGGCTCGAGGAAGCGCAGCGGCTCCGGGATCGGCACCTGGTAGACGAGCACCTGGCCCTCGGCGAGCGGCGCTTCCGGGATGCGATGCCGTGTCTGGATGATGGTCGCTTCAGCCGTGTGGGTGGTCGTCTCGATCCCAGCCACGCGCTCGAAGAACTTGCGGATCGAGACCGCATTGGTCGTGTCGTCGGCGCCCTGGTCGATCACCTTGAGCACATCGTCCGGCCCCAGTATTGCGGCCGTCACCTGCACCCCGCCCGTGCCCCAGCCGTAGGGCATCGGCATCTCGCGGCTGGCGAAGGGAACCTGGTAGCCCGGGATGGCGATCGCCTTGAGGATCGCGCGGCGGATCATGCGCTTCGTCTGCTCGTCCAGATAGGCGAAATTGTATGTGGCGTTGCGGCTCATCGCATTCATTCCGCAGCCTCCTGCAGGTCGGTCTGAAATGTGCTTTCGCGCTGGGCGTATTCCGCACGCATGGTGCGCACGAGGCCGAGTTCGGCCTGGAAGTCGACATAATGCGGCAGCTTCAGGTGCTCGACGAAACCCGTCGCCTGCACGTTGTCGCAATGGGAGATGACGAATTCCTGGTCCTGCGGCGGCGCGACGACGTCCTCGCCCAGTTCCTCGGCGCGCATCGCCCGGTC
Organism: Borborobacter arsenicus; assembly: GCF_003934165.1. GTDB lineage: Bacteria > Pseudomonadota > Alphaproteobacteria > Rhizobiales > Rhizobiaceae > Pseudaminobacter > Pseudaminobacter arsenicus. The sequence continues at coordinate 108,010 of NZ_RKST01000006.1, read as the reverse complement.
GCACAATGACATCGCCATCGCCTTGCGCTCCGACTGGCCGAAGACCAGCCCGTAGCCGCGCGTGAACTGCGGCGGCGCCTTGGCCGATCCCTTGAACTGGTTGACCATCTGGCATTCGGTCACCTGGATGCGGCCGAGCGGCACGGCGAAGCCGAGTTCCGGGACGATGATTTCCATCTCGACCTCGCCGATGCGGATTTCGCCGGCAAAGGGATGCGAGCGCCCATAGCCGCGCTGTGTGGAATAGCCGAGGGCGAGCAGGAAACCTTCGTCGCCACGCGACAGGCTCTGCAGGCGCATCGCCCGCGACATCGGGAATTCGCTCGGCGTGTGGTTGATGTCGCCGGGCGCGGACTGCCCCGCCGGATCAACATCCTCCTCGACCAGCCCTTCCCCGCCGAGAATGTCGGCCACCCGCGCTGCCGCGTCAGTGAGAGATTCTCGCCTCTCACCGATCGCGATCTGCGGATCGCCGTCGAGTTCCTCGTCCAGCAGGCGATGCGTGTAGTCGAAAGTAGGTCCGAGAAGCTGGCCGCCCGGCAAATCCTTGAAGCAGGCCGAGATGCGCCGCTCGATCAGCATTGCGCCGGTATCGACGGGTTCGCTGTAGCCGAAGCGCGGCAGTGTGGTGCGATAGGCGCGCACTAGGAAGATCGCCTCGATCAGGTCGCCGCGGGCCTGCTTGATGGCGAGTGCCGCCAGCCGCCGGTCGTAGAGCGAGCCTTCGCTCATGACTCGGTCGACGCCGAGGGCGAACTGCTCGGTGATCTGGTCGAGTGTGAGCGCCGGAACGGAGCGGTCACCCCGGCGGCGATCGGCCAGCAGCCGGTGCGCATTGTCGATTGCGGCTTCGCCACCCTTGACTGCGACATACATGGCTAGACCTCCATTTCCCGTGCGATCAGGCGCGCGGTGCGCGGCAGGCAGACGAGGGAATCGCCGGTGGCAAGCACTAGGTCGACCCCGCGTGGGAAGCGCTGGGTGTTTTCTTCCCATTGCTCGGCGAAGTCCTTGGGCAGGCCGCGCGGGGCGATCGTCGCCCTGTCCAGGATGCCCGGGCCGCGCAAGCAGAGCGGCGTGCCGCCGTCGAACGCTTCGATGGCGATGACCAGCGTCGCCGACCGATCAGGATATTCCTGTGTGCCTTGCGCAAAGGTGTCCAGATCGGGAAAGGCTGAACCGTCGCCGATCAAGGCGAAGGAAGCTTCGCCGGGTTGATCGGTGAACGACGCACCGGTGTGGAAGACCAGCCATTCGCCTACCTCCGGGCTTTGGCCGAGCGTCGGGTCCAGCCAGATCGGAGTGTCCGCATCCAGCAGCGTGGATGCGATCGCGCCGATGATCGGCGGCAGCGGTGCCGGCGGTGTGACCGGGGGCCTGATTTCGACGATGGTCGCCGGCCGCGCCATCGCGTCCATCACTGCGCGGAAGACGGCCTGTGCATCCTGCACGGGAGCGGAAAATCCGCCGTCCAGCGCCGTTGACTCGTTACGCATCAGTCTTCTCCGCGAACCATGGTGAAAAAGTCGACACGGGTGGCGGCCGTCAGCTGGCGCAGCGTCTCGTCCGCTTCATCGAGTTCTTGCTGCAACGGCGCAATCATCCGGGCATCCACAAGCGTCGCCATCTCCGGCTTGCGGCAGACCGCGTCGACCAGCGCGGCAATGCGGGCCTTGTCCATGTCCCGGCCAAGGGCAACCGCATGGCCGACCGACCCGTCCTCCAGCCGGACGCTCGCCCGAGTGACCGTCGCTTCGCCGAAATTGAAGGCTTCGCCGCCGCCACCAATACGACCCTGCAAGGTGATCAGGCCGCATTCCGGACCGCGCAAGGCCTGATAGGAGGGCGCAAGGTCGAGAGCAGCCCACAATTCCTGCAGCCGGCTGGTCCTGGCTCGCGCCAGCACGGACATCCGGCTCCTGCGCAAGGCGATCTCTTCATGGGTCTGCATATTTGCTCCATATTGTCCATTTATCTAGACAACTCTATGAATTGAGGTCACCATAGCTGCGCCGGATGACGGGCACATGACAGGATCGGAAAAGAGGCTGAACCAATGACGGCGCGATTGCAGCGAGGCCTCGGCGTTGCCCTGTGGCGGCAGATTGCGGACGGCATAAGAGCCGGGATCGCCAATGGGCTTGCCGATGAGACCGGCCGGCTGCCGCCGGAAGCAGAGTTGGCGGAACGCTTCGGGGTCAACCGCCATACGGTGCGCGCGGCCATCGCCGCGCTCGCGCATGAAGGCGTCCTGGAGTCGCAGCAGGGGCGCGGAACCTATGTGCGGCGCAGGAAGCGTCTCATCTATCCGATCGGCGAGCGGACGCGGTTCTCCGCTGGGCTCGGCGACCAGGCGCGCGATACGCGCAGTGAAATGATCGGCACGGCGAACGAGTCGGCAGCCGCATGGGTCACGGCGGCGCTCGATCTTGCGACGGGGACCGGGGTAGTCCGCATCGAAAGTCTCGGCAGGGCCGACGGCATTCCTGTGTCCCGATCGACATCCTGGTTCGAGGCGGATCGCTTCGAGGGCATCGCCGAACTCTTCTCCAGCACCGGCTCCATGACGGCGGCGCTTGCGGGGTTAGGCGTTGCCGATTATCGCCGTGCCTCGACCTCGATCGAGGCACGCCATGCCGAGGAAGCCGATACGCGCGAACTGCAACTGGCGCCCGGTGCCATCGTGATCGTCACGCGCGCCGTGAACTGTGATCTGTCCGGGCGACCCGTGCAGTGCTCGGTGACGCGCTTTGCCGCTGATCGAGTGGAACTGGTGGTCGACACTATGGCCCTCGGCGGCAAGTGATGCCGGATGGAGCCCGCTTCGGGTCACAAACTCACCATTATGGGTAAGCGATCCGAGCTTTCTTGCAGCGATAATATCGGGAATACGCCTGCTCAAACCGTACGCTGTACGAATTGCAGGTCACCTCAACACTGTTGTGACCACGGAAGTCCGGCTTGCGGCTACAGCGCTGGCGGAGAGGGAGGGATTCGAACCCCCGATGCCCTTGCGAGCATGCCGCATTTCGAGTGCGGTGCATTCGACCACTCTGCCACCTCTCCGTGTCGTGGTCAGCCGGGTTTTGCCGGCGCGGCGCTCTAGATACTGGCTGACGGGCCAGGTTACAAGACCTCCCCGACACGTTATTTGCGCCTCGGCTTGACTCGTTCGCTTAGCTGCGATAGGCACGGCACAATTCCGGCGTGGGGTCTGTTCCGCGCCGGTCGTATTTTGAAACCCCGCAGACTGATAAAAAGACGGCCAGCCCGCATTCTTGCGGACGAAAGGCCGGACCGAACAGCGAAAGGCAAAAAATGTTCGCAGTCATTAAGACCGGTGGCAAGCAGTATCGCGTTGCCGCCAATGATGTTCTCAAGATCGGCAAGCTTGTTGCCAATGCCGGCGATACGGTGGAATTCACCCAGGTTCTGGCTGTTGGCGAAGGCGAGAATGCCACCATCGGCGCGCCCTTCGTGGAAGGCGTGGTGGTCACGGCCGAAGTGGTCGAGCAGGGCCGCGGCGCCACGGTCATCGCGTTCAAGAAGCGCCGCCGCCAGAATTCACGCCGTACCCGCGGTCACCGGCAGCACGAAACCACCGTGCGCATCGCCGAGATCCTGACCGCAGGGGCGAAGCCGGCGAAGAAGGCCGCCGCCAAGAAGGAAGCCGCAGCCGAGACGGAGCCGAAGACGGTGGCCGCCGGCGCGGAAAACGAATAAGCTACGGACTGAAGGAGAAAACCCATGGCACATAAGAAAGCTGGCGGTTCGTCGCGCAACGGTCGTGATTCGGAATCCAAGCGCCTTGGCGTCAAGAAGTTCGGCGGCGAAGCAGTCGTCCCGGGCAACATCATCATTCGCCAACGCGGCACCAAGTGGCATCCCGGCGCCAATGTCGGCATGGGCACCGATCACACGCTCTTTGCAATGGAAGCCGGCGCGGTCGCTTTCCGCAAAAAAGCCAATGGCCGAACCTACGTATCGGTCAACCCGATTACCGAAGCAGCGGAGTAGCCGGTTCCGCACCACAACACCGGCGCCCCATCTCGGGACCGGTGTCTGGCAGAATCCAGAAAAAGCATCAGGGGAGATGGGTCGCCATCTCCCCTTTTTCTTGCCTGGAGGACACGAAATGGTTGCCGAATCGGAAGATTTTGATGACGAAAGCTTGGCGATCGATTGCCCGGTGCTGATCACCGAGCGTCTGGTCATGCGCCCGCCGCATGAGGACGACATCGCTGACCTGGCGATGATGGCCAACAACCGCAAGGTTGCCGAAATGCTGTCGCGCATGCCGCACCCCTATGGCATTGCCGAGGCGCGCTCGTTTCTGGCCATGGCCGGGCAAAAGCGTGTCGCCGGCTGCATCTATGCGCTGACGCAGGCCGAAACCGGCACTTTCGTAGGCTGTGCCGGCCTCAACGCCACCGAGCGCGGGCTGGAATTGGGCTACTGGGTCGGCGAGCCTTACTGGAAGCGCGGCTATGCGACGGAAGCAGCCCATGCGCTGGTCGATCTCGCCTTCCGGGCAACCTCGATCAATGTGCTGCATGCGTCCTGCCGGGTCATCAATCCACCGTCGCGGCGGGTGATCCACAAATGCGGCTTTCAGTATGCCGGCCAGGGCATGCTGAATTCGATCGTGGCCGGCCAGGTTCCGGTCGAGCGCTACCGGCTCGACCGCAAGACCTGGGTCAGCCTGCGCACCTGGGCACAGTAACCGGCGACTTGGGACCATCTGCCGCTGCATCGCAGTCGGCTGGTGGTCCGCTTCGCCTGTTTTGCGCAACAACCGAAGCCTCCCTCGCGCTTGGCCGCACTTTGCGCTAAAGCATCGGGCCGAAAGCGGGGACGCTTCAGGCACGCCACGAAATCCACAGCAGCGAAATCCTTGTTCCGATGAAATTTCTCGACCAGGCCAAAGTCTACATACGCTCAGGCGACGGGGGCGCCGGCAGCGTCTCCTTCCGCCGCGAGAAGTTCATTGAATTCGGCGGACCGGACGGCGGCGACGGCGGGCGCGGCGGAGATGTCTTCGTTGAGGCGGTCGATGGGCTGAACACGCTGATCGATTATCGCTACCAGCAGCATTTCCGCGCCAAGACCGGCGTGCACGGCATGGGCCGCAACCGCACCGGCGCCAAGGGCGCCGATGTGACGCTGAAGGTGCCGGTCGGCACCCAGGTCTATGAGGAAGACAATGAGACGCTGATCTGCGACCTCACCGAGGTCGGCCAGCGCTTCCGCTTGGCGGCGGGCGGCAATGGCGGCTTCGGCAACCAGCATTTCAAGACCGCGACCAACCAGGCTCCGCGCCGCGCCAATCCCGGCCTGTCGGGGCAGGAGATGACGATCTGGCTGCGGCTGAAACTCATCGCCGATGCCGGGCTGGTCGGCCTGCCCAATGCCGGCAAGTCGACCTTCCTGGCGGCAGTCACGGCGGCCAAGCCGAAGATCGCCGATTATCCCTTCACCACTCTCTATCCGGGCCTTGGCGTCGCCCGCATCGATGCCCGCGAATTCGTCATCGCCGATATTCCGGGCCTCATCGAAGGTGCGCATGAGGGCGTGGGCATAGGCGACCGCTTCCTCGGCCATATCGAGCGCACGCGGGTGCTCCTGCATCTGGTTTCCGCGCAGGAGGAAAGCCCTGCCAAGGCCTACAAGACCGTGCGCGGCGAACTCGAGGCCTATGGAAACGGCCTTGCCGACAAGCCGGAAGTGGTGGCGCTGAGCCAGGTCGATACGCTTGACCCGGAACAGCGCAAGAAGAAGCTTGCCGCGCTCAAGCGCGCTGCCGGCGGCCCGGTATTCCTCCTCTCCGCGGTCAGCGGCGAGGGGGTGGAGGCCGTGCTGCGCGCCCTGATGGCCGAAGTCGAGGCGGCGCGCGAAGAAGAGACACCGGCCGAGCCCGACGAGCGGTGGGTGAGGTGATCCGGGATTGCATGTGATGTTTGAATTCAATCTTGCTTGTTCTCGTCGCGAAGCTGAGGCGATTGAGGCCCGGTCATGAGCCTGCACTCCCTGAAATCCCACCGCCGTATCGCGGTGAAGATCGGCTCGGCCCTGCTGGTTGACCGAACCCGAGGCCTGAAGCGCGAATGGCTGGCCTCACTGGCCGATGATGTCGCAGCCCTTGCGTTGGAAGGCGTGGAAGTGCTGGTGGTATCGTCGGGCGCGATTGCGCTCGGCCGCACCATTCTCGGCCTTGGCCGGCGCACGCTAAAGCTGGAGGAAAGCCAAGCCTGTGCCGCAGTCGGCCAGATTGCCCTTGCCGGCGCATGGTCCGACGAGCTTGGCCGTAACGGGCTGAAATCCGGCCAGGTGCTGGTGACGCTCGGCGACACCGAGGAGCGCCGGCGTTATCTCAATGTGCGCGCAACCATCTCCACGCTGCTCAAGCTGAAGGCGGTGCCGGTCATCAATGAGAACGACACGGTCGCCACATCCGAGATCCGCTATGGCGACAATGACCGGCTCGCCGCGCGCATAGCCACCATGATGGGCGCGGACCTTTTGGTGCTGCTGTCGGACATAGACGGGCTCTACACCGCCCCGCCGGCGCTCGATCCGTCGGCCGAGTTCATTCCGGTCATCGACACGATCACGCCCGATATCGAGGCGATGGCCGGTGCGGCGGCGTCGGAACTGTCGCGTGGCGGCATGCGCACCAAGCTCGACGCCGGCAAGATCGCCACCGCCGCCGGCACCGCCATGATCATCACCTCCGGCACCCGGCTCAATCCGCTCGCCGCCATAGATCGCGGCGAACGCGCCAGCTTCTTCAAGCCCAGCGACCATCCGGTGAAGGGCTACAAGACCTGGATTGCCGGCCAGCTCGAAGCGGCTGGGCAGCTTGTGGTCGATGCCGGCGCCGTCGGGGCGCTGCTGTCGGGCAAATCACTGCTGCCGGCCGGCGTGAAGCTGGTCAGCGGCAATTTTTCGCGCGGCGATACGGTGGCGATCATCGATCCGGCCGGCCGCGAGATCGCGCGGGGCCTCGTTGCCTATGATGCCGCCGATGCCGTAAGGATTGCGGGGTTGAAGACCAATCAAATCGCCTCCGTGCTTGGCTATGAGGGGCGCTCGGCTATGATCCATCGTGACGATCTGGTGGTGAGCCACAATGGGGTCGCCGAGAAGGCCCGGCTCTAGGGAAGTAGCATGCTGACAATGCCCGAGAAATCACGTGACGACACTATTGCCCTGATGGCCGGGATCGGCCGCAAGGCGCGCGCCGCCGCCCGCCCGCTGGCCATTGCCGCCCCACAGGTCAAGCGCGACGCCCTGCTTGCCATGGCCGATGCGGTCGTCGGCAACGAACAGGCGATCCTGGCCGCCAATGAAATCGACATGAAGAATGGTGGGGAAGCCGGACTCGGCTCCTCCTTTCTGGACCGGTTGAAACTCGATTCCAAACGCATCCACGCCATTGCCGAGGGCATCCGTGCCATCGCCGATCTTGACGATCCCGTCGGCCAGGTCACGGCTGCCTGGGACCGGCCCAACGGCCTGCATATAGAGCGGGTGCGCACGCCACTCGGCGTCATCGGCGTCATCTATGAAAGCCGACCCAACGTCACTGCCGATGCCGGCGCGCTCTGCCTCAAGGCGGGCAATCCGGTCATCCTGCGTGGCGGCTCGGATTCGCTTAATTCGTCTGCCGCCATCCATGCCTGCCTGGTCGAAGGTCTGGTTGCGGCCGGCCTGCCGCGGGACTCCATCCAGCTTGTGCCGACCGCGGACCGGGCGGCTGTCGGCGAAATGCTCAAGGGGCTTTCGGGCAATCTCGACGTCATCATCCCACGTGGCGGCCGCAGCCTGGTCGAACGCGTACAGACCGAGGCGCGCGTCCCGGTCTTTGCGCATCTGGAAGGCATCTGCCATGTCTATATCGACAGATCGGCACGGCTCGATATGGCGGTCGAGGTAACGCTCAACGCCAAGATGCGGCGCACCGGCATTTGCGGCGCGGCCGAGACGCTGCTGGTCGATCGCGCGGTTGCGCCCACGCATCTCGTTCCCGTGCTGGAGGCTTTGGCCAAGGCCGGCTGCGAAATCCGCGGCGATGCGGAAGTCGTGAAGGCGTTTCCTGCCGCGCGCCTGGCAACCGATGCCGACTGGATCACCGAATATCTCGATGCGGTGATCGCCGTGCGGCTGGTCGATGGCGTGGGCGGTGCGATCGAGCATATCGAGACCCACTCCTCGCACCACACCGAGGCAATCATTGCCGAGGAGGCACAAGCGGTCGAACGCTTCTTCAACGAGATTGATTCGGCCATCCTGCTGCACAACGCCTCCACGCAGTTCGCCGATGGCGGCGAGTTCGGCATGGGGGCGGAGATCGGCATCGCCACCGGCAAGATGCATGCGCGCGGGCCGGTCGGCGTCGAACAGCTCACCTCGTTCAAGTACCGCGTGCGCGGCGCGGGCCAGGTGCGGCCTTGAGTGTCGCTTAGCGCAAGGCCGTCGCCGCTGCCCGAGGGGGGTAACTGTCAGTCATGTTTGGCGGGGTCGATCAGCGTTATCTGCGCATGCCCTATGTCGAAAAGGGCATGCAGGTCGGTCTGTTCGGCGGGTCGTTCAATCCGCCTCATGCCGGCCACGCGCTGGTTGCCGAAACCGCCTTGCGCCGGCTCCATCTCGATCAGCTCTGGTGGATCGTCACACCGGGTAACCCGTTGAAGGTCAACCGCAATCTTGCGCCCCTGGCCGAGCGCATCCGGCTTTCGGAAGAAACCGTGCACGACCCGCGCGTCAAGGTCACCGCTTTCGAGGCCGCGCACAAGATCCGTTACACCGCAGATGCGCTGGAACTGGTCAAGAGCCGCAATCCTGGCGTCGATTTCGTCTGGATCATGGGGGCAGACAGCCTGCGCGACTTCCATCGCTGGCAGCGCTGGCGCCAGATCGTGCTCACTTTCCCGATTGCCGTCATAGACCGTCCCGGTGCCACTCTGGCCTTCCTCTCATCGGTCATGGCCAAGACCTTCGATCACGCCCGGATCGACGAAGCCGATGCCCCGCGCCTTGCCCGCATCAGGGCGCCGGCCTGGACTTTCATTCACGGTCCGCGCTCCTCGCTGTCGTCCACCGCCATCCGCGACGGCGCGGTTTGAGACAAACAGAAATGCGGCAAGAACAAACAGTTAGAGCGGCAGCCCGGATTTGGCCGGGCATTCGCCCGCTCTATGTCTTGAAACTGCAACGCGACTCTGCCTATCTATTCTCTATCTTCGCAATAATGCGGGGATATCGTTGTTCTTGTTTCGGAAGGAAAGACACTGAGAACAGCACTTCGGAAGAAGGCCAATATCGTGCCTTCGCCGGCCGGGATCAGCGGAAACGACTCCGTGTCCCGTGCCATCGCGACAGTCCTTGCCAGTCTGGAAGACTCCAAGGCCGAAAACATCGTCTCCATCGATCTTTACGGGAAATCAGCCCTCGCCGATCACATGGTGATCGCTTCCGGCCGGTCGCACCGTCATGTCGCTGCGGTGGCCGATCATCTCCTCAAGGCGCTCAAGGATGCCGGCTTCGGCAATGCGCGTGTCGAGGGGCTGGCATCGGCAGACTGGGTGCTGATCGATTCAGGCGATATCATCGTCCATATCTTCCGCCCCGAAGTCCGCGACTTCTACAATCTCGAAAAAATGTGGCAGGCGCCGGATCTTGGGCAGGAAACGGTCCATTGATGCATCTTCGGCGGGAATTGGCGACAATTTCCGCTTGTTGGCATGCATCGATCGGATGCGATCGGCCTTGAAAGCATGATCCCGAAAGGGACCATGCGCCGGTAAAAGAGACTGGACTGGATGAAGATTGCCATTCATGCCGTGGGCCGGATGAAGGCTGGCCCCGACAAGGAATTGGTCGAGCGCTATCTCGATCGCTTCGCCAAGAGCGGGCCGGCGATCGGGCTTGAATTTTCAGGCGTTCTTGAAACGCCCGAAAGCCGCGCTCAGGCCGCGCCCGAGCGCAAGCGCGAGGAAGCCGAGCGGTTGCGAACGCTGCTTGCCGGCGGTGCCGCACTGGTCCTGCTCGACGAGCGCGGCAAGAACCTGTCATCTCAAGATTTTGCGGCGAGGCTTGGTGCACTGCGCGACGGTGGCCAGCGCCAGCTTGTCATCGCCATCGGCGGCGCCGATGGTCACGATGCGAGCCTGCACGAAAACGCCGCGCTCATGCTGTCCTTCGGGGCGCTTACATGGCCGCATCAGCTGGTGCGCATCATGCTGGCGGAGCAGCTCTATCGCGCCACCACCATTTTGTCCGGCCACCCCTATCACCGGGCCTGATCGAAGCGGTTGTGTGAACGCGACCAGTCCGGCAAGAACCGACGTCAGGCAATGGTTGATGGTTCGTTAACGAACAAACCGCTAAGGTCGGCCGAAACATGCAGCGTCCCTAAAATGTTTGGAACGGTAATCCGTAGAGCAAGCCTTATGCCGGCAGGCCGCCGCCTGCTGATCGCGGCCCTGCTTGCTTTCTTGCCGGGGCTTGCGGGCGCGCAGGATGTCGATGCGATCGTGGCCGATCAGGCCGCGCGGCAGGCCGAGTATGAAAGCGTGATGCGCGACATGACGCTCTCGGCCGATCGGCTGGAGCAGCTTTCGGCCGACATCGCCAAGGTCAGGAAGGATCATGCGACGCTCACGGCAGCGCTGATCCAGTCGGCCAAGACCGAAAAGAAGCTCAGCCAGGACATAGAGGATATTACCGGCAAGCTCGAAGGGCTGAAGGAACAGCAGGAGGGCATCCGCGTCTCACTTGCCGAACGGCGTGGCGTGCTGGCCGAGGTGCTGGGCGCCCTGCAGCGCATGGGCCTCAATCCGCCGCCGGCGATCCTGGTCAAGCCGGAAGACGCGCTGTCATCGGTGCGCAGTGCCATCCTGCTTGGCGCGGTGGTGCCTGAACTGCGCGAGGAAACCGAAATCCTGATGGCCGACATGAAGGAGATGAACCGGTTGTCGGCCTCGATCCTGGCCGAGCGCGAACGGCTCTCGGCCTCCGTGCGTGACCAACTGGCCGAAAAGCAGCGGCTTTCCATGCTCCTGGAGGAAAAGCAGAACCTGCAGGAAAAGGCCGAGGCCCAGATTGAGGACGAGCGCGTGAAATCGCAGGAACTTGCCGCGCGCGCCGGCAGCCTGAAGGACCTCATAGCCTCGTTGGAAAAACAGGCCGAAAAGAGCCGCAAGGAGGCCGAGGCCGCCAGGCGCGCTGAAGAGAAGCGCCTTGCGATCGAAGCTGAGCGGACGGCGCCGCCGGAGGCCAATCGGCTGGTCGCCAGCGCGCCCTTTTCGGCGCTGCGCGGGCAACTCGCCTTGCCGGTCACCGGGCGCATCAAGCGCCGCTTCGGGGGCAAGGACAATAACGGCGGCGTGATGTTCGGCGACATGGTTGCGACACAATCGGGCGCCATCGTCACCGCCCCGGCCGACGGGACGGTTCTTTATGCGGGGCCTTTCCGATCTTATGGACAACTCTTGATCCTGAATGCCGGCGACGGTTATCATGTCGTGTTGGCGGGGATGAGCAGAATCAGCGTCACGCTCGGCCAATCTGTTCTCGCAGGTGAGCCGGTCGGCGCGATGGGGGAGGCGAGGGTGGCTAGTGCCGCGGCCTCGTCAAATGGAAATACCGGTCCGGAACTCTATGTCGAGTTCCGCAAAGATGGAAAACCCGTCGATCCGACCCCGTGGTGGGCGGAGCGTCTCTCTGGAAGGGCAGGAAATGATACGTAAATTGTCGCTTCTGTTTGCAGGCGCGCTGATGGGAGCATCGGCCATGTCGCTGGTCTATGGCGCGCCCGGCTCCACGGCTAATGCGGCGGGCTCCGAAACCTACCGCCAATTGGCGATCTTCGGCGATATTTTCGAGCGCGTGCGCGGCCAATATGTCACGCCGCCTGATGAGAAGGCGCTGGTCGAAAGCGCCATCAACGGCATGCTGACCTCGCTCGATCCGCATTCCTCCTACATGAACCCCGAAGCCGCCAAGGACATGCGCGTCCAGACCAAGGGCGAATTCGGCGGGCTCGGCATCGAAGTCACGATGGAAAACGAGCTGGTCAAGGTTATCACCCCGATCGACGACACCCCGGCCTCACGCGCCGGCGTGCTGGCCGGCGACTTCATCGCCAAGATCGACGGCGAGGAAGTGCGCGGCATGACGCTCAACGACGCGGTCGAGAAGATGCGCGGCCTGGTCAATACGCCGATCAAGCTGACCATCCTGCGCGAAGGCGCCGACAAGCCGCTTGAGATCACCGTGGTGCGCGACATCATCAAGGTCAAGGCGGTCAAGTTCCGCGTCGAGAACGATGTCGGCTATATGAAAGTGACCTCGTTTACCGAAAAGACCTTCGACGATCTCCAGAACGCGATCGACCAGATCAAGAAGGACATCCCGGCCGACAAGCTCAAGGGCTATGTGCTCGACCTGCGGCTCAATCCCGGTGGCCTGCTCGACCAGGCGGTGAGCGTCTCGGATGCCTTCCTCGACCGTGGCGAGATCGTCTCGACCCGTGGCCGCGACCCCAAGGACATCACCCGCTTCGATTCGCGTCCGGGCGATTTGACCGACGGCAAGCCGATCATCGTGCTGGTCAATGGCGGTTCAGCCTCGGCCTCCGAGATCGTCGCCGGCGCGCTGCAGGACCATCGCCGCGCGACCGTGCTCGGTACGCAGTCCTTCGGCAAGGGCTCGGTGCAGACCATCATCCCGCTCGCCGAAAACGGCGCCTTGCGGCTGACGACGGCGCTCTATTACACGCCGGCCGGCAAGTCGATCCAGGGCAAGGGCATCACCCCCGACATCAAGGTCGAGCAGCCGCTGCCCGACGAGTTGAAGGGCCGTGACCTTACGCGCGGCGAGTCCGACCTCAAGGGCCACATCAAGGGTGCCGAGGAGAGCGACCAGGGTTCCGGTTCGGTCGCCTATGTGCCGCCGGAGGCCAAGGACGACATCCAGCTCAACTATGCGCTGGACCTGTTGCGCGGCACCAAGACCGACCCCGCCTTCCCGCCCAATCCCGAAAAGGCGGTGATGAACCAGTAGGCGTTCCCCACAGGGCGAGCGTATCGCCGGACCGGCCATGACGAGGTGCCCAGGCATTCGTCATGGCTCGAACCGCCGAATTTGCCTGAAAACCGGGCGTGTTACCGAAAAGCAGTTTCGCTATTCGGGACCTGCCCTACCAAGGGCTTGGGGCTTTCACCTGCATCCGTCGGGCGCAAGGAAGGCTCTGTTTTCGCAGGCAAAGGGTGCAGCTTGGCGCCAGAGCAAAAGGATATCGATCGTCCGCTGGGCCAGGCAGCCAGGACCTCGGTCCGCGCGCGGTTCGGTTTTTCGCTGCGCTCGCAGACCATGATGGCTACCATCGCCGTGGTCGCGGTTGTCGCCGTTTCCGCAGCCATCTCGCTGCGCGAGCAGCCCTTTCGCACCCCTGCCGCTGTCGCCACGCCGCAAGCGCCAGCACCTGTCGCGAAAACCGTAGCGGCCGCTCGCAAGATCCCGCAAGGCGCGGCAACGCCAGCCGAGGGCCCCTCCATCATCCATGTCAATCCGCCGGAGACTTCCGCAAATGGCGTGGTCGTCATCCGCGATCCCTCGGCGATCGGGCAGAACCTGCGCGTTGCCCACCTGCCGGACAAGGCGCTGATCGAAGAGGGCGCCAGCGGCCCGTTGCCCGTCCGCGCCGCCGATGGCCGTCGCCCGATCGATGTCTATGCGCGGCCGTGGTCGGGCGCTCGCGGCGCGCGCATCGCCATCGTGATTGGCGGTCTTGGCGTGTCGCAGACCGGCACCCAGAGCGCCATCCGCAAACTGCCGCCCGAGATCACGCTCGCCTTCGCCTCGCAGGGCAACAGCATCGGCCGCTGGATGCAGGAAAGCCGGCGCGAGGGCCATGAGATCGTCATGCAGCTGCCGCTCGAGCCGTTCGACTATCCCAATGTCAATCCCGGCCGCAACACGCTGACGGTGGCCGCATCGGCCGAAGAAAATCTGGAGAACCTGCGCTGGACGTTGTCGCGCACGACCAACTATACCGGCGTGATGAACTATATGGGCGCGCGCTTCGCCGCCGATCCTGCCGCCATGAAGCCGGTCATGGCCGAGCTTGGCCGGCGCGGGCTGCTCTATCTCGACGACGGTTCTTCGGCCCGCAGCACCGCGCCCGAACTGGCGCTGGAAAGCGCGGTGCCCTTTGCCGTCGGCGATACGGTGATCGACCAGACGCGCGAGCGCGGAGCCATTCTCGACAAGCTCGACGAGCTGGAGCGGATGGCACGCGCCAAGGGCTTTGCCATCGGCACCGGCTCGGCATTCGACGTCACCGTCGATGCGGTCGCGGCATGGGCGAGCGAGGTCAGGAAGCGCGGTATCGAGATCGTCCCGATATCGGCAGTCGTCACCGATCCGGAACGAAGTTGAGGTCCCGAATTGCCCAAATTGATCGATCCCGAAACTCTCCCCTATCGGCCCTGCGTCGGCATCATGGTGTTGAATGCGGCGGGTCTGGTCTGGGCGGGCCATCGCATCGCTGAAACCGACAGCGAAATGGCCGGCACCGACCGGCTCTGGCAGATGCCGCAGGGCGGCATCGACAAGGGCGAAGACCCGCTGCCGGCGGCCTTGCGTGAGCTTTACGAGGAAACCGGCATGCGCAGCGTCCACCTGCTGGCCGAGGCGCCGGGCTGGATCCGCTATGATCTGCCGGCCGACAAGGTCGGCGTCGCCTTCAAGGGCAGATATCGCGGCCAGGAGCAGAAATGGTTCGCCTTTCGTTTCGATGGCGACGAAAGCGAAATCACCATCAACCCGCCGCCCGGCGGGCATGAACCCGAATTCGACCAGTGGGCGTGGAAGCAGATGACCACGCTGCCGGAACTCATCGTGCCGTTCAAACGGCAGGTCTATGATGAGGTCGTGAGCGCCTTCCGCCATCTGGTGGGGTGAGCTGCGTCCTCGCAGAACTCGGGTTCCTCGCCCCCACGAAGTGGGGGAGAGGTAGCGAGCGCAGCGAGCCGGAGAGGGGGTGCCTTGCGACCGGGCGCAATTTTCTCGTACTTTCCCTCCACGATCCGCCCGCCGCCATCGAGCAACAGGGACAGGCCCCTCTCCGGTTTGCTGCGCAAACCACCTCTCCCCACTTCGTGGGGCGAGGAACCTAGGTGGCGAAGAAACGCAACCTCTCAAAGCGCACCAGGGTTCGCGCTCCTCAGCCTTCCAGCTCTTCGCGCAGCATCTCCAGTTCCAGCCATTCCTCCTCCAGTGCCGCCAGCGTTTCACGCTCCTTGTCGAGCGCGGCGATGGTCTTCTGGAAGCCCTTGGGATCGCGCTCGTAGAAGGCCGGGTCGGCGATGTTGTTTTCCAGGTCGGAAATGGCCGCGGACACCGCCGCCATCTTGCCCGGCAGATTGTCCAATGCGAATTTCTGCTTGAAGGAAAGCTTTTTCGATGGTCCCTTGGTGTCCGCGCTTGCGGCCTGCTGTTCCGCCACCGGCTTCTTCACCCCACGACGCTCGCTAAGCTTCGTTCCGCCGCGCTGCGCCAGCATGTCGGCATAGCCGCCGGCATATTCGATCCAGCGTCCCTCGCCATCGGGCGCGATGGTGCTGGTGACGGTGCGGTCGAGGAAGTCGCGGTCATGGCTGACGAGGATGACCGTGCCGGAAAATCCGGCCACCAGCTCCTGCAGGAGTTCCAGCGTTTCCATGTCGAGATCGTTGGTCGGTTCGTCCAGCACCAGCAGATTGGCCGGCCGCGCCAGCACCCGCGCCAGGATCAGCCGCGCCCGCTCGCCGCCGGACAATTCGCGCACCGGCGTGCGCGCCATTTCCGGCTTGAACAGGAAGTCCTTCATGTAGGAGACGACATGGCGCTCCTCGCCATTGACGACGAGATTGTCGCCGCGCCCGTCGGTCAGGAAATGCGCCAGCGTCTCCTGCGGGTCTACCGCCTCGCGCTTCTGGTCGAGCGTGGCGATCTCAAGATTGGCGCCGAGCCGCACCGAGCCGGAATCGGGCGCAAGTTCCCCCGTCAGCATCTTCAGAAGCGTGGTCTTGCCGACACCATTCGGGCCGACGAGGCCGATGCGGTCGCCGCGCTGAATGCGGGTGGAAAATTCCCTCACCACGGCAAGGTCGCCGAAGCTTTTGGCGATGTTTTTCGCCTCGATCACCAGCTTGCCGGATTCGGCCGCGTCGCTCGCCACCATCGTCGCCGTGCCCTCCGCACCGCGATGATTGCGGAAGCGCTGGCGCATCGCCTGCAATTCGCCGAGGCGACGCATATTGCGCTTGCGCCGCGCCGTCACGCCATAGCGCAGCCAGTGTTCCTCGCGCACGATCTGGCGGCCAAGCTTGTGTTGGTCGCGCTCCTCTTCCTCAAGGATCGTGTCGCGCCATTCCTCGAAATGCGCAAAGCCCTTGTCGAGACGGCGCGTCTGGCCGCGATCGAGCCAGATGGTGGCGCGCGAGACGCGCTCTAGGAAGCGCCGGTCATGCGAGATCATGATCAGCGCCGAGGAAGTACGCGACAGCTCGTCTTCCAGCCATTCGATGACGGTCAGATCGAGATGGTTGGTCGGCTCGTCGAGCAGCAATATGTCGGGTTCGGGCGCCATCACCCTTGCAAGGGCGGCGCGCCGTGCCTCGCCGCCGGAAAGGTCGCCGGGGTTTTCCTCGCCGGTCAGGCCCAGATGCTCCATCAGATAGGTGGCGCGGTAATGGTCGTCGGCCGGTCCAAGCCCGGCCTCGACATAGGCCCGCACAGTGGCAAAGCCATCCATGTCCGGCATTTGCGGCAGATAACGGATGGTGGCCGAAGGCTGGCGGAACACCTCGCCGTCCTGCGGCTCGACCATTCCGGCGGCGATCTTGAGCAGCGTCGACTTGCCGGAGCCGTTGCGGCCGACAAGCGCGATCTTTTCGCCGGAGGATGCCGAAAGTGCTGCGCCGTCGAGCAGCGGCGTGCCGCCAAAGGTCAGCCTGATACCGTCGAGATTGAGAAGCGGTGGAGCCATTATGCTTTCAGTGTTCCGGGAGGGGATAGGGATGGGCGATGAGCACCGCGCGGCCGCTTTTGAGGGCGATGCGCAAAGTGCCGCTCACCTCGTTGGATAAGGTAAGCGAGGAGCCGAAACCGACCTCGACATTGTCGAGCGGCCATTTTGCGCCGGTCTCGGTCAGGCCCGACAGTTCGGAAAGCCCGAGCACGGAAAACAGTGTGCCGTCCGCATAGTCGAATTCAGTCGTTCCCGGCAGCAGCGGCTGTCCCTCTTGCGCGCCGCTGGTCAGCAGCGTCGGGATGCCGTCTTCGGCAAGGCGCAGCGCCAGTGAGAGATGGAGGAAGGCATGGTCGGTACGGGTGCCGCCGAAGGCGCCGGCAAGGATTAGCGAAGTGGCGCCACGCTCAAGCGCTGCGGCAATGGCCAGTTCGCCGTCCGTCTTGTCCTTTTCGGCCGGAAACACCTGCTTTTCGATGCCTCTATGGCTCTCCGGCAAATCGTCCGGGACGGAATCGAAATCGCCCACCCATAGTTCAGGCAGGATGCCGAGCATGACGGCATGGGCCATGCCGGCATCGGCCGCAATCACGCGGCTGCCCTGCAACTGGGCTTCAAGGCGGGGCGTGCGCACAAGCTCGCCCCCAAGCAGGATGAAAAATCGGCTCATTGTGGCCCGCCTCTATCACGGGCGGGGCCGAAAGCAAAAGCCGTTCCGATGCCTGCCTTATGGTGCAGGGTCGAGACCGCCCATGCGGCAGACTTCGCGCCACTCAGCTTCCGTCACCGGCTGCACCGAAAGCCGCATGGAGGTGACCAGCGACATATCGGCAAGCTTCGGATTGGCCTTGCACTCGGCCAGGCTGACAGGCTTGGGCATATCGCGCATGGCGCGGATATCGACGCATTCCCAGCGCGGATCGTCGGTGGTGGTGTCGTGATGGGCAAGCGCGCAGACCTCGACGATGCCAACCACTTCCAGCCCCTCATTGGAGTGGTAGAAGAAGCCGAGATCGCCGATCTCCATGGCGCGCATATTGTTGCGCGCCTGATAGTTGCGCACCCCGTCCCATTGCTCGCCTTTCTTTCCAACCGCCTTCAGCATGTCGAAGGAAAATTTGAACGGCTCGGATTTGAACAGCCAGTATTTCATGTCGTGTTGCCTCAGGTGCTTGCCGGATTGTTGATGACCCAGTTCCAGGCCGTAATCTCGACGGAGGCGAACAAGCCCGCCTTGGCATAGGGGTCGCTGGCCGCGATCGCTTCGGCGGCCGCGCGGTCGGCGGCTTCCACCATCATCAGGGTGCCGCAGGATTTGCCTTCATCGTCCAGGAAAGGGCCAGCGAATTTCAGCTTTCCCTCGGCATTGAGCGCCGCGAGAAAGGCGAGATGGTCCGGCCGTACATCGAGCCTTAGCTGGAGATGATCGGGCTTGTCCTTGCAGATGAACGCAAACAGCATGGCCTCTCGGCTCCTTTACCTATTCGGATTCCTGGCGCAGCGGGCGCGACATCAGCGCCGCCACGGCCTCTTCAATGGTGACATGCCCGGCAAGTATCTGCGCCACGGCCGTGATGATCGGCGCATCGACGCCGCGTTCAGTGGCAATCCGGGCCGCAATTGCCGCGGTGGCCACCCCTTCGGCGAGCGGGCGGCCGGAAAGTTCCTCGCCGCGCCCCAGCGCCAGCCCATAGGCGAAATTGCGCGACTGCACCGACGAGCAGGTCAAAAGCAGGTCACCGAGGCCGGAGAGCCCCATCAGCGTTTCGGGGCGCGCGCCGAAAGCGGCCGCGATGCGGCGCAGTTCGACAAAACCGCGCGTGACCATGGCTGCCTGCGCGCTGGCGCCGAGCCCGGCACCGGTGACGGCACCAGCGGCGATGGCAAAGACATTCTTCAGCGCGCCGCCTATCTCCACGCCGGTGAGATCGTCGGTCGAATAGCAGCGGAAGCTTTCGGTGGAAAATCGATGGGCGAGTGCGGCCGCCTCCGCCTCGGCCCTTGCCGCAATCACCACGGCGGTCGGCAGGCTGCGCGCCACATCGGCGGCAAAGCTGGGGCCCGACAGCACCGCGACCGGGTTCTGCGGCAGGATGCTGCTGGCGATCTGCGAAGGCAGCCTTCCGGTGCCGCTCTCTATGCCCTTGGCGCAGAGCACCAGCGGCACGCCCTCGGGAACGCGCGGCTGGATGTCGTCAAGCACCTGCGCCAGCACCTGCGCCGGCGTCACCACCAGCACGCAATCGGCATCGGCAAGCGCAGCTTTGAGATCGGAGGTCGCATCCAGTGTCGGATCGAGCTTTATTCCCGGCAGATAGCGCGGGTTCTCGTCCTTGCCGATTGCCGCCACCGTCTTTGCGTCGCGCGCCCACAGCCGCACCGCATTGCCGGCTCGCTGCATGGTCAGGGCAAGGGCCGTGCCCCAGGCACCGCCGCCGAGAACCGTAATGCGATAATCACTCATGCCTTGGCCCCCCGCCGTCCCGAGCCCACGACCGGCGCCGACACGCTGTCGAGCGGCCAGCGCGAGCGCGGCACGAAATCCATCGCATCCGGGTCGGCCAGCCCCGCCTGCAGCCGTTCTATGCCCGCCCAAGCGATCATCGCCGCATTGTCGGTGCACAGCGCATGCGGCGGCGCGACGAAGCGAAAGCCGTGCGACGCGCAAAGCTCTTCCAGCGTTGACCGGATTTTTCTGTTCGCCGCTACCCCGCCGGCAACGACAAGGGCGGGCGCTTCGCTATCGGGATAGTCTTCCCGGAACCGCACCAGTGCCCGCGCCACGCGGTCGCCAAGCGCATCGGCAACCGCGCTCTGGAACGACGCACATATATCAGCCACATCCTGGTCGCTGAGCGGTGCGATGGAGGTCGCCGCCTGCCGCACGGCGGTCTTGAGGCCCGAAAAGGAAAAGTCCGGCCGGCTTTCGCCCTTCATCGGGCGCGGAAAGGCAAAGCGGGCCGGATCTCCCTTTGCCGCTGCCTTCTCGACATTCGGCCCGCCCGGATAGGCGAGACCCAGCATCTTTGCCGTCTTGTCGAAGGCCTCGCCCAGCGCGTCGTCGATGGTGGTCGCCCAGCGCTGATAATCACCGACGCCGCGCACTAGCACGATCTGGGTGTGGCCGCCGGAAACGAGCAGCAGCAGATAGGGGAAGGAAAGGCCATCGGTCAGCCGCGCCGTCAGCGCATGGCCTTCCAGATGGTTGATGGCGAGCAGTTGCTTGCCCGAAGCCGCCGCTATAGCCTTTGCCGTCATCAACCCGACGATCAGGCCGCCGACCAGGCCTGGCCCAGCGGTGGCGGCCACCGCATCGACATCCGCAAGTCTGGTATCCGCATCGGCCAGTGCAGCCTCGATGATCCCGTCAAGCGCCTCGACATGGGCGCGTGCGGCGATTTCGGGAACCACGCCGCCAAAGGCGGCATGTTCCTCGATCTGGCTCAGCACGACATTGGACAATATCTCGGGTGCCGCACCTTCGCGCAGGCCGACCACGCTTGCCGCTGTCTCGTCGCAGCTCGTCTCGATGCCGAGAACGCGGATCATGGCGTCATTTCGTTGCATTGCCCGGCCGTGATTTCCTCGCTAGGAGGGTCTAGACTTAAAAACCCGTTCGCCGGGTGGGTATCACGGACCGAGCCTCATGCAAACAACAGCGTTGAAAATCGGCACCCGCGCCAGCCTGTTGGCAATGGCGCAAGCCACCGAAACACGAGACCGCCTGATGGCGGCGCACGGGCTTACCGAAGCCGCCTTTGAAATCGTGCCGCTCACCACCAGTGGCGACCAGATCCAGGACAAGCCCCTGTCGGAAGTCGGCGGCAAGGGCCTGTTCACCAAGGAATTGCAGGACGCGCTATTCGACGGGCGCATCGACATTGCCGTGCACTCATCGAAGGACATGGCGACGACGCTGCCGGAAGGGCTCGAAGTTTCGACCTTCCTGCCGCGCGAAGACCCGCGCGATGCCTTCATCGGCAGGCTGGCGCCTTCCATCGCCGAACTGCCGCAAGGCGCCACTGTCGGCTCCTCGTCGCTGCGGCGGCAGGCGCTGATCAAGCGCATGCGCCCCGACCTCAATGTCGTGATCTTCCGCGGCAATGTGCAGACAAGGCTGCGCAAGCTCGACGAAAAGATCGCCGATGGCACGATCCTCGCCCATGCCGGCCTGCGCCGTCTCGGGCTGACCGAGATCATCACCGACCTGATGCCGCTGGAAAAATTTCCGCCTGCACCCGGCCAGGGCGCAATCGGCATCGAACACCGTTCCGCCGATGGCTGGGTGAAGGACCTGCTGGCGCCGATCCATCATGCGCCGACCGGCTATGCGCTGGTCTGCGAGCGCGCCTATCTGCGTGCGCTGGATGGCTCGTGCCGCACGCCGATCGCTGGCCATGCCATTATCGACGGCGACCATCTGTCTTTCAGCGGCATCATCCTTTCGCTGGATGGCAGCGAGGCGCATGAGGTGCGGCGCGAAGGCCATGTTGCCGATGCCGCCCGGATCGGCCGCGAAGCCGGCGAAGATGTGCGGGCAAGGGCCGGAACGCGCTTCTTCGAGGGCTGGGGCTGAATGAACAGCCGCCGCGTCCTGGTGACCCGGCCACAGCCCGGCGCGGCAAAGACCGCGCGGCGGCTGGCAGAAATTGGGTTTGCGCCCATTGTCCTGCCGCTTTCACAAACCCGCGCCCTGCCGGTTTTGCCGGCAGATGTTCCCGCTACGATCGATGCGGTGGCAGTCACCAGCGTCAATGCTATCCGCCATGCGCCGCCCGATCTCATTGCCGGGCTGGCCGGTTATCGCTGTTTTGCCGTCGGCGCAAAGACCGCGGCGGCGGTGCGCGAGGCAGGGTTTTCGTCGGTTCTCGAAGGCCCCGGCGACGCTGCCGGCCTTGCCGGGATGATCGCGGGGGAGGCAAGGCCGGGTACGCTTGTCGCCTATCTCACCGGTCGGGTCCGGCTGGAGGCTTTTGAATCGGGTCTCGCCAAAGCCGGGATGCGCACATTCGCAATCGAGACCTATGATACGCTGGCGATGGACTATTCGACCACCGAGCTGGCAGGCGAATTGGGAAACCACCGGATCGACGCCGTCCTGCTCTATTCGTCGAAATCGGCGCAAGCCGTCACGGCAATCATCTCCCGGGCTGAATGGGATTTTCATTTCGCCGAAACGCGCTATTTCTGCCTTTCTGCCCGGATTGCCGCAAAATTGCAGGGAGCGGTTCCCGACAAGGTTTCGATAGCGGTGGAACCGACGGAGGGCGCCCTGCTGGCGCTTCTGGAACGCGCCTTCTGACACCTCGTCATCACGCGGCCCTTTTCACATGGTGCTGGTGTGGTAGTGATCCTGCTACAGTTCCCGCGACCAGGGATTTTCAGACAGCACGAATTGCGGAGCTTTCATATGGTCAAGACGCCGAAGACGCGGCATTCCAAGTCCCATCGCGAGCCGGTGACAATCGAACTAGAGCCGGACGCCGTGTCGCGCGTGACCGAGACCGATGCGCCGGCACCCGACGAAACGCCGGCACATGCAGCCGCCGACCAGGGCGAATCATCACAGGTGGAGACAGGCGAAGCGACGGTTTCACCCGGTTCCACGGATGATTACGCTGCTGGCGCCCCATCGGGCTATGATTTTTCCAGCGCTGACGACAACTCGCCGGGCGCCGGCACATTCGATCAAAAAGCCGAAGCAACAAGCGAGCCTGCACAAGCAAAGCGTGAGGCCCGCCAAGGTGGCCTTGGCCTGGTGGCAGCCGGCATCGTCGGCGGGGTGATTGCACTCGCCGGTGCCGGTGCCCTGCAATTTGCCGGCATCCTGCCCGCAGCCAATTCCAGCGGTGCAAGCCAGGCGCCGGATTCGGTCCAGACCGAGCTTGCGCAGCTCAAGCAGGCGGTTGCGGGCCTCGAAGGTGAGGCCGGCGGCCCCGATACTGAGCTGACCGGCCGCGTCGATGCCCTTTCGCAAACCGTGGAGCAGCTCAGGGCCGACACGTCCGCCCTGAAACAGGCCGTGGAAACCGCCGGCGGAGACAATGCCGATCTCCGGACACTGGAAACGCGCCTGACCGAAGCCGAGGCGTCGATTGCGGCACTTCGCCAACAAGGCAGCGAGCAGCCGGCAGGAGGCGACGTTGCGGCACTGGGCGAAAAACTTGCCGGGCTGGAAGCTCTGGTAGGAACTGCCGACGAAACGGCAAAAAGCACCACTGAGCGACTTGGCACGCTCGAACAGACGGTTGGGACCCTTTCCGGCAAGGTCGAAGCGCAGGAAGCACAGCCCAAGATCGCACTTTCCATAGCGGCTTCCGCACTCAAATCCGCCGTGGATCGCGGCGCCCCTTTCGAGGCGGAACTGGAGACCTTTGCCGCAATCGCGCCCGACGCGCCGGAAATCCAGCCGCTGCGTGCCTATGCCGGACAGGGTGTGCCGTCGCGCAATGATCTCGCAAACGAGAGCGACGCGGCGGTGAAGGCGATCATTGCGGCTGCCAAGCCGCTCGCCGAGAATGCCGGCTTCTTCGATCGGCTGCTGAGCAGTGCCGAATCTCTGGTTTCCGTGCGTCCCATCGGCGCCGTGGAGGGGAGCGGGATTCCTGAAACCGCCGCGCGCATGGAATTTGCCGTGAAATCCGGCAATCTGGACCAGGCGCTGGCCGAATATGAGAGCCTGCCCGAACCGGCCAAGGCCGCCGGCAGCGCCTTTGCCGAAAAGATCCGCGCCCGCGCGGAAGCCGAACGCTTGGTCGACCGGCTGGTCGCCGGCGCAATGAAGGCCTGAGGCGGGAAACGACAGATGATCCGCATCCTTTTCTTTCTCGCCATCGTGTTTGCGCTTGGGCTGGGCTTTGCCTGGCTGGCCGACCGTCCCGGCGACATGATGATGACCTTCAACGGCTACCAATATGAGGTCAGCCTGATGGTGGCGGCGGTCGCCATCACCGCGGTTGTCGCCGCCGTAATGCTGGCCTGGTGGGTCACCAAGGCGGTCTGGAACAGCCCCTATACGATCGCCCGCTACTTTCGCGTGCGCCGGCGCGACCGCGGCTATCAGGCGCTTTCGACCGGCATGATCGCCGCCGGGGCGGGCGATGCCGCACTGGCCCGGAAAATGAACAAGCAGGCGGCCAAGCTGATCCGCTCGGACCAGGAGCCGCTGATCCAGCTTCTGGACGCGCAGGCCTCGCTGCTCGAAGGCGACCACGAGACGGCGCGGCAGAAATTCGAGGCCATGCTGGACGATCCAGAAATGCGGCTACTCGGCCTGCGCGGCCTTTATCTGGAAGCCGAACGGCTGGGCGACAAGGACGTTGCACGTCATTATGCCGGCCGCGCCGCCGACATGGCGCCGCAGCTTGCCTGGGCCTCCGACGCCACCATCGAGGAGAAGGTCGAGCGCGGCGAATGGGATGCAGCAATCAAGCTGGTGGATGCGCAGAAATCGGCGCGCCAGATCGAGCCCGCGGCGGCCAATCGCCGTCGCGCCGTGCTGCTGACCGCCAAGGCGATGTCGATCCTCGACAATGATCTGCCCGGCGCCAAGGCAGCGGCGCTGGAGGCAAACCGGCTGGAACCGGCATTCGCCCCGGCGGCCCTGGTGGCGGCAAGGGCACTGTTCCGGCAGGACGATATCCGCAAGGGCTCCAAGCTGCTGGAGGCCGCATGGAAGGCCGAGCCGCATCCGGAACTTGCCGCGCTCTATGTGCATGCAAGGCCGGCCGATGCCGTGCTCGACAGATTGGCGCGGGCGCGCAAATTGCAGTCATTGCGGCAGAACCACCCCGAATCCTCGCTGGTCGTCGCGCGTGCGGCGCTTGATGCCGACGACTACCGGCTCGCCCGCGAGGAAGCCGAGGCAGCCATCCGCATGCAGCCGCGCGAAGGCGCCTATCTGGTTCTTGCCGATATCGCGGAGGCCGAGAGCGGTGACCAGGGCCGCGTGCGCCAATTGCTGTCCAAGGCGGTGCGGGCGCCGCGCGATCCGGCATGGGTTGCCGACGGCTTTGTCTCCGAGCATTGGGCGCCCGCTTCGCCGGTGACCGGGCGGCTGGATGCATTCGAGTGGCGGGTGCCCGTCGAAAGGCTGGGACCGGTGATCGAACAGGATGACGAACTCACGGTTACGGACCGGCCGGCAATCGCCGCGCCGATCGAGTCGGCCGCACAGGCACCGAAGGACCTGATCGACACCACGCCCGATAGCCCTCCGGTGGAATCCGCTGAAAAATCCGACCGATCCGACACTGGCCCCGGCCGAAGCGATGCTGGTGAACCAGCGCAGACCGCGCCGACGCCGGATGGCGTTGTGGAACAGGACCGGCCGGCGCCGATAAGGCTGCCGGACGATCCTGGTGTCGAGCCGGAGGAGGCCGACCAGCCGCAGCGACGTTTTCGTCTGTTCTGAGCACGCGGATGAAGAAGCGCGCCAAAATGTTCGAGGGAACCGTTCTGGCCCGATGGACATTGGCGCAAGAGCGAGGTTAGCGTCGGTATGACCAAGGATGCCACGATGCTGCAACGGGTTCTGTCGTTCCTGAGGGACTTGCCGAATAGCGCGGCCGATACCCGTTTCGGGGCAGACGATCCGCGCGTGGCGGCAGCCGCGCTGATGTATCACGTCATCAATGCCGACGGCATAAGGCACGACGTCGAATGGGAGCGGCTGAAGGAACTCTTCTCGCAGGCCTATGACACGACCGGCGAGGAATTGAAGGGGCTGCTCGATGCGGGTGAACAGGCGCATCAGGAGGCAATCGACCTCTATGCCTTCACCAGCGTGCTCAACCGCCATCTCGACGAGGCCGGGCGCATCGAATTCATTCGACTGCTATGGGACCTTTGCTACGCCGACGGGGAGTTGCACGAATTGGAAGACAACACGCTGTGGCGCGTCGCCGAGCTGATCAGGGTAGAACGGCGCGACCGCATCACGGCGCGCCAGCAGGCGGCAAAACGCGTGCCCGGAGCAACCGGCGGTTCCTCTGACTCCTCTGACGAATAGGCCGCAGCATCGACCATGCCGCCACGCCAACGGCCGAAATTACTGATTGTCCTGCACCAGGAAACCTCAAGCCCTGGAAGGGTCGGCCATCTCCTGCTGGAAAGCGGCTTCGACCTCGACATCAGGCGCCCGCCGCTCGGCGATCCGCTGCCGCAGACGCTGGAGCACCATGCCGGTGCGGTGATGTTCGGCGGGCCGATGAGCGCCAATGACGGCGACGAATTCGTCAGGCGCGAGACCGACTGGCTTGCGGTCCCGCTCCGGGAAAACCGACCCTTTCTCGGCATCTGCCTGGGTGCGCAGATGCTGGTCAATCATCTCGGCGGCAAGGTGGAAGGCCATGGCGACGGGCTGGTCGAAATCGGCTGGTATGGGTTGAAGGCCACGGAGGAAGGCAAGCGGCTGATGCATTGGCCTGAAATGGTCTATCAGTTCCATCGCGAGGGCTTTTCCCTGCCCGCCGGCGCGACCCTGCTGGCGACGGCTGAAACCTATCCGAACCAGGCCTTCCGCTATGGCGAGAACGCATGGGCGATCCAGTTTCACGCCGAGCTTACGCGCGCGATGATGCACCGTTGGGTCGTGCGCGGCGCCCATCGCTTCGAATTGCCCGGCGCCCAGCAGGGCCGCGATCATCTCGGCGGGCGCCTGATCTGGGACATGCATCTGAAGCGCTGGCTGGTCGAGTTCCTGCACACCGTATTCGGCAAGCCCGAACCGACACGGTGACAGCCGCCGGCGGGGCAGTATTTTCCTAAGTAATTTTTTGCCTTTTCAAAGTTACGTCACGAAAAAGTCCCGTTCGGTCGCTCACCTTGACAAGACAGGGAAATAAGGCAAGCTCGAGATATGGAAGGGGAACCGAATTCATTCGATTCCTCCATTTCGAGATTTCCAGCCGCGAACAAGTCATGTGGCGTCGGAAATCCAGAGCAAGTGACCATGACGGATCTTGAAGCTGTGGCAGCGGTGGAGGACGGGTGCGCGATGCAGGACGGTCAAGCGATCGGCCGGCATCAGACTTATCTCGTGCCCGGAGTTCGACGCCGTTTCTGCAACCACGCTGGCAGTCTGATCGCAGGCTCCTGACCCCTGGGCCGCGCAACGGACCGGACCAGGGGTATCTCCAGAAAACGCATTATTGTCGCCGGGTCGGTATGCGCCTGGTGGAGATCGGTCATGTCGGACAAGCCTCACTGCCTGCTAACCTCGAAAGATTTCGCCATTCTGGAAACCATGCGCGAGCGCATGGACACAGGCGACGCAGCGCTTGCCGCACTGCTCAGGCGAAAACTTGAATCGGCAAGGGTCGTCTTTCGCGACGAGATTCCCGCCGGGGTGGTCACCCTTAACAGCCGCGTTGCCTACAGCATCGACGGGCAGCCGGCGGGAACGCATCTGCTTGTGCAGGGCGGCAGCGAGGACCTTCCCGAAGGCGTGATCTCTATCAGCACGGCGCGCGGCCTGGGGCTGTTGGGCCTGTCGGAAGGGCAAAGCATCGCGGTGGAACACCCCGGAAAAGGCGGCGAAACCCTGCTCGTCGAGCAGGTCACCTTCCAGCCTGAGGCCGACCTCCACAGGCGCGAATGCATGCCAACGATGGGCTCTGTCGTCTCAGGCGCCGGCGCGACGGCACAGGTGGTGAGCCTGCACGCCTTCCGGCGAGCGCAGCCACAGGCCGCATTCGACGGGCCGGAGGACGACGATCCGGGCCCGCAGGCCGCTTAGATCATGCTTCAATAATAAGGGCTTAGATCGAGATGGCGATTCAAGGAAAGGTCATTTCGATCTAGGGTCAGGACCTGTTAATATGATCGAAATGGCGCCTGAAACGGCAAGGAAATGCAAGGAGAAGGCCGATGGTCGATGTGGTTCCATCGGCCGAGGGCTTCGACGCGGCAGTTCGCAGCCGTTTCGGCGTCCTGCGGATGTGGTCCCTCTGGCCGGCAACGTCGTCGCGAAGGACTTGAAAGCCTCCAGGCTTCCTGCGCCTTCGCTCCTCGTATCCGGCCAGAGGGCCTCACACCATTTCGACCAGATTAACAAGTCCTGACCCTAGCCCGCTTCAGCTCCCCATCGAGCGGCCGGAAATATAGGCGGTGTCTTCACCGCGCTCGATGCTGCGATAGAAGTCGGCGAGTTGCTTGCCGCGTTCATGGCGGAAGGAGCGGCCTGCAAGGGTGAGCTTGTCGATGCGGTCGATGCGGAAGGCGCGGAAATCGTCGCGCATCTCGCACCAGGCGACCAGCGTCCAGACCTTGCCCCAGAACCACAGGCCGAGCGGACGGACATCGCGCGCCGTCGGGCGGCCTGCCTCGTCGCGATAGTCGAGCGTCAGCACGTCGCGTTTTTCCACCGCGCGCTCGATGATGTCGATCGCGGCGCGCGCGGCATCGCTGACCACCCACATCGGCGTATGGATTTCGGTGCGGGCGATGCGGTCCTTCTCGGCGTCCGGCAGCACGGCGCCGATCTTGACCAGCGCCTCATCGGCGGCCCGCGCCATGGCGGCCCCGCCAAAGGCCCGCACCATGCGTGCCCCGGCAACCAGCGCCACGATCTCATCGCGTGTGAACATAAGCGGCGGCAGGTCGAAACCTTCCCTCATGATGTAGCCGACGCCGGCCTCGCCATCGATGGGCACACCGGTGGACTGCAGGTCGGCAATGTCGCGATAGATGGTGCGCTCGGAGACTTCGAGCCATTGGCCGAGCTTCTGGGCGGTGACCAGCCGGCCGCCGCGGAAATGCTGGACGATCTGAAAGAGCCTGTCGGCGCGTCGCATCGTTCTATCCTGTCGGGCCTTTGCGCTTTTGCCGTGCCCGACAATAGCGCGGTGGCCGCCCGAATGAAATCGGCGCGTCGCTGCCATTGCATGGGCCAGGCAAAGCTGGTTGTCGGCCGTCACAATGGCACTTCACTCCTGACAGCATATTGTCAGGAGTGTCAGGAATATTCCTTCGCAAACAGCGCCTTCATTTCGCCAAGCTCGGCCGAGCGATCCGGATAGAGGGCCGAGAGGAAGGCATGGGCGAAAGTGCCGGGCGCCGAGCCCGGCGCCGACACGATGCGGCCATCGGCAACGGCATGGGCGACATCCTGATAATTGCCGGCACCTTCATAGTCCGGCTCGTGTTTCAGGATCCAGTCACGCCCGTTGCTGGTGTGTTTTGCCTTGGCGAACAGGCCGGCGCGCGCCAGCGCGAGCGTGCCGGCACAGATACCACCGACGACGCCTTTGCGCTCGTCGATGGTGCACAGCAGTGCCGAGACGTCCGGTGTCGCCTTGCCGGTCCAGACGTCGGAGCCGATCATCGCGATGGCGCCGAGATCGGCATTTTCGGCCGGATCGGCGCCGCGGTCGGGCACCAGTCGGAAGCCGCTCGCCGAGACCACCGGCTCGCCCGTCGGCGTCAGCGATACCGCGCGGGCACCGAACCACTCGACCGCGGAAGCCGACAGCAGGCCATATTCCCAGTCGGCGAAGCGATCGATGAAAAGAAACCCGATGGTCTTGGCGGACGGCATGACATGCTCCTTGTTTGCTTTGACGCATGACCTTGTCCGAAAAGCCTACAGCTTTTCGGGATCATGCTTCGGTCACCGATGATCGGCGTGACGCTCCGCATAGCGTTCCGGCCAGCCTATATCCTTGCGGATGTCGGCCGGTAGCGAATTCATGAAGCGGATGGTGCGGATTTCGGCGCGCAGGGTGCTGATCTTGCCGAAATAATGCCTGGCTGTGCGCAGCAGGCCGGGTGTGAAATGGGCCATGACAGGTCCTCCTTGGGTGACGGAGGAACTATCCCACACCCCTCCTGACAGCAGTGCGTCAGGAGTTGTGCAGGTTCTTTCCGGCTTCGACCGGAGGAGGGAAGCGCACGCTTCAGGCCGACTGCGCGACCCCCAGCCCGCGGGCTTGCAGCGCTGCCGTGATTTCGTCGAGGATCGCCGGATCGTCGATCGTGGCCGGCATGTTCCACGGCTCGTTATCGGCGATCTTCTGCATGGTGGCGCGCAGCACCTTGCCCGAGCGGGTCTTGGGCAGGCGTTTGATGGCGATCACCAGTTTCAGCGCCGCGACCGCGCCGATGCGCTCGCGCACCAGGGCGATCACCTCCTTCTCGATGGTCTGGAAATCGCGCGTCGCCGCCGAATTCAGCACCACGAAGCCGCAAGGCACCTGGCCCTTCAGCGCATCGCCGATGCCCACCACGGCGCATTCGGCGACGTCCGGATGTTCGGCGACCACTTCCTCCATCGCGCCGGTGGACAGGCGATGGCCGGCGACATTGATGATGTCGTCGGTGCGCGCCATGATGAAGAGATAGTCCTCGTCATCAATATAGCCGGCGTCAGCCGTCTTGTAGTAGCCGGGAAACTCATTGAGATAGGCCTGGTGGAAGCGCTCGTCGGCATGCCACAGCGTCGGCAGGCAGCCGGGCGGCAGCGGCAGCTTGACTACGACATTGCCGAGCGTGCCATGCGGCACCGGCAGGCCGGCATCGTCGAGGATCTGCACGTCATAGCCGGGCATCGGCACGCCGGGGGAACCATATTTGACCGGCAACAGTCCCAACCCGACCGGATTCTGGCTGATCGGGCTGCCGGTCTCGGTCTGCCACCAATGGTCGATGACCGGCACACCCAGCCTCTGCTCGGCCCATTTGACCGTCTCCGGATCGGCGCGCTCGCCGGCAAGGAACAGCGTGCGGAATTTCGACAGGTCGTATTTGGGGATGAATTCGCCCTTCGGGTCTTCCTTCTTGATGGCGCGGAAGGCGGTCGGCGCGGTGAATAGCGACACCGCGCCATGCTCGGAGATCACTCGCCAGAAGGTGCCGGCATCGGGCGTGCCGATCGGCTTGCCCTCGAACAGGATCGTCGTGCAGCCATGCAGCAGCGGCGCATAGACGATGTAGGAGTGGCCGACCACCCAGCCGACATCGGAGGCCGCCCAGAACACTTCGCCGGGTTCGATGCCGAACTGATTGTCCATCGACCATTTCAGCGCGACCATATGGCCGCCATTGTCGCGGATGACGCCCTTGGGCTGGCCGGTCGTGCCGGAGGTGTAGAGGATGTAGAGCGGATCGGTGGCAGCGACCGGCACGCAAGGTACGTCACGGCCGGCAGCCTTGGCGGCCTCTGTGCTCGTGGCATAGTCGATGTCGCGCCCGGCGATAAGTTCGCAGCCGAGCTGCTCGCGCTGGACGATGATGCAATGCTCCGGCTTGTTGCGCGCCATCTCGATGGCGCCGTCGAGCAGCGGCTTATAGGCGATGACGCGGCCCGGCTCGATGCCGCAGGAGGCCGATATGACCAGCTTGGGTGCGCAGTCGTCGATGCGGGTGGCCAGTTCCTTGGCGGCAAAGCCGCCGAACACCACCGAATGCACGGCGCCGAGCCGCGCACAGGCCAGCATGGCAAAGACCGCCTGCGGGATCATCGGCATATAGATGATGACGCGGTCGCCCTTGGCGACGCCCTGGTCCTGCAACACGGCGGCGAGCGCCACCACTTCGGCCTTGAACTCGGCATAGCTATAGCTGCGCTTGGTGCCGGTAACAGGACTGTCATAGATCAGCGCCGGCTGGTCAGCGCGGCCGGAGGCGACGTGACGGTCGACGGCATTGTGGCAGGTGTTGCACAGCGCACCGGAAAACCAGCGGCCATAGACGCCTTCATCGGCAGCGAAGACCTTGTCCCATTTGCGGTCCCAGTCGATGGCTTCGGCGGCCTTGGCCCAGAACGCCTCCGGGTCGCGTTTCCAGCTTTCATAAACCTCATGATAGCGCGAAGCCGTCATCATGCTCTCCCATGCCTGTCATCTTCGATTTTATCGAAAACCCTTGTCCGGCGTCCATCTGACTAAGGGCTAAATCCCCGGGGCCAAAATGCCGCATGAAGGCGGCTTACTGCTTTGACAGCGCATCGCATTGCTGATCAAAGACGAAACATGACCAAGGCGCTGTCGCTCGTTTTCCTGGCCATCATGGCCATCCAGATCATCAAGCCGCTCGGCCTGCCGGGGCTGAGGCAGCGCCGCGATTTCTGGAAGCTGGCCCTGATAGCGATGGTCGCCATCGGCGTCACCGTGGTGGCCAGCCATATGGGCTGAGCCACGCGGCCGATCGCATTCCTTTCTCGGCAACACGAAAAACGGCACTCATGCCGCCTGTTCGAGATCCGGCCGCCACTGGCCCAGCGTCGCCAAGCTGTTCATGCGGGCGCGGTGGCTGAAGGCGGCCTGGGCGGCGGCAACATTCTCCGCCATGCCGGCCCATGCCTTTTGCGGCGCCGCCTGCAGCGCGCGGCCATAGGAGAAGGTCAGTCTCCATGGCTGCTGTCCGGCCGCATTCATGGCGTTGAGATTGGCTGTCGCCTCCTCGTCGGACTGCCCGCCCGACAAGAACGCAATGCCGGGCACAGCGACCGGCACTGTCTCGCGAAACAGCTTCAGCGTCTTTTCGGCGACTTCCTCCGGGCTGCTCTGCCTGCCTGATTTCTTGCCGGCGATGACCATGTTCGGCTTCAGGATCGTACCTTCGAGCAGGACGCGGGCGCCGAATAATTCGGCATAGAGCTTGGTCAGCGCCGCCTTGGTGACTTCGTAGCAGGTGTCGATGTCATGCCCGCCGTCCATCAGCACTTCCGGCTCGACGATCGGCACGATGCCGGCCTCCTGGCACAGCGCGGCATAGCGGGCAAGCGCGTGGCAGTTGGAGGCGATGGCGACCGCCGAAGGCACGCGCGCGGCAATGTCGATATCGATCACCGCGCGCCATTTGGCAAAGCGTGCGCCGAGCCGATGATATTCGGCGAGCCGATCGCGCAGGCCGTCGAGCCCTTCGGTGATGGTGTCGCCCGGATAGAGGGCCAGCGGCTTGGCGCCGGCATCGACCTTGATGCCGGGAATGGCGCCGGTGGCCTTGATCACTTCGACCAACGGAGTGCCGTCGGCGGCGTTCTGGCGGATGGTTTCGTCATAGAGGATGACGCCGGAGATGCAGTTGCTCATCGCCTCGGTGGAACGGAACAGCAGTTCGCGATAGTCGCGGCGGTTTTCGGCGGTGGATTCGACATTGATGGCGTCGAAGCGCTTCTTGATCGTGCCGCTGCTTTCATCAGCGGCCAGGATGCCCTTTCCCTCGGCAACCATCGCCGCGGCGATTTCCTCAAGACGTTCGCTCATGCAAGCCTCCTTTTGGAATGGTCAAAAGGGCATAGCAGAGCTGCCGGCGCAACAAAATGGCGCCGGCCGGCCTGAACCGATTGAAAGGCAGGCGACGAGCAGTGCTAGCCCTTCAGCACATCCACGCCCGGCAAATCCTTGCCTTCCATCCATTCGAGGAAGGCGCCGCCGGCGGTGGAGACATAGGTGAAGTCGTCTGCAGCACCCGCATGGTTGAGGGCCGCGACCGTATCGCCGCCGCCGGCAACCGATACCAGCGTTCCCTCCTTGCTGCGCTTGGCCGCATGGCGCGCCGCAGCAACGGTGGCGCGGTCGAACGGTTCGATCTCGAAGGCGCCGAGCGGGCCGTTCCAGACGAGAGTTGCGGCGCGGTCGATCCACTGGTTGACGGTCTCGACGGTCTTGGGACCGACATCGAGGATCATCGCATCGGCCGGAACGGCCTCGATGGGGACGGTTTCATTGGCGGCCCCTGCCTTGAACTCGCGGGCGACAACGCCGTCGGAGGGCAGGATGATGGCACAACCGGATTGCGCCGCTTCGATCATGATCTGCTTGGCCGTCGCGGCCAGATCGTGTTCGCACAGCGATTTGCCGATATCGGTGCCGCGCGCGGCAAGGAACGTATTGGCCATGCCGCCGCCGATGACCAGCGCATCGACCTTTTTGACCAGGTTCATCAGCAGGTCGATCTTCGAGGACACCTTGGCGCCGCCGACAATGGCGACCACCGGGCGGGTCGGGCTGCCCAAGCCCTTTTCCAGCGCCTGCAGTTCGGCCTGCATGGTGCGGCCGGCAAAGGCCGGAAGCAGATGCGCGAGCCCCTCGGTCGAGGCATGAGCGCGGTGCGCGGCCGAAAAGGCGTCGTTGACATAGAGATCGCCATTGGCCGCGAGCTGCTTGACGAAGTCCGGCTCGTTCTTTTCCTCGCCCTTGTGGAAGCGGGTGTTTTCAAGCAGCAGGATGTCGCCGTCCGAAAGCGCTTCAACCGCCTTGGCCGCCTTGTCGCCGATGCAGTCGGCCGCGAAAGCAACGGTCTTGCCCAGAACTTCGGCGGTGGCACCTGCGATCGGCTCAAGCGAAAAGGCGGGGTCGGCGGCGCCCTTGGGGCGACCGAAATGGGCAAGCAGGATGACCTTTGCGCCCTTGGCCGACAATTCCTTGATCGTGGGGGCGACCCGCTCGATGCGGGTGGCGTCGGTCACTTTGCCATCAGCCATCGGGACGTTGAGATCGACGCGTATCAGGACGCGCTTGCCTTTGATCGTGCCGATATCGTCGAGTGTCTTGAAGGCGGGCATATGGGGGGTCTCCTCGCTGAACTTGCGAAACTTTATAGAGCCCCGGTCCCGATGCAAGTTGGATAGCGGCATCGTGCCGCGGCGAATTGCAGCGGCATCATGGTCTAGCCGATATCATGGGCATCCTGCTTGGCCGGTTTGTCGGACAGCTTGCCGAAGACTGCCTCGACGACGCTCCGCAGATTGCCCGAACCGAGCAGTCTCGGCACCAGCGGCTGGGGCTCCGTTGGCTCGAATGACAGGCCGACGCCAGCTATGCGGCCTTTTTCGTCGATGTCGCGCACGATCAGCTCGATCGGCCCCATCGTCAGGCGATCGCCATATTCGGCCCAGCCGCCGAGCCGCGTCAGCAGCAAATCGCCGACCGTCATCTTCAGCTCCGCTTCCGACAGCCCGACATTGTAGGCAGTGTCGAGTTCGGTTGCCGGCCGGCCCGGATCGACCGCGAAGGCACCGAAGAACTCCGCATCTTCCGGGTCGAGTTCCATCTTGCTGGTGAACAGCCGGTCAAGCAGGGGCGGATAGCGGTCGGAAACGAAGATATAGACGCGGTCGCCCTCCAGCAGCCGGCCGAAATCCGGGAATTTGAGCGACCTGCCTTCGCGCACGACAAGCGAGGGGCGTGCCCAGCGCGGCAGGCGTTCGCCGCGCAACACCGGGCTGCCGGGCATCACCCGATAGCTCAGCAGCTCATGATGGGCAGAACCCGGAAGCTCGAGCTCGACCTTCTCCAGCGGACCGCCGCGCGGCGGCACCACCAGGCCGAGCCGCCGGGCCATCGGGCCGACAGTCCAGCCCTGCACGATGAGCGAGACCAGCACGACGATGAAGGCGGTGTTGAAGATCGCCCTGCCATGTTCCAGCCCGCCCAGCAGCGGGGTGATGGCAAGCAGGATGGACACCGCGCCGCGCAGGCCGACCCAGGAGATGAAGGCGGTTTCGGTCGTGGCGAAATTGAAGGGCTTCAGGCAAAGCCAGACGGCGACGGGACGGGCAACGAAGATCAGGAACAGGCCGAGCGCCACCGACACCAGCAGGATCGCAGGAAATTGCGACGGCGTGGCAAACAGCCCAAGCACTAGGAACATGATGATCTGCGCCAGCCACGACATGCCGCTCTGGAACCGCTTGAGCGCCGACTGCGCCCTTATCTGGGAATTGCCGGCGACCAGGCCTGCGAGATAGACGGCCAGGAAGCCCGAGCCGCCGACAGCCCCGGCGCCGGCAAAGACCAGCAGCGACAAGGTCAGCACAAAGATCGGCAATAGGCCGCGGTCGAGATTGAGCCGCTCGATCAGGCGAACGATCATGAAGCCGCCCAATATGCCGACCGCTGCCCCCAGGCCCATGGTGACGAAGAAGCCGAGCACCAGGTCGAAGAACAGAACGTCAGCTTCCGGATCGGCGCCGAGCGCGATGATCTCGACCAGGGTGATCGTCAGGAAAATCGCGATCGGGTCATTGGTGCCGGATTCGATTTCCAGCGTCGAGCGCACGCGGTCGCGCAGATTGACGTTGCCGGCGCGCAGCAGGAAGAAAACCGCCGCCGCGTCCGTCGAGGCGACGGTGGTGCCCAGGAGGAAGGATTCAAGCCAGGTGAAGTTGGTCAGCGCATGGGCGGCGATACCGAACAGGACAGCGGTGAGCGCGACCCCGGCGGTGGCCAGCGACAATGCGGGCAGCGCTGCCTGGCGCAGGACGATTGTGGGCGTGCCGAAGCCGGAATCGAACAGGATCACCGCCAATGCCAGCGAGCCGGCAAAATAGGCCAGATGCGCATTGTCGAATTCGATGCCCAGCCCATCCGCCCCGCTGAGCAGGCCGATGCCGAGAAACAGAAGCAGGAGGGGAGCGCCGAAGCGGAAGGCGATCAGGCTTGAAAACGCCGCCGCGAGGACAAGTGCCGTCGCCACCAGCGTCGCAAGATAGATCGCTTGCTCCATGTGCGGCGTGTTCCCCCTCTTCCTCGCTCCAATTCACAATAGAGTGCGGTGAAGATGAGGCGGCGCGCAAGGAAATTGCGGCGACTTCGGCGCAGAATTCGTATTTTTTTGTGTCAGGCGGGGCGCCCGGCCGCCATTTGAAGCAAAACGCCCGGCAAAAGCCAGGCGTTTCGTGGATTGTTGCATGCTAGGACCGCTCAGGCGATGAGCTTGCCGAAGACTGCGGCGGTGTCGGCCATGCGGTTGGAGAAGCCCCATTCATTGTCGTACCACGACATGACGCGAACCAGGTTGCTGTCGATGACCTTGGTCTGGTCAAGCGCGAAGGTGGAGGAAGCCGGGTTGTGGTTGAGGTCGACCGAGACCAGCGGCTCCTTGGTGTAGGCGAGCACGCCCTTCAGCGGACCGTCGGCAGCGGCAACCAGCACCTGGTTGACCTCTTCCACCGTGACAGTCTTCTTCGACACGAACTTGAAGTCGATGACCGAGACATTCGGGGTCGGCACGCGGATTGACACGCCGTCCAGCTTGCCCTTGAGTTCCGGCAGCACCAGGCCGACAGCCTTGGCCGCACCGGTCGAGGTCGGGATCATCGACATGGCGGCGGCGCGGGCGCGGTAGAGGTCCTTGTGCATGGTATCGAGCGTCGGCTGGTCGCCGGTATAGGCGTGCACGGTGGTCATGAAGCCCTTCTCGATGCCGAAGGCATTGTTGAGCACCATGGCGACAGGCGCGAGGCAGTTGGTGGTGCAGGACGCGTTCGAGATCACCATGTGCTCCTTGGCGATCTTGTCGTGGTTGACGCCATAGACGACCGTCAGGTCGGCGCCGTCGGCAGGTGCCGAGACGATGACGCGCTTGGCGCCGGCGGCAAGATGCGCGGAGGCCTTGTCCTTGGAGGTGAAGATGCCGGTGCATTCCAGCGCGATATCGACGCCGAGTTCCTTCCACGGCAGTTGCGCCGGGTCCTTGATCGCGGTGACCTTGAACTTGTCGGTGCCGATGTTGATCTGGTCGCCCTCGACCGTGACCTCA
Source organism: Borborobacter arsenicus (assembly GCF_003934165.1). Lineage (GTDB taxonomy): Bacteria > Pseudomonadota > Alphaproteobacteria > Rhizobiales > Rhizobiaceae > Pseudaminobacter > Pseudaminobacter arsenicus. The sequence goes on along the minus strand of NZ_RKST01000006.1, from coordinate 70,509 downwards.
TGCGGGAAGCGGCCATGCACGCTGTCATAACGCAGCAGGTGGGCGTTGGTCTCGACCGGGCCGAGATCGTTGACGGCAACCACGTCGATGTCCTTGCGGCCCGATTCATAGATGGCGCGCACAATATTGCGGCCAATGCGGCCAAATCCGTTAATGGCAACTCTGACGGTCATGTTCGTTTCTTCCCTGGAAGCAAATGAGGCGCGACCTCGCGCGGGCGGCGGTTGCCTGCGCTGCGTGGGCCCGAAAATCACCGTAGCGGCTTCCCGGCCTTCGCGCGCTGGCAGCCGCTTCATAGCGACGCCAGGCCGAAGAATCCAGCGTAAGCTTGAATTGGGTGGGCTGATATATTGTACCAGCCCATTTCACGGCGTGAACCGATCAGCCGGCCTTCGGATGCAGCCTTGCCTCGACCGCCTTGACGGTGTCTTCGGCGGTGATGCCGAAATGCTTGTAGAGCGCTTCGATCGGTGCGCTGGCGCCGAAGCCATGCATGCCGACGAAGATGCCGTCGGTGCCGATGAAGCGGTCCCAGCCGAGCCTTATCGCCGCCTCGATGCCGACCTTGACCGGCGCGGTGCCGATGAGCGCGGCCTTGTAGCTTTCGCTCTGCTGCTCGAACAATTCGAAGCAGGGAACCGAGACCACGCGGGTCGGATGCCCATGCGCCTGCAATTGGGTGCGGGCGGCAAGCGCGATCTCGACCTCCGAACCGCTGGCGAAGATGGTGACGGCGGCCTCGCCCTCGGCGGTGGCCAGCTCGTAGGCGCCATAGGCGCACAGATTCTCCTCGACGAAATCGGTGCGGATGGCCGGCAGGTTCTGCCGGGTCAGCGCCAGCGTCGACGGCGCCTTGGTCTGTTCGAGCGCAAGCTGCCAGCATTCGGCGGCTTCGGTAGCATCAGCTGGGCGGAACACCAGATGGTTGGGGATGGCGCGCAGCGCCGCCAAATGCTCCACCGGCTGGTGCGTCGGCCCGTCCTCGCCAAGCCCGATGGAATCATGCGTCATGACGAAGATGACGCGGATGCCCATCAGCGAGGCCAGCCGCATGGCCGGGCGCGCATAGTCGGAGAAGGTCAGGAAGGTGCCCGAATAGGGGATGACGCCGCCATGCAGCGCCATACCGTTCATGGCCGCAGCCATGCCGTGCTCGCGGATACCGTAATAGACATAGCGGCCACCATAGTCGCCAGGCGTGATCGGCTTGGTCTGGCTGGTCTTGGTATTGTTGGAGCCGGTGAGATCGGCCGAGCCGCCGATGGTTTCGGGAACCACGCCATTGATGACTTCCAGCGCCATCTCGGAGGACTTGCGGGTGGCAACCTTGGGCTTGTCGGCGGCAAGCTTGCGCTTGTATTCCACGATCGTCTCGTCGAAGCCGCCTGGCAGTTCGCCGCGCATGCGCCGCTCGAATTCGGCGCGCACCTCGCTTTCGGCGGCCGCGAGCCGGTCTTCCCAATCCTTGCGCTTCTTGCCGGCGTTGAGGCCGGCCAGCCGCCAGTCGTCGAGGATTTCGGAAGGCACCTCGAACGGCGGATAGGGCCAGTTCAGCGCCTTGCGGGCGCCGGCGATTTCTTCCGCACCCAGCGGCGAGCCATGCGCCTTATTGGTTCCAGCCCTTGTCGGTGCGCCGAAGCCGATTGTCGTCTTGCAGGCGATCAGCGTCGGACGGTCGGATTTCTGCGCGGCCTGGATGGCGGCCGCGATTGCGTCCGGGTCATGACCGTCGACACGCGTGGTGTTCCAGCCGGAGGCTGCGAAGCGGGCGGGCTGGTCGGTCGAATCCGAAAGCGATACGGCGCCATCGATGGAGATGCCATTGTCGTCCCAGAAGACGATAAGCTTGTTGAGCTTCAGGTGCCCGGCAAGCGCGATCGCTTCCTGGCTGATGCCTTCCATCAGGCAGCCGTCGCCGGCCAGCACATAGGTATAGTGGTCGACAAGGTCGTCGCCGAATTTGGCGTTGAGGATGCGTTCGGCAAGCGCCATGCCGACGGAATTGGCGATGCCCTGCCCCAGCGGCCCGGTCGTCGTCTCGATGCCGGCGGCATGGCCATATTCGGGATGGCCGGCCGTGCGCGAGCCAAGCTGGCGGAAATTCTTGATCTCGTCGATGGTGATGTCTTCATAGCCGGTCAGATAGAGCAGCGAATAAAGCAGCATCGAGCCATGCCCGGCCGACAGCACGAAGCGGTCGCGGTCGGCCCAGGAAGGGGTGCTCGGATCGTGCTTGAGGAAGCGCGTATAGAGCACGGTGGCGATATCGGCGGCCCCCATTGGCAGGCCGGGGTGGCCGGAATTCGCCTTTTCGACCGCGTCCATGGACAGGAAACGGATTGCATTGGCCATCCGGTCGTGTTTTTCGCGTGAGGTCATGATCGCTCGCCAAACCCATATTTTCGGGGCCGTAGCCCGCCTGGAAATTTGCGGGAGACATAACAGCAGGCGCGCGCGAGTCAACAAATGGCTGGCTTTTCACCACAGAGTTGACCGCCTTGCAGACCCAGGCGCGGCTTTAGCAGGGGAAAGGCCGAATCGCTTTGTTGACGGGTCGTTTGCACGATGCCTAATGTTTCTGCGGTAAGTCGTTCTGAATGCGGACGATTCGGTGATGGGCGGGAGTTCGGACGGAGCCATGACCGGGGAAACAACACTCAAAGAGGTGATCAGCCGGCTCGGCAAGGCGATCGACACGCTCGAACACAGCGTGGCGGCACGGCTGGAGCATGAGCAGGACTATCTGGAAGCCGAAGCTGAAGTTCAACGCATGAATGCCGATCGCGGCCGCCTGGCGCAGGAGCTCGACAATTCCGAGGCCCGCGCCGAACGGCTGGAAGAGGCCAACAAGGAGGTTTCGCGCCGGCTGGTGACGGCAATGGAAACCATTCGAGCGGTACTGGACAGGTAGAAAATGGCCCAGGTTACAGTCATGATCGACGGCAAGGCCTATCGGATGGCCTGCGACGAAGGCCAGGAAGACCATCTGATCGGCCTGGCCGAGCGGTTCGACCGCTATGTCTCGCATCTGAAGGAATCCTTCGGCGAGATCGGCGACCAGCGCGTCACCGTCATGGCCGGCATCATGGTCATGGACGAGCTGACGGAGTTGCAGAAGCGCGTAAAGGGCATGGAAAGCGAGATCGGCACGCTGCGCAAGACCCGCGACGATGCGCTGACCAAGGCCGACAAGAACGATGCCGCGCTGACCGGCGCGCTTGCCGGGCTGGCGCAGCGCATGGAAGACTTGGCGGCACGCCTTACCATCCGCAAGCCGCCCGAGGCCGAGGCGTAGAGCCTTTCAGGGTTAAAAACGATAGCGGACGCCGAGAATGCTCGCATTGGAGCCTTCGCCCATATTGCCGAAGGTGCCGTCGGCGCCGGAGCGGTGGTGGAGTTGATAGACCAGCTCGAAATTAGGCGCCTGCCGCAGCCGCAAGGACAGTTCCGGGCCGACAAAACCGAGGAAGGACGCATCGCCGTCATAGTGGATTTCACGCTGGCGCTCGATCTCGGTCGGGCCGGTGACGGCGCTCAGGCCGACCACCAGCGCCGGCGAGATCGCCAGATCGCCGATGACCAGCCCCTGGTGGCGCAGGCGCACGCCCGCCCATAGTTCGCCGGTGGTGTCGTCGTCATCGCCAAATCGTACCGCTGTTCCGACCACGCCGCCGAGCATGAAGCCGGTCCCCAGATCGAAGAAGTCACGCCCGAAGGACACGCCGGCCAGGTAATTGTCGGTGTAGTCCGCGTTGAAGGCATTGATCGTGTTGCCGAAGGAGCCCGAGGCGAAGACGCCGCCAAATATAAGAACGTCGCTCTTCGTCGGCTGGCCGGTAGTGAAGGGATCTTCCGTCGCGAAATAGATGAAGGGCGAGCTATCATCGGCAAAGCCGCAACCAACCGATGCCGCAAGCGCCATTGCGGCGAATACAGGTCGCATTCCATACATGATTCGGTCCCCGACTCACCCTCGATGCGTGTGGCGATTGTTCAGGTACGGGAGACGCAAGCACAAGAGTCCTGCCGCGCGCGCACTCGGCCTGGCGCGATTTTTTCCGACCTGCGTCCCAAAGGACACAGTCACGGCCGGCGCGGGCCATGACTTCAGGCCTTGCTGCAGGATCGCGAGACCCTGAAAACTCGACCTAAGCCGCGTAGCGGCTCAGGTTGAGCACGCTGGCATCGATCTCCGGCTTGCGGCCCGACATGATGTCGGCAAGCACCTGGCCCGAGCCGCAGGCCATCGTCCAGCCCAGAGTGCCGTGGCCGGTGTTGAGGTAGAGATTGCCATAGCACGTCTGGCCGATGATGGGAGGGCCATCCGGCGTCATCGGCCGCAGGCCGGTCCAGAAGCTGGCCTGCTTGACCGCGCCGCCATTGGGGAACAGGTCGCAAACCGAGTGCTCCAGCGTCTCGCGGCGGGCCTGATGCAGCCTGAGGTCATAGCCGGCGATTTCGGCGGTGCCGCCGACGCGGATGCGGTCGCCAAGCCGGGTGATGGCGATCTTGTAGGTTTCGTCCATCACCGTCGAAACCGGGGCGGCCTCCGGATTGGTGATCGGCACCGTCATGGAATAGCCCTTGACCGGATAGACCGGCACGGAAAGGCCGAGCGGCTTGAGCAGGATGGGCGAATAGCTGCCGAGCGCGACCACATAGGCATCGGCCGTCAACAAGCCGGCGCTGGTGGCCACGCCGGTGATCCTGCCGCCCTCGGCGACGAACTTGTCGATCGTGACGTCGAAGCGGAAATTGACGCCCTTGCCCGCGCAATGGGCGGCAAGCGCCTCGGTGAACATCTGGCAATCGCCGGTCTCGTCATTGGGCAGGCGCAGGCCGCCGACAAACTTCTCGCGCACGGCCGCAAGCGCCGGCTCTGCCGCGATGCAGCCTTTCTGGTCGAGCACTTCGAAGGGCACGCCGAACTTCTTCAGCACCTCGACGTCACCGCCGATGCCGTCGAGCTGCTTTTGCAGCCGGAAAAGCTGCAATGTACCCTTGCTGCGCTCGTCATAATGCACGCCGGTCAGCTGGCGCAGCGCCATCAGGCAGTCGCGGCTGTATTCGGCGATGGGCACCATGCGGGCCTTGTTGACGGCGTAGCGGGCCGAGGTGCAGTTGCGCAGCATCTTGAACATCCACGACCACATTGCCGGGTCGAGGTGCGGACGCACCACCAGCGGGCCGTAGCGCATCAACATCCACTTGATCGCCTTGACCGGAACGCCCGGCCCCGCCCAGGGAGAGGAATAGCCGGGAGAAACCTCCCCGGCATTGGCGAAACTGGTCTCCAGCGCCGGTCCGTTCTGGCGGTCGATCACCTCGACCTCATGGCCTGCGGCTGCGAGGTAGTGGGCGGTGGTGACGCCGATGACGCCGCTTCCCAGAACCAGAACTTTCATGCGAATGCCCCTTAGAATCCGTCTGTGCCAGCCCGCTGAGGGTCAGGCGTGCTTGTAAATGCGATGAAAACGATGGCCGAGATCGGTCAGCACCTCATAGCCGATCGTGCCGGCATGGCCGGCCACGACATCGACAGGCTGGTGCGGCCCGATGATCTCGACCAGGTCGCCGGCGGCAAGCGCGCCCTCCGGCAGGGCGGAGATGTCGATGATGATGCTGTCCATTGACACGCGCCCGATGAAAGGCAGCCTGACCTCGGCGAAATAGGCCCCGGCCGCGGCACGGCGATGCCAGCCATCGGCATAGCCCAGCGAGATGGTGGCGGCGCGCATCGGCTTTTGCGTGCGGAAGCTGTGGCCATAGCCGACCCCGACCGAAGCCGGCAGCTGGCGCGTCTGGATGACCTTGGCGGCGAGATGGATGACGGGACGCATCGGATTGGGACGCGACGGCGTCGGGTTGATGCCGTAAAGGGCCGCCCCCGGCCGGGCGAGATCGTAATGATAGTCCGCCCCGAGGAAAATGCCCGAGGAATTGGCGAGTGAGGCCGGTACTGCCGGCAAACTTGCCCGCAGCAGGTCGAATGCCTCCTTCTGTGCCGCATTGGCCGGATGTTCGGGCTCGTCGGCACAGGCAAGGTGGCTCATCACCAGCCTGACCTCGATCCCGTCGAGCAGGCTCTTGTCGGCTGCGATCTCTTCGACCTCTTCCGGCGCCAGGCCCAGCCTCGACATGCCGCTATCGACCTGAAGCGCCGCCGGCAGGGGCCGGCCCAGCACCTTGGCCGTGCCGCGCCATGCGGCAAGCTGTTCGAGGCTGTTGACGACCGTGGTGAGGCCGGCCGTGGCACAGGCCGTCTCGGCGCCTGGAGGAGTGCCGTTGAGCACGTAGATTTCCGGGCGCGGCCCGAGGACGTCGCGCAGCACCACGCCTTCGCGGACATGGGCGACGAAGAAGGTGTCGCAGCCCTCGCTTGCAAGCGCCTGGGCGACCTCGGCCGCGCCGAGCCCATAGGCATCGGCCTTGACCACGCCGGCGCAGCGCACGCTGCCCAGACGCTGCTTGAGCAGGCGATAATTGGCGCGCACCACGTCGAGATCGATCGTCAGGATCGCACCGGCCTCGGCCAGATTCGACTCCGTGATCTTTCGGTCGGGCGCCCTCATATCGGCAAAATGGTCCTTAATCCGGGACAAGTCCATGTTGAAACGACGCAATCCTGCTTTAAATCGTCAAATGATGCATGATCTTATCTGAAAAATTCCGTTTCTTCGCGGATCATGCTCGTGCTGCTTCCATAGTTCGGGAATGATTGCACTGCAAGAGGGCAACTGATGCACAGCTGGTTTGCCTATTGGCTCAGATGGGACGTTTCTGGCCGAGCAGATACAGGAAAAGCAGCATGTCGAAGACTTCGTCCGTGGTCTCCGCCTTCAGTCCGCCGGGGCAATGGAGGTCGCCGGCCTTATCCAGTGTGGCACGGCAGCGACGCTCTTTGCGGCAAATCTGGCGGCGGCAGCGAGCGGGCGCACCCTGGCGGGTGCCGGAAATTCGGCACGCGAGAAGTATCGCCCGCAGCAGCGCAGGGGGAATGACGCGCTTCCCGGCGTCGGAAGGGGTGTGGGTGGGGGAGGAATTGGCCTTGCTCATGTCGATCTCCAGGAAAGCGGGCACGCGAAAATCCTGCCCGCGGCCGAAACGGACCGGGAAGCGGACGCATGGGGCGTGCCTCTCATTGTTGATTTTTACGGCACGCCACCCATGCGTCCGCCGGTGTTCTTGCCTCGAGTTCGGGATGCCGGCTCCTGCCGGCAAGGCCGTTCTCCAAGGCCCGGACCTGAGGGCTCATCACCCAGCCGCATACCGTTGTGCGACCGATCCGGCACCGTCCCCTCCACGCTCATTCGGTTCATGACCCGTGTTCCCGCGAGGGCGATGCGGGGATTATGGAAGAGGACGCGAGGGGTGGGGATAAGAAAGTGCGGCTGCAATGTCGGAAAGCAGGCAAAGCAAGGGCTTGCGGGCGAAGGTGGATGGATTCTGTCCAGATCTCGCCTGCGCGACGCCGCCTTATCGTTGCGAACGAGCTTCTGAAAGGCGATGCCGGTGCGGGTTAGCGGTTCCCTCGCCCCCGCTGTCTTGCCGGACATCTTCCCCACACGGGCAGGGGAATTGCTGTGGAATTCGACCCCCACTCCGGTTTGCTTTGCAAACCACCTCTCCCCCGTTCGACGGGGGAGAGGAAGCGCCCTCCGCTAAGCTGGCACCTTTCCTCTCCCCTTTTGAGGGGGAGAGGTGGCGAGCGAAGCGAGGCGGAGTGGGGGTCGGTCGCGCCATAAGCGATTCCCCTGTCCTCAGGGGGAGGTCACGCTGTCATGGCAGGGGTTCAGCCGTTGCCTTCGCCCTCGGCGCTGGCGGCTTCCTGCCACGCCTTGATCGCCTCTTCGAACGCCTTCTGGCCGGGAATGCCCTTTTCCATGGTGAACAGGGCACGGCGGCCGGATTTATAGATCACCGGCACGTCGATCCAGCTCTGGCGGCGCAGCAGGGTCATATTGGCGTCGATCTCGGCCTTGCCGTCATTGAGGGCGATGAGGAAGAAGCCGTCGGCGATCTTGGCGGGAATGCCGATCAGCGGGCTGCCGGCTTCCTGTTCGGAACCCTTCATCGACACGCGCAATATGTTTTCGATGCCGCCGCCCTCGAAGCCTTCCGGGGTGAGGAAAATGACCTCGATGATGTGGCTTGCCGGCAGCGTCTGGTCGGCATTGCGGCGGATGGTCATGCGCAACTGCACATCCTTGCCCGGAATGGTCGCCTCGGCGCGGATGGCCGGCTCAGGCGGCAGGTCGCCGCCCGGCGATTCCTGCACGAGGGACCAGACGATGCTGCCCGGCTCGGCCGAGCCCTGGGCGACATTGGTGCGCTCCTCATAGAAGATGGCGCGCTGGCCGACGGCGACACTGGGCTCGGAAGCGGACGGGGCTTCTTGCGGCTGGGGCGACGTCGATCCGGCCGGCGGCTGGGTGACGGCCGCAAGCGAGGTTCCCTCGCCGAGCGAGGTGGCGCCGCCCGCCGGTCCGGCATCGATCTCCTTGCCCTCGGGCGTCAGGCGCTGGGTGAATTTCTGCGGCGTCGCAGGCTCCTCGGCGACCGGTGCCGGTTCTTCCTCGGCCGGCGGCAGCGCCGCCGTCTCGGTGGCAGGCTCGTCAGCGGGCTGCTGCGGCGAGGCGGGCTGTTCCGGCGCGGCGGCCACCGGTGCCGGCGCATTCGGGCCGAAGAGCGCTTCCTTGTTGAGCCAGATGCCGTAGCCGCCGGCGGCAAGGGCCGCGATTGCGACCAGGGCCGCGATCAGCCCATAGCCACGCTTGCGCTGGTATGTGTGCTCGCGTTCATCCTCCGCTGAGGCGAACGGATCATTGTCTTGTTGCGGTTCATAGCCGGGTTCGTGACCGAACCCCTGGGAGGGGGCAGGCAACACATCGTCGTCGGGAGCGTCCGGTGCCGGGGGAGGCGGCGCGACAACGGGAGTAGTCTTGGGCCAGCTTTCCGCTTTCGGCTCGGGCAGGCTTTCGACCTCGGGCGGCGGCGGGCTTTCCGGTTCGGGCTCAGGTTCGGCGGCAGGCTCCGCTGCGGGCGGCACCGGATCGATGCTTTCGGCGTCCGCCTTCTTCGGCGGGTCCTTCTTCTGGCGCTCTATCGAGGCAAAGACGTCATCGAGCTCCGCCAGCGGGTCGGGACTGATTTTCGGTCCCGGCCGGTCGGGATATTGCTGCTCGACCGTGGCGATGGCGTCTTCCAGCGCGCGCTTCTGCCGCTCGGCGACGGCCTTGGGCGGCGGCGGCGTGATGGCGGCCAGCTTCGCGGAAATCGTCGCCCGGGCCTTGTCATAGACCCTCTGGCGCAGTTCGGGCGTCGGATCGTTCAGCCCGTCCAGCGTCTTTTTCAGAACCGCAACGAAATCTGCCATGCTTTTGTCGACCTGTGGTTTCCTGCCGGCCGCCGCGCCGGTGCCCCCAGGAAGGGGACGAAGTTAGTCTTGGAACGGATCCGTCACAAGTATGGTGTCGTCGCGCTCGGGGCTGGTGGACAGAAGCGCCACCGGCGCGCCGATGAGTTCCTCGATATGACGGACATATTTGACCGCCTGGGCAGGCAGGTCGTTCCAGCTGCGTGCGCCGGCCGTGGTGCCCTGCCAGCCTTCCAGCGTCTCGTAGATCGGCTCGACGCGAGCCTGCGCGCCCTGGCTTGCCGGCAGGTAGTCGATCTCCTGGCCGTCGAGCCTGTAGCCGGTGCAGACCTTGATCTCGTCGAGCCCGTCGAGCACGTCGAGCTTGGTCAGCGCAATGCCGCTGATGCCGTTCACCGCCACCGCCTGGCGCACCAGCACCGCATCGAACCAGCCGCAGCGGCGCTTGCGCCCGGTGACGACGCCGAACTCACGGCCCTTGGTGCCGAGGAATTCGCCGATCTCGTTGTTCTGCTCGGTCGGGAAGGGGCCTTCGCCGACGCGGGTGGTATAGGCCTTGGTGATGCCCAGCACATAGCCGATGGCGTCCGGCCCCATGCCCGAGCCGGGAGCGGCCTGGCCAGCCACCGTGTTGGAGGAGGTGACGAAAGGATAGGTGCCGTGGTCGATGTCGAGCAGAGTGCCCTGCGCGCCCTCGAACAGGATGCGCTCGCCGGCGCGGCGCTTGTCGTCGAGGATTTTCCAGACCCGGTCCATGTAGGGCAGGATGGCATCGGCCACCGATGTCAGTTCCTGCATGATCGCGGCGTGCTTGACTTCGGCATGGCCGAGCCCGCGGCGCAGCGCATTGTGATGCGTGAGCAGGCGGTCGACCTTTTGCGGTAATGTGTCCAAGTCAGCCAGATCCATAACCCGGATCGCGCGCCGGCCGACCTTGTCTTCATAGGCCGGTCCGATGCCGCGGCGGGTTGTCCCGATTTTGGTGCCCGAATTGGAGGCCGCGTCTTCGCGGAATCCGTCGAGCTCGCGATGAAGCGACAGGATAAGCGCGGTGTTTTCGGCAATTTTCAGGCGATCGGGCGTGACCGACACGCCCTGGGCGCGCAATTTCTCGGCTTCCGCCACGAAGGCGTGCGGATCGAACACCACGCCGTTGCCGATGACGGAAAGCTTGCCCTCGCGCACGATGCCGGACGGCAGCAGCGACAGCTTGTAGACCTTGCCGTCGACGACGAGCGTATGGCCGGCATTGTGGCCGCCCTGGAACCGCACAACGACGTCGGCGCGCTCGGACAGCCAGTCGACGATCTTGCCCTTGCCTTCATCACCCCACTGGGAACCGACGACCACCACATTGGCCATGATATCTTTCCTTCAAACGCTGCCGGCTGGCCGGCTTGCATGTAAAAACGACAGGCCTCTATAACGTCAAGGTTCGCCGAACGCGACCATTCTTTGCCGTATCGGCCGGGATCAGGCACAACAAACAGCGGCTTTCGTCGAATTTACTTCAAGCCGCAACTGATGCCTGTTGGCGCCTCTTTCATCACCGAGCCAGAAAATGCACCGTACCGCCTATGTGATTCTGCTCCTGACCATGCTGTTTTGGGCAGGCAATGTGATTGCAGGCAAGCTCGCGGTCGGTCATGTCTCGCCCATGTTCCTGGCGATGGCGCGCTGGGGGCTGGCGCTGCCGGTCCTGCTGGCGCTCGGCAGCGGGCACCTGCCCAAGGACATGAAGCTGCTTCGCCGGCACCTGCCCTATCTGCTGCTCATGGGGACGCTCGGTTTCACCGCCTACTCCGTGGCGATGTATTGCGCGCTGCTCTACACCTCGGCCATCAATATCAGCATCGAACAGGGCGGCATGCCGCTTCTGGTCTTCGTGGCGAGCTTCGTCCTGTTTCGCACCCGCGTGGGCGTCGCCCAGGTCGCCGGCTTCACGCTGTCCTTCGCCGGCGTGATGCTGACGGCGCTACATGGCGACTTCCGGCGGCTGTTTGCGCTCGACATGAATTTCGGCGACGCGCTGATGCTGGTCGCCGTCGTCTCCTATGGCCTCTACACCGCCGCGCTCAGGCTGAAACCCAAGCTGCACTGGTCGAGCCTGATGGCGGCGCTGTGCTTCGGCGGCTTCATCTCGGCCGTTCCCTTCGCTGTCGCCGAGGCGGCCCTGGGCAGCATGATCCTGCCCGATTGGCAGGGCTGGGTCATCATCGGCTTCGTGGTGCTGTTCCCCTCGATCCTGTCGCAGATCCTCTATATCCGCGCGGTCGAGATGATCGGCGCCAACCGTGCCGGCCTGTTCGTCAATTTCATGCCGCTCTGGGGCGCGCTGCTTGCGGTGCTGATCCTGGGCGAGGCCGTCCATCTCTATCATGGGGTGGCGCTGGCGATGGTGCTGGGCGGCATCATGATCGCCGAATATGGCGGCCACAGGATGGCCACGCGCGAGGCGAGCACGACCGGGCCGGAAGCCGATATTCGCTGAGGGCGGACGGCTGCGCGCACTACACTACGCCGCAAAGGTGGGGTGCGAAGCGGCGAACCTGCTCCCCTTAGCTACCCCGCAAGCCCGCGGTTGCTCCGCACCCCGGCCCTGTCATGCCGGCTTTCGAATTTTATTGCTAACGAATCGTTAACTTAACCTTACCGGCTAACCCTAACCGCCGAAGGCTGGGGATCACCGCTGCCGGGCACGGCTCCGGCAGCGGCGCAGGCCGCCCGCAGCCATTGCCCGTTGCGCTGTAATACAGGTGTCAAACAGCAGGTCTACTCAGGGTCCGGCACCAATGCGAATCAAGGCCCCTGCCTTCGGCATCGGTCTTCTTCTCGCGGGAGGGTTGGCTCGTGAAGATTGCAATCATCGGCACCGGCTATGTCGGCCTTGTTTCGGCCGCCTGCCTTGCAAGCTGGGGACATGAGGTCGTCGGCGTCGACAAGGATGCAGCCAAGATCGCGGCGCTGCGGCAAGGGGTGATGCCGATCTACGAACCGGGGCTGGACGTGCTGATGGCGCAGGCCGTCAGGCAGGGGCTGCTTTCATTTACGACCGATGCCGCGCCGGCGATCGCGGCTGCCGATGTGGTGATGATTGCGGTGGGGACACCGCCGAGGCTGCGGGACGGCGAGGCTGACCTTGCCTTCGTCTACGCCGCGGCCAAGGAAGTCGCGGCCTCGATCAGCGGCTTCACCGTGGTAGTGGTCAAATCCACCGTTCCCATCGGCACCGGCGACGATATCGAGCGGATCATCGGCAGGGTACGCCCCGATGCCGGTTTTGCGGTTGCCTCGAACCCCGAATTCCTGCGGCAGGGCAGTGCGGTCACCGATTTCCAGCAGCCCGACCGCGTGGTGATCGGCGCCGATGACGAGCGGGCGGCGGGCATATTGCAGGCGATGTACGAGCCGTTGCGGCTGCAGGGCATTCCGGTTGTGACGACGAAGCGGCGCACGGCCGAACTGATCAAATATGCAGCCAATGCCTTTTTGGCGGTGAAGATCTCCTACATCAACGAAATGGCCGATCTGTGCGAGAGCGTCGGCGCCGATGTCCGCGATGTGGCGTTGGGCATGGGCCTCGACCGGCGGATCGGTGCTTCATGCCTCAATGCCGGGCCGGGCTATGGCGGTTCCTGCTTTCCCAAGGATACGCTTGCCCTGCTGCGCACCTCGCAGGACCACGGCGTTGCGCTGCGCATCATCCAGGAATCGATCGTCGCCAATGATGCCCGCAAGCGGCGCATGGCGCTGAAGGTCATCGATGCGCTGGGTGGCCACGCCGAAGGCCGCAGCGTTGCCATTCTCGGCCTGACATTCAAGCCCGAGACCGACGACATGCGCGAGGCGCCGTCGATCCCGCTGATCGAGGCCTTGCAGCGGGTGGGCGCGCGCATACGCGCCCATGATCCGCAGGGCATGGCCAATGCGCGTGCGCTGCTGGACGAAGTCGAGTTCTTCGACGACCCTTATGAATGCGCGGCCGGCGCCGACATTGTCGTGCTAATGACCGATTGGAGGGCGCTGAAGGCGCTCGATCTCGGCCGGCTGGCCCGCGTGGTGAAAGAGCGCGTGCTGGTCGATTTCCGCCACGCCTTCGATCCAATCGAAGCTCGCAGGCACGGCTTCGTCCTGAGTGCGATCGGCGTGCCGCAGGACAAAAACACCGACATTTCGACAGGTCCGACGCCGGCAATTCGAAGCGCCCGCCGTCACTCGCCTGTCATGGAAAACAGGTGATATGCCGGCCATGAAAACTTCCGCAAACGACGATTCGACCGACAACCCGCAAGGCCGGAAATACCGGGCCCTGTTCATCTCCGACATTCATCTGGGCATGCGCGGAAATCAGGTCGAGGCGCTGCTTGAATTCCTGAAGCATCACGACGCCGAAACCATCTATCTGGTCGGCGATATTGTCGATGGCTGGCGGTTGCGATCGGGCTGGTACTGGCCGCAAAGCCACAACGACGTCGTCCAGAAATTGCTGCGCAAGGCGCGCAAGGGCACGAAGATCATCTATATCCCCGGCAATCACGACGAGTTTCTGCGCGAGTTCTATGGCTCGCATTTCGGCGGCATCGAGGTGCGCGAGACGGCGTTGCACGCGGCGGCCGATGGCAAGCGCTATCTCGTGATCCATGGCGACATATTCGACGTGGTGGTGCGCCATGCGCGCTGGCTCGCCTATTTCGGCGACTGGGCCTATGAGATCGCGCTGAGGCTCAGCACCCATATCAACCTGATCCGGCGCAAGCTGGGCTTTACCTACTGGTCGTTGTCGGCATGGGCCAAGCTGAAGGTCAAGAACGCCGTCAACTTCATCGGCAAGTTCGAGGAGACGCTTGCCGCGGAAGCGCAGCGCCAAGGCGTCGACGGCGTCATTTGCGGCCACATCCACAGCGCTGCCATGCGCGATTTCGACGGCTTCACCTACATCAATACGGGCGACTGGGTCGAAAGCTGTACGGCCGTTGTCGAACATGAAGACGGGCGGATGGAGATCATCCGCTGGGCTAGGATGAGCCGGCTGCTCAACGAGCAGCGGTCGCTTGCCATCGTGCCCTGGCGCCGCCGTGCAGCGTGACCCGTCTATGCGCGTTCTGATCGTCACCGATGCCTGGCGCCCGCAAGTCAACGGCGTGGTGCGCACGCTGGAAAGACTGGGCGAGGCGCTTGAGGAACGTGGCGTCGAGGTGACGTTCCTGACGCCCGAAGGCTACCCGACCCTGCCGCTGCCCTCCTATCCGGAGATCAGGCTTGCGCTTTCCTCCGTGCGGCGGATTGCGCGGCGGATTGAGGATGTCGCGCCCGACTGCATCCATATCGCCACCGAAGGGCCGCTCGGCTTGCTGGCGCGGCGCGTCTGTCTTGCCGGCGGCAGGTCCTTCACCACCAGCTATCACACGCGGTTTCCCGAATTCCTGCGCGCCCGCACGCCGGTGCCGGAAAGCTGGAGCTATGCCTGCATGCGCCGCTTCCACAATGCCAGTTGCGGCACGCTGGTGGCGACGCCCTCGCTGGCGGCGGAACTGGCGGCAAAGGGTTTCATCAATCTGCGGCCATGGACGCGCGGCGTGGACACCGAGCTTTTCAATCCGCGCAAAAAGGCCGATCTCGGCCTGAAGGGGCCGATCTTCCTCAATGTCGGAAGGGTGGCGGTGGAAAAGAACCTGCCTGCCTTTCTCGATCTCGACTTGCCGGGAAGCAAGGTAGTGGTGGGCGACGGGCCGGACCTCGCCCGGCTGAAGGCGCGCTATCCGCAGGTGCATTTCCTCGGCACGCGCACCGGCGAGGAACTGGCCGGCATCTATGCGGCGAGCGACGTCTTCGTCTTTCCCTCGCGCACCGACACTTTCGGCAATGTGCTGCTGGAGGCGCTGGCGAGCGGCTGCCCGGTCGCGGCCTATCCGGTAACCGGGCCGCTCGACATTGTCGGCGACACGCAATGCGGGGTGCTGTCGGAGGATTTGCGGCAGGCGGCGCTCGGCGCGCTGGAAGTGCCGCGCGAACAGGCCCGCAGTCGCGCCCTTGCCTATAGCTGGGACGAATGCGCCGCGCAGTTTCTCGCCCATCTTCGGCCCGCCGCAGACCAGGCGGCAGCCTGAATTCCAATAGGGATATGCAATCGATGTCAGGCGCTCTCACGCTCCGCAAGCCCGATGCCGCAAAGCCGGCGGGGCGCACAAGGCTCGACCGTGCCGTGCGGCAGAACCCGCTACTTTCCAGGGCCGGCCTTTCCGAGCGCCTTTTTGCCCATGTATTCAAGGGGCTGGTCTATCCGCAGATTTGGGAGGACCCCGATGTCGACATGCAGGCGCTCAGGATCAGGCCAGGCGACCGCATCGTCACCATCGCTTCGGGCGGCTGCAATGCGCTCTCCTACCTGATCGCCGATCCGGCGAGCGTCGAGGCCGTCGATCTCAATACGGCGCATGTCGCCTTCAACCGGCTGAAGCTTGCGGCGGTGGCCAATTTCCCGGAATACGAGACCTTCTACCGCTTCTACGGCAAGGCTGATGACCGCGGAAATATCGCGGCCTATCAACGCTTCATCCAACCGCATCTTGATGCGCAAAGCCGTGCCTATTGGGAAAAACGGACGCTGTCTGGGCGGCGCCGGATCTCGATCTTTACGCGCGACCTCTACCGGCACGGACTGCTCGGCTTCTTCATCGGCTGCGGGCACCGCGTGGCGCGCCTCTACGGCATCGACCCGCGCGACCTGCTCAAGGCCGAGACGCTTGACGACCAGCGCCGCTTCTTCGATGCCGCGATCGCGCCGCTGTTCGAAAAGCGGCTGGTGCGCTGGGCGACCTCGCGCAAATCCTCGCTGTTCGGTCTCGGCATCCCGCCGCAGCAATATAATGCGCTGGCGAGCGCCGGCGATGCGGGCATGGCCTCTATCCTGCGGGCACGGCTCGAGCGGCTGGCCTGCGATTTCCCCCTTTCGGAGAACTATTTCGCCTGGCAGGCCTTCGGCCGCAGCTACAGCCATGAAGAGGCCGGGCCGCTGCCGCCCTATCTGTCGCGGGGCAATTTCGCGGCGATCCGCGCCCGCATAGGCCGGGCGAGCGTGGTCAACGCCTCCTTCACCGAGTTCCTTGCCGCCAAGCCGGACGGATCCGTCGACTGCTTCGTGCTGCTCGATGCGCAGGACTGGATGACGGATGGGCAGTTGAACGAGCTGTGGCGCGAGATTACCCGGACGGCCGCTCCCGGCGCGCGGGTGATCTTCCGCACCGCGGCCGCCGAAAACCTCCTGCCCGGGCGGGTCGAACCATCGATCCTGCAGCGCTGGGCCTATCGCGAGACGGAATCGAAGGCGCTGCATGGGCGCGACCGCTCCTCGATCTATGGTGGCTTCCATCTGCATGTGCTGAAGGCGGATTAGGGATGGCGGTTGAGCTCGATCATGGCGGGTTGATGGATCGCGTCTACAGGCACCAGCGCCATGTCTATGACGCGACGCGGCGCTATTATCTGCTTGGCCGCGACCCGATGATTGCGGGGCTTAGGCCGCCGGCAAATGGCAGCGTGCTGGAGATCGGCTGCGGCACCGGCCGCAATCTGGTCAAGGCGGCGCGACGCTATGAGCAGGCGAATTTCCACGGCATCGACATCTCGCAGGAAATGCTGGCGACGGCCGGAAAATCGGTTGCTGCCGCGGGGCTTGAGAAGCGCATAAGGCTGGCGCGCGCCGACGCCTCCCGCTTCGACCCGGTGAAGGTGTTCGGCCGCGAGACTTTCGACCGGATCTTCATTTCCTATGCGGTGTCGATGATCCCCGGCTGGCAGGCCGTTATGCGCGAGGCCGTCGCGCATCTGGCGCCGGGCGGCGAGCTGCACATCGTCGATTTCGGCGACCAGCGCGAGTTGCCCGGCTGGTTCAGGGCAGCGCTCTACACATGGCTCGGCTGGTATCACGTGACGCCGCGCAACGATCTGTTCGAGGTCAGCGCCGGGATTGCCGGCAGCCATGGCGCGACAGTCGAGGAAAGGCGGCTCTATCGCGGCTTTGCCTGGATTTCGGTCATCCGGCGTGCCGCCTGAAAGAAAAAGGCCGCCCGGATAAGGCGGCCTCCCGTGTCAGTTGGCAAGGAGATCAGAAGGGCGAATCCGGGAAGTAGAAGCTTTCCGCATTGTCCTTGGTGATCAGGGTGGCGTCGAGGATATATTCGCCGCGCACCGGAACCTGGTCGTAGAAGCCGGCGGCGGTGAGTTCCATCGCCGTGCCGACCATTGCCGGCGGATAGAGCACATCGACCGGGATGAGCTTGTCGCCGTCCATGACCTTCTTGATCATGTCCTTGGAGCCGGCGCCGGCGATGACATATTGGATGTCGGTGCGCTTGGCCTGCTCGATCGCCTGCAGCACGCCGACGGCCATGTCGTCATCCTGGCACCAGACCACGTCGATCTTGGGATATTTGGTCAGATAGTCCTGCATGACCTTGAAGGCGTCGTCGCGGTTCCAGTTGCCGAACTGCTTTTCCAGCACCTTCACATTCGAGCCTTCGATGGCCTTGTCGAAACCGTCCTGGCGCTGCTGGTCGATGGGGATCGGCAGACCGCGGATCACCACCACTTCGGCGTCGGGCGTGTTGTCCTTGATATACTGGCCGGCGACCGCGCCGAGTGCCGGGTTGTTGCCGGCGACATAGAGATCACGCACGGAATTGTCATTGTTGGATGGGGCACGGTCGACCAGCGTGACGAAGGTGCCCTTGTCCTTGACCTCCTTGATGGCGTTGACCAGCGGGTCGGGATCGGATGGCAGGATGACGAGCGCGTCGATGCCCTGGATCGCCAGGTCCTGCAGCGCATTGGCCTGCGAGGCCGGATCGGGCGAGGTCTTGACGATGACGTTGAGGCCGGGGTGCTCTTCCATCAAGAGCTTGGCCGTACGCTCGGCGTGGTACACCACACCGGCGGTCCAACCATGGTCGGCGGCGGGGATTGACACACCGATGGTCACTTTCTTGTCTTGGGCGTAAGACACGCCCATCAACGCCGCCATGGCGACAGCGGCCAAGCCCAATATTCGCTTACGCATATTTTCCTCCCACGAGCTTTAGGTCAATTGAAACAGGGGGCCGGCGACCCGACGATCCGGCCATTCACGATTTCCGTACCAATGAACGTTGGACGAGCATCGCGATGATGATGATCGCGCCCTGGATGGCGACGATCAGATATTCGCTGATGAAGTTGGACAGCAGCATGATGTTGCCGACGATCTCGAGGATGAAGGCGCCGCAGACCGTGCCCCAGATGCGGCCCACACCTCCCCGCAGCGCTGTGCCGCCGATGACGACGGCGGTGATTGCCTGCAACTCCCACATCAGCCCAGTGGTGGCCGAGGTGGAGCCGAGACGCGGGATATAGAGCAGGCAGGCCACCGCCACGCACAGGCCCTGGATGATATAGGTGATGGTGCGCACGCGCTCGACCGGGATGCCGGAATAGCGCGCCACGTCTTCGTTGGAGCCGACCGCCAGCACATGGCGGCCATAGCGCGTGCGATGCAGGACGAAGGCGCCGATCGCCGCAGTGACGAGGATGGCGATGATCGGCACCGGGACGCCCAGCACCGAGCCGAAATAGGCCGGCCGGTAGAGCGTCTGGATTTCGGGTTCGCGCAGCGTGATGGCGCCGCCCTGCGACAGCCATGTGGTGAGGCCGCGATAGATGCCCATGGTGCCGAGCGTGGCGATAAAGGGTTCTATGCGCCAGGCGGTGGTGATGAGACCGTTGGCAAGCCCGCAGGCCGCCCCCATGGCGATCGTCAGGCCGAGCGCGGTGGCGAGCATGATCGATGAATCGGCGATGGCACCGCTGTTCATGAACAATATGGCGAGGCTGGCGACGAAGGCGACCATGGAGCCGACCGAAAGGTCGAGGCCGCCAGCGGCGATGACGAAGGTCGCGCCGACCGCGATGATGGCGATGAAGGCGCTGCGGGTCGCCACGTTGAGCAGATTGTCGATGCTGAGGAAATTGGGGTTGGCGAATGCCCCGAGCACCAGAAGCAAAGCGAGCGCCACAAAGGGGGCGACCGCCCTGAGGTCGATGTCTTTCCAGGACTTCCGGACTTTCTCGTTCGTTGCTGCAATATCGGTCATGCTCGCTCCGCTATGCGGCCTCCGCAGATTTGACGCCCGTCGCCAGCACGACGATCTCGTTCTCGTTCATGTGTTCGCCGCTCACCTCGCCGACGACATGGCCGGCGCGCATGACGACGATACGGTCGCAAATGCCGATCAACTCCTGCATTTCGGAGGAGACGACAATGATCGAGCGCCCTTCGGCGGCGAGTTCGGCGATGAATTTGTAGATCTGCTGCTTGGTGCCGATATCGATACCGCGCGTCGGCTCGTCGATGATGATGATGCCGGGATCGGTCATCATCATTTTGGCGAGCAGCAGTTTCTGCTGGTTGCCGCCGGAAAGCTGCCCGGCAAGCATGTCCTTGCGGCCGGCGCGGATGTCGAATTCGCCGATCGCCTTGTTAAGAGCTGCGCGCTCCCTGGCCCGGTCGATCTGCAGCCCGCGCTGGAATTTGTGCAGCGAGGCAAGCGTCAGATTGATGGAAAGCTCCTCGGCCAGAAGCAGGCCCTTGCCCTTCCGGTCCTCGCTGAGATAGGCGATGCCGGCCTTCAGGCTGGCATCGACATTGGGGAAGTGCGCGGCGGCACCATTGACGCGCAGGCCACCGCGACCGGGCCTGAGGCCGACAATGCCTTCCATGAGTTCGGTGCGGCCGGCGCCGACCAGGCCGGCAAAGCCGAGGATTTCGCCCTTGCGCAACGTGAAGGAAGCGTTCTGGGCAAAGCCGGGAACAGAGAAATCCTCGACCTCCAGCACCGCCTCGCGCGTGGCTTCGGCATGGCGGTCGGGATAGAGCTTGGCTACGTCGCGGCCCACCATCAGCCGCGCCATGTCGACCGGCTCCAATGTGCTTGCCGGATGGCTGGCGACCAGCCGCCCGTCGCGCAGCACGCTGACCTTGTCGGCGATCTCCTTCACCTCCGGCAGGCGGTGGGAAATGTAGAACACCCCCACGCCCTTGGCGCGGATGGCGGCGATCACCTTGAGCAGCGCCTCGGTCTCGATCGGCGTCAGCGAGGCGGTCGGCTCGTCGAAAATGACCACATGATGCGGGACGAGCAGCACCCGCGCGATCTGGACAAGCTGGCGCTGCGCGATGGAGAGGCGCCCCACCACCACTTGCGGATCGATGTCTGCGCCGAGATCGCGTACGGCCTGGCGCGCGCCCGCATTCATGGCGCGGTCGTCAACGGTAAGGCCCTTGCGCAATTCGCGGCCGAGATAGACGTTCTGCGCGACCGTGAGGTCGGGTGCGAGCAGGATTTCCTGATGCACCAGCACGATGCCGCGCCGCTCCGCATCGACCGGACCAGTCAGCGCCACGGTTTCGCCGCCGATGCGCATTTCGCCGCGCGTCGGCTGCAAATGGCCGGAGAGCAGCTTCATCAGCGTCGATTTGCCGGCGCCGTTCTCGCCGATGATGGCATGGACCTCGCCCGGATTGACGCCGAGGCTGACCTCCTTCAGCACCTCGACGGGGCCGAAGGACTTGGACAGCCCGACCGCTTCCAAAAGCGGCATGCCGGTCTTTTCGGGGGCCAAGTCGACGGAAGGGCTCATGCAAGCTTGATCCATATATTGTCGGCGCTGGACGAGGAGACGGCGGCTTCGATGAAGCGCATGCCGGCAAGCCCGTCTCGCACGGTGGGATAGAGCGTACCTTCCTCGGGCTCGGCGCCGGTGCGTGCGGCCCTTATGGCGCGCGCGGCCTCGGCATAGATGGTGGCGAAGCCCTCCAGATAACCTTCGGGGTGGCCGCTCGGTATGCGGGAGACGCGGGCGGCCTGCGGCCAGGCCCCAGCCCCGGCGCGGGTGAGCAATTGCTTGGGTTCGCCGAAGCGGGTGAACCAGAGATAGTTCGGGTCGGCCTGCGTCCACTCCAGCCCGCCCTTGGTGCCGTAGACGCGCAGCTTCAGCCCGTTCTCATTGCCGACCGCGACCTGGCTGGCCCACAGCATGCCGCGCGCCCCGCCCTTGTAGCGCAGCAGGATCTGCACGTCGTCGTCGAGCAAGCGGCCGGGCACGAAGGTGGTGAGCTGCGCCAGCAGCTCCTGCGTCTCCAGCCCGGAGACGAAGGCGGCGAGATTATAGGCATGGGTGCCGATGTCGCCGATGGAGCCGCCGGCACCCGAGCGCTTGGGATCGGTGCGCCATTCGGCCTGCTTCGAGCCGGCAAGCTCGGCGCGCTCGGTCAGCCAGTCCTGCGGATATTCGGCTTGAACCAGCCTTATGTCGCCAAGCTCGCCGGCCGCCACCATGGCGCGCGCCTGCCTGATCATCGGATAGCCGGTGTAATTATGGGTGAGCACGAAGAGTTTGCCGGTCTTTTCCACCAGGGCTACGAGTTCCTCGGCCTCCTTGACCGTGGTGGTCATAGGCTTGTCGCAGATGACATGGATGCCGGCTTCGAGGAAGGCGCGTGCGGCCGGCGCATGGACATGGTTGGGCGTCACGATCGACACCGCCTCGATGCCGTCCGGGCGGGCGGCTTCTTCCTTCGCCATCTCTTCATAAGAGCCGTAGGAGCGGTCGGGCGCAATGCCGATCTCGGCGGCGGAGGCATTCGCCCGCGCCGGATCGGATGAAAGCGCGCCTGCCACCAGTTCGAACTGGTCGTCGATGCGGGCGGCGATGCGGTGTACCGCGCCGATGAAGGCGCCATGGCCGCCGCCGACCATGCCGAGCCTGATGCGGCCGCCTTGCGCTTGCTGTTTGCTACCTTCGATCGCCATGGTCAGCTCCTGTCCAGGCCGAGCATCTTGCGGTTTGCCGCGTCGTCGGTGCCGGCGCCGGCGAAATCGTCAAAGGCGTGCTCGGTGACGCGGATGATGTGATGCCTGATGAATTCGGCACCTTCGCGCGCGCCGTCCTCCGGATGCTTGAGCGCGCATTCCCATTCCAGCACGGCCCAGCTGTCGAAATCATAGGCGGTCAGTTTGGAGAATATGGCGCCGAAATCAACCTGCCCGTCGCCCAGCGAGCGGAAGCGGCCGGCGCGGTTCACCCAACTCTGGAAACCGCCATAGACGCCCTGCCGGCCGGTCGGGTTGAACTCGGCATCCTTGACGTGGAAGGCCTTGATGCGCTCGTGATAGATGTCGATGTAGTCGAGATAATCGAGCTGCTGCAGCACGAAATGCGAGGGATCGTAGAGCAGGTTCGCGCGGCGGTGGTTCTTCACCCGCTCCAGGAACATCTCGTAGCTGACGCCGTCATGCAGGTCCTCGCCGGGATGGATTTCGTAGCAGACATCGACGCCGTTTTCCTCGGCATAGTCGAGCAGCGGCGTCCAGCGCCTGGCCAATTCGTCGAAGGCGGCTTCCACCAGCCCGGCCGGGCGCTGCGGCCAGGGATAGACATAGGGCCAGGCGAGAGCGCCCGAGAAGGTGGCATGGGCTTTCAGGCCAAGATGCTTTGACGCCCTGAGCGCGCGCCGGACCTGATCCTTCGCCCATTCGGTGCGGGCGGCCGGATCGCCGCGCACTTCCGGTGCGGCAAAGCCGTCGAAGGCCGCATCATAAGCGGGGTGGACGGCCACAAGCTGCCCTTGCAGGTGGGTGGAAAGCTCGGTGATCTCCAGCCCGTGGCTGGCGGCGATGCCCTTGATCTCGTCGCAATAGGCTTTGGAATCGGAGGCCTTCTTGAGATCGAACAGGCGGGCATCCCAGGTCGGGATCTGCACGCCCTTGTAGCCGAGCGCGGCCGCCCATTCGCAGATTGCAGCGAACGAGTTGAACGGGGCCGCATCGCCGGCAAACTGCGCCAGGAAAATCGCCGGACCCTTGATCGTCTTCATGTGACTTCCTCCCGATTTCCTGCCGGCCCTCAGACGTAGCGGTTGACGATATTTTCCAGATATTCCTGCCGGCCCGAGCGCGGCTGCGGCTCGATGCCCTCATTCACCACGCGCGCGGCGATGTCTTCCAGGCTGCGCTTGCCCGACAGCATGGCCTGCGCCTCGGCCGCCTGCCAGCCGGCATAGCGCTTGGCGAGCGGGTCGCTCAGCGCCTTGTCCTCGATCATTTTCGCTGCCGCCCTCAGGCCGCGCGCGCAGCAATCCATGCCGCCAATATGGGCGATCAACAGGTCTTCCGGATCGAGCGACTGGCGGCGCAGCTTGGCGTCGAAATTGGTGCCGCCGGTGGCAAAGCCGCCGCCCGAGAGAATCTGGTAATAGGCGAGTGCCATTTCCGGCACATTGTTGGGAAACTGGTCGGTGTCCCAGCCCGACTGGTAGTCGTTGCGGTTCATGTCGATGGAACCGAAAATGCCGAGCGCATTGGCCAGTGCCAGCTCATGCTCGAAGGAATGGCCGGCAAGGATGGCGTGGCCCTGCTCGATATTGACCTTCACTTCCTTTTCCAGCCCGTATTTCTTCAGGAAGCCGAAGACGGTGGCGACGTCATAGTCATATTGATGCTTGGTCGGCTCCTGCGGCTTCGGCTCGATCAATATGGTGCCCTTGAAGCCGATCCGGTGCTTGTAGTCGACCACGAGGCTGAGGAAACGGCCGAGCTGGTCGAGTTCGTGGCCCATGTCGGTGTTGAGCAGCGTCTCATAGCCCTCGCGCCCGCCCCACAGCACATAGTTCTCGCCGCCAAGCCGCTGGGTCACGTCCATGCAATGCTTCACGGTCGCGGCGGCATAGGCAAAGACGTCCGGATCGGGATTGGTGGCGGCACCCGCCATATAGCGGCGGTTGGAAAACAGATTGGCCGTGCCCCACAGCAGCCTGACGCCGGTCTCGTTCATCTTGACGGCGAAATAATCGGCGATTTCGTCAAGCCGCGCCGCACTTTCGGCGAAGGTCGCGCCTTCGGGCCGCACATCGGCATCGTGGAAGCAGAAATAGGGGGCGCCGAGCAGCGTAAACATCTCGAAGGCGACATCGGCCTTGAGCCGTGCATCGTCCATGGTCTCGACAACACCCGGTCCGGCAAACCATGGCCGCTCGAAGGTCTGGCCGCCGAAGGGATCGCCGCCGGGCCAGGTGAAGGAGTGCCAATAGGCGACGGCGAAGCGCAGATGGTCCTCCATGCGCTTGCCGAGCACGATTTCGTCGGGATCGTAATGGCGGTAGGCAAGCGGATTGGTGCTGCCGAGGCCTTCATATGTAACCGGGGCGATATTGCCGAAGAAGCCGGTGCTCATTTTGCGCAATCCCTAGCCAGGCATGTGCAGCCGGCAGGCCGACACGCTTCGTTCACGTACCTCAAGACAGGCCGACCGATCATGGCAGATTGTCCCGAAGATAGATTTCGATGCGGATATTCTCCTGCCCGTCGATGATGTCGGTACCGTCGATGCGGGCCTTCAGGAGCCTTATCGCGCTGCGGATTTCGTGGCCGGCATCCTGGTTGATGACGGCATCGAACAGCCCGTCACGCAGGGCTTTTCGCGAATGGTCGGTGAGTTCATGGGCGACGACGACGATGTCACGATAGGCCGGAGTGCCCGACAAGACCTCGATGACGCCGCGATTGCCCGCGCCGATGCTGTAGAGCGCGACGACACCGGGCGCGGCGGCGAGGCATTCGGCAAGCACCTTGCCGGTAATGGCGGCATCGTCGCGGCCCTCCAGCACCGGCAGGCAATGCAGATTGGGAAACTCGGCCCTTATCACCTGGTCGAAGCCCATGCGGCGCTCGACATGGTCGCGCACCAGCATCGAGCCGGCGACCAGCGCTATTCTGCCGGGCCGCGGCCCGACGAAGCGGCCGATGAGGCGCGCCGCCGTATGGCCGGCGGCGACATTGTCGATACCGACATAGTGATCGCGGCGCGAACCGGGCATGTCGGACACCAGCGTCACGATCGGGATATTGGCCTGCCACAGCCGTGCCAGCGCCTCGCGGGTGGCCGCCGATTCGGTGGCGACCAGCGCGACGCCGGAAACGACGCTCGTGTCCAGGCTCTCCAGAGCCGACGCGAGGGCGGCGCTGTCGAAAGGAGGAACCTTGAGGATGCGGATTTCGGTGCGGTCGAGCGCCGAGCGCAGCTTGAGCTGTTCCAGCTCATGTTCGAGGCCGCGCATGAAGGCGTTCGGCCCCTCGGGGATGATGAAGGCGAGGTGGTAGACGCGCTGCTTGGCGAGATTGGCGGCCGAGATGTCGCGTACGAAGCCGAGCCTGGCGATGGCGGCCTCGACACGGGCTACGGTCGCCGAGCGCACGCCGGCGCGCTTGTTCAGCACCCGGTCGACGGTGGCCAGGCTGACGCCGGCCTCGCTGGCCACATCGTGAACTGTCGGACGCACTCGAATTCCTCCCAGGCGCCAACCCTAGCGGTGATTTTGAGGTACGTAAAGCAGAAACTGAGGTCAGGCGGCGCCGGTCATCAGGCCCGGCTGTGGCCGGCGCACCGCAAGCAGGCCGGCGGCGTAATAGAGCAGGAAGGAGCCGACCACATAGGGCGTGATGACATCGACCTCGAAGAAGGAGCGCACCAGGAGCATCAGCGCGATGCCGAACAAGACATGGGCGGCGCGGTCGGTGTGATCGTCCAGTACGCGCATCAGGTGGCCGGCGGTTACCCGGATGATAATGAGGCACAGCAAGGCAAGACCGGCAAAACCGAGTTCCACCAGCACCTCGATATAGGTGTTGTGGAAATGGAAGCCGCTGCGCGTGCCGATATAGAATTCCTCCCACAGCCGCTCGGCTTCGGAGAACCCCTGGACCCAATAGGCCTGGTAGCCGACGCCGAAGAACGGCGCCTGTCCGGCAGCCGCAATCCCCTCGGACCACAGATAGGTGCGCCCGGTCAGCGTGGCGTCCTTGCCGAAGGCGCCGAGCAAAATATCCAGCCCGCCGAGATTGAGGCCGACCAAAGCGAGGCCGAGGCCGAGCAATAGCGCCGTCAGCAGCAACGCCTTGCGGGTGCGTGGCGCAAACAGGAACATGACGCCGAGCACGACCATGACGGCAAGCGTTGCCGCGACCGCGATGATGGAGGTTGCCGATTGGGAGGCGATCAGGGCGTAGCCGCAAAGGCCGGCGCAGGCGAGGCCAAGCAGGCACCAGAAACCGCGCTCGCGCAGGATGAAGATGCAGGCAAAGGCGAAATAGATGCCGAGCGAGGAGAAGAAGCCGAGCTGGTTCTTGGAGGCGAAGGCGCCCACGAAGCTGTATTCGCCGTCGATCGGATCATAGTGATATTCACCGAAGACGAGCGAATAGAGCACGACCAGGCAGATGCCGGCGAGCCCGCCGAGCGTCATGGTTCTGATATTGATTATGCGCGCCGCAATCAGGGCGCAGACGATGTGGGACATGTATTGCACGCCGGCGCGCGCGCTGACGCCGGGCGCATCCGACCAAAACAGCGACAGGACGGCAAGCAGGCCGAAGGCGATGATCCAGGAAAAGCGCGCGTAATTGCCGAGAACGTGACGGTAATCGACCAGCACCAGCGGCAGCCACAACGCGTAATAGGCGAGAATGGAAACCGGGCCGAAGCGCGTGGAATAGGCAAAGACGAAGATCGATATGGCGACCGCGACGAGGCCATAGACGAAATTATGGTCGGCGCTGACGAAATATGCCTTGGCGATCTTCATCCGTTGGTGTGCTTGCTGTCGAGCACCTGAGCCTAGTTGGCCGGGACCGGCGCGACGCCGACCTTGATGACGTCTCCCGGCAGCACCGGCGTGTTCTCTTCCGCGGTGATCTCGGTGGTCTTGCCGTCAGTCTCGCGGATGATCGAGAAACTCGTCAGAGGAGCGTTTTCCTTGCTGGAGCTCACCGCCGCCTGGGGATCGAGGGACGTGGCCTCTGCCATAAGATCCTTATACATGGTGATCTTCAGGGAAAGGCTCTCAATGTCGGCTTCCGTCTGCTGGCGTTCCTGCGCGATCTCGGCCTCGCGATCATTCTGCAGATTGGTGGCGTCCTGATCGGCCTTGGCGATGTCTTGCTTGGCGCGCAGCACCGCCGCTTCCATATCGAGGACCTTGCCTTCGAGTTCGGCTATGGAGCGCTCGATGGAAAGCACCCGGGCATTGACCACCAGCCCACGCTCGGCCAGCCCGCCTATGCCTTCCAGCTCCTGCTTGGAAAGCTCCATCTGGCGGTTCTGGCTGGCAATCTTCTTTTCCAGCGAGCCGACTTCGTTCTGGAGCAGGGTCTTCAGGTCCTTGATCGCCGCAAGCTGGACCTGCAGGCGCTTTTCACGGGCGGCCTTGAAGGCGGTTTCGTCCGCCATCAGCTTCTTGCCGTCGGCGCCTTGCTGCAATTCCTTGGGGAAGTCGATCTTCTCCTGACCGCCGGCCTCCGCAATCAGCCGCGCGCGGCGCGCGACAAGGCCGTTGCGCTGGGCGACGAGCACTTCGTAATTGCCGCGTGCGCTGATGAAATCGCGCTCGACCCGGATGCCGCTATTGGCGGCGCGGCGCAGGCCGCCGGCGAGGCTCACGGCCTTCAGTACAGTCAACTCCGGCGCATATGGGTAACGGCCCGGTGTCTGGACATCGCCGGAGACGAAAAGCGGGCGGAACTCGGCAAGCTCGACCGAGGCCTCGGGACGGTCGAGAAGGCCGAATTTCTGTTGCAGTTCATCTCCGATGGCGGTGGCGATCTCGGCGGTGGTCTTTCCCGTTGCGGGCATCTCACCGATGAAGGGCAACGAGAGATTTCCGGACGGGCCGACGATATAGTCGCCGCTGAGCGTAGACCAGTCGCGGATTTCCCCTTCGGCCGTCCGCCATTCGACGACGCGAATGCGCAGCCTGTCCATGGTGTCGAGGCGATAGTCGTCGGTCTGGCCGGTCGCGGGGAACAGCGACAGCAGCAGGACCAGTGCTGCCAGGCAGCGGCTTGCAGGGTGGCGGGTGAAGATGCGGGTCAAAGAATGTCTCTTGATGTTCGCCGCTCAATAGCTGCCGCGCGAGGACAGCACTGCCGGGAAGGTCCTGACGATGATCTTGAGGTCGGAGGAAAACGACCAGTTCTCGACATAGTGCCGGTCGAAGGCGACACGCGCGCAATAGGAAACGTCGTTGCGGCCGCTGACCTGCCAAAGGCCGGTGAGGCCGGGCCGCGACTTCAGATAGCACTCGGCAGCCGCGCCATAGAGCTCAAGCTCGTCCATCACCACCGGCCGCGGGCCGACGATGCTCATGTCGCCGCGCAGGATGTTGAAGATCTGAGGCAGTTCATCGAGGCTGAGCTTGCGCAGCACAGCACCGACGCGGGTGACGCGCGGATCGTCCTGGAGCTTGCGGGTTGCCTCCCATTCCGCGCGGCAGCGCGGGTTGCGCGCAAGATGCATCGCCAGCACCTCATCGCCATTTTCGACCATGGTGCGGAATTTCAGGCATCGGAACGGTTCGCCGTTGCGGCCGATTCGCCGGTGGCCGTAAAGCACGCTGCCGCCGCCATTGGAGAATTTGACCAGCATGGCCAAAAGCAGCAGCAGCGGGCTGAGCAGCAAGATGGCACTGAGCGCCCCGACAATATCGAATCCGCGCTTGGTGATTCCGCCGATGGGGGGCTCTGCCCCGGCTCTCGATCTTAGCTCGAAAGACCGGTCTGCCACTCGTGCGGCGTTCTTCATTGTCATGCTCCATGCTGAATGCGAGGCGATATGCGGTGGGTGCATGCTGCAGTGCAGCACACGCGCCAATAGAGCCTGCCAGATATGGCACCTGTGTGATAAAATTCGGGCACCTGAATTCACGCTGATCATATTTTATGACAAGCGGTTATAAATTAAGTAATCAAAGATGATTCTTTGGTATTAAGTGGAAGGTTGTATAATATCGTTTTGTATATTATTTGGCGAAAAACGTCATAATTTATAACTTCATTCAGGTAATTTAAGTCGGCGCTGTGTGAGATGGAATATATATTCCAAGGAAGCTCCAGGAGAATCCCGGAAGATATAATCATCTCAAGATCGGATATTCAGGAAAATCGGTTCAGCATGGAGATGCGGCTTGCCGGTGGAATCGTCTGCACGAATTTCCCATCCGTGTTGCGAGTCCTAAGCGAGTCCAATATATTTGGCGTCCGGAGTCTTCGGCGCATTGGCGGTCGGTTTTGAAAAGGATTTCAAAACTAGATTGTCGCGTCGGGGCCTGAATATAACTGCGTGCTATGATGAAAGCCGATTGCTGATGATTTTCGCTGCCCGGCAGCACGTAAATGACGTGAGAGGATAGAGATGTCCTTTCTGCTTTTCCTCCGTGGTCTTATTGGCGTTCTGCTGGTGTTTGCGATCACCAGTTATGTTCTGACTCAGTCGCTATGGACGGCTTTCGTCCAGACCGTAATCTGCGCAATCCTTATCCAGGTCGGGTATTTCGCGGCGGTGCTGTTCATGGTCTGGCGGTCGGATGGACGCAGGAGAGGCGTCGGCGAGGCAGGAGAGACGTCGCCCGACCAGCCGAAAACGGAAGACACGGCAGCGGCCAAGGCAGGCCGATTGCCCGGCGTTCCGCGCTCGCGGATACCCTGATCCTCCGATCATATTCCCGTCCTGTCATGAAATCGCCTTGCGCAACTGCGAAAGGCCGGTCCTGACATGGCCGGCAGCGCTGCCGGCATTCGGCTTTACACAATTCCGAAGGGCGCTCGTGACTTCATCCGATCCCAGTCTGTGTGTGATCATCGCGGCGAAGAATGCCGCCGGTACGATCCCGCGTGCAATCGGCTCCGCATTGCGCGAAAAGCGCGTCGCCGAAGTTGTGGTGGTCGATGACGGTTCGACCGATGCGACGGCGCAGGTTGCGCGCGCTGCCGATGATGGCAGCGGCAGGCTCGCCGTGCTCAGTCTTGACCGCAACCGGGGGCCGGCCTTTGCCCGCAACCATGCGATCGCCCATTCGCGCGCGCCGCTGATCGCGATTCTGGACGCCGATGATTTTTTCCTGAAAGGCCGGTTCGACCGGCTCGTCGATGGCGACGATTGGGATTTCGTTGCCGACAATATCGTGTTCCTCGATGCCCGCGGCGATCTTTCGGAGCCTGTCGTTCCGGGCTTTGCGGCAGAGCCGCGCCAACTCGACCTTGCCGGCTTCATCGAAGGCAATATCTCACGGCGCGGAGCCTCGCGCGGCGAGATCGGTTTCCTGAAGCCGGTGATGCGCCGCGCCTTCCTGGACAGTCACGGGCTTTGCTACAATGAGGAACTGCGGCTCGGCGAGGATTACGAGCTTTATGCGCGGGCGCTGGCGCGGGGCGCACGCTACAGGATCGTCCATCATTGCGGCTATGGCGCCGTCGTGCGGCCTGATTCGCTTAGCGGCCGGCATCGCACGCTCGACCTCAAGCGCCTCTATGAAGCCGACCGGGCACTGCTTGCCTCGACCGGCCTGCCGACGGTGGCAGCGACCTGGCTGCGCCGGCATGAACGCCATATTCGCGGCCGCTATGAGTTGCGCCAGTTCCTCGATGTGAAAGCCCAATCCGGGCTGTTGCGCGCGGCCGGCCATGCATTGGCCAATCCGGCGGCCCTGCCGGCCATCATTGGCGGCGTGGCCGCCGACAAGCTCGATGCGTTCAGGGCGCGCGGCCACCGGATGAGCGACACGCCGGCCCCGCCGCGCCTGCTGTTGCAGGCAAAGCCGGTGCGCCAGGGCCGGTCCAGCTAGAAATAATCTCGCCTTATTGTTTCCAGCACCTCGCCAAGACGCTCCTTGCGTTTGGCAAGGACGGTGTCATCGCTAAGTTGAGGCGCAGCCTTGCTTGCCTGCCACAAGGCCAGCGTCGCCGGCGCGGCCAGCGCCTGCTTGCTGAGGCTGCGAAGCCCCGACGGGGCCGGGTCGCTCCGCACCATCACGTCATCGAGGCTGGCGGCGTCCGGTCTGCCGGAATGTGGGGACTGGCGGGCAAAATC
Source organism: Borborobacter arsenicus (assembly GCF_003934165.1). Taxonomy (GTDB): domain Bacteria; phylum Pseudomonadota; class Alphaproteobacteria; order Rhizobiales; family Rhizobiaceae; genus Pseudaminobacter; species Pseudaminobacter arsenicus. Next base: position 39,188 of record NZ_RKST01000006.1, on the reverse strand, counting down.
CACGCCCCAGAAGCGCGCGCCCTTGGTGATCGCCTCCGCCCGCGAGGAGAGGGGCACCCGGCGTGGCCGGTAATCGACGCCGACGCTTGCCGTCCAGTCCCGCCATTTGAAGCTGTTGATGCTGGAGGAGGTGGTGACGGCCACCCAAGGCACGCGGAAAGCATCGGCAAGGATGGCGGCATGCATGGATTCGGCCACGACGAGCCGGGCCTGCGCAATGGCGCTTATGACCGATCTCGCCTCGCCGCAGGGGTCGACATAGTCGAGGTCGGCCGCCTTGCAGACCATCGGCCAGAGGCCGCCAATGGTCGATTCCCAATGGGGAACGAAGAGCGCGCGGCCGGTGCCGGGCAGGTTCAGGAATTCCGGCATGTCGGCGACCATGACTGCCGGGTCGACGATGCCGAGCTTGGGGTCGAGGCCGAGCTTTGCGGCGGTAAGCGGGCCGCGCACGCAACGTATGTCCCATCCGGCCCTGTCGGAGAAATCCGGCAAGGTGCCGTAGCCGAAGCCGCTGCCGATGACGAGCTTGTGTATTGCGGACGGCAGCAGGGCCTGGTTGAGCACCGTGCCGACGCCGACCAGCAGCGTCTCGGCATGGACCTCGCGGAAGCCGGGGAGCAAAAAATCCCAGAGCCAGAGATTGAGGTCGTCGCCGAAATTGCCGTGCGCGGATTCCCAGTAGAAAGGCTGCATGATCTTTCCGGCCTATCGCGCGATTTTTGCCACGGCGAGCTCGACGGCGCTGCGCAGGATTTTCGGATCGCGCCAGGCCCATTCCGCCAGAAGGCCGATCTGCGGCAACCGGCGCCGGCGGATGAGGCGCATCTGGCCCCAGATCGCCTGACGTCGTGCCGTCTGCTTGTAGGATTCGATCGAGGCCTTGTCTTGCGGCCCATGCGCGAAACGGCTTTCGAGACGGTCGAGCGCCACCCAGGTGTTGAATTGCTGCTTCAGGAACAGCGGCGAATCGCTGTCCATGCCGTGAAAGATGTTGATGCCCTCGCCGCGCAGGGCGCCGGCCGCCTCGCAAAGCACGGTGCGGCGGGCGGCCCGCACGCAGTCATAGAAGAACAGCACATCCTCGGCGGCGAGCCGGAGCGAGGCTTCGAAGCGGATGCGGCGCAAAAGATTCTCGCCGATGACCATGCAGGACAGGTGCAGGAAGCTCCAGTTCTTCAGCATGACGCCGGCAAGGTCGGGAACCTCCACCAGCGGCGGGTCCTGGCTGAGCCGGTTGACGGTCGTGGTCTGTGCCAGTTCCTCCACCCCGAAGTGATAATAGAAGGCGTCGCCGCCGGTGATCGTGGCCCAGTAACAATCCGCATCAAAAAGTGACAGGGCGGCAACCGCATTCTTCAGGTGGTCGGGCGTCCATTCGTCGTCGGAATCGAGAAAGGCGGCACAGAAGCTGTCGGACGGCACATGGTCGAGGCCCATGTTGCGCGCACAGCCGGGGCCGGCATTGGCTTGTTTTATCACGGCTATTCTGGCGCGCTCGGCAAGCGGGAGCGCGTCGAGTTCGAGTTCCACCGGCGAGGGCGATCCGTCATCCACGACGATCACGTCGAAATCGGCATGGGTCTGCGCAAACACCGATTTCAGCGCGCGCTGCAGGATGCCGGGCTCACGTTGATAATAGGGAATGATGACCGTGCATTTTGTCGTCATTTTTTTGCACCTTATGACGTCTAGGAGGCTTCGCAGGCCATCGCCAGTCCCGGCGATGCTCCGATCCGGCGGCCCGCAACCCGGGCCTTGAGAAGAAAACACCTGCTCGCAAAACAAACGGTGCTTGTGAATGCCGCCTGCCATTAACCTGAAAATTGTGACGAATAATGTCGGCTGGAGCGTTCTTTCCAAGATCAGCACATTCGGGCTGAAATTTGTCACCGTGCCGATCCTGGCCCGCATCCTGTCGCCGCAGGAGTTCGGCGTGGTCGCGGTTGCGCAGACCGTGGTGATGTTCCTGACCATGATCGGCAGTGCCGGTCTTGCCGCCTCGCTGGTGCTGCAGCGCGAGGAGGACATGGAGACGGTGCATTCCGTGTTCTGGGCAAATCTGGCGATGGCAGGCCTGATGGGTGCTGGGCTTTATCTGTGGGCCGATCTGTTCGCCGGACTGCTGGGCGCGGCTGAAGCGGCCTATCTGCTCAAGATCATGGCGCTGCTGATCCCCATCCAGCTTTGCGGCGACGTCGCCTATTCGCTGCTGGCCCGGCGCATGGCCTTCGACAAGGATGCCGCCTGGAGCGTCACGTCCGAATCAATCGGCGCGATCTCGGCGGTCGGGCTGGCGCTGCTGGGATGGGGTATCTGGGCGCTGGTGGCGCAGCTTTTCATCTCGGCCCTGGTGCGGCTGGCCGGCCTGTTCTATGCCACGCGCTATCGGCCACACCTTGTCTTGTCACTCGGAAAACTTAGCCGGCTTGCCAAATTCAGCCTTGGCATCACCGGTTCGGAAATATTCAATTTCATCACCTTCCAGTCGCCTCTGGTCATCGTCTCGCGCTATCTCGGGCTTGCCGATGCCGGTGCCTATTCGGCCGCCAACCGGTTTTCCAGCATTCCCAATCAGGTCGTGCTTTCCGCACTGATGGGCGTGCTGTTTCCAGCCTTCAGCCAGATGAATGACGACCGCGAGCGCCGCACCCATGCGCTGATGCTGAGCACGCAGGTCTCCACCGTGTTCCTGGCGCCGATGATGTTCGGCATCTGGGCGATTGCCGAGCCCGGCATGCTGCTGATCTTCGGCCAGCAATGGGCCTATGCCTGGCCGGTGCTGGGGCTGCTTGCGCTTTCCAAGGGCATCATGTCGCCCTGCGGCACCTTCATCCCCTATCTGAAGGGGGCGGGGCAGAGCACGGTGCTGTGGTGGGTGGCGGTGTTTCGGGCAGCGCTGGTCTATGGCTGTGTCAGCTACGGCGCCATGACCGGCGGGCTGGTCGAGGCGATGATCTGGCTTTGCATTGCCAATGCCATCACGCTGGTCTTCTATTCCTGGGCGGTGTTCCGCAGCAGCGGCACGGCCTTCCTGCCGGGCTTTTATGCCACCAGCCGGCCGATGGTGACCGCGGTGATCATGGCGCTCGCGGTCCGTTTCCTGCTCGACCATATCAAGCACGACCTGCCCGGCGCGGCCATGCAGGTCATTGTCGGCAGCCTCGCCGGAGGGCTGATCTATGCAGTGCTGTTCGTGCTGACCGAAAGAGCGCTGCTGAGGAAGCTTCTGCAACTGGCGCGCGACCGGCGCGTGGCGGCCTCCGGGCTGTGAGCGCAGGGCGGAAAACGATATTTCGTTACCGGACCGACTGTAGGGGCCCCACGGATTCTCCGCGAGAACACAGGGCTGTCAGCCATGGCGCGCCGGCCCGTCTGGGGATGCTGGGTAATATGTGCTCATAAAAAGTTACCTTGCAGCGCAGCCATTTAGCCGCCCGCGTCACATTCTGATCTCCTGCCTGACCTATGTGCAACGCAGCATTCATTGTGCTCGATCCGACAGATGGCGTGAAAGCGCCGGCAGCAAAAGAGGGTGGCAACGACATGATTTCCAGGGCAATCCGCACGATGCGAGGGAACGTCAAACCCGCCTTTCTGGGCCTTGGCGCCCTGCTGATCTCAACGCCCGGTGGCATTTCCGATTCGCGTGCGCAGGAAGCGGCGACCGGCCCCTCTTTCGTCGAGAATTTCGACACTCTCGACCGCAAGCGCTGGTACATCTCGGATGGCTGGTCGAATGGCGAGCACCAGAACTGTGTCTGGTCGAAGGATCAGGTGAAGGTGGCGGACGGCGTGTTGCGCCTGGGTTTTGCCAAGCAGGCGGTGAAGGATCGCGAATATGCCTGCGGCGAGATCCAGACCAATCAGCGCTTCAGCTACGGCACTTTCGAGGTGCGCATGAAGGCGGTGGCGGGCTCCGGGCTCAACACCGGCTTCTTCACCTATATCGGGCCGGTCCACAAGCAGCCGCATGACGAGATCGATTTCGAAGTGCTCGGCAAGGACCCCTCGCAGGTCCAGCTCAATCAATATGTGAACGGGAAGAGCGTCGGCGACGGCAAGCTGGTGGATGTGCCCGGCGGCGCTGACCAGGGCTTCAACGACTATGCCTTCGTATGGAAGGAAGACAGCATCTCCTGGTACGTCAACGGCAAGCTCATGGGCGAGGCGACCGATCCGGCCAAGCTGCCGAGCCATGCCCAGAAAATCTATGTCAGCCTGTGGGGCAGCGACATATTGAAGTCCTGGATGGGTCCATTTGCCGATCCCGGAGCGCCGATCGCAGCCGAAATCGACCGTGTGGCCTTCACCGCAGCCGGCGATGAATGCCAGTTTCCCGAATCGATCGTCTGCAACCAGAAATAGACGCATCAGCCATGCTGCACATTCTCTATCTGGTGCATGATCTGTGCGACCCGGCGGTTCGCCGGCGCGTGATCATGCTTCAAGCCGGCGGGGCAAAGGTCACTCTGGCCGGCTTCCGCAGGGCGGAGCAACCGGTCGTGCGCGTGGAAAACCTGACGCCGATCGATCTTGGCCACACGCAGGACGGCAAATTCGCGCAGCGGCTGCTGGCTGTCGCCAAGGCGGCGCTGTCTCTCGGCATGAAGCTGAAAGGTGTCGGCAGGCCGGACGTGATCATCGGCCGCAATCTGGAGATGCTGGCGCTTGCGCAACGGGCGCGGGCGCAATTTCAGGGCGGCGACATTCCTGTCGTCTATGAATGCCTTGACATCCATCGGCTGCTTCTTGGCGAAACCACGGTTTCGCGCGCGCTGCGGGGGGCCGAGCGCCTTCTCGGCCGCCGCTCGGCTCTGCTGGTGACCAGTTCTCCGGCATTCCAGCGCAATTATTTCACGCGCTTCAGGCAGATCGATGCGCCGGTGGCGTTGTTGCAGAACAAGGTGCTTGAACTGGCGGAGCAGCCGGCGGACCCCGCGGCAGCCAACACTGCGCCGGCTAACAACCAACCCTGGCGCATCGGCTGGTTCGGCGCTCTCAGGTGCCGTAAGTCGCTGGAACTGCTTTCCGCTTTCACGCGGCGCATGGAAGGGCGCTTCGAGGTCGTGCTGCGGGGGCGGCCCGCCTATCGCGAATTCGCCGATTTCGACCGGCTCGTCGCCGCGGAACCTCATATCCGCTTCGAAGGTGCCTATCGCAATCCCGAAGACCTCGCCCGCATCTATGGCGAAGTGCATTTTTCCTGGGCGATCGACTTCTTCGAGGACGGGCTGAACTCGAGCTGGCTCCTGCCCAATCGGCTTTACGAAGGCTGTCGTCACGGCACGGTGCCGATCGCCATGCGCCAGACCGAGACCGGGCGTTTCCTTTCCGACCGCCATCTCGGGCTGCTTCTCGACGAGCCTTCGGTCGATGCATTGCAGGCTTGTGTGGGAGCGATGGACATCGAGGCCTATACGGCGGCACGCAACCGGGTCGGGGCCGAAGATCGCGGCACCTGGGTCTGCGATCTGCGCGATTGCCGCGCGCTGGTCGAGCGCCTGAGGGGGCTCACCTGCGTGAAGACTCCCGACGCCATCCTGCAGGCCGCCTGACGCGAGCGCCAGAACGGACATGACAATGACAGATGCGAGAGCCGCCATGCCATGCATGGTGATCATTCCCTGCCTCAACGAGGCCGCTCATATCGAGGCGCTGATCGACCGGCTTATGCCGTCGGCTGAGCGCCTCGATATGAGAATTATCGTGGTGGATGGCGGCAGCAGCGACGCGACGCCGGCAATCGTGAAGCGGATTGCGGCGGAAAACCCGCATGTGCGCCTGCTCGCCAATCCCAGGAAACTTCAAAGCGCGGCCATCAATCTGGCGGTGGCGGCCTATGGCGATGAATGCGCAAGCTTCATCCGCATCGATGCCCATGGCGACTACCCGGCCGACTATTGCGACCGGCTGGTCGAGGAAGCCGAGGCGACCGGCGCGGATTCGGTCGTGGTGGCGATGGCGACGCGCGGCTTCGGCACCTTCCAGAAGGCGACCGCGATCGCCCAGAATTCGCGGCTCGGTAATGGCGGCTCGCCGCATCGGCAGGGCACGAAGGGCCATTGGGCCGATCACGGCCACCATGCGCTGATGCGCGTTGCGGCCTTTCGTGCGGTCGGCGGCTATGACGAGAGCTTCAGCCACAATGAGGATGCCGAACTCGACTACCGGCTGCGCGCGGCGGGCTACCTTCTGTGGATGACCGGCAAGACCTATATGATCTACTACCCGCGCGCTTCCGTGGCGGCGCTTTTCCGGCAATATCTCGGCTATGGCCGGGGGCGGGCGAAGAATATCCTGAAACATCGCGCCATGCCGAAGCTGCGGCAGATGCTGCCGCTGGTGGTGATGCCGGTGGTGGCCGGTTCCCTGCTGGCCTTCCTGAACTGGACCGCCTTGCTGCCGGCCGGACTGTGGATGGCAGCCTGTCTCGGCTACGGCATCTGGATGGCCGTTATGCAGCGCAATCCCTATGGGCCGCTGGCGGCTTTTTCGGCGATGGTCATGCATCTCGGCTGGTCGTCCGGCTTCTGGCTGCAACTGCTCGATTTGCGCAAGCGCGAAGTGGAGCCATCATGATTGCGCCTGAGGATTTGCCGGCGTCACTTCGCATCGATGTGTGCATATGCACCTATCGTCGCCGCGAGCTTGAGGACACGCTCCTGTCCATCGGCGCGCTGGATGTGCCGCCCAATGCAACTGTTCGCGTCATCGTTGCCGACAACGATACAGAGCCCAGTGCGCGCGACCTTGTCTATGCGCTGGCGGCACGGCTGCCTTTCGACGTGATCTATGTCCATTGCCCGGCATCGAACATCTCGATCGCGCGCAATGCCTGCCTGGAAAGCGCCTCGGGCGATGTTATCGCCTTCATCGACGATGATTCCACCGCCTGCCCGCAATGGCTGGTCGCATTGTCCTCGGCGATGAGCGTCACCGGTGCCGATGCCGTGCTGGGACCGGTCGAGGCGGTCTATTCGGCCAATGCGCCGGACTGGATGCGGCGCGGCGATTTCCACTCGACAAGGCCGGTATTCGTGGAAGGCGAGATCCACACCGGCTATAGCGGCAATGTCATGCTGCGGCGCTCCTCGTCTCGGCTGCGCGGGCGGCGCTTCAACCTGGCGCTTGGCCGCACCGGCGGCGAGGATACGGAATATTTCACCCAGCTTTACCGCGCGGGCGGCCACATCGTCTTCGCGCCGCAGGCGATGGTGCATGAGCCGGTGCCGGAGAACCGCGCCCGGTTTTCCTGGCTTATGCAGCGCCGGTTTCGCAGCGGCCAGACGCATGGACGGCTGCTTGGCCAGACCCGGCACGGGGCGGCAGGCCTCGGCGCGATCGGCGTCGCTGTCGCCAAGGTCGCCTATTGCTTCGCGCTTGCCTCCGTCCATGTCGCCAATGCGCAGAAGCGTAATGGCTTTACCCTGCGCGGGGCGATGCATATCGGCGTCGTCGGCGGACTGCTGGGCGTTCGTGAAATCCGCCAATATGGCGAGGAACCGGCGGGGAAGCGCAATGTCGCCTGAGACCGGTCCCGATGTGAGCGTCGTCATTGCCGCCTTTAATGCGCAGGATACGCTTGCGCGCGCCGTCGACAGCGCCTTGCGCCAGGAAGGTGTTGCGGTGGAGGTCGTGGTGATCGACGATTGCTCGACCGACGGCACGCTCGAAATCGCCCGTTCCTTTGCGCCGGCTGCAGTGCGTGTGGTGGCGCTGGAGAGAAATCGCGGGCCGGGCGGCGCGCGCAATGCCGGGCTGGAGGCGGCGAGAGGGCGCTTTGTCGTCGTGCTCGATGCCGACGATAAGATGCACCCGCAGCGGCTGACCCGGATGATCGGCCGTGCCGAAGAAAAATCCGCGCAGATCGCCGTCGACAATATCGAGGTCGTGCAGGAAGAGGGCGGGACGAGCGCCGCGATGTTTCCGCACGAGATGCTGGAGGGCATGCCGGAACTCTCGCTTGCCGGCTTCATCGCCGCGAACCTGATGTTCGAGGAAACCTTCTCCTTCGGCTATATGAAGCCGATCTTCGAGCGGGCTTTCATCGAGCGACACGGTTTGCGCTACGACACTGGGCTGCGCATCGGCGAAGACTATATTTTCCTTGCATCGGCTTTGGCCGAGGGCGGGCGCTGCGTTGTCGAGCCTCAGGCCCTCTATGCCTATCACGTACGGGCCGGATCGATTTCCCGGGTGCTGGAACTCCACCATGTCGAAGCGATGCTGGAGGCGGATGCCGCCTTGATGCAGCGCTATCGACTGGAGGGGGCAGCCCTTGCCGCGCAGTCACGCCGCACCCGCAGCCTGGAGCGGGCCGCGTCGTTCCTGGCGCTGGTAGGCCATTTGAAGGATCGTGCGGCGCTCAAGGCATTGGGAACGGCCTGGCGCGATCCGGCGGCGCTCAGGCATCTGCGCATGCCGATCGCGGCGCGACTTTCGCGCCTGGCGCGGCCCTTTGCGGGCCAGGCGCGGTAGGGCGCGTCGAGTTTCGGGCGGGATAATTTTCAATAACCAAGTCAGGGATAGATGATGAAACAAGTGAAGAAGGCGGTGATCCCGGTGGCGGGGTTGGGAACGCGTTTCCTGCCGGCGACCAAGGCGATGCCGAAGGAGATGCTGACGGTGGTCGATCGGCCGGTGGTGCAATATGCGGTCGATGAGGCGCTGGAGGCCGGCATCGAGCACATCGTCTTCGTCACCGGCCGCAACAAGCATGTCATCGAGGACTATTTCGACATCCAGCCCGAACTGCTCGACACGCTGACGCGGACAAACAAGGTCGGCCAGATCACCGCCCTGCAGGCGCTGCAGCTGCCGGCCGGCGCGGTCTCGTTCACCCGCCAGCAGGTGCCGCACGGGCTTGGCCATGCGGTGTGGTGCGCCCGCGACATCATCGGCGACGAGCCGTTCGCGCTGCTGTTGCCCGACATGGTGTCGTTCGGGGCCCGCGGCTGCCTGGCTGGGGCGATGGAGCTTTACGAGCGTACCGGCGGCAATGTGATCGCGGTCGAGCAATGCGACCCGACCGAGACCGGCAAATACGGCATCGTCGGCAAGGGCGGCGAGGTCGGCTCGGGCTTTGTGGTGACCGGCATGGTGGAAAAGCCCGACCCGGCGCAGGCGCCCTCCAACTATTACATCAACGGCCGCTACATATTGCAGCCGGAGGTGTTCGAACTGCTCGGCACGCAGGAGCGCGGCGCCGGCAACGAGATCCAGCTCACCGATGCGATGCGCCGGCTGGCCGACAGCCAGGCCTTCCACGCCCATCCCTATGCCGGGCGCACCTTCGACTGCGGCTCCAAGGAGGGCTTCATCCAGGCCAATGTCGCCTTCGCGCTGGCACGCGCCGACATCCGCGACCTCGTCTTCGGCCCCATCGCCGAGATGATCGCGGGACAGGAACGGCGCGAAGCGGCGTGAGGCTGATTGCGCCTGTGGCTGGTGACGGCCGGCAGGCGCTCCATAGCGCAGACGTGAGGCGAGAACGCATTCTCGCCTCATGTCTATGGTTGATGCCGCCGCAAGGCATCGCAGACGAACGCAGATCGACGCCGCCGGAGCGCATTTCGGGCATTCGGCAAGGCGAAACGAAATTGGCGCAGGACGCCGCCTGAGTACCATGCATCAGAAAAGCATTTCGCCGGCCGCCAGGCTTTATACCCAATCCGACGACGCGGATCGCTTCATCGACCTGGAGCGGTTGGCGGCGATCGCATTGAGGCAGGCGCGCCTGATTGCGCTTTGCGCCGCTATCGGCGTCGGGCTCGGCGTCGCCTATCTGGTGTTCACGCCGCCTGAATATACCGCCGCCACGCGCATATTGCTGGACGACAGCCTGGCCAAATTCGCTGAGGAGAAGGACGCGCCGCCCGCCCGCGTCCAGGCCGATTCGATGATCCTCAGCGAGGTCGAGATCCTGAAATCGAGCCGGCTTGCCCGCACCGTGGTTGCCGCGCAAAAGCTCGACCGGAACGAAGCCTTCCTCAACCCGCCGGTATCGCCGGTGGGGTGGGCGAAGGACCGCATCAAGGGCGCGCTGCGGCCGTTTTCGTCTGCGCCGCAGCCGGCGGCCGGATCGGAGGAGAGGGCCAGGATCGGCAAGGCGGTGGCGCTCTTGCAGCAAGGCCTCGAGGCCGAACGCATCGGCCGCAGCTATGTGATCAATGTGTCGTTCCGGTCGCATAACCGCAAGCTTGCCGGCGCGATCGCGCGCGCCTATGCCGACGCCTATCTTTCCGATCAGCTGGATGCCAATTTCGATGCCACCCAGCGCGCCACCGTGTGGTTGCAGGGCAGGCTGACCGATCTGCGCGACAGTTCGCAGGCTGCAGCTCTTGAGGTCGAAAAATTCCGCGCCGCGCATGGGCTGACCTCGGCGCGCGGCGAACTGATTTCCGAACAGCAGCTTTCTGATCTCAACAGCCAGCTCATCCTTGCCCAGGCCGAAACCGCCAATGCACTTGCCCGCTACAGCCAGTTCAAGACGATCATCGACAGCGGGCAGGAAAACGCCGTCAGGAACGCGACCATTCCGGCCGACAAGGGCAACAGCCCGGTCATCAACGATCTCAAGGCGCGCTATCTGGCGATCAGCAAGCGCGAACAGGAAATCGCTGCGCGCTTCGGCGAGGATCATGCGCAGGCGGTGGCGTTGCGGCGCGAACAGTCCGACCTGGAGCGGCAGATATTCCTGGAACTGAAGCGGCTTACCGAAAGCTACCGCAACGAATATGAGGTGGCCAAATCGCGCGAAGAATCGCTGCGCGGCAATGTCGGCAAGATGGCCGGCCAGAGCTCGGATGCCGGCGCCTCGCTGGTGCAGTTACGCGAACTGGAACAGAAATCCTCCGCGCTGGCGACGCTCTATCAGGCCTATCTTGCCCGCTACGAGGAGGCATCGCAGCAGCGTTCCTTCCCGATCGCCAAGGCGCGCGTGATCTCCGAGGCAGGCGATCCGGTTTCGGCCTCCAGCCCGCGCAAGTCGCTGGTGCTCGGCCTGTCTCTGGTGCTGGGCCTGTTCGGCGGTGCGGCGGCCGGGGCACTCCGCGAGTTTCGCGAGCGCTTCTTCCGCACCGGCGAGGATGTGCGCTCAGCCCTCAATATCAACTTCCTCGGCTATCTGCCGAGTGTCGGCCCGCATCTGGCGGCGACCGCGCCCAGACCCGGCAGCAAGGCGGCCGACCCGGCCCAGCCGGTCACCCCGCGCATATTGCGGGTGGCGATCAATGCGCCGTCCTCGTCCTTTGCCGAAACTTTGCGCAACGCCAAGCTTGCCTGCGATGTCGTGATGCAGGGCAGGCAGTGCAAGGTGATTGGCTTCGTCTCGGTGCTGCCGCGCGAAGGCAAGACCACGGTGGCGGCGAATTTCGCCGGGCTGCTTGCGGCAAATGGCGCGCGCACCCTGCTGATCGACGGCGACCTCCGCAATCCGGGCTTGAGTCGCGGCCTGTCGCTTGCGCCTGAAAAGAGCCTGGTCGATGCGATCGTTGGCGAGCAGCGCTGGCAGTCGACGGTGCTGATCGACCGCACCACCAAGCTTGCCATCATTCCGGCTTCCGTGCGCGGGCGCCTGTCTCATACCAGCGAATTGATCTCCAGTCCCGGCATGCGCGACCTGATCGCGGAGGCACGCGAAAGCTACGACTATATCGTCGTCGACCTGCCGCCGCTCGGGCCGGTGGTCGATGCCAAGGCCTTCGCGCCACTGGCCGATGGTTTCGTGCTTGTCTCCGAATGGGGAGCGACGCCGCGGGCGCTGGTGCGCGCGACCCTGCAGGCCGAACCGCAGATCGCAGCGCGTACGCTCGGCATCATCCTCAACAAGACCGATATGAAGACGCTTGCGCGCTACGGCGCATTTGGCGGCTCGGAACAATATCTCGACCGCTACGCCTCCTATTATGTCGAACAGGCGGGCATGAACGGCAAGGGCGCGTGATCCCGCCTTAAAGCATGTTGCAGCCAAGTGGAATCACCTGGCGTCGCATACATGCAGCAAAATCAAACAGATGGACCATGATGCCGAAAACCGGCATCCACTTTTCGGCATCATGGTCTATCTGTTGCTGAGATAGCGGCCCATATCCTGCCAGATGCGCAACGCGGTGAGCCTTCCGGTGAAACAGGCGCCGGTGTCGATATTGATGCGCGCACCGTCGCGCTCGGCCTCCTCTACCGGCGTGTGGCCGTGCACGACATATTTCTTCAGCAGATGGGCGCGCTCGTAAAAGGCAGAGCGGATCGTGAGGAGGTCCTCGTCCGGCTGGCGGTCGAGCTCCATATCCGGCCTGAAACCGGCATGGACGAAGATATAGCGCGGTGCTTCGACCAGGACCGGCAGGGACCGCAGGAACGCCAGATGCGCTGCGGGGAATGTCTTGCGGATGATCTCGTCCGCTTGCCCGGCCGCGCGATAGACCTGATCAAGCCGCTGGTGATCGATGCCGTAGGAATGCAGGGTCGCCGCGGCTCCGATGGCAAGCCATGGCGGCAGGTCGCTACGGCCCTCGGCGTAGTCGAGCATCTGCATCTCGTGATTGCCGGCAAGGCAGATGCGCTCGAACCCCTCGGGCGGCGGCTGGGTCAGATGATCGAGCACCTGCGCGGAGGCCGGTCCGCGGTCGACATAGTCGCCGAGCATGATGATGAGCTTTCGGCCAGTAAGCCGGGCGGCGTCGGCAGCGATCACGCTTTCCAGCGCGAGCAGTTCGTCGAGGCAGCCATGGACATCGCCGATCGCATAGATAGCGGTATCGGCCGTGTCGAGTTGCAGCCGTGCCCGCCTTGGCCGCGCCGGAACCTTGCCCAGGCCGATGAGAGCAGCCAGTTTTTTCATCCGCCGTTCCTGATGCCTTTCATTAAGCCGGGTTGCATTTCGTGAACCGGCAGAGACCGGCGAATGCCACGGTCTTCACATTTGGACCATCCGTGCCGCCTAGAACGTGTGCAAGTGCATCGCCGCGCGGGTTTTTGCAACCTTGGCGATGGTTCATCCCGAACCCTTGAGGATAGAGATCGACCATGCGCGCGCTGCCGCCAAAATCCGACAAGTCCGTTTCGAAGGTGCCGGCAACATTGTCGGATCGTATCAGGATCGCCCGCACCCTGTGCATTTTTTTCATGACCTTCGTCCATGTCCAGCCGGGCATTGCCGAGAATGTCTATGATCGCGATGCCGGCTTTTTCGATATCGTCTATTTCATCCTGACGCGACTGGCCGGGCTGAGCTCGGTTTCGCTGCTCAGCGTCGTTTCGGGCTATTTCATCGTTTCCAGCCTGCTTAAGGCCGGGACGGGCGGGCTGGTGCTGTCCAAGCTGAAGACGCTGATGGTGCCGCTCATCGCCTGGAACGCGCTGATGCTGGTGCTGCTCGTGGCCTATGGCCTGCTTTCCGGCAAATGGCACGACATGCCCGAATTCACGGCACTCGGCATTGCCAACGCTTTCCTCGCGGTCACGCAATGGCCGCTGGTGGTGCCATTGTGGTTCCTGCGCGATCTTTTCGTCTGCTGCCTGTTTGCGCCGGTCCTCTATGTCGGGTTGCGGCGCTTTCCCATTGTCGTCATTGCCGCGCTCGTCGTCTTCACCTTGTTTGGCGAAGGCCTCTACATCCTGCAGCGGCCGCAATTGCTGCTGTTTTTCGGGCTCGGCATGTGGCTGCGCATGGGCGCGCTGGAGGAAAAGAGTATCGACCGCCTGGCGTGCTTCCTGTCTATCGGGCTCGTGGCGATGGTGGCGATCTTCCTGGCCATCCGCATCGAGCGCATCCTGCTCACGGAAATGGACGACACGCTGCGGCTGACGCTCGACACGCTGCTGCGGGTGACGATGGCGGCGGGTTTCTGGGGCCTGACGGGCTTCATCCGGCGCTCCTCTGCGGCCGAGTTGTTCATGCGGCTGGAGCCCTACGCCTTCTTCCTGTTCTGCAGCCACGCCATCCTGTTCAATTTCGCCGGCATCCTGTTCCGGCGCGTCTTCGGCAATTACGGCTCGGACCTGTTTTTCATTACATTCTTCACGCTGCCGTTGCTGGCGGTGATCGCGGCTGTCATCGGGTTGCAGATCATCAACCGGTCGCCGGCGCTGCTGTTCCTGTTCAATGCCGGCCATCGCGTTCCGCCCCTGATGGGGCGCAAGCCGGAGCGGGCTGCGGCGGCGGGAGGCGTGCGCAACTGATAGAGCAATTCCAGCAAAAGTGCTTACGGTTTTGCGTCCGGAATTGCGTAACAAAATGATCTAGCCCCGGATCAAGATGCAAAAAGGGGCGGAGCACTGGCGCTCCGCCCCTTTTCGATCGACATGAATATCTGCGTTACTCCGCAGCCTCTGCGTGTTGGGTCAGCGGCTCGACACGGGCGGCGCAATATTTGAACTCGGGAATCTTGCCGTAGGGATCGAGCATCGGGTTGGTGAGCTTGTTAGCCGGGCTTTCATTGAAGCAGAACGGCATGAACACCATACCGTCCGCGACTTCGCGGTCGGCGCGCAGGATTGCCTCGACGGTGCCGCGCCGGGTTTCGACCTGCACCATGTCGCCGATATGCAGGCCGCGCCGCTCGATCTCGTAGGGGTTCATGGCAGCGATGCCATAGGGCTCGATGGCATTGAGGACGCCGGCGCGCCGCGTCATGGCGCCGGTGTGCCAATGTTCGAGGATACGCCCTGTGGTGAGCACCAGCGGGTATTCCGCGTCCGGCACCTCGTCGGGCGGCAACAGGTCGGTCGGCACGATGCGGCCGCGCCCGTCGGAAGTCGGGAAGCCGGAGGTGAAGACGATCTCGTTGCCCGGCACGTCAGGACCGTCAGCCGGATAGATGACCGAGCCCTCACGCTCTATGCGCTCCCAGGAGATGTGCTTGAGCGAAGGCATCACCTGCGCCATCTCGGTATAGACCTCCGAGACATGGGCATAGTTCCAGTCGAGCCCCATGCGCTTGGCAAGGTCGATGATGAGGTCGAGATCTTGGCGCGCCTCGCCGGGCATGTCGAGCGCCGGGCGGCCGATCTGCACCTGACGGTTGGTGTTGGTGAAGGTGCCGAGTTTCTCGGCATGCGCCGAGGCCGGCAGCACCACGTCGGCATGCCAGGCGGTCTCGGTGAGGAAGATGTCCTGCACCACCAGATGGTCGAGCTTGGCAAGAGCGGCGCGGGCATGGGTCTGGTCGGGGTCCGACATGGCCGGATTCTCGCCCATGACATACATGCCCTTGATCTCGTCGGCATGGATGGCGTCGATGATCTCGACCACGGTCAGGCCGCGCTTGGGATCGAGCGTCTGGCCCCAGAAGTTCTCGTACTGACCACGAATGTCGATGTTCTCCACCGACTTGTAGTCGGGGTAGTACATCGGGATCAGGCCGGCATCCGAGGCGCCCTGGACGTTGTTCTGGCCGCGCAGCGGGTGCAGACCGGTGCCGGGACGCCCGACATGGCCGGTGATCAGCGCCAGCGCGATCAGGCAGCGCGAATTGTCGGTGCCGTGGGTGTGCTGGGAGACGCCCATGCCCCAGAAGATCATCGAGCGCTCGGACTTGGCATAGGTGCGGGCCACGTCGCGCAGCACCGAAGCCTCGATGCCGCAGACCTTGGCCATCTCCTCGGGCGAGAAGTCCTTGACCTTCTCCTTCAGCGCCTCGAAGCCGGTGACATTGGCCTGGATATATTGCTCGTCATAGAGCTTTTCCTCGATGATGACGTGCAGCAGCGCATTGAGCATGGCGACGTCGCTACCGGGCTTGAAGCGCAGCGAATGGGTGGCGTGGCGCATCAGGTCCTGGCCGCGCGGGTCCATGATGATGAGCTTGGTGCCGCGCTTGACCGCCTGCTTGAAATAGGTGGCGGCGACCGGATGGTTGGTGGTCGGGCGCGCACCGATGATGATGACGCATTCGGCCTTCATCGCATCCATGAACGGCGCCGACACCGCGCCGGAGCCGACGCCCTCCATCAGGGCCGCGACCGAGGAGGCGTGACACAACCGGGTGCAGTGGTCAACATTGTTGGTGCCGAAGCCCTGGCGGATGAATTTCTGGAACAGATAGGCTTCCTCATTGGAGCCCTTGGCCGAGCCGAAACCGGCAAGCGCGCTGCCGCCATCCTCATTGAGAATCTTCTTCAACCCGCTGGCGGCGCGTTCCAGCGCCTCCTCCCAGGTCGCCTCGCGGAAAACGGTGAGCGGGTCGACATTGCGCATGTCGGCATCGCCGGCCTTGGGCGCGTCGTCGCGGCGGATCAGCGGCTTGGTCAGCCGCTCCGGCGACATTGCGTAGTCGAAGCCGAAGCGGCCCTTGACGCAAAGCCGGTTTTCGTTGGCCGGGCCGTTGCGGCCGTCGATCTGGACGATTTTGTTGTCCTTGACCGCAACGCTGGTCTGGCAGCCGACGCCGCAGAACGGGCACAGCGAATCCACGACCTTGTCGAATTCCTGGATGGCGCGGGTCTTGCCGGCTTCATCCATGAGCGTCTTCTCGTAAAGCGCGCCGGTCGGACAGGCCTGTACGCATTCGCCGCAGGTCACGCAGGTCGAAAGACCCATCGGGTCGTGCATATCGAACACCGGCACCGTGTGGCCGCCGCGATCGGCCATGCCGATGACGTCATTGACCTGCACTTCCCGGCAGGCGCGCACGCAGGCGCCGCAGGCGATGCAGGCATCGAGATTGACGGCGATCGCCGGATTGGAGATGTCGAACTCGGCTACTTCGGCGGCGTCGAATTTGGACGGGAAGCGCGCGCTGCCCGAAATCCCCATCGAGGACGCCCATTGCCAGAAGGCCGACTGGTTGTCGGGGCCTTCCTCGGCCGGGCGCATATTGCTGGCGAGCAGTTCGAACACCATCTGGCGCGACTTCTCGGCCCGCTCGGTGCCGGTCTTGACCACCATGCCGGCGGTCGGCTTGCGGATGCAGGAGGCGGCAAGCACGCGTTCGCCTTCGATATCGACCATGCAGGCGCGGCAATTGCCGTCGGTGCGATAGCCCGGCAGGTCGACATGGCACAGATGCGGGATATTGGTTCCCTCGCGCTTTGCCACGTCCCAGATGGTCTCGCCCTCAGTCGCCGAAACCGTCTTGCCGTCAAGAGTGAATTCGATTCTGTCCGCCATCTCAGAGGTCCTCACGGAAATGCGTCAGCAAATGGTTGACCGGGTTGGGCGCGGCCTGGCCGAGCCCGCAAATGGAGGCGTCGCGCATCACCATCTCCAGGTCGCGCAGGCCTGCCTCGTCGAGTGTGCCGTCCTTCTGCAGGAGCGCCACCATCTTGCCTGTTCCCTCGCGGCACGGCGTGCACTGGCCGCAGCTCTCATGCTTGAAGAACTTCAGCAAGTTCAGCGTTGCCGCCTTGGCGCTGTCCTCATCGGAGAAGATGACGATCGCATGCGAGCCGACAAAGGCACCCTGCTTGGCAAGCTCGCCGCCGAAATCCAGCGGAATATCGCCCATCGAGGCCGGCAGGATGCCGCCCGAGGCGCCGCCCGGCAGATAGGCCTTGAAGCTGTGGCCATCAGCCATGCCGCCGCAATGCTCTTCGATGAGTTCGCGCACGGTGACGCCGGCCGGCGCCAGCTTGACGCCGGGGTTCTTCACGCGGCCCGACACCGACCAAGAGCGGATGCCCGGATGGCCGGGCTTGCCAAGGCCTGCGAACCAGTCCGCGCCCTTTTCTACGATGTCGCGGATCCACCACAGCGTCTCGACATTGTGGTTGAGCGTCGGCCGGCCGAACAGGCCGACCTCGGCGATATAGGGCGGCCGGTGGCGCGGCAGCCCGCGCTTGCCCTCGATCGATTCCAGCATCGCGCTTTCTTCGCCGCAGATATAGGCGCCGGCACCTCGCCGCAGCTCGATGAAGCCCGGCTTGGCAAGTCCTGCGGCCTCAAGAGCGGCAATTTCGGTGCGCAGAATGTGCAGTACGGCCGGATATTCGTCGCGCATATAGAAATAGATGCGCTCGGCCTCCACCGCGTGGGCGGCGATCAGCGCGCCTTCCAGCGTGCGGTGCGGGTCGCGCTCCAGATAGACGCGGTCCTTGAAAGTGCCCGGTTCGCCTTCGTCGCCATTGATCGACATCAGACGCGGCCCGGCATAGGAGCGCACGAACTCCCACTTCTTGCCGGCCGGGAAGCCCGCGCCGCCAAGCCCGCGCAGGCCCGCGCTCTGCATCGTGGCCATCAGTGTCTCGGCCGTGACCTTGCCGCTGCGCACCTTCTCCAGCAATTGATAGCCGCCTTCGGCGCGATAGGCCGCAAGGCCGGTATAGTCCGGCACCTTGATCTTGGTGTCGCCGCTTTTGGCCATCTCCAGCAGGCCTTCGACCGTGGCATGGTCGACCTCGCGGTCGCCGATGCGCGCTGCAGGCGCGCCGGCGCAGCGGCCCATGCAGGGCGCGCGCACCACGCGTACCGAGGCCGGGTCGGCTCCCTGTTGAAGCGCGCCGACCAGTGTCTCGGCACCGGCCAGCATGCAGCTTACCGAATCGCAGACCCTGATGGTGAGTGCCGGCGGCGGCGTCTCGCCTTCCTTGACGACGTCGAAATGGTCGTAGAAGGAGGCGACCTCATAGACCTCGGCCTGCGCCAACTTCATCTCATGCGCCAGAGCGCGCAAATGCCGCGCTGACAAATGTCCGTAGCGGTCCTGGATCAGATGCAGGAACTCGATCAAAAGGTCGCGGCGACGCTCGCGCGAACCCAGCAGCGCCTGGACCTCGCCAAGTGCGGTATCATCAAGTCCGCGGCCCTTCGGACCACGATCCCGCCGACGCCGATCATGAAATGTCATCGTCTCTCCCCTTGGCAGCTCATCTGTTCCGGCGATCCTGAAATTTGACTATAAGGCAAAAGATATTCCTCACGCTACACAAATTTCATATGTCGTCCAGGATATGTCCCATATGCACTAAATGCCGATATGGCAGCATCGGGCCGCGGTATCATTGCGGCACATGATCGCGCCGGTCCATTGGCCTTTCGATCAGAGTATTGTCCAGCTCACCGCATGACGCGACTTCGGATGCGAAAGCGAATGTCGCAATGGAGGCGGTGTTGGTTGCCTCGGCCCGCTGCCCTCATAATAGGCTGGAATAGGGCAGAAATGCCACGATCTCGCCCGGTGTGACATTTGTGGTTGTCTCGCCGAGTTCGACAAGCCCGTCTGTTTCGACCAGCGAGGACAAAAGCCCCGCCCCCTCGCGCGGAAATTTGACGGCCTCCAATGTGCCGTCTTCGGCCTTGCGCAGGCTTGCCCGGACATATTCGCGCCTTCCCTCTTTCTTACGGTAGGAAAAAGCGGCACGCAGCGGGACGGAAACGGAGGAGCCGGGTTGCATGCCCGCAAGCGCGGCAATTGCCGGGCGTGCGATATGGGCGAAGGTGACGAAGCTTGCTACCGGATTTCCGGGCAGGCCGATGAAGGGCTTGCCGGCGATCACGCCCATGGCGACGGGACGGCCGGGCTTGATGGCCATGCGCCAGAAGACCAGCGTGCCGACGCTTTCCACCGCCGCCTTGACGAAATCGGCCTCGCCGGTGGAAACGCCGCCGGAGGCCAGGATCAGGTCATGCGTTGCGGCGGCGTCACGCAGCATCGCGGCGGTAGAGCCCATATCGTCGCGCACGATGCCCAGATCATCGACCTCGCAGCCGAGCCGGGCAAGCATCGCCATGAGCATGAAGCGGTTGGAATCGAAGAGCTGGGCCGAGCCACGCGGCGTGCCGGGGGCGACGATCTCATTGCCGGTCGAAAGAACGGCAACGCGGATGCGCCGGCGTGCCTCGACATGGGTGAGGCCCAGCGCTGCAGCTAGCGCCACATCTTGCGGGCGCATGCGATGCCCCGCCTTGAGCACCGTCTGTCCGGCGGCGACGTCTTCGCCCTGCGGTCGGACATTTGCGCCGCGCCTGAGACCCGGCGGCAGGATGACCCGGCCGGCCTCGTCCAGCCGCACGTCCTCCTGCATGAACACCGTATCGGCCCCTTGCGGCATCGGCGCCCCGGTGAAGACGCGAACGGCCTGGCCGGCTTCCGCTGCGGCATTTGCGGCGGCCCCGGCCTGGACGCGACCGACGACTGCAAAGGCCTTTTCCTCGTCCATCGGCACGTCTACACCGCGCACGGCATAACCATCGACCGCCGAATTGGTGAAGGGCGGCAGGGACAACGGGGCGACGAGGTCGCGGGCGAGCACACGGCCATCCGCCTCGACCAGCTTCAGGGACTCGCTTTCCTCCACCGCGCTCAGGCGCGCGGCAAGCATTGCAATGGCGTCGTCGACGGGCAGCAACGGCCCGCCGAAGGCAAAGCAATCGTCAGTCAGTTGCGCCATTATCTCCTACCGTTTCGTCATCCCGACATTGGCCATTTGCGCCCTATCATTACATAAGGCTGACGCGCGACCCATTTCGTGCCAACGTCCCGACCCTAAGCATGAACCCGGAAAATGGGAACCGGCTTCGCGAAAAGATCATGCTCGTCAAAGAGATGGAAATGTGAGAACGCCATGCAGCATAGCAGCAACCCGCCCGGCCTTGCCGTCATCATGCCGGAGCCCGGCGATCCACGGCTGACGGAGCGGGTCGCCGGCGTCGACCAGAGCGGGCAGGCGGTGGAGATCAACGTGCCGGTCGAGCGGGCACTGACGCTCTATCTGAACTCGCAGGAGATCGTCACCATGATGACGATCAACGACTATCCGGAATATCTGGCGATCGGCTATCTGCTCAACCAGAACATGCTGAAGCCCGACGATGTCGTGACCGGGGTGGATTATGACGAGGAGCTTCAGGTCGCGGTGGTGCGCACCGAGCGCCACACCAATTACGAGCAGAAGCTGAAGAAGCGGACGCTGACATCGGGCTGCGCGCAGGGCACCGCCTTTGGCGACCTGATGGAGGCGGTGGCCGATATCGAACTGCCGGCGGCCGAACTGCGAACCTCCTGGCTCTACCAGATGACCCGCAGCATCAACACCACGCCCTCGCTCTATCTGGAGGCAGGCGCAATCCATGGTTGCGTGCTGTGCCTGAAGGGCGAGCCGATCTGCTATATGGAGGATGTCGGCCGCCACAACGCCGTCGACAAGATCGCCGGCTGGATGTACCGCCACAAGATCGATCCGGCCGACAAAATCCTCTATACGACCGGGCGGCTGACCTCGGAAATGACCATCAAGACGGTGCGGATGGGCATACCGATCCTGATCTCGCGCTCGGGCTTCACCGCCTGGGGCGTGGCGCTGGCGCGGGAGGTCGGGCTGACGCTGGTCGGGCGCGCGCGCGGCAAGCGCTTCATCGCGCTTTCGGGCGCCGAGCGGATCATCTTCGACCAG
Source organism: Borborobacter arsenicus (assembly GCF_003934165.1). Lineage (GTDB taxonomy): Bacteria > Pseudomonadota > Alphaproteobacteria > Rhizobiales > Rhizobiaceae > Pseudaminobacter > Pseudaminobacter arsenicus. The sequence goes on along the minus strand of NZ_RKST01000006.1, from coordinate 17,855 downwards.
GATATGGCGGCAATCGAGGAGGAACCGGCGCGCCACCAGCGCAAGGGAGCCGAACATGACGCATGAGACACTGGGCGTGGTGCTGGCCGGCGGGCTGGCGCGGCGCATGGGCGGCGGCGACAAGCCGATGCGCGAGATCGGCGGCCGCACCATTCTGGACCATGTGATCGAGCGCCTTGCGCCGCAATGCGACGGGCTGGTGCTGAACGCCAATGGCGACCCGGCCCGCTTCGCCGCCTTCGGCCTGCCGGTGGTGGCCGACACGGTGGCCGATAATCCCGGTCCGCTGGCGGGTGTGCTGGCGGCACTCGACTGGGCGGCGCAGAACCGGCCGCAGGCGCAATTTGTGGTGAGCGTGGCAGGCGACTGCCCGTTCCTGCCACGCGACCTCGTCGGCCGCCTGCACGAAGCGCGGGAGCGCGACGAAGCCGAACTTGCGGTCGCCGCCTCGGGCGGGCGCTCGCATCCGGTGATCGGCCTGTGGAAGGTGGCGCTGCGCGGCGAGTTGCGGCATGCGCTGGTGGAGGAGGATCTGCGCAAGATCGACCGCTGGACCGCCCGCTATCGGCTCGCCACGGTCGACTGGCCGGCGGAACCGGTCGATCCCTTCTTCAACGCCAATACGGTCGAGGATTTGTCGGAGGCCGAGCGGCTGGCGAAGCTGGCGGGGTAGTGGGACGCTGGCGAGGCAAACACCCTACGTTGCCCCCTCTGCCCTGCCGGGCAGAAGGGGGTGCGAAGAAATAAAAACTTGACCAGTCAAGCCGGCCGGAACCCTGCCTTCTCCAGCACGTCGCGGCACTCGGCAGAATGCAGCGCTTCCAGAAACGCCTGCACCGCCAGTCGATCCTTGCGCGCCGAGACCAGCGCGAAATCATAATGCTCCTCGGCGAGCGCAATGAAGCCGAGCCCCGCGGCTTGCGCCACCGGCGCAATGGTGACGCCCCAGTCGGCGCGGTTCTGCTTGACCGCTGCGGCTACCGCATTGTGCGAGCGCGGCTGGTTCCAGTAGCCGTCCGGCCGTGCCTTGCCTAGCAGCCGGTCGATCAGGATGCGGGTGCCGGCGCCCTGGTTGCGATTGACCATCAGGCAGGACGGATCGGCAAGGGCGGCGGCAATGGCGTCTTCGACGGAGCGGCCCTCGAAACGTTTGTCGCCGGGGCGATAGACGATGCCCTGCATGCGCCGCCAGCCGGGCACCAGTTCCAGTCCGTCGGTAAGGAAGGGTCCGTTATAGACCTGCGTCTTCTCGTCGAGCAGATGGATCGGCGCCAGGTCGCATTCGCCGCGCCTTGCGGCCGACAAGCCACCGAGACTGCCAACCGCCAGCGAGCGTGCCGATAGGCCGGCGCGGGCAAGCGGCTCCAGCACAAGATCGAGCCCGGTGCAATGGCTGCCGATGATGACGAGATCGGGCACGCGCAGATGCGGCGTGAACAGCGTCACCTCGGCCTCGGTTCCGGCCGGCAGATGGTCGGCGAGCGCATCGATGCGCAGGAAGCCGTCGGCCTGCGCGAAGGAGGTGATGGCGCCAGACCCCTTGCCGGTCGGATAGGCGATCAGCCCTTCCGCGCCCTCCACCAGCGACACCATGACGAATTCGGCACGGCCGAGTTCGGAGGCGACGCGCAGCGGGACCTTGGTGGCCACATGGGTTTCGGCGCGCGGCGGCAGGCCTGCCATGCGCCGCAGCACCGGCACGATCATGTCATGGAATGTGAACATCGCCGAGGTCGGGAAGCCGGGCAGGATGACGACCGGCTTGCCGTCGCAAACGGCAAGGCAGAGCGGCTTGCCGGGCTTGAGCGCCACGCCATGGGCGATGATGCCGGGCTTGCCGAGGCGGGCGATGATGCGGTGGCTGACATCGCCGGCGCCTTTGGAGGTGCCGCCCGACAGGATCAGCATGTCGGAAGCTGCAAGCGCCTCGCGCATGGCCGCTTCCAGCTTGGCCTCGTCATCGGCGATGGCACCGTAAAACACCGCCTCGCCGCCATTTTCCTCGATTGCCGCGCAGACGATCGCGCCATTGGTGTCATAGACGGCGGCAGGCGGCAGCGGATAGCCCGGCTGCACCAGTTCGTCGCCGGTGGACAGCACGGCAACGCGCGGCCGGCACGCAACCTTGACGCTGGCCACGCCGCAGGCGGCGAGCATGCCGATCTCGCGCGAGCCGATCACAGTGCCGGCGCGCAGCAGCATCTCGCTGCGGGCGATGTCGGAGCCGGCATAGGAGACGAACTGGCCGGGCGAGGCACCGCGCCTTATTTCAATGGCATCGTCGCCGGCAGGCTGCGTATGCTCGACCATGACCACGGCGTCGGCACCGCGCGGCATCGGGCCGCCGGTGGCGATGGTGGTCGCCGTACCGGCCGCGACGGCCTCAGTCGGGGCGGTGCCGCAATGGATGGTCTCGCCATTCAGGCGCAGCCGCACCGAGCCTGCCTCCGAAGCCGAGACGATGTCGGCGGAGCGCACGGCAAAGCCGTCGACATTGGAGCGGTCGAAGGGCGGCACGTCGATGGGCGCGGTGACGTCCTCTGCCAGGGCCAGGCCGAGCGCATCGGCAAGCACCCGCTCTTCGCCGGGCACGGGACGCGGAAACAGCGCCGCCTGGAAGCGGACAAGCGCTTCCTCTCGTGACAATATGGTCAGGAACTGGTCCTGGCCGATGCCTTGCCGGGGGCGGGGGGCGGATGAAGGCGATCTGGTCATGGCCGCGCCCTTACATCACACCGCCCGCAGGGGGAAGGCCTCGACGGGGAATGCGGCGGCATGGCCCTCGCTGTCGCCGGCAATGGCAAGCCAGGCATCGCCATTTCGGATATGGTCGAGCGGTAGGCCTCCCACCGAAAGCACCTGCCAGGCGGCGGCTTCCCGGTGCAACAGCGCGATCTCGGCAACGCCGATGGAAGACGAGATCTTGCGGGACAAAGGCAGCGTGATGCCAGAGCGCACAAGCCGGCCGGACAGGCGGTCGAGCAGCGGCTGCACCAGCAGCAGATAGGCCGAGAGCGCATGGCCGGGCAGGCCGGGAAGCGCCACGACAGGCATATTTTCAAGCTTGCCGGTTGCTGCCGTCTGGCCCGGCCGCAGCGCGATGCCGCGGGCAATCAGGGCATTGCGCATGGAAAGTGCCTCGGCCGTGGCGTCACCGCGCCCGGCGCCGGTGCCGCCCACCAGCACGACGAGATCGGCGGAAGCCGCGTCGAGCGCGGCGGCGATCGATTGAGCGTCGCGGGCAATCGTTTCGACTGTGATGTTTGCGCCATCGGTGCGCGCCAATTCGGCGATGAATTGCGTGGTTGTGCTGCTGCCATCCACAGCAGCGACATCGATCAGGCGCAGCCGCGGTGAGCGGACCATGACCGCATCACAGCCGGTTGCGCGCAGGGCAAGACGGTCAGCGGGAGCCAAAGGGCGGCCGGGGATGACAAGTAGGCTGCCTTTGGCCATCTCCTCGCCGGCACGCCGCACGCCTTCGCCGGGAATGGCATCAGTCAGCGCCTGCGCCAGTGGCCCAAGCTGCTCGACCAGGGCGGCTTCCAACACGCAGTCGCAGCCATCGGGCAGCGCCTCGCCGGTCTCGACCCATGAAGGCGCATCGACCAGCGGAACGGGCGAATAGGCGGAGGCGCCGACGAGGTCGAGCGACCGCAATGCCCAGCCGTCGAGCGCAGCGGTGTTGCGGGCAGGGTGGGGTGCGCTAAGCATCGGCATCTCGGCGGCGATGCGCCCGCCGCAATCGGCAAGCGGCACTGATATGGGCGCAACCGGAACCACGCCGTCGAGCAGCTCGGCAAGCGCCGATTCGAGGCTGGTCAGTGCGCCGCTCGAAGGCTGCGTTCTGCTCATGCCATAATGATGGGCAGCGCCGCGGCACTTTGCAACAGCGGCGGTGTCGTCGCCAAGAGCCTCGTGGCAGCAGCGCCGCCAGCTTCAAGACCCGAATGATTTTTTATATTTACATATCCTATCCAGGGGGATAGGTGTTGAGCATGAGCGAACCCCATGTCCACCAAACGCATCCTGAGATCGCCAAGCGGCTGAAGCGCGCGGAAGGGCATCTGCGCAGCGTCGTCGCCATGATTGAGGCTGGGCGGCCCTGCCTGGACATCGCCCAGCAGCTTCATGCTGTGGAAAGGGCGATCGGGCAGGCCAAGAAGACCCTGATCCAGGATCATCTCGATCACTGTCTTGATGACGTCGTCGGGCCGCTGGCGCGCGAACAGCGCCAGACGATCGACGAGTTCAAGGAAATCACCAAATATCTGTGAGGTCGGCTGACCTCACGCCATTCGACTGGATTTGAGAGGTCCCGACCCCCGATGACTCCCTTTGCCGAACTGGTGCAGCAGGGTGCTGCACATGCCTGGCTGTTCATCCCCAGTGCGATCCTGCTTGGCGCACTGCACGGGCTGGAGCCGGGCCATTCCAAGACGATGATGGCCGCCTTCATCATTGCCGTGCGCGGAACCGTCACGCAGGCGGTGCTGCTTGGCCTTGCCGCGACGGTTTCCCATACGATGGTCGTATGGGGGATTGCGCTGGGCGGCATGTATCTGTGGCGCGGCATGGAGGCAGACGCCTTCGAGCCCTATTTCCAGTTGGTGTCCGGCATCATCATCATCGGCATGGCCGCGTGGATGCTGTGGCGCACCTGGCAGGACCAGCAGATGGCCAAAGCGGGTGCGCATGACCATGCCCACCCCCATTCCGACCATGATCACGGCCATCATCATGACCACGATCACCATCACGGCCACTCACATGCGGCGCATCATCATGACGGTCATTCGCATGGTCATGAGCACGCCGATGGGGACCAGCTCGTCCTGGAGCGCGACGACTATCAGGACGCGCATGAAATGGCGCATGCCAACGACATCCGCCGCAAGTTCACCAACCGCAATGTCACCACCTGGCAGATCATAGTGTTCGGCTTGACCGGCGGCCTCATCCCCTGTCCGGCGGCAATCACCGTGCTGTTGCTTTGCCTGCAGCTCAAGGAGTTCACGCTGGGCTTTGCCCTGGTGCTGTGTTTCTCGATCGGCCTGGCCATCACGCTGGTCACCGTTGGTGCTGCCGCGGCGCTGAGCGTGCGCCACGCAACCAAGCGCTGGTCATGGTTCTCGACCGCCGCGCGCCGGGCGCCCTATGTTTCGGGCCTGCTCATCGTCGCGGTCGGCCTCTATGTCGGCTATCACGGCTGGCTGGGCCTGCCGGCCTGATGGCGCGGCCTGCCTGCCCCAGAGGCAGGCAGGCCTTAAGGCATGATCGGGCGTTAACCTTAATTAACATATTGGTTTCATTACATAAATGTAATGGGGTGTTCAGTTTCGGTTCATCCGGCGGCGGCTAGGGTCCTCGCATCGACAACGAGGAACCACTGAAATGAAACTGTTTACCCGTTCTATCCTTGCAGCTGTCGCCCTGTCGGTGTTGACGGTGCCCATGGCGCAGGCCCAGAGCCGCTATGACGGGCCACGCCATGGCCAGCACTACAGCCAACCGAAGAAGCCGAATTTCAATTCGCAGCACAAGCGCTACAAGTTTGACCGGCGTGCCACCAACCACCACCATTGGTCGAAGGGTAAGCGCCTTCCAGAATGGCAGCGCAGGCAGGCCGTGCGCGACTATCACCGCCATGGGCTGAAGCGGCCCGGCCGAGGCCAGCAATGGGTGAAGGTGGATAATGACTATCTGCTGGTCAGCCTGGCGTCGGGCATCATCGCCGGCATCGTGGCAGGCCGGTAGCACGGCTGCCACAGGAAGATGGCCGCGACGCTGACGCCCCCTCTACCCGCTTGCGGGGAGGGCAAAGGGTGAGGGGCGTTTCCGTCAAAACTAAACTGCCTAAACCCGGCCGTCGTGCCGGGTTTTTCTTTGGTTGACACCGTATGGGGGCGCTATCCAATTCCTTGTCCGAGCGGCAGAATTCCCGAAAGCCGGATTTCCCCTTTCCGGTTCGATGCTACCCCGATCAGACGTGCCGGTAATCACTTTTCCCGACTGCCCTCATGGCGGTTTTTGCCGGAATCTATGCGCCTGGCCGTCAGTGGCAGAAGGTCAGCGTGAGGCTCGGCGTCCGCGCCGTTGCGCCGGGCCTCCAATCCTCGGGGGCAGGCATGAACGAGACCGCCGATATCGTCGATGAAATGCTGTGCATGGCGAAGGACCCTGAAACCTTCACCAAGGAGGATATGGCCGAAATGGTCCTTCTTGCTGCCACCGAGATCATAAGGCTTCGGGAATTCCCGCCGGTCTGGGTGAGGAACAAGGGCGGGCTGTCTCGCCGTCCTTCGACCGAAAGGCCGCGCTGACGAGCTAGCGCCCCTATGCCGCAGTCGCTTGCCGCAGATTAAGTTGCTAGCCTGCCTTCCGCGTGTCGCCTTTACAGGCACGCCCGGAGCACAAAGCGGCGCAGGGTCTGCCGCCCTCCACAAATTCCCAATGGTCAGGAAGGAACTCGAATGAGCAATCGTATCGTCTTGCGCACGGGCGAGGCATTGGCCGCCGGCGGCCCTCCCGGAACCGCGGCAGAACCGGAAGTCGTGATCGGCGAACTCGACGGCCCGGTAGGCACCGCGCTTGCCACGCTGGTCGGCGACCAGGTGGCTGGCCATACGCGTGTCTTTGCGCTTCTCAACACCGATATCATGGTGCGTCCCGTCACGCTGTGCGTGTCCAAGGTGACGGTCAAGACCACACGCTACACCAACATATTGATGGGCACGGTGCAGTACGCGATCGCTAATGGCGTGCTGGATGCGGTGCGTGCCGGCTTCATTCCGAAGGAAAAGGCCAACGACCTCGGCATCATCTGCTCGGTCTGGCTGGCGCCTTCGGTGATCGAAGCCGAAAATCTCGACCACAAGATCCTGTTCGACCTGCATCGCAAGGGCACCACCGAAGCGATCCGCAAGGCCATGACCAACGAACCCTCGATCGATTGGCTCCTGGAGAACCAGGACAAGATCATGCACAAATACCACCAGCTCGGCCTCGACGGTAAGCTCTGAAGCTTCCATCCGGGTCTGACGGATACGGATCGCGAAGGGCAGGCCGCCTTTCGCGATTCTAAGTCTGCATTCCCGGCACCGGATGGCGGGCCGTTTGCGCCTCCCCCCGCTTGTCCGCGATCGGCTTCTCATGTATTTTTTTGCCGGTTTCTGTTGGGAGGCGGGGATGAAGACTTACAGCATGGTCATGCTGGCTACGGGCGCGCTCATTTTCTCATATGCGCTCGGCACGCCGGCTCGCGCGGAAGGAACCCAGTGGGCGGGCAGCATCAATTGCTCATATGGTTCAGGCAGCCTGAAACTGGCGATCGACGGGAACGGCAACATCACGGGAAACGTCACGAACGGAACCGTCAATCATGGCGGAAAGCGCGGAACCCAAATCTACTTCGAAACATATAACGCGTTCGGCAACCGCGCGTTTTTCCGGGGGCAGCTGGACGGTTTCAACATGTCCGGCACCTATACCCAGACCTCCAACAGCGAGACCTGCAGGTGGCAGGCCAGCATGGTCGGCGTCTTTGCCGACAAGCCCAAGTCGCTCAAGCAAGACGCTTTCGACGTTCTTAAAAAGGGCGTGCGCAAATTGACGCCTGAAAATTCCGACAGGCCGAATCGGTCAGACGGCTTGGGGAACGGCGGCGGCGTTCGGGGCTAGCCTCAACCCATTGAACAGGTGGCAGTCTGCACGGTGTTCCGGCAGGTTATCCCTGACATGATAATAAAAATGCCAGGCCGGGACTTCAGGCCCTGCTTCGGCGGGTTCTTCTTTGCCACAGGACAAAGTGACTCCGTCACCAACCAACTATTCATTCTCCGGACAGCACGTCTTGAAGTCAGGAGAATGCAGTGAACTACGCTATCTATCTGGGTGTCCTGTCGGTGGCCGTGGTGGCCGTCCTGTCGCTTCTCGGGTTCAGATGATCGAGGCTGAAATCGAGCCTTCGGCGCCGCTTCAAGGCGCCGGAGGATTTTTTTTGCGTTACCTCCATATCGGAGGCCAGGTTCGGTTACCTGAAGTTCCCGGGTAGCGTTCGTCTTCTTGCTGTCACACCGAGCGGGAACGGATCAATCTCCTTGGGTGCCTGCGCCGATAGCGGGATGGGCCGGCTTACAAAAATATTGAAGTAACCGCTCGATGGATAAGCCAAATTGGCGTCGAAAGAGCAAGAATGTAGCTCCTCAACGCCACTTCGACAGACGCAAACAAAGTGAAACTATGACCCAGCGCGACCCACAGCCAGACGAAGACCACGCCAAAGCCATAGCTGATCCAAGAGCCAATGCGCCTGGCAGGCGAGCGCGTTATTTGCATCGCCGGTTTACCTGTGGACGGGAACAGCCAGCCTTCTGCGGCCATCGCAAGACCGTGGTGGAACGCCCATAGAGCCCATGGCAAGTTCAATGCATGCCAGAGCCCGATCACCATCATCGATGTCACCATCGAGAGAACGAGGGAGCGAGATTTCAGGAAGGCCGGAAGATAGACACGACGCATCACCCATTGGGACAGGGTGATATGCCAGTGACGCCAGTACTGTCGAATTCCGCTGCGCACCAGTGGCCAGTCGAAATTTTCCGGTATCCGGCGGCCTGCAGTTCTGCCAGCGCCGATAGCCAAGTCGCAATATGCCGAAAAATCAATATATACGTAAGCGACGTTGGCAAGCAGCATGGTTGCGACAACTTTTGGGCTGCTGCCCCAGCCAGCAATCAAAAACTCATCCATACTGGCCGCAACAATCGGCAACAGGAAGGCATCGGCAAGAAGCTTTTTTACCAACCCAATACAAACTCTTGCTGCCCCCGCGGAGAAATCAATCAGCGAATAGGAGCTGATTTGGCTGCGCAGGAAATCTGGATAAGTGAGGATTGGTCCCGCGGCCAATGTATGCGGCAGCAACATGAACGCGAGATAGTTACGGAAGTTCAGATCCTTGAGCGTGCCGCCATAGGCATTGAGCATCAGGTCGACTATTCTGATGGCGAAATACGAGACGCCCAATGGTAGTGCGAGCCAAAATCCGCCAGGATTTGCAAATGCTGCGGAAATCTGTGGAGCAACGAATTTCACGAACGAGATGATTGCAATGACACCGACGAGCGCGGCAACCAAGGCACGAGATCGCTTCTCGGTCACTCTGGCAATCCACTTCACCGAGATGTAGCCACCTGCAACAAATGCGACGGCAATCGTTAGACCAACAATGCCGGTTGTCGCTATCCATGCCGTTCCAAGCGCGACCAAGGCAACGCTCTCGACCTTCGGCCACCGCCTCAGCCAAACCAAAACAGGGCCGAGCAGAGTAAGCAGGAGAAAGCCGTACAGGACCTTCTCGCCGGAAGCCGCCGCATGGCGCTTTGCCGTCGCCGCCTCAAAGGTGACTTGCTCGATATAGGAAGTGTCGCTGGTCGGCTGGATCAGCAGAACTGTCTCCTGCTCGTTTCCCACCCTCAGGACAAGCCGGCATCTATTGGCTCCATCCTGAACGCTGGGCCGACAGATGGTCCGAGTTTCAAAATGAGACGCTGTTCGATTGATGACTTGGATGGGAGGCCCGTCAAATGTGAGCGCAATCACTCCCACATGATCGAACCCCTGTGACTGCAGCGAGAGCCGCAGACTTTCCGAGTCCTCGGCGCGCAATCGGACAGGAGACGAAAGCGGCAGGCTCACGATCTCCTTATCGACACCCCCAATAGAGTCGCCTGTAGAGAGAGGCCGATGAATTTCCATTGAGAGATCGATGGGTCGATCAAGTGAAAGTAGAGAGAATAATGCTGCCCCCAGAACAGCAATAAGCAACAAAGTTGCAAGCCTGTTCATATCTTACTTTATCTTCCGCAATTGGGGATTGTTTCCGAAAACAGCTTTAAAAGCTCTCCGCTCAATTTTTCACGACCAGAGCGCAAGAGATGCTGCTGGTCGAAAAAATCCTGCTCGTTCAACTCGGGTCTTATTCGCCAGTCCAGAACTCTTCCTCTGGAGGATTCCAACTCGCCAAGTGTTTTCTGAAGGTATTTTTCCGACCGCTTTCTGAATGGAATCAGAGAGCTACTTTCCGGCAAAACGAGGAATAAAACATTCGACCCGCCATTCGTCATCAAATTTGCGAATGAAGACCACATATATCCGCCGTCACTATGATTCGACTCGAGAAGTGATAGGCGTTCAGAAATCATCTGATCAACTATTCTTACTTTAGCTTCTATCGGTTTAGGAGGGTAATGATATCTATTTGAATAACCTTCAAAGGGGTCGGTGTATATTCCTGAATCTATACTTTCTGCAGAAGTGTGACCCCAGGTTAATTTCGTGAGATTGTTAACCAACCAGCCCGTCCATCTGAGAGGCGGGAACGAATAACCAACATTGATGCCATTTTCTGACAGCAGATGCCTTACCTCAGCGGGAATGCCAAATGGCATACGAGATGAGTTCGCGCGGCGCGCAACGTCCTCCATGGATTCTTCGAATCGAAGATAGTTCACCCCGACGACGACCGATGCGAGCCGTCCCTTGGGCATCGCCTCAGTGATTGCCCACGCCTCTGCAAGCGTTTGGTCGGAAGAGCCCCCATTGATGAAGCGAATTGCCCGGCCACAGCGATTGGACAGCTCGCTGGACACGTAGTCGTCAGATGGAGTCAATTCCCGCGAAGTTGACCCGCCGAGCAGCAGTACGATGTCCGCTTCTTCCTGGAAGGACCGCGCGATTTTCCACGGGATGTAGACCCATTCTGGCGCCTGCCATTCCGGGAACGGGCGCAAGGGCTTCGAAAGTTTCAGGGCTTCAAAAGCGCCGGTAGTTTCGAACGCGGCAAGCACACCGATTGCAAGCGTCAAGGCCACGAGAAATGCTAGCGCCCTTTCACGTGTGGTGATCCATAAGCTCTCTGCACCTTTGAGCCAGAGTTTGGCGAGACTAGAAACCAACGTAGCGAAATGCACTGGCATCCCCTTGCCTTGCCGCCACGTCAATCAGGATTGCCGCCATCCCGCCCAGCACTACTGAATATGCAACGACAAGCCAGAACTGCCGTAACCATCCACGCAAGATAAGAAGCGACATAGGCTTACTGCAGCCTTTGGAATGACAGATGACTGCTTCTCAAGGACTCTCGATCGATTTTTCCGCTTGCAAGCCGGGGCAGGGCGCCTTCCACCTTATACATCAAGCTCGGTATAAACCTTGGATGCAGCCGACTACGAAGGTGGGCAACGATCTCTGCCCATTTCGGCAGATCACCAGAACCGCTATCCACGACGAAAAGGGCAGCGCATTGCCCCAACAGGCGATGCTCGACAGCCAACACGCAATAGTCGATGGCGGGCAAGAGCGGAGCGAGTTCGACTTCTATGGTGTGACGGTCGACTTTCTCTCCGCCGACCTTGAAAACGTCATTCGACCGTCCATTCAGTGTCACCACACCATCCGCGTCGATCGATCCAACGTCCCCGGTGCTGAACCAGCCATCTTTCATCGGGGAAAAGTCGCCTCCGGGCAAATAATACCCGGCAGTAAGCAATGGCGACCTGGCTTCGATGACCCCCGTTTCAGCCGAAACTCGAGCCCGAAAACCCGGTAGTGGCAAACCGGCAGATTCCTTGCGCCCAAGAAGGAACTGGTGGGGCATGCAGCAGAACCTTCCGCCGAGTTCCGTCAGCCCATAGAGTTTGTGAACGAGCGTGTCGGGAAACCGTTCCAGTACCTGATCGATCATTGATGGCATCAAGAAATCGCCGGAACTCACCATCATCACAGGACATGAGGAATCTAACCTGTTCCCCATTCTTACCAGCTGGATTGGGCTCCCCCCAAATCCCACTGCCCCTGTAGAGAATGTCGTCTCATAGATATCGTCGCCACCGGCGCTTAGGTGATGGCATGGCAGGTCAAACTGCCACGCCATCAGCAGGTGGTTCAGGCCGGACATCAATCCGACATCAATGTCGATTGCCCAACCGGTGCATTTCCAGATCTCCATGACCGCCCCTGCCGACAGAGCGTTCAACAGGATTTGGTCAAGCACCAAGGCGACACCCTTCGGCTGCCCGGTCGATCCACTCGTCATCATGATGATGTCGCCATGGCGCTCACCGATGAAGGCATCGCTGTCGAGCATTTTTACACTGCAGCGGTCGATCACGCCTTCATCGAAGTGCAGCTTCAAGTCCGGCCGAACTGCATCTGCAATGGCGTCGGGCGGGATCACTGCATCGCGCCACGGGACACTGATAAATCCTTCCATGCGGGCAGCGATGAGCGCCGCCAAAAACGCAGCGGGCTGGGATGAAGGCAACAAAACGCAAGGAGGATTCAGCCCGATTCTCGCCGCCAGATTTTGACGAACTTGCGAGAACTGCTGAGCCAACGCTTTGGCGGCTTTCAAAATTTCCGCAACCGAATAGCTTTTCCCTCGCGAAGAAATTGCCGTTGCGGCTCCATTTCGTCGACGAAGGGAGGCCGATTGTACCACTGAGGCGGCCATCTACTTGCTCGAAAGCGCGCCAGCCAAGGTGCGGCAACTTTGAAACTGTTCGAATGTCAGATCCGCGGCACCAAGCTGAATGCCAAGGCGCCCTTCGAGTTCCAGGAGAATGTTGATCATGCTGGCGGAGTCGATCGCGCCGCTGTCGATCAATGCAAAATCCGGGGTTAACTCCAGGCTCGGATCGACGAAGGGCCGAACGATGCTGATGATCTCGTTGAGGATGTCTTCGTTGCTTGTCATTTGAGCACTCTAGGGCCGACGTTAACCAGCGGCCAGCCGGCGTTTTGCGTTTTGGGCGTGACGATCTGCGGCTGCACGAACAGCTTCTTGTGTCTTTCCAGCTACGGCATCTGCTTCAGCTTTATGGGCACTGATTTCGTAGCCGACGGGTTTGTAGACCAAATCATCTGCATGTTCGAGCACATGCCTGCCCAGTGCCAGTTTTCGCGCCTGGTCGACAAATGCACATCCCATCTCCACCGACTTTTTCCTCGCGAGGAACTCGCCATCATAGATCATGCCGATGATAGGATGGTGCAGCACCGTATGGTGCCTGATTGCAGAAGTTAACATTCGCAAATGGAGGTTCTGGCGGGCTGACAACTCGCTAATCACGAAGGGAGCGACGAGAATGTCCGTAAGTGCGTAGTTATCCCGACGCAAATATCGGGTTCTCTCAATGAATTGCTGGTAGACAGAAACGAGGTTGCTTCTGTCTTCCGGACTGTAACTGCATATCAGAACGGCGTCTGGCTCGATGATATCCTTGTGATGCTTTACAAAGAAGTCATCAGACGTCGTAATAATGCACCGGTAGTCCTCCTTCTTTCCGACATCGACAGGACAGACATCGCAGGCAATGCAGCGAACCACTTCCTCTCTAGCGACATCGACAACTGAAATGTCGACGTCCTCAACGGCTGCTTCGACATCCTTTGCCCATTTGTGGAAGAGTTCATATCCAGCACCATCGGCAGTATCTTGGAGTAACCAAAGCTGAATCTTCAGCCGGTCTTTGAAGTGCAAAGAAGTTTCACGAGCCGATTTGAAATAATTGGCCACCCGCGCGACACGTCGCCCAGTGCCCAGGCAAGTCTCTATGCCATATGCATCCGAATGAAACTTGCCGACATCCCCGGCAACCGCCGTGCCTCCGTATTGAGCCGTCGTTTCGCTGCTGTTTCCAACTGCCAGAAAATCCAGGTTGACCATATCCAGCATCTGGTAAATGAGAGTGGTCTCCTGGCCTCCGTTCCTTTTCGCGCCCACGGCAAGTCCACCGTAAACCTTGCCTTTGCATGCTGCTTTGAGTTTTGGATCAGACGCGATGAATTCTACAAGCGACTGCGCCAGCGACCCTCGGTCGCCAAAATAGACCGGGCCGGAAAGCACGAGGGCGTCAGCATTTTGTATTTCCTCAGCCAGCCTATCCAGATTCCTCCCCTTCCCCGTCACCGGGAAATGGGCCGATAAAGATACATGACTGATTTCCGCGCCCTCTTGCTGTGCAGCCCATAAAGCTGCCGCAAGCGCCGCCTCCGAATTACTGAGTCCACGCTCACCGCGCAGCTTCCTGAGCGCTGCGTAGATCTCATCGAATGGCTTGCCGTCAGCGCGACCTGCCGCAACGAAATCATCGAATCTCAGCTTCGTCTGTGCCTGGAGGAAAGATGCCAGCTCGTCCTGGGTTGAAGTTCGAGCCAATTCCTCAACCAGCGCCTTGCTTCCGAGACCGAATCTTGCGTTTCGTAAGCTGGACGAGATTCCCAAAACGCGCGTCATGCTACAATCTCCCGGCTCGCAGTCTTCTGACTGATCCGTTGTGGCTTATTGCAGGAACTGCAATGGACGACAAGGATCGGAACTCGTTTTCCGCTGAGCCCGAAACTACCTCGTCGAAAGGATATTTTGTGCCAGGATCCATCGCTCTTGTCTTGCAAAAGCGAGCGAATGCGATTTGGTGACCGGATATCACCAGCCCGCGCGGCACTGGTCCGGGGCAGGCACTGAGGCGAGCCGGGCCGATGAGCGGCCATGGTCGGCTTGGGCTGGAACGATGATTTTGCTTCACTGTCCAGCCGATCGAGAGCAGCCTCTTTGATGTGGATATGGGCAGAGGGCGGCTAGCGGCTTGCCTGGCCTGTTAGTAGAGTGCGTGCTTTACTGGCTTGGGTGAAACATGTTTCCGAAATTGGCGATCGTGGCAGTGGTTGCCGCGCTTTCTATGGTTTGCAGCGTCGCATCGGCATCCAACAGGATTGTCGACGCGCCGACCGAAAATTTGGGAACGTTTCTCTGGGACAATCGGCCATCATCCGAGATGACAGATGCCTACATCCAGGACGCAATCGGTAGGCACGACCCCTTTCAAATTTTCTTCGGATTGTTTCGCGCGATACGTGATTCCCACCTCAAGGGAGAATCGGCTCGGCTGGAGAGTGCCCTCTCGTTCCTGGATTTTATGATCGATGAATATGAGCCTGCCGTCCGCGATGGTCTTGGCGTGCGATATCGATACGGCTACGCGCACAACAAGATCGACCCGGGCTGGTGGTCGGGCATGGACGGGTTTTCGGCGCCGATGACCATGTACGCTGCATGGGAGATAACCGGTAAGGAGCGCTACCGGTCAGCAGCCTTGGCTACCGCAAAGCTTGCCCTTCAATCACCGCTGGACGGTGGCTCGGTGTGGAGGTCCGAAAAAGGATGTTGGATTTCTGAATATTCCTGGACCGGAATGAGCGAGGAGGATGAGTATCATGTCTTGAACGGACATCTGTTTGGCTTGCATGCCCTGCTGCTATTAGCCAATGCATCGCAGGACAAAGATCTGCTCGAAGCCTACGACTGTGCGGCTCGTGGCACAAAGACCATGGCCGATGATTTCATTCGCGCGGACCGGAAGTGGACATGGTACCAGAGTACGCCGAAGGTCATAATCCCAGTCAATTATCTCCTCTTCGAATCCGCCGAGTTTGAATCGTTGTTCAATCTCACCGGCGATCCGTTTTATCGTGAGCAAGTTGGATTAAGGCGTTCCTTGTTCGCTCAGGAATACCCGCTTGCGCTCATCTCAGGCGAGAAGGGCTTTAGGGTGGTCGCAAAGGCGCTGGGTGCACCGCATCCTTACCTCCCGGATGTCTACCCCTACCGCATCGAATGCGAAGTTCTGGGGCAAACCGTATCGGCTGATCACCGACAAATGCATTATAAAAATCTCGACCTTTCCCAGCGGCTAGTCACCTCGCTGCAAGTGCCCAGCCGGCCGGATAGATGCGACTATTCGATCCTGCGTGGAGACATGACGGTAAAGGTCTTTAGCCAGACCGAATTTCCAGAAGTGGCCGATCAGCCATTGACGCTGGACCTCAAGCCCGAGGCCCAACTCGATGCGGTTGCTATCGACGGCAATACAATAACCATCTCTCCGGAGTTCAAAGCTTCACCGAACAAGGAGACAGCAGCCAATGATGAGGCGAGAATCGTGTTCGATGCTCCTGCAGATTGGCAGCCAGGGTCATTATTCGCTTTCATCGCCCAGCCAGATTTCAATGCGGCGATCGCCTTTCTCCTGGTCGACAGCCAAGGAAACACTGCTTCGCGCGGATACCCGATGCTCAAAGCCGACTGTGAAAATCTTATCATGCTCGCTCCTGTCGGGTTTGAGAACGAAGGGACGATTGGAGGAGACCGAGAGCTGAAGTTCCGGATCTTCACCCAAGACCTCGACAGTGACAAATCGATAGTTTTGTCAGATTACGCACTACTTTCGGGACCGGCCGACGTGGCAACCTATATCGCTGCACACAAAGACGCCTGCTACCGGCAAAATACACTGATCGACTAACCTTATTAGGAGTTTATGGGGATTCGACAGCGAATGGCGTCTGACCATGGCGTATTCCCAATAATCAGGCTCGTCCCAGCGGCTTTGAAGAGCTTCACGGAGATATCGCCCCGCGCCGGCCGCTGAAGCGGCGAAATGCTGTGCTCCAGTTTCCCACATGTGCGGGCAGGTCACGCCATGCCAGCCGGGTTCGAACAATCCGGAGCATCGCTTGAATGAAGCGGCAACTGTCGTTGCCGCTGCGTCCCGGGGGGCAGCGGGTTTACCCAGGCAATGCGGGCCCATCGTCGTTCGCCGCGCGGCGGTTCATCATAGTGAATCCCCATAAGCCTGACGACATTGCTGGCTTCATCTCCATATTCAGTAAAAGGATATCGGCCAGACTATATTTCTATCCGATCGCCTTCCAATGGAGTTTACGAACTTACCGTCGCAGCACAGGTAATATCGTATCGATCTACAGGCGTCGGCAGCCTGAGAAGCAATTGAGCAGGAGCAGATACCAGCAAAGATCGACGGTTAGTTCAGGCTGACTTCTTCAATCCTTCCGACATCTGCCCCAAATTCCAGGCGGACAAACTTGGCACCAGGGATAGTCGCTTTCTCACCATTGACAGCAACGGTTCCTCCGCTACGCCATTTCTGCAAATCATCAGAGAATGAAAGCCGCAACGCCTTCCCAGCTCGTGCTTTGATGGAGATTGATGTGGCTGAACCGATCGGTAACACCAGCCAGCCATCACAGTAGACACGCATTGCTGTCTCTGGATTGCCATCAATGGCCAGATCGTAGTTGTAGTCTCCCTTCCCCATCCGATAGTTACATTCGTCGGAAACGGGTGCGAAAGCCGGCCATGCCGGGATTGGCATCACGGCTTGCAATGCGACATTGCGGTTTCCATTGTCGCTCTCGATATCTACACGAAACGCTGTCGTATAAATCGGCTCAAATTCTGCTTGGTATATTTTCGACGTATTGCCCTTGACCGTCGCCAAAACCTTCCAGCCGATGTCAGTCACCGCCGATACCGTGAAGTCTCTCGGTATAGCTTTGTCCCCATTTCCATGGATAGCTAGTCCCGAATATACCTCCCCTGGAGCATCAACTTGAATCCATGTAGGAAAATCGGCGTGCGACCAATAAGCATTGCCGTAGTGTCCTGCGGCACCGTCTGGGCCGTGCTTTACCGGGTCTACTGACCCTTTTGCGCTGTACGAGTAATTCGTTAGCTCATAGGCTTGGAATCGACTGGCCCATTCAAGAAATATCGGATCGCCAGCTACATCGTAGAGCCAAAGAAGTTGAGATACGTGGAGGGCATTATAGTCATATCTTGGTGCAAACTTGCGGTAACCTGGTGAGTAAAGAGAGTAGCGCTCGTGGACAAAGGTTGACTGCGGAATCCGGTTTTGATTCAAGGCTTCCATTTGGAGGCAGCTTTGGGCGAACGGATTGGGTTGACGGACGAGGAATGGACACTGATCGCCCGC
>NZ_ML133509.1:251927-434543 GCF_003934165.1 Borborobacter arsenicus | reverse complement strand
CCTCAAGATTGCGCTTCAACAGCCGCAATCCTTCAAAACAGAAGCCTCAACCGCAAACCGACCTGCCAAATGCCGCGTCAGCGGCTTCGTTCAATCCCGTTTATGGGTACGTGACCTAGCGCGAGATGAAGGTCGCGATCGGCATCGACTGGAGCACTGTGCGGGTGACGCCGCCGAACAGGAGCTGGCGCAGCCATGAGTGGCTGTAGGCGCCCAGCACGAGCAGGTCCGCCCCGGTGGCGGCGATCTGCTCCTGCAGCACCTGGTCGATGGAGCGCCCGCTTGAGGCCTTTCCGGTCACGGTGACCCGTGCGCCATGCCGGGCAAGGGCCGCCGCAATCTCGGCGCCGGAGGCTTCCATATTCTGGTCCAGATCGTCCGGCGGATCGATGACGAAGATTTCGGTATGGTCGGCCCTGGTGATCATGGGCAGGGCATCGAATGCGGCGCGGGCGGCCTCGCGGCTGCCGTTCCAGGCAACGACGACACGGCGATAGCTGCTGTGGGAGGGGCCGGCATGCGGCACGACCAGCACCGGGCGGCCGGATTCGAACAAAAGCGCATCGATATCGGCCGTAGCGGTCGGCTCCGCGTCCGGGTCGCGCTGCGCGGCGATGACGAGATCGGCGCAACGCGCGCTGGCGATGCCCGAATGCGCGCTGTCGCCGGAATAGCATTCATGGCTGCGCCACTCGAACGGCCGGCCGGCAGTATTCATCCGGCTTGAAAACAGGGCAGCGAGGCTTTTTGCGCGTTCCTTGTTGGCTTCGGACGCCACCTGGATGAATTCCGTATCGGGAAAGCCGACTGCCGACGTATAGGCGACCGGCAGGGCCTCGGCGTGGACGCCGATCACGTGACTGTTGAAACGCTCCGCAAAGGAAATGGCGCAATCCAGAACCCGCTCGGCATCATCATGGCTCTGGATGATGGCAACGATCGTCTTGAACGGCATGGAAGCCTCCCTGATACCACGTCTATCCACAGGCAGAACATTATCACAAGCCGCTTTGTTCCGCACGGATGTCCGTGGTCAGGGCGTCGGGGCAAGGCCCTCGACCATGGCCGCCACCTCGGCGCGCGCGGCCTCCAGCGCCTGGGGCGAGCGGGCGCGCACCACCAGTTCGGTCGAGAACTTGCCGTCCAGATATTGCGGGTAGGAGCCGATGATGGTGTCGGGGTGACGCTTCTGGATTTCCGCCAGCGGCCCGCCGATCGTGCCCTCGCCGACGGGGCAATGCACCGTCACCGACAGCAGCTTTGCGCCGGTCTTCAGCGTCGGCACCACATTGTCGAGCATGGCCTGGAAAATCGAGGGGACGCCGGCCATGACATGGACATTGCCGATGCGGAAGCCGGGTGCGAGCGAGACCGGATTGACGATATGGCTGGCGCCGCGCGGCATGCGCGCCATGCGCTTGCGTGCCTCGGTAAACTCCATGCCGCGCGCGGCATAGCTTGCCTCCATCATCGCATAGGCCTGCGCATCATATTCGCAAGGCACGCCGAAAGCCTTCGAGACCGAATCGGCAGTAATATCGTCATGGGTGGGGCCGATGCCGCCGGTGGTGAAGACATAGGTGTAGCGCGCCCGTAGCGCATTGACCGCTGCGACGATCTCGTCCTCCTCGTCGGGTACGATGCGCACTTCCTTAAGGTCGATGCCGATCGCGGTCATGATGTCGGCGAGATGGCCGATATTGCGGTCCTTGGTGCGGCCCGAAAGGATTTCGTCGCCGATGATGATCATTGCGGCGGTGACGATATCGGCCATGGGGCGCTCCGAAAATTTGGGACAGAGGTGAGATAGCCCGATGCCGCGCTGCCGGCAATGGTGCGCAAATGGTGAACGATCTGTCGGCTATTTCGCCATATCCATTGAACGAAGCCGCCATTAAATGATTGGCACAAGGCGAGCGTGAGGCCCGCACCCGATTTTCAACCAACGGAGATGCATGATGACGAAGGTACTGGTGCTTTACTATTCGAGTTGGGGTCACATGGAGCAGATGGCGAAGGCCGCTGCCGAAGGCGTGCGCGAAGCCCGCGCCGACGTGACCATCAAGCGGGTTCCTGAACTGGTCCCGGAAGCGGTTGCCAAGGCCGCCCATTACAAGCTCGACCAAGAAGCGCCGATTGCCGATCCGGCAGAGCTGGAGAATTATGACGCGATCATCATCGCCACCGCGACGCGCTTTGGCACCATGGCCTCGCAGATGAAGAACTTCCTCGACCAGACCGGCCCGCTCTGGGCAAAGGGCGCGCTGCTCAACAAGGTCGGCTCGGTGATGGTTTCGACCGCGACCCAGCATGGCGGTGCTGAGCTTGCGCTCATCAACGCGCAGATCCACCTGCAGCATCACGGCATGATCATCGTGCCACTGTCCTATGCCTATCAGGGCCAGATGGGCAATGATGTGGTGCGCGGTGGTGCTCCCTACGGCATGACGACCACCTCGGACGGCGACGGTTCGCGCCAGCCTTCGGCGCAGGAACTGGAGGGTGCGCGCTTCCAGGGCAAGCGCGTGGCCGAGATCGCGATCCGCCTGCGCGGCTGATCTCTCGGATAAGAACGTTTGGCGGGCGGTTCCAAACGGAGCCGCCCGTTTTCTTTTGTGCTTCAGCCGGCGGCCGGAGCAGCCCAGCGCTGCATGAAGGGAACGGCGCGTGCAAGCTGTGGGGCAGGGTGGAACTCCACCCCGAGGGTGGCTGCAGCACGCCACGGCCAGCGCGGATCGGCAATGACAGCGCGGGCGACCGCAACCATGTCGGCCTTGCCTTCGGCAATGATCGCCTCGGCCTGGTGCGGGTCGTCGATCATGCCGACCGCGCGGGTGGCGATGCCGGCACCCTCGCGTATGGCTGTCGCCAGATGGACCTGGTAGCCGGGGCCGCCCGGAATCTTCTGCAGCGGCGAGTTGCCACCGCTCGAACAGCAGATATAGGCGGCACCCGCCGCCTTGTAGGCTTTGGCGACCTCGATACCTTCCTCGACCGTGAAGCCGCCCTCGACCCAATCGGTAACCGACATGCGTGCGCCGAGCATCAGGCCCGGCGCGGCCTTGGCGACAGCCTTGGCCACCTCGATCGGAAAGCGCATGCGGTTTTCCAGCGAGCCGCCCCAACGGTCGGTGCGCTTGTTGGAGAGCGGCGACAGGAACTGGTGCAGCAAATAGCCATGCGCCGAATGCAGTTCGATGAAATCGAAGCCGGCGCGGGCCGCGCGCTTGGCGGCCTCGGCAAAGCTTGCGATGACATGAGCGATGCCGTCCTCGTCCAGCGCCTGCGGCGTCTGCCAGCCTTCAGCGAAGGCGATGGCCGAGGCCGACACGATCGGCCAGGGGTCTTCATTGGCCTGAAGTGCGGTTCCGCCTTCCCATGGGCGCCGGTTCGAGGCCTTGCGCCCGGCATGGGCAAGCTGAGTGCCGAATTTGGTGCCGGGCAGGGCAACGCGCCGCGCCGCGTCGAGCACCCGCCGTGCGGCGGCCTCGTTGTGGTCGGAATAAAGGCCGAGGCAGCCATGGGTGATGCGTCCGCGCCGCTCGACATCGGTCATCTCGACCGTGACCATGCCGGCGCCGGACATGCCAAGGTTCATCCAGTGCTGCAGATGCCAGTCGGTGGCTGAGCCGTCATCGGCGGAATATTGGCACATCGGCGCAATTGCGATGCGGTTGGGGAGTTCAAGCGAACCAAGCGTGATCGGGGTGAAAAGCTGAGAGGTCATGCAAATCTCCGGGAGACAACAGGTCCCCGCTATTTAGAAACCTGAGCGCCGGAATGCCATGAAGCGGCGTGAAAAAGATGCGGCTGGCCCAACGGTCTCCTGGAGCAAAGCCGCAAAGGTTTCCGGCCTGGGATCGAACTGCACATCCTACCGAAGCTGGGCAAGGTTCCTGTGGCCGAACTCGCATAAGGTCGCGATTATTCTTTCCTGAGACGCCCAGAGGGTGGCGATCGGATTGCCCGCTGGGTACGGCTACCGAACGACCAGAACCGGGATAGCCGAATAGTGGGCGACCTCCGATGTCTGGCTGCCCAGCAACAGATGGCTGACGCCGCGGCGACCGTGAGAAGCCATCACGATCAGATCGCAGCCAAGCCTCTGCGCCGTATCTACGATCGCTTCGGCTGGAGAGGCATTCGTCGCGTGAACGACGTGCGCCTGCACGCCCATCTTGAAGGCCACTTTTCTGATGGGCGCCAGAGTGGCGTCGGCATGTTCTTTCTGACCGGCTTCCCAGGCGTCGACAGTTGTGGCGACCTGTAAAGGATATGGCGGGGTCACTGTCAGGGCAGTGACTTTGCTGCCGAGGTGCTTTGCCAGCGTTAGCCCATGATCGACGCCTCGTTGCGCGAGTTCCGAACCGTCGGTCGTCAAGAGAATGTGAGTGTACAAATTCTGCCTCCAGTGCGCGGGTCAAGCACCATCTCAGCATCAAGCAAGAGCAACGTCCATATAGACATAGAGGGCAGCCTGGATGCGGAAGCCGGCTATATCTCGTGTCCGCTGCGTGGGATAAACTTGCCAGTTTCTATTCGTTCAAGAATACCGCGAGCGGTTTCGGCTCGATGGTGCGTCAGCCCAATCAGCGGCCGCCCATCAATGGTTGCCGGCTCCTCCTTGAGGCCATCCCATACCGTCCAAAGATCGTCGGGCTCTTCCACGCACGTATATCTGGGCATTTCGGGTCCCTTTGACCCGAAAAGGAAAACATACATGGGACAGGCCGGCAAGCGCTGCATGCAACCAGTTCAGGACAAGGCAGACTGGTAACGGCCTCACACTCGCCGGAAGGGCTCACATCCCGGGCGTGAGCAATAACTTGGCAAGATCGATCACGATGGCAGAGAACACGCCGGCGCTGGTGAGGATCACTCCGATCGCAAACTTTCGATTGGCCTTTTCGAAGACATTTTTCTTGAGAGATGCCGGCGCTAATAGCCCAATCAGCGCTACGATTTGCCAGACGATGCCGGCGCACAAAAGCAAGACTGGCGGGGCATCGACCAAATTCCACGGTAGCGGGTTGTTCGCCCATTGGCTGAGGAACCCAAGCGAAAACGAAAGCACGATGCCGACGACGGTCAGGGTGCCGTTTCGAAAGAGTGTTTCGATCAACTGTTCATTGTCGTCATTGAGGTTCATTGGCCGGCCACCTCACCTAAAATGTCCAGGCAAGCGGCCCGCAGATAGCAGCACCGGTCGCCCGGTCAGCATATCATCAATCGTTGGAAGCTTTCCATTGCGCGGGATCAGGCAGGGGTACATGGCTGGCGCTTCGGCGTCGGCTTGTCGGAATCGCTAGACCATGATGCCGAAAAGTGTGAAGCGGTTTTCGGACGACATCATGGTCTATCCAATTGATTTTGCCGCATGTGTGCGACGCCAAGTGATTCCACTTGGCTGCAACATGCTCTAAGCCTTGACCTTTCAGCCTGCAACCCGGCCGAAATCAATGCGCCTCGGCCTATAGAGAAAAGTGGTGCGGACGACGGGAATCGAACCCGTACGACCGGAGGTCGAGGGATTTTAAGTCCCTTGCGTCTACCAGTTCCGCCACGTCCGCGATGCCGACACTGGTAATGGAGCCGAGTGGGATTGCAAGAGCGCAAGCGTCAATTCTCTTCGACGAAGACCTCCTCGCGCTTCTTCTTGACGCTGGGCAGGAAGACGACCACCAGCACGGCGAGTGAAATCGCCAGCAGGATGGCGCTGATCGGGCGCGTGAAGAAGGTCGTCGGATCGCCGCGCGAGAGAATCATGGCGCGGCGCAGGTTCTCTTCCAGCAGCGGGCCGAGCACGAAGCCGAGCAGCAGCGGCGCGGGTTCGCAACGCAGCTTCAAGAGCACATAGCCGAGCAGGCCGAAGAAGGCGACCGCATAGAGGTCGTAGACATTGGAGTTGACGCTGTAGACGCCGATCGAGCAGAACGCCATGATGATCGGGAACAGCACGTAATAGGGGATGGTGAGCAGCTTCACCCACAGACCGATCAGCGGCAGGTTGAGCACGATCAGCATCAGATTGCCAATCCACATCGAGGCGATGATGCCCCAGAACAGGGCCGGTTGCTCGGTCGCTACATTCGGGCCGGGCACGATGCCCTGGATGATCATTGCGCCGATCATCAGCGCCATGACCGGATTGGCCGGGATGCCGAGCGTGAGCATCGGGATGAAGGAGGTCTGCGCGCCGGCATTGTTGGCCGATTCCGGGCCGGCCACGCCGGCGATCGCGCCCTTGCCGAATTCCTCCGGATGGTCGGAGACGCGTTTTTCTACCGTATAGGAGGCGAAGGCGGCCAGAATTGCGCCGCCGCCCGGCAGGATGCCCAGCGCCGAGCCGATGGCGGTGCCGCGAATGACGGGGGCGGCCATTCGCTTGAAGTCGTCGCGCGTCGGCATGAGGCCGGTAACCTTGGCCATCAGCACGTCGCGGGCCTTTTCGTTCTCCAGATTGCGCAGGATCTCGGCGATGCCGAAGACGCCGACCGCGACCGCCACGAAGTTCAGCCCGTCGGCATATTCGGTGATGCCAAGCGTGAAGCGCGGCGTGCCGGTGTAGATGTCGGTGCCGACAAGGCCGAGCAATAGCCCAAGCACCACCATGCCGAGCGCCTTGATAATCGAGCCATGCGCCAGCGCGATGGAGGAGACGAGGCCGACCACCATCAGCGAGAAATATTCGGCCGCGCCGAATTTAAGCGCAATCACCGTCAGTGGTGGGGCAAAAAGCGCCACAAGGAAGGTCGAAACGGTGCCGGCGAAGAAAGAGCCGATGGCGGCGACTGCAAGCGCCACGCCCGCGCGCCCCTTGCGGGCCATCTGGTAGCCGTCGATCGCGGTGACGGCCGAGGAGGATTCGCCCGGCATGTTGATAAGGATTGCGGTCGTCGAGCCGCCATATTGCGCGCCGTAATAAATGCCCGACAGCATGATGAGTGCTGAAACCGGGTCGCCGATCTGGAAGGTGATCGGCAACAGCATGGCAATGGTGGCAGTCGCGCCGATGCCGGGGAGAACGCCGATCAGCGTGCCCAGCATGACGCCGATCAGGCAGAACAAGAGGTTCCAGAGGGTCGATGCGGTGGCGAAGCCGAGCGCGAGATTGCTAAACAGATCCATCTGCGTGACCTCAGAAACCGATCCAGGGGCCGAACCGCCGGAAGGGCAGGCCGAGCGCATAGCTGAAGACAATGACGGCAAACAGCGTAAGCCCCGCCGCCAGGAGTAGCGCAACGGATGGCTTCATCTTCTGGCTGGCGAAACCGGCGATCAGCCCGGTGAGGAAGATCGAGGGCACGAAACCCAGGCCGCGCACGGTGAGGCCGAAGAAGATCGGTGCCGGCAGAATGAAGAATATGCCGCGCCAGGCGATGTGCCCGATCGGCTCGCTCTCGACGCGGATGGCGTCGATCAGGATGACCACGCCAAGCACGATGAGGACGAGCGCCAATATCAGCGGAAAATAGCCGGGTCCCATGCGGAACGCGGTTCCGAGTTCGACGCTGAGCGATTGCTGGGCAAAGAACAGGCCAAGGCCGATGAAAAAGGCGGCGCACAGGCCGTTGACCGTATCGATCGAGAAGGACTTCATGGCAATTCCTTCAAGCGGGTGCGCCTGCGGCGCGGAAGAAAGGTTGGTGGCGGAGCGTGCACAGGCATGCATCCGCCACCATTCGTCTTAAGGCAGCTTAGTCGGCGTACTGGCCGGCGGCGTCGATGATCGGCTTCCAGCGGGCGATTTCGCTTTCGACCTTGGCCTTCAGCGCTGCCGGCGTGGCGTCTTCCTGCGAAGACGGCGAGGTGCCGAGTTCGGCAAAGCGGGCGCCGACATTCTCATCCTTCAGCGCCACCTGGAGCGACTTGGAGAGACGGTCGACGATCTCGGCCGGGGTTCCCTTCGGCGCGTAGAGGCCGTGCCAGATTCCGACTTCCATGCCCTCAATGCCGGCTTCGGTTGTGGTCGGCAGGTCGGGCAGAACGTCAAGCCGCTCCGGCGAGGTGACGGCATAGGCCTTGATGGTGCCGGCCTGAATCTGCTTGGTGGTGTTGGTGGTCTGGTCGCACATGATGTCGACCTGGCCGCCGAGCAGATCGGTCATGGCAGGCCCAGTGCCCTTGTAGGGAACGGTGACAAGCGGCGTCTGGATAGCGCTCATGAACAGCATGCCGCAAAGATGCGAGGCGGCACCGATGCCGGCATTGGCGACGGTAACCGTGTCCTTGTTGGCCTTGGCATATTCGACCAGGCCCTTGATGTCGGTCGGTTCCAGGTCCTTGCGGGCGACGATGGTCATCGGCACCTCGGTGACGAGGCCGATATATTCGAACGCATTCAGCGTGTCATAGGCGAGCTTGCGGTAGAGCGTGGCGCTGGTGGCCATGCCGATATGGTGCAGCAACAGAGTGTAGCCGTCCGGTTCGGCGCTGGCGACGCGTCCGGCACCAAGCGTGCCACCGGCACCGCCGACATTTTCCACCAGCACTTGCTGGCCAAGATCCTTCGACATGGCTTCGGCCACCAGCCGTGTAACCGTATCCGTCGGGCCGCCGGCCGAGAACGGCACGACGATGGTGATGGCACGCTCCGGATAGGTCTGCGCTTCGGCAGAAAACGAGGTGAGCGAAAGGGCGGCGACCGCGCCGAGCGCGGCGAAAAGCTTCTTCATGGAATCCTCCCAGGACTTGAATCGGCCATCGGATGCGGAAGGTGTCTCCCGGCACCGTTGATGGATATTACAATAAACGGAGCCTCTTCGCCGCTTCGCAAACTCAAATGGCGGGCAGGCACGGATTTATGAGCCTTGCCGGGTCAAAATGGGTGGAAAAGGGTACATTGGCCGCTACGGGTGGGTGTGATCCCACACATTGGCAAGCCCGAGCCGTGCCGGAAGCGGCTATTCCTGACCCGAGTAGCGCTTGTCGAGGCCGTAACGCTGCATTTTCTCGTAAAGCGTCTTGCGCGAGATTCCGAGCGATTCATAGACCGCCTTCAGGCTGCCGGCATGGGCAAGCAGCGCACCGGAGATCACGCTCTTCTCGAAATCGGCGACGCGGTCGGCAAGCCGTGGCGGACCGTTGTCGGGCGTGGCGTCTTCGTCCGACGACAGGCCAAGGCCGAGCACATAGCGATCCGCGGCGTTGCGCAATTCGCGCACATTTCCCGGCCAGTTCCGATGCGCGATATCGGCAATCACATGCGGCGGCACGTCCACCTCATCGAGACGATAGCGCGCGGCCGCTTCGCGGATGAGCTGGAGGAAAAGCAGCGGCACGTCTTCGCGCCGGGCTGCAAGCGAAGGCAGGCGTAGCGTAATGACATTGAGCCGATAGAGCAGGTCGGCGCGGAAATGGCCGGCCGCCACTTCGGCCTCGAGGTCGCCCTTGCTGGTGGCGATGAAGCGCACGTCGAGCGGGATGGGTTCGTTGGAGCCCAGCCTGGTGATGACGCGCTCCTGGATGACGCGCAGCAGCTTGGCCTGGAGATCGGCGGGCATGGAGCCGATCTCGTCGAGCAGGATGGTGCCGCCGCGGGCGTGTTCGAATTTGCCGAAGCGTGCGCGGATGGCGCCGGCAAATGCGCCGGCCTCGTGGCCGAACAGCTCGCTTTCTATGAGGTTGGCCGGCAGCGCGGCGCAATTGATCGCGACGAACGGCTTGCTGGCGCGCCCGCTGATGTCGTGCAGCGCGCGGGCCGCGACCTCCTTGCCGGTCCCGGTATCGCCGACGATCAGCACATCGGCATCGGTGGCGGCCACCGCGCGAAGGCGATAGCGCAGGTCGATCATGGCCTGGGTGCGGCCGGGAAGACGCGCTTCGATGTCGTCGCGCTTGCCGGCCACCGCGCGCAGCAGGCGGTTTTCCAGAACCAGATTGCGCCGGTCCAGCGCCCGCGCCACCACCGTTGCCAGGTTCTCCGTGGCGAAGGGCTTTTCGATGAAATCATAGGCGCCTTCGCGCATTGCCTTGACCGCCAGTTGCACATCGCCATGCCCGGTGGTGAGGATGACGGGAATATCGGCATCGATTTCATGGATGCGTCCCATCAGCGTCATGCCGTCCATGCCGGGCATGCGGATATCGGTGACGACGATGCCGTTGAAGCCGGGATTGATGAGATCGAGGGCGCGTTCGGCGCTGGCCATGTCGCGCACCGCGAAGCCGGACAGGTCCAGCGACTGCGCGGTCGATCGGCGCAGTTCATCTTCATCCTCGACCAGCAACACGAGCGGCGGCTTCATTCCGCGGCCTCCTGGCTGGCGGCCTCGGCGGCGACGAGCTCGATCGTGAACAGCGCACCGCCCCCGGGATGATTCTCTACCGACAGACTTCCGCCGAAGTCTTTGACAATATTGTAGGAAATAGACAAGCCAAGGCCGAGACCCTTGCCCACACCCTTGGTGGAGAAGAACGGGTCGAAGATGCGCGTGGCAATCGCTTCCGGCACGCCGGGACCGTGGTCGCGTATGGTGATGGTAACCATGTCGCCGTTGCGCCGGGCGCAAAGCTCGATGGTACGGTCCGGCAGGCCCTCGACCGCATCGGCGGCATTGGAGACGATATTGACCAGTACCTGCTGAAGGCGGACGCTGCCGGCATGCACCATCGGCGGCACGTGGCCGAGATCGACGGCAACTGTCGCGCCCGCGGCCTTGAGCCTCCAGGCGACGATTTCGAGCGTGTCGTTGACAACCTCGGCAAGGGCGACCCGACCCAGCTTCTCATTGGGCTTGCGCGCGAAATTGCGCAGATGCCGGCTGATGGCGGCCATGCGGTCGGTCAGCGTTGAGATGCGCGAGACATTGTCGCGGGCCTCGGCGATGCGCTCGCGGTCGATCAGGATCGCGGCATTGTCGGCATAGGTCTTCACTGCCGCCAGGGGCTGGTTGAACTCATGCGAGAGCGCCGCCGACATCTGGCCGAGTGCTGCGAGCTTGCCGGCCTGGATCAGATCGGCCTGGGTCTTGCGCAATTTCTGCTCGGTGGCACGCCGCTCGGTGACTTCCCGTTCCAGCCGGCTGTTGACCGAGGCGAGGTCGGCGGTGCGTTCCTCGACCCGGCGCTCGAGCTCTTCACGGGCGTTGTGCTGCATCTGCATACGCTCGGCAAGCCGTGCGCGCCGCTGGTAGATGATCGCGCCGCCTAGCGTGGCAAGGCTGAGCAGGAGCAGGCCGGCGGCAACGCTGGTGAGCGCCTGCGCCCGGGCCGAACCGGTATCGAGCAGGACGCTGACGGTCCAGCCGGCTTCCGGCATTGGCTCGTCCACGACCAGATATTCGCGGCTGGCATCGCCGGTCGTGATATTCATCAGCCGGTGCGCCTGCTGGAAGCGGCCATATCTGACCGGGAGGTCGTGCAGCGTCGCATTGGCGTAGCGGCGCGACGCCTCGGTTCGCGCCAGCCGTTCCCGCGTCAGCGGCAGGAGGCCGGAATAGAGCCATTCCGGCCGGCCGGTCATGAAGATGATGCCTTCGGGGTCCGAGACGATGATCTCGTATTCGCCGCCTTTCCAGGAGGCTTCGATGGGCTCGATATCGACCTTGAAGACGACGACGCCCCGGATCTCGTTGCCCACCCATACCGGGGCGGAGAAATAATAACCGCGCTTGAGCGATGTCGTGCCGAGCGCGAAGAAGCGCCCAGGCCGGCCCTGGACGGCATCCTGATAATAGGGACGATAGCTGAAGTTCTGCCCGACGAAGCTCAAAGGTGCATCGTAGTTGCTGGCGGCGATGGTTTCGCCGTCCGTCAGCAGCACGTAGATGTCGGATGACTTCAGAAGCTCGTTGATCTCCTTGAGATAGAGATTTGCCTCGGCGCGCAACACGGCGTTGCCGGGATTGTTCACCAATGCCTTGATGTCGTCGTGGTCGGCAATCAGCGCGGGCAGGGGCTCGAAGCGGCTCATATGGCCACGCAGTGCCGCGACCGCCAGCCGAAGCGTGGTCTCGCCGCGTGCCGCCGCCTGGTCGAGATAAGCGCGGGTCGCAAACGAGCCGCCATATACGGCAATGGCGATGGCGAACGTCATCACCAGCAGGCCGAGCCAGAGCACGCGGGTATTTGAGAGTAGTTTCGTCACCATCCCATTGAGGTTCCGGCTGGGCGATGCGGATCAGGTCTCCTACACCGGGCCTGTCCGGCGCACAATCGGGCCGCTGCTAGGGGTCCCTAGTTCCCGCCACCCACCATGACATTGAGCACTTCGAAGGGCGTGGTGATGACGATCTCGGCCGCCGAGGTGATGGTCTGGGTGATGCCGCCCGCCAGTGTGCCGATCCTGTCGCCAACCTGCGGCCGGTTGGCGTCGAATGTGTCGTCCTCGGCCAGTTTTTCGCCGAGCAGGGCAATCAGGGCGGGGTTATCGGCGAATTTGGTGTGGTTGAGCCTGTCGCCGGCGGCGACATTGGTAAGATCGATCACGGTAACGCCCAAGCTGGCAATGTCGGCAGCGTCCTTGTAGCCGCCAAGCCGCGGCTTGTTGCCGGCGATGATGCGCGACAGTTCCAGCGCGCGGTCGTCGCCCGACAGGAACAGGAAGAACGGCTTGTCGGGCTTGCCGTAGCGCTTCATCTGGCTCTTGAAGACGTCGACATCGATGTCGGGGGAGGCAAGCACGACATCGCCAAGCTTGCCATGCAGATCGCGGTCGTTGGTGATGGCGAGCTGGCGCAGCGCCTCCATTGTCGCCCAGGTACCCATTGAATGGGCGATGATGTCGATGCGCTTGGCGCCCGAGCGGGCAACCAGCCGCAGGGTCTGCTCCAGCGCGTCGCGCGCGGCCGTGGCGCTGTTGTTGTCATAGACGTAGTCGGAAAGCCTGCCGCCGGAGGCCCAGGAAAACAGCACCGGCGTTCCGGCATAGTTCGCGTCATGCACGATCTGCGTCAGTCGATAGACGGCGCTGTCGAAGGCCGTGTTGTAGCCATGGACGAAGACCAGCGCGCGACCGCCGCGCGCGGCGATGTCGGCTCGTAGCGACCTGGCAAAGGCATCGCTGCTGTCGAAGGTGGTGATGCCCTCGGCGGTGAAATATTTGGTAGGGTCGGGGCGCTGGCTCTGCTTGCGCCGCTCGATCGCGCCGGCCTTGTGGATGGCGGGTACCGTCATTGCCACCTCGGCGAAGCTCACCGTGGGGGAGCGCTCGCCGGCATAGACCTCGCGTGTATCGGTCGCCTTGGCACGGGTTGTGGCCACGAATATCTGATGCCGCCCGGCGATTGCCTCGGCGGGCGCCTCGACGGTCGAGCCGACAAGCAATTCGCGGGCGTTCTGGCCCGCGCAGCCGGCAAGCATGAGCGCCAGCACCGCAACAATCCCGAGCCTGACGGACAAAGACCGAAACATCATTTTAAACCTGATAGGGCGTGCAGCGCCCCCGGTCCAGCCGTGACGCCGCCGCGGCCCGCTCGATTGTGCCGGCTTGTTGCCGTCCGGAGACTCTACCGCCCCCAGAAGGTGGGCGTGAAAAGCACAAGCACGGAAAGGATTTCAAGTCGCCCCAGGAGCATCGCTGCCGACAGGATCCATTTGGCGGTGTCGGGCAGGGAGGAGAAATTGCCGGCCGGGCCGATTATCGGGCCAAGGCCGGGGCCGACATTGGTAAGCGCGGTGAGCGCCCCGGTCATGGCTGTGACCAGGTCGAGGCCGGTTGCCCCGAGAAGAATGGTGGCGATCGCCCACAATACGATGAAGGACGAGATGAACAGGACCACGGCGCGCTGCATGTCGGCATCGACGGTGCGTTCGCCATAGCGCACAGGCTGGACCGTGCTGGGATAGATCAGGCGGCGCAGGCCGTTGGCCAGCAGTTCGAACAGGATCAGGAACCGGTAGGCCTTGATGCCGCCGGTGGTCGAGCCGGAACAGCCGCCGAGAAAGGTGGCCACGAAGATGCAGGCGACGGCGAAGGGACCCCATTGCGTGTAGTCGTCGCTGGAAAAGCCGGTGGTGGTGATGATCGACATGAAGTTGAACGCCGAATGAGTCAGTGCCTCGAAAAAAGGCACGCCCTGTTCGATGCGCAGATAGATCGCCACCGCTATCGCAAAGACGAGGCAATAGCCGGCAAAGACCCGTATCTGAGGGTCGCGCAAGGCATCGAAACGCCCGCGAATGGCAAACAGGATCATGATGGAGAACGGCAGGCCGCCGATGAACATGAAAATCGTGCCGATCCATAATATGGCAGGTGAATCGGCATAACGGACGAAAGATGTGTCGTGTGTCGACAGACCCCCGGTCGCTAAAGTGGACATGGCGTGATTGACCGCATCGAAGGTGCCCATGCCGGCGGCCGTGTAGCAAATCGCGCAGACAGTTACGAGCGACGTATAGACGCCGATCAGGCTGACGGTGAATGTCTGGAAGCGCTCGAAGGGCCGATCCTCGATGTCGGACGATTCGATCTTGAAGTAGGAAATCCCGCCAATGTTCAGAAAAGGCAGGAGGAACAGGCCAAGTGCGATCACACCAAGCCCGCCCATGAAGTTCAGCAGTGAGCGCCAAAGCAGCAAGCCTGGAGGAGCGGTATCGAGACCATTGATCACGGTCGACCCGGTGGTGGTGATGCCGGAGACGGATTCGAAGAAGGCATCGGCAACACTGAGTTCTAGAGACGAGGCCATGAACGGCACAGCACCCGCAATTGCCAGGGTGAACCACAAGAGGTTGACGAGAAGGAAGCCAAAACGTGTGTTGACCGGGGGCGTATTGCCGCGTGTCGCCAAGGCTATGGCCAGGGCAAGGCCGCCCATGAACAGCGCCGAAAACCCAAAGGCCTGCCAGTCATTGTTGCCGTAGTAAAGATCGGTCGCAGCTGGAATCAGCATGGCGGCGGAGAGGTAGATGGCAAAGACCGCAGCAACGTGGATCGCGGCGCGAATGGCTATTCTATTCACGAAAAGACGAGACCCCTGCTGTCGCGGCCGTGCCGATCCCCTGGACGCGGCCGCAGGCGGGCGACAGTGGCGTCATCGCGGCGAATATGCAATAGGCGGGCGCGGGTCTCTTGTGTACGAAGCAGGCACGGCATGCTTAATCCGGCAGGCCCGGCAAGGAAACGCCGCCTGGGGCGGCGGCAAAGGACTGTTGTGATGACAAGTTTTGCCGACAAGGTTTCAGTGGCAGCAACCGCCTTGCGCGAACTGTTTCCGCAGACGCCGCTGCAGGAAAACAGCTATCTGTCGCGCAAGACGGGAGCGCATGTTTTCCTGAAGCGCGAAGACCTGTCGCCGGTCCGTTCCTACAAGATTCGCGGCGCCTTCAATTTCTTCCGCAAGACGCTGGCTGCCGGTAATAATGCCGAGCTTTTCGTCTGCGCATCGGCTGGCAACCATGCCCAGGGTTTTGCTTTCGTGTGCCGGCATTTCGGCAAGAAGGGCGTCGTCTTCATGCCGGTGACCACGCCGCAGCAGAAGATCGACAAGACGCGGCTGTTCGGCGGCGATTTCGTCGAAATCCGCCTCGTTGGAGATTTTTTCGACGCCTGCTATCGCGCGGCGCTCGATTTCACCGAAAGTGCAGGCGCCCACATGGTGCCGCCCTTCGACCACAAGGATATCATCGAGGGGCAGGCGACGGTCGCGCTTGAGATCATGGCCCAATTGCCTGAGGGCCGGACGGCAGATATGGTCGTGCTGCCGGTGGGCGGCGGCGGGCTGGCGGCAGGCGTGACCGGCTATTTTCACGAAATCGGCCAGGAGCCGCGCTTCGTCTTTTGCGAGCCGGCCGGCGCCGCAAGCCTGAAGGAGAGCCTGCGCACGGGCAAGCGCGTCAAGCTCAACCAGGTCGACAATTTTGTCGATGGCGCGGCCGTGGCCGAGATCGGGCGCGAGACCTTCCGCCATCTCAAGGAGTTCGACGAGAGCGCGGTGCGGCTTATCCCAGAAAATCGCCTTTGCGCCACCATGATCGAGATGCTGAACATTGAAGGCGTGGTGCTAGAACCCGCCGGTGCGCTGGCGATTGATGCCTTGAAGGATTTTCCGCGCAAGGAAATTCGCGGCAAGACGATCGTCCTGGTGGTTTCCGGCGGCAATTTCGATTTCGAGCGCCTGCCCGATGTGAAGGAGCGGGCGCTGCGCTTCGAAGGCTTGAAGAAATATTTCATCTTCCGCTTCCCGCAAAGGCCAGGCGCATTGCGCGATTTCCTCGGCCTGCTCGGGCCGGACGACGACATTGCCCGCTTCGAATATCTGAAGAAGTCGGCCCGCAATTTCGGCTCGGTGCTGATCGGCATCGAAACCAAGGACCGCAAGAATTTCGAGGTGCTGGCCAAGCGCTTCCACGAGGCCGGCTGGGCCTATCAGGACATAACAGACAATGAGACGATCGCCGGACTGGTGATCTGACCGGAGGGCAGATGACTGTCTTCATAATACTGTTTCGAGGCGTCGGCGGGGCAACCCAGCTTCCCACCAAGCCGTTGCGCGAGGCGCTGGGCAAGGCCGGCTTCGAGAATGTCGCCACCTATATCAATAGCGGCAATGCGGTGCTGAAGAGCAGGAAGGCACGCGAGACGGTGATCTCGACAATTGCCGCGATATGCGCACGGGAATTCGGCTTCGAGAAAGCGATCCACGCTGTGACGCAAGCCGAATGGGACGAATTGATCGCTAACAATCCGTTCCCCAAGGCTGTCTCCACGCCGAAGTTCCTGCATGCGGCCGTGCTGGCCGATGAGCCGGACAAGGGCAGGGTGGAGGCGCTGCGGGGTTTTGCAGCATCCGGCGAGGGAATCGAAGTGGTGGGCAAGGTTGCCTATCTGCATACGCCGAACGGTTTCGGCACGTCGAAGCTCGCGGAGAAGTTCGACAAGGGCATCGGCGTGGCCAACACAGCGCGCAATTGGAACACGGTGCTGAAGCTCGCCGAACTGGCGAAGACGGCAGCCGGATAGTCGGCCTGACCGCGTTTTGCTGCGCTGCACAAGAAATCATTTGCTTTTCCGCCTGCCTTGCCCCATATGCGGCATCATAGGCGCTTGGACCGGGCAATCCGGTTTTCCCCGAGGATGGGACTGGTTGCGTCTGTTTTCTCCTTTCCGATGAGCGGATTTCGGAGAAAGAGCCCTGCGGACATGGTGTCTGCGGGCACGACAGCGCAGCCGCGCGGGCAGAACGATGCCCGCCGCCTTGTCGTTTCCATAAATGATTTCGCCGGCAGGTTTGCGCCTTGCCGCGAGCGATTTTTGCGGCCTCAGGCTGCGTGAAAGAAGATTGAATTGACGAATGAAAACACTGCGGAACTGAACGGTTTCGCCAAACTTGGAATTTCCGGCGGCCTTTTGAAGGCAACCCATGCGGCCGGTTTCGATATGCCCAAGCCGATACAGGTCCAGGCAATCCCTGCACATCTGGAAGGCCGTGACGTGCTGGCTGTTGCCCAGACCGGATCGGGCAAGACGGCGGCCTTCAGCCTGCCGATCCTGACCAAGATCGTGGCGCTCGGCACCAAGCGGCTGCCGAAGACGGCGCGGGCGCTGATCCTGGCGCCCACCCGCGAACTTGCCGTGCAGATCGAAGACACGATCCGCGTGCTGACCAAGGGCCTGCATGTGTCGACGGCATTGGTGCTCGGCGGTGTGTCGCGCTTCAGCCAGGTCAAGAAGATGGCGCCCGGCGTCGATGTGCTGGTCGCGACCCCCGGCCGCCTGACCGATCTGGTGCGCGAGGGCGAGGTCAATCTGTCCGACACCCGCTGGCTGGTGCTGGACGAGGCCGACCGCATGCTCGACATGGGCTTCATCCATGATGTCCGGCGGCTGGCCAAGGCTACCCACAAGGACCGGCAGACGGCGCTGTTTTCGGCGACGATGCCGGCCGAGATCGAGGCGCTGGCCCGCACCATCATGAAGGACCCGGTGCATGTCCAGGTCGCCCCGCAAAGCACGACCGCAGCCGAGATCAAGCAGAGCGTGGTGCTTGCCCGGGTCAAGCAGAAGCGGCAGATTCTTTCCGAGATGCTGGCCGATGATGCGATGCGCTCGGTCATCGTGTTTGCC
The DNA here is from genome assembly GCF_003934165.1 of Borborobacter arsenicus. GTDB lineage: Bacteria > Pseudomonadota > Alphaproteobacteria > Rhizobiales > Rhizobiaceae > Pseudaminobacter > Pseudaminobacter arsenicus. Next base: position 416,533 of record NZ_ML133509.1, on the reverse strand, counting down.
CGCACCAAGCATGGGGCCGACCGCGTCACCCGCGATCTCGGTCGCGATGGTTTCGAAGCAGCCGTGATCCACGGCAACAAGTCGCAAAATGCCCGCCAGAAGGCACTCAACGGTTTCCGTGACGGCTCGGTGCGCATTCTTGTCGCTACCGACATTGCCGCGCGTGGCATCGATGTTCCGGGCATCAGCCATGTGGTGAATTTCGACCTGCCGGACGAGGCGGAGAGTTATGTCCACCGCATCGGCCGCACCGGCCGCAATGGCGCCGACGGCATCGCCATCACGCTTTGCGACCCCTCCGAGAATGCCAAATTGCGGCAGGTCGAAAAGATCATCCGCATGAAGTTGCCGGTCGCAGCCGACTATCTCGACCAGCCCGACCCGAAAAGCCCGCCCCGCACCGGCCGCCCGCCGATCGAGGCGGCCAATGACAGCGATGCCAGGCGCGGTGAGGGCAGCGGACGGCCGCGCGGCGAGCAGAAGCCGCGAAACGGCTTCGGCAAGAAGCCTGCCGCGGGCAAGCAGGCGACCGACAGGCCGCAGGCCAAGAAACCGTTCCGCGGCAAGCGCCGCGGCTTTGGCGGACGCAAGCCGGCCACGCGGGCGGCCTGACCTGCAATTGGCCCATTTGGCAAGTGACTATGGGCTAATTGTAGAGAGCGAAACGATGCGCTAGGGCGGCTGTGGTGCCGTGTGTCAACTCGACGCGCGGCATCGTAAAAGCTGAAACGCCGCATGGCCGTCGGAATTGATTCTGATCGGCGTTGTGTGGCAAGGCGGTGCCTGTGCCGCTGTAGGGGACGTGATTTGTCCGGTATCGCCGCGCTCGCAATCGGCTATGTGCTTTCGCAATTCTATCGGTCGTTCCTTGCGGTCCTGACCCCGGTGCTTACGGCCGAGCTGGGCGCGAGCAAGGCCGATCTTTCGGAAGCATCCGGCGCGTTTTTCCTTTGCTTTGCCTTGTCGCAGTTCGCCATCGGCGTCTCGCTCGATCGTTTCGGCCCCCGCCGGACGGCCGGTGTGCTTCTGGGTGTGTGCGGCGGCGGCGGCGCGTTCCTGTTTGCCGTGGCGACGAAACCCTGGATGGTGACGGTCGCGATGGGATTGATCGGCATCGGCTGCGCGCCGGTGCTGATGGCCGCGCTGTTCATCTTCGCACGCATCTATCTGCCGGCGCGCTTTGCGGTGCTGGCATCGTGGATGGTGGCCTTCGGAACTGCCGGCAATGTCATCGGCGCATCACCGCTGGCCAACGCTTCGGAGGCATTCGGGTGGCGCCCGGTGATGGTGGGGCTCGGCGTGCTGACCGTGTTGACGGCAGTAGCCGCGCTGGTGCTGGTGCGCGACCCAAAGCAGTCCGCTAGCGAGCAGACAGGACGCTCAGGCTTTTCGGGCTATATCGAGCTCCTTTCCATGCGCAAGCTGTGGCCGATCATACCGTTGACGGCCATTGCCTACGCCCCATCGGCGGGTATTCGCGGCCTGTGGGCAGGCCCTTATCTGGCCGATGTGTACCATGCCGATACGATCCTGATCGGTGACGTCACCTTCTTCATGGCCTTGTCGATGGTGGCGGGAGCATTCGTCTATGGGCCGCTCGACCAGATCTTCCGCACGCGCAAATGGGTGGCGGTGGCGGGCACGCTCGTGAGCCTGGCTTCGATCTCCTACCTGGCTGTCAATCCACTCACGACGATAACCGGCGCGACGGTGCTGCTCGTGCTGATCGGCATTTCGGGCGGAAGCTATGGGCTGCTGATGGCGCATGCACGCGCCTTCCTGCCGGCGCATCTGACCGGCCGTGGCGTCACCCTGATGAATTTCTTCTCCGTCGGCGGGGTGGGCCTGATGCAATTCGCCACCGGAAGCGTGGTGACCGCGAATCTGGCGCCGAATGGCGAGGATGCCGCCTATGGTGCGCTGTTCACCTTCTACGCAGCCGCCCTGGGCATTGCCTTGCTTATCTATCTGCTTGCCCGCGACGCCAAGCCCCACCGGGACCTCGCCACCTGAGTCGAGGCGAGAGGCTTTTACATCTGCCGCTCGATGCGCGAGCGCCGGCAGGCCGCCATCGGTTTTTTCTTCCATCCGGTCGCCTTGTGGACGAACGCGTAGCGGATGGAAAAGGGCAGGACCCGCAGCAGTTTCATCAGCAGGGTGAAGCGCAAGGGGAAGCTCGTCTCAAAACCGCCGGTGCGAAAGGCGCGCACCATGCGCTTGGATGCGTCGGTGGCCGAGATCATCGCCGGCGCTGTAAGCCGGTTGCGCTCGGTGAGCGGGGTATCGACAAAGCCCGGATTGATGATCTGCAGGCGGATATTCATCTTGTCGAAATCATGCTTCAGTGCTTCGGCCATATTGTTCAGCGCTGCCTTGGAAGCGCCATAGGCGGCAGCCGAAGGCCAGCCGAAATAGGACGAAGCAGAGCCCACCAGCACGACATGGCCATGCCCGCGCAGGCGCATGCGGTCGACAACGGGAATCAGGCCATAGAGGACGCCATAGAGGTTGATCTCGAAGGTCTTCAGGATATTGAGGGCATCCAGCCGCTCGCCGCGCGTGGGAAAATAGCTTCCGGCATTCAATACGCAAAGGACGATCTTGCCGGCTTCCCGCTCGATTCGGGCAGCCATCGCCTCCATACCGGACTGATCGGTGACGTCGCAGGGGAAAGATATGATCTTTCCGCGCATTCCGGCAGTTTCTTCGACAAGTGTGGCAAGGCGCTCCTCGTCGCGCGAGGTCACGGCAACGGTATAGCCTTCACTTGCAAGCTCGCGTGCGAGGGCGCGGCCGATGCCGGTACTGGCACCAGTGATCCAGGCCACGCCGTCTTTCGGATTGGCCCGGTAAAGTCCAGTCATATAGTGGCTCTTGATCTCTAATGGCTCATCTGAACTTGAACGTAACTATCGTTCTCTATCGTCTATGGGAAGGGCAGAGACAGGATTTGCGGATGCGAAGGATATCGCATGGCTTCGATCCTGGCTGAAAATCGAAGCCATTGGCCTGCAAATGCCGGCCAATCCTGTCCGGATTACGTCTGGACCAAGCAATTTCCTACCTTGAAAGCGCCCGGCTCGGTTTTTAGTGTCACCCGCACAGCAGAAAGGAAAATCCCATGCACCGTTCGGTGATAGACGCTATCGGCAACACGCCGCTGATCCGGCTTCGGCGCGCTTCCGAGGAAACCGGTTGCGAAATCCTCGGCAAGGCGGAATTCATGAATCCCGGCCAATCGGTCAAGGATCGTGCCGGCCTTTTCATCATCCGCGATGCGGAGGAAAAAGGCTTGCTGCGGCCGGGCGGGGTGATCGTGGAGGGGACGGCCGGCAACACCGGCATCGGCCTGACGGTGGTTGCCAAGGCGCTCGGATACCGCACCGTGATCGTGATTCCCGACACGCAGAGCCAGGAAAAGAAGGATGCTTTGCGCGTTTTGGGGGCGGAATTGATCGAAGTTCCTGCAGTTCCCTACAAAAATCCGAACAATTATGTGAAAATATCGGGCCGTTTGGCAGAAAAACTTGCCAAAAGCGAGCCGAATGGCGCGATCTGGGCCAATCAGTTCGACAATATCGCCAATCGCGACGGCCATATCCGCACCACGGCGGAAGAAATCTGGGCGCAGACCGACGGCAAGGTCGATGGCTTCGTCTCGGCTGTCGGCACCGGCGGCACGCTGGCCGGCGTGGCGATCGGGCTGAAAAGCAGGAAAAGCAACGTCAAGATCGCGCTGGCCGATCCGCTTGGCGCCGCACTCTACAGCTTCTACACCAGCGGCGAGTTGAAAGCCGAGGGCAGTTCGATCACCGAGGGCATCGGACAGGGGCGTATCACCGCCAATCTGGAAGGCTTCACGCCGGACTTTTCCTACCAGATTCCCGATGCCGAGGCGCTTCCGATCATATTCGACCTGATCCAGGAGGAGGGGCTGTGCCTTGGCGGCTCGACCGGCATCAATATCGCCGGGGCGATCAGGCTGGCGCGCGATCTTGGCCCCGGCCACACCATCGTGACCATCCTTTGCGACTATGGCACGCGCTATCAGTCGAAAATGTTCGACCCGGAATTCCTGCGTGAGAAGGGCTTGCCCGTTCCCGGCTGGATGGACACGACCCCGCAGATCGAGGTTCCGTTCGAGGCGGTGGGGTAAATGGCATTTTCAACCCAGGCTGTCTTCCGCGATGATGCCTATCTCGCGGAAACGAAAGCGGTTGTCTCAGCCATCAATGAGCGTGGCGGCATCCTGCTCGATCGCACGATTTTCTACGCGACTTCAGGCGGGCAGCCGGGCGATACCGGCATCCTGACACGGGACGACAACAGCAAAATCTCCATAGCTTCCACCATCACAGGCGAGACCAAGAACGAGATCATCCATATTCCGGCACCCGGCCAGACGGTGCCGGAAATCGGCGAGGAGGTCGCGCTTGCCATCGACTGGCAGCGCCGCCACCTCCTGATGCGCATGCATACCGCCTGCCATCTGCTGAGCGTCGTCTGTCCCTATCCAATCACCGGCGCTTCGGTGAGCGAGGATGATTCGCGGGTCGATTTCGACCTGCCCGATGCCGGAATAACCAAGGAAGACGTGACCGAGCGGCTGATGGAACTCGTCAGGGCCGATCATCCGGTGTTCACGCGCCTGATCACCGAGGCGGAACTGGCCGCCAATCCGGGCCTGGTCAAATCCAAGAATGTGCGCCCGCCGGTCGGGACGGGCCAGATCAGGCTGGTCTGCATCGGCGACGATGCGCAAATCGACAGCCAGCCCTGTGGTGGCACCCATGTCCGCAGCACCGGCGAGGTCGGTGAAATCCATATCGGCAAGATCGAGAAGAAGGGACGCGAGAACCGCCGCTTCCGCATCCGTTTCGGGCCGCTGCCGGCTTAAGGCCGGCTGCGTCGGGTTTCGTAGAAGCTGGCGCGCTCGTCCCACCTTGTCAGAAGCTGCTGGGCGGCGCGCGGCACCGATACCGGATCGGCTGCTTCCGCCTTCAGCGGCGCAAGGTTCTTTTCCGTGTCGAAATTCATCACCCAGATGAATTCAACCTCGTCGGCCTCGATCCGGCGCAGCAGCTCCATGTTCTTGTAGCCGGGAAGCCGCAGCCCCTCGATTGCGGGAAACATCAGCGTATCCATGAGATGTTCATATGCGTCCGCTTTGTCAGGGGTGGTGTAGCTGCGCCAAATCCGCGTAATCATATGGTCCCTCGTCACTCGAATCCTGCTGCCGCCGCCGCAACTTTCCCGACGTGGTGACTGGGGCTGCGCAATGCAAGGTATAGGGCGTTAAAAAAGCGGTGGAGATGCGAGGCTCCTGCCACATTCCGGCGAAGCGTTCGGCGCCAATATGGAGCGCGGCGGCGAACGGACTTTTCCTGACCTCGCTGCGGGTCTATGCATGAGTCTAGACATATCCTGAGTTGGAGATGGACATGCCCGAAAAGAGCCCATTCGTGATCGACGCCGACTGGCTGCAGCAGCGGCTCGGATCGCCGGGCGTGGCGCTCGTCGATGCCTCTTGGTATCTGCCGGCGCAAAAACGCGATGCGCAGGCCGAATACGATGCCACTCATATTCCGGGTGCCGTCTTCTTCGATCTGGACCAGGTGGTCGATCCTGATTCGGACCTGCCGCATATGCTGCCGCCGCCTGAGGTGTTTGCCCGCTATGTCGGTTCAATGGGCATTTCGGCTGACGATACGGTGGTGGTCTATGATGGTCCCGGCTTTTTCTCCGCGCCGCGCGTGTGGTGGATGTTCCGCGTCATGGGCATGTATCAGGTCTATATTCTCGATGGTGGCTTCGACCGGTGGAAGGCTGCCGGCCGGCCGGTGACCGCCGAGCCGACCAAGATCGCGCCCTGCGTGTTCCATGCACGCCTCGACAAGAGCCGGGTGGCATCGCTGGCCGACATGCGCGGGATCGTGGAACGCGGCGCAAGCCAGATCGCCGATGCCCGCTCGCCCGGCCGCTTTGCCGGAACCGATCCGGAGCCGCGTGCCGGTTTGCGCTCGGGCCATATGCCGGGTGCCCGGAACGTGCCGTCATCTGCCTTGTCCAGGGACGGTGAACTGCTGTCGGTGGAGGAATTGCGTTCCGTGCTGCAGGATGCGGGGCTGGACCTGTCGAAGCCGGTGGTCACGTCATGCGGCTCCGGCGTCACGGCAGCTGCCATCACGCTGGCATTGGAAAGTGTCGGCCACATCGACAACCGGCTCTATGACGGCTCATGGACCGAGTGGGGCGGGCAGGCCGATACGCCCGTTGCCACCGGCAAGGCCTGACCGATGCGCGACGACATGCGGCAATCCATTCCTGTCACGGTGACTTTCCTGGAGATGGCCACCCCGCCTGCCCACTATCCGCCTTTGCCAATGAACAAGCAGATCGCCTTGATGAGGGTGCGCGAGGTGCCGCTGCATTTCTATCGCTACCTGCTGGATCGGGTCGGACGGAAATGGAACTGGGTCAACGGACTTCGGCTCGATGACGAGGAGCTTGTCGCCGAGCTTCATCGCCCGGATCGTGATCTTCGCGTGCTCTATCTGGACGGTGCGCCGGCCGGCTTCTTCGACATCAAGCCGCATCTGCCGCGCGAGGCGGAACTCGCTTATTTCGGCATGATGGAGCATGCGATCGGGCAGGGGCTGGGCCGCTGGTTCCTGGGTGCTGCAATCGAGGCGGCATGGTCGCACAAGCCAGCGCGGGTGAGCGTGCAGACCTGCACCATGGACCATCCCGCCGCATTGCCGCTTTACCAGAAGTTCGGCTTCTCACCTGTCGGCCAGAAGAACGAAATCGTCCACACCATGACCTTTGCCGAACGCAGCGCGAGCGTGATGCGACCCTAGGACCAACGTCAGGAAACGGGTGGGCGCGCGGATACCGGGCGCGTAATTTCATGGCATCCCGATGACGAGGAGGATGCCATGTCACTTCGCTATATTGCTCTTCCCACCGACCGTGTCCGTGCGCTTCAAGCTGGAGCGGTTGACGATTACGGGCTTATGCCCGAGCGTCGCGTTTCCGACGGCGATGGAATGCCGTGCCGTCATTGCCTGAAAAATATCGAGGCGGGGAGCGGTTATCTTATCGTAGCCTTTCGGCCGTTTCCCGCCCTTCAGCCCTATGCCGAAACCGGGCCGATCTTCCTGCATGCGGAGGAATGCAAGCGGGCAGAGGAGGGTGATGTGCTGCCGCAGATGTTTCGGGAAACTCCCGACTACATCCTGCGCGGTTACGACCATGACGACCGCATCGTCTATGGCAGTGGCGCAGTCGTGCGCACGGAAATGATCGGCGACTATGCCGGCGAATTATTGCGGCAGCCCGAGATTGCCTATGTCCACATGCGTTCGGCCCGCAATAATTGCTATCAATGCCGGATCGAGCGGGTGCACACGGATTTGTGAAATGGCAGGGAATCCGGTCGCAGCGTCGTGATTTGTCGACAAAGCATTACGTACCTACCTGCCTGTTGTCGGAGACACCTCCCTGATCCGACGAATTGAAACTGGCAAGCCAGGGCTACCAAACGGCGATACGAACCTGACAGGGCGTTCGTCGAGCGGGATTGCATGGCCTGTCCGCGCAAGGTCGGACCACGACTTGCGACGAGGAGAAAATGAAATGAAAAAGATGCTTTTTGCTTTTGCAGCGATTTTGTTGGGTTCGGGTGCCGCACTGGCCGAATCTGCACCGGCTTCGGTGGTCGTCAACCCGGATCACGTCGTCCAGGACCGGATCGGCTCGGCGCTGGAGCTTGGCTATACCGGCCAGCAGGCGCTTAACAACCGCGACGGCGATGCCGCTCCGAATGTCAACATCGTCGCGGCCGGCCAGATCGACCGCACCGGCGTTGCCGCCATTCAGGCGCCGAGCCATGCCATAGGTTTCAATGACCGTTATGGCGACGCCCAGCCTTCCGTCCGTTGACGCGGTGTGAATTCAAACTGAATAACGGGCGGCGGGTTTCGATCCGCCGCCCTTTTTGTTCCGCCAATCAAGCCACCAGCGCGGCCATCGGTTCGGTCATTTCATAGCCGAGGGATTCGGCCACGGCGCGATTGGTGATTCTGCCCTTGTGCACATTGAGCCCGTTGCGCAGATGCGGCTCATCCTCCAGCGCCTTGAGGCCCTTGTCGGCAAGTTCGAGCCCGTAATGCAGCGTGGCATTGTTCAGCGCATGTGCGGATGTGATCGGCACCGCACCCGGCATATTGGCGACGCAGTAATGGATGATGCCGTCGACAACATAGGTCGGCTCGGCATGGGTGGTCGGGCGTGACGTCTCGAAGCAGCCGCCCTGGTCGATGGCGACATCGACAAGAACGCTTCCCTTCCTCATGCCAGACAGCATTTCGCGCGAAACCAGCTTGGGAGCCGCCGCACCCGGAATGAGCACGGCGCCGATGGCGACATCGGCGGTAAAGCATTCCTCCTCCACCGCATCGGTCGTGGCATAGCGGGTGTGGATGCGGTCGGTGAAGAGTTCGTCAAGATAACGCAGGCGTGCGAGCGAGCGGTCGATGATGGTCACGTCCGCACCGAGCCCTATCGCCATGCGGGCCGCATGCATGCCGACGACGCCGCCGCCAATGACCGTGACCTTGCCGGGAGAGACGCCTGGCACGCCGCCGAGCAGGACGCCACGGCCGCCATTGGCCTTTTGCAGCGCCGTCGCTCCGGCTTGGATCGACAGCCGGCCGGCAACCTCCGACATCGGCGCAAGAAGCGGCAGGCCCCCGCGCTCGTCGGTCACGGTCTCATAGGCGACCGCAGTGACGCCCGAATCCAGCAGGCCTCTGGTTTGTGCCGGGTCCGGGGCAAGATGCAGATAAGTGTAAAGGATCTGGCCTTCGTGCAGTTGCACCCACTCGGCAGGTTGCGGTTCCTTGACCTTGACGATCATGTCAGCTCTGGCGAAGACCTCTTCGGCCAGCTTGATGATGGTGGCGCCGGCGGCCTGATAGGCCTTGTCATCTGCACCTATTCCGGCACCGGCACCAGATTCAACCAGAACGTCGTGGCCATGTGCGGCATATTCGCGTACTGCGCCCGGTGTCAGGCCGACTCGGTATTCGTTATTCTTGATCTCCTTTGGACATCCCACACGCATTGCAGTTCTCCCCGCGCTCGCGTGATTTTTCCGTACCCTCCATGAGAACACACAAGGGGTCGCAGGTCCTTGCAAAATTACTTGAGAAATTTTGCAGAGATCGATATTAATTGCATAAATTGCTAGAAATTTCGAAGGAAATACCGAAATGTCCCTCGACCGGATAGATATTGCCATTCTCGACACGCTTCAGCGCGATGGCCGTATCCCCAATGCCGCGCTGGCCGAGAAAGTCGGACTGTCCCAATCGGCCTGCTCGCGCCGGCTGGATAACCTTGAAAAAAGCGGCATCATCCGCGGTTACCACGCAAGGTTGTCCAATGCCGCGCTCGGGCACCAGATGACGGCGATCGTGCATATTTCGCTGTCGGGGCAGTTCGAAAAGACGCTGACCGAGTTCGAAGCCGCCGTCAAACGCTGCCCCAACATCCTGTCGTGCCATCTGATGTCGGGCGAATATGATTACATCCTGCGCATCGCCGCCCGCGACCTTGCCGACTATGAGCGCATCCATAAGGAATGGCTGTCGGCCATGCCGCATGTCACCAAGATCAACTCGTCCTTCGCGCTGCGCGAGATCATCGACCGCACCGCGATGGGCATGAAGCCGGAACTGGCCTGACCTGCGTCAGATTGACTTCTCGGTGATGATCCGGTCCATCGGAATGTCATGGGCTTGCGGATGGATTGTCGCAATGCGGCCGATCTCATAGCCGATACCGATGACCAGCGCCTTTGTCGGCATCGCCGCAAGGGTCCGGTCGAAGAATCCGCCGCCATAGCCGAGCCGGTAGTTTTGCGCATCGAAGCCGACGATCGGCGAAATCACGACATTGGGAATCACGCTTTCGCCTTCGGCCGGGATCGGGATGTTCCAGACGCCTTTTTCAAGCTTGTCGCCGGGCTTATAGGCACGGAAAACCAGCGGATGGCCTTTCTCGACCACGACCGGCAGGGCGACAGCGCCGCCACGCTCGATGATCGAAATCATCCAGCCGCGCAGATCGGGCTCGCCGCGAAACGGCCAGTAAAGGCTGACCAGACGCCCCTTCATGTCGCCGATGGCTGCATCCAGTCCCTTGATGATCCGGGCTGCCATTTCGGCGCGCTTTTCAGCGGAAATTTCCAGCCGGGCCTCGATCAGCCTTGCGCGCTCGGCCTTTCGCCATGCCGCCACCTCGGGCCATGGCATTTGCTGGTCTTGTGCCTTGGTGCTCATCCTCACTCCTCAATTGATGCATGCCCAATGCATGAAACAGCAGATTAGGATTTGTGCAAGCGGACTATCGGCCAAGAAACGACGTTTCGCCGGCGCAGTAATCCATGCGAGGCGGTCATTTGCCTGTCACCCGATCCTGCTGGACTTGCCGGAATTTCGGCGCGAGACTTGCCGTTTCGACGTCGATTTTTCAAGGCAACCCACCAGGAGAAGTCCCAATGTCCCAGATGCTTCAATCCCTGTCGCGCCGCTCGTTTCTGGCTGGCGCGGCGGCCAGCGGAGCTATCGTGGTCCTGCATCCGTTTTCAGCGAGAGCACAGGCCAACCAGGCCCATCTGCGCATCATGGAGACGACAGACATCCATGTGAATGTGTTGCCCTATGACTACTACGCCGACAAGCCGAACGACACGATGGGACTGTCGCGTACTGCTTCGCTTATCGACGCGGTGCGCAAGGAAGCCACCAATGCCATGCTGATCGACAATGGCGACCTGTTGCAGGGCAACCCGATGGGCGACTACATCGCCTATGAAAAGGGCATGAAGGAGGGCGATCTCCATCCGGTCATGAAGGGCATGAACCTGCTCGGTTATGACTGCTCGACGCTCGGCAACCATGAGTTCAACTACGGCCTGTCCTTCCTCGACAAGGTGCTGGCCGGTGCGAATTTCCCCTTCGTCTGTGCCAATCTGGTGCGCGGCACCGAGCTTGCCGCCAATCCGCGCGACGACAAGCTCTATCTGAAGCCCTACATCATCCTCGACAAGACGATAAAGGACGGCTCGGGCGGCGAGCATCCGATCAAGATCGGCGTCATCGGCTTCGTGCCGCCGCAGATCATGATGTGGGACGCCAAGCATCTGACCGGCAATGTGGTCACCCGCGACATCGTCGAGGCCGCCAAGGCCTGGGTGCCGGAAATCAAGGAGGCCGGCGCCGATGTCGTGATAGCGCTTTCGCATTCGGGCATCGACATCAAGCAGGGCGACATGATGGAGAACGCCTCCTTCTTCCTCGCCGGCGTCGATGGCATCGATGCGGTGTTCACCGGCCACCAGCATCTGGTGTTTCCGGGCAAGAAGGATTTCCAGGACCTGGAGGCGGTGGACACGCAAAGCGGCACGCTGCAGGGCAAGCCTGCGGTGATGGCCGGTTTCTGGGGCTCGCATATGGGCCTCATCGATCTGCTGCTCGAACGTGACGGCAGCAAGTGGAAGGTGGTTTCGGCGACTTCGGAAGCCCGGCCGATCTTCAACCGCGTCGAAAAGGACAATGTGCCGACAGTGGCCGACGACCAGCGCATCGTTGACGCCCTGAAGGAAGACCACGAGGCGACGCTGAAATATGTGCGCACGCCGGTCGGCAAGACCTCGGCGCCGCTGCATTCCTATTTCGCGCTGGTTGCCGACGACCCGTCGGTGCAGATCGTCAGCCAGGCGCAGACCTGGTACATCAAGGACATGCTGAAGGACACGGAGTACAAGGATTTGCCGGTGCTTTCGGCCGCAGCTCCCTTCAAGTCCGGCGGGCGCGGCGGCGCCGACTACTATACCGACGTGCCGGTGGGCGATGTGGCGATCAAGAATGTCGCCGACCTTTATCTCTATCCCAACACGGTCCAGGCGGTGGCGATCACTGGCGCGCAGGTGAAGGAGTGGCTGGAGATGTCGGTCGGCATCTTCAATGCGGTGGAGGCCGGCAAGACCGACCAGAAGCTCATCAACTCCGATTTCCCGTCCTATAATTTCGATGTGATCGACGGGGTGAGCTACAAGATCGACCTGTCGCAGAAGCCGAAATATGACCCGAAGGGCGCGGTGCTCAACGCCGGGTCCAACCGCATCGTCGATCTGATGTTCGACGGCAAGCCGATCGATCCGGCGGCGAAATTCGTGGTGGCCACCAACAATTACCGTGCTGGCGGCGGCGGCAATTTCCCGGAGATCAATGGTTCGAAGGTCATCTTCCAGGCGCCGGACACCAATCGCGACGTGATCGTGCGCTACATCATCGATCAGGGCACCATCAATCCGGCAGCGGACGACAACTGGACCTTTGCACCGCTTGAGGGAACGACGGTGATTTTTGAGACCGGGCCGAAGGCCAAGGAGTTCATTGCCAGCGTCAAAAGCGTGAAGATCGAGCCGGCAGGCGAGGGCGCCGATGGATTTGCGAAATATCGCATCATGCTTTGAGCAACCGGTTTAGATCGGCAGGCATGGCCTTGAATCGACAAGGGCGGCAGACGACCTGCCGCCCTTGTCATTGGGCAGGGAAGGAATTTCCGGCAATCAGCGATTGTCGGCGCGCTGCTGGATGATCGTTGCGCGCTCCTGCAAATTGGTGGCACCGACTGTCGCGGTGACGGATGCGGTCGATGAATAGTCGACGCTGGTGGGCTGATTGACCACGACCGATGCGGGAGCGGCATCGGCATGAGCGGGATAGGCGGCACTCTGCGCGAAAGCCATGCCCGAGGTCATCATAAGAGCGGTAAAAGCAAGGACGGTATTCTTCATCGGTATTCTCCTAAATTATGCCGGTAGCGATCATTAGAAAATTAGGGATATACTTGGAGAGCCGACGTATTACGCCTGGGTTGCCATTCATGTAATGGCGTCTTCTTCCAATCCTTCAATTTCCAATGCTGCTTGACCAGCTACACCGGATATGACGCGGCAGGAGCGGAAAAGTAAGCCGGCTGACGATCAACAGAGCGAGAGCCGTGATCAGCAGCTTGTCACCGTGTTGTGATGACACTTTTTTGAGGCGCGAGCGTCTGCTGCCGCTTGTGACGGCCGGCGCGTACCGGGTGCGCTGCGCATGGGAATTTCGACGATGTAGGGCAGCCGTTGCGCTCACAAAAAAGTGAACCTGCCCCGGCTTCGATCCATAGCTGGAGCGTGATTCGGCTCAGACAAGTTTCGTGTCGGCCGATCACGCTCCGGTTCACGCGCGTGTGGTGGCGCGCGCTACGCTCACTGCGGCTGCGGCACGATACGGATATAAGGCTTCGGCGCTTTCCAGCCGTCCGGATAGGTGCGTTTTGCTTCTTCGTCTGACACCGAGCCGGAGATGATGACGTCTTCGCCGTTCTGCCAGTTCACCGGGGTCGAGACCTTGTGCTTGGCGGTGAGTTGGAGCGAATCGATGACCCGTAGCACCTCGTCAAAATTGCGCCCGGTGGTCATCGGATAGGCAATCATCAGCTTCAGCTTCTTGTCCGGCCCGACGACATAGACATTGCGTACGGTCTGGTTGTCTGCCGGGGTGCGGCCCTCGGAGGTGGAGCCGGCGCTGGCCGGCAACATGCCGTAGAGCTTCGAAACCTTCAGGTCGGGGTCACCGATCATCGGGAAATTCGGCGCATAGCCCTGCGTTTCCTCGATGTCCTTGGCCCATGAGGCATGGCGATCGACCGGATCGACGCTGAGGCCGATGATCTTGGTGCCACGCTTGTCGAATTCGGGCTTGAGCTTTGCCATATAGCCGAGCTCGGTCGTGCAGACCGGCGTGAAATCCTTTGGATGAGAGAACAGGACTGCCCATTTGTCGCCGATCCAGTCATGGAAGCGGATCGGACCTTCGGTCGTCTGAGCTTCGAAATCAGGCACGGTTTCACCAATCTGTATGGCCATGGAAATCTCCCTGGTTGCTGCCGATGCGGCTTTTTCAGGCGCGCTTTCAGCACGATTGTGGACGTGAACGGCAAAATGTACGGCTTTTCCGGCGCGTTGTCAGACGAAAACATTTACGAATGCGAGTCGCGCCGCTGGCGACCTTGCAGCAATTGGGGTGGCCGGGACCATCTGATTGCCGCCTGTCCCAAACGCCGAATCTGACGCATTGACGTTACGGCGATGACGAACCAAAAGACGCCAGCAGAATTCGGGAGACTGGGTTGATCCGGCATATCGTATTTTTCAGCGTCAAGCCCGACCATGATGTCGAGACTGTTCGCAACGGCCTGATGGAACTCGCTACGATACCGTATTCGAGCCATTTCGAGGTGACGGTCAACAGCAAGGTCGATCCGATGTGCGATCGCATCGACATCGTCGTCTATGCCGAATTTGCCGATGCCGCCGCTCTTGCCGCCTACAAGGCCCACCCGACCTATGCGGAGACGACACGCAAGGTGCGGCCGATGCGCGAATTGCGCTTTTCGGCCGATGTCGAGTCCACGACCTGAAGAAGGTCAGATCCAGCGGCGTACGCGCTTGGCGTAGTCGCGGTATTTCTTGCCGAAGCGCGCCTGCAAGTGGCTTTCCTCCGGGTCGATCGCAAGCTTTTGCGTGGCAAAGGCGGCAAGAAGGGCAATCAGGAAGAACCACAGGCTTCCTGTGATGAGGCCGATGCTGACCACCACCAGCGTATTGGCCAGGTAAATCGGATTGCGGGTCAGCCCGAACGCACCGCTGGTGACCAGATGCAGTGGGATGGAGCCGGGGCGTATCGGCGTGGCGGCGCGTCGCATGGCGCCGATGGCCGAGATATAGAGCGCAATCGCCGCCACGACCGCTAGCCCGCCGGCGGCAAACAGCACATCGGCAAACGGTCCCTGCAGCCAGGGCAGGGGATAGAGGCGGGTGAGCGCGCCCGCAGCGACGATCGCGACCAGATAGATGATCGGCGGCCAGGGTATGTGGCTGGATGTTGCCTGGATATCTGTCATGGCGTTCCTTCCTCGATTGCCTGCTCGTCGGCAGTGACCGTGCACAGGCCGGCGCTTTCCTCGATCCTGCTGCGCAGTTCGGCCGTCTCGTTGCCAGCGAAAAGCTGGTTGAGACTGTCGTCCTTTTCGAGCGTGTCGAGCATGCACGCACAGTAGCGCACGCAGAATTCGGCGTCGCGTGTCTGTTCGCAAGTCGCCTCGCAGGATTGGCGAAACCTCACCTCCTGCGTCTGCACCTGGGCAGGCACGACCTGCGAGAACAGCCACAAAAGAGCGATCAGCACCGGCTGGTGCACCAGATAAAACGCCAGGCTGTGGCGTCCGGCAAGGATGAAGGGGCGCGACCAGAACCCCGCCTGCATGCCGGCCAGACGGGTCAACAGGCCGGCAGACGCGGCAAGCCGGGTGAGCGCGATGCCGGCCAGCACCGCTCCGAACCAGGGAAACAGCGGCACGTAATCGTTGGAACGCGGATTGCTGGAAGAAAGGCCGACCCACCACCAGGCCGGATGGTCGAAGAAGGAAGAGCGCAGGAAAGAAGGAGCGGCGATTACCGCCGCCGCCAGAGCAAGTGTCAGCAGGGCGGGCAGGCGCAGGAACAGGAGGCCGAGCACACTGGCAAGGGTGATCTGGTGCAGGATGCCGAAGAAGATGAAGCCGCCGGGAACCGCGATATAGGTGACGAGCGAAATCGCCAGCGCAGCACCCGCAATCATCGCGAGCCGCCGCCAGAACCCTTTCCAGCGGATGCCGTTGCCATGGGCCAGATAGAGGCTGACGCCGACAAGAAACAGGAAGCTAGTGGCAATGCAGCGCGCAAAAAGCTTCCAGCCGCCCACCGCCGTCATGCCTGGATCGGTGTAGCCGAAGAACTCCAGATCCCAGGTGAAATGGTAGGCAGCCATGGCCAAGAGCGCCAGGCCGCGGGCAATATCGAGCGCCTGGATACGCCCAACCTGTCGTCCAGGCTCTTGAATCGATTGTGTTTGCGGATACATGCCGAGGGTGCCGATTGGTGGTCGCGGGCGCAATCCCTATCACGGATCAGGCCGGTAATGAATGAATGTGGAGACGGCGATGCACGGCGTGGATGCCAATGGCGCGAAAATACCCGCTCTCGGGCTGGGCACATGGACGCTGGGAGGCGAAGAATGCACCCAGATCGTGGCGCATGCGCTGCAGCTTGGCTACCGGCATGTCGACACCGCCCATATGTACAGGAATGAGGCTGCCGTCGGGGAGGGGTTGCGCCTCTCGGGCGTGGCGAGGAACGATCTGTTCGTCACGACCAAGGTCTGGCCGACCGACATCGCGCCCGGTGACCTCGAGCGTTCGGCAGAAGCCAGCCTGAAACTGCTCGGCCTCGATCAGGTCGATCTTCTGCTGATCCATTGGCCGAACTCCAAGATTGCGCTCGAAGGCTCAATCCGGGCGCTGAACAACGCCAAGCGTGCGGGGTTTACCCGCCATATCGGCGTTTCCAATTTCCCGACCGCGCTGCTTTCGCGAGCCTTGGAACTGTCGGAGGCGCCGCTGGTTGCCAATCAGGTCGAGAACCACCCCTATCTCGACCAGACCAAGGTCTTGCGCATGTGCCGGCAGGCCGGCATGGCGATGGTGTCCTATTGTCCGCTGTCTCGTGGCAGCGATCTGTTCGAGCAGGAGGCGGTTCGCTCGGCTGTCGTCCGTCACGGCAAGACGCCGGGGCAGATCGTGCTGCGCTGGCATGTGCAGCAGGAGGGCGTGGTCGCCATACCGTGCACGACGAAAAAGGAACGGCTGGCCGAAAACGCCGCCATTTTCGATTTTGCCCTCAGCGACGAGGAGATGAAGGCGATTTCTGCCCTGACGGTCAGGAATGCGCGCATTTGCGATGGCGAGTTCGCGCCCGAATGGGACGCCCCAGCGCTGTGAGCTGCGCCCGGCTTTGGGCCAAAGCCGGCTGCCTGCTGGACAGTGTGGTTTTGCGACTGCCCGGCGTCGGTTTCGTGACATCTGCCGGCGATTTTCCCCTGCAAATCTGAGGCAGTGACTTCAGGGCAGGTTCATGGCAACGCAGGTACGGCATCCGATCTGGCTTCCGGCAGTTCGACCGGCCGGCGCGCGCACTTTTGCCACGCTTTACACGCTGGAATCCTTTGCGCGCGCATCGATTGCCAGCGTGATTCCGATCCAGGCCTACGATCTGCTGCGCAGCGAGCAAAGTGTGTCGTTGCTTTACACGATGGTGGCGCTGATCGGGCTGTCGGTGACGTTGTTCATGCCGATGATCATCGGCTGGCTGTCGCGGCGCTGGGTCTATACGGCCGGTGTGTGCCTGCTTGCCGTCGGCGCGCTGTTTTTCATGACGGATACGCTATGGGGCCAGCTGATCGGCATGCTGGCCCGTGTCATGGGTGCGAGCGCGCTGGCGATCACGCTCAACCTCTACATCATGGACAATATCCGCAAGACCGAGTTCATGCAGTCCGAATCGCTGCGCATGGCGTCTTCGATGCTCGCCTGGACGGCCGGGCCGACGCTGGGCGTCTTTCTCTACAGCAATTACGGCCTGCTTGCCGCGCATGGCGTGGTGGTGCTGTTTTCGCTGACCCTGCTTGCCACATTCTGGTATTTCCGCCTGGGCGACAACAAGATGATCCGTGCCGGCAACGTCGCCGCCGTCAATCCGCTCGCAAATATCGGCCGGTTCGTTTCCCAGCCGAGATTGCGATTGGCATGGGTGATCGCCTTCGGCCGCTCCTGTTTCTGGACGACATTCTTCGTCTATGGGCCGCTGCTGATGGTGGTGACGGGGCAGGGCGAGCTTGCCGGCGGGCTGCTGGTATCGGCCGGCAATGCGCTGCTGTTCACGGCAATCTTCTGGGGCCGGGCCGGCAAGCGCTTCGGCGCCCGTGCCACGATGGCGTTTGCATTCGTCGCACTCACCGTCGCCTTGCTTGCTGCCGCCCTTGCCGGCGAATCGTTGCCGCTGATCGCGGGAGGTTTCCTGTTGTTCGCAGCCTTTTTCACCATCGCGCTCGACGCGCTTGGCTCGACTGCTTTTCTGCGGGCCGTGCGCAGCTATGAACGGCCGCAGATGACGGCCGTCTATCGTACCTTTCTCGATTTTTCCGAACTCATTCCGCCGCTGGTCTATTCGGTCGTTCTGGCTTTTTTCGGTCTTGGCGCGGTATTTTGCACGCTTGCGGTCTTTACGGCGATCTGTGGTTTCTTCACCTGGAAGTACCTGCCGAAGTCGCTTTGAACGCGGGTGAATGGAAGGTCCGGGCATGGCATCACGGGTAATGGCGCTGACACCGCAACTGCTGGCGCGCTGCCACCGTGTGATCGAGGATACCGGCCCCGAACCCGGCCTGGCCTATCTGGACGAGGCAGATTACGAAGCCATGCTCGACGAAGCGCTGGCGGGACATCGCATTGGCGAGCCGGTGTGGCTGTTTGCCTATGGCTCGCTGATCTGGAAACCGGAGCTTGAGCATCTCGACGAGCGTCTGGCACTGGTGCGCGGCTGGCACCGCTCCTTCTGCATAAGATTGACGCGCTGGCGCGGCACGCTCGACCGGCCGGGCCTGATGATGGGGCTGCATCGCGGCGGCCAATGCCGCGGCGTTGCCTACAGGCTGCCGGAGCAGAATCTGCGCGACCAGTTCGACAAGCTGTTCCGGCGCGAAATGACGGCAAAGCCTTCCACCTATCTGCCGCGCTGGCTGAAACTGGAAACCGCGGAGGGGCCGATGCGGGCGCTGAGCTTCGTCGTCAACCCGAAAGGCCGCACCTTTGCCGGCAAGCGCAGCGAGGACGAAGTGGCGCAACTGCTCGCAGATGCTTGCGGCCACCTCGGCTCCGGCGCGGATTATCTCTATCACACGGTGAAGAATCTCGAAGCGCACGGCATCCACGACCGGCATCTGTGGCGATTGCAGCAACTCGTGGCCGAGGTGCTTGCGCAGCCGGTCTGACGGCAGCGCGACGCCGCGCGTCCGACGGCGCCGAAATTGGTTTGCCCGGCTTCCGTTTCTTGCCTATAGTTTGACGATCGTCGGTTCCGCGAGGAATCAAGAGGGAATGCGGTGCGGGAATTTCCCAAAGCCGCGGCTGCCCCCGCAACTGTGTGCGGTTGGCCCTCTCCAAATGCCACTGAAGGATATCCTTTGGGAAGGCGGGGAAGGGCCGTGAACCGCAAGCCAGGAGACCTGCCGGCGATGGACAGAAACTAAATACCCTCGGGTGGAGGGTGAAAGGACATGATATGACTACGGCTTCTTCCGTATTGGGTAGCGCCGCGAATTCATCGTCGCGCGTGATCCAACTGGCTCTGGCAGCACTTCTCGGCACCTTCATCGTCGGCTTTGTCGGCTTCTCGCATATGGACGCCGTCCACAATGCCGGGCACGACTATCGCCATTCGATGGCATTCCCCTGCCACTGACGAAAGGCCGTTTCCATGACACTGTTTCGTAACGTCGTGTTCGTCGCGGCGCTAGCCGGGCTTTTGTCCGGAATATTGATGACGGCCATGCAGAGCTATGCGACCGTTCCCCTGATCCTGAAGGCCGAGACCTTCGAAAATGCCGGCGGCCACGACCATGGTGCGCCAGCGGAGGCTGCTCCGGCGGAAGCTGTGGCGCCGGATGCGCATAGCCATGACGCCGCCACGCCGGCGCATGAGCATGACGAGGAAGGCTGGGCGCCGGCCGACGGGTTCGAGCGCTTCGCCTATACCGCGCTCGCCAATATCGTGACCGGTATCGGCTTTGCGCTGATTCTGGTTGCGGTTTCGGAACTGGCGGGCGGCATCGCCAATTGGCGCCAGGGCATTTTCTGGGGCTTTGCCGGCTTCGCCGTCTTCACGCTGGCGCCGGGCCTCGGCCTGCCGCCGGAACTGCCGGCCATGCCTGCCGCCGATCTCGCCACCCGCCAGCTCTGGTGGATCGGCACTGTAGCCGCGACCGCCGCCGGCCTTGGCCTCATCGCCTTCCGCGGCTCGCTGCTGTTTTCGCTGATCGGCCTTGGGCTGATCGTCGTGCCGCATCTTATCGGCGCGCCGCAACCCGACAGCCATGAATCGCCGATCCCGGTGGACCTGCATCATCAGTTCGTGGTGGCGGTGACGGTAACCAGCCTGATCTTCTGGGTCGTTCTGGGCGCTGCCGCCGGCATTGCCCGGTCGCGGATATCCGGCACGGCGACAAGCCTGCGCGACAGCCTTGCCTGAGGCAGGCGAACTGACGTTCCTGCTTGGCGGTGCGCGCTCCGGAAAGAGCGCGCATGCCGAACGACTGGTGACGGCCTGGCCGTCGCCATGGACCTATATCGCCACCGCGCAGGCCTTCGACGAAGAGATGGTGGAGCGTATCGCGCTTCACCGGACGCAGCGCGCGCAGGGATGGCAGACCATCGACGCGCCGCTCGATCTGGTCGAGGCAATCGCCGACGTGCCGGACGGGGTGCCGCTGCTGGTCGATTGTCTTACGCTATGGCTGACCAATCATATGCTTGCCGAACATGATCTGGAGCAGGAAAGTGCTCGGCTGGAAGCGGCACTTGCCCGGCCGCGTGGGCCGTGGTTCGTCGTTGCCAATGAGGTCGGGCTGGGTATCGTGCCGGAAAATGCGCTCGCCCGCAGATTTCGCGATGAAGCCGGCCGGCTCAATCAGCGCATCGCCGCGCAGGCGGATGCGGTGTTGTTCATGGTCGCGGGATTGCCGCTGAAGGTGAAATGAGATGAAGACAAGCGAGGATGAACGCCACAAGGCCAAGATGATCAAGCGCAAGGCGGTTCAGGACGCCGAAGTCGCCAAGAAGACCATCGAAAAGGGTCTGCTGATCGTCAATACCGGGCCGGGCAAGGGCAAATCGACCGCCGCCTTCGGGCTTGCCTTGCGCATGCTGGGCTATGGCAGGCGGGTCGGCGTCGTCCAGTTCATTAAAGGCGCATGGCACACCGGTGAAAAGGACGCCTTCGCCGCCTTCGGGGACAAGGTGGTGTGGCACACGATGGGTGAGGGCTTCACCTGGGAAACGCAGGACTTGAAGCGTGACGTCGCCGCCGCTGCCGCCGCCTGGGAAAAGGCGCTGGAATTGATGGCGGACCCTTCAATCAGCCTTGTCGTGCTGGACGAACTCAACATTGCGCTGCGCTACGACTATCTCGACCTCGACAAGGTGGTGGAGGCGTTGCGCAACCGGCGCGAGGGGCTGCATGTCGTGGTCACCGGCCGTAACGCAAGGCCGACATTGATCGAGGCGGCCGATCTCGTCACCGAAATGGGGGCGGTGAAGCACCATTTTTCCGCAGGTGTGAAGGCGCAGCAGGGCATCGAGTTTTAAGGCAGGGTCCGATCAGCTTGCAGCCAAACCCGCCGCGCCGATCAATCCGAACAGCGTGATGAGCAGGAGATCGGCGGTCCAGTAGAGCCGCAGCGCGCGCCTGATGTCCTTGGGCGTGGCCATGCGCTCGCCGCCGATGGTCGGGTCGCCGACGGTGACGCCGCCATAGACGCGCGGCCCGGAGAGCGCCACGCCGAGTGCGCCGCCCATCGCGGCTTCCGGCCAGCCGGCATTGGGCGAGCGATGCTTGGCGGCATCGCGCCAGACCGCTCGCCAGGCTGCGCCGGCGCTTGCGCCAGGCGTGATCGCTGCGGCGACGACAAGGAGAAGTGCTGTCAGCCGCGAGGCGGGCAGGTTTATCAGGTCGTCGAAACGTGCGGCCGCCCAGCCGAAGGCCTGATGGCGCGGCGTGCGATGGCCGATCATGGAATCGGCGGTGTTGGCGGCCTTGTAGGCCACACCGGCCGCAAGCCCGCCAATCCCCAACCACAAGGCAGGAGCAACGATGCCATCGGAAAAATTCTCGGCAAGGCTTTCGATCGCCGCGCGGCTGACCCCTGCCTCATCGAGCTGGTCGGGGTCGCGGCCGACGATCAGCGACACCGCCCGGCGGCCTTCATGCAGCCCGTTATTTTCCAATGCATCGGCGACCGCCCCGACATGGGCAGCCAGGCTGCGTTGCGCAAGCAGGCTGGAGGCGACGAGGGCGACGACCACCATGCCGAAGGCCAGCGGAGCAAGCAGTGCCTCGACGGCAAGGGCGATGCCCGCCGGAATGCCGACAAGCAGGATCAAGGCGAGAATGCCGGCGATGCGACGCAAACTGTCGGTCCAGGTCACGCGGTTGAGCTTGCGGTCGAGGAAAGAAATGAGCTGGCCGATCCAGATGACGGGGTGGCCGATTGCGCGCACGAGCCGATCCGGGTAACCGAAGCCCAGTTCGATGACGAGTGACAGGAAGGCGAGCAGGAAGAACATGGAGCTTGCGATTGCAGGTGAGGTGGCCGCGGTGACTGATCATGGCGGCAGTCTCGATCGGGCCCGCGCGCTGTTTCCGCAGGCGCCGCTGCCCTGGATCGACCTTTCGACCGGGATCAACCCGCACTCCTATCCGCTTTTCGACCTGCCTGCCACCGCCTTGTCGCGCCTGCCGGAGCCGGCGCGCCTGCGGGAGCTGACCGGTCTCGCCGCCGAGGTCTATGGCGCGCCATCGGCCGACAATGTGGTGGCTGCGCCGGGCACGCAAATCCTGCTGCCGCGCGTTGCCGCGCTGGTCAGACCGGGGCGGGCGGCAGTGCTGGGGCCGACCTATGCCGAACATGCGCGCGCAGCAGCCCTTGCCGGCCATGTGGTGGATGAGGTGAGGGACTTCGCCGCGCTTTACGATGCCGACCTCGCCATAGTGGTCAACCCAAACAACCCGGATGGACGGATCGTGGAGCGCGAGATGCTGCTTGATCTGGCATGGCACTTGCGCGCCAAGGGCGGCCTATTGGTGGTCGATGAAGCCTTCATGGATGTCGGCCCGCAGGCCGAACGCATGGACGGCGACGTCAGCGGTGGCGGGCTGGTGGTGCTGCGCTCCTTCGGCAAGTTCTTCGGCCTCGCCGGACTACGCCTTGGCTTCGCTATTGCGGCCGCACCGGTTGCAACGGCGCTGGAAGCGAGACTCGGTCCATGGGCGGTTGCCGGCCCGGCACTGGAATATGGCATCAAGGCGCTCGGCGATCGTGACTGGCAGGAGGCGACGCGGCGCAGGCTTCAGGATGCGGCGGCACGGCTCGATGCGCTTCTTGCCGGATTTTCAATTCCCGTCGGCGGTGGCACCAGCCTGTTCCGGTTTATCAACATGCCTGACGCAAAGAGCCTGTATCTGGAACTGGGTACGCAGGGTATAGTGCTGCGCAACTTTATCTGGGATAATTCGGCGCTTCGCATCGGCCTGCCGGGAAGCGAAGACGAGTGGCGGCGCCTGGAGGCGGCATTGGCCGGCTGGGCGAAACGGAACATGCCAATCGATGCGGGAGCGCGCTCATGATCTATGTCTGCCCGCTGTCGAAACTGGACGAGACCGTGGCACTGTCGGGAGCCCGCCGGCTCGTCTCGCTGCTCACCGATCCCGCGATGATGACGCGGCCGGCGGTGATTGCGGCAGAAAACCACCTGCTTTTGACCATGCATGATATCAGCGAGCCGCTGGAGGGCATGTTGGCGCCAGGCGAGGAACATGTCGGCAGCCTGATCGATTTTGCCCTTCAGTGGGATCGTGCCTCGCCGCTGGCGATCAACTGCCTGGCCGGCATCAGCCGTTCGACCGCCTCGGCCTATATCGTCGCGTCGGCGCTGTGCCCCGGCATCAACGAACGCGAACTGGCTGACAGGCTGCGCAAGGCGTCACCCTCGGCGACGCCCAATGCGCGTCTGATCGCGCTGGCGGATGACATTCTGGGCCGCGGCGGGCGCATGGTGGACGCCATCAAGGGGATCGGCCGGGGCTCCGATGCCTATGAGGGCACGCCCTTCAGGCTGGATATCGATAGCTGATTACGGAAGCCATTCGGCCAGCTTTGCCTTGCGCATGTCCTGAAGCAGCCTGACGAAGCCTTCGGCCTGATGCTCGGCCGTCAGCCGGCCCTTTTCGGCAGTGGCGATTGCCGCATTGCCGACCGTGCCGTGGCTATTTAGGTCGCTTGCTATCCAGGCGAAGGCGTGCGTGCCGGTCTGGCGCAGCAGGTCGAAATTCTGCTCGGCCCTGGCGACATTGGAGACGAAATTCTCCGCCTTGGCCATGTCGACCAGGTCGGGGCGGAAATGCAGCATCAGCGATGTCTCGACGTCGCCGCCATGGATGCCTTGGCGGTCTTCCAGTTCGGGATACATGCCGGCCGGCCGGCCGAAGCGCTGCCAACTCGTCTTGACCGCCAGCATGTCGAAACGCACGCGCAATTCGCGCGTCACGATGCCCATGATTTCCTCATTGCCGCCATGCGAATTGACCACCACCAGCTTGCGAATGCCGGTGCGCGCGATCGAGACGCCGAGTTCGGTCCAGGCCTCGATCAGCGTGGTGGGGGGCAGGGTAAGTGTGCCGGGCGAGCGGATATGCTCGTTGGATTTGCCGACCGCCTGTATCGGCAGGATGCGGATATCGAGATCGTCGGGCAGGCGCGCAATCACCGTCTCCAGCATGCCCTGCATGATCGTGGTGTCGGTCGAGACCGGTAGATGCGGGCCGTGTTGCTCGATCGCGGCGACCGGCAGCACGGCGATCGTCGCCTCGCGGTCGAGCTCGACATATTCGGTGGTCTTGTAGTCGCCCCACCAGACGCGCCGTGCTGTTCCGGCCATATGAACCTCTTTTGCTTTCTGTCGTCGCGATTATGCAGCCGCGACCACTTCGATCTCGATCTTGAACTCCGGCCGCGAGAAACCCGACACGATGAGCAGGGTCGAAGCGGGCGCCGGATTTGGAAAGAGCCGGTCGCGGACTTCCATATAGGGCTTCATATGAGCCCGATCAGTGACGAATGCGTTGATGCGCACAATGTGGCCGAGCGTCAGCCCGGCTTCGCCGAGCACGGCCGCGATATTGCTGAAGCTTAGTTCCGTCTGCGCGCCGACATCATCGGGAACCGTGTCTTCAGGGCCGATTCCAAGCTGGCCCGAGCAGAAGACGAGCCGCTTGCCGGCCGGCACTTCGACGCCATGGCTGTAATTCGCGAAGGGTGGCCGGATCGATTTCGGCGTGAGGAATCTGAACATTGCGGTCTCCAATTCAACCAAGCCTAGGCCCGGATGTATCTTCTGTTCAAGCCACTTGTCCGGCGCTCTTAACATTCTGGACTTGCATCACAAAAATGGGCACTCTGAGGTTAGAGCGGCACGACAATCCTGATGGCTCGGCTCGATTGAAAGTGGGAACCAGAGCCCTGCTGTTTGCTTGATTGTCCAGAGCCTGACGGGTCAGGCCAAAACAGGGAGGCGGGCAGCATGATCGGAAGGTTCATCATTTCCGTCGGTTCGGCAGGAATTCTGGCCGCATCGGCGCAGTTTGCCGTAGCGGCCGAGGATGTCACCTTCGGTACCAACTGGTTGGCGCAGGCCGAGCATGGCGGCTACTACCAGGCCGTGGCCGACGGCACCTATGAAGCCTGCGGCCTGAACGTGACGATTTCCCCCGGCGGGCCGCAGGTGAGCGGGCGGCCGCTGCTCCTGGCCGGCAAGCTCGACTTCTACATGGGCGGCAACCTGCTGCAGGCCTTCGACGCCGTGCAGCAGAATATTCCGCTGCGCATCGTCGCCGCGAGCTTCCAGAAGGAGCCGCAGGTGGTGATGTCGCATCCGGGGCAGGGGCTGGACAAATGGGAAGACCTGAAGAACGCCGAGCAATATATCCTCGGTGACGAGGGCGCCCAGAGCTTCTTCCAGTGGATGATTACCGACTACGACTTCGATCCGGCCAAGCGGGTTCCCTACACCTTCAATCCGGCACCCTTCATCGCCAATCCGAAATCGATCCAGCAGGGCTATGTGACCTCCGAGCCCTTCGCCGTGGAGCAGGCCGGCGGCTTCAAGCCCAATGTCTTTCTGCTGGCCGACTATGGTTTCGACACCTATGCGACGACGATCGAGACGATGCAGGAGACGATCGACAAGAGGCCCGAGGTCGTGCAGTGCTTCGTCGATGGCTCGGCCAAGGGCTGGTACAATTATCTCTACGGCGACAACAAAGCCGCCAACGAGATGATCAAGAAGGACAATCCCGACATCACCGATGAGCAGATCGCCTTCTCCATCAAGCAGATGAAGGATTATGGCATCGTTGATTCCGGCGAGGCCGAGACGCTCGGCATCGGCGCCATGACCGACGAGCATATCGCCGGCTTCTATGCCAAGATGGTGAAGGCGAAGGTCGTGCCCGAAGGGATCGACATCAAGAAGGCCTATACGCTTGATTTCGTCAACAAGGGCGTGGGGCTCGACCTGAAAAAATAGGTCCTGACCCTAGCTCCGGCTCTCGCAGGATGCTTTCAAAAACAAAAGAGCGGATGGTGACGATGGGCAAGGGAGAAAAACCCCTCCTGGCCCTGCGTTCGGTCGGCAAAACCTTTTCCAACGGTGTCACCGCGCTCGCCGATGTCGACATGACGATCCGCGAAGGTGATTTCCTCAGCCTTCTCGGACCATCGGGCTGCGGCAAGTCAACGGCGCTGCGGCTCATCGCCGGGTTGATGACGCCCACCACTGGGCTGATTGACTGGGACCGCAAGGCCGGCGACGACATCTCCGTGGGCTTCGTGTTCCAGGAACCGACGCTGCTGCCCTGGGCGAGCGTGTTCGACAATGTCTGGCTGCCGCTCAGGCTCAAGGGCGTGTCGCGCGGCGAGGCAAGGCCGGCGGTGATGGAGCTACTGGAGCGGGTCCATCTCTCCGGTTTCGAGAATGCCGTGCCGCGCGAGCTTTCCGGCGGCATGCGCATGCGCGTCTCGATCGCCCGGGCGCTGGTGACCAGACCGCGCGTGCTTTTGATGGACGAGCCCTTCGCGGCGCTGGACGAGATCACGCGCTTCCGGCTCAACAACGATCTGCTCGAGCTTTGGCAGGACCAGCGATTCACCGTGGTTTTCGTCACCCACAGCGTTTTCGAAAGTGTGTTTCTCTCCAGCCGGGTGGTCGTCATGGCTGCGCGCCCCGGCCGCGTTTTCGACGAGATTGCAATCGACGCAGCCTATCCGCGCGACGCGGCGTTTCGGACGTCGCAAGATTATGCAGCATTTTGCCAGCGCACATCCGATGTGCTTGGGTCGGCCATGAACGCAACGGGCAGATCGCGCGATGACGGTCACTGACACGAATTCGGCTACGCAAGTGCTGGACCCGGAGGAGGCGCGCCGCCTGCGCAACGAGCAATTGGAGCGGATCGGCAGTTTCGTGCTGCCGGTGGCTATCATGGTGCTGGCGATCTGGCTGTGGGACCGCATCTGCGTGTGGAACGAAATCCCGCAATATATCCTGCCGCGCCCCGGCGTCGTGCTGCAAACCATTCACAGCGATGCGGCGCTGTTGTTTTCCTCGCTGCTGGTGACGCTGAAGATCACCTTTCTGAGCCTGCTTCTGGCGGTCATCGGTGGGGTCGGCCTGGCGGTGCTGTTCGCGCAGTCGAAATGGGTGGAGATGTCGTTCTTCCCCTTCGCGATCGTGCTGCAGGTGACGCCGATCGTGGCGATCTTTCCGCTGATCAACATCTATGTCGACAACCAGACGGCCAAGCTGCTCTTGTGTTCGTGGATCGTGGCGTTCTTCCCGGTGCTGTCCAACACCACGTTGGGGCTGAACTCTGTTGATCGCAATCTGCGCGACCTGTTCAAGCTCAACCACGCCAGCCGCTGGCAGGAATTGTGGCATCTGCGGCTTCCGGCGGCGATGCCCTATTTCCTCGGCGGGTTGAAAATCGCCGGCGGCCTGTCGCTCATTGGCGCCGTGGTGGCCGAATTCGTCGCCGGAGCCTCCGGCCAGTCCTCGGGCCTCGCCTCGCGCATCATCGAGGCGGGCTACCGGCTCAACGCCCCACGCCTTTTTGCGGCATTGATCCTGGTGTCGCTTGCAGGCATCGTCATCTTTCTGGTGCTGTCGCTGATCGCCCATCTGATCCTGCGGCGCTGGCACGAAAGCGCGCTGAAGCAGGAGCGGTGATGGTAGTTGCCCTGAAAGTTCCCCCTCATCCGGCCCTTCGGGCCACCTTCTCCCCGATGGGGAGAAGAGTGAGCGCGACCTTGCCGCTGCGGCCTCCTCTCCCCAGCGGGGAGAGGGTGGCTCGCGCAGCGAGCCGGGTGAGGGGGCATGTATCGACGCCGGGGCGATAGATGTCGATTTCCATCCCCACTTCCGGTTCGTTCAAGCTCGCCAATGTCCGCCTGCATGCGTCGCTGACGCCGGGACTTTCCGCGCCCGCCGATGCCGATGGCTTCGCGCTGGCCGATCTTGACGTGACGGATGGGCGGATCGAGCGGATTGCCGCCGCCGCGCGGGGGGAAGGGCGAGCCGGAGCCGTCGATCTCAAGGGCCGCATCGTGCTGCCTTGCTTCGTCGACTGCCACACCCATATCGACAAGGGGCATATCTGGGCGCGTAGCCCGAACGCCAACGGTTCCTTCGCCGGGGCGCTGGCAGCAACCGATGCCGACCGGGAAGCGCGCTGGAGTGCCAGTGACGTTGCCCGGCGGATGGAATTTTCGCTGCGCTGCGCCTATGCCCACGGCACGAAGGCGCTGCGCACACACATCGACTCGATCCCGCCGCAGGAGACGATTTCCTGGCCGGTCTTTGAGGAGATGCGCGAGCGCTGGCGAGGCCGGATCGAGTTGCAAGGTGCCTGCCTGTTCGGCGTCGAGCGGGTCGGCGACGAAGACTGGTTCGGCCGGATGGCGAGGCGTGTGGCCGAGGCAAGGGGCGTTCTGGGCACCGTCACCTATATGGTTCCGGATCTCGACGAACTGCTCGACCGTGTGTTCCGGACCGCGATAGCGCATCGCCTCGACCTCGATTTCCATGCCGACGAAACCGACGACCTTGCCGCCGTGTCGCTGCGCAAGATAGCCGAGGCCGCACAGCGCCACCGGTTCGAGGGCAGGATACTGGTCGGGCATTGCTGCTCACTGGCGCGCCAGCCCGACGCGGAAGTTCTCGATACGCTGGACAAGGTGGCGCGCGCCAACATCGCGGTCGTCTCGCTGCCGATGTGCAATCTCTACCTGCAGGACCGCCGCCATGACGGCACCACGCCGCGCTGGCGCGGGGTGACGCTGTTGCATGAAATGAAGGCGCGCGGCATTCCGGTCTGCGTCGCCTCCGACAATACGCGCGACCCATTCTATGCCTATGGCGATCTCGACATGCACGAGGTCTATCGCATGGCAACGCGCATATTGCATTTCGACCACCCGGTCGGTGACTGGCCGCAGGCGGTGACCGTCACCCCAGCGCAAGTGATGCGCCTCGAAGCAGCGGGCACGCTGCAGGTGGGCGGCCCGGCGGATTTCATCATCTTCAGGGGACGTAGCTGGACGGAGCTTCTGTCGCGACCCGAAGCCGGCCGCACCGTGGTGCGCGACGGCAGGCCGATCGATGCCGAACTGCCCGACTATGCCGAACTCGATGAGCTGATGGGCTGACGCGATGGATATTGCCACACTCAAACGCGAGCTCGACGGGCTGAAGATCGAGGACAATGAAAAGATCGTCCAGCAAAAGAGCCGCGACTTTTACTGGTACAGCCCGGTGCTGAAGCGGCAGCTCGACCATATCAGCGGCGACCTGATCGTCTCGCCCAAGAACGAGGTTGAGGTGGTGCGGGTGCTCGCCGCCTGCCATCGGCTGGGAATTCCGGTGACACCGCGCGGCACCGGCACGGGCAATTACGGCCAGGCGATGCCGCTCTCGGGCGGCGTCGTGCTGTCGCTGGCGGAAATGAACGAGATCGTTTCGATTGCGTCGGGGCGCGTGGTGGCAGGGCCGGGGGCGATCATTGCGGATATCGACCGGGCGACGCGGACCCATTCGGGCCAGGAACTGCGGCTGCATCCGTCGACCTACAATACTGCCTCGATCGGCGGCTTCATCGCCGGTGGTTCGGGCGGCGTGGGCTCGATCAATTTCGGCGGCTTGCGCGATTTCGGCAATGTGCTGCGCCTGCGTGTCGTCACCATGGAGGCAGGACCGCGCATATTGGACCTTACAGGCGAGGATTTGCATAAGGTCACGCATGCCTACGGCACCAACGGCATCATCACCGAAGTGGAAATGCCGCTGACGGCTGCCTATGACTGGATCGATGTCATTGTCGGTTTCGATACCTTCATGGGCGCGGCTCGCTACGGCAATGCGCTGGCCTGCCAGGACGGACTGCTGACCAAGCTGATCACCCCGATCGCAGCTCCGGTGCCACAGGACTATTTCAAGCGGCATCAGCGCTTCTTTCGCCCCGGCCAGAGCATCTGCCTGGTCATGGTCGCGCCGCATGCACTGGATGCCTTCCTCGCCTTCACAAGGCGCGAGGGTGGCGAAGTGGTGTTCAACGCCGCGACCGAAGAGGACAAGAAGGGCTTGCCGCCTGCCTTCGAACTGGCCTGGAACCACACGACGCTGCGGGCGCTTCGCGTCGATCCGTCAATCACTTACCTGCAATCGCTCTACCCGTTTCCCAACCAGCTTGCGCTGGTGGAAAGGATGGACGCAATGTTTCCCGGCGAAGTATTCTCGCATCTGGAATTCGTGCGCTTCGACGGCAACATCACCTGCTTCGGTCTACCGCTGGTAAAGTTCACCACCGAGGAACGGCTGGACGAGATCATAAGGCTGCATGAGGAAAATGGCTGCCCGATCTTCAATCCGCATCGCTACACGCTGGAGGAGGGCGGCATGAAGCAGACCGACGAGATCCAGCTTGCCTTCAAGCGCGAGGCGGACCCGCAGGGCCTCCTCAATCCAGGCAAGATGATCGCCTGGGAAGACTCCAGCTACGACTATCATTCCAGCAAGACGTTTCTGTTCAAGGGCCTGCAACGGGCAGGATAACGGGTGTCGCATGAAGGTTCTCGTGCTTTATGCCCATCCGGTCGAGACCAGCTATCATGCGGCGCTGCACCGCCTTGTGGTCGAAAGGCTTGTCGCACGCGGGCATGAGGTCGATGATTGCGACCTCTATGCGGAGGGCTTCGAGCCTTGCTTGAGCCGCGAGGAGCGCATCCGCTATCGCGACGTGCCGGAAAATACTGAAACCGTGTGCAACTATGTCGAGCGGCTGCGCCGGGCGGAAGGGCTGGTTCTCACCTTTCCGGTATGGAATTATGGCTATCCAGCTATTCTGAAAGGGTTTTTTGATCGCGTCTTCCTGCCGGGCGTGTCGTTCAAGATGGTCGGCGACAAGGCCAAGCCGTCGCTGCACACGATCCGCAAGCTCGCCGCAGTCACTACCTATGGCGGCAGCCGCCTCAACGCATTCCTGCTGGGCGACCCACCGCGCAAGCTGGTGAAGCGGGTGCTGCGGCTGACGGTGAAGCCCGGGGCGCCCGTTTCTTATCTTGCGCATTATTCGATGAATTCCTCGACCGAGGCTTCCCGCAAGGCGTTCATGGCCAAAGTGATGGCCAGGATGGATGCATTCTGACCAGCCGATTGGCACTTTGATTGAGCATCGGAATATTCCGAAAACCGGTCCCCACTTTTCGGTCCGATGCTTTACATGCGTACCCGTTCCGCCTTCGGATCATACATCGGCTTGAGCGAGGCTTCGGCGGAAAAACGTTCGCCGGCGATCTCGATCTCATAGGTCGAGGACAATATCTGTTCCTCGCTTTCACCCTTTGCCGGCACATAGCCGAGGCCGACCGCGCCGCCGAGATGATGGCCGTAATTGCCCGAGGTGATGGTGCCGACGATCTCGCCGTCGCGCACGATCGCCTCATTGTGGAAAAGCAGCGGCTCGGGGTTCGTAACGCGGAACTGGACGAGCCGGCGTGACAGGCCGGCTTGCCTTTTGGCAAGCACCGCGTCGCGGCCAATGAAGTCGCCCTTGCCGGTCCTAACCGCAAAACCGAGTCCGGCTTCCAGCACATGGTCCTCATCGGTGATGTCGTGGCCGAAATGGCGGAACGCCTTTTCGATGCGGCAGGAATCCAGCGTATGCAGGCCGCAGAGTTTCAGGCCGAATTCGCGTCCGGATTCCTCCAGCGCCTCGAAGACATGGGCGGCCTGGTCAGTCGAGATGTAGAGTTCCCAGCCCAGTTCGCCGACATAGGTGACGCGGTGGGCGCGCGCCAGCCCCATGCCGATCTCGATCTCCTGCCAACTGCCGAAGGGGTTGTGCTGGTTTGAGAAATCGTTCGGGCTGACTTTTTGGATCAACTCGCGCGACTTCGGCCCCATCAGGCAAAGCACGGATTCGGCTGCGCTCACATCGGTGATCACTACGAACTCGTCGTCAAGATGCTTTCGTAGCCAGGCAAGATCGCGCTGCAGGGTGGCGCCGGGTACGACCGCGAGAAAAGCGGTTTCCGACAGGCGCGAGATGGTGAGGTCGCTTTCGATGCCGCCGCGATTGTTCAGCATCTGGGTATAGACGATGCGACCGGGCGCGACGTCGAGATCGTTGGCGCACAGACGCTGCAGGAAGGCGAGCGCGTCGCGCCCCTCGATCCTGATCTTGCCGAAGGAAGTCATGTCGAATAGGCCGACATTATTGCGCACCGCCAGATGTTCCTCGCGGTTGTTGTCGAACCAGTTCTGCCGCTTCCAGCTGTAGCGGTATTCGCGTTCCTGGCCTTCGCGCGCGAACCAGTTGGCACGCTCCCAGCCGGTAACTTCGCCGAACACCGCGCCGCGCGCCTTCAAATGTTCGTGGATCGGCGAGCGGCGCACGCCGCGCGAGGTGGTGACCTGCCGATAGGGGAAGTGATCAGCATAAAGCAGGCCGAGCGTTTCTGAAACGCGCTCCTTGAGATAGGCGCGGTTCTTCTGGAAAGGCTGGGCCCGGCGGATATCGACCTCCCACAGGTCGAAAGGCGCTTCGCCGTCATTGATCCACTGCGCCAGCGCCATGCCCGCTCCACCGGAGGAGACGATGCCGACGGAATTGTAGCCCGCTGCGACCCAATAGCCTTTGAGTTCCGGCACTTCGCCGAGATAGTAGCGGTCGTCCGGCGTGAAGCTTTCGGGGCCGTTGAAGAAGGTGTGGATGCCGGCGCTAGCCAGCATCGGCATGCGGTTTACGCCCATTTCGAGGATCGGCTCGAAATGCTCGAAATCCTCGGGCAACTGATCGAAGCAGAAATCTTCGCGAATGCCTTCCATGCCCCACGGTTTTGCCCTGGGCTCGAAGGCGCCCAGCATCATCTTGCCGGCGTCTTCCTTGTAATAGGCGCATTCGTCCGGAACCCTGAGCACTGGCAGGCGCGACAGGCCGGGAATGGCCTCGGTGACGAGGTAGAAATGCTCGCAGGCGTGAAGCGGCACGGTCACGCCCGACATGGCGGCCAGTTCGCGCGCCCACATGCCGGCGCAGTTGATGACGATGTCGGTTTCGATCGTGCCCTGGTCCTGCCCTTGCGCCCAGGAAACGCCGGTGACGCGGCCGTCCTTCTGGTGAACGGCAGTGACTTTCACGCCTTCGACGATCTTGGCGCCGCGCTGGCGCGCGCCCTTGGCAAGGGCCATGGCGATGTTGGCTGGGTCGCACTGGCCGTCGAGCGGCAGATGCACGGCACCGACCACATCCGATACATTGAGATGCGGATACATCTCCTTGACTTCGCTGGGAGAAATCTCGCGCACATCGACATCGAAGGCGCGCGCCAGCGAGGCCTGGCGATAGATTTCGTGCTTGCGCTCCTCGGTCAGCGCCACGGTGATCGATCCGACCTGGCGCATGCCGGTGGCCACCCCGGTCTCTTCCTCCAGCTTGACGTAGAGGTCGGCCGAATATTTGGCGAGCCGCGTCATGTTCTGCGAGCCGCGCAACTGGCCGATCAGCCCCGCCGCGTGCCAGGTGGTGCCGCAGGTAAGCTGCTTGCGCTCCAGCAGCACGATGTCGCTCCAGCCGAGCTTGGCCAGATGATAGGCGACCGAGCAGCCCGAAACACCGCCGCCGATGATGACGGTGCGGGCCTTGGCGGGGATGGATTGCGCACTCATTCAGACAGGCTCCGATAGGTGGCGGCAAAGCGCCGGATGCGTAGGGCGGCTTCGGTGAGAACGGGTTCGGGCTGGCAAAGGCTGATGCGGATATGGCCGCTTGCCGCCTCGCCGAAGCTGGAGCCCGGCATGACGGCAAGCTTCTCGCCTTCCAGCAGCGCCCAGGCGAATTTCTCGCAGTCGGGCTCGATCCGGCTGATGTCGAGCATGACATACATGCCGCCTTCCGAACCGCGGACGGTGACATTGTTGAGGCCGCATATGGCATCGAGGAACACGGTGCGCCGCGCGGCATAGCGCTCGGCGATTTCCTTGACGCCATAGGCATTTTCCAGCGCCGCGACGGCGGCCCGCGAGACGAAATCGGTCAGGCCGTAGGTGGTGACGAGGTTGAGATTGACGAGCAGCGCGATCAGGTCGCGCGGTCCGGTCAGCCAGCCGATACGCCAGCCGGTCATGCCGTGGCTTTTCGACATGGAATTGATGACCAGCGTGCGCTCGGCCATGCCGGGCAGGGCGCGCGGCGAAACATGCTCGCCACCGCCAAGCGTCCAGTAGACCTCGTCGGAAAACAGCCACAGATCGTGCGTGCGGCAGATTTCCGCGATGCCATCCAGCGTGGCGCGCGAATAGACCGCGCCGGTCGGGTTGTTGGGCGTGTTGATGAGCAGCGCCCGCGTCTGCGGGGTAATGGCGGCCGCGATATCTTCCGCGCGCGGCTGGAAGCCGTCTTCCGCGCGGGCTTCGACCACCGTGAAGCTGGCGCCGGCTGCGCGGAACGTGCCGGGATAGGTGGCATAATAGGGCGCAACGACGATGGCGTGGTCGCCGGGGTCGAGCACCGCCTGTGCCGCCGCATAAAGCGCCTGCTGCCCGCCCGGTGTCGCAATCACCTCGTCGGCGCTGGTGGCAACGCCGGTGCATTGGGTGGAGACGCGCGCCATTGCCTCGCGCAGGCGGGGAATGCCGGGAAGCTGGGTGTAGTGGTGATAGCCGCCGCGCACGGCGCTGACGCAGGCTTCGACGGTTTCAGAAGGCGTGTCGAAATCATGGTCGCCGACCGACAGCATGATGATGTCCTCGCCGGCCTGGTGGCGCGTCATGGCGGTGAAATGCACCTCCCAGCCGTCCTTGCCGGAAGGCACGATGCGGGAAATGCGGGAAGAGGGTTTTGGCATGACTAGATTTCCATATCGCTTCGGCAAGCACCCCCACTCCGCCTCGCTTCGCTCGGCACCTCTCCCCCTGCCCGGGGGAGAGGAAGCACGGCGGCTAGGCAGGCTTCCTTCCTCTCCCCCGTCGAACGGGGGAGAGGTGGTTTGCGTAGCAAACCGGAGTGGGGGTCGAACATGAGCGCTCTCAGCTTCTCAGCCTCTCATTGAGCGGGTCCCAGAGTGGCTTGTCTTCCTGCACGATGGCAGGGCAGCTTTCGCCGAAGATCTCGACCTCGATCCTGGTGCCCGCAACGGCAAGGTCGGCCCGGATCATGCCGAGGGCAATGGATTTGTCCACCCGGTTGCCGAACCCTCCTGACAAGGTTTCGCCCACCACTTTTCCGTTGTGCCACAGCGTCGACATATAGGGCGCGTCGCACTCACCGGCCTCGACCACAAGCGTGACGAAGCGCTTGGTCTCGTCCCGCTGCTTTTCCTGTTCAAGGGCGGCCTTGCCCCGGAAAGCGGGCTTGTCCCATTTGACGAAACGCTCCAGCCCACCTTGCAGCACGGTGTAGTCGGTGGAGAGTTCCTGCTTCCAGGCGCGGTAGCCTTTTTCCAGCCGCAGGCTGTCGAGCGCAAACATGCCGAAGGGCTTCAACCCGTGTTTCTGGCCGGCCTGCCAGACTGCATCGAATATGGTGGCGGTGTCCTCGATCTTGGTGTGGATTTCCCAGCCCAATTCGCCGGCAAAGGAGACGCGCACGAGCTGGCACCAGCGGCCTGCGATCTGTACCGACTGATGCGAGAGCCAGGATTGCGTTAGGTCCGCATCGGTGATTTCCGCCAGAATGGCGCGGGACTTCGGCCCGCTGAGGATCTGGCAGGAGAAATCATCGGTCACGTTTCTCAATGAGATGCCGGATGCTTGCGGCAGGTTCTTCTGCAGCCATTCGAAATCATGCAGTTCGGCCGCGGCTGCGGTGATCAGGAAGAAGAAGTCCTCCTTCAGCGCCATGATCGACATCTCGGTGACGATGCGCCCGCCCTCGTCGGCGAAATAGCCAAGGCCGATGCGCCCCGGCTTTGGCACCACGCCGGTGATCATCGAGGACAGCCACTCGCGCGCGCCCGGACCCTCGAGGCGAAAACGTGAGAAGCCGGGTAGGTCGAGTACGCCGGCGGCATCCCTGACGGCGAGGCATTCCTCGCGGATACGCTTTTCCCAGGGGCCGGCGCGGTTGAAGGTCTGGGTGGAGGCCTCGGACGTATCGTCGCCCGGCGCGGCGTACCAGGTCGCGCGCTCCCAGCCATTATAGGCGTCGAACTGTGCGCCAAGGGCAGCGATGCGGTCGTGGATGGGGGAGAACTTGCGGTTCCTGCCCGCCGGCCAGGCGTGATGCGGGAAATGGATCGCATATTCGTTGCCGTAGACCTCCATGCCCTTGGCCACGCAATAGTCGTGGTCGGCGGCAAAGGCGGTAAAGCGGCGCGGGTCGCAGGACCACATGTCCCACTCGGTCCGGCCTTCGGTCACCCATTCGGCCAGCACCTTGCCGGCGCCGCCGGCCTGAGCGATGCCAAAGGTGAAGACGCAGGCCTCGAAGGCGTTGGGCACGCCGGGCATCGGCCCGATCAGCGGGTTGCCGTCGGGCGCATAGGGGATCGGTCCGTTGATCATCTTGGAAAGCCCGGCGGTGCCGAGGATAGGCACACGCTCGGTGGCGTCCTTGAGGTGCCATTCCAGCCGCTCCAGATCGTCGGGATAGAGCTGGAAGGAAAAATCCTCCGGCATCGGATCGTCAGGCGTGGCCCAATGGGCGCGGCAGTTCTTTTCGTAAGGGCCGAGATTCATGCCGTTCTTTTCCTGCCGCAGATACCAGGAGGTATCGACGTCGCGCAGCAGCGGCAGCTTGTGGCCGGCTTCCTTCGACCAGGCGGCGAGTTCGGGGATTTCCTCGAACAGGATGTATTGATGGCTCATCACCATCATCGGCACGGTGCGGCCAAACAGCCTGCCGACCTCTTGCGCGCGGTAGCCGGCGGCGTTGACCACATATTCGCAGCGGATCTCGCCATGCGGCGTCGTCAGCACCCATTCGCCGTTTTCGCGCCTTGCCGCCGTGACCGGGCAGAAGCGGACGATTTTCGCGCCCATGTCGCGCGCGCCCTTGGCCAGCGCCTGGGTGAGCTGTGCGGGGTCGATGTCGCCATCACTCGGATCATGGAGCGCGCCTTGCAGATCGTGCGTCTCGATGAAGGGGTAGCGGCTCTTGATCTCGTCAGGCCCGACCACCTCGATATCCATGCCCTGATAGCGGCCCATGCCCCTGGCGCGCAGGAATTCGCGCATGCGCTCCTTGCTGTGGCCGAGCCGCAGCGAACCTGTGACATGGTAGTTCATCGGATAGTCGACCTCTTGCGCCAGCCCGCGATAGAGCTCGGTCGAATAGCGCTGCATGTTCATCAGCGACCAGGAAGTCGAGAAGGTCGGCACATTGCCGGCCGCATGCCAGGTCGAGCCGGAGGTCAGCTCGTTCTTTTCCAGAAGCACGCAATCGGTCCATCCGGCCTTGGCCAGATGATAGAGCGACGAGACGCCGACCGCGCCGCCACCGATGACGACCACGCGCGCCGTTGATGGAATATCGGCCATTTCCTGCTCCTCCCTTAAGTCTCAATAAACTGGCGGCGAGATCACCCAAATCACCACCGCGGGTTCGTTTCCCGGGTTTTTCCAGCGGAACGGCTTGCCGGCGAAGGAGAAGCTGTCTCCTGCGGCCAGCTGATGCCAGCGCCCGTCGATCTCGATGTCGAAGCGGCCGGAAACGACATAGCCGGCCTCTTCCGTCGGACGCCGCGCCGATGCTGCCAGCTCGGCGCCGGCTGCGAATTGGGAGCGCACCATCTCGAAGCTGCCGCCAAGGTCGGGCGATAGAAGCTCTTCGACCAGGCCGGTATCGCTGCTGCCAAGCGGCCGGCGCCTTCCGGCGCGCACGATGACGCCGCGCTCGGCCTCGTCAGCCACATCATGGCCGAAGAACAGGCTGACCGGAACGCCGAACAGGTCGGCGAGCGCGCGAAGATCGCTGATCGAGGGGCGCGACAAGCCGCGCTCGACCTGGCTCAGCCAGCCGACCGAACGGCCAAGCTGGAGCGCGATTCCCGATAGCGTGAGCCCACGGGATTTGCGCAGCGCGCGGATATCGCGCGCCAGAAGCTCATCGGCGCTCAGGAAGCGGTTTTCAGCGAGTTCTTCCTGCGGGGCGAGCGAGACCGTCATGAAAAAACCTTTCAGAATTTCATATGAGAGCAAATTGATGAAAAATTCAACCTGAATTTCATGCAAGTCAGGTATAACTTGCGGCGGGCGGCCGGGTCGTGCAAATGCTGCACTGCGGCGAACAGGCCGCGTCGAGAAGGAACCATCCATGTTGTCACGAGGAACCGTAGCCAGTTCGCAGGGCGCCGGCGAGATCGTTGATGAAGCCATCGTCTCTCGCCGCTCGGTGCGCGCCTTCCTGCCCACGCCGGTGGACGAGGAGACGATCCGAGACATATTGCAGGTCGCGGCACGCGCGCCTTCCGGCACCAATATGCAGCCGTGGAAGGTCTATGTGACGACCGGTGAGACCAAGCAGCGCATTTCCGATGCCATCCTGAATTCCGGCATCCGCGCCGAGAAGGCGACCTGGGACGAGTACAAATATTACCCGGACCAGTTCTTCGAGCCCTATCTGCAGCGGCGGCGCGAGAACGGTTTCGGGCTCTACAGTGTGCTTGGCATCGGCCGGCGCGAGGTCGAGCGCATGCGCGCGCAGCATGACCGCAATTTCGTGTTCTTCGACGCGCCGGTCGGCATGATCTTTACCATCGATCGGCGGCTGAACAAGGGCTCCTGGGTCGACTACGGCATGTTCCTGCAAAACATCATGATCGCAGCGCGGGCGAGGGGCCTGCACACCTGCCCGCAGGCGGCCTTCGCGCCCTATCACCAGCAGATCAGGCCGGTGCTCGGCATTCCCGACGAGGAGATCGTGGTGTGCGGCATGGCACTCGGCCATGAGGATACGTCCAAGCCCGAAAGCACCTTCCGCACCAGCCGCGCACCGCTGGACGAATGGGCCGTCTTTGTCGACTGAGACCCAACCCCGCTCTTACTGGACCTCGTATCCTACCTCTTCGCTTGCCCGGCATAGAGCTTGCCAGAAGCTTCTGGCGAAGGAGCGGAAGACGTAAAGTTCGAACTGTGTCGGCGCGCTGCGCTGGATATGCACGAAAATCTCGTGATGGACGGTCGAGCGGCCGGCGCCGATGGGAAAGGCGGTCGCGGAAAAGTCGATCGCGAAGAATTTCGACAGCACCCATTCGGCCTTTGGTCCGGCAATGCGGATCGCCGTGCGGCCATGCGAGAGGTCAGTGACCGTTCCCGTCTCGATGTCGAGCGCCTGCGTAAAGCGTTCGGCCAGGCCCTCCTGCTCATCGATGACAAGGAATTTTCCCGGAGCGAAGCCGAAGGCTGCACGAGCCTCGCCGGGGGCACCGCCGCCGGCGCCATCCGGCAGCTTCAGGCCGGCAACCGCCTTGATTGCCTGTAGCACCGCTTTCTCCTTGCCGGCCCAGGCGGCAAGCTGGACGATCGATCCGGGCGCGCTCTCGCTCAGATAGACGCCGATGCCGGCGGCGAAATTGCCATGCGAGCCCGGTTGCCACACCGGCTTCAATGGTGATTCCTGCTCAACCATGCATGCGGCTCCCTTCGGGATCGTAGAAATGGTGGCTGACGATCTCGATGGGACCGAAGCGCCTGCGCAGCGGATCGGAGACGAAGGCGCGGCTGCCGTGCCGTGCCTTGCCGCCGCTCACCAGCGCCAGCCCGATATATCGCCCGAGCACAGGCGAATAGCAGGCGGCCGTGAGATGGCCGATCGAGCCATGCGGGTTGGCCTCGTCCAGATGCTCGACAATATGCGCGCCGCCGTTGAGCGGCCGGTTGTCGAGCGAGATTATGCCGACAAGCTGGAGCCGGTCTTCCGCTAGCAAGCCCTCGCGATCCATCATCGCCGAGCCGATGAAGGGCTTTTTCTTCGACAACATCCAGTCGAGATGCAGGTCGCGCGCGGTGGTGCGGCCGTCGATCTCGGCGCCGGTGACGTGGCCCTTTTCGATCCGCATCGTGCCCAGCGCCTCCAGCCCATAGGGCACGATGCCGAAATTCTCGCCCCCCTTCATCAGGGTCGCCCAGACATGGGTGCCGTGGCCGGCGCCGCAATAGACCTCATAGGCAAGCTCACCGGAGAACGAGAGGCGACAGATCATCACTGGCGCGCCGTCGATCTCGCCATGCACGATGCCCATGAAGGGCAGGGCGTCGTTATCCACGGCGGTTCCAGTGACACAGGCCGCCAGCACCTCCCGTGATTTCGGACCCGAGATCGCGGCCCCCGCCCATTGGTCAGTGACGGAGGTGAGGTGGACCCTGAGTTCCGGCCAGACGACATCGAGCAGATATTCCAGATGCTGCATGACCTTGCCGGCATTGGCCGTGGTGGTGGTCATGAGGAAATCATGCTCGCCAAGCCGCCATGTCGTGCCGTCATCGAGGACAAAGCCATCCTCGCGCAACATCAGCCCATAGCGCGCCTTGCCGACCGCAAGCGTGGAAAACATGTTGGTGTAGACGCGGTCGAGGAAAGCCGCGGCATCCGGCCCCTGCACGGCGATCTTGCCCAGCGTCGAGACATCGACCAACCCGACGCCACCACGCACGGCCTTCGTTTCGCGCACATAGGCCTGTTCGACGGTTTCTCCGGCAAGGCCATAAATCATCGGGCGGTGCCACAGGCCGGCGGCATAGAGCGTCGCGCCATTCTCGACATGCCAGTCATGCATCGGCGTCAACCGCTCGGGGCGGATGTCGCCATAGCGTTCGGCGGCCAGCGCTCCCACCGACACGGGCGCAAAGGGCGGGCGAAAGCGAGTCGTGCCGACTTCGGGGATCGGCTTGCCGAGCGTCTCGGCCATGATGGCAAGGCCCGGCACGTTGGAGGTCTTGCCCTGGTCGGTCGCCATGCCGAGCGTTGTGTAGCGCTTCAGATGCTCGACCGAGACGAAGCCTTCGCGATGGGCAAGCCGCACATCGTCGGCAGTGACGTCGTGCTGGTGGTCGACAAAGGCTTTCCCGGGCGCCTTAATCTCAAAGATCGGGGCGGGGCAAGGATCAAGCGAATCTGCATCGGCAATGGGGAGGTCGCCCGGCTCGGCACTCTTGGAGTCTGCTGCCTTGGCACCAGCGGCATGGCCTTGTGAAATCGCTTCCTGCGTGGAGAAACTGCCGGTGATGGCCCCGGCAGCGAGCCATTTTTGCGTCGGCTGCGGCGGCAAGAATGCCTGTAGTTGCTCAATCCAGACAGGCTTCAATCCGGCCTGGCTGGCGAGATGGATGGTTGGCGACCAGCCGCCCGACACCAGCAGGCAGTCGGCATGGAGACTGCGCGGATCGCCGGACACCGAGGCTGTCGCAATGTCGAAGGGCTGGACTTTTATGCCCGAGACTTGCTTGCCGCCCTCGGTCGCCACGACGGCATGGCCGGTCAGATGCTCGCCGACGACGCTCGCCGCGATCTGGCGCGCTGCGTCGGAAACCTCGCGGCGTAGGTCGATGATGGCGACGATGGCAGCCCCGGCTTTTTTCAGCGCGTGAGCGGCCCGGTAGGCGCTGTCATTATTGGTGAAGATGGCGATCTTCTCGCCCGGCAGCACGCCGAACTGGTTGACATAGCGCCGTGCTGCATCGGCCAGCATCACGCCGGGACGGTCATTGCCGGGAAACACCAGTGGCCGCTCCAGCGCCCCGGTCGCCAGCACTACGGTCTGCGCGCGGATGGTCCAGTGGCGATGGCGCGGCTCGCCCTTTGCGGGCGCGCTCTTGTGGTCGGTGACGCGCTCGACCGCCGCAAGCGTGTTGTCGTCATAATAGCCCCAGACGGTGGTGCGCGGCAGCAGCCGGACGTTTTCAAGAGCCTTCAGCTTGCCGACGGCCGAGCTTGCCCATTTCGCCGCCGGCATGCCGTCGATCGCCTCATCGGACCAGTTGGCCGAGCCGCCCGGAACTGCTTCGAGTTCCGCAAGGATGACTCGCGCGCCGCTTTCCGCGGCCGCTTGCGCTGCCATCAGCCCGGCAGGGCCGGAACCAACCACCAGCACGTCGCAGAATGCGTTCATGCGCTCGTAGCGCGCCGGGTCCTTCTCCAGCCCGGCGCTGCCGAGGCCGGCGGCGCGACGGATGAAATATTCGCACGCCATCCACAGGCGCGTACCCTTCAGCGGGCCGATGA
Source organism: Borborobacter arsenicus (assembly GCF_003934165.1). Classification (GTDB taxonomy): domain Bacteria; phylum Pseudomonadota; class Alphaproteobacteria; order Rhizobiales; family Rhizobiaceae; genus Pseudaminobacter; species Pseudaminobacter arsenicus. The sequence goes on along the minus strand of NZ_ML133509.1, from coordinate 373,998 downwards.
CCGGTCCCATGAAGGTCTTGTAATAGAAGCCCGCGCTCAGAAGCCTGCCGCCAAGCTGGTTCAATGCGCCGATGTCGTAGGAAAGCGTGGGAAAGCGGTTCTGGCTCTCGGCTGTCAACCCGTCGAATATCTCCACCGTGGTGGCGGGGATGTTCGGTTCGCGCACGCCGCCATTTACGATGGTCACCAAGGCATTTGGCTCGTTGACACCGGCGGTCATGACTCCGCGAGGCCGGTGATATTTGAACGAACGGCCGAACAGCGTGACACCGTTGGCCAGCAGCGCCGAAGCCAGCGTGTCGCCGGCATGGCCGGTGAACTGGTGGCCGTCGAAGGTGAAGCGGATGGTGCGCTGGCGGTCGATGCGCCCGCCGGCAGTGGCGCGGCGCGGGCTCATGCGTGGGCTCCCGGCTTGCGGTGGCGTTCGGATTTGCGGTGTCCCGCATCACGAGCGAAAGAGACTTCGGTGACAACATGCGTCAGCGTGTTGCGCGTTACGCGAAGATGAGCACGGCAGCCGCCGGAATGCTGCCAGATTTCATGATGGTCGCCGGCCGGATTGAGCCGATCATAGACATATTCGTTCCATGCCGCCTGGTCCGTTGAGGCGGGATCGGGGCGGGTGCGGTTGCCGTCGCCCTGATAGGTGTATTCGCTGACGTTGCGCGGGCCGCAATAGGGGCAAGTAATCAGCATCTGGAATTCCGCTCAGTGAAGCCGAGGGGTTGAGCCCTGGCCCTTGTCGTCGATGAGGATGCCGCGATGGAAGCGGTCAAGCGTGAAGGCTGCGTTGAATTCGTGCGGCTCGTCGCGGGCGATGGTGTGGGCGAAGCACCATCCGGAGGCGGGGGTGGCCTTGAAGCCGCCATAACACCAGCCGGCATTCAGATACATGCCGGGCAGGGGGCCGGTGGTGATGATGGGTGAACCGTCCATCGACATGTCGCATACCCCGCCCCATGAGCGCAGCACGCGCACGCGCGCCAGGCTTGGAAACAGCGCCAGCATCTCGCTCATGACATCTTCCATGACCGGCAGGCTGCCTCGCTGGGCGTAGCTGTTGTAGCCGTCGAGGTCGCCGCCATAGATCAGCCCGCCCTTATCGGATTGCGAGGCATAGAAATGGCCCATGCCGAAGGTGATGACCGTGTGCAGGAAGGGTTTGAGCGATTCCGACACGAAGGCCTGCAGCACATGGCTTTCGATCGGCAGGCGCTCGATGCCGGCAAGCTTCATGACATGGCCGGTATGGCCGGCAACCGCCACCGCGACCTTGCTGGCGCGGATTTCGCCGCGCGTCGTGGTGACGCCGACCACGCGGTCACCATCGCGGAGGAAGCCGGTGACTTCGCAATTTTCGATGATGTCGACGCCGCGCCGATCGGCCGCCCGCGCATAGCCCCAGGCAACCGCGTCGTGGCGCGCCGTGCCGGCCCGCCGCTGCATCAGCCCGCCGATGATCGGGAAGCGCGCCGATGCTGACATGTCGAGGCCGGGCACCAGCCGCTCGATCTGGGCAGGCGTCATCAGTTCGGCGTCGATGCCCTCATGGCGCATGGCGTTGCCGCGTCGCGCATAGTCATCGAGCTGGCCCGGCGTGTGCGCCAGGTTGAGGCAGCCGCGCTGCGAGAACATCACATTGTAATTCAGCTCATGGGAGAGGTTTTCCCACAATTTCATCGAGTGCTCGTAGAACCGGCTGTTTTGCGGCAGGAGATAGTTGGAGCGCACCGCTGTCGTGTTACGGCCGACATTGCCGGAGCCGAGCCAGCCCTTTTCGAGCACGGCGACATTGGCGATGCCGTGCTCCCTGGCAAGATAATAGGCGGTTGCCAGGCCATGCCCGCCGCCGCCGACCACGATCACCTCATAGGAAGGCTTTGGGTCGGGCTTGCGCCAGGCCTGCTTCCAGTCCCGGTTTCCGTTCAGCGCGTTTTTCAGGAGCGAGAAAGCCGAATATTCCGCCATGCATCTGGTCCAGGTGAGATAGGCCGGAGACTATAGAGCAGGCGAAGCCGCGAAAGCCAATATTGCGCCATGGCTTTTCATGACGCCGACCTGTTGCCCCGCTGTCCCGCCATCTTTATCACTATCGGACCCTTTTGCAGCCGGTTCGTGAGCCAGTGAGTCGCCCCGACAGACGATTGCGTGGAATTTTGTGCCGCCTTGTTGCGCTTCTGGCGATGCTGTTTGTGGCCGCCGGATGGCCTGACGCAGCGCTTGCGCAGGCTGTAACGCCGGCCAATGGAACGACCGGTGGGGTCGTTGCGGAACAGCGCCAGACGATCGAGAGGCTCGCAGCCCAGCTCGACACGATCGAAAAGGAAATCGAAGCCGGCGGCGAGGACGAGGAAGGCCTTGTCGAGAACCGGGCCGAACTGGAGACGATCGGCAAGTCTCTGCTGGGCAGCGGCGTGGCATTCCGGCCAAGGCTGACAGAAATCAACTCACGCATCGAGCAGCTGGGCCCCCCGCCGGCTGAGGGCCAGCCCGCCGAGCCCGAACTGGTTGCGAAGGAACGTCAGGCGCTGACCACCGAAAAGGCCGAAATCAACGTCCTTCTCGGCAATGCCGAAGACTTATCGGTTCGCGTCCACGGACTGATCAACACGATCTCGACACTGCGGCGCGAGCTTTTCACCACCATGCTGACCAAGCGCTACCGGCTTGGCGACGCATTCAGCGGCGAGGTGGGAGGAGCAGTCCAGCACGAGTTTGGCGCGCTCTATAAATCGATATCGTCCTGGCTGCGCTTTGTCGTCCAGTTCAAATACAATGCGGTGCTGACGGCGACATTCCTGGCGCTGCTGGCCGCAGCCGCATTGCAATTCGGCGGAAAACGCCTCTTTCGCCGGCTATTCTACCGCGACGCGGAAGACGAAGATCCGTCCTATCTCTCCCGGCTGTCGGTTGCCTTCTGGTCGACGCTTCTGCCAAGCATCGCCGTCAGCGTGTTCCTCAACGCGACCATTGGTCTTTACAATTATTTCAATGTGTTGCGTGGCGATATTGGCGTCCTGCTTAACGGCGTAGGCGTCGTCATCTTCATAGCCTTCTTCGTCAACCGGCTCAGCCATGCGGTGTTTTCGCCGGATATGCCGGCATGGCGGCTTCTGCCGATCGAGCCAAGGCCCGGCCGCCTGCTGGTCTGGCTCATGACGATAATGGCGCTGGTGGTCGGGTTCGATTATCTGATGGGCGTCATCAGCGAAACGCTGAGTTCGCCGCTTTCCGTCACCATCCTGAAAAGCCTCGTTGCCGCGATAACCGTCGGCCTGCTCCTGGTGCTGATAGGCACCGTCAGGCCCTTTGCCGATGAAGAAGGAGCGCCGCGCCCATGGCCGCCAACGCTGCGCTTCCTGTTCTATTTCCTCGGGGCGGTAACCATCATCTCGGCACTGTTGGGCTATGTCAGCTTCGCGCAATTTGTGTCGCGGCAGATCGTCATAACCGGCGCCATCCTGGCAACCGCCTATATAGGCTTCCTGTCCTCGCGCGCTATTGCCGAAGAGGGCAGTTTCGCCAACACCGCCGTCGGCCGCCGTCTGCAGGAACGCTACGGCACTGACGAGACCATGTTCGACCAGCTTGGCCTGGCCGCAAGCGTCCTGATCAACATACTGATTGTCGCCGTCCTGTTGCCGCTGGTGCTGTTCCAATGGGGCTTCCAGCCGGGCGATATTGCCACCTGGCTGGACAAGCTGGCGACCGGCTTCAAGATCGGCAGCTTCTCGTTCTCCCCCTTCGCCATCGTCACGGGGCTGATCGTCTTTGCCATCGGCTACTTCCTAACCAGATGGTTCCAGGGCTGGCTGGACGGCTCGGTCATGGCGCGCGGCAAGGTCGACACCGGCGTGCGCAACTCGATCCGCACTGTGGTCGGCTATGCCGGTCTGGCGATTGCTGCGCTGATCGGCATTTCGGCGGCGGGCATCGACCTTTCGAATTTTGCCCTTATCGCCGGCGGCCTGTCGCTCGGTATCGGCTTCGGCCTGCAGAATGTGGTGTCCAACTTCGTCTCCGGCCTGATCCTCCTGGCTGAGCGCCCGTTCAAGGCTGGCGACTGGATCGTGGCAGGCGCGGTATCGGGAACGGTCAAGAAGATCAGCGTGCGGGCGACCGAAATCGAGACCTTCCAGCGCCAGACGGTCATCCTGCCCAACTCCGAACTGATCAACAGTGCCGTTGGCAACTGGACGCACCGCAACAAGCTCGGCCGCATCGAGGTCAAGGTCGGCGTCGCCTATGGCTCCGACGTCAGGCGTGTACATGAAATCCTGCTGGAGATCGCCCGCAACCATCCGCTGGTGCTCAAGAACCCCGAGCCCTTCGTGCTGTTTGCCAATTTCGGACCGGCCGCGCTTGAATTCGAGATTCGCGCCTTTCTGGCCGATATCAACAATGGCAGCGGCGTCCAGAACGATATCCGCTTCGCAATTATCGACGCATTCGAAGGCGCCGGCATTCCCATTCCCTCAACGCCCCGTTTCATCGAGCCGCCGCCGGAACCCAAATGGCCCGCCGACGATGAGAAGGCCGAAGCACAGCATTACGAGGCCGAGCAGGCCAAGGCCCGGCAGGCGGCCGAAGCGCGACCGCGCCGCCGGTCGAAACGCCCCGACCCGGAATAACCCCGCGGGGCGGGGCCTTTGCCAAATTTGGCATGAATGTGTCATTCAGTTGCCGTTCAGCTTGCAACTCATATAAGGTCGCTGCAAAGGCGGCAGTGCCTTGCGAATGGCAACAGAGGCGGTGGGAACACCGACATTGCGATGATGAGATTTCTTCTTGCGGCGGGCGCTCTTGTCCTTGCCGGCAACACGGCCTTTGGCGCAAGCGCGATCAACAAGGACACCGAGCCGCGCACGCTGATCGTCACTGAAGGCGGCAGCAAGACCGAGCTTGCCCTTGCGGCTGGCGAAACCGTGGAGTTCTGCGCCAATGGCTGTTTCGTGACCATGCCCAATGGCGATCGCGAAGCACTGACCGGCAGCGAAACCATCGAGATTTCGGGCGGAGTGGCCCGTATCAAGTAAGTCGGCTCGAGTAGGATAGAAACAGGGAAGGCCGGGCAAATGTCCGGCCTTTTACTGTTTTCGGTAGCAGGCACTTAACGATGGCACGCAAAATTTGCGTCCGGCCTGTTTCTGCAACTGCTCGTTTAACCTTCCCTACCGCTATGGTCGCTATACCCCATGCCCAGACGCCGGCGAACGGCGCAACATCGAAACGGGGCAGGGCGGGCGAACAATGGATGCGCGATCCGACAATAGCGCGATACCGCTTGCCGTCGATCTGGACGGCACGCTGATTGCAACCGATCTTCTCTGGGAAGGTCTGTTCCTGCTCGTTCGCAAGAACCCGCTTTTCCTGTTTATGGTCCCCTTCTGGCTAGCCAAAGGCCCCGCCCGTTTGAAACAGGCGATTGCCGAACGGGTGGACATTGACCCGGCAGCCCTTCCTTATCGCGATGCGGTTGTGGCCCGTCTGCGGCAGGAGCACCAGGCCGGTCGTGAGATCGTTCTGGCCACCGGTACGCCACGCAAATTCGCCGAGGCTGTAGCGGCTCATCTTGGTCTCTTCGATTCCGTTCTGGCCACCGATGGCGCCGAGAATCTGACCGCCGGCCGCAAGCGCAGTGCGCTGGTCGCCGCCTATGGCGATGGCGGCTTCGACTATGCCGGCAACAGCCGGCACGACCTCAAGGTCTTCGATGCTGCCCGCAAGGCGATCGTCGTCGCTCCCGACAGGCAGGCGGCGCGTTGGCAGGCTGAGCATGGCTGCGAAACCGTCGCCGCGCCGAAGGTGACCGTGCGAACGGTCGCCAGGATGCTGCGCATGCATCAGTGGCTCAAGAATTCGCTGATTGCCGTGCCGATGGTGTTGGCGCACGAATATTTTGACGAACGGATGCTGCTGGCCTGTCTGCTCGCCTTCATCTCCTTCAGTACGGCGGCTTCGGCCATCTATATCGTCAATGATTTCTTCGATCTGGGGCTCGACCGGCGCCACCCGACCAAGCGCAATCGGCCCTTTGCCAGCGGTGCCTTGTCCATTCCCTTCGGCCTCGTGTCGATTGTCGTCCTGCTCGCTGTCAGCATCGGCGCTGCCCTATTCCTGCCGGTGGCATTTGCGCTGGTGCTGGCCGGTTATCTGGTTGCGACTACCGCCTATTCGCTGGCGGTCAAGCGCATGCTACTGATCGACGTCCTGATGCTTGCGGCCCTCTATACGGTGCGCATCCTCGCCGGTGCGGCCGCCACCGGGGTCAACGTCTCGTTCTGGCTGCTGGCCTTCTCGATCTTCTTCTTCCTGTCGCTGGCGCTGGTGAAGCGCTATGTCGAACTGCGTTCCTCGGTGCTCGTGCCGGGCGAGCGTATCGCAGGCCGCGGCTATCGCGCGGAGGATCAGGAAATCATCGCCCAGGCGGGCATGGCTTCGGCATTCTCGTCGGCGCTGGTGCTGGCGCTCTATATCGATAGCGCAGCGGTGCGCGAACTTTATCCGCATCCCTGGATGGTGTGGCCGCTGGCGCCGATCGTGCTCTACATGACGATGCGGGTCTGGATCCTGGCGCGCCGTGACGAGATGCATGACGATCCTGTCGTCTTCATCATTCGCGACTGGCGCAGCCAACTCGTGGCGCTGGGTGGCGGCCTGCTGTTGGTCGCGGCCGGGTTATGGCCATGAGCGACGTTTATGCAAGCTTTGGGATGGCCACGCCAGCGGCCGGACAGGCAATGGCGGCCGGCGACGCCATCGGCCTGCTGAAAGGCGGCGCTGCGGCGCCCGCGTCGTTGCTGGCCTATGGTAATGGCCGGTCCTACGGCGATACCTGCCAGAACGGTGCCGGCAGCATCGTCGAAATGCGCTCGCTGAGTCATATCCTTTCTTTCGATGCCGCGACCGGATTGCTGGAGGCCGAAGCCGGCACGCTGCTTTGCGACATCATTGCCCATGTCGCGCCGCATGGCTTCTTCCCGGCAGTGGTGCCGGGCACGCAATTCGTCACGCTTGGCGGGGCGATAGCCAATGATGTGCACGGCAAGAACCACCACCGACGCGGCACCTTTGGCTGCCATGTCGAGTCCTTCACCTTGCTGCGTTCCGATGGCAAGACCTACAATTGCTCCAACACCGAGAACGCGCCCCTGTTTCGTGCGACGATCGGCGGGCTTGGCCTGACGGGACTGATCCTGACGGCGACGATCCGCCTGATGCGCGTGCCGTCGCTCGACATTCTGGAACGGGTGGCGCCATTCCGCGACCTTGGCGAATTCTTTGATAGTGTCGAGGAAGCAGAATCGGCCAACGAATATGCAGTCGCCTGGATAGACCAACTGGCGGCGGCGCATGGGGCAGGGCGTGGCCTGCTGATGATCGGCAATCACGCCGCGTCCGGTGCTCGTTCGGCTGCAGGCGCAAAAAGCCTGCTCGGTGTCCCGTTCCAGCCGCCTGTCAACCTGCTCAACCGGCCGGTTCTCAAGGCTTTTAATACGGCCTACCGCATGCTGAAGGGCAGGCAGAACGAACCGCATGACGTTGCCTACCAGAAATTCTTCTTCCCGCTCGATGGCCTCAGCAACTGGAACCGCCTCTACGGGCCGCGCGGCCTGTTCCAGCATCAAAGCGTGGTTGCAGAAGAAGCTGCCCGAACAGCCATTCCCGCCTTGCTGGCTGCGACAAAAAAGGCGGGGCAGAGTTCGTTCCTGACCGTGTTGAAGCGCTTCGGTGCGGTGCGTTCGCCCGGCCTGATGTCGTTTCCGCGGCCCGGCTATACGCTGACGCTGGACTTCCCCAATCGCGGAGCCTCGACGCTGGCGGTGCTGAAAGAGCTGGACGCCATAACGATGGACGCTGGCGGCGCGGTCAATCCCTACAAGGACGCGCGCATGAGTGCCGAGACTTTCGCCGCCTCTTTTCCGGGTTGGCGGGAACTGGAAGCACTGCGCGATCCGGCTTTCATGTCGAGTTTCTGGATGCGGACAGCCGGGCGGCTTGCCTTGACGAAGACGAACATTCCGCAGGCGGCCGAATGAAAAGGGCCAGCCCCGGTTATCAATGAACAACGATATTCAGAAAGAAATGCGCTCGTTGTTTCACGGAATATTTTCGAGTTTATAATAGAGCGTCCGGCAGATAGCGGGGAAAGATGAAATACATAGGATTCATACTGTTCACGGTCATGACCAATGCGGCAGCCCAACTTATGTTGAAGCAAGGGATGCTGTCGCTTGGGGCGGTTTCATTCGAAGGCGTCAATCCGATCATCAGGATGCTCCAGATCGTCTTCAGTCCGTGGGTTTTCCTCGGGCTGTGCACCTTCGTCATTTCCATGGCTTCGCATCTCTATGTGCTGTCCAAGGTAGAGCTGTCCTTTGCCTATCCGTTCCTCAGCCTGGCCTATGTCGCGGTGGCGGTCTTTGCCTATTTCATCTTTCGCGAGGACCTCAATGCCTGGCGGATTGCCGGGATCGCACTCATCTGCGTCGGCACTGTGCTGATTGCCCAGAGCGACCGGTCGCACCGCGACACGACGGTGGCCTCTTCCTCCACATCCACTCAAACCAGCGAGTTCGTCCAATGAGACATATCATTTTCGGAGGCGACGGCTTTGTCGGTCGCCATCTTGCACCCAAACTGCTTGCCGAAGGCGAGGAGGTGATCGTCGCCGACATCGTCAGGAGCGAGCTCGCGCACTACCGCACCGCGCATTTCGTTCATTGCGACGTGACCGACCCTTCGGCCGTGGCGGCCGTGGGGATCAAGTCGGACGATATGGTCTACAATGTCTCGGCCAAGATGTTGTCGCCGCTGCAGGTACGCGCCAAGCGGCACGATTTCTTCTGGCCGGTGAATGTGCATGGCACGCAGCATATCATCCAGGCGATGGACAAGGCCGGCGCGGCTCGGTTCGTCCACTACACGACCGACATGGTCTACGGCCACACCTATACCTATCCCCAGACCGAGGACCATCCGGCCGTGCCGCTTGGCGAATATGGCCTGTCGAAGCTGAAGACCGAGGAGATGGCGGCCGAGTGGCGCGAGCGCGGCATGCGCATCTCGCTGTTTCGCCCGCGCCTTATCATCGGCCCCGGACGGCTCGGCATATTGGAGAAGCTGTTCAAGCTGATCGATTGGAACCTGCCGGTGCCGATGATCGGCTCGGGCAAGAACCCTTATCAGTTCATTTCGGTGTTTGACTGCGCTGAAGCGGCGCGTGCCGCCTGGAAGGCCGGCGTTCCCAACGAGGCCTATAATCTCGGCTCGCTCAACCCGCCGCCGGTGCGCAAGCTGCTGGGCGATCTGGTCAGGCATGCCGGATCGAAGTCGATCCTCCTGCCCACGCCGGCCTGGGCGGTGAAGCGCACGCTCGACCTGTTCGACCTGATCAACATGCCGATCATGGACCCTGAGCAATATCTGATCGCCGACGAGATGTGCATTCTCGATGTCTCTAAGGCCAAGCGCGACCTCGGCTGGGTGCCGCAATACCGCGACGAGGACATGCTGATCGCCGCCTACGACGAATATCGCGCCAAGAAGTCCGGCCAGGCGCTGGCAGCCAGTCACGTTCCGGCCGAATAGGAGAAATCTCGATGACAGTCATGACCAAACCGAGCACGGCCGATGGCCGCGCCGTCGTCGCAGCGCCGAGCCTCTCGCCGGCGGCACAGCTTGCCAAGCCCGCACTGCTCAGCGTCGAGCAGGCCAATGCGATGGATGTCGCGCGCATGACCGACCTGTTCAAGGCGCATCTCAATCCCGGCCAGCTGCATTTCATGAAGCTGCTCGGCTTTCACAAGGTGAAGATCGAACGTGCCGAGGGCATGTTCTACACCGACCAGAACGGGCGCAGGATACTGGACTTCTTCGGCGGCTTCGGGTCGCTGGCGCTCGGCCACAACCATCCGCGCATCCTGGCCGCGCGCAAGAAGTTCCAGGAGGAGAACCGGCACGAGATCGCCATCGCCTTCATGTCGCAATATGCGGCGGCGCTGGCTCATAACCTTGCGCAGATTTCACCTGGCGATCTCGATATGGTGTTTCTCGGCTCTTCCGGGTCGGAGGCGATGGAGGCGGCCATCAAGCTTGGCGAACGCGCGGCCGGGCCGAAGCGGCCGAAAATCGTCTATGCGGAGAATTCCTTCCACGGAAAGACAAGGGGCGTGCTGTCGGTCACCGACGGCCAGCTCTACCGGGGCGAGTTCAAGCTTATCGACAACACGCTGCGCATTCCCTTCGGCGACATAGAGGCGGTGGAAAACGCCTTCCGTTCCGATCCGCAGATCGGCGTCATCGTGCTGGAAACGATCCAGGGTGGCGGCGGTATCATCCAGGCGCCGGATGGCTATTGGCAGAAGCTGCGGGCGCTGTGCGACCAGTATGGCGTGCTGTGGATTGCCGATGAGGTGCAGTGCGGTGTCGGCCGCTCCGGCCGCTTCTACGCCTTCGAGCATTTCGGCGTGGTGCCCGACATCACGGCAGTCGCCAAGTCGCTCGGCGGCGGCAAATCGGCCATGGCCGCGATGATCGCGCGCCACGACGTCTATATGAAGGCCTATGGCACGCCCAAGACTGCGATGATCCATGCGGCCGCCACCTTCGGCGGCATCGGCGAGGCCTCGATCACGGCGATCGAAACGCTCAACGTGCTCTATGACGAGGGGCTGATCGATAACGCCGCCGTCACCGGTGACTATCTGCTGCTACGGCTGCGGCAACTGCAGGCGAAATATCCCAAGATCATCAAGGACGTTCGTGGCCAAGGCTTCATGGTCGGCCTCGAATTCCATGATTTCTCGCAGACCCTGCCCATGGTGCTGCGGCCGGTTGTCGGCGTGCTTGACGACAAGCTGAAGGGCTCGCTGTCGGGCTTCGTCGGGGCGCTGCTGCTTCGCGACTATGATGTGCTGGTTGCCTTCACCGAGTATAACCGCAATGTCATCCGCCTGCTGCCGCCGCTGATCTGTCAGCGCGAGCATGTCGACCAGTTCGCCGACGCGCTCGACAGCCTGCTGTCACGCGGCATCGTTGCGATCGTCAAGGATTTCGTCAAAAGCCAGATGAAATAGGCGATCGAAAAAGGAGCGCGCTTGAAAAGCCGGGCTCGCCCGGCTTTTTTATTGACTTGGCAAGCCCGGATCCGAGCCAAGTGATGCCTCGAATTTTGGGTGGATGAAAGCGTCGTAGCATTGATCCAGCCTGATGCGGCGGTGCTTGGTCAGCGCGTCCTTGTACATGTCGTAGAGCAACGCGTTTGCCGTGGTCGGAGGGCAGGTCGGGTACAGCACCAGGTCGGTGTCTGTGACCGCATTCTCCTCCTGGGAGCCAGGATCGGGGACCGCGCGCATCGGGTCGGCACCGATTGCGATGTAGAGCGGGGCCGAGCGTTCCATGAGCCATGGAAACGGATTGACGAAGTTCAGCGACATGATGGTATCGAAATGAATGCCGCGCCGGGCCTCTAGGCCCCGGATGGATTCGATGGCGATGTCAACTGCGCTCAGATAGCTGATCTGGAAATCGAAGTCGGAATAGAGCATCGGCGTCGGCAGTTCGCCCGCGGCGACGAGTTCTTCGAATGGCGCCCGGAGCTCTGGATATAAGCGCAGCATATGCTCGGTGCGCGTGGCGACTTCCGTGCGCATGTCGACGGCGCCGAGCGTTTTCAGATTGCGGTGTTCCAGGGGCACATTCTTCAACGCGCCGACATAGGTGCGTGCCGCGCGCTCTGCAACGCGAACGGCTGGCGGCAATGCGGTTGCGGCGACCAGCGCCATGATCAAAAGCACGAGTATAGGGCGATCCACGAGCTTGCCCGTCTTGAGGAAGGCGGAAAGCAGCACCGGCCACAGGAAGATCAGCGCCTGGCTTCCGGTGTTCTGCGTTTCAAAAAGGATGCCCGCGAAAAGAACCACGAGAAGCCATGGACCGTCATGCGTAAGCAGCGCCGGTGATGTACCGGCGCGCGAGGTCTGTTGCCCGCCAAAAACGCCGGAGGTTAAACTCCGTCGATCCGACCATAGAAGGAGAAGGGCCAGGCTGCCCGCGGTCGCCACGATGCCGAAATTGAGGGAGGTGGCCTGGAGGAAGCGCGGCAGCAAGGTTCCCTTGTTCATGGCAACGAGGCTCATGATGTCGAAGATATACTGGCTGGCCAGTCCGCTGGACAATTCTATGCCGGCCAGCACTGCAAAGAAGATGAGCGAGCACAGGATGGCGATCCTCCACGTCACCCGGCCCGAAAGAAGCGCATAGGCGGCGATTATGCCGCCGGCGACGAAGCCGGTGATCTTGAGGAAGAACAGCGCGGACATGGAGGCGGTGATGAGTATCGTCAGCAGGCGGCGGTCGCGCACGAAGAACAGTGCCGCTACCAGGATATACAAGACCTCGCTGGCCTGGCGATTATAGATGCCGAAGCCATCCGACCCCGGGAAGGGATAAAACTCGCGCGTATTGAAGGGCAGCAGCGCGAAAACAAGGAACGGTATCAGCAGCGCAAACGCGGTGCCGCGCGATCGCTGATCCACATGCCAAACCAAAAGTGCCATCAGCGGCGCGGTTACGGCAAGCAATGACCAATGCGCCAGGAGCACGGGCTGGGCATTCGGGAATATCGCCAGCCAACCGGCAAACAAATAATAGCCAAGCGGACCAACAGGCGTGAAAAAATCTGTGACTGGCACCTGGCCGTCGAAAATTCTGTTTGCGGCATCGTAATAGAGGAAAACATCCCAGTACATCGGACCGATCGGCAAAATGATCGGCAGTGTAAGCAGTGTGAAGACGAACAGAAGCGCGATCGCCAGTAGCGCCAGGGGCGATTTCAACAGTGCAAAGACGCCGGACGCACCGGTCGCTGTCGTGTTTTTGGCAGTTGAGGTCATAATAGGCTTCCAAGGGCCGCTGGGATTGAAATCCCAATCATTGTTTCTGCTTATCCGTAAATAGCGATGAAAATGTTAACCTTGTCGGCCAAGCTGGCCACAGCGCGACATGGCCTGTGTTCGGTCAAGTCGCGGTGCGTTTGTGCGGTGTCGCAAACAGGCTGTAATCGAGCCGTACCGCTCTATAGTGTGCCGGAAAATTCCATCTCGGAGTCAGGGAAAATGGCAGGATTTCCGGAACAGGCGAAGGTCGTCATCATCGGGCTGGGCGGTATCGTCGGCGCTTCGATCGCCCATCATCTGATCGAACGCGGATGGGACGATATTGTCGGCATCGACAAGTCCGGAATCCCCACCGACATCGGCTCGACCGCGCATGCATCTGACTTCTGCTACGCTACCAGCCATGATTTCCTGTCCTGCTGGACCACGCTCTACTCGATCGACTTCTACGAGAAGATGGGCCATTACGCCCGCGTCGGCGGCCTTGAGGTGGCGCGCGTGGGCGACGATGCGCGCATGGACGAGATCAAGCGCAAGGTTGCCTCGGGCAAGGCCTTTGGCACACGCGCACGCCTGATCGAACCTGCCGAGATCAAGGAAAAGTTTCCTCTGATCGAGGAGAGCCTGGTCCAGGGCGGGTTGTGGGACCCAGATGCAGGTCTGGTCATTCCGCGCTCGCAGACGGTCGCCGGCAAGCTGGTCGACCAGGCCGAAGCCTCAGGCAAGCTGAAGGCCTTCGCCAATACGTCGGCAACGTCGCTGCTGATCGAGGGTGGGCGCATCAAGGGCGTCGTGACCAACCGCGGCACCATCAAAGCCGATCATGTGGTGGTCTGCGCCGGCATCTGGGGCCGGCTGATCGCGGAAATGGCCGGCGAGGACCTACCGGTCATGGCAATCGACCATCCGCTCACCTTCTTCGGTCCGTATGAGGAGTTCGCCGGTACCGGCAAGGAGATCGGCTGGCCGCTGCTGCGCGATCAGGGCAACTCGGCCTATATGCGCGACACGGGCGATCCCAAGACCGCCGAGGGTGGGCAGATCGAATGGGGCTATTACGAGGAAACCAACCCGCGTCTCTGCCATCCGCGCGATCTGCTGGAGAAGGATCAGGCCCGGCTTTCGCCATCGCAGCGCGACCTCGACATGGAGCAGATCATCGAGCCGCTGGAGCGCGCCATGGAGCTGACGCCCATACTTGGCGAACTCGGCTACAATGAGGGCCATTCCTTCAACGGCCTGTTGCAGGTGACCACCGATGGCGGCCCTTCCATGGGCGAGAGCCAGAAGGTGAGGGGGCTGTGGTATGCCGTCGCCATCTGGGTCAAGGACGGGCCCGGCATGGGCAAGCTGATTGCCGACTGGATGACGGACGGCCGCACGTCGATCGATCACAACCGCATCGACTATGCCCGCTTCCAGCCGCACCAGCTTGAGGAAAAGCATATCGAGGAGCGCTGCACCGAGACCGCCATGAAGGTCTATAACCCGGCGGTGCATCCGCGCGAGCCCTTCGGCGGGGGCCGTAATGTGCGCCGCTCGCCCTTCTGGGAGCGCGAGAAGGAACTGGGCGGCTATTTCATGGAACTCGGCGGCTGGGAGCGCGCCCATGGCTATGCCGCCAATGAGCACCTGCTGGAAAAATATGGCGACCGCGTACCGGTGCGCGAAAACGAGTGGGACAATCGCCATTTCTGGCGCGTCTCCAATGCCGAGCACCTCGCGCTGAGCGAAGATTGCGGCATCATCAACCTGTCGCATTTCGCGGTCATCGACGTCGAAGGCCCGGATCACGTCGCGTTGATGGAGTGGCTGTGCGCGGCCAAGATCGGCGGCGACAACATGGTGGGCAAGGGCATCTACACCCACTTCCTCGACGACGAAGGCATGGTGCGCGCGGATTTGACCGTGATCCGCATGGAAGACCGCTGCCGCGTCATTGATGGCGCCGATGCCGGTCCGCGTGACTACCACTACATGCGCCGGGTGGCACAGGATAAGGGCTTTGACGTCACCATCACCGATGTGACCGAGAAATATGTTACCGTCGGCATCTGGGGCCCGAATGCCCGCACGACGCTGCAGAAGGTGGTGGAAGACCCGGAAGGCCTGTCGCTGGAAAACTTCCCCTTCGCGGCGATCAAGCCGGTTCGCATCGCTGGCAGGCAAGTAACGGCTTTCCGTATCTCCTATGTCGGCGAGCAGGGTTGGGAACTGCATATGCGCTATGAGGATGGCCTGGCCGTCTGGGATGCACTGCGTTCGACCGGCGTCATGGCTGTCGGCGTCGAGACCTATGCCAATACTCGCCGCATGGAAAAGAGCCTACGCCTGCAGAATGCCGACCTACTGACCGAATATAATCTCTTCGAGGCCGATCTGGCCCGCCCCAAGGTCAAGGAGGCGGATTTCCGTGGCAGGGCAAAGCATGTGGAATACAAGGCGCGGGCGCATCAGCCGGCAACGCTGTGCACGCTCGTCATGACCGATAATGTCGATTCAAAGGGCGTTGCCCGCTATCCGGTCGGCATCATGCCCGTGATGGACCCTGAAACCGGAAAAACGCTGGTGGATGAGCTTGGCCGCCGCTCCTACACGACTTCGGTCGCCTATGGCCCGACCATCGGCAAGAACATCGCGCTCGCCTATCTGCCATGGGCCTATTGCCAGGAGGGCCGCAAGCTGACGGTCGAATATTTCGGCGAGACCTATCCGGTCGAGGTGGCCAGCGTCGGCTACAAGCCGCTCTACGATCCGGAAAACCTCAAGCCGCGAAACTGATCCAAGGGGAATAGGCGCTCCACTCGCGAAAACGTGAAGAAACCGGGCCCGGAATTTTTCCGGGCCTTTCTTTTCAAATGCGGCTTTTCGCGTACCCTCATAGACATGTTTTGTCCGGCTTGTGTCAGGCATGCATTTTCCGGCAGTGCCGCCTTGGTGCTGGCGGTTTTTTTCGCCTCCCAAAGCCCCGCGGCCGAGCCGGTCGATGTCGAACTGGTCCTGGCCGCCGACGTCTCGCTGTCGATGTCGCCGGGCGAGCTGGAGATCCAGCGCCACGGCTATGCCGCCGCACTGACCCATGAAGATGTGCTCCAGGCGATCGCACAGGGTGCTTACGGCCGGATCGCGGTGACGTTCTTCGAATGGGCCGGATATTCCTCGCAATACATCACTGTGCCGTGGACGGTGATTGCCACGCGGGAGGATGCCGAACGGGTCGCGCGCCAGCTTTCGGCCAACCCGCCCAACAGCGCGCGGCGCACCTCGATTTCCGGCGCGCTGGAATTCGGCTTCGATCTGTTCGCCGAAAGCGCCTATGCCGGCAACAAGCGGGTGATCGACATTTCAGGCGACGGACCGAACAATCAGGGTCCGCCGGTCGCCGGCATTCGCGACCGGCTGATCGCCCAGGGCATCACCATCAACGGCCTGCCGCTGATGACCAATGGCGGGCTCGCCAGCGCTTATGACGTCCCCGACCTCGACCACTATTACGCGAATTGCGTCATCGGCGGGCCGGGGGCCTTCATGGTTCCAGTCAATGACTGGTCGCAATTTCCCGAAGCGATCCGCCGCAAGCTCGTTATGGAACTCGCGCAGAAGGACAGCCCGGCAGGCAACAAAGCAAGCGGCGAGGGGATGCCGGTCGTGTTGGCGGCGGCCGCTCCAGCCTATGACTGCTTGATTGGTGAAAAGCTCTGGCGCGACCGCTCCTGGATATGGGAGAGCCGCTGACGCTGCTTCGCGTTCAGTCGTGCCCGCCCTTTGCCTCCTGCGTCAGCGTGGCGATGAAGCGTTTCGTGCGCTCCCGCTGCGGGTTCTTGAAGACCTCGCGCGCCGGCCCCGTCTCCACCACCAGGCCGGCATCGAGAAACACCACCTGCCGGGCGATGGTGGAGGCAAGCCGCAGGTCATGGGTTGCCATCACCATGGTGGTGCCTTCGCGCGCAAGCTGGCTCAAGACCTCGACCACTTCCTCGGCAAGCTCCGGATCGAGCGCCGAGGTCGGCTCGTCGCACAACAAAACCTTTGGCGAGGGTGCCAGGGCACGGGCGATGGCGACACGCTGCTGCTGGCCGCCCGACAGCGTTGCCGGCCAGGCGTCGGCCTTGTGGGCAAGGCCGACCTTGTCGAGCAGTTCCAGCGCCCGTTCGCGCGCTCGCCCCGTCGGCCATTTCAGCACCGTCGTCAGCCCTTCCATGACGTTTTCGACGGCCGTGCGGTGGGGAAAGAGCTGGAAATTCTGGAAGACCATGCCGGTCTGGCGCCGCAATTTCTGGATGGCGCTTGTGGCCACCTTGCTACCGGGATGGAAGGTCAGCGCATCGCTGCCGATCCGGACCGTGCCGGAGGTCGGAATCTCCAGCAGGTTGATGCAGCGAAGCAGTGTGCTCTTGCCGCCGCCGGACGGGCCGACCAGTGCCATCACGCTGCCCTCGTCGATCTCGACGGAGACGTTCTTCAGCACCGTATGGTCGCCAAAGCGCTTTTCGATATTTTCCAGCCCGATCATTTGTGCGCCTCGATATAGCCGCCATAACGTCCCAGCCGATGCTCGAGACGGCCTTGCAGATGTGACAACACGGAGCTCATCGCCAGATAGATCAGCGCCGCCTCGATATAGAGGATCAGCGGTTCATAGGTTGTGGCGACAATACGCTGCGAGGCCTGGAACAGTTCGGGCACGGTAATCGCTGCCGCCAGTGATGTATCCTTCACCAGCGAGATGAAGGTGTTGGACAGTGGCGGCACCGCGACCCGTGCGGCTTGCGGCAGAATGGTGCGGCGCATCGCTTGCTGCCAGGTCATGCCGATGGAATAGGCTGCTTCCCACTGGCCCTTGGGGATCGAGCCGATGACGGCACGGATGATCTCGGACGTATAGGCGCCGATATTGAGCGTAAAGCCGATCAGGGCGGCCGGGAATGCATCAAGCACAATGCCCGCACTTGGCAGCCCGTAGAAGATCAGGAAGAGCTGGACCAAAAGCGGCGTGCCACGAATGATCCAGACATAGAACCGCACGATCGGCACCAAGGGTGCTGGCCCGAACAGGCGGATGAGCGCGACCACCAGGCCGAGCGTGAGGCCGAGCACGAAGGAAAGCAGGGTCAGTGGTGCGGTAAAAATCAGCGCGGCCCACAAGAGGGGCCCGAGCGAGTCGATCATCAATTGAAGCCAATGGGGCACGGGCGGGTCCTCCGGTCGGATCGCCGGACAGGTGTGGATTTATCGGGACAATATAGGAAAACAGGCGGCGGGCCGATCCCGAAGGAACGGCCCGCCGCAAATGTCACAAGATCTTACTTGGAAACGTCCGCTCCGAAATATTTCTCAGAAATCTTCTGATAGGTGCCGTCAGCCTGGATCTGCTTCAAGGCCTCATTGATGGCGGCAAGCAATTCCGGTTCGCCCTTGCGGATGATGACGCCGGAATAGTCGGCCTTGTCCTGCGTGGCGGCGATCTTCACATTGGCGTCGGGTTTCTGCTTCTTGAAGTCGAGGAAGGACAGGCTGTCATTGATGGTGGCGTCCGCACGGCCATTGAGCACGAGCTGGATCGACTGGTCGAAGCCGTCCGTTCCCACCAGTTCAGCGCCCGAGGCTTCGGCGAGCTTGCCGAAATTGCTGGTGAGAGACTGCGCCGACTTCTTGCCCTTGAGGTCCTCGAAGCTCTTGATGTCCTCATTGTCGGCCTTCACGATCAGCGCCGCCTTGGAGGCGATATAGGGCTCGGAGAAATCATATTTCTGCTTGCGCTCCTCGGTGATGCCGACCTGGTTGATAACCGCGTCATAGCGATTGGCGTCGAGGCCGGCGATC
The DNA here is from genome assembly GCF_003934165.1 of Borborobacter arsenicus. Classification (GTDB taxonomy): domain Bacteria; phylum Pseudomonadota; class Alphaproteobacteria; order Rhizobiales; family Rhizobiaceae; genus Pseudaminobacter; species Pseudaminobacter arsenicus. The sequence goes on along the minus strand of NZ_ML133509.1, from coordinate 355,276 downwards.
AGCCCGTCCCAGCGGCCTTCGAGGAATTCTGCCTTAACGCCGAGGCGCTCGGCAATGGCCCGGCCGATCTCGACGTCGAAACCGACCAGCGCGCCGGATGCGTCATGGAAGGTGAAGGGTGCATAGGTGCCTTCCGTGCCGATCTTGAGGACGCCGGCGGATTTGATGTCATCCAGATTGGAGCCGGCATGGCCCGGTGCCAGCGCCAGCAATTGCACGGCGGCAGCAACGAGCAGAGTGTTCAGCCATTTCATAGTCTTGGTTCCTGAGTTTGACGGCGTTGGTGCCGGTCGATTGAGATGGCGCAGAAATTGTCAGAACCACCACATTAATCGAAGGAAGAAAATTTCAATTATAGCGCATATTTGAAATATGGTTTCTTCGGTTGTTTGTCTGCCGGCATTTGTCTCCGCCCTCTGATTGTGCGGTTACGGCTCCTGCGGGAACAACCGGAAATAGGGCTGCGCCTCCTCCACAACTCGTGCGAAGGAAGGACGTTGCATCAGGCGGCCGAGATATTGAGCGACATGGCCGTGCGCCTCTCCAAACGGCTCGACCTTGTTGGCATAGAACAGGGCCGGGGCGGCGGCGCAGTCGGCAAGGGTGAAATCGTCGCCCATCGCCCAATGGTTTGATGCCATTTCACGTTCGATTATGGCATAGGCATTTCGCAGCTTTGTTTTTTCCTGTTCCACGCCATAGCTGTCTTTTCTGTCGGCTGGCCGAAGCCGGTCGGCGACGACGCGCTGCATGGGGTCGTGGACATAGAGATCGTAGAAGCGGTCGCGCAGCCGCGTCTGCAAGTCGAGATCGGGGTCTTCGGGAAGGAAGCGCGTTGCGCCGGGATAATGGCGGCCCAGATATTCGATGATGATCGAGGATTCAGGAATGGTGCGGTTCCGGCCATCGTCGTGCAACACGGGCATCTTGCCGAGCGGCGACAGCTTCAGGAATGCCGCGCGCGACTGCTCGTCGGCCGGATCGACCAGAACAGTCTCGAACGGCGTATCGTTCTCATAGAGTGCGATCAGCGCCTTCCAGCAGAACGATGCCAGCGGATGATAGTGATAGGTGAGGGCCATGACGATCTTAGCCTCGCTTGTTCCAGCGTTTCGTGAAGTCGACCCTATCGTGGCGGGTGAAAAAGGTGGTTGGCGACGCCTGAATATAACTCGGCCTGGACCGGCTGCGAACCACCATAGGTACGAACTGTGCCCACTGTGTTACGCTTCGGCCGGCCCTTGGTGAGTCGGGCCGCTTATCCGCGTCAGTCCCGTCTATGGAGCAGGTGCAAGCGCAAGGCCCGCGCAAGCGGCCTCCTCCATACTGACATGCGTATTCCCATGGCGTTAAGCGATCGGACGAGGGGAAAGCCGATGCTGCAACTGGACGACTGCCAAAAGCCGCGCTTGACCGAGCACGTCGACATATTGACGGCTGTGAACATATTGCGTTCGCGTGGCTACCAGGACGACGAACTGATCACGGAGATCACGAGGATATTCTACGTCGATCTGGATGCCTATAATGAGGTGATCCAGATGGCACAGAGCACGCATTGACGCCCGGCCGTGAAGGCCGTGTTCTTCGGATTGCTTTCAGCCACTGTGCGCCGCTTCACAGCGGGATGTTGTCGTGCTTCTTCCAGGGGTTATCAAGGTTCTTGTTGCGCAGCATGCGTAGCGCACGCGCCACCCGGCGGCGTGTGGAATGCGGCATGATCACCTCGTCGATATAGCCGCGCTCGGCGGCCACGAAGGGTGACAGGAACCTGTCTTCGTAGGAATTGGTGTGGGCGGCGATCTTTTCGGGGTCGCCGATATCCTTGCGGTAGATGATCTCGACGGCACCCTTGGCGCCCATGACGGCGATCTGCGCGGTCGGCCAGGCATAGTTCATGTCGCCGCGCAGATGTTTCGACGCCATAACGTCATAGGCACCGCCATAGGCCTTGCGCGTAATCACGGTGATCTTGGGGACGGTCGCCTCGGCATAGGCAAACAGCAGCTTGGCGCCATGCTTGATCAGGCCGCCATATTCCTGGGCAGTACCCGGCAGGAAGCCCGGCACGTCGACGAAGGTGACGATGGGGATATTGAAGCAGTCGCAGAAGCGCACGAAGCGGGCGGCCTTGCGGCTTGCATCCGAATCCAGCACGCCGGCCAGCACCATGGGCTGGTTGGCCACGAAGCCGACGGTGCGGCCTTCGACACGGCCGAAGCCGGTGACGATGTTCTTGGCGAAGCTCGGCTGGATCTCGAAGAAATCGCCCTCGTCGACGGTCTTCAGGATCAGTTCCTTGATGTCATAGGGCTTGTTGGCGTTGTCCGGGATCAGGCGATCCAACGACGGGTCGTCATCGGTGACGGACTGATAGCACTCGATCTCGGGAATTTCGGCGGTGTTGGAGGCCGGCAGGAAATCGACCAGCCGGCGCATCTGCAACAGCGTTTCCACGTCATTGTCATAGGCGCCGTCGGCGATGGAGGATTTGGTGGTGTGGATCGACGCCCCGCCGAGGCTCTCGGCCGTCACCGTCTCATTGGTGACGGTCTTGACCACGTCGGGACCGGTCACGAACATGTAGGAAGTGTCGCGCACCATGAAGATGAAATCCGTCATGGCGGGTGAATAGACGTCGCCGCCCGCGCAGGGGCCCATGATGACGGAGATTTGCGGAATGACGCCGGAAGCCAGCACATTACGCTGGAAAATCTCGGCATAGCCGCCGAGCGCCGCGACGCCCTCCTGGATGCGGGCGCCGCCGGCGTCGTAAAGGCCGATGATCGGCGCGCGGTTGCGCAGGGCCATTTCCTGCACCTTCACCACCTTTTCGGCGTGTGCTTCCGAAAGCGAACCGCCAAACACCGTGAAATCCTTGGCGAAGAGGAAGACCGTGCGCCCATTCACCGTGCCCCAGCCGGTAACTACTCCGTCACCCGCAATCTTGGTCTTGTCCATGCCGAAATCGGTCGAGCGATGTTCGACGAACATGTCGAACTCCTCGAATGAGCCCTCGTCCAGGAAGATCTCGATGCGTTCTCGTGCGGTGAGCTTGCCCTTGGCATGCTGGGCCTCGATGCGTGCCTTGCCTCCGCCGGCGCGTGCGATCTCGCGGCGCCTTTCGAGTTCCTTGAGCACATCCTTCATCGAAAAGACCCCCAGCAGAAACCGTGCCTGAAGCGTGTGGAAATGGATCAGGCTACACGCTTCAAGTTCTTGTTTTTTGCATGCCGCCCCGCTTCGGGCGGCATGCTTCTAGGTATCGGCAGCCGGTTTCCTGCGCAAGGGCGCTCGCGCGCCGGACGCCAGATTCACCAGGTGCCGGTATTGGCCATCGAGGCCCAGGGTTCGGCCCTGTCCTTGGCTTGCCCCTTTTGCAGCAATTCGATCGAGATGCCGTCCGGCGATTTGATGAAGGCCATGTAGCCATCGCGGGGCGGGCGGTTGATGGTGACGCCCTTGTCCATCAGGCGCTGGCAGGTCGCATAGATGTCGTCGACTTCATAGGCCAGGTGGCCGAAATTGCGGCCGCCGGTATAGGCTTCCGGGTCCCAGTTGAAGGTCAGCTCGACAAGCGGTGCCTTTTCGGCAATGCCTGCCTGTTCGTCACCGGGCGCGGCCAGGAAAATCAGCGTGTACCGCCCGTCCTTGTTCTCATAGCGGCGCACTTCGACCATACCCAGCTTTTGGCAGTAGAAGTCGAGCGAAGCATCGATATCGGTGATGCGGATCATAGTGTGCAAATAACGCATTTGGTTTCCTCGTATTAGAAAAACGAAACATAAGGCAGGTCCGTGTCCCGACAACCACAGATCCCGGAATAATCGAGTTTACAAGACCAGCCGCAGTATTGCCGGGGAAAAACGGCGGCGCAGGTCTTGCACAGTTCGCCAACACGCGTTGTTATCTCAATATACAGAATCAGCGTGTCGAAGTCGGAAAAAGGTGCGGTCGGATGGGGGACAGGGCCTCTTTCACGGGGCGGAACATGGGCGGCGAGGAAGCATTGAGCCATGATGAGACCGGCGAGGCGGCCGGCCTGGTCGAAGTCTCGGGGGCCATAAAATGGTTCGACGTGGCTAAGGGCTACGGCTTCATCCGGGCCGATTCCGGTTCTGCCGATATTCTCCTTCATGTGACTTGCCTGCGGCGGGACGGCTTCCAGACCGCGCTTGAGGGCGCGCGTGTCGTATGCCTGGCCCGACAGGGCGAACGCGGCATGCAGGCGTTTCGCGTGCTTTCAATGGACAATTCGACGGCGGTGCATCCCGCCGAAACGCAGGAGCCGCGTACCCATGTCGCCGTTGCCGCCGAAAGCGGGCTCGAGCGCGCCCTGGTCAAGTGGTTCAACCGCACCAAGGGGTTCGGCTTCCTGACGCGCGGCGAAGGAACGGAAGACATTTTCGTCCATATGGAAACGCTGCGCCACTACGGCCTGACGGAGTTGCGGCCGGGGCAAGTTGTGCTGGTCCGGTTCGGGCGCGGCGAAAAAGGCCTTATGGCTGCCGAAATTCATCCTGATATCGGAACCTTGCCGGTTTCGCATTAGATCGGACCGGCCGAACAGGATTGATTGATGCTCCGCAAGTTTGGGTTGCCGGGCGGCGCTATTTCCGCCGCTGTTATCTGTATTTTCACCTTTGTTGCGATGCTCGTACCTTCCAGCGCCGATGATCGGGCAATGGTGCTGCCGGTCGATCCGGCGCCACTGGTTGCCGAAACAAGTGCCGGCGAGCACTCCTTCAGCATTGAAATCGCCGATGACCCGCAGGAGCGTTCCGCCGGGCTGATGTTTCGCGAAACCATGGACGATGACCATGGCATGCTGTTCGTCTTTGAACAGACGCAACCAGTTGGCTTCTGGATGAAGAACACGCCGTTGCCATTGGACCTGATCTTCATTGGCCAGGACGGCAGGGTGAAGGAAATCCATCGCGGCGAACCATTTTCCGAAGCGCCGATCGCATCGCAGGAAGAGATACGTTTCGTGCTCGAACTCAAGCAAGGGACGGCGCAGCGGGTTGGCGTGAAAGAGGGCGACCTGGTCCGCCACCCGACCATCACCCGTGTTATGGGCGCCGGTTAGAACATTTTGTGCCTAAGTGGAATCACTTGACGGCGCACAGATGCGGCAAAGCAAACAGATGGAGCGGCAGCCCGGATTTGTCCGGGTGTTTGCCGCTCCGGCTTCAGACAGGAATTCGATCGTGACGCAGTTTTTCACCCATGAGGGTTTTGATCTGGCTTTTGAAGACCGGATGCCGGGCAGCGGGCGCGCCGAGCCAATCCTGCTTATCCATGGGTTTGCCTCCAGCCATATTGTCAATTGGGTCTCGCCCGGCTGGGTGAAGACGCTCACCGAGGCGGGCTACCGTGCGATAGCCTTCGACAATCGCGGCCATGGCCTGTCGTCCAAGAGCTATGATCCGGCCGACTACACGGCCGAAAAGATGGCGGGTGATGCAGCGGCATTGCTCGATCATCTCGGTATCGCGCGGGCCCATGTCATGGGCTATTCGATGGGCGCGCGGATAGCGGCCTTCATGGCGCTGGTAACGCCCGAAAAGGTGGCGACGCTGGTATTTGGCGGGTTGGGCTATGGCATGGTCGACGGGGTCGGGGATTGGGACCCGATCGCCGAAGCGCTGCTTGCGCCGGAGGCCGACAAGATCACGCATCGTCGCGGCAAGAGCTTCCGCGCCTTTGCTGACTTGACCAGAAGCGACCGCAAGGCGCTTGCAGCCTGCATATCCACCTCGCGCGGGCTTTTGACCGAAGCGGAGGTCGGGCGCATCATGCAGCCGACCCTGGTTGCCGTCGGAACCACCGACGACATCGCCGGTGCCGCCGCTCCTCTCGCCGACATCATGCCCAATGCCGAGAGCTTCGACATCGAGGGTAGGGACCACATGCTGGCCGTGGGTGACGGGACTTTCAAGAAGCGGGTGCTGGAATTCCTGGCGGATAACCCGATCTGACCAAGCGATTGCCCGGAGCGGCGCAGTGCGATGAGGCACACGCCGCTCCGGCCCGTCTAACCCTCCGCCTCTGTGTTTGAACTCAGGAGGCGAGGTTCCGGTCGTTGTCCTGCCAAAGCTCCAGGACCGCCAGGATCACGACAGCTGCCCCGAGCCCGACGTGCCACATGCGCAGTGGCCCGCCATATTCGAGCACAAAGGGCGCCAGCATTACCCAGGCGCCGCAGAGAAACGCCAGGAATTCCTCCCAGCGCCGCAGGAAAAGCTGTTCCACGCCACCGAGTATCAGGATGGCCGCACCAGCCAGCGCGATGGTGACCACCATCATCGTGTTGCTGGTCGTGTCGCCGAACATCGGAGATACGAGGATTGCGGCGCCGAGGATCATCACGACGATGTCCTGCCAGCGCCTATGCTCCACCAGCCTCAGGGAGCCCATTATTCTTGTTGCCATGACAATGCTCCTTCTCAGGTCATTTGAGCGTAACTCAAACACCTACTGGGAGCCCGGAGTGCGAAAACGATCGGACTCCTCAGCGAGATGTCCCTACGCACTGCCCGCATTATCGCAAGAAAACGCAAAAAGACCAACAAACTTGATGTGTGGCCTGTTTGATGGGCCGGGTTCGCCCTTGTCGAGGCAGTATTTTGTCGCTCTGCTCCGGATTGTTGCCAATCCAGTCCCCTTGACGATGAAATCAGGAAAATTGAGTTCAAACCTGCTATCATGTGCCCTATATGTGCAGGCGCTAACAGGCACATGAATTGATGGAGACGGCGGCCATGACCACCATCGGCGTAGCTCGCGCTGGGAAACTACAGCCTGTCGATCCGATCTGGCGTTCGATCCGGGATGAGGCGTTGGCAACAGTCACGCGCGACCCGCTGCTGTCGGCGTTCCTCTATTCGACCATCCTGAACCAGGAAAGCCTCGAGGACACGGTCATCCATCGCCTTGCCGAGCGCCTCGACCATCAGGATATGGGCGCGGAACTCATTCGCCAGACATTCCGGGCGATGCTGCGCGACAATCCCGATTGGAGTGAGACGGTCCGGGTCGACATCCAGGCCTATTACGATCGCGATCCGGCCTGCGACCGGTTCTTCATGCCGATCCTCTATTTCAAGGGCTTCCACGCAATCCAGACGCATCGCCTGGCCCATTGGCTGTGGAACCAGGGCAGGCGGGACTTCGCGCTTTATCTCCAGAGCCGATCTTCCTCCGTGTTCCAGACCGATATCCATCCGGCCTCCAAGATGGGCAAGGGCATATTCATCGACCACGCGACCGGCCTTGTGGTCGGCGAAACGGCCGTCATCGAAGACGACGTCTCCATCCTGCATGGCGTGACGCTGGGCGGTACCGGCAAGGCGGGCGGTGACCGGCATCCGAAAATCCGCTATGGCGTGCTGATCGGCGCTGGCGCAAAAATCCTCGGCAATATCGAGGTCGGCCATTGCTCGAAAATCGCGGCCGGGTCGGTGGTGCTGTCGGCGGTGCCGCACAACAAGACCGTTGCCGGCGTGCCGGCCCGCGTCGTCGGCGAAACGGGCTGCGACCAGCCCTCGCGCCAGATGGACCAGGCCCTTCCGTCGCAGAACATGGACCACGTCGTCAGCTTCGATATCTGATCGGGGTGGGGACATTGCCGCCTGCCTGAAGCAAAGCCGTTGACCGAGTACGCCAACGGCTCGCTTCGCCTTTACATCGCCATCCTTGGCGTGCCAGAAGCGCGTTCCAAGCGCATGATCCCGAAGGCTTGAAGCCGTTCGGAAGATTTCGCGTAAATGTCCCAACCCGCCACCGGGAGAGAAGTGTTGAAGCCGGAAGAAATCAGAAAACTCGAAGCCTATTTCAAGCGCACGTTCCAGAATCCGCAGTTGCAGGTGAAGGCGCGGCCACGCAAGGACGACTCGGCTGAAGTCTATATCGGCGACGAATTTCTCGGCCTCGTGTTCAAGGACGAGGACGACGGCGATTACAATTTCTCGATGGCGATCCTCGACATCGACCTGAACTGATCGGCGCTCCCCAAGGCAGGGTAAAACCTGCCGCGGGCTGGATCGCCATTGGCGATCTAAGCATCGGATTTGTCCGAAAGCCGGACTCCACCCTTTCGGTCCGATGCTACCGCGTCAGTTCCAGCGCCACCGGCACATGGTCCGATGGCTTTTCCCAGCCCCGCACATGCTTTTCGATCGACGCTGCGGCGAAGCGGTTCGCAGCTTCGGGCGACATCAGCAGGAAATCGATGCGGATGCCGTTGTTCTTCTGCCAGGCGCCGGCCTGGTAGTCCCAGAATGTATAGACGTCAGGCTCGTCGGTGACGGCGCGCACGGCCTCGGTGAAGCCCAGGTTGACCAGTCGCCGGAATGCCTGGCGGCTCTCCGGCTGGAACAGGGCGTCCCCCAGCCAGGCTTCCGGATTGCGAGCGTCAATGGGCTCCGGGATGACGTTGTAGTCGCCGCCGAGAATGAGCGGTTCCTCCAGGGCGAGGCGCTCCTCGGCCCATTTCTCAAGCCTTGCCATCCATGACAGCTTGTAGGGGAATTTCTCGGTGTCGATCGGGTTGCCGTTGGGCAGATAGAGCGACACGACACGCAGCACGCCCTTTTCGGTGGAAAACACCCCTTCGATGAAACGTGCCTGCTCATCGCCGTCGTCGCCGGGAAGGCCGCGATTGACCTCGTCGAACCGGATCTTTGACAGGATGGCGACGCCGTTGAAGCCCTTCTGGCCATGGGTTTCGACATGATAGCCAAGCGCCTCGATCTCGGCGCGCGGGAACTGGTCGTCGACCGATTTGATCTCCTGCAGGCAGACGATATCGGGGGCGCTGTCCTTGAGCCAGACGAGCACATTGCCCAGCCGCGCCTTGATGCCGTTGATGTTCCAGGTGACGATTTTCATGAAGTCCTCGGGGCAGGGCATGTGGCTGCAGGCCGGTGCGACCTGCCGCGAGGCCGCTTGGAGTTGCTAGACCGAAAAGCTGGTGCCGCAGCCGCAGGAAGCGACTGCGTTGGGGTTCCTGATCTGGAACGACTGTCCCATCAGGTCATCGACAAAGTCGATCACGGAGCCGCCCATATAGACGAGCGAAATATCGTCTATGAGGACGGTCGCGCCGTCCTTCTCGATGGCGACGTCATCGTCGTTTTTGGAGTCCACCAGATCGAATTTATAGGAGAAGCCTGAGCAACCGCCGCCTTCCACCGAAACGCGCAGCGCGATCTTGCCCGCATCTCCGGCGACGATCCTTACGATCCGCCTGGCGGCCGCGTCGGAAATCTCCACACCCTTCATGGTAGTCTTGGCATCTTCGCCCATCGGCGTCACCTTGCATTGGACTTGCCATCATAGGTATGAAGCGGCAACGGGCAAGTCAACTGCGGCGACACAATGCATGGCCAAGCAACTCGGCGAAATCGGTTTCGGCTATCGGCCGCGCGCACGCTATGCCTGCAATCCGGCCCGCTCGCGCGGCAGGCTGTTCAGCGAGCCTGAAAGCCCGACACGCACGCCGTTCCAGCGTGATCGCGACCGCATCATCCACTCGACGGCGTTCCGCCGCCTGAAGCACAAGACCCAGGTCTTCATCGCCCATGAAGGCGATCACTATCGCACACGACTCACCCACACCATCGAAGTGGCGCAGATTGCACGCGCGCTGGCGCGTGCACTGCGCTGCGACGAGGATCTGGCGGAAGCGGTCGCACTCGTCCACGATTTCGGCCACACGCCCTTCGGCCACACCGGCGAGGACGCGCTGAACGAAAAGATGGCGGCATGGGGCGGCTTCGATCACAACGCCCAATCACTGCGGGTCGTGACGCGGCTGGAGCGGCGCTATGCGGAATTCGACGGATTGAACCTGACATGGGAGGCGCTTGAAGGGTTGGTCAAGCACAATGGACCGCTGCTCGACGCCAATGGCAGGAGCCTGGCGGGCGATGTGCCCAAAAGCATACTGGACTATTGCGAGCGCCAGGACCTCGAACTCGACCGTTACGCCAGCCTCGAAGCCCAATGTGCGGCGATTGCCGACGACATCGCCTACAACACCCATGACATAGACGACGGGTTGCGCGCAGGCCTTCTCACCCTGGACATGCTGGAAGAGGTGCAACTGCCGGCCTCGATCCTTAAGGCCACGCGCCGCCGCTATCCCAATCTCGATGACGTGCGCACCGGGCATGAGCTGATGCGCCGCCAGATCACCATCATGGTGGAGGATGTCATCAGGACCGCGACTGCCAGGCTGGCGATGCTGCAACCGCGACGCGTCGCCGACATACACAATGCGCCGACCGCCATTGTGGCGTTCTCGGACGAATTGGCCCCGGCCGAGCGTGAGCTCAAGGCGTTCCTCTACAAGAATATCTATCGGCACGACGAGGTGATGCGGGTGCGTGCCGGCGCCGAGCAGATCGTGCTGGAACTTTTCGACGCCTATTTTGCTGATCCGAATGAAATGCCGGAAGGTTGGCACGAAGGCCTAGATCACGCGCTTGATCGCGTCAGGGCACGCCATGTCGCCGATTTCATCGCCGGCATGACCGATACCTATGCTATCAAGGAGCACCAGCGGCTGTTTGACCATACGCCGGAATTGGGATAGTCCAGCCCGGTTTTCCGGCAGAGCCGGCATCAATTTCCAGAGCAGGCCACCATGAACATCTTCGCCGATTTCAACGAGCGGGTAAAAAGAATCGTTGAAGCGCTTGATTTGAAAGACAAGGACGGCGGTGCAGCCGATCTGTCGCGCATCGCCGTAGAGCCGCCGCGCGATGCCGCCCATGGCGACCTGGCGACCAATGCGGCGATGGTTCTAGCCAAGCCGACCGGTCAGAACCCGCGAGCCTTGGCCGAAAAACTCGCCGAGGCGCTGCGTCAGGATGCCGACGTTTCGGCGGTCGAGGTGGCTGGTCCCGGTTTCGTCAATCTGCGGCTCAAGGAAAGCTTCTGGCACCGCCACCTGCAGGAGATTCTGGCCGAGGGCGTGGATTATGGGCGGGCGACGCTCGGCAACGGCCGCAAGGTCAATGTCGAATATGTCTCGGCCAACCCGACCGGCCCCATGCATGTCGGCCATTGCCGTGGCGCCGTGGTCGGCGACGCGCTGGCCAATCTGCTGGCCTTTGCCGGCTATGACGTCACCAAGGAATACTACATCAACGATGCCGGCGCTCAGATCGACGTGCTGGCCCGCTCGACCATGCTGCGCTATCGCGAGGCGCTGGGAGACAAGATCGGCGAGATTCCGCCCGGCCTCTATCCCGGCGACTATCTCGTTCCGGTAGGGCAAGCGCTGGCGCAGGAGTTCGGCCGCGAGCTGCTGCAAAAGCCGGAGGACGAGGCGCTCGCGCTCATCAAGGACCGGACCATCGATGCGATGATGGTGATGATCCGCGAGGATCTGGCCTTGCTCAATGTGCATCACGAAGTGTTCTTCTCCGAGCGCAAGCTGCACGCCGACAATGCTGCGGCCATCCGCTCGGCCATCACCGATCTGACGCTCAAGGGGCATGTCTACAAGGGCAAGCTTCCGCCGCCGAAGGGCCAGGAGGCGGAGGAATGGGAAGACCGCGAGCAGACCCTGTTCCGCTCGACGGAAGTCGGCGACGATATCGACCGGCCGCTGGTCAAGTCGGACGGCAGCTTCACCTATTTCGCCGCCGATGTAGCCTATCTGAAGGACAAGATGGAGCGCGGCTTCACCGACACGATCTTCGTGCTGGGGGCGGACCATGGCGGCTATGTCAAGCGCATGGAGGCGCTGGCCAAGGCGGTTTCGGACGGGCGCATGAAGCTGACGGTGCTGCTTTGCCAGTTGGTGAAGCTTTACCGGGGCGGTGAGCCGGTACGCATGTCGAAGCGCTCGGGCGACTTCATCACGCTGCGGGAGGTGGTGGAAGAGGTGGGGCGCGACCCGATCCGCTTCATGATGCTTTACCGCAAGAGCGATGCGCCGCTTGATTTCGATTTTGCCAAGGTGACGGAGCAGTCCAAGGACAATCCGGTCTTCTACGTCCAGTATGCCTCGGCCCGCTGCCATTCGGTGTTCCGTCAGGCGCGCGAGCAATTGGGCGAGGGCGAGTTCGATCGGCGCAGCCTTGGCCGGAACACTTCCTTGCTGACTGACGAGAGCGAAATCGGCCTGATCCGCAAGCTCGCCGAATATCCGCGCATCATCGAGTCCGCGGCCCTTTCGCAGGAGCCGCATAGGCTGGCTTTCTACCTCTACGACCTGGCCTCGAATTTCCACGGCCACTGGAATCGTGGCACGGAAAACCCGGACTTACGGTTTGTTAAGGTTAACGACCGAGAATTGACGCATGCCAGACTTGGGCTGGTGCAGGCGGTATCCGATGTTTTGACGTCGGGCCTGGCGCTGATAGGAGCTGAAGCTCCCGTGGAAATGCGCTAGGTTTCCGGGAAAAACCTGTCACCTTTTGCCCACATTGCGCTGGTAAGGCCCAACCTTACGCGACGTCTGTGGCGTCCGAATAGTGCGAGTTTCGGGAAAGAGTATGGCAGAGAAACCCCAACTGAGAATCGCCGACCAGGACCATTTCTCGGACGATGACCCGTTCGCCGAATTGACCCGGATCATGGGATTTGACCCTCGCGTGCCCGTACAGCGGGAGCCTGAGGCCGCAGCAGGCGAGCCGGAAGGCTCTGCCGCGCAGAATGCCGCCGACGATTTCGGCATCGATCTCGAAAAGGAACTGATGGGCGAATTCGCCGCCGAGGATACCGGTGATGCGAACCTTCATTCTGTTGAGCCGGCTGACGAGTACCAGCCGGAAGAGCCGTCATATGTCGGTGAGAGCGCGGCATATGAGGTGGCAGCCGAGCCGGCTGCGGCGGTTGACGAGACGGTTGCGCCCGCCGAGTTCGAGCCCGTGGTGGATTTCGAGCCGGCAACGCCCGAATCTTCTGCCGATGAAGCTCATGATTTCGACAGTGCCTTTGCCTCCTCGATGGAGCATGAACTGTCTCTCGATGGCGATTGGGTCGCGGCAGAGGAGGCCTCTATCGAGGCCGAGCCCGTCTATTTCGAGGGTACTGAGGATCAGGTCGAGCCGGCCGCGGGTGAGGATCGTCCGGTCGCCGAATATCAGCCGGCCGATTATCCCGATTCAAACCTTCAGGCGGATGCATATCAGGAACCGCAGCCGGTCTACGAATCTGCGCAGGAAGAGTTTGCTCCGGAAGGCAATTGGGTCGAGGCTGACGACAGCCATGCCTCCGGACAGGCAGACGAGCTTGCGGATGAGTTCGATGCGGCCCTGGCCGAAGTCGATATGGATTTCACCGCCATTCCGCTGGGCTCCGCAGGGCGGTCGGAAGCGGATCTGGATGCCGAACTCCAGCTTCAGCTGCAGCAGGATGCGGCTGAGGAAGCCGCTCCCGTAGCCGATGCCGGCCCGAGTCTCGAAGACGAATTGAATGCCCTTCTCGGCAATATGTCGGGGCGTGAGGAGCACCAGGCGGCGCCGGTCGTGATGGAAGACTATGCTCCGTCCGTTGATGTCGAGGCCGAGGCCGAAGTCCAGGATGAACAGGGCGGCGACGTCGACATGGCGCTTGCCGCCGACGAATTCGTAGCCGCTATGCCTGCCGCCATGGAGGCCCCGGCTCATGAGACCCCGGTGGATCGGTCCTATGCGCGCAGCAACTATCGCGACGAGGATCTGGCCTACACCACGCCGGTGTCGGATATTGCCCATGTGGAAGGCCGTGCGGCCGAGAGCGCCGACGCCGATATCGATCTTGGCTTCGATGACGAAGCCTTCGATGCGGCCTTTGCCAGCTCGATCGAAAACGAGCAGCCGGACTATGACGGCGAGCCGGTGGCGGCGGATGAGCAGGAAACGACTGCTGGTGCCGATGCCGATCCATATGCCGATCTGGCATCGTTGACGGCCCAGTTCGTGCCGACCGGTCCGGTCAGTTCATGGAGGGAGCAGTCGCCGCTGCCCGACCAATATGCCGTGCAGTATGGCGAGGCTGACTATGCATCGGCGGGTGACGATCAGGGGGCTACCACAGCTTACGACGACATTCCCGATATCGAGACAGTCGAAGTGCCGGAGCAGGCGGTGGCGCTGTCCGACGATCTCGACATTCCCGAAGTCGTCTATGAGGAAGAGCCGACGCCTTCACCGGCCTATGACGATATCGATGCCGAATTCGCCAATCTGCTCAATGATATGAACTCGCCGGAGCCGACCTCGGCTGCGCCATCCAACGATGCAGCCAATGAGGCGATCACCTCCGATACGCATGCGGAGGAGCGGGCGGATTATGCGGCCGATTTTGCCTATCCGGCTGCGGCTGCGGCCGGCGCGGTCGCCGCTGGCGCAATGGGTGCTGCCGCCGCCTATGGCCAGCGTCAGCCCATGGCCTCGCAAGGCAACGACTTCGACGGTCAGGATTTTGCCGCCGAAACGACGCATGCAGGTTACAGGCAGCCTATCTCCGATGATCTCGACTACGATCCCGATTTCGATGAGGAAATGGCGCTGCCAGCCATGGAGCAGGAGCGTCAGCGGCCGCAGCGCCGCGGCATGCTGATTGCCGCCATCGTCGGCGGTGTTGCCATCATCGGCGGCATTGGCGCTTTTGCGTTGTCCGGCGGTGGCGCGGATTCGCAGACCCCGGCCGTCGTCAAGGCCGATGACGGCCCGATCAAGGTTCGCCCGGAAAATCCCGGCGGCACGAAGGTGCCCAATCAGGACAATCAGGTCTATGACGCGGTTTCGCGCACTGCCGGTGCTGCCGCCCCGCAGCCGCAGCAGGAAAAGCTGGTGACTTCTGCGGAAGAGCCGGTGGACATGGCCTCTCAGGAACCTGAACCAAGTGAACCCGAGCTTGCCCAGGGCGTCGAGGCCGATGCGCCAGCCCCGATGGCGAAGTCGGAGGATCGCATCGAGCAGCTATTGGACGAAGGCGGAGCCGGGGCGGATTCCAGCGTGCCGGTCGTAGCACCGCGCAAGGTCCGCACCATGGTCGTCAAGGCCGACGGGACGCTGGTTCCGCGTGAAGAGCCGGCACCCGCGGTCGCCGCGGCACAGGATATGGACACCACGGCTTCCGAAACCATGATTGAACCGACATTGAGCTCCGAATCGACCGCGGCGGTGCCTGCAGCGCCGGCCGAGACTGCGGCAGCGCCGGCAGATGCTGAGCCTGTTCCCGCCGAGGCAGGAGCAGCGCCTAAGGTCGCCCAGCCGCAGCAATCCTCCACGACACCGAATTCGGTAGCCGTGGCCCCGACAAGGCCGTCGGATCAGCCGGTCGATGTCGTCGGCGAGGTCAAGGCCGACAAGGTTGCCGCGCTTGCGCCAGCTGCGGCCGGTGGCGGCTGGTCGATGCAGATCGCCTCGCAGCCGAGCGAAGCGGCCGCTCAGTCGTCCTATCAGGATCTCCTGCGGCGCTATGGCAGCGTGCTCAACGGCCATCAGGCCAATATCGTGAAGGCCGAGATTGCCGGCAAGGGCACCTTCTGGCGCGTGCGCGTGCCGGCAGAGACCCGCAACGATGCCATCAAGCTTTGCGAAAGCTACAAGGCGGCCGGTGGCAACTGCTTCGTATCGAAATAGAAGCCGTTCTGACGGCTCGACAGCAAAAGACCGGTGCGGCTTGTCCCGCACCGGTCTTTCTCGTTTCTTGCCGATAATGATGCGGCCGGCAAGACTTCGCGGTAGTCTTCACGTATGAGCGAATCAAAATCCATGATCCTCGGCTGCGCCGGCAAATCGCTGACGGCTGACGAAATCCGCTTCTATGGCGACGAACGGCCGTGGGGTTTCATCCTTTTTGCTCGCAATATCGGTGAGCCGCAGCAGATACGCGATCTCGTGGCATCGATGCGCGACAGCGTCGGCCGGCCGGGAGCGCCGGTGTTCATCGACCAGGAGGGAGGCCGCGTCCAGCGCCTGCGCCCGCCGATCGCGCCGAACTATCCGGCAGCGGCCGACATTTCTGCCCTCTACCAACGCGATAGCGAGGCCGGCCTGCGCGCCGCCTGGCTTCTGGCCCGGCTGCATGCATTCGATCTGTCGCGGCTTGGCATCACCGCCGATTGCCTGCCGGTGCTTGACGTGCCGGTGGAGGGCGCCAGCGACGTGATCGGCTCGCGCGCCTATGGCACCGACCCCGATACCGTGGCCCTGCTTGGCAATGCTTCGGCGGAAGGGTTGTTGTCGGGTGGCGTGTTGCCGGTGATGAAGCATGTTCCGGGCCATGGCCGCGCGCTCGCCGACACGCATTTCGAACTGCCGACGGTGGATGTCTCGCTCGAGGAATTGCGCTCGCATGACTTCGCGCCGTTCAGGGCGCTCAATCACCTGCCAATCGCGATGACTGCGCATGTCGTTTATTTGGCAATCGATCCGCACAATCCGGCCACGACGTCGGCTCGGGTTATCGAGGAAATCGTGCGTGGCGAGATCGGTTTTGACGGCTTGCTGGTCAGCGATGACACCTCGATGAAGGCGCTTTCTGGGGATTTCCCGTCGAAGGCCGCTTCCATCCTTGCAGCCGGCTGCGATCTGGTACTTCACTGCAACGGGGTCATGGAGGAAATGGCAGGCATTGCCTCGCGCACGACGGTTCTGCAAGGCAAGGCGCTCGAACGGGCCGAACTTGCCCAGATCTATGTGAAGAAGCGCGACGAGGCCGAGGAGGCCGAGGTGCGTTCGGAGTTCGCGAACTATTTCGATGCGGTGGTCTAGAGCATGATCCCGAAAAGTGGGAACCGGTTTTCGGAAAAAGATCATGCTCCGACAAAGAAAAAGGACATGATCCCGAAAAGTGGGAACCGGTTTTCGGACAAGGTCATGTTCCAACAGGGATAGGGAAAGATGACAAGTCGAGGAAAGGTCCTCTTTCTCTAGTGCTACAGGAGAAGACGCCGTTTTGGCGGAAAGGCTGGAAAGCAAGGTCGGCAAGGCCACTCCGATGGACCGCCTTTGGGCGGAGAACGACGATTCGCGCGGTTTGAGTGAGCCGGCGTTGCTGATCGACATTGCCGGTTTCGAAGGACCGCTTGACCTGCTCTTGCATCTGGCGCGCAACCAGAAGGTCGACCTGTCGCGCATATCGATCCTGGCGCTTGCCGAGCAATATCTGAAATTCATCGACAGTGCGCGCGCCATCCGACTGGAATTGGCCGCCGACTATCTGGTCATGGCCGCGTGGCTTGCGTTCCTCAAATCCAAGCTTTTGATCCCCAAGCAACCAGGTGATGACAGCGAAAGCGGCGAGGAAATGGCCGCGGTGCTGCAATTCCGCCTCAAGCGGCTTGAGGCGATGCGGGACGTGGCGGCGCGGCTGGTCAATCGGCATCGGCTCGGTCGTGACGTCTTTGCGCGCGGCATGCCGGAAATGGTCATCGTCGAAAAGCGCAACGAATATTCCGCATCGCTCTATGACCTGCTGACGGCCTATGCCATCCAGCGCCAAAGACAGGCGATCACCAATGTGCAGATCGCCAAGCGGGGCGTGTGGTCGCTGAAGGAGGCGCGCGACATCCTCACCCGCCTGGTGGGCAGCTTCAGTGACTGGACGGCGCTGGACCAGTTCCTGCTTGCCTATCTCACCACGCCCGAAGAGCGGGTGACAGCCATTGCCAGCTCCTTCGCCGCGACGCTCGAATTGGTGCGTGAAGGTCGTCTGGATTTGCGCCAGCAGGAGGCCTTTGCGCCGATCTACCTGCGCAACCGGGCATCAGCCGCCAAGCCCGGCGAGGGGGCGCGATGAACGAAAGCGCGAATGCAAAGATCGTGGCTTTCGAGCCCGGCGAGACGAATGAAACGCCGGCTCCGGGCAACCCAGCCGAGCGCTTGCATCTGGCCGAAGCGGTCCGCATGGCGGAAGCGATCGTGTTCGCCAGTGCCCAGCCGGTGACGGAAAAGCAGCTTGCGGCCCGGCTTCCGGAGGGCGTCGATATCGCCACTGCCATGGTCGAGCTTCAGCAAATCTATGCAAGGCGCGGCGTCAATCTGGTTCGTGTCGGTGATGCATGGGCGTTCCGCACGGCGGGTGACCTTGCCTTCCTGATGAGCCGGGACGCGGTCCAACCCAAGAAGCTGTCGCGGGCGGCACTCGAGGTGCTGGCCATCATCGCCTATCATCAGCCGGTCACGCGCGCCGAGATCGAGGATATCCGCGGAGTGGAGACCTCAAAGGGCACCCTGGACACGCTTTTGGAGACCGAATGGGTGCGCATGCGCGGGCGCAGGCGCACGCCGGGGCGGCCGGTTACCTATGGCACCACCGAGGCGTTCCTGGATCATTTTTCGCTGGAGGAGATCCGCGACCTGCCGGGCATGGAGGAATTGAAAGGGGCAGGGCTGCTTTCGGCGCGCATGCCCTCCAATTTCTCGATTCCGCTGCCGCCGGCCGATCCTGACCTGCTGACCGAGGACGAGGACCCGCTCAACGATATCGATCTTGAGGAACTCGGCCTGTTGACACCTCGCGTCACGGATGATTGAGGAAGGCGATGCGCCCGGCTGCGGCAGGAGTGCAAACCGCGAGGCTGATTTCAGGTGAAGAACGGACATGCGCAGACGGCCAGCCGGGTAACCGCAGGGGTTACCTTTGCCGCGCGTCTGGCATTCGAGAATATTTGCCATGCCTTCGGCCCGGACTCCGAGACGCTGCGCGATGTCACGCTGGCGGCCGAACCGGGCGAGGTACTGTGCCTGCTTGGTCCGTCCGGGTCCGGCAAGACGACGCTGCTGCGGATCGCCGCGGGAATAGAAAGCCAGTCCACCGGCCGTGTCCTGCTCAATGATCGCGAAATCGCCGGCCCTTCGGTGTTCCTGCCGCCGGAAAAGCGCTCGATCGGCCTGGTTTTCCAGGATTTTGCGCTGTTTCCGCATTTGACCATTCTTGAGAATGTTCGCTTCGGCCTGACGGCATTGTCGAGCGAGGAGGGGCGGCGCGAGGCGATGATTGCCTTGGCCCGTGTCGGCCTGGAGGACTATGCCGCCTCATATCCGCACGTCCTGTCGGGCGGGGAGCAGCAGCGCGTCGCGCTGGCGCGCGCCCTGGCGCCGCGCCCGGCTGTGCTGTTGATGGACGAGCCTTTTTCCGGCCTCGATTCCCGGCTTAAGGACAGCGTGCGCGCCGAGACACTGTCGATCCTGCGCGAAAGCCGCGCCACGGCGATCGTGGTAACGCATGACGCCGAGGAGGCGATGCGCATGGGTGATCGTATTGCCCTGCTGAAGGATGGCCGGCTGGTGCAGTCGGGCAGGGCGGAAGAGCTTTATCTGCGGCCGGCAAACCTGTTTGCGGCGGGCTTCTTTTCGGAGCTCAACGTCTTCCAGGCGCGTGTGAAGGACAAGATGCTAGATACGCCGGTAGGCAGGATCGCCTCGCCGGGATTTGCCGAAGGGGCGGAGACGACGGTTGCCGTTCGCCTGACGGGCTTTGATGTCAGCGAAACTGCGGGCGAATTCGAGGCAAGGATAGTGGCCCGCCGCTTCCTCGGTGTCGTTGAATTGCTTGAACTGGCCGTTTCGGGCACGGACGAGCCTGTGCGGGCGCGTGTACGCTGCGGCGCATTGTCTACAAAAGCGCGGGACATCTGGCTTTCCTTGCGAAAATCTGACGTACTTCTGTTTGAAACGCGGCGTGAAAGCGCATAGATCAATCTCGGGAAACACTTCGAAAGAGAGTTGCAATGGGTTCGTTTTCAATCTGGCACTGGCTTATCGTTCTGGTCGTGGTGCTGCTGCTGTTCGGCCGCGGCAAGATCCCCGAGTTGATGGGCGACATGGCCAAGGGCATCAAGAGCTTCAAGAAGGGCATGTCGGACGACGATGCCTCCGATGAGGCCAAGCCGGTGGACGCCCGCACAGTGGAGCATCGCGCCGACGAAACCGTGCCGACGGCGAAGGAAAAGACCAGCAAGGGCTGAACCTTTCGCCGTTGCAGCGCCGCACCTTCGGTTGGGCGCGGAAAGGCTGGCACTTGAATCAGCGCCTGTTCCTGACGAAAAATCGACCTCGATTTTTCGGAACCGTGCGCTAGGCAGGTTGGATCGTCATGTTTGATATCGGCTGGACCGAGATGCTCGTGATCGCGGTCGTCATGATCGTGGTCGTCGGGCCGAAGGATTTGCCGCGCATGCTGCGGACCTTCGGCAAGACGACGGCGAAGCTGCGCACCATGGCCGGCGATTTCCAGAGGCAGTTCAACGACGCGCTGAAGGAAGCCGAGCTTGACGATGTCAAGAAATCCGTCGATTCCCTGCGCAGCCTCAACCCAGCCGCCGAGATCAAGAAGCAACTCAACCCGTTCGAAAAGGCGGCAGCCGACGTGCGTGCCGGGCTTGACTCGGCAATGAAGCCCTCGCCGACTGCGACGGAAGAACCGGCAGGCGAGGTTGCCTCGTCGACTGAGGCAGCCAAGCCGGCCGAGCCGCTGAAGAACGGAGCAGCCGCCATGCCTGGTGTTTCGGGCCCGGAAGCCATGCCGGCGACTACGCCTGCCTTCCCGGTGGCTGAACCCGTCGCAAGCGCGGCGGCGCCAGCCGACAAGACTGCAGCGCCCGCAGCCAAGCCGGCGCCCACGAAAAAGCCTGCGGCCAAGACCGCCGCGTCTAGCGGTGGGAAGACTGCGGCAGCCGCAAAGAAGACGCCAGCGAGCGCCAGTGCAAAGAAAAAGCCGGCTGCGACGAAGAAATCAGCAGGAAGCGCCAAGTGAGCGAACGCGACGAAGACGAAATCGAGAAGTCATCGGCGCCGCTGATCGAGCACCTGATCGAGCTGCGCACGCGTCTGATGTGGGCGATAGGCGGCTTTTTCGTCGCCTTTCTCGGCTGCTTCTTCTTTGCCAAGCAGTTGTTCAACCTGCTGGTCATCCCGTTCAAATGGGCGACGAGTTGGGCGGGCCTCGACGCCCACAAGGTCGAGCTGATCTACACTGCGCCGCAGGAGTTTTTCTTCACCCAGATCAAGCTCGCCATGTTCGGCGGGTTGGTGATTGCCTTCCCGCTGATTGCGGCCCAAATCTACAAATTCGTTGCCCCTGGCCTTTACAAGAATGAGCGCAGCGCATTCCTGCCGTTCCTGATCGCCTCGCCAATCCTGTTCCTGATGGGCGCGTCGCTGGTCTATTTCTTCTTCACGCCGATGGTGATGTGGTTCTTCCTGGCCATGCAGCAGGTCGGCCCCGGCGAAGATGTCCAGATTTCGCTTCTGCCCAAGGTGTCGGAATATCTGAGCCTGATCATGACGCTGATCTTCTCCTTCGGGCTGGTGTTCCAGCTCCCGGTGGTGACGACGCTGATGACGAGGGTTGGCCTGTTGTCTTCGCAGGCACTTGCGGAAAAGCGCAAATGGGCGATTGTCATCGCCTTTGTGGTTGCTGCCGTGCTGACGCCGCCCGATCCGGTCAGCCAGATCGGCCTTGCCCTTCCGACGATCCTTCTTTACGAGGTCTCCATCTGGACCGCCCGGATGATCGAACGGAATCGCGAAAAGGACCGCGTGGCGCGCGAGAAGAAAGAAGCCGCCCAGGAAGCGTCCGAAAAGGCGTCGCTGCAAGATACTGGCGACAGCACCGCCGCAAGCTGACCGCCTTCGAGCAGCCGTCGCGGTCGTGTTGAATAGAGACTGCGACCGGACATTTTCCCATGCTTGATATCAAATGGATTCGTGAGAACCCGAAGGCCCTGGCGGCGGCGCTGGTCAAGCGCTCATGGGCGCCTAGCGACGCCGAGGCCACGGTCGATGACCTCGTGCTCAAGGATGAGGCGCGTCGTGCCCATCTGGGCAAGCTGCAGGTGGCGCAGGAGCGCCGCAACGCCGCTTCGCGCGAGATCGGCAACGCCATGCGGGCGCGCGATTCCGAACTGGCGGAAAAGCTGAAGGTCGAGATCGCCGATATCAAGAGCTTCATCCAGGGTGGCGAGGCCGAGGAACGCCGTCTCGACAAGGAGCTCAATGACGCGCTCGCCATCATCCCGAACGTGCCGCTGGACGATGTGCCCGTTGGCAAGGATGAGAACGACAATGTCGAGAAGCGCAGATTTGGCGAGATCGGCCCGCGCCAGAACTGGGTGAAGGAGCATTTCGAGATCGGCGAGGCGCTCGGCCTGATGGATTTTGAGCGTGCGGCGAAGCTTTCAGGCAGCCGCTTCACGGTGTTGAAGGGCCAGTTGGCCCGGCTTGAGCGGGCGCTCGGCCAGTTCATGCTCGACCTGCACACGACCGAGCATGGCTACATGGAGGTTCAGCCGCCGCTGCTGGTGCGCGACGATGCGCTTTTCGGCACCAATCAGCTTCCCAAATTCGAGGAAGACCTGTTCTTCACGCCGCATGGCGAATCGAGACTCGGCCTCATCCCCACCGCCGAGGTGCCGCTGACCAATCTGGTGCGCGAGGAGATCCTTGCCGGCGACAAGCTGCCCCTGCGCATGACGGCGCTGACGCCGTGCTTCCGTTCCGAGGCTGGCTCTGCAGGTCGGGACACGCGCGGCATGCTGCGCCAGCATCAGTTCTACAAGGTCGAACTTGTTTCGATAACCGATGCCGAAAGCTCGATCGCCGAGCATGAGCGCATGACCGAATGCGCCGAGGAAGTGCTGAAGCGGCTCGAATTGCCGTTCCGCACCGTGACCTTGTGCACCGGCGACATGGGCTTTGGCGCGCGCAAGACCTATGACATCGAAGTGTGGCTTCCAGGCCAGAACGCCTATCGCGAAATCTCGTCCTGCTCGGTCTGCGGCGATTTCCAGGCCCGGCGCATGGATGCGCGCTATCGGCCGGAAGGCATCAAGCAAACGAAATTCGTCCACACGCTGAACGGATCGGGCACTGCCCTTGGCCGGGCGCTGATCGCCGTCATTGAGAATTACCAGACGCAGGATGGCGGCGTAACGATTCCTGAAGTGCTGCGCCCTTACATGGGTGGGCTTGAAAAGATCGAGGCGAAGTGAGGCGGCGTGCGTATTCTCCTGACCAATGACGACGGCATCCATGCCGAGGGTCTCGCCTGTCTCGAACGCATAGCCCGCACCATTTCCGACGATGTCTGGGTGGTTGCCCCGGAGACCGACCAGTCGGGCTTTGCCCATTCGCTATCGA
Source organism: Borborobacter arsenicus (assembly GCF_003934165.1). GTDB lineage: Bacteria > Pseudomonadota > Alphaproteobacteria > Rhizobiales > Rhizobiaceae > Pseudaminobacter > Pseudaminobacter arsenicus. The sequence goes on along the minus strand of NZ_ML133509.1, from coordinate 332,183 downwards.
TTTCCGAGCCCCTTCGCCTGCGCAAGATCGGGGAGCGGCACTATGCGGTGCGTGGCACGCCGACCGATTGCGTCATCATGGGGGTGCGCAAGCTTCTGCCGGGCGCGCCGGATCTCATCCTGTCCGGCGTCAATTCCGGCTCCAACGTCGCCGACGACGTAACCTATTCGGGCACGGTGGCCGGCGCCATGGAAGGCACGCTGCTCGGCATCCGCTCCATTGCGCTGAGCCAGGCTTACAATTTCTCCGAAGGGGTGCGTGACGTCCCTTGGGGAACGGTGGAGGCGCTGGCTCCAGCCCTCCTGGCCAAGTTGATCGCCATCGATTTGCCCGCGGGTGTCTATCTCAATATCAACTTCCCCAATTGCATGCCCGACGAGGTCGAGGGCGCGCGCGTCACCAGCCAGGGCAAGCTGGTGCACAGCCTCTGGCTTGACGAACGCGCCGATGGACGCGGCTTCCCGTATTTCTGGCTGCGATTTGGCCGCGAGGCGCCGGAATTGAAGGTCGGCACCGACGTGCATGCGGTGCGTAGCAAATTCGTTTCGGTGACGCCGCTGAAACTCGATCTGACTGCGCATGAAATCCGGGATCAATTGACCAAGGCTCTGGCATGAACGCACCGCTCGACGATCGCGAGGGCTTCGCGGCTTTCCTGTTGCGGTTGCGCGGGCGCGGTATCGTTCCGAAAGACCTGATTACCGCCTTCGAGGCGACACCGCGGCAGATGTTCATTCCCGGCCAGTGGCACGATATCGCCTGGTCGGAGAGGATGATCCCGATCGAATGCGGCGAGACGATTGAAGGCGCGGATTTGCAGGCAGCGGTGATTGCAGCCCTTGCCATCGAGCCGGGCAGCCGCATCCTCGAAATCGGAACCGGCTCCGGCTATTCCGCAGCCGTCATGGCGCGCCTTGCGGCTCGCGTGGTGACGGTGGACCGCTACCGTACCCTTACGGAACAGGCCAGGCAGCGTTTCGAGGCATTGGGCATCACCAATGCTTTCGCACGCCAGGCCGAAGGATCCAACGGGCTATCGGGGGAGGGGCCGTTCGACCGCATCGTGGTTTGGGCCTCGTTCGACAGCCTGCCGCGCGCCTTTGTCGATCAGTTGTCCAGCGGCGGCATCATGATCGCGCCGATCGGCCCGGACGAGGGCGAGCAGGTGATGGCCAAGCTGACCAAGCTCGGCAGCCGCTTCGAGCGCGAGGACATCGGCGTGGTGCGATTCCAGCCGATCGCAAACAGTGTCGCCGCCGCCATCTGAAGCGTATTCTGGCCCTACAGCGTGCAACTCCTGCGCGCGACACGTCGCCTCTTAACCGACCAGTAACATTAACGCGCTTTAATCATCCCAGTTTGGTGCCGGGTATACGCGGGTTATTGCGATGTCGATCAATATTTTGGCTGGAAATGAGCGTGTGTTGAAGCGCGGTGCGGCGATGATTCTCCTGGCCGGCCTTGTTGCAGGCTGCAGTGGCGGGGTTTCGCGCTTCAACGGTGTCGATGACGTCTTTACTGCGTCGACAGCGAATCAGCGCCAGATCTTCAACCAGAATCAGCCCTATCCCGGCGAGAGCCAGATCGCAGCCGCTCCGGTCGAGAGCGTCCAGCGCGGCGATGTCGGCCGCAGCAGCTTGCCGCCGGTTTCCTCGCAGCCTTTGCCGGCGCCGCAGGCACCTGCCGCGCCACGAATTGCAGACGCGCCGGCTCCGGTCGCGCCTGCTCCTGCCATGACTGCCAGGGCGCCGGTTTCGGCCCCGGACGGCAATCTCAAGATGGCAGAAGCGAAAACTGTAACCGGCACCAGGCAGGATACCCTCTCGCACAAGGCGCCGTTGCCTTCGGCCGCGCCAGCCATTCCACATCAGACAAAGGTGGCTGAGGCCAAGGCGGTTGCTGTGGGCAGTGCGCAGGGCGCCTATACGGTTCAGCAGGGCGACACGCTGTCGAGCATATCGAGGAAGACCGGCATCGGCGTGTCTGCGCTGCAGGCGGCCAACGGGCTTCAGGATGGAAACATCCGCATCGGCCAGAGCTTGCGCATTCCGTCCGCCGGAACGACGACGGTTGCCGCCGTGGCATCGGCATCACCGGCGGCACCCGCGAAGGCTGCAGTCCTGGCCGCCGATCCTGTCGTGACCGGCACCGCTACCACGGCTGCCGCGCCCAAGGCTGAAAAAGTTGCCGCCTATACGCCGCCCAAGAAAGCCGAGAAGGTGATCGAGCAGGCCGAGGAATATGCGGCCGCCGCGCCGGATTCGACCGGCATAGGCCGCATGCGCTGGCCGGTTCGCGGCCGTGTCATCTCCGCATTCGGCAAGGGCAGCGGCAAGGCCAACGACGGCATCGATATCCAGGTGCCGGAGGGAACGCCGGTCAAGGCAGCCGAAAACGGTGTCGTCATCTATGCGGGCGACGGGCTGAAGGAATTCGGCAATACCGTTCTGGTGCGCCACGAGAACGGCCTGGTCACCGTTTATGGCCATGCCAGCGAATTGAAGGTGTCGCGCGGCGACAAGGTCAAGCGCGGCCAGCAGATCGCCAGTTCCGGCATGAGCGGCGTGGCCGATTCGCCGCGGCTGCACTTCGAAGTGCGCAAGAACTCAGCACCCGTCGATCCGACGACGTTTCTCGAATAGCGGATAGGCAGACTGCATTTGATGGCGGCGATCACATCGCCGCCACTCGCCGGCTCAGTCCTTCAACGGCTGGCCCAGCCGCCCTGCCAGGTCCTGGATGAACTGCCAGGCGACGCGCCCTGAGCGGCTGCCGCGCGTCGTTGCCCACTCCAGCGCATCGGCGCGCAGCTCTTCAGGTTTGACGGCAAGGCCGTGATAGCGGACATAACCGTCCACCATGTCCAGATACTCGTCCTGCGAACATTTGTGGAAGCCCAGCCACAGGCCGAAACGGTCGGACAGCGAAACCTTCTCCTCGATCGCCTCGGAGGGGTTGATCGCCGTGGAGCGCTCATTGTCGATCATGTCGCGCGGCAGAAGGTGCCGGCGATTGGACGTGGCATAGAAGATCACGTTGGCCGGTCGTCCTTCCACGCCGCCCTCGAGCGCTGCCTTGAGCGACTTGTAGGACGTGTCGTCATGATCGAAGGACAGGTCGTCGCAAAACAGGATGAAGCGGAAGGGCGCCGCCTTCAGGATCGCCATCAGCTTTGGCAGCGTGTTGATGTCCTCGCGATGGATCTCGACCAGTTTCAGCATCGCATCGGCCTTTTGCGACGCATTGATCGAAGCATGGACGGACTTTACAAGTGACGATTTGCCCATGCCGCGCGCACCCCACAGCAGCACATTGTTGGCCGGAAGGCTCCTGGCGAAGCGTGCGGTGTTGTCCATCAGGATATCACGCATCCGGTCCACGCCACGGATCAGGTCTATATCGATGCGGTTGACGTGATGAACCGGCTCCAGGAAGCCGGGTTCGGCCACCCAGACAAAGCAATCGGCGACTGTAAGATCGGTCAGTGGCGCCGAGGGCGGTACCAGGCGCTCAATGGCATCGATCAGCCGGTCGATCTTGTGGGTCAGGGCTTCAAGCGTGTTCTCGGGCATTCGGCATTCCATATTCATGTCGGGCGGTGTCGTTACGCGATGTAACATGCGTGAACTTGGCGGAAAAGCCGCTATGCAAGCCGCTTGCGCAGTTGCAATGGAGGCTTTACCGACTATATTCCGGCCAACTTTCGCAGGGTGCGTTACCAGCCCGTCCTAACCTCATCAGGAGTTATTCGATGTTCGTCACACCGGCATACGCCCAGAGCACGGGCGCAAGCCCTGATATGTTGATCAGCGTCTTGCCGTTTGTGCTGATTTTCGTGATCATGTATTTCCTGATCATCCGGCCGCAGCGCACGCAGATGAAGAAGCGCGGCGAGATGCTTGCAGCCATTCGGCGTGGCGATACGGTGGTGACCGGTGGCGGCTTTGTCGGCAAGGTGACGAAAGTCATTGACGACAACGAATTGGAGGTTGACCTTGGCAATGGCACCAAGGTGACCGCCCTGCGTTCGACCATCGCGGATGTGCGCGTCAAGGGCGAGCCGATCGCCAACCAGAACGCCAAGAAATAGCCGCTCCGACAGCAAGCGCTGCTTGAATACGGCCTGATTTGACGAGGCAAAATGCTCTATTTTTCGCGTTGGAAGACCATTTTTATCTGGGCGATTGTCGCGCTGGGCGTGATCTTTTCCGCGCCCAACCTGCTTTCGCAGGCAGTGCGCGATGCCTTGCCGGACTGGCTTCCAAAGCAGGCGATGACACTTGGCCTCGACTTGCAGGGTGGGTCACACATTCTTCTGGCGATCGACCGGCAGGACCTCATCGATGAGCGGCTGGTTACCACGCGCGACGACATCCGCACACTGCTGCGCGATGCCAAGATCGGCTATACCGGCCTGACCGGCAGCGGCAAGTCCGTCCAGGTCCGCATTCGCGAGGCCAATGAGGTCGATAAGGCCAAGACGGCACTTGCGGGACTGACCCAGCCGATTTCGGCAAGTCTTTTCGGCGCTGGCTCCATCGTCGAAACCGAGCTCGAGGAACCCGAGCCCGGATTGCTGCGCTATACGCTCACCGAGGAAGGCATCGACTACCGGGTCAGCAATGCGGTTTCCCAGTCGATCGAGGTCGTCGGGCGGCGCGTCAACGAGCTTGGCACGACCGAGCCGATTATCCAGCGCCAGGGTGCGGACCGCATCCTCGTGCAGGTGCCCGGGTTGCAGGACCCGCAGCGGCTGAAGGATATTCTCGGCCAGACTGCCAAGCTGACCTTCCAGATGGTCGATCAGAGCATGCCGGTGCAGGAGGCGATTGAAGGCCGCCCACCGGTCGGAACGTCGGTCCTTTATTCACAGGACGATCCGCCGGTTCCCTATCTGATCGAGGACAGGGTCATCGTTGCGGGCGAAAACCTTGTCGATGCCCAGGCGACCTTCAATCAGCAGACCAGCGAGCCGGTCGTTTCCTTCCGCTTCGATTCCAAGGGTGCATCGCGCTTCGGCCAGGCGACCCAGCAGAATGTCGGACGGCTGTTTGCCATCATTCTCGACAATCAGGTGATTTCGGCTCCGCAGATACGCGAACCCATCCTTGGTGGATCGGGACAAATCTCCGGCAATTTCACCACCCAGAGCGCCAACGACCTCGCCGTGCTGTTGCGCGCTGGCGCACTGCCGGCCGACCTCACCATCATCGAAGAGCGCACGGTCGGCCCGAGCCTCGGTGCCGATTCGATTTCAGCCGGCGCCTATGCCTCGATGATCGCGGCCGTGCTGGTGTTTGCCTTCATGCTGCTGGCCTATGGCAGCCTTGGTCTGCTTGCCTGTATCGGCCTTGCCGCCAACGTCTCGATGATCATTGCGATCCTGACCGTGCTGGGTGCGACGCTGACGCTGCCGGGCATTGCCGGTATCGTTTTGACGATGGGCATGGCGGTCGATTCCAACGTCATCATCTTCGAGCGTGTGCGCGAGGAGCGGGAGCAGGGCAGGTCCCTGGTGCAATCTCTTGATTCAGGTTTCCAGCGCGCTCTGGCCACGATCGTTGACGCCAATTTGACCACCCTTATCGCTGCGGTGATCCTGTTCTATATGGGCACGGGGCCTATCCGTGGCTTCGCGGTCACGCTTGCCATCGGTATCGTCACCACTGTCTTCACGGCTTTCACCCTGACCCGTTGGCTGATTGCGGTGTGGCTGAAGCGCAGCAAGCCCACCAACCTGCCGGCGGGGCTGGTGCACTATCTGCCGCTTGACCCCAAGCTCAACATCATGCGCTGGCGTAACCTTGCCTTTGCATTATCGGCTGCCGCATCGATCGTGATTGCGGTGCTGTTCGCCACGGTCGACATGAATTACGGCGTCGACTTCAAGGGCGGCTCGATGATCGAGGTGCAGGCCAAGAACGGCGTTGCAGATGCCGGCGACGTGCGTGCACGTCTGGGTGAGGTCAATATCGGCGACGTCCAGGTGCAGGAATTCGGCGATGGCCGTGACCTGATGATCCGCGTGGAAGGGCAGGCGGAAGGCGGCGACAATGCCGAACAGTCGGTCCTGGAGAAAATGCGCGGCGCACTGGAATCGGACTATGATTTCCGCCGCGTCGAAGTAGTCGGGCCAACGGTGTCGGCCGAGCTTGCCATGACCGGCACGATCGGCGTCATCGCCTCGATGTTTGCCATGCTGCTTTATGTCTGGTTCCGGTTCGAATGGCAGTTCGCGGTCGGCGCCATCGTTTCCACGCTGCATGACGTGATCATGATGGTCGGCCTCTATGTCATTGCCGGCCTGGAATTCAATCTGTCCAGTATCGCGGCAATACTCACCGTGGTCGGTTATTCGATCAACGACACCGTCGTGATCTATGACCGCGTCCGCGAGAATCTGCGGCGCTACAAGAAGATGCCGATCATCGAGCTGCTCAATCTGTCATTGAGCCAGACGCTGTCACGAACCTTCCTGACGGGCCTGACGACACTGTTTGCCCTGATCGCGCTCTATCTGTTCGGCGGCGAGGTCATCAGTTCCTTCATGCTCGCCATGCTGTTCGGCGTGATCGTCGGCACCTACTCATCGATCTTCGTGGCCGGTCCGCTGCTGATCCTGTTCAAGCTGCGCGGCGACATGTTCGACAAGGGCACGGATGCAGTTGCCCCGCGGACGGCCCAGCCGTCGAAGTCATAAGGGTTTGCCATGTCGGCCGGGGTCGTGATCCGCGAAGCGCATTTTCCCGGCCGCGCTCCGGTCGAGGCCTATGGCAATGGCGGTTTCAGATTCGCCGACATGTCGCATCGCGGCTCGCTCCTCTGCCTGCCTTCGGGCATCTATGGCTGGGAGCCCGCCGACCCCCTGAAGCTCACGCCTCAGGACTTTGCCCGCGTGTTGGCAGAGGCAAGCGAGATAGAGGTTTTGCTGGTCGGGAGCGGCACGGATTTGCGTCCGCTCGGTGCCGACCTCAGGGCGGCATTGAAGCAGGCGCACATCTCGGCGGACCCGATGTCGACCGGGGCGGCGGTTCGTACCTACAATGTGCTTCTGGCCGAAGACCGCGCCGTGGCTGCCGCACTCATTGCCGTAGATTGACATGAATGATCGAGCCGCCATCGTGATGGAGGCGGTGCGCTCTGCCGACCGCGATCGTTATCTTTCCGTGCTCTATGCGCCGGAAGACAAGCGGCCAGCCCTGTTTGCGCTCTATGCCTTCAATGCTGAGATTGCAGGTATTCGTGACCGCATTCGCGAAGCATTGCCGGGCGAGGTTCGCCTGCAGTGGTGGCGTGACGTGATTTCGGCCGGGACCATGCATGCAGCCGCAGGACACCCGACCGCCGAGGCGCTGATCGGCGCGATCGTCGAGTATCACCTGCCGCAGGATGCATTCCTGAACTATCTCGATGCGCGGATATTCGACCTTTACGACGACCCGATGCCGTCTCGGAACGATCTTGAGGGCTATTGCGGCGAGACCGCCGGGGCCTTGATCCAGCTCGCCTCACTGATCCTCGATCCGGAGGCAGCACCCGAATGCGCCGATCTGGCAGGGCATACCGGCTGTGCCCAGGCGATAGCCGGCCTGTTGCGGCTGCTGCCGATGCACAAGGCGCGCGGCCAGTGTTTCGTGCCGAAGGACATCCTGGCAGCGGCTGGGTCCTCGCCGGAGGAATGTCTGAAGGGGCAGGACGGGGCCGGGGCCGCTGAGATCGTTGCTGCCATGAGTGCACTTGCCCGGGAGCATCTCGCCGCGTTCCAGCGCCGTGCGGCGGACTTGCCGCCAGGTTTGCGCCCGGCCTATCTGCCGGCATCGCTGAGCGGCGCCTATCTGAAGCGGATTTCTGCTGCCGGTGCTCGGGCGTTCAAATCCGCCCCGGAGCTGGCGGGCATCACGAGGCATTGGATCTTGTTTCGCCATGCGACGCGGGGGTGGTCGGCCGAGTAAGCTGAGGCTTTCTATTCGGCCGCCTGCGCACCTTCCGAAAGACCAAGCCACGCACGGCAATCGGCCAGCGCACGTGCGGTTATCGCATGGCGCTTGGCGACGATCTTGTCCTTGCCGCGCAAGCGCTTGCCTTCCGATTTCGGCGCTTCCACCGGCGGAAAGAGGCCGAAATTTATGTTCATCGGCTGGAAGGAGCGCTTGCCCGGCTCGTCTTCGGAAACGATGTGGCCGCCGGTGATATGGTTGAGCAACGCGCCGAACGCCGTCGTTACGGGCGGGGCGGAGGCTGAGCCGCCAAGGAGTTCTGCGGCGGCGAAACGTCCCGCCAGAAGTCCTATCGCCGCAGATTCGACATAGCCTTCGCAGCCGGTGATCTGGCCGGCGAATCGCAACCCGTCCCGGCCCGTGAGCTGAAGCGTGTCGTCCAGCAGGGTCGGCGAATTGATGTAGGTGTTGCGATGCAGGCCGCCCAACCGGGCGAAATCTGCATTTTCCAGCCCCGGAATGGTACGGAAGATGCGCACCTGCTCGGCATGTTTCAGCTTGGTCTGGAAACCGACCATATTGTAGAGCGTGCCGAGCGCGTTGTCCTGGCGCAATTGGACGACTGCGTAAGCCTTGACTGACGGATTATGCGCATTGGTGAGACCCATCGGCTTCATCGGCCCGTGGCGCAATGTTTCGGCGCCACGCTCGGCCATGATCTCGATCGGCAGGCAGCCGTCGAAATAGGGCGTGCCTTCCCACTGCTTGAACTCGGTCTTGCCGCCGTCGATCAGCGCCTGCACGAAGGCTTCATATTGCGGCTTGTCCATCGGGCAGTTGATGTAATCCTGGCCGGTGCCGCCCGGGCCAATCTTGTCATAGCGCGACTGGAACCAGCAGATATCCATGTCGATCGTGTCGAAATGCACGATCGGCGCGATCGCATCGAAAAAGGCCAGCGCATCGGCGCCTGTTTTCTGCGCAATGGCTTCTGCCAGTGAAGGTGCGGTGAGCGGGCCGGTGGCGATAATCGCCTGGTGCCAATCTTCCGGCGGCAGCCCGGCCATTTCCTCGCGGACAATGTTAATCAGCGGATGCGATTGCAGTTTTGCCGTCACAGCCGCCGAAAAGCCGTCGCGGTCGACGGCTAGCGCGCCGCCGGCAGGCACTTGATTCGTATCCGCACTTGCCATGATCAGCGAACCCGCCAGCCGCATCTCCGCATGCAAGAGGCCGACGGCATTCGCCTGTGCGTCGTCGGACCGGAAGGAATTGGAGCAGACCAGTTCGGCAAGCCCGTCCGTCTTGTGCGCATCGGTGCCGCGTACCGGCCGCATTTCATGCAGGATAACGGGCACGCCGGCATTGGCCGCCTGCCAGGCTGCTTCCGAGCCGGCAAGACCGCCGCCGATGACGTGCAAGGGTTTTGTTGTCATGCGCGGGAAATAGGCCGAAGAGTGGACGAAATCAATCGGAACAACGCCGTTGCCCTGTTGTGCTCGACTGCGGCTGGCGAATGTCTTTCCTTGCTCTGGCGAAAGTGCCCGGCTAGTCCTTGGCGATGACGTATCCTGCCCGCATGCGCGCCGCTATCCTGGTATTCGCCGCCTTTGCGGCCGGTTGGGGCCCGGCATTCGCCCAACCAGCGGGAGATAGCGCCAAAGGCGCCGCGCGGTTGAAAATCTGCCACGGTTTCGGCTGTCATTTCCAGTCGCAACTTGATCTAGGCGCCGCAGACGCAAGGCGCATCAGTGCAATCCTTGCCGCAGGCCGCGCCTCGCCGCACGCCGAACGCGCCGCCGTCTCCAAGGCGGTTCAGTATTACGAGAGCCGCGCTGCCAGCGTGGTCGGCGTGCGCGACCATGCCAAGTCGAATGCCAGGCAGTGGCACAGGCGCGGCCAGATGGATTGCATCGACGAATCGACCAACACCCGCACCTTCCTGCTCTATCTCGAAAGGCGCGGCCTGCTGAAGCATCACACGGTTCAGCGCAACGTGACCCGCGGCTTCCTGATCGATGGCCGCTACCCGCATTCGACAGCGGTCTTGCGGGACAGATCGGGAGAGAAATGGACGATCGATAGCTGGTATACGCCGACGGGTGGTCCTCCCGACATCATGAAGCTGTCGCAATGGTTGACCCGCGGCGTGATGGGCGTGCGGTGAGCGCGCGGCCTGGATCGTCCAAGCCCTGAAACGACAACACCCGCCGGGGGAGGAGGTCCGGCGGGTGTCGTTAGGGTCGGTCAGCAATCGGGAGGAGGTGAAAGCTGACCGTATCGGTCGGAACCTGGGAGGAGGTAGGCGCCGACAGAATTCTTTTCGCCATTTAGAGGCTGCGAAGGGCCTTTGGGTCACAACACCCGCCGGGGGAGGAGGTCCGGCGGGTGTCGTTAGGGTCGGTCAGCAATCGGGAGGAGGTGAAAGCTGACCGTATCGGTCGGAACCTGGGAGGAGGTAGGCGCCGACAGAATTCTTTTCGCCATTTAGAGGCTGCGAAGGGCCTTTGGGTCACAACACCCGCCGGGGGAGGAGGTCCGGCGGGTGCCGTTTGGGTCGATCAGCGATCGGGAGGAGGTGAAAGCTGATCGTATCCGTCGGAGCCCGGGAGGAGGTAGGCGCCGACGAAATTCCTTAGATGGCGCGGCGTGCCACGGAGTGAATCTCGCTGCGGCTGATGCCGAGGTCGGAGAGTTCACGGTTGGACAGGCGGCCAAGCTCGCTGACCGTTTCGCGATAACGGCGCCAGTTGCGGTAGTTGCGCAGGATGTTCATTTGTTCTTGCTTTCTATTGATCTGTTCGGTTCGGTATCTTGCCGGAGTCTCTTAGATGGACTTACGCGCGACGAAAGGAATGTCGCTGCGATTGATGCCCAGGTCTGTAAGCTCACGGTTCGAAAGGCGGCTCAGCTCGGAGACGGTCTCGCGATAGCGGCGCCAGTTACGGTAATTGCGGATCAGGTTCATCGTCTTGCTCGTTCGTCTTTGGATCGTCTATGTCTTTGTCTTTCGTGTACGATGTGTAGATAGGCTCGTTCACGAAGCATTAAAAGTGCTAACGGTGCATAGCAGCAATGCGTTTGTGCATTGCAACATTAATCGGCCTTAGGGTCTGTGGCGCAATTGGGGCCGGTTCATGAAAATGCCGTATTGCCAAAGGCTTGACGGCTGGGTGCACCGCACAGAAAGTCGGGAGAAGATCGTTGCCGAGTTATGTGTCGCGCCTGAAAGCGGATGTCTCGCGCTGGGTTGAGCAGGGCATGATCGACCAGGCGACGGGCCAGTTGCTCGTCGCGGATGCGGAAGTCCGCAATGAGCGTTCCTTCAATTTCGGCTCGGTGCTGGCGATCATGGCGGCGTTGCTGCTCGGCGCTGCGATTCTGCTTCTTGTCGCCGCCAATTGGGAAGCCATTCCCCGCCTTGTCCGGGTGGGGACCCTGTTTGCGCTCATCTTCGGCTTTTATGTCGGCGGGGCCTGGCTGAAGCAGCGCGGTCGTGACGCGCTTGCCGAAGCGTGCTGGCTGATCGCCGCTGCCGCCTTTGGCGGATCGATCGCATTGGTTGGCCAGATGTACCATCTGTCCGGCGACGAGGCCTCGGCAATTTTGACCTGGTGCGCCGGCACCGCGCTCGCGGCAGCGGCATTGCGTTCATCTGCGCTCACGGTCGCGGCCGTTGCCATCGCCATGGCGTGGATGGTGATGCGCGGCATCGATGATTGGGACATCGTCCCGCAATTCTATCTGGTCATGGCGGCAGCGTTCTGGCTGATCTCCTATTGGACACAAAGCCGCCCGGCACGACATCTGATCCTGCTGTCACTCATTCTATATATGTGCATCGTGGCCGCGCATCATGACACTATTGCCATTGGCATCGCGCTGGCCATCGGCTCGGCATTGCTGTTCATATTGGCTACGCGCGCGCCCGAACCGGTCGAAAGAATTGTGCTGCTCGACAGGCGCCTGCCAGTTCATTGCCTTCTGGGATTCCTGGTCGGACTCGCTTTGGCGCAGATCGACCTTGTCGATGAAGGCGGGCGACTGGCGCTGGCTGCCGTGGTTACATTTGGCGGCATTGCAGCAGCACTTATTATTGCCGGGCGCGAAAGCCGCATGTTGCGGTGGCTTGCCTACACCGGCTTCGGGCTCGAACTTGCCTTCATCTATGCGGTAATGATCGGCACCATGCTTGGCACTGCGGGGCTGTTTCTCGCCTCAGGCGTGGTTCTGGGCATCATCGCTCTTTTCATCATCAGGATTGAAAGGCGCATCAGGGCCAGGCCGGTACAAGGAGGGCAGGGCGCATGATGCAAAAAAACCGTCTCCTTATAATCGCGGTAGTTCTGGCGCTGGCGCAGATAGGGTTCCTGGCATGGATTATCGCCGGGCGGGCAGCGATCCTGCGCAATGGGCAGGACGTCCTGTTGAAGGTCGAGCCGGTCGATCCACGCGATCTTTTGCGCGGCGACTATGTGCGCCTCGGCTATGAGATTTCCAGCATTCCGGCAAATCTGGTTGCAAATGCCGATGCAAAGGCGCCCGCGCCGGACGCCATTTTCGTGCGGCTGAAGAAGGATGCCGACGGGTTCTGGCATCCGGTGTCGGGTTCGCTCGGCAAACCGGCGGGCACGCCGCTCGGAACGGATGAAGCGGAGATACGCGGCACGACCGATGCCGGCTGGAGCGCGCAGCAGAACGCCATCATCCGGGTCGATTATGGGATCGAGCGCTTCTATCTGCCGGAAGGCGAGGGCAAGGAAATTGAGCGCGACATGCGCATCCGCAGTTTCAGCATCCTCGCCGCTATCGGCAAGGACGGCACGGCGCAGATCAAAGCCCTTATGGACGGCGACAAGGTGCTGTTCACGGAACCGCTTTATTAGCCGCCATCCGTTCAGTCGGATGATAAGCAAAACACGCTCAGTCTGCAGGGCCGAACCCAAAGGGTTCGCAAGGGCGACCACCCGTCGATCAATCAGGCCGCCCCACGGAGCCGTGAGCGCAGCGAACTGGCGTGAGATTAAAAATGGTGCGGATGAGAGGAGTCGAACCTCCACGCCTCTCGGCACTGGAACCTAAATCCAGGGCGTCTACCAGTTCCGCCACATCCGCAATGCGCTGGAAATCTCATGCGGCCATCATTCTGTCAATCTCGCAACAGAACGATGTTGCCCAGAAAAGCATCCGGACGAGCCGTATTGAAACATGCGAAGAGTGTTGAAAATTCAGTCTGTCTGTGACAAAAGGCGTGTCAAATGTGAAGGGTTATTAAGGTCCGCTTCGGTTGAATGTGGTAGGAAGCAGGAAAAACAAAGACTTACCCACATTCTTGGAGCGCATTAAGAGCACTTGATGCCCGATGGCCAAGCCATCTCGGCCCACTTGCTTCACCCGCACCAAAGAATTATCCCGGCACGAATATCCGGCAGGCTGAGCGGCAGGGAGCCGTAAGTCAGCGGCATTGGCGAAAACAAAGGTTTGATGATGCAGGTTACCGAAACTCTCAATTCCGGTCTGAAGCGCGAAATCAAGGTGACCGTGCCGGCCGGCGACATGGAAGCCAAGCTGGTAGAGCGGCTTTCCGACGCCAAGTCGAAGGTGCGCATCAACGGTTTCCGCCCGGGCAAGGTGCCGCTGCAGCATCTGCGCAAGGTCTATGGCAAGTCCTTCATGGCCGAGGTCGTGAACGAAATCCTGTCGAATTCGACCCGTACTATCATTGCCGAGCGCGGCGAGAAGGCTGCTATGCGTCCGGAGGTCACCATGACCGAGGACGAGAAGGAAGCAGAAAAGATCCTGGCAGGCGGCGCCGATTTCGAATTCCAGCTCTCCTACGAGGTTATCCCGAACATCGAGATCCAGGACTTCTCCAAGATTTCGGTAACCCGTCAGGTTTTCGACGTGCCGGACGAGGAAGTGGAAGATCAGGTTCGCCGCGTGGCCGAATCCTCGCGCAGCTATGAGCCCAAGAAGGGCAAGGCCGAGGAAGGCGACCGCGTCACCATCGATTATGTCGGCAAGATCGATGGCACGCCTTTCGCCGGCGGTACCGGCTCCGACCAGCCGCTGGTGCTCGGTTCGAAGGAATTCATTCCCGGTTTCGAGGATCAACTGATCGGCACCAAGGCCGGTGATGAAAAGACCATCACCGTCACCTTCCCGGAAAACTACAGTGCGGCCGAACTGGCGGGCAAGGAAGCCACCTTCGACGTGTCCGTGAAGGAAGTCGGCAAGCCTGGCGAACTGGAGATCAATGACGAGACCGCTAAGAACCTCGGCCTGGAGTCGCTTGAGCGTCTGCGCGAGATCGTGCGCGGGCAGATCGAGAGCCAGTTCGGTTCGATGACGCGCCAGAAGGTCAAGCGCCAGCTGCTCGACCAGCTCGACGAGAGCTACAAGTTCGAGGCGCCGTCCAAGCTGGTCGAAGCCGAGTTCACCAATATCTGGAATCAGGTCGAGCGTGACCTTGCTGCAGCCGGCCACACTTTCGCCGACGAGGACACCACCGAGGAGGAGGCGCGGGCCGAATACCAGCGTCTTGCCGAGCGTCGCGTGCGCCTGGGGCTTGTGCTTGCCGAAATCGGCGAAAAGGCAGGCGTCCAGGTTTCGGACGAGGAACTGCAGCGCGCGCTGTTCGAGTTCGTGCGCCGCTACCCGGGCAACCAGCAGCAGGAAGTCTTCGACTTCTACCGCAACAATGCCGAGGCCCTGACCACGCTGCGCGCACCGATCTTCGAGGAGAAGGTCATTGATCATCTGCTGACGCAGATTTCCGTCACTGACCAGAAAGTCAGCAAGGAAGAGCTGATGGCCGACGACGAGGAAGGTGCGGAGGGGGCTGCCAAGCCGGCGAAGAAGGCCAAGAAAGCTGCGGCCAAGAAGACCGACGATGCCGAGGGGGCAGAGCTCAAGAAGAAGGCCGCTCCGAAGAAGAAGGCCGCAGCCAAGGATGCGGACTCCGAATAAGGCGCTCTCACAACCGGGTTTGAACAAAAGGCCGCTGGCATCCCAGCGGCCTTTTTGCTTTGATCGTCCTATGCGGAAGGGGGTTTGACGCCGCGTGCGGGAGATATTGAAAGTCCGCGCCAGCGCCTGAGCCGATTTGAGCTGGAAAATGACGTTGCACGCCAATACCAGGATCATCATCGGCTTGCTGGCAATGGGCACCTTCACCACAATTGCGCCCGCGGCCTTAGGGCAAAGTGACCCATGGCGCATCGTCAACGGCCGTGACGGGGCAATCACAGCATCGGTGGTTTCGATCGGCACCCTCAGCGTGGGATCGTCGCGGGTGATCGAATATCATCCCACTTTCACCATTGGGTGCCGCCCGACGGAAGGGGGCAGCTGGAGCCAATCAGTGCAACTCAGGGACCCGGTTGCCGGCGACCAGTCTGTCGATCTCTCCTTGCGCATCGACGGCAGCGTGGTTTCCGAACAATGGGCGCTCGGCTTCCAGAAGCGCAGTTTTTCCCGGGAGGGCAAGGACGGCATCGCTCGCCTGCTTGGCGCGAGGCGCCTGAAAATTGTCTGGCGCTTCGGTTTCCTGGCGGGCAATGGCGAGGCTGACTTCAACCTTGCCGGCCTCCGTGATGCTGTGGCCCGGATCGGCCGCATGTGCGGCGATGAACTGTCTTGACCAAGCCAGTTCGGAGGCAGGTCAGATCAGCAGCAGCCCCTTCATGCTGGCATAGCCCTTCTTGCCGATGATGATGTGGTCATGCACGGAGATCCCGAGCGGCTTTGCCGATTCGATGATCATCTTCGTCATGTCGATATCGGCGCGCGACGGAGTCGGGTCGCCGGACGGATGGTTGTGCACGAGGATGATTGCCGTCGCCGACAGTTCGAGCGCCCGCTTGACCACCTCGCGCGGATAGACTGGCGTATGGTCGACCGTGCCGGTCTGCTGCACTTCGTCGGCAATCAGCGCATTCTTCTTGTCCAGGAACAGGATGCGGAATTGCTCTCGTTCCTCGAAGGCCATGGCGGCGCGGCAATAGTCGAGCACCTGGCTCCAGGACGACAGAACCTCGCGTCCCTTGATTTCGCTGCGCGCCATGCGCAGTGCCGCCGCCGCCACGATCTTCAGGTCAAGCGCCGCCCCCATGCCGATATCGGGCACTTCGCACAGCAGATGTTCAGGCGCGCCAAGCACTTCGGCCAGTGAGCCGAATCGCTTCAGCAGGGCCTTGGCGCGTTCCTTGGTGTCGGCGCGCGGAACCGATCGGAACAGCAGCAGCTCGAGGATCTCATAGTCGGAGAGCGCATCGGCGCCGGCGTCGCGAAACCGGTCTCGCAGCCTTTGTCGATGGCCGAGATAATGCGGCTTGGCGTCAGCCGGCTTGGTCGGACGAATGGAGCGGGGCGATTGCTCGGCAAAAAAGCCGCGCTCGTCCTCCTGGTCTTCCATGGCCTGAACCCCTCCGCCGCACGGTTGCCGGTGGAAATATTAGGAGGCCAAACCTGGCCGGTCGAGCCCCTTGGGCGAGAGCGTAAAGATTTCGCAGCCATCCGCAGTCACGCCGACCGTGTGCTCATATTGCGCCGATAGCGAGCGGTCCCGCGTCACCGCCGTCCAGCCGTCTGACAGCACCTTCACATGCGGCCTTCCCAGATTGATCATCGGCTCGATGGTGAAGATCATGCCTTCGCGCAGTTCCACGCCTTCATTCACGCTGCCATAGTGCAGAATGTTCGGAGCGTCGTGGAAAAGCTGGCCGACGCCATGGCCGCAAAAATCCCGCACGACAGAACAGCGCTCGCCTTCGGCATAAGTCTGGATTGCAGCGCCGATGGCGCCGGTCCGGGCGCCGGGACGCACAGCGGCAACGCCGCGCATAAGACACTCATGCGTGACCTCCAGCAGGCGTTCGGCCGCCCGCTTGATCTGGCCGACGGGGTACATGCGGCTAGAATCGCCGTGCCAGCCGTCGAGGATATAGGTCACGTCGATATTGACGATATCGCCTTCCCTCAGCGGCTTGTCGTCGGGAATGCCGTGACAGACCACATGGTTGATCGAAGTGCAGGTGGACTTGGTATAGCCGCGATAATTCAGCGTTGCGGGCAGGGCGCCCTGGTCCATGCCGAACTCGAAGACGAAGCGATCGATCGTATTGGTGGTGACGCCCGGCTTGACGATATCGACGAGTTCGTCGAGGCAGCGCGCCGTCAGGTCGCATGCCTTGCGCATGCCGGCAAATGCTTCCTCGCCGTAAAGGCGGATCTGCCCGGTGTTTCGTGATGGAGCCGTGGCGGCGTCGAGATAGGTAACCATGAATGATCATCCGGCTTGGATACGGCCGGATGCGATGGACCAGCCGATATTGGCCCATGATGTGACATCGGATGGCCTCTGCTTCAAGTCCCCACAAGGCCGCAGCCGCCAAAAGGATACGGTTTGCTGCCCACGAATGGTTTCGGCACCAGACTCACCGACATTTCGCAGTGGTTGTCGCGTCTTGTTCTGTTGCAAGGATGGAGAGAATTTGGCCGACTGCAGGTCGGGGGCCGCTTCACCTGCAACCAACTGGCAACACCTGACCAGAAGTGGACGGTTTGATGAAGGAATGGGCTTGATTATGGCGCCGTCATTCGCCAATGCTGGCATCATGCTGGTTAGGGACGGTCGGGCCCAAGATCATCGATGACGTTCCGGACGTCGCGATGGTGGTGGTGCCGGTTTCGGGCGGGGGGCTTGGAGCCGGCACCGCTGCGGCGACAAGGGCATTGCGCCCGGTCGCCGCATCGCTCAGTGATAATTCCGCGTGCGGCACGCTTTTCTTCCGCCACAAGACGTGTTACGAGCCGGTGCCAATCCTGAAAGGGAAACGACAAGTTGGCGCTGCCTGTCAGGCTTCAGCGCCCGCTTCATGTATTGAAGGTTGGCCATGGCAAAAATCATTGAAACTGCGACCGGGGCCACCGCCCTGACTTTTGACGACGTGCTGCTGCAGCCCGGCCATTCCGACACGATGCCGGGCGAAACCGATATCCGCACGGTGATTGCCGGAGATATCGAACTCAATATCCCGATCCTTTCGGCCGCTATGGATACTGTGACCGAATCACGGCTGGCCATTGCCATGGCTCAGGCGGGCGGCATCGGCGTCATCCATCGCAATTTTTCGCCGGCCGAACAGGCAGAGCAGGTGCGCCAGGTCAAGAAATTCGAATCCGGCATGGTCGTGAACCCGGTCACGATCGGCCCGGACGCGACCCTGGCGGATGCGCAGGCGCTGATGCATGCCCATGGAATTTCCGGCATTCCGGTGGTCGAGAATGGCGGAACCGGCGGCCACAAGCTGGGCCGGCTGGTCGGCATCCTGACCAACAGGGACGTTCGCTTCGCCAACGATCCGGGCCAGAAGGTCTATGAATTGATGACGCGGGAAAATCTGGTCACGGTCAAGGAAACCGTCGACCAGACCGAGGCCAAGCGCCTGCTGCACACCCACCGCATCGAAAAGCTGCTGGTGGTCGACAAGTCCGGCAATTGCGTCGGCCTGATCACCGTCAAGGATATAGAGAAGTCGCAACTCAACCCCAACGCTGCCAAGGATGAACAGGGCCGGCTGCGGGCGGCGGCGGCGACTACAGTGGGCGATGACGGTTTCGAGCGTGCCGAACGGCTCATCGATGCGGGCGTCGACCTTCTGGTGATCGACACTGCCCATGGCCACTCGCAGCGTGTGTTGGATGCGGTGACTCGGGCCAAGAAACTTTCCAACTCCGTGCGCATCATGGCAGGCAATGTGGCGACGGCCGAAGGCACTCAGGCTTTGATCGATGCCGGCGCTGACGCAGTCAAGGTGGGCATCGGTCCGGGCTCGATCTGCACGACCCGCATTGTCGCCGGCGTCGGGGTTCCGCAATTGTCGGCGATCATGTCGGCGGTGGAAACCGCACAGAAGGCCGGCATCTCGGTGATTGCCGATGGTGGCATCAAGTTTTCAGGCGATCTTGCCAAGGCGCTGGCGGCTGGCGCCAGCGCTGCCATGATCGGCTCGCTGCTGGCCGGGACGGATGAAAGCCCGGGCGAGGTCTATCTCTACAAGGGCCGTTCCTTCAAAGCCTATCGCGGCATGGGCTCGGTTGGCGCCATGGCGCGCGGCTCGGCTGACCGCTATTTCCAGGCCGAAGTTCGCGACACGCTGAAACTGGTGCCTGAGGGTATTGAAGGGCAGGTGCCTTACAAGGGACCGGTTGCCGGGGTGCTGCATCAGCTTGCCGGCGGTCTGCGCGCGGCCATGGGCTATGTCGGCGGACGCGATCTTGCCGATTTCCGTCAGCGTGCCACCTTCGTGCGCATCTCGACCGCAGGCCTGCGTGAAAGCCATACCCATGACGTGACGATCACGCGCGAAAGCCCGAATTATCCGGGCGCGGTCTGATTTTCAGGGCAGGGAGAGGGTTAGATTCGCCTGCTCCGATAGGCGGAGCAGGCTGGATTTGCCTGGCTGAGGCTATTCAGTCTCGAAGATCGAAATCTTCTTGTTGTCGAATTTGAGCGCCAGCTCGCCGCGCACGAGCCGCGCGGCGACATTGCCGAAAACCTCCCGGCGCCAGCCTTGCATGGCGGGCACGTCGGCCTTTTCGCCCTCGGCCGCGATCCGGTCGATATCATCGCCTGATGCCAGCACCTTCGCCGCGACGCCCTGTCTGTCGGCAACCTGCCGCAAAAGGACTTTCAGCAGTTCGGATGCAGCGCCCGTGCCTTCCGGCGCCTGCGTGGCCTTGGGCAGTTTCGGCAGTTTCTCCTTGGGAATGTGGAGTGTCTTGTCGACGACCTCGAGCAGCGAGGCCGCGGTTGACGAGCGCTCCCAGCCCTTGGGGATAGTCCGCAACCGTGCCAGTGCTGCGGCATCGCGCGGCTGCTGCTGCGCGATTTCATAGATGACATCGTCCTTCAGCACGCGTCCGCGCGGCACGTTGCGCTCGCGCGCCTCATGCTCGCGCCATGCCGCCACGGCCTGCACCATGGCCAGTTCGATCGGCTTGCGCAGGCGCACTTTCAGGCGCTTCCAGGCATGGTCCGGAGGCGGATCATAGGTTTCGCGCGATGTCAGCACTTCCATTTCCTCGTTCAGCCAATGGGCGCGGCCTTCGCGTTCCAGCTGCGCCTGCAGGTGCAGATAGACATCGATGAGATGGGTGACGTCGGCCAGCGCATAGCTGAGCTGTTTTTCCGAAAGCGGGCGATGACGCCAGTCGGTGAAGCGGGAGGATTTGTCGAGATGGACGCCGGTCACCTTCTGTACCAACTGGTCGTAGGAGACGCTGTCGCCGAAGCCGCAGACCATCGCCGCCACCTGCGTGTCGAACACCGGATGGGGAATGAGCCCGCCGAGATGGAAAACGATCTCGATGTCCTGCCGCGCGGCATGAAACACCTTGATGACCGCCGTATTGGCCATCAGGGCGAAGAACGGCTTGAGGTCCAGGTCCGGCGCCAGCGGATCGATCAGCGCATTCACGCCGGGGGCGGCCATCTGGATCAGGCAAAGCTCCGGCCAGAAGGTCGTCTCGCGGATGAATTCTGTATCAACCGTGACGAAAGTGGATTTTTCGAGCGCGGAAATGACCGCTTCGAGCTCTTTTTGCGTTGTTATGACGTGCATGAAATTTCTTTTACGCGGAAATGGAATTTATTTCCTTTCAGTCTGGAGCGCGTTCGTCAAGCTTTGCGGAAGATTGCTCGCCGCCATTGGGCTTGCTAGGTTCGCCCGGGCGCCGCGCCAGGCGCGAGAAAATCGTCGAGGTTCGCAGCAATGCGGTAAAGGGCCGACGCCGGTTTGCCGGCACGCTGGTGGTTACCCGCATCCGGTGCAGCGTGATCAGCAGGAAGGTGGCGTAGACGGCAGCCGAGAAGCTGAACAGCGCATGGGGGCCGAAATATTGCATTACGGCAGCTGCGGCAAACGGGCCACCAATGGCGCCGAACGAGTAGAACAGCATCAGGGCGGCATTGACGAGAACGAATTCGCCTTTCTCGGCCCGGTCGTTGGCGTGGGCAGCCGACAGGGAAAAGAGCGGCATGGCGAAGGACCCGAAGAAGAAGACGAGCACGAAATTGGAGAGGGGCGCCTGGCCGGCGAGAAATACCAACGCCAGGGCCGCCAGCATCGCGCCGGTGGTCGTCAGCATCAGCACCATGCGCCTGTCCCAGCGGTCGGACAGATGGCCGAGGGGATATTGGATCAGCGCACCGCCGATGATGCCGACGCTGACGAAGATGACGACATCGGCGACCGATAGGCCGATCTGCTCGGCATAGACGGGCGAGAGCGTGCGGAAGGCGCTGTTGGTGACGCCGACGGCAGCACAGCCGATGCAGCCAAGCGGCGAAATGCGCCAGACCCGCGCCAGGTCGAGCTTGACGTCTTCCGGCGGCGACGGGTTGGAGCGGTCGCCGAGCGAAACCGGCACCAGCGACAGGGTGATCATGATCGACATGATGGCAAAGATGGAAAAGCCGTCGGCACCGAAGATCGGGATCAGGAATTGCGCCCCTGTGACGGAGCCGATGTCGATGACGCGATAGAGCGCCAGCACCCGTGCCCGATTGTGATTTGACACTCCGGAATTCAGCCAGCTTTCCATCGTCGTGAACAATCCAGCAAAGCAGAAGCCGGAGACGAAGCGGATGATCGACCAGGCGACAGGATCAATCACCAGGACAAGCAATAGTGAGCCCGCCGAGGCCAGCGCGGCCAGTGCTGCGAATGCGCGGACATGGCCGACCGCCTTCATGATGCGGCTGATGGCAATGCAGCCAAGCAGGAAGCCTGCGAAATAGGCGGTTCCCATGAAGCCGATGGTGGAGGCGGAAAAACCCTCCTCCGCGCCGCGCATCGCTATCAGCGTACCTTGCAGTCCATTGCCGCCAAGAAGGATACCTGCGGCGATGAGAAGGGGAATAAGCGGGCGGATGGATGACATCGGGCAATCTGTCCGGTGGAGCCTCCTTAGTGGACTATCGCGGCGGCGATTGCCAGCCATAGGACCAAAACACCGCTTCTCCTTGACAAAACATGGCCCGCATGCGCTTTTCCCGCCAATTTCAGGCGCGCCTGCGGGCGTGTGCCGCGTCATCCACACCAACACTCCGAACCGGAATTTTCATCATGCATCGTTATCGCAGCCATACCTGCGCTGAATTGAGGAAATCAGACGTTGGATCACAGGTCCGCCTGTCGGGATGGGTCCATCGCGTCCGTGATCATGGCGGTCTGCTGTTCATCGACCTGCGCGACCACTACGGCCTGACCCAGATTGTCGCCGATCCGGATTCGCCCGCCTTCAAGACGGCCGAGACCGTGCGTGGTGAATGGGTCATCCGCGTCGATGGCGAGGTCAAGGCGCGCATGGCCGAGACGGTCAATGCCAACCTGCCGACCGGCGAGGTCGAAATTTTCGCGGGCGAGATCGAAGTGCTCTCGGCGGCGAAGGAATTGCCGTTGCCGGTGTTCGGCGAGCCGGATTATCCCGAAGACATCCGCCTGAAATACCGTTTCCTCGACCTTCGCCGCGAGACGCTGCATCGCAATATCGTCGTGCGCAGCAAGATTATTGCCGATATGCGCCAGCGCATGAACGAGGTCGGCTTCACCGAATATTCGACGCCGATCCTGACGGCATCGAGCCCGGAAGGCGCACGCGACTTCCTGGTGCCGAGCCGCATCCATCCGGGCAAGTTCTTTGCGCTGCCGCAGGCGCCGCAGCAATATAAGCAGCTTCTGATGGTCGCCGGTTTCGATCGCTATTTCCAGATAGCACCCTGCTTCCGCGACGAGGACCCGCGGGCCGACCGCCTGCCGGGCGAATTCTACCAGCTCGACCTCGAAATGAGCTTCGTGACGCAGGAAGACGTCTGGAACACGATGGAGCCGGTGATGCGCGGCGTGTTCGAAGAGTTTGCCGATGGCAAGCCGGTCACGCAGCAGTTCCGGCGCATCCCCTACGACACGGCGCTGCGTACCTACGGCACGGACAAGCCGGACCTGCGCAACCCGATCGAGATGCAGCAGGTCACCGAACATTTCGCCGGATCGGGCTTCAAGGTGTTTGCAGGCATGATCGCCTCCAACCCGAAGGTCGAGGTTTGGGCAATTCCCGCCAAGACCGGTGGCAGCAGAGCGTTCTGCGACCGCATGAATTCCTGGGCGCAAGGTGAGGGTCAGCCGGGCCTCGGCTATATCTTCTGGCGCAAGGAAGGCGAAAAGCTCGAGGGTGCCGGCCCCATCGCCAAGAATATCGGCGAGGAGCGCACCGAAGCTATCCGCCAGCAGCTGGGGCTTGCCGATGGCGACGCCGCCTTCTTCGTCGCCGGCGACCCGGCGAAATTCTACAAATTCGCCGGCGATGCCCGCACGCGCGCCGGAGAGGAACTGAACCTGGTCGATCGCGAACGCTTCGATCTGTGCTGGATCGTCGACTTCCCGTTCTATGAATGGCTCGAAGACGAAAAGAAGATCGATTTTGCCCACAACCCGTTCTCGATGCCGCAGGGCGGCCTGGAGGCGCTGAACAGACAGGACCCGCTGACGATCAAGGCCTATCAGTACGACCTCGTCTGCAATGGCTTCGAAATCGCGTCCGGCTCGATCCGCAACCAGTTGCCCGAACTCATGGTCAAGGCGTTTGAACTGACGGGCAAGACCCGCGAAGAGGTCGAAGAACAGTTCGGCGGCCTTTATCGTGCGTTCCAATATGGCGCGCCGCCGCATGGCGGCATGGCTGCCGGCATCGACCGTGTGGTGATGCTGCTCGTCGGTGCCAAGAACCTGCGCGAGGTGACGCTGTTCCCGATGAACCAGCAGGCGCAGGACCTGCTCATGGGTTCGCCGGCCGAGGCTACGCCAACCCAGTTGCGCGAACTGTCGTTGCGGGTGGTCGCGCCCAGGAAAGAAGAATAGGAAGCCGGGGCAACCCATTCATTCGATTCATGAAAAAGCCCGGCATCGCTGCCGGGCTTTTTTGTCAGTCGGCATTCGCCGTGACGCTCACACCGAGGGTTTTGGGCAGTTCCAGCGGGGCAGCCATTCCGCCGGCCGCAATCAGCGCGAAGGGAACGGGCGAGGCGGGTGCCGCCGTGATCTCGAGGCTTTCCGGATCGTCGAGGAATGTGTTGAGCGCGGCGGTGATCTGGCCCGACAGTTCGGGGTTGTTGAGTTGCGCCGTCAGGAACGGCACGATTGCCTTGGCCTGGTTGGCAATGTCCTCGGGCTTCATGCCCTGCTGCTCGGCAAAATATTCCAGCACCCGGCCGGTGAGGGAATCGTCGTCGAAGCGGATATTGGCGCCGTGGAAGGTCAATTGCTGCATCAGCCCCAGCATGGCCAGGCCTTGCGCCGAATCGTCGGCCCCGGCCGGTTGGTCGGCCATTTTCTTCTGCAGGTCTTGCAGCGATTGCATGAAGGACGGCGTATAGCCGCCAATATCGAAGCTGAATCCCAACGTGCCGGCGTCATCGATGGTGATATCGTTCTGGGTCAGCGCCATGCGGCCGTCGGTCGGCTGCCACGAACCTGCCATTTCGATATTGCCGCTGATGGTCTGGTAGCCGAGGCCTTCGATCACGGCCTTTGATGCGGGATCTTCGACCACAGTAAGGTCAGCGGTAAATTTCTCCACCGCCCCGGTGAATTCCATCGGCTTGCCGTCGCTCGGCGGCGTGATTTCGCCACTCAGATTGGTAAGTGAAAACAGCGGCTTGTCATCAAGCTTTACCTCGACGCTCGCAAGTTCCGTGGTTTCATACATCAGAAGCGATTTCACCGGATCGGTATCCTCCGCAGCCGGAAGCAGCACGCCGTTGAAGGTCATTGCGCTGACGTCGATCGCCAGCTTGTCTTGATTGAAATGATAGGGTTCGGTGCTGATCGTGCCGATGCGATATCCGCCGTCTTTCTCGCTGACGTCCTCGAAGGTCAGCTTGCCGACCTGGAAGCGGTCTTCCTCGCCCGGCACGCCGAACGCCGCGCCCTCGATGACCATTTCGTCGGCATCGCCACTCACACCGGTCCAACTGACTTCGACGCCTTGCTTGGTCATCAACGTCCGGAACCGCTCGGCAACCGCATTTGCGTCCTGTGCCAGGGCGGTCTGAAGGGGGAGCGTCAACAAGGCGGTTGAGAATGCGAGCTTGACGAGGGTGGAGCGGCAGATG
This sequence comes from Borborobacter arsenicus, assembly GCF_003934165.1. Classification (GTDB taxonomy): domain Bacteria; phylum Pseudomonadota; class Alphaproteobacteria; order Rhizobiales; family Rhizobiaceae; genus Pseudaminobacter; species Pseudaminobacter arsenicus. The sequence continues at coordinate 307,070 of NZ_ML133509.1, read as the reverse complement.
GTCATTTGTCTTTCCTGCGTGGCGATTTTTTCTTGGGAACCAAATGGTTGGCCTGCTTGCTTCACCATCGCAGGACCGTTTAGGCATTCAGGCGACACATTGATAGAAAATGCCGGCAAAAGGCAAATGGAAGATTTTCCTGGTCGGACAAGTGACTAATCCAGCCCATTGGCCATCGCATGATTCGTTTTTCCTTGCCGCGAATCACCCGCTCGGATAGTCGGAGGCCATGGGAAAAGGGCTTTTGCCGCCGGGTGCCGGCGATGGCGATCACATTGAACCGGTCGATCTGAAGAAGGCGCTGGAAGAGCGCTATCTTGCCTATGCGTTGTCGACGATCATGCATCGGGCGCTGCCGGACGTACGCGACGGGCTGAAACCGGTGCATCGGCGCATCATGCATGCCATGCGGCTGCTGCGGCTCAATCCGGATCAGGGTTTCGCCAAATGCGCGCGCATCGTCGGCGAGGTGATGGGCAAGTTCCACCCGCATGGCGACCAGTCGATCTATGATGCCCTGGTGCGTTTGGCGCAGGATTTCGCCGTGCGTTATCCGCTGGTCGACGGGCAGGGCAATTTCGGCAATATCGACGGCGATAATGCTGCCGCCATGCGCTACACCGAAGCGCGCATGACCGAAGTGTCGACTGCGCTACTGGAGGGCATCACCGAAGACGCGGTCGACTATCGCCTGACCTATAATGAGGAGGACGAGGAACCCGTCGTCCTGCCGGGCGCATTCCCGAACCTGCTGGCCAATGGGTCTTCCGGTATTGCCGTGGGCATGGCGACCTCCATCCCGCCGCATAATGCCGCCGAACTGTGCACGGCCGCACTGCATCTGATCGAGCATCCCGACGCATCGGTCGAGGAATTGATGAGCAAGCAGCCCGGCGACGGGCTGGTGCAGGGGCCGGATTTCCCGACCGGCGGCGTCATCATCGACAGCCGGGCGTCCATCCTCGATGCCTATGAAACCGGGCGCGGCAGCTTCCGGGTTCGCGCGCGCTATTCGGTCGAGGACCAGGGACGCGGTACCTGGCATGTCGTGGTCACCGAAATTCCCTATCAGGTGCAGAAGGCGCGGCTGATCGAAAAGATCGCCGAACTGCTCGTCGCCCGTAAACTGCCGCTGCTGGAGGATGTACGCGACGAGAGCGCCGAAGACATCCGCCTGGTGCTGGTGCCCAAGAGCCGCTCGGTCGACCCCGGCCTTTTGATGGAATCGCTGTTCAAGCTGACCGAGCTTGAAAGTCGCTTCCCGCTCAACATGAATGTGCTGTCGCGCGGGAAGGTCCCGAACGTCCTGTCGCTGAAGGATGTGCTGTGGGAATGGCTGGAGCACCGCAAGGAGGTGCTGGTGCGCCGGTCGCGCCATCGCCTGGGCGAGATTGAAAGGCGCCTCGAAATCCTTGGCGGCTATCTGATCGCCTATCTCAATCTTGACGAGGTCATCAGGATCATCCGCGAGGAGGACGAGCCCAAGCAGGTGATGATGGCCCGCTGGTCGCTCACCGACAATCAGGCCGAAGCGATCCTCAACATGCGGCTGCGCGCTTTGCGCAAGCTGGAGGAAATCGAAATCCGCAAGGAGTTCGACGCCCTCAGCGCCGAGAAGGGCGAGATCGAGCAATTGCTTGCCTCCGACGCCAGGCAGTGGAAGGCGATCGCCTGGCAGGTGCACAAGGTCCGCCGCGATTTCGGGCCGGAGGAGAATGCGCATCTCGGTGCTCGTCGCACCACTTTCGCCGACGCGCCCGACCACGATTTGAGCGATATTCACCAGGCGATGATCGAAAAGGAGCCGGTCACCGTGATCGTCTCCGAAAAGGGCTGGTTGCGGGCCATGAAGGGCCACCTCAACGACTATTCGCTGTTCACCTTCAAGGAGGGCGACAGCCTCAAGCTCGCCTTCCATGCCCAGACGACCGACAAAATCCTGATCTTCACCACGGGTGGCAAATTCTACACCATCGGCGCCGATCGCCTGCCGGGCGGCCGCGGCCATGGCGAGCCGATCCGCATCATTGTGGATATGGACAATGACCAGGACATCGTGACCGCCTTCGTGCACGAGCCGAAGCGCAAGCTGCTGCTCGCGTCGCAACAAGGCAACGGTTTCGTGGTGCCGGAAGACGATGTCATCGCCAACACCCGAAAGGGCAGGCAGGTGATGAATGTGCGTGCGCCCGACGAGGCCAAGCATTGCGTGCCGGTGCAGGGCGACCATGTCGCCATAGTCGGTGAAAACCGCAAGATGCTGGTGTTCCCGCTTGCCGAAGTCCCGGAAATGGGACGCGGCAAGGGCGTGCGCCTGCAAAAATACAAGGATGGCGGTGTGCTCGACGTCAAGCTGTTCTCGATGGAGGCTGGCTTGACCTGGCAGGATTCGGCCGACCGCACCTTCACCAGGACTGAAGCGGAACTGACCGAGTGGATGGGCGCGCGCGCCGCCGCCGGCCGCATGGTGCCCAAGGGTTTTCCGCGTACCGGCCGCTTCGGCTAATGCATTTTGCAGCCAAGTGGAGACACTTGGCGTCGCACAAAGGCAGCAAAACAAACAAATAGGGTGGCAGCCCGGGTTTATCCGGGCATTCGCCGCTCCAGAGTCCGTCAATTTCGACCGTCCGGTATGGTGGCTCGCATGCGGGCCGGAATGCCGTGTTTGTCGCCCTTCGGGGCGTTTGCCTTGCGTTCGGTGCCTTCGGTACATTGCCGGTACGGTGCAACAGCGCTGGTGCCGAATGCCGACTGGTCTTGACCCGATCCAGTCTCGCCCATCAACCGACCGCCTTGATCACATCTTTGCGATTTTATCCGTTGTGATGGCTACCCACATTGACCGCGAATGATCATTCGCATAAAGAGCGAACGTTCATTCTCAAATGGAAATACGTCGATGGACGATTTTCAGGGTCAGGGCCGGGAGACAGTGGTGACGATGGCGGATGCCTATACTCTGTCGCGTGCTGAGCGCCGTGACCAACAGACCCAACGCATCCTGGATGCGGCCAAGGCCTGTTTTGTCCGGTCCGGCTTTCAGGGTGCCTCCATGCAGGAGGTCTGCGCCGAGGTAGGGATGAGCCCGGGTGCGCTCTACCGCTATTTTCCGTCCAAGGAAGCCATCATCGAGGCGATCTGCGAGGTGGACCGCCAGCAGGACATCGAGAGCTTCATTACCTTCCTCGAAAACCCGTCCATCGTGGATGGGCTGGTCGAGGCGGCGGTCGCCCATATCACCCATGTGCATGAGCGCGGCAATGCAGCGCTTTTTGCCGAAATTCGTGCCGAGTCGACCCGCAACGAGACGATCCAGACCACCTGCCTGAAGTGCCAGCAGCAGGTCTACGAGATCATCCGCGAGCGCGTTCGCCTCGCCACCGAGCGCGGAGAGATCGATCCGCCCGTCGATCTCGATACACTGATGGCCGCGTTCATGGCGATCGGCGAGGGGATTGCGCTCAACGACCTGCCGTCGCTTGGCGTGCCGGTCGCCAATCTTGAAATTCTCCTGAGGGCAATGGTCGAAGGCATGCTTCGGCCAACCGGACGCACCACCGCAGACAGTCGATAGCATTTACGCATCACTCGAACTCAAGTCGGTATCACCATGTCCCGCAACACGATTCTTGCCGTGTCTGTCGCCGCACTTCTGGCCGGCGGCGCTGTTGTCGCCACCATCGCGCCGACCTCCTTCGCCGCGCCTGAAACCGAACCCATCGTCAAGCAGAAGCCGCCCGCAATTCGTGTGGTTACTGCCGAGCGGCGCGAACTTGTCGAAAAGCTGTCCGTCACCGGAACGGTGGTTGCGCGTGAGGAGGCGGCCGCCGGCACCGATCTCAACGGATTGACCGTCACCGCTCTCAACGCCGACCTCGGCGACAGGGTCAGTAAGGGGGATGTCCTTGCCGTTCTGGACCGGTCATCGCTCGACACACAGCTTGCGCAGGTTGAGGCCAGTCGGGCCCAAGCCGAAGCCAGTATCGCGCAGATGGACGCCCAGATAGTGGATGCCCAAGTTGGCTTGAAGCAGGCGAATGAAACCCTCGAACGCGCTCGCGCCCTGCAACAGAAGGGCGTGGCGGCCAAGGCGCAGCTGGATGATGCGGTCAACGCCGCCGACAGCGCTCGTGCCAAGCTTCTCTCGGCCAAGAGGGCCCGGGCCGCCGCGCAGGCGCAGCTTGGCGTCATCGACGCGCAGAAACGGAATATCCAGCTCCAGATTGACAAGACGGAAGTGCGCGCCCCCGCAGACGGGCTGATCCTGGAGCGCAACGCCACGCTGGGTGGTATCGTTTCAGCCGGCAGCGGGCCGCTGTTCCGCATCGCCATCGATGGCAAGCTGGAGCTTGCCGCCACGGTCGCCGAAACCGCATTGCCGACACTCGCCAAGGGCATGAAGGCCGAGATCGCCATCGCCGGGGCGCCGCAGAAGCTCACCGGCCGCATCCGCCGTATTTCGCCGGAAATCAACCAGAACTCGCGGCTCGGCTCGATCCGTATCGCGCTCGATACCCATGATATCGCGCGCGCCGGCAATTTTGCCCATGGCGAAATCGAGATCCTCCGCAATCAGGGCGTCGCGGTGCCAGACTCGGCGGTGTTATTCGACGGCGGCAGAGCGCTGCTGCAGATAGTCGAGAGTGATCGGATCAAGTCCATGCCGGTTACGCTGGGCGTCAGGGCGGGTGGCTTTGTCGAGGTCAAGTCAGGGCTGGCCGAGGGCCAGGAAGTGGTTTCGCGCGCCGGCACATTCGTTGCCGATGGCGATCTGGTGACGCCGGTTCGCGAGCAGATAGCCGGAGTGCCCAAGCCATGAACTGGAACTTTTCAGCCTGGGCCATCCGCAACCCGGTCGTCCCGATCCTGCTTTTCATCGTGCTGGCCGTGCTTGGCCTGATGAGCTTTGGCAAGCTGCCGATCACCCGGTTCCCCAATATCGACCTTCCGCTGGTTTCAGTGACGGTTCTGGACCCGGGCGTCGCTCCGAGCGAGCTTGAGACGCAGGTGACCAAGCGGGTCGAGGATGCCGTTGCCAATATTTCAGGCGTCAAGAATGTCGTCTCCACGATCACCGAGGGCAATTCGCAAACGGTGGTCGAGTTCCGGCTTGAGGTCGACACGCAAACTGCGGTCAACGACGTCAAGGACGCCGTGGAGCGCATCCGTTCCGACCTGCCGGCGACGGCAGATGACCCCGTCGTCAACCGCATCGATGTCGAAGGCCAGGCGATCCTGACCTATGCCGTTTCAGCCCCTGCGATGACGCTGGAGGAACTGTCCTGGTTCGTCGACGATACGGTGATCCGCAAGCTGCAAGGCCTCAAAGGCGTGGCGCGCGTCGATCGATATGGCGGCGTCACCCGCGAGATCAAGGTCGAACTCGATCCGAACCGGCTGAATGCGCTCGGTGTGACGGCAGGCGACGTCAACCGTGCCCTGCGTGTCGCCAATATCGACCTGACCGGCGGCAGCGCCGATTTCAGCAATCGCGACCAGTCGATCCGCACGCTTGGCGGCGCAAAGGACATCGCGGACCTCGAGGCGCTCGAGATACCGCTTTCGGGCGGCCGCAAGGTCCGCCTGTCCAACATCGCCACCGTCAGCGATTCCTGGGCCAAGCCGAAATCCTTCTCGCGTGTAAACAGCCAGACCGTCGTTTCCTTCGGCATCTTCCGCGGCAAGGGGGAAAGCGACGTCGAGGTCAACGAGCGGGCCGAAAAGGCGATTGCCGATTTGCAAGCCGCGCATCCGGGCGTCTCGATCACCAAGGTCGATGATTCGGTGGCCTATACCGAAGGCAATTACGATTCGGCCATGGAAATGCTGCTGGAGGGGGCGGCACTCTCGGTCATCGTGGTGCTTTTGTTCCTGCGCAATTTCCGCGCGACGATCATCGCGGCAACAGCCCTGCCGCTATCCATCATCCCCACCTTCTGGGCGCTCGACATGATGGGCTTTTCGCTCAATCTGGTCAGCCTGCTCGGCATCACGCTGGTTGTCGGCATTCTCGTCGACGATGCCATCGTCGAGATCGAAAACATCGTGCGCCACGTCAAGATGGGCAAGTCGCCTTACCGTGCCGCACTCGAGGCCGCCGACGAAATCGGCCTTGCCGTTATCGCGATCTCGGCCACGATCATCGCCGTGTTTGCGCCGGTGTCCTTCATGGGCGGCATTGCCGGCCAGTATTTCAAGCAGTTCGGGCTGACGGTGGCGGTGGCCGTGTTCTTCTCGCTGCTGGTCGCGCGGCTGATCACGCCGATGATGGCGGCCTATTTCCTGCGCGGCGGCAACCATGAAGAGCCGAAACCGGGCTGGGTCATGAATGCCTATGTCTCGTTCCTGGCAACCACGCTGCGCTACCGCTGGCTGACGCTGATTGCAGGTATCGCCTTCTTTGCCGGTTCCATCTATGCGATGGGCTTCCTGCCATCCGGCTTCATTCCGCGCGAGGATGCCAGCCGCATCGTCTTTTCGCTCGAACTGCCGCCCGGCAGCCGTTTGGAAGACACGCGCGAGGCGACCGACGAAGTCACCCGCCTGATGCGCGAATTGCCCGAAGTCGAGAATGTCTATGTGGTTGGCGGGGCAAGCCCGACGGGTACGCTGGAGCCGCGCCGCGCGACCGTGGTAGCCGACCTTCTGCACAAGAGCCTGCGCGACCGGCCCCAGCACGAGATCGAGGAAATTCTGCTCAGGAAGCTGGAAACGGTGCCTGATGTCCGCGCCTATTTCGTCAATGACCGTGGCGAGCGTGCACTGGCCTTCGGCGTGATGGGCACGGACGGTGCGCTGCTCGACCGCGAGGCGCGCAAAATCCAGAGCGCGATGACCGAAACCGGCAAATTCCGCGCCGTCACCTCGAATGCCGCTCTCGATCGGCCGGAAGTGACCATCGTTCCTGATTTCGACCGGCTGGCCGAGCTTGGCATCTCCACGGCGACGCTGTCGGAGACGCTGCGCATCGCCACCATGGGCGATATTGACGAAAACCTCGCCAAATTCACCGTTGGCGACCGCCAGATTCCCATCCGGGTTCAACTGGAAGAGAGCGCAAAGGACGACCTGTCGGTGGTCCGCGAACTTCCTGTGCCCACGCCAAGTGGCGTGACCGTTCCGCTGTCGTCGGTGGCCGAAATCCACTTCGGGCAGGGGCCGTCCTCCATTGCCCGCTACAATCGTGAGCGGCGTGTCGTCATCAGCGCGGATATGGCGCCGGGCGCGGAATTGAGCGAAGGGCTTGGCATCGTATGGGCGCTGCCTGAGGTGAAGAACATGGCGGCCGGCACCCGTATCCAGGAAACCGGCGATGCCGAGATCATGGGCGAGGTGTTTGCCGGCTTTGCCACCGCCATGACCACCGGTCTGATGCTGGTGCTGGTGGTGCTGATCCTGCTTTTCGGCTCGGTGTTCCACTCCTTCACCATTCTGGGGTCGCTGCCGCTCGCAATCGGCGGCGTGGTCGCCGCCCTGTGGCTCACCAATTCGGCGGTCTCCATGCCTGTGGTGATCGGCATTTTGATGCTGATGGGCATCGTCACCAAGAACGCCATCATGCTGGTGGATTTCGCCATCGAGGAAACGAGGCAGGGCCTGTCGCGGGCCGAGGCGATCATCGATGCCGGCCGCAAGCGGGCGCGACCGATCGTGATGACCACTATCGCCATGTCGGCCGGCATGATCCCGGCTTCGCTGGCGCTAGGCGACGGCGGCGAATTCCGCGCGCCGATGGCGATTGCGGTGATCGGCGGGCTCCTCGTGTCAACCTGCCTGTCGCTGGTCTTCGTACCGTCCTTCTATACGATCATGGATGATGCGGCGATTGCCGTGGCCAGGCTGTTCCGCTGGTTGCTCAAGCCCAACGCCGCCGACGAGGCGGACAGTCGGGCCAAGTCCAACCTGCATGTGCTGGACCACGACAGGCATGACATGAAGGTGGCGGCGGAATAATAGCCGTGGGGCCGTGGATGGCGGGCGAAATTGCCCGCCTGGTCCCGTCAGCGTGATTTGGCCTGCTTGTCGAAGGTGGTGTCGAGATAGCGCGCCCAGCGGCCGAATTCATCGGCCAGGATCAAGAGGTCACGCCGGAATTCGAGGCTGAGAAGTTCCCAGTCCACGCCTCTTGCCGCCTCAAGCTTCTCCTGCAGCCTTGACTGGATGCGGCGTCGCTGCTCGTCGGCTTGTGCATAGGTGATTTCGTCGGGGCTTGGCTGGTGTTGTGCGGCGGGAGCGTCTTTCGCTCTTGCCTTTTCGTCCAGAACGCTAGGAGCTTCCATGGTTGCTATCTCCTGAGCCGACGTATCTGCAAGCCGTCGATGTCACGACGACCTCCCTAAACATATATCGCGCTACGATGTATATCAAGGCGCGTCGGCTTTCGGCGCCGGCGCAGATCAGGTTTAAGCCGTATGCCTGACAGCCAGTGCCGCGCGCCGTTTGCGGCCGGCATGCAGCAGCCATAGCGAATGGACAATGAGGGTGATGATGAGGATTGTCCCGCCGATCATGCTGTTGCGCGTAGGCACCTCGGAAAAGATCATCCAGATCCAGACCGGGGCGAATACGGTTTCCAGCAGGTAGAACATGGCCACCTCGGGGCCGGAAATATATTTCGGGCCGTTGGCGAGGCAGAAGAAGGCGACCGGCATCACCACCGCGCCGTTGAGAAGGATCCACCACGGCACGTCGACCTGGAAACCGGTGCGCGAAACCATGAAGGCGGCCACGCTGAACGGCACGATGACGGCCACGAGCGCGGTGAAGCCCATATCCTTGCCGCTGGCGCGGCTGATGGTGATGGCCGAGGCAAGCAGGAAAGCATTGGCCAGTGCCAGCAGATCGCCCAGGAGGTTGCCTGTGCCGATACTGTCGCTGACGATAATCAGCACGCCGGCCAGCATCAGGAACATCGCCAGGATTGTGATGGGGCGAGGGCGTTCCTTCAGGAATATCCATGACAGCAATGCTGCAAACATGGAGTTGAAGGCGAGGATGAAGACAAGATTTGCCGTGGATGTATTGAAAACGGCAAGCATGAAGGCAATCGTGCCCATCGAATAAAGGGCGGCGACTACCAGCCCGACGCGGCCAGGTATCAGTTGGGGAACATTCTTGCCTGCCATGCGCAGGATGCTCCAGATCAGGATTGCCGAGAGGAAAGTCGCGCCGCTGCGCATCAGCATGATGCTCCAGGCATTGCCGTCGGCAAGTCGGATCAACGGTATATCGACCGTCAGCATCATTCCGCCGAAGGCGGTCAACGCGAGCCCCTTCGCGTGGTTGGACATATCGGCAGACACTTGAAATTCCTGAAATGAAGGGTGGGTGAGCGGGTGCGCCTGACGCGGTCAGTCGGCCTTGGGGATATAACGCTCCCAGCCCTTCGACCCGAGATGCTCCTGCGGCGTGAAGCGGACCTTATAGTTCATCTTGCGCGAACCATTGACCCAATAGCCGAGATAGACATGGGGCAGGCCTGCCGCGCGAGCCCGGGCAATATGATCGAGAATCATGAATGTGCCAAGCGAGCGCGCGTCGAGATCGGGATCGAAATAGGAATAGACCATTGAATAGCCGTCGGCCATCAGGTCGGACAATGCCACCGCAATCAGTTCGCCATGACCCTTGCCGGTAATGAAGCTGTCAGGGCCGCGGCGGCGATATTCGATGATCTTGGTGTTGACGTGGGTATCTTCCACCATCATCGCATAGTCGAGGACCGTCATGTCCGACATGCCGCCCTTGCGGTGGCGCGCATCGAGATATTTGCGGAACAGCGAATATTGCTCGGTCGAGGGTTCGGCATCATGCACGGCTCCGATCAGGTCGGAATTGTGCTGGATGACCCGCCTCATGCTCCTGGCCGGTTGAAACTCGTTGGCAAGGATTCGCACCGACACGCAGGCCCGGCATGTTTCGCAGGCCGGCCGGTAGGCAATGTTCTGCGAACGCCTGAAGCCGCCCTGCGTCAGCAGGTCGTTCATTTCCGACGCCTTCTCGCCGACGAGGTGCGTGAACACCTTCCGCTCGAACTGGCCATCGATGTAGGGGCATGGCGAAGGCGCGGTTAGAAAGAACTGAGGCGACTGGGTCGTGTGGTGCGTCATGGTGGCGTCGGTTCAACTCCCACGAGTCATACTACCTTGGCCCCAGCAAAAAAAAATTCAACTGTATATTGATGTGACAGGCCCTGCGTGCCTGCAAATCTGCTTGGACCAGACTGTTCGGTCGACCCTGAATCCGGCTCAACGGTCGCTGCGCGTGACGACGGTGCCGAGCAGCAGATCATGCACTGTGCGCCGACGATCAGTGAAAAGCGTGGCAAGTAGGATCAATGGTGTCAGCACGACATTGCCCGCCCAGAACAGCACCGTATGGACCACCGACAGCAGCCCGTCGACCGGCCTCCCGTCGAGACGGTCGAGGCGAATACCCATCATGCGCATGCCCGTCGTTGCCTGGTTGGGGCCGCCAAGCGTGTTCCAGACATAGATAAGCGCCACCATCGGTCCAAGAATGCCGAACAATGCCCATCCCAGACCCAGCGTGATGATGCCGAGCAGGAAGACCAGAATGGCCACCGGAATGAGCAGAAGCCCGATGATGAGGTAATCGATGCAGAAGGCGATGACCCTGCGTGTCAGAACGCCGTCATAGGCGCGCACGTCATCAAGCCGCGTGGTGATGATCTCGCCTTCGTGAATTCGTGCACTCATCCGGTTTCCTTCCTGCGGGTGCCAGATAGCCGCCCATCCGGACTGAAATGGGGAAAATGCGATAGGGATTCAAGGTTTGGCACCTGCCGCTTGCGGGTAGGTTCAGGCCTAACCCTTGAGGATCTGCGCCACTTCCGGCGCAAAATAGGTCAGGATGCCGTCACATCCGGCCCGCTTGAAGGCGAGCAGGCTTTCCAGCATGGCCTTTTCGCCGTCGATCCAGCCATTGTCGCCAGCCGCCTTGATCATCGAATATTCGCCCGAGACCTGATAGGCGAAGGTCGGCATCCTGAGTTCGTCCTTCAGCCGGCGGATGATGTCGAGATAGGGCAGGCCGGGCTTGACCATCAGCATGTCGGCGCCTTCCAGAATGTCCTGCTCGGCCTCGCGCACCGCCTCGTCGCTGTTGGCATGGTCGAGATAATAGGTCTTCTTGTCGCCTTGCAGGCGTCCGCCTGTGCCGATTGCATCGCGGTAGGGGCCATAGAAGGCCGAATGGAACTTCGTTGCATAGGACATGATGGCGACGTCCTGGAACCCGTTGGCGTCGAGTGCATCGCGGATTGCGCCGATGCGGCCATCCATCATGTCGGACGGCGCTATGATGTCGGCGCCGTTGGCCGCCTGGATCACGGCGGCGGCGGTGACCTGTTCCACGGTCTCGTCATTGACGATGACGCCGTCGCGCAGGATGCCGTCATGGCCATGGCTGGTGAAAGGATCGAGCGCCGCATCGGTGATGATGCCGATCTCGGGCACGGCTTCCTTGATGGCGCGCGTGGTGCGATTGATGAGGTTCTGCGGGTCGAGGATATGCGAGCCGGTCTGGTCGCGCAGCTCGTTCTCGACGTTGGGAAAAGTCGCGATGGCTGGAATGCCGAGCTTGGCCGCCCGCTCTGCTTCCTTGACGGCCACGTCCGGCGAAAGCCTGAACACGCCGGGCATGGCCGCGATCGGCTCGCGCCGGTCCTTGCCTTCGATGATGAAGATCGGCCAGATCAGATCATCGACGGTAAGCCTGTTTTCCTGCACCAGCCGTCGCGACCAGGCGCTCTTTCGCATGCGGCGCAATCTTCTGCTGCCGGTAATTTCATCGACGGAGCGGGAGAGAGGGGATTTCATTCTGGTCACCAGGCTATTTTGTCATTTTGTGCATGTCCTAACATGTCATCTTGTCCACCACCAACAACTTGGCGTGGGCCAGAAAGATTGACGCACCTTTGGCAGGTCATTAGCACTGGCTTCGGATCGTTGAGGAAGGATGTGGCATGGATTTCGGTGGCGGCGACGAGATCATTTTCGAGCAGAAGGGCAAGGCCGGCATCGTCACGCTGAACCGGCCCAAGGCACTCAATGCCATCAATCACTCGATGATCAAGGCATTGGCACGGGCGCTGAAGGCCTGGGAGGCGGACCCGCAGATTGCCGTCGTCATCGTCAAGGCCGAGGGCAGGGCGTTTTGTGCCGGCGGCGATATTCTCCAGGTCTATGAGGGTGGGCGCGCGGGCAACCCTCCGGTGGATTTCTTCGCTGACGAATACCGCCTCAACGCACATATCGCCCGTTTCCCAAAGCCCTATGTCTCGCTGATCGACGGTATAGTCATGGGCGGCGGCGTCGGCATTTCGTGCCATGGCTCTCATCGTGTCATGACCGAAAATGCCCAATTCGCGATGCCCGAGGTCGGCATCGGCTTCTTCCCCGATGTGGGCGGCAGCCATCTCCTGCCTGACCTCGGCGGCAGCTTCGGCATGTATCTGGGCCTTACGGGAAACCGCATCCGTTATGGCGATGCGCTGTGGTCCGGCCTGGCGACGCATACGGTGCAGGCTGAATATCTGGGCGGGCTGATCGAGCGGCTGGCGGAAACAGGCGATGCCGGAACGGCTCTGCGCGAGGTGTTCAAGCCTGCTGAACGGGAAACCGACCGGGCCGTGCTGCAGTCGATCGCCTTGCATTTTTCACAGCCCTCGCTTGCAGAGCTGCTGCAGAGCCTGGAGCGCGCTGCCGCGTCCGACGAATTTGCCGCCAAGACCCTTGCGACCATGCGCACCCGTTCTCCGACCAGCCTTGGCGTTGCGTTCCGGCAAATTGCGACCGGCTCGACCCTGTCGATGGACGAATGCATGCGCATGGAGTTCCGAATCGTCAACCGGATGCTTTCAGGTCATGATTTCTATGAGGGCATCCGCGCCGTGCTCATCGACAAGGGGTCTACGCCGATCTGGAACCCGGCTACCTTCGATAAACTCGACCCGGCGGCGGTCGATGCCTATTTCGCGCCCTTGCCAGGCGGGGACCTCGACCTGTGAGCGACAATGCCGTCACGGGTGCGTCCATCGGGCCTTCGCTTGCCGAGACGGCATTTGCCTGGTTTCTGCGGCTCGTTGCCGCTTATTGCCTGCTGTTTGGCGTCCTTTACTGGATCAGGCTGATCGGCTTTTATGACGGGCCGCTCTGGCGCATCGACACCATGCCGGTCTACTGGCAGGTGGCTGCCATGACGCTCGCGGTGTTCTATCCATTCGCAGCCATCGGCCTGTGGATGCTGGCCTCCTGGGGGCCGGTGATATGGGCCATCTGTGCGGCAGCCGAAATCACCATGTATGCGGGCTTTCCCGAACTCTTCGGCAGCCGTTCGGCAGTCGTCATCTCCCACATCTGCGTTGCGGCTCTCTATGTGGGGTTCCGGCTGGTCATTTTCTTCCAGAAGCGGCGCACGCAGCGCCATGGTTAACAAGCGCCCTCCGGCGCGCCATTTATTAACCCTCTTGGGAAGGTAGCTTCCAGTAAGGCATTGTTAAGCTTGGCCTTTAAGTCGAATTTTATGTGTATTCGATAGTGTCGCGATCAAGGTGAGAAAAACAAACAATCACCGGGCGACAAACGAGAGGCAAGACAATGATCAATTCGCGTCCGGCGGCGAAGACCGCTAATGTATCCGACGATCGCCGTGAAGCGATCCGTTCCCTTTACATGGAATCGCTGCAGCTTGTTGAAAGATTGCACCGTCGTTTGCTTGACGTCGTCAAGGATGAGTTCGACCGCAATGGTCGCAGCGACATCAACGCCATCCAGGCTCTGCTGCTGTTCAACATCGGCAATGCCGAGTTGACCGCCGGCGAATTGCGTTCACGCGGTTATTATCTGGGCTCGAACGTATCCTATAACCTGAAGAAGCTGGTGGAACTCGGCTTTATCAACCACCAGCGCTCGCGCATCGACCGCCGTTCGGTGCGGGTCAGTCTGACGGAGAAGGGCGCCGAAGTGGCCGAAGTGGTCGGTGGGCTCTATGAGCGCCATATCGGCTCGATCGAGCAGGTCGGCGGCATCAATGCCGAGGAATTCCAGCAGATGAACCGCGCTTTGCAGCGGCTGGATCGCTTCTGGAACGATACGATTGCGTATCGCATGTAATCTTCCAGGATCGCTGCCAGGCCAACGAGCCGCGATCGATAAATCTCCAGTCATGGCCGGTGTCGGGCAAGACACCGGCCTCTTTTTCATGGGCCAATCCTGTGGCTTTCTAGCCACTCCGACAGCCTGCCGGCGAGCAGCCATGCCGTCTATCGGCTCCTCATCTGCCACGGTGCCATGCAAACGCCATATTCCGGTGAAAACCGGGATGCTGGAATGGACCGTCAAGCTGGGCTTGATCGTTTGCCGGATGCCTCCCGCCGAAATTTGCGCTTAGGCACCGGATGGGTGCGGGGATATGGTTGGCGAATTGTTAACGCTGATCGCCCTAAAATCCCGACAAAGTTGTCCGATCGTTGCAACGCAGGATAGATGTCTGGAATGTCCATGAACACAACTCGCCGGTCCTTTCTTTCTGCTGCAGGCGCGCTCGCTGCCACAAGCCTTTCAGGTGCAGCTTTCGCGCAGAATGTGATCGGCGATATCCTGAATTCGTCGCGCCGCGGCAATTGGGACGACACATTCGATGCCCGCGCCAGCGAAGGCGGCAAGGTTGCCTCCAACCTGCCCATTTTCAGCCCCCAGACGGTTTCCTATATCGAGCAGGCGATCGGCGTTTACCAGAACATCGTCGCCCAGGGCGGCTGGCCGATTGTGCCGGACACCAAAAAGCTGCAACTCGGTGTCGAGGACCCCGATGTCGTGGTCTTGCGCAAGCGGCTGATGGTTTCAGGCGATCTGTCGACACAGGCTGGTATTTCTCCGGTGTTCGATACCTATGTCGATGCGGCGGTCAAGCGCTTCCAGGCTCGGCATGGCCTGCCGTCGGACGGCGTTCTTGGCAAATATTCCTACGCTGCCATGAATGTCTCAGCCCCGGTGCGGCTCGGACAACTTGAGACCAATCTGGCACGTCTGCGTGCCATGCCCGGTCCCCTGGACTACCGCTATGTGATGGTCAATATTCCGGCGGCGCAGATCGAGGCTGTCGAGAACGGGCGTGTCGTGCTGCGCCATACCGCCATTGTCGGCAAGATCGACCGCCAGACGCCGATCCTCAATTCCAAGATCAACGAGATCATCATCAATCCTTACTGGAACGCGCCGGAATCGATCGTCCGCAAGGACATCATCCCGCTGATGCGCAAGGATCCGACCTATCTGACCAAGAACAGCATCCGCATTCTCGGGCCGGATGGCAATGAGATCGATCCGTCCACCATCGACTGGTCGACGGAGGACGCAGCCAAGTTCCGCTTCCGCCAGGACCCGGGCGCCATCAATGCCATGGCCTCGGTCAAGATCAATTTCCCCAATACGCATGCGGTCTATATGCACGACACGCCGCAGCAGAGCCTGTTTTCCAAGCTGATGCGCTTCGATTCCTCCGGCTGCGTTCGCGTGCAGAACGTGCGCGACCTGGTGACCTGGCTATTGAAGGGCACCGATGGCTGGACCCGCCAGCGCTTCGAGCAGACAATCAAGACCGGCGAAAGCACGCCGGTCCAGCTTACCGATCCGGTTCCGGTCTATTTCACCTATGTCTCGGCCTGGTCGACCGGCGACCGCGTGGTGCATTTCCGCGACGACATCTATGCGCGTGATGGCGTCGACGAACTGAGAATATCGTCGGTGCTGTAACCGCACCGGCCTCTACCCGCAGTATGAGAGCAGAGAATCACGGGCGACCCATGGTCGCCCGTGGCTTTTGTGCCTCCCGAATGCCGAGTCCCTTACCCCGATATCTGCAGATCGCACACGCTTTGTGACGATTCAGCAACACTCTGTTGGCAAGCTGTGCGCTACAACGGGGTGAGGGCAATCTGCCAAGTTCCCGCCATAAACCCGGAGCACGTCGAAAGGGCTTCGGACGGCGTTGAGGTTTTGCGCCCGACCGGAGGGGCCGCGACCAGTGCGGCAGGGGTAGAAATGGACGCGAAGGTTATTTCGAAGGCAAAACTGCCGAGCCGCTACGTGACCGAAGGACCGGCGCGCGCGCCGCATCGCTCTTATCTTTATGCGATGGGCCTGTCGGCAGCCGAAATCGCGCAGCCGCTGGTCGGTGTCGCCAGTTGCTGGAACGAGGCGGCTCCCTGCAATATCTCGCTGATGCGCCAGGCGCAGGTGGTCAAGAAGGGCGTTGCGGCGGCAAACGGCACGCCGCGCGAATTCTGCACCATCACCGTGACCGATGGTATCGCCATGGGCCATCAGGGCATGAAATCCTCGCTGGTCTCACGCGATGTGATTGCCGATTCCGTCGAGCTGACGATGCGTGGCCATTGCTACGACGCGCTCGTGGGGCTTGCCGGTTGCGACAAGTCCCTGCCGGGCATGATGATGGCGATGGTGCGGCTCAACGTGCCATCGGTCTTCATCTATGGCGGTTCCATTCTTCCAGGCAGCTATCGCGGCCGCCAGATCACCGTCCAGGATGTGTTCGAGGCGGTCGGCCAGCATTCGGTAGGTTCGATCTCGGATGAAGACCTGCTCGAAATCGAGCAGGCAGCTTGCCCGTCGGCCGGCTCCTGCGGGGCGCAGTTCACCGCCAACACCATGGCGACGGTAGCCGAGGCGATCGGCCTGGCGCTGCCCTATTCCTGCGGCGCGCCGGCGCCTTACGAGATGCGCGACCGCTTCAATTTCGCCTCCGGTGAAAAAGTCATGGAACTCGTCGCCAAGAATATTAGGCCGCGCGATATCATTACCTTGAAGGCGCTGGAGAACGCCGCCGCTGTCGTGTCGGCCACCGGCGGTTCGACCAATGCGGCGCTGCACCTGCCGGCAATTGCCCATGAGGCCGGCATCAAGTTCGACCTGTTCGACGTTGCCGAGATTTTCAAGCGCACGCCCTACATCGCCGATCTCAAGCCCGGCGGCAAATATGTCGCCAAGGATATGTTCGAGGCCGGTGGCATCCCGCTTTTGATGAAGACCATGCTCGATCATGGCTATTTGCATGGCGATTGCCTGACCGTGACTGGCCGCACTTTGGCCGAAAACATGGAGCATGTTGCCTGGAATGACAGCCAGGACGTGGTGCGTCCGGCCAATCGGCCGATTACCGTGACTGGCGGTGTTGTGGGCCTCAAGGGCAACCTTGCTCCTGAAGGCGCGATTGTGAAGGTTGCGGGCATGTCGGAGCTGAAATTTTCTGGCCCGGCGCGTTGCTTCGATAGCGAAGAAGAGTGCTTCGAAGCCGTGAGCAAGCGCAACTACAAGGAAGGTGAGGTTCTCGTCATCCGCTATGAAGGCCCCAAGGGCGGCCCGGGCATGCGCGAGATGCTGTCGACGACGGCGGCCCTTTATGGCCAGGGCATGGGCAGCAAGGTCGCGCTGATCACCGACGGGCGCTTTTCAGGCGCCACGCGCGGCTTTTGCATCGGCCATGTCGGGCCCGAAGCGGCTGTCGGCGGACCGATCGGCCTTTTGCGGGACGGCGACATCATCACCATCGATGCCGTGAAGGGCGATCTTTCGGTCGCGCTTGCGGACAAGGAACTGGCGGACAGGGCAAAAAGGTGGAAGGCGCGCGCGACCGACTACCAATCGGGCGCGATCTGGAAATATGCGCAGACGGTTGGGCCAGCTCGTGATGGGGCAGTCACCCATCCAGGCGGCGCGAAAGAAACACACTGCTATGCGGATATTTGACGTCGTGAAGAGAACTGTCCTATCGGCTTTCGTTGCCGCCTCGACCCTCGGCTCCGTGAGTTCGGCGCTGGCCTTCGACGAAAAGATCTTCGACGACAAGGGCGAGGTCAAGGCGGAGTCCAGCCCCTGGGCAGTGTTCCAGTTCGGCTATACCGCCTATAAGAGCGGCCACAAGGACCAGGCCGTCGAGGCCTATCGCTACGCCGCGGAGAACGGCCAGCTTGGCGCGACCTGGAAGCTCGCCCGCATGTATGCCGAGGGCGATGGCGTCGACCGCAACGACTATGAAGCCTTCAAGTTCTTTTCAGAGATTGCAGAGCAGGAGGTCGAGCCCGGCAGTCCTGAGGAAAGCTACCTGTCGGACGCGCTGGTGGCGCTTGGCAATTATTGGCAGAAGGGCATTCCTGGCAGCCCGGTCAAGGCCAACACCGCCGCTGCGCAGGAATATTACATGCGCGCCGCCGCCAATTACCGCAACCCCAACGCCCAGTTCGAAATGGGCAAGATGTTCCTCAAGGGCGAGGGGGTGAAGGCCAGTGTGCGGCAGGCGGGCCGCTGGCTCCAGCTGGCGGCTGAAAAGGGCCATGCCGGTGCGCAGGCAACGCTTGGCGATCTCCTGTTCCAAAGCGGCAAGGTCGTGCGCGGGCTTGCGATGATGACGGTAGCGCTCGAGCGTGCCAAGCCACACGATCAACCCTGGATTCGCGGCATGCAGGAAGAGGCGTTCGCCCTTGCAGCCGAATCCGACCGCCGCACCGCGATTGCCCTTGCCGAAGATATCCTGACCAAGGGCGAGCAGTAGGCTTACCGCTCCTTCCCCGTCTTCAGTAACGCTGCCGCCTTCTTGGCCATGCTCGCTTCCAGCGCCTGCCATTCGCCGAGCAGTTCTTTCGGGAATCGATAGATCAGGCTGAGATGATCGCCGATATGGATGTCGCGTTCACACGGCGCCAGTGAATCCGCGGCGTTGGCGCCGGTCAGGCAGCGAGCGACAAAAGGGTCCTTGCCTGCGCGGGTCGCGACCACCAGGACTTCGTTCAAATAGCCCGACTTTTCAGAAAATTCATGGAATATGGTTCCCGCCGGGCCGGGTTTGCCGGACTGCGCAATCAGCGAACTGTAGATGGGTGCAAAGCGCCCGCTCATGTCGCGTGACATCGTCTGTTCCTCTATCGACACGAATAGGATGCGCTTGGCACCGCCGACATTGTTGAAATCATCCCGTGCTTCCGCCGAATAGCCTTCCATGTCGGGCCAGCGCATATAGAGGTCGACTCGGGCCGCGATGCCGTCGCGGCGCGCGCGCTCAAAGCGGATCATATTGGCGCGGACAGCCAGCACATTGTTGCCGATGA
Organism: Borborobacter arsenicus; assembly: GCF_003934165.1. Taxonomy (GTDB): domain Bacteria; phylum Pseudomonadota; class Alphaproteobacteria; order Rhizobiales; family Rhizobiaceae; genus Pseudaminobacter; species Pseudaminobacter arsenicus. Next base: position 287,926 of record NZ_ML133509.1, on the reverse strand, counting down.
CGATCTCATGCACCCTGGTCGAGTCCGAATGACCGGCCATGACGATCGACGCGCCGAACCATTTCCCGCCGATGCTGATGACAGCCGACAGCAGGACAAGAACGGTGAAGGCGTAAAGCACCTTCAGCATCAAGCCCGAGTCGATCGTGCGGATCGTGTCTTGCGGCGTTGCCTGCCCCATCGTGGAATTTCCCCGAACGTTCCAGGCGCATCTTGCGGCTCTCGAACGCATGCCCAGTGGAGCCGACTTTGCAGTTTCATGGTAAATGACGGGTAAATGCCGGCCGACTCGCGGTCAGGTCAAACACAGGTTTCTCCTGCAATGGAAGAAGAGAGGCTAAATATGCCGCTTTATGCGCTTGATGGCATTGCCCCCGAATTTGAGGCGCGCGACAGCAACTGGATCGCGCCGGACGCCACTGTGATCGGCAATGTGCGCATCGGACGCAATGTCGGCATCTGGTTCGGGGCCGTCATCCGCGGCGACAATGACCCGATTGTCATCGGTGCCGATACGAATGTGCAGGAATACAGCGTGATGCACACTGATCCCGGCTTCCCGCTTACCATCGGCACGGGTTGCACGATTGGACACCGCGCGATGCTGCATGGCTGCACCATCGGTGACAACAGCCTGATCGGCATGGGGGCCATCGTGCTGAATGGAGCGGTCATCGGCAGGAATTGCCTGGTCGGCGCCGGTGCTCTGGTCACGGAAGGAAAGACATTTCCCGACAATTCATTGATCGTCGGTTCGCCCGCAAAGGTGGTCAGGGTGCTGGACGAAAACGCCGTCGAGGGACTGCGCAAGTCGGCCGCCCACTATGTGAAGAACGCCTGGCGGTTCAAGGCTGGGCTAAGCCGGATCTGAACCGGTAAAAGGCGGAGCCGACCCAGGGGATGGGCCGGCTCCTGGACCCGGTCGTTTGGGACGGGGAGGGTGGGGACTCGACCGGGTTTTCCTGGATCTATGTCTGCCTGTGTCTCAGCGGACGCTGGCAACGGCGTCGGCGCGGCCGTCATTGATCTGGACCCATACACCCGAATTCCGTTCGGACTGGCGTTTCAGATAGGTATATTCGGTCTCGGCCCAGGCCAGGACGCGGGGTTCCAGATTGTCGAGCACGAATTCGCCGTGGCTGGTGCGCACCGTGAGCACGGCATGGCCATCGCCATTGGGCTGGCGCGCAACGGTTATCAGCAAGTCGCCGGCCGGCACGCCGAGCGCCATCAGCCGGCGGCGCTTTTCCAGCACATAGTCTTCACAGTCGCCCTGTCCATCAGGATAGGACCAGTATTCTTCCTGGCCCCAGATCTCCATGTCGGTCAGCGGCGTCACTTCCATGTTGACGGCGTTGTTGACCTCGACGATTGCGGCCCAAAGCGCGCGCGTCAACTGGACCGGAGCCCGCTTGGCGGTTTTCTGGCCGCATTCTTCCGGCAGCTTCTGGCAAAAAACATAATGCCCCACCGGTTGCGTGGTGCGGCCGGCCGTCGCCATGAAGGATTCTGCCGCATTAGCAGTGCCGACAAGCCCGCCCAGACCGAAAATCGCCGCGATGAGCAGCGACATGGATTTTGTTGTTATCATTGTGATGCGTCCCCGTTTGACGCCACAATGACAGAGGGGGATTTATTCCACGCAAAAAGTAGAAGTAGATGTTGAGTAAAATTGAAAGGAAATTCGAAAGAACTTTATAGATGGGAAGTATATAATAAGAATAAAATTTACGTCAAATTGAACGCATTGCAGCCAAGGCTCAGTAACTCACATGCATGTGAAAGCCCCCGATGACGGTATCCGCGAAGGGAGAGGATCACAGTATCTGCGCGAGGAGCGTGTTACGGAGTGTAAGGCGTCAGCCAAAATCCGCCTTTGCTCAGCCGCATAGGTGGCAGCCGGCCTGCACCTGTGGGTGCAGTTACCGCTCTGTACAAAGAAGGATGAAGCTAGGGCGCTCAGGAAGCGGCGCGGTTGAATTCCGTATCGAGCGTTTCGGGTCGCTGCACGACGGCGAACTCGATCGCCACGCCATCTTCGAAATGGCGCACGACCTGGGCACGCATGGCGCCAAGCATGACCTGGACGCCCAAAGCGGGTTTCACATCGATTTCGAGTGCCGCGCCGGAGAGTGACAGGTCGATGATGCGGCATTGGTAGTGGCGGCCGTCCATGAGATGCAGCACACTCATCGGGTTGCGCGGCGCGACGCGCTCGTGACGCCGATCCTCAGGCAGATCGAGCTCATGCTTGTTGGCGAGCCACGTAAGCTGCGCCGCAAGCTTGTCGCGCTTGCGATCGGAGGCAATGATGGTCATGGCAAAACCATCCTGCATCGTTCGCGTGACGACGCCTTCTATGCGGCCGATATGGTCGATATAGGCGATGATCTTTTCACCAGGATTTCCGATCCGGTCGGTGCGCAGTGCCACATTGCCTGGCGACATATCGACCACTTGGCATGAGTGCTCGCTGCGGTCTTCCAGCATGAAGCGGCCATAGATTTTGACGCGGACACGCTGAAAATTGCGCTTTTCCGCTACCGACGGCGCGTAATTGATCGCCGCTGCCCTCATAGCTGCCTCTGTTCCCATCGACCTGTCATGCTCATGCGCACGATTTCATGATCAAATTAGCGCCGCAGAGGTTAACAAGCTGTAATCTGTGCTTTTCCGCTATCCGGGCGGGCTATTTTTCGCGGCCGCCGGGCAGTACCACAAGGTGGCGGATGCGCCTCGCACCATCAAGGTTACCCACCGGTTGTGCAAGTGCTCGCTCGCTTGGCACGAGAGGCGGCACGGTCACGCTGGGCCGGTTCTTCAGGAACATCGGCTCGCGATCCGGATCAATCACCCTGACCGAATCGATCAGGGCATCATTGATGGGATCGGTGCCAAGCCAGAAGGGCTTTTCGGCCGGCGATATCACGCCCATGGCGCGCGGATTTTCGATGCCGCCGTCAAGCGGAAGCATAAGCAGTTCGAACTCAAGCGAGCGGCCATTCTGGGACCGGCCGTCGAAGCCTATGACGATCACGGATTTGGACTGGAACACGCCAAAGACGAGTCGGGCGACCAGGCGGCGGTCCTTTTCGCGCCATAGTGACGGAAAGGAGAAACCCTTCAGTTCGCGCCCGAAGGTCGCGCAAAGCCTTGTGCCGGCAAGGCGAAAGACGGCTTCTCCACGTGTGTCGCGCTCGAGGATGAATGTATCGGCAAGCAGCGCCTTGATGTCGACCGGCTCGATCTCGGTTCGCTTCGGCGCGCGGCGCCCGCTGCGCAATCGGTTCCAATAATGGAACAGTTCGATTGAACCATTGTGTTTCATGCTGCTCCGCTCCGCGCCATCGGTCGTCGTCTTCATGTTCCATCGGCGAACAGATGGGCGTTGTCCGAGGAACTACATGCGGGGTGGAGCAGGTTGCATGCCAGTCCGGTCGTCTGCTTGTTAACCGGTGGGGGCTGTTAAGGTTAATGATTGGTTTAGGTTGTGCCGCTGGCGGCCTCATGCGAGGCTGAAAACACATCGCAGGCGGCCGTTTCAGCGTGATGCGGTCTGGGTTCAGTCAAAGTTTTGGGAGAGCAGGGGGCTCGACCGGCCGTCCAGGGGCGCAACCTTTGGACGGCTTTCTTTTATGATTCGCCCGCCCTAAAGGTAGCGTATCGAGTTCCGAGCCCGCCGCCGATGCAACAAGACCAAGACGATGAAGAACAAGCGCCGCGATACCGCGAGCCGGTTTTCAACCTGCCTTTTATTGTGGTCGCGGCTCTCGGGCTTTGCGTCGCGCTTCACCTGATTCGGCTCTACCTTCTTACGCCCGACCAAGATTTCGGGCTGCTTTTGCGCGCGGCTTTCATCCCGATCCGCTATTCAGGCGAATATGAGATCGACATCTACGCGCTGACCAGCCCGATAACCTATGCGTTCCTGCACGGCAGCGTCGCTCATCTGGTGATCAACATGATCTGGCTTGCCGCCTTCGGTTCGCCTTTGGCCAATCGTATCGGCGCGGCGCGATTCACCGCGTTCTGGGTGGTTTCCGCCCTGGCGGCAGCCGCGCTCCACTATGCGCTGCATCCGCTCGATCATGCCCCGCTGGTGGGCGCGTCCGGCGCGATTTCGGGGATGATGGGCGCTGCCGCTCGATTCGGCTTCCAGATCGACCACTCGGCCGGCCGGGCGGCTTTCGGTGGCCCGACCTTGCCCGTGGCGATGGTTTTCCGTTCGCGCACCGTGGTCACCTTCCTGCTGGTCTGGATGGTGATCAATCTGGTCAGCGGCTTCATCAGCTTCGCGCCAGGCGAAGAAAACAGCATCGCCTGGGAAGCGCATGTCGGCGGATTTCTGGTCGGCTTCCTCGCCATCCAATATTTCGAGCCTCGGCGCACCTAACCGACCAGTGCGGGCCTGTCTGCTTCGGGCTTGAAAAGGCGCGATTCCCAGAGCACGATATACAATGCGTGAAGCGAAATCTGGCGGGCAGCAACGCAGAGGAGGAGCGCCATGACGGTGAAGGCAATTCTCGAGCAGAAGGGTCATGATGTTTTCACGCTCGGACCCAACGAGAAACTAACGGAAGCGATAAAAATCCTGGCCGAACACCGCATCGGCGCATTGGTGATCACGAATGGCGACCGCAAGATCGTCGGCATTCTGTCGGAACGCGACATTGTGCGGGTCCTCGCCAGGGAAGGTGCTGCCGCACTGGATCAGTCGGTACGGGCGGCCATGACCCCGAAGGTCAATATCTGCAATGAAAACCACACGGTCAACGAACTGATGGAGATCATGACCAAGGGCCGGTTCCGGCATTTGCCGGTCGAGAAGGATGGCATGCTGGACGGCATTGTCTCCATCGGCGACGTGGTCAAGCGCCGTATCGAGGATGTCGAGCGAGAAGCGGCCGAAATCCGGGCCTACATTGCCACGGCTTAATTCGAGCCGATTTCCCAAAGGGTTTTGGCCGGCTTCTGTCGGCCAAAACTAAGTCACCCGACTTACTCCGCTTGCCTCGCTCGCGTGTTTGGACTAGCGAGAACCGACACGAAAACACGCGGATAACGTAGGCCCTATGTCCATCATCGATACGCGCACTCCAGACCCCAAACGCCTGATCCCCGGCGCCACCGGCGATTGGGAAATCGTCATCGGCATGGAGGTGCATGCGCAGGTCACGTCCAATGCCAAGCTGTTTTCCGGCGCTTCCACGGCGTTCGGCGCCGCGCCCAATGCCAATGTCAGCCTGGTCGACGCCGCCATGCCCGGCATGCTGCCGGTCATCAATGAGGAATGCGTCAAGCAGGCGATCCGTACCGGGCTCGGCCTGAAGGCCAAGATCAATCACAAGTCCGTTTTCGACCGGAAGAATTATTTCTACCCGGATCTGCCGCAGGGCTATCAGATTTCGCAGTTCAAGCAGCCGATCGTCGGCGAGGGCACCGTGATCGTGTCCGTCGGCCCCGACAAAAAGGGTGAGTTTGAGGAGATCGAAGTCGGCATCGAGCGGCTGCATCTGGAGCAGGATGCCGGCAAGTCGATGCACGACCAGCATCCGACCATGTCCTATGTCGACCTGAACCGATCGGGCGTGGCGCTGATGGAGATCGTCTCCAAGCCGGACATACGCTCGGCCGACGAGGCGAAGGCCTATCTCACCAAGCTCCGCACGATCGTGCGCTATCTCGGCACCTGCGACGGCAATATGGACGAAGGCTCGATGCGTGCCGACGTCAACGTCTCGGTACGCCGGCCTGGCGGCGAGTTCGGCACGCGCTGCGAGATCAAGAACGTCAATTCCATCCGCTTCGTCGGCCAGGCGATCGAATACGAAGCGCGCCGGCAGATCGCCGTTCTGGAAGATGGCGGCAGCATTGACCAGGAAACCCGGCTGTTCGACCCGAACAAGGGCGAGACGCGCTCGATGCGCTCCAAGGAAGAGGCGCATGACTATCGCTACTTCCCCGATCCGGACCTTTTGCCGCTTGAATTCGACCAGGCCTATGTCGATGCGCTGGCCGCCGATCTGCCCGAGCTTCCCGACGACAAGCGAGCGCGGCTGATCTCTAGCCTCGGCCTTTCGGTCTACGACGCTTCCATCCTGATCTCGGAAAAGGCGATTGCCGATTATTTCGAGAAGGTGGCAGCCGGGCGCGACGGCAAGCTCGCCGCCAACTGGGTCATCAACGACCTGCTGGGTGCCTTGAACAAATCAGGCAAGGATATTGAAGAAACACCCGTTTCACCCGATCAGCTTGGCGCGATCATCGACCTGATCAAGGACGGCACCATTTCTGGCAAGATCGCCAAGGACCTGTTCGAGATTGTCTGGAACGAGGGCGGAAACCCGCGCGAAGTGGTCGAAAGCCGCGGCATGAAGCAGGTCACCGATACTGGCGCGATTGAAAAGGCCGTCGATGAGGTGATTGCCGCTAATCCCGACAAGGCCGAGCAGGCTCGCGCCAAGCCGAGCATGGCGGGCTGGTTCGTCGGCCAGGTGATGAAGGCAACTGGTGGCAAGGCCAACCCGCAGGCAGTCAACGATCTGGTCAAGGCAAAGCTGGGAATCGTCGAATAGTCATGTTTATCCGCAGCGCCGGCGAACGTGATCTGCCAGCCATTCGCGAGCTGCTGGTCACGACATGGCATGCGACATATGACGATATCTATGGCGAGCGTCAGGTCGACGAGATCACCAATGACTGGCATTCCATCGCCTCGTTGAAGGCGCGGCTGCTGCGGCCGAATTCGGAATTCCTGGTTGCCGATGACGGCAACCAGATCGGCGGCATGGCTTTTGCGGCCGCGACTTCCGATCAGAAAACGGTGATCTTGCAGCAGCTCTATGTTCACCCCGACCATCAGCGGGCCGGCATCGGCCAGATGCTGCTGAGCGAGATCGAGGGCTGTTTCCCGGATGCGCAATTGGTGCGCCTGGAAGTCGAGGCGGCGAATGCGCCAGCCCTCGCATTCTACCGCAAACATGGCTTCGTTCATTCGGGCGTCATCGAAAATTGCGGTCCAGAGGATACCGACATTCCCGCATTGGTGCTGGAAAAGAAGCTCGGCTGAGCCGGAGCGCCACAATGCAGGACACGCTGCAATCCCTGACGATCCGCCCTGCCAACTCTGCGGATATTGCGGCAATCGTCGCTCTTTTCGCAGCCGACGAACTTGGCGGTCATGGCGACACCACCGATCCGGCAGCGCTGCCGCTTTATCAGGCAGCTTTTGATCGCATCGAGGCCAGCGCCAACGACATGCTCTATGTCGCCGAGCTCGATGGCGAGGTGGTCGGCACCTTCCAGACGACGCTGATCGTTTCCATGACCGGGCAAGGGGCCCCCAGCCTTCGCATCGAAGCGGTGCAGACCCGAACCGACAAACGCGGCATGGGCATAGGTGAAAAGATGATCCGCTTTGCCGTCCGGCAGGCGAGGGATTGCGACGCAAAATCAGTCCACCTGACCTCCAACCTGAAACGGACCGACGCCCATCGCTTCTATCGCCGGCTGGGATTTGAACAGAGCCATGCCGGATTCAAGCTGAAGCTTGAGGCTCAGCCCTTGCCATAAGGCCGGGCGGGCGCCATAAGGCGGGGAGAAGACGGACGCGCTTGAGGTCGCGGGGAATCGAATGAAGAATTTTCTCCTGCAGTTTTTCACCTGGTGGAGCAGTCAGACCCTGGCCACGCGCTATCACACATGGCGCCATGGCACCGAAGTCGGCCGCGACGAGGCAGGAAACATCTACTACGAAGGCGGCACCGATTCGGAAGGCCGCACCCGGCGCTGGGTGATCTACAAGGATCTCGTCGAGGCCTCGCAGATACCGGCAGGCTGGCACGGCTGGATTCATCACCGCGTCGACACGCCGCCGTCGCGCGAAAACTATAAGCCTTGGGAGTGGCAAAAGCCGCATCAGCCGAACCTGACCGGCACTGCCGCCGCCTATCGGCCGAAGGGCTCGCTGCTGGGAGCTGGTCGCCGCCCGCAGGTGACCGGCGATTACGACGCCTGGACGCCCGGTTCTTGAATAAGCTGCAGCGGCGTAATTTCTCGCCACATTTGGCAGTTACTTGCGTGCGGGAACTGTTCGCGCGCAGCAGTGTGGTGCGGACGACGGCGCCCAATGCGCAGCCACCGGTATTGCTATGACGATTTTCGGCCGTATCTCGCAATTTCGATCCTTGCTGGTTCCCGGTGCGGCAGCGGTTACCGTGCTCGCGCTGATCTCGGCACCTGTCTCGGCTCAGGAGCAGCAGCCGGAGGGGCCTGCGCCCTCTGAAACGCCGGCGCCGGCGCCGACGGTCCATCGCATCAAGAATCCGGTCGCCGAATTCACCGGTGTCGACAAGATCACCGGCCGCATCATCACCTTTGATGTCTATATCGATGAGACCGTGCAGTTCGGTGCGTTACAGGTGACCCCGCGGGTCTGCTATTCGCGTCCCGAAAGCGAGGAGCCGAAGACGGATTCCTTCGTCGAGGTGGACGAAATCACGCTGGACCGCAAGATACGCCGGATTTTCACCGGCTGGATGTTCGCTGAAAGCCCCGGCTTGAATGCTGTCGAGCACGCCGTCTACGACGTGTGGCTGAAGGGCTGCAAATCGAAGTCGGACGTCCCGCCGCCGGAATCGGCGAAGAGCAAATAGCAGGCGACTCGTTCAGGGGTAGAAGACTGCCGCCTGACCCTCCAGCGCTTCCTCCAGCATCTTCTCATATTTGACCCGCCGCACGTCGATCGCGCCGAAGCGCTTCAGATGTTCGGTGGTGAATTGCGTGTCGAGAAGCACGAAGCCACGGTCGTTCAGCCTTTCGACAAGGTGAACTAGGCAGACTTTCGAGGCATCCGTTTCCCTTGAAAACATGCTTTCGCCGAAAAAGACGCGCCCGAGCGTGACGCCATAGAGCCCGCCGACAAGGCGGCCGTCCCGCCACGCCTCGACCGAATGGCAATGGCCGCGCTCATGCAACTGGATATAGGCCTCGCGGATCGGCGTGTTGATCCATGTCGTCTGGCGCTGATCCCTTATCTCGGCGCAACCCTCGATGACTCCGGCAAAGTCGGTATCTATGCGAATGTCGAAACGATTCTGGCGCATTGCCTTGCGCAGGCTTTTGGGAGCGTGGAACGCATCGAGCGGGATGATGCCGCGTGTTTCCGGGCGCACCCAGAAGACCTCTAGGTCGGTGGCGCTTTCGGCCATCGGAAACACGCCGGAGGCATAGGCCTTCAAGAGCAGATCGGGTGGGATGCGATAGCCCGGTGCGTAGGGTCGGGTCATGGGAGAAACCCGCCGACGCACCGGGTTGCAACTGCAAGCCCTTGGCTAAACCCTGTCATCCGGCCGCTGCGCATGAAGGTCGTCCGAACGATTCGTCCAGGTCCATTATATCCTAGTCGTGAGCGGCCAGATGCTTTTCCAGCCAATGAATATCATAGTCGCCATTGGCAATGTCCTGATTGCCGACAAGGTCCTGGAAAAGCGGCAGGGTGGTCTTGATGCCGTCGACGACGAACTCGTTGAGCGCGCGGCGCAGCCTCATCATGCACTCCACGCGGTTGCGGCCGTGCACGATCAGCTTGCCGATCAGGCTGTCATAGTAAGGCGGTATCCGGTAGCCCGAATAGACGCCTGAATCGACGCGTATCCCAAGCCCGCCCGGTGTGTGGAAATGGGTAATGGTGCCGGGTGAGGGCGCAAAGGTGCGCGGGTCCTCGGCATTGATGCGGCATTCGATGGCGTGGCCCTGAAAGCGGACATCGTCCTGCGTGACCGATAGGCCACCGCCCGAGGCGACACGGATCTGCTCATGCACGAGGTCGATGCCGGTGATCGCTTCGGTAATCGTATGCTCCACCTGGAGGCGGGTGTTCATTTCGATGAAATAGAACTCGCCGTCTTCGTAGAGAAATTCGATCGTGCCGGCGCCGGAATAGCCGAGATCGGCCACCGCCTTGGCGCAGATGTCGCCGATGCGCGAGCGCTCCTCAGCGTTGAGGGCAGGCGAATTGGCTTCTTCCCAGACCTTCTGGTGACGACGCTGCAGCGAGCAGTCGCGTTCGCCGAGATGCACACCCTTTCCAGCGCCGTCGCCGAAGATCTGGACTTCGATGTGGCGCGGCTTCTGCAGGTACTTCTCGATGTAGACGGCGTCGTCGCCAAAGGCCGCACCGGCTTCGGTGCGCGCCGTGGCAAGCGCCATTTCGAGATCGGCCTCGCTGCGCGCTACCTTCATGCCGCGCCCGCCGCCACCTGCGGAAGCCTTGATGATGACCGGGTAGCCGATCTCGGCGGCAATGCGCTTGGCTTCTCCTTCTTCCGAAACCGCGCCGTCCGAGCCCGGCACGACCGGGATGCCGAGCCGCTTGGCGGTACGCTTGGCTTCGATTTTGTCGCCCATGACGCGGATATGGTCACCGGAGGGCCCGATGAAGGTGATGTTGTGCGCCGCCAGTATGTCGGCAAATTTGGCGTTCTCAGCCAGGAAGCCGTAGCCCGGATGCACCGCATCCGCGCCGGTGATCTCGCAGGCGGCGACGATCTGGTGGATGTTCAGATAGCTGTCGCGCGAGGCAGGCGGACCGATGCACACGCTCTCGTCGGCAAGCCGGACATGCATGGCGTCGGCATCGGCGGTCGAATGGACGGCAACCGTCTGAATGCCCAGTTCCTTGGCCGCGCGCAGGATGCGCAGGGCGATTTCGCCGCGATTGGCAATGAGGATTTTCTGAAACATCCCGGACCTATTCGATGACGACCAGGGGCATGCCGTATTCGACGGGTTGCGCATCCTCAAACAGGATCGCCGTGACCGTACCGGAACGCGGCGAGGGGATCTGGTTCATCGTCTTCATCGCCTCGATGATCAGCAGCGTCTGCCCTTCCTTGACCGCCTGGCCAACCTCAATGAAGGGCTTGGCGTCGGGCGAGGGGGCCATATAGGCGGTGCCCACCATTGGCGAGGGCACCGCATTCTTGGAGACATCGGGCGCGGCGCCCGCCGGTGCCGCGGCGGGCGCGGGGCTGGCCGGCTGTGGCGTGGAATTGACGAAAGCGGGCGCAGCAACCGGTGCGGCAACGGCATGAACGGCAGCCGCCTGGCGCGAGACGCGAACCTTCAGGTCGCCGAGCTCGACCTCGATCTCGGTCAGATTGGTGTCGTTCAGTATGCCTGCGAGGTCGCGGACGAGCTGCTGGTCAACACCGGTCTTCTTTATCGACATATTCGAGCCTTTTCTTCTGGTCCGGCCGCTCAGAGGCGGGCGGCGAGCGCCTGGAGCGCCAGTGTGTAGCTGTGCGGGCCGAAGCCGCAGATCATCCCGACCGCCACGGGGGCGATCATGGAGACGTGACGAAACGACTCGCGCGCATGGATGTTTGACAAATGCACTTCGACCACCGGCAGCGGGGAGACCGCGCGGATGGCATCATGAATGGCAATCGACGTATGGGTGTAAGCGCCGGCATTGATCACGACGCCGGCAGCCTTGTCACCGGCTTCGTGGATCCAGTCGACGAGGTCGCCTTCATGGTTGGATTGGCGGAACTCGACGGCCAGCCCCAGTGCGGAGGCCGTTTCACGGCAATCTGCTTCTATGTCCGCAAGTGTCTTGCCGCCATAGATTCCGGGTTCGCGCTTGCCAAGCGCGTTCAAATTGGGACCGTTCAGAATAAAAACAGATTTCAACCTGAAAACCTCTCGCCGCACCAAGCGCAACTTGGCACGCCGCAATCTCTATAATTGGCTTAAGCCGATGCGAAAAGAGCGCAAGTCCGTTCTTTTGCTGTCCACAACACTGCGCAATCCGCGCCGCGCGCTTTTTCAGCAGGCGCCGTCCACGCAGGCCTTGGCCGCCTCGATCTTTTCGGCCAGTACATCCTTGCCGAGCGCGCCGAAGATCACCTCATTACCGACTACGTATGAAGGCGTGCCGGTGATCGACAGCTTGTTGGCAAGCTCATAGGTCTTGGAGAATGCTTCCGCGATGGCGGGGTTCTTCATCTCCTCGCGCAATTTGGCCTCGTCGGCGCCGAGCGCCAATGCGATCTTGATGGCGCCTTCTTCCGTCGCGCGGCCTTCGCCGCCGAGAAGCTGATTGTGGAACTTGCCATATTTTTCCGGCGCCATCGCCCGGAATGCCATGGAAACCACATGGGCCTTCTGCGAATCCGGCCCGAGAATCGGAAATTCCTTGAGTACGAAGCGCAAATCAGGGTCGGCTTCCGTCAGCGCCAGCATGTCTTCCTGCGCGCGTTTGCAGAAACCGCAATTGTAATCGTAGAACTCGACGATCGTGACCTTGCCGTCGGGGTTGCCGACCACGCCGTCATAGGCGGCGTTGAAGATATCTGCCCGCGAGTCCTCGATCGTCGCGACATTGGCCGCGCGCTCTTCATCCTGCCGCTTCACCTCCAGCGCCTGCTGGACCTCGAGCATGATTTCCGGATTGGTGAGCAGATAGTCCCGGACGATCTTTTCGACGTCCTCGCGCCCAAGCTGATTGCCGGCGACGGCGGTCTCGTTTGCTGCAGGTGGCGTATCGGCAATCGCCGGCTGCCGCTTACCGGCGACAAAGCCCGCGCCAAGCATCGCCAGCGCCACGACGAGGCTGCCGGTACTTACCAATATCGCCTTTTTCATTTTCGTCTTTCCATCTCTCTTAGGTCCGCGCAGGACGCTCTAGCGCCAATCGGGCCGGAAGCCCATGCCGGGCATCGAAAAAACTTCCATCTGGCCGCCACGCAGATCGCTATTTTTTCCTTGGCGTCCTGAAATTGATGATGTCCTGGGCGCGCACCCAACCTGGCGCGCCGCGCTTGAAGCGCTGCTGCGCGCGCATGGCGAAGATTTTCGCGTCCTGATAGGCGCCGCGGTAGAAATGGCCTTCGGCGGTCGCGAGTTCTGCCTCGGGAATATCGCCGAGCTGGCCATAGGCCTGGGCCAGATAACGGTAGCCGATGCTGTTTTCGCGGTCGCGCTCGAGACCGGTGCGTATCTGCGTGACGGCCTTCTCCAGGCTGTCGCGCGTGCCCATCGCAATCAGCGCCTGTCCATAGGAGATTGGCAATATGCCGGATTTGACCGGATCGAGTCGCACCGCCCTGGCGTAGGATTCGGCTGCGTCCGCCGGGCGATTGGCCTTCATCAGTATGTCGCCGCGCAATTCTTGGAAATAGGGGTTCTTCGGCTGCTGCTTGATGAGCGCGTCCACCTTCGACAGGGCCGAACGCGGGTTACCGTTAAGATAGGTGTTGAGCGTATCGCCATATTGGGCTGCCAGGCCGCCCGGATTCTTGCGCAGCAGCCGCGAAAATGCCCCTTGCCCCTCGGTATGCACCGCGATCTTGGCGCGCATCATGTCGTGGCGCTGTTGCAGCGTGGCCGAATCTTCGCGGTTGTAATAGGGGCTGCGCTTTGCCAGCTCCTCCAGATTGGCGATGCGTTCGCGCGGCATCGGGTGGCTGACCTGATAGGGGTCGACCCGCGAACCGGAAAGGGCGAGCGCGCTCTGGAAGCGGCTGAATGTCGTCAGCATGCCCTTGGCCGACTGGCCCGTCGCTTCCAGATAGCTGATGGCCGAGCGGTCGGCCGTCACTTCCTCGGTACGTTGATAGCCAAGCAGGCCGCGCCGCGCCATTTCGCCGCCGCCCATGGCGATGCCGCCGCCCGCCTGGGCAAGCTCGCCGGAATTCGTCGCCGCACCCGCGACAATCGCGCCCGCACCAAGCAGGCTGGCGACGATCGCCATGGTCTGTGCGCGTGCAATCTGCTCGCGCAGGCGCTCCTGGTGGCCGCCGGCAATATGGCCGGCTTCATGCGCGATGACGCCGATGATTTCGTTCGGCGTCTCCGATTGCAGGAGCGCGCCGGTATTGATGAACATGCGCCTGCCTGCGACAAACGCATTGAAGCTGCGGTCATTGACCAGGATGATGTCGATGCCTGATTTGGAAAGACCGGCGGCCTTGAGGATGGGGCGCGCATAGTCGCGCACCAGCGCCTCGATCTCGGCATCGCGCACGATCGGCAGGTTCTGCGCAAAGGCGGTTACCGACGCCGTGACCGACAGCGTGGCTGCCAGCGACAGGGCGGCAAGCGACCGCGCGCTCAACGACAGGGCTTTCGACAATGAACCGATTTGCATGGCGGGTCCCACTGGTAGACGAGCAATAGGGCTATGAAAAGATTGCGCATGGCAAGTTCATGAACTTGTGATCCCCATATCATTCGGGCATTTGTGCGGCGTTGCCTTTCAGATACGCATGGGATTGATGAGGATATGGTCGTTTCGGTTTCCAAACGCGGGGAGGTGGAGCCCTTCCACGCCATGGATATCCTGGCCGAGGCCAATAGGCTGAAGGCGCTCGGCGCGCCGGTGATCTCGCTTGCCGTCGGCCAGCCTTTCGATCCGGCGCCGACGCCGGTGCGCGAAGCGGCTGCCCGCGCCTTGCGTGACGGGCGTATCGGCTACACGGACGCGCTGGGCCGGGCGGACCTGCGCCAGGCGATTGCCGCGCATTACGCCGAGCATTACGGCATTGAAGTCTCGCCGGCGCGCATTGCGGTGACTACTGGCTCTTCCGCCGGCTTCAACCTGGCTTTCCTTGCCATGTTCGATCCGGGCGACCGGGTCGCTGTCGCTGCCCCCGGCTATCCGGCCTATCGCAACATCATGAAGGCGCTTGATCTCGAAGTCGTGGAAATCGAGCTGGAAGGTGCCGCCTATCTGTCTGCCGCTCATCTGGATGCCCCCCATGCCGAGCGTCCCTTGAAGGGCGTCCTTTTCGCCAGCCCGGCCAATCCCACCGGCGCGGTGATCCCTGCGGACGCGCTTGCCGGACTGATTACCAAGGCAAAAAGCCTCGGGATTTCAGTGATTTCCGATGAGATCTATCACCGGCTGGCCTATTCCGCCCCCGATACCACTGCCCTGGGCTTCGGCGACGATGTCACCGTCATCAACTCGTTTTCGAAATATTATTGCATGACCGGCTGGCGGATCGGCTGGATGGTGCTGCCTGAAGCGCTGGTGCGGCCGATCGAGCGCATCCAGCAGAGCCTTTATATTTCCGCGCCGGAATTGTCGCAGGTCGCCGCCGCTAAGGCCTTCGCCGCAACCGCCGAGCTTGAGTTGGTCAAGGCCCGCTATGCATTGAACCGCGAATTGCTGATGCGGCGCCTGCCGGAAATCGGGTTTTCCCTTGCCGCGCCGATGGACGGTGCCTTCTACGCCTTCTGTGACGTGTCGCGGCTGACCAATGACAGCATGGAGTTTGCCCGCCGCATGCTGGCTGAAGCCCATGTCGCGGCCACGCCCGGCCAGGATTTCGATACCACTGCCGGCCACCGTTTCATGCGCTTGTCCTATGCCGGCAGCCATGAGGATATGGTGGAGGCCATGGCGCGAATCGAGCGCTGGTTGAAATAGGAGAGGGGTTTGCCGGACCTGGAGACTGTTCTTGCGGCGCTGGCCGAGGAGATGGCTGCTCGACCGGATCGCGGCGAGGTCGCAAGCTACATACCGCAATTGGGCAAGATTGATCCGCAACGCTTCGGCATTGCGGTAGCGCTGGCGGATGGGCGCATGCTCGTCGCCGGCGATGCCGATGAGCCTTTTTCCATCCAGAGCATCTCCAAGATTTTTACGCTGACCCTTGCGCTCGGCAAGGTTGGCGACGCGCTGTGGCGGCGTGTCGGGCGTGAACCCTCCGGCAATCCGTTCAATTCCATCATTCAACTGGAACATGAGCGCGGCATCCCGCGAAATCCGTTCATCAACTCGGGCGCGATCGTGGTGACGGATGTGCTGCTCGCCGGCCATCAGCCGCGTGAGGCGATTGGCGAGATACTGCGTTTCGTCCAGTTCCTGGCCGAGGATGATACGGTTTTCATCGACAAGGATGTCGCCGCCTCGGAGAAGGCGACAGGCTACCGCAATGTCGCGCTCGCCAACTACATGCGCGCTTTCGACAATCTCAACCATGCTCCGGAACTGGCGCTCGGTGTCTATTTCCACCATTGCGCCATTGCCATGAGTTGCCGGCAACTGGCGCTTTCCGGACGGTTTCTCGCCCATGGTGGCAAAAGTCCATCGACGGGCCATTCCGTTATTTCGCCGGAGCGGGCTCGCCGCATCCTGGCGCTGATGCTCACTTGCGGCCATTATGACGGTTCAGGCGACTTTGCCTTCCGGGTCGGAATTCCCGGCAAGAGCGGGGTTGGCGGCGGCATCCTCGGCATCGTGCCCGGTATCGCTTCGATCGCGGTCTGGTCGCCCGGCCTCAATGAAAACGGCAATTCAAGACTTGGCTCCATCGTCCTGGAAAAGCTTGCAAAAGCGATGGATTGGTCGATCTTCGCGCCGTAGCGGTTTTGCTCCACTTTGCTCGGCCTCTCTCCGTCTCGGCTTCGCCTCGACACCTCTCCCCAGAGGGGTGAAGAACCCAGGTCCTGAAAGGTCCTAGCCACAGTTTTCCGTTGCCACGCCCGCAAAATGCGTCTGGTAGTCCTTGCCCCGCCCTTAAGCTGCCTCGCTGCGCTCGTCGCTGGCGGGGACCCCGGAATGGCCAGACGCAGGCCAAGGGTGCGGTTTTCCGTCGCCACGCCCGCATGATTGCGTCTGACCATTGTCAAAGAACATGGGAAGCGGGGCGCGAGGGCCTTGCCTTCCTAAGGTATGTTATGTGGCGCGACCTTCGCGCCCCGCCGGTGTTCTTGCCTCGAGTTCGGGATGCCGGCTCCTGCCGGCAAAGCCGCTCTCCAAGGCCCGGACCTGAGGGCTCATCACCCAGCAACGCCACCATCGCGTCACCGATCCGGCACCGTCCCCTCCACGCTCATCCGGTTCATGACCCGTGTTCCCGCGAGGGCGATGCGGGGACTATGAGGGCACAGGCGCGAGATGGGGATGAGAAAGTGCGGCGTGGGTGGGCAAAGGCAGGGCTGGCAAGGGATTGCGGGCGAAGGTGGATGGATTCTGTCCACCGCTTCTGCGTGCCGGTCCCCTGACCGAGCCGCGGTTTGCTGACGCAAACCACCTCTCCCCAGAGGGGCGAGGAACCCAAGGCCTGCGAGGGCTGCGACTAACCCAAGGGTAGCGAGGAACCTGGGTTCTGCAGGGAGCGAGGAACCAAGGCTGCGCGAGGTGCCACAGCGCTCCGATCCACTTTCATAAAAAATCCCGCGCGAGCTGCGCGGGATTTTTGGATAGTCGGGGCTGAATCAAGCTCAGAAGAAGCTCTTGCGCTGCCACCAGCCGGCCTTTTTCGGCTTCGGCTCGGCTTCGACTTCCAGCTCTTCGGCCTTTTCGGGCACCGCCGGTTCATCCGCATTATTGTTCTGCGCCTGCACCGTGGCAGGTTCTACAGGAGCGGCAGCAGGCTCGACCGGCGCGGCGGCGACTTCAACCGCCGGCTCCTTGGGCTTGCGACGCGAGGCGCGCGGCTTGGCCGGCTTCTTCTCGGCCGGCGCTTCGGTCGCTTCGCTTTCGGCTTCGACAGGAGCGGCTTCAGCCTCTGCCGCGACTGCCTCCGCCTCGGCCTTCTTGGCCTTGGAGGTCCGGCGCGGGGCGCGCTTGGGCTTTTCCGCCACCGCCGTTTCTTCAACGGACACTGGCTGAGCGGGTTGTTCCGGTGCCGGGGCTGCCTCAGCGGGTTCTTCCGGCGATGGAGCAGGCTCGTCCTGTGAGGGCTCGGCTACGGCGTCGAGCGGCTCGGCCGCACCGTCTGCTTCGGCAGCGATGTCTTGCGCTCCATCCTCAGCTTGGGCGGCGTCGCCATCCTCCTTGCGGTTGCGCTTTCCGCCGCGTTTGCCCCGGCGCCGTTTCTTGCGCTCGGTTTCCTCACCCTCGCTGTCGGCCGCTATGTCGGCTTTTTCTCCCGCGCCGGCTTCCGCAGCCTCGCCATCGCCAGACTCAAGCTCGCTGCTCTCGCCGGCGACCGATTCTGTCGCCGCTTCATCCTGAGCAGATGCTACATGCTCGCGCTCGCGGTCCTTGCCGCCGCGCCGCCGGCGCCGCTTGCGCCGCTTGCGGTCGCGCTGTTCGCCGTCCTCTGCCTTGTCGGCATGCGCGGCCTGTGCTTCTTCGGCTTCCTCGTCCTCGACAATGATGTCTTCCGGCTCTTCCGGCTCGATATAGGCCGGGGCGATCTGCGCCACTGCGGTGACAAGTGGCTTTTCCACCACCGCACCGCGGCTGATCGCATAATGCTGCGACCCGACGGTTTCGTCCGGCTCCATATTGATGGTCAGGCCGAAGCGCTGTTCGAGTTCGATCAGCGTGCTGCGCTTGTGGTTGAGCACGTAGAGCGCGGTCGAGACAGGGGTCCGCACCGTGATGTGGTGGCGCGAATCCTTGAGTAGGAATTCCTCGATGGCGCGCACGACCAGAAGGGCCACGGAAGAATCGGAACGCAGATGCCCGGTGCCGTTGCAATGCGGGCAGGGCTTCATCGTGGATTCGAGCACGCTGGAACGAATGCGCTGGCGCGACATCTCCATCAGCCCGAAATGCGATATCCGGCCGACCTGGATGCGGGCGCGGTCGTTCTTCAGGCAATCCTTGAGCTTCTTTTCCACCGCACGGTTGTTGCGGTTCTCCTCCATGTCGATGAAGTCGATGACGATCAGGCCGGCGAGGTCGCGCAGCCTCAGGTGGCGGGCAACTTCCTCCGCCGCTTCCAGATTGGTGTGGAGTGCGGTTTCCTCGATCGAATGTTCCTTGGTGGAGCGTCCCGAGTTGACGTCGATGGCAACCAGCGCCTCGGTCTGGTTGATGATGATGTAGCCGCCGGATTTCAGCGTCACCTGCGGCTGCAGCATGCGGTCGAGCTGGGCCTCGATGCCGTAGCGCACGAATATCGGTGTCGATTCGCGATAAGGCTGCACCACCTTGGCGTGGCTCGGCATCAGCATCCGCATGAAGTCCTTGGCTTCGCGGTAGCCGTCCTCGCCGGAGACGAGAATCTCGTCGATGTCCTTGTTGTAGAGGTCGCGCACCGATCGTTTGATCAGGCTGCCCTCCTCATAGACCAGGGCAGGCGCGATGGATTCAAGGGTGAGGCTGCGGACCGTTTCCCACAGGCGCATCAGATATTCGTAGTCGCGCTTGATCTCGGCCTTGGTGCGGCTTTCGCCGGCGGTGCGCAGGATGACGCCCATGCCCTGCGGCACTTCGAGCTCCTGTACGACCTCCTTCAGGCGCTTGCGGTCCTGCGCATTGGTTATCTTGCGCGAAATGCCGCCGCCGCGCGCCGTGTTGGGCATCAGCACCGAATAGCGGCCGGCCAGCGACAGATAGGTCGTCAGCGCAGCGCCCTTGTTGCCGCGTTCTTCCTTGACCACCTGCACCAGCAGGATCTGGCGCCGCTTGATGACTTCCTGGATCTTGTAGTGACGGCGTGGCGTCTTGCGCGGCCGGCGCACTTCCTCAAGCGCATCTTCCGCGCCGACGGACTCGATCCCGTGCTCGTCGTGGTGATGAGACGAAATCTCCTCGATATTGCCGCGATCCTCGTCGGATGAGGGGGCGTCGTCATTCGCCTGAGCCGGCTCGATCTCCTCGGAAACGACATCGGCCTGCGCCGCCGCAGCCATCGTGGCCGGGCCGCCGTCTTCCTCAGGCGCTACATCGTCGGTCTCGCCTTCGGCGGCGTCCGAGCCCTCTTCGGCGGGCAAGTCTTCATTGCCCTGCGCATGAACAGCGGCGTCTTCATCGCCATTGCCGTCTTCGCCGCTATCGTCATCGGAAGCGCTTGCCTGGCTGCCGTCCTCGCCGCCCTGGCTGCGATTCCTGCCGCCGCGCCGCCGGCGCCGTCCGCGGTTGCGCTCCTGGCGTTCCTCGCCATTGTCGTCATCGTCGTCGTGGTCTTCCTCGGCCTCTTCGGCTTCGGCGCGCAACAGCGCCTGCCGGTCGGCAACCGGAATCTGGTAGTAGTCGGGATGAATTTCGCTGAAGGCGAGGAAACCGTGCCGGTTTCCGCCATATTCGACAAAGGCAGCCTGGAGTGAAGGTTCGACGCGGGTTACGCGGGCGAGATAGATGTTTCCTTTGAGCTGTTTCTTGTCCTGTGATTCAAAGTCGAATTCTTCGATGCGGTTACCGCGTACGACGACAACCCGTGTCTCCTCCGGGTGGGAGGCGTCTATCAGCATCTTGTTGGGCATTATCTTTTATCCTGCCGTCCGCCGCCATCCATGATCCGCGCAGCGCGGGACGCTGCCTTGGATCAGGTGAAATGGGCGATCCGGACACTTGAAGGCCCGCCATTCGCTGCCGAAGCACCATGGACAAGCCGCCCGCTGCCAGAGTGGCGCGGTCATCTGCGGTTTCCATGATTGCGCTTGAAGCCATCGCGTTAACGTGCGGACCCATTGAACCAAAGCCCGGAAAACCCGGACCAGCTTTTTGCTCTTAAAGAGCCGGCGCGGAATTGTCGTTCCGGCCGTTTTCCTCGCGTCAGAATTTCCACGTCACTGAAAATCCTGGCGAAATCCGTCGCGGCCACCTTAGCACCTTCGCCACGACCGGGAATGAAGCCGTCTTTTCCGTCGCTTGCTGAACCGCTGCGGGCAGGCCGGCGAGGAGGTTGCGGGCATTGCGGTGGCCCAGCATCGCTTTTATGATTTGCCGGGGTTCAACGCAACCCTGATTCAGATGCCGGCGAAAAGCTGTGCGGAAGCGGGGGAGGTGGTCCGAAGCACCTTAAAAAAAGACTTGGTTAACCTTATTCCGATACCGGTCGTTAATCCAAATCCAGGCCTAACCGGCCTTGAGAAGGCGGGCGCGGGTGAGTTGGGATGTGCGTAGGGCGGCGGAAATGAATCTTGCTTATGCAAAGCGGATTGGCGTGTTTCCGGGCCGTGCAGGCGTGTTCCTGTTCGCCTTGCTTTGCGCGATGATCGGATTGTCCCTTCAGGCCAGCGCCGGCGCAATGCTGGAAGCGCATGACTACAAGATGGCGGGCGATGCGACCCGCATGCGCATTGTCCTGAATTTCGACCAGGAGCCGGAGCCAAAATGGTTCCTGCTGCGCGGTCCCCACCGTCTGGTGATCGATCTTCCTGAGACCAAATTCTCGATCGATGCAAAGGATCTCAAGGCGCGCGGTCTGGTCAAAAGCGTACGCTACGGGCAATTGGGCGAGGGCGAGTCGCGGCTGATCCTGACCTCCAAGGGGCCGTTCACGGTCGAAAAGCTCGACGTGCTGGAGAACGAGAATTCACCCGGCTATCGGCTGGTGGCCGATATCGTCGCGGGTTCCGAACGTCAGTTCGAGGAAGCCCTTTCCGTCCAGTCGCAGACCACGGGTTCGACCGAGACGACCCCGAAGGCCGATCGGATCAGCCAGGCCGTCGCGCGCGCCAACAAGCGCTTCACCATTGTCATCGATCCTGGCCATGGCGGCATCGACGGTGGCGCCGAAGGGCTGAACGGCACGGTGGAAAAATCGATCACCCTGGCTTTTGCGCTGGAATTGCGCGCCAAGCTCGGCGAAAGTGGCAATTACGACGTCTATATGACGCGCGAAAAGGATGATTTCCTGAGGCTGGACGAAAGGGTGCGGATCGCGCGCCAGCACGAAGCCGATCTGTTCATCTCCATCCATGCCGACACGATCCGCCTCAAGGGTATTCGCGGTGCCACGGTCTATACGGTTTCTGACAGGGCCTCTGATGCCGAGGCGCAGGCGCTGGCCGACCGCGAGAACCTTTCCGACCAGCTTGCCGGCATCAAGATCGAGGACGAAAACCAGGAAGTCGCCGACATATTGATCGAGTTGATCAAGCGCGAGACGCATGGCTTCTCGATGAATTTCGCCCGTTCCCTGCTTTCCGAATTGTCAGACACGATCGGTCTCATCAACAATCCGCACCGTTATGCAGGCTTCCGGGTGCTAAGGGCGCCGGACGTGCCTTCGGTGTTGCTGGAGCTCGGCTATTTGTCGAATCCGGAGGATGAGGAACAGTTGCGGGATGCGAACTGGCGCGGCAAGGCTGCGCAAAGCATTGCCGATGCGGTCGCTTCCTTTGCCGCCGCAAAAATGGCGACCGGCGGATGATGCCTGCTGCCATGTCGCAGGCCGCTGGTTGCGTCGGGCGTTGCGTGCACACCACAGTTGATCGTCGAAAGGCGAATAATCGTTAAGGTGGGAGCCGGCTGCCGCATTTTATCCACATGAAGACGACATGGCTTGACTATAAGGGGAACGGGTTGGCTTCAGCGCCTTGCGGCCGGCATCTTTTTTGCTGAGGACTTCCCGGACCACGGACTGGAGCGGGCATGATTCGTCTAATCGGATATTTCTTCGGGATCGGCACCATGCTGGCGCTTCTGGTGGCAGCCGGCGCGGCCATCTATGTCAGCCATCTGACCAAGGATCTGCCCGATTACGAAGTGCTGGCGAGCTACGAGCCCCCGGTCACGACCAGGATTCACGCTTCCGATGGCGCGCTGATGGGTGAGTTCGCGCGCGAACGCCGCCTGTTCCTTCCGATCCAGGCCGTGCCCGACCGGGTCAAGGCGGCCTTCCTGTCGGCGGAAGACAAGAATTTCTATAACCATCCCGGCATCGACATCACCGGCCTGTTCCGCGCCGTGGCCACCAATTTTCGCAATATGGGATCAGGCCGCCGCCCGGTCGGCGCGTCGACCATCACCCAGCAGGTGGCCAAGAACTTTCTGCTGACCTCCAGCCAGACCTATGATCGCAAGATCCGCGAGATGATCCTGGCCTTCCGCATCGAGCAGGCCTATTCGAAGGACCGGATCCTCGAACTTTATGTGAACGAGATCTTCTTCGGTCTTGGCGCTTATGGGGTCGCCGGCGCCGCACTTACCTATTTCGACAAGTCGGTCAATGAACTGACGGTGGCTGAGGCTGCCTATCTTGCAGCACTCCCCAAAGGCCCGTCCAACTATCATCCGTTCCGCCATACCGATCGCGCGATCGAGCGGCGCAATTGGGTGATCGACCAGATGGTCGCCAATGGCTATGTCTCGCCCGAGGAAGGCGAGAAGGCCAAGGCAGGCCCGCTGGGCGTCACGCCGCGCCGCAATGGCAATTACCTGTTTGCCGGTGAGTATTTCACCGAGGAGGTGCGCCGCGAGATCATCTCGCGCTATGGCGAAAACGCGCTCTATGAGGGCGGGCTTTCGGTGCGCACCACGCTCGATCCAAAGCTCCAGCTCATCGCCCGCAAGGCCATGCAGCACGGCCTGGTGAAATACGACACTTTGCGCGGCTATCGCGGACCGGTGACCAGCATCGATATCTCCGGTGACTGGGGGCCGGCGCTGAGCGAGGTCAAGGACCTCGACGACGTGCCGGAATGGCCGCTGGCTGTCGTTCTGGAAAGCTCCGATGCCGGCCTCAAGATCGGCCTTAAGCCGAAGCGCCAGGCATCCGGCGCGATCGTGGAGGAGCGCGAGCGCGGAACGGTTGCCAAGGAAGACATGAGCTTTGCCATGCGCCACATGGTCGATGGCAAGCGCGTGAAGGCGAATTCTCCGGCCGATGTGCTGAAGCCGGGCGATGTCGTGTTCGTGGAAAAGAAGGGCGGCAGCGAGTCCGGCTATCTGCTGCGCCAGCCGCCGGCCGTCTCGGGTGGTCTCGTGGCGATGGACCCGCATACCGGCCGCGTTCTGGCAATGGTCGGTGGTTTTTCCTATTCGGGTTCGGAGTTCAATCGGGCGACCCAAGCGCTGCGCCAGCCCGGTTCCGCCTTTAAGCCGTTCGTCTACGCTGCGGCACTGGACAATGGCTATACGCCGGCTTCCGTCATCATGGACGGGCCGATCACCATCCATATCGGCACGACGAGTTGGTCGCCCAAGAATTATGACGGCAAGGCTGCCGGCCCTTCGACGCTGCGGTCCGGCATCGAGCGCTCGCGCAACCTGATGACGGTGCGGCTTGCCAATGACATGGGCATGAAGCTGGTGGCCGAATATGCCGAGCGTTTCGGCGTCTACGACAAGATGCCCCAGCACATTGCCATGTCGCTGGGCTCGGGCGAAACGACGGTCATGCGCATGGTTTCGGCCTATTCGGTGATGGCCAATGGCGGCAGGCAGATCAAGCCGTCGCTGATCGACCGCATCCAGGACCGCTACGGCAAGACGGTGTTCAAGCATGACGAACGCGGCTGCGAAGGCTGTGTGGCGACCGAATGGGAAAACCAGGCGGAACCGGAACTCGTCGACAATTCCGAGCAGGTGCTGGACCCGATGACCGCCTATCAGATCACCTCGATGATGGAGGGCGTCGTCCAGCGCGGCACCGCCACCACGCTGGCGGAGTTGGGACGCCCGCTTGCCGGCAAGACCGGAACGACCAATGACGAAAAGGATGCCTGGTTCATCGGCTATACGCCGAACCTCGTCGTCGGCCTTTACATGGGCTACGACAAGCCGACGCCACTCGGCAAGGGATCGACCGGTGGCGGGCTTGCAGCGCCGATCTTCAAGGAATTTATGACGGAGGCCCTGAAAGATCGGCCCATCGTGGATTTCCAGGTGCCTGAAGGCATGAAGCTCATCGCCATCAACCGCAAGACGGGCATGCGCGCCGAGGCCGGCGAGCCGGGCGCCTTCGTCGAGGCTTTCAAGCCGGGCACCGGCCCCGCCGACAGCTATTGGGTCATCGGTATGGGCGAGGACGGAACCAGCGGCTATGGCGCGGAACTCTCGCCACAGGCAAACAAGGCGATTATCGAGGGCGGCGGCGGCGGCCTCTACTGATCACTTGTTCCCTTTACAGCGGGCGGTCGCCTCCCTATGGTCCGGCGCCGGCTCAAACCAGAGCATTTTGCAGCCAGGTGGTGTCATCTGGCACCGCACAAATGCGGTAAAATAAGCGGATAGAGCGGCAGCCCGGGTTTTTCCGGGCGTCCGCGGCTCCAGGCTCAGAAAATAGGAAAAAGAACCTGCCATGCGCGCAGAAACCGAAAGACTTGTCGACGAAATCAAGCAGGCCATAAGCCTGCTGAGGAGGCATCTTTGACTGGGATCAGGCACTAAAACGGCTTGATTACCTGAATATGCGTTCCGAGGACGCCAGCCTCTGGAATGATCCGCAGGAAGCACAGAAGCTGATGCGCGAGCGCCAAAGCCTTGATGACGGCATCAACGCGATCAAGGGGCTTTCGCAGGCACTGGAAGACAATATCGGCCTGATCGAACTTGGCGAGGAAGAGGGCGACAACGATATCGTCGCCGAGGCCGAGGCCGCGATCCGTTCGCTCTCCGGTGAGGTCAAGGCACGCCAGATCGAGACCATGCTGTCGGGCGAGGCCGATGCCAACGACACCTATATCGAGGTTCATGCAGGCGCGGGCGGCACGGAAAGCCAGGATTGGGCGTCCATGCTGCTGCGCATGTATACGCGCTGGGCCGAACGCCGCCGCTTCAAGGTCGAAGTGCTGGAAGTGCATGACGGCGAAGAGGCCGGTATCAAATCCGCGACGCTGTCGATCAAGGGCCATAATGCCTATGGCTGGCTGAAGACGGAATCGGGTGTTCACAGACTGGTGCGCATCTCGCCCTATGACAGCAATGCGCGCCGGCACACATCCTTTGCCAGTGTCTGGGTCTATCCGGTGATCGACGACTCGATCCAGATCGATATTGCCGAATCGGATGTGCGCATCGACACATATCGGTCGTCAGGCGCCGGCGGGCAGCACGTCAACACCACCGATTCGGCCGTGCGCATCACGCACATTCCCACCGGCATTGCAGTTGCCTGCCAGGCCGAGCGTTCTCAGCACAAAAACCGCGCGAAAGCCTGGGAAATGCTTCGCTCACGCCTCTATGAGGAAGAGCTGAAACGACGCGAGGCGGAAGCCAATGCCACCGAAGCGGCCAAGACCGATATCGGCTGGGGCCATCAGATACGCTCCTATGTGCTGCAGCCCTATCAACTGGTGAAGGACCTGCGCACAGGCGTGGAAAACACCAGCCCCGACGACGTGCTCGATGGCGATCTCGACGAGTTCATGGAAGCTTCGCTGTCGCAGCGCATCCAGGGCGGCGGGTCGGAGGCCATAGCCGATATCGACTGACCGGGCAGGGCAGGGAGGATGCCTGGCAACGGCGTAAACCAAAATCGTTCTGATGCGTTGTTTCGGTCGAACAGGGAGACCGACATGACAATCACCACGGAACGCAAAGCGGTCATCCTCGGCCTTCGGCAAGGCCGGGGATATGACTGTGGCACGATGAGTGCCGTCTTCAAGGTGGACCGGCCGGAAGCAGGCGACCGCTACTCCGTATCGGAATGGTGGCTGGAACCGCTCTCCAAAGGTCCCGGCGCACATTCTCACGCCGAAAATGACGAGTTGTTTTTTGTTATTGAAGGCCAACCCAGTATACTGGTCGGAGATACTTGGTATGATTCGCCGGTTGGCTCGTTCGTCATGGTTCCGGCGAGAGTGATACATGACTTTGAAAACCGGACGGAAGCGCGCGCCGGACTGCTGAATGTCTTTGTCCCAGGCGGTTTTGAAGACAGCATGCCAGCGATCGTGGAGTGGTTCCGGAACAATCAGAGTTAAGGTTGCGTTAGTCGAACGGGCGCATTTTTTTCTTCGGGGGCTAACCTTGGAGAACGCTTTATGTTCTGCTTGCGAAAACGCCTTTACAGCGCCGCTTTCGCTGCGCTGGCATCATCCTTCATCTTTGTTGTTTTCCAGGGGCATCCGGCCTTCGCGCATGACGCCAAATCAGGCTGGAGTTACCCCTTTGCCTGCTGCTCCGGGTTCGATTGCCGCGAGGTGCCGGCCAAGGCCATCATCGAGCGGCCGGAAGGCTATGTCATTGCCGGAACCGGGGAAGTGCTGGCCTATCGGGACAGCCGCGTGAGAAACTCGCCGGACGGGGCCTTCCATTGGTGTTCGGTCGCCGGTGCCAATGACGGCAGGACGGTATGTCTTTTCGTGCCGCCGCGCTCCTATTAGCCGGGGACGCGCCGCAAGATCACCTTCGAGCATCGGATTTTCGAAAACCGGATTCCACTTTTCGGTCCGATGCTCGAAAGCCGTTCGAAGCTTCCGGGCAGATCGACTCAACCTAACGCCTCCGAGGCTCGATTGGCCGACAACTACGCATCGTGGGCAGATAATTTCGGGCTCTGGACGGGTCGTCATCTGCGCGATACTGCCCGAAAAGCCCCGCGAATCATGCGTCGGGGCGGCAATGTGGCGAAAGCCTGGAAAAATCGGAACAATATCTTGACGTTCCCTGACCTGTTTCGCACAACATATGACCGACCGGACCGCGTTTAACGGCCTGGTCATCGTCATAACGGCTCGCGGAGGGGTTCTGACGGGCCAACAATCAGGGAAGATCGGCATATGACCATGCTTTACGTCGTCATTGCCTGCGGCCTGCTTTCTGTCCTCTACGCCATTTGGGCGACGCAGTCGGTTCTTGCTTCCGACCAGGGCAATGCACGCATGCAGGAAATTTCCGCTGCCATCCGGGAGGGTGCGCAGGCTTATCTTGCACGTCAATACACCACCATCGCCATCGTCGGCGTGGTTGTCCTCCTTCTTGCATGGTGGCTGTTGTCGGCAACGGCCGCGATCGGCTTCCTGATTGGCGCCGTGCTTTCGGGCGCCGCCGGCTTCATCGGCATGCATGTTTCCGTCCGCGCCAATGTGCGCACCGCGCAGGCCGCCTCCAACAGCCTGGCGGCGGGCCTCGACATTGCCTTCAAGTCGGGCGCCATCACCGGCATGCTGGTGGCGGGTCTCGCCCTGCTCGGCGTGTCTGTCTATTACTGGGTTCTCGTCGGGGCGATGGGGCTGGCGCCGGATGACCGCACGGTCATCGATTCTCTGGTCGCGCTCGGCTTCGGCGCGTCGCTGATCTCGATCTTTGCGCGTCTTGGCGGCGGCATCTTCACCAAGGGCGCGGATGTCGGCGGCGATCTCGTCGGCAAGGTCGAAGCGGGCATCCCCGAGGACGACCCGCGCAACCCGGCCACCATCGCCGACAATGTCGGTGACAATGTCGGCGACTGCGCCGGCATGGCTGCCGACCTGTTCGAAACCTATGCCGTGACCGTCGTGGCCACCATGGTGCTGGCGGCGATCTTCTTCGGCGGCTCGGCCATCCTCGGCACGGTGATGCTCTACCCGCTGGTGATTTGCGGCGCCTGCATCGTCACCTCGATCGTCGGCACGTTCTTCGTCAAGCTTGGCACCAACGGCTCGATCATGGGCGCTCTCTACAAGGGCCTGATCGTGACCGGCCTGCTGTCGATCATCGGCCTCGGTGCCGCGACCTCGCTGACCATCGGCTGGGGCGACATTTCCACCAATTCCGGCGACGTCTTCAGCGGCACCGATCTGTTCGTCTGCGGCCTGATGGGGCTGCTGGTAACCGGCCTGATCGTCGTGATCACCGAATATTATACCGGCACCAACAAGCGCCCGGTCAATTCGATTGCGCAGGCTTCAGTCACCGGCCACGGCACCAACGTCATCCAGGGCCTTGCGGTTTCGCTGGAATCCACCGCTCTGCCGGCAATCGTCATCGTCGGCGGCATCATTGCCACCTACCAGCTTGGCGGACTGTTCGGCACTGCGATCGCGGTGACCACCATGCTCGGCCTTGCCGGCATGATCGTTGCGCTCGACGCCTTCGGTCCGGTGACCGACAATGCCGGTGGTATTGCCGAAATGTCGGGCCTGCCGAGCGAAGTGCGTCATTCAACCGATGCGCTTGACGCCGTCGGCAACACGACCAAGGCCGTCACCAAGGGCTACGCGATCGGCTCGGCAGGCCTCGGCGCGCTGGTGCTGTTTGCCGCCTATTCCAACGATCTGCAGTTCTTCGCGGCCAATGGCGACAAATACACCTACTTCCAAGGCATGGGTGAGGTCTCCTTCGACCTGTCCAATCCCTATGTTGTCGCCGGCCTGATCTTTGGCGGCCTGATCCCGTATCTGTTCGGCGGCATCGCCATGACCGCGGTCGGTCGGGCGGCGGGCTCCATCGTGGAGGAAGTACGCAGGCAATTCCGCGAAGATCCGGGCATCATGAAGGGCACGTCCAAGCCGAACTATGCCCGCGCGGTCGACCTTCTGACCAAGGCGGCGATCAAGGAAATGATCGTTCCCTCGCTGCTGCCGGTGCTGGCGCCGCTCGTCGTCTATTTCGGCGTGCTGCTCATTTCCGGTTCGAAGGCATCCGCCTTCGCCGCACTTGGCGCGTCATTGCTCGGCGTCATCGTCAACGGCCTGTTCGTCGCCATTTCCATGACGTCAGGCGGCGGTGCCTGGGACAATGCCAAGAAGTCCTTCGAGGACGGCTTTACCGACAAGGACGGCGTCAAGCATCTCAAGGGTTCCGAAGCGCACAAGGCTTCGGTGACCGGCGATACGGTCGGCGATCCCTACAAGGATACCGCGGGTCCGGCAGTCAACCCGGCAATCAAGATCACCAATATCGTGGCATTGCTGCTCCTGGCCATCCTGGCGCACTGACGAACGAGACGCACAAGAAAAAACCCGCGGGATCGCTCCCGCGGGTTTTTTTGTTGCCGGTAGAAAAATTATTGGCTTGGCAGGCCCGGCAGTGATGTCGGTGCGTTGCCGGCGCCGGCCAGAAGCTGGCCGATGAAATTCTGGTCCTTGCCGCCGGTGGGCGTGGTGCGGCCGATGAAATCGAACACCTTGCCATCCTGCATGCCGTAATTGGCGATCTGCGTCACGCGGCCATCATCGCCGAAATAGACCGCAAGGACCTTCTGGTCGACCAGCCGTGGATTGAGGAAGGCGACCGACCGCCTGCGGGTCTGCGAAATGTAGTAGAACACTTCATTGTCGAAAGTCGCGGTGGTCGACGGCGTGCCGAGCGCGAGCAGGACCTGTTCGCGGCTGGAGCCGACAGGAA
The DNA here is from genome assembly GCF_003934165.1 of Borborobacter arsenicus. Taxonomy (GTDB): domain Bacteria; phylum Pseudomonadota; class Alphaproteobacteria; order Rhizobiales; family Rhizobiaceae; genus Pseudaminobacter; species Pseudaminobacter arsenicus. Next base: position 258,018 of record NZ_ML133509.1, on the reverse strand, counting down.
CCAGATCGATCTGCTGCTGATCGATGACATAGCCTTGCGTCAAGGTTTCGCCCGGCGTCAGATCGCCGAAGGTCTTCGACGTGTTGCAGCCTGAAAGCGCAAGCGCGGCAAGCACCGAGGCCGCGCCGACGGCCATTGGCGAAAAAACGGTCTTGAATTTCAGCGAGTCCAACAACAACTCCTTCAAATCGATCCTGGCAATCGGTGTTGCCGCCTCCACCTTGCACGGAGCCGCAAAAGCGGTAAACCAGCTTGAGCGGCGATGCAACAAGGCCACGCTGTGAAACGGTTCCCTTAGACCATGATGCCGAAAAGTGTAAAACGGTTTTCGGACGACATCATGGTCCAACTTGTTGATTGCCGCATGTATGCGACGCCAAGTGATTCCACTCGGCTGCAACATGCTTCAGGAGACCGCCCGTCATGTTTCAACGCCTGTTTGGTGGCCGTGACCGCAACCGGACGATAACGGATGCCCTCTATACCGAAATCGTGGCGGCGGCGCGGCGACCGGAATTTTATTCCGATTGGGAGGTGCCCGACACACCGCTGGGCCGCTTCGAGATGCTTTCGCTGCACATGTTCCTGTTCCAGCATCGGGTGCGCGGCGAGGGCGGCGCGATGCGCGAGATCGCCCAAGTGTTGACCGACGACTTCTTCGCCGATGTCGAACATTCGCTGCGCGAACTGGGAATAGGGGACATGGGCGTGCCCAAGCGCATGAAGAAACTGGCACGTATGTTCTATGGCCGCACCACCGCCTATGCGGACGCGCTGGAACGCGGCGACGCCGATGCGCTAGCCGCCGCCCTGGCGCGCAATATCAAGCCGGATGCTGCCGAATGGCCGCAGTCGGCAAGGCTGGCCAGCTATGTGATCGCCGCGGACAAGGCGCTTGCCGGACAGGATCTGGACGGCATTGCCGCCGGTACGATTCGGTTTCCGGCGGTGCTGGCCAATTGAGCGAAGCGAGTAGGGCCATGAAACATCATCATGAAGCGACGAGTCCGGTTTCCTTCAAGGCCAATGTTTCCCGCTTGCCGGCAAAGGGCCTGCCCGTGGTCATCGAGGCCGACGAAAGGCAGCGCGAAGCGCTGGCCGCCGAGCATGGTCTGGAAAAGGTGGAGAGCTACCGCGCCGAGCTGATGGTGACACCCTGGAAGCGCAATGGGGTGAAGGTAGCCGGCCGGGTTATCGCCGATATCGTCCAGGCCTGCGTCGTCACTCTGGAACCCATCCAAACCCATATGGACGAGGAGGTTTCGGCGCTGTTCTGGCCGGAAGATTCCAAACTTGGGCGGTTGGGCTTCAGTTCGGCCGGCGAGATGGTGCTGGATGCGGAGGGGCCGGACAGTCCGGAAACTTTCTTCGGCGACACGATCGATGTCGGCGCGCTGGCCGAAGAGTTTTTCGGCCTTGCTATCGATCCCTATCCACGCAAGGGCAACGTATCTGTGTCGTCATTGGAGGACGATCCCGCAGACGCGCCCGTGGATGGCGAATTGCAGCGCAAGCTTCGCGATCTGCTGCGAAAATCCTGAAAACTCCCCGCACATCCGCGAAATGGCGGTTGTGCGGCGACGTAAAACCGCTATTTTCGCCAAGCCTAAACTGAGGGTTCGGCCGCGGCCCCGCCATTCGAACAATGTGAGATTTATACCGAGTGATCAGGATTTCCATCGATGCCATGGGCGGCGACATCGGGCCGGCGGTGGTTATTCCAGCACTTCAGAGCGTTGCGCTGCGCCGCAATGATGTGCGCTTCCTGGTCTATGGCCGTGAGGACGCGGTTCGGCCCGAACTGAATAAATATCCCAAGCTCGCCCCGATCGTTGAATTCGTCCATTGCGAAGTCGCCGTGCGGATGGATGACAAGCCGAGCCAGGCGCTGCGCCACGGTCGCTGGAAATCCTCGATGTGGAAGGCGATCGAGGCGGTCAAGAACGGCGAGGCCGACGCCTGCATCTCGGCCGGCAACACCGGCGCGCTGATGGCGATGTCGAAATTCTGCCTACGCACGATGGCGACCATCGACCGCCCGGCAATTGCCGCCATCTGGCCGACATTGCGCGGCGAGAGCGTCGTGCTGGATGTCGGCGCCACTATCGGTGCCGATGCACACCAGCTGATCGATTTTGCGATCCTGGGCGCGGGCATGGCTCGCGCGCTGTTCGGCATGGAACGGCCCACAGTCGGGCTGCTCAATGTCGGCGTGGAAGAGATCAAGGGCCAGGAAGATGTGAAGGAGGCCGGCCTTCTGCTGCGTGAACCGGGCAAGATGGCCATGGACTATCACGGCTTTGTCGAGGGCGACGATATCGGCAAGGGCACAGTCGATGTGGTCGTAACCGAGGGCTTTGCCGGCAATATCGCTTTGAAGACGGCGGAAGGCACGGTGCGCCAGATCAGTTCCTATCTGCGGGCGGCGATGAGCCGTACGCTGATGGCGAAGATCGGCTACTTCTTTGCCAGGGGCGCCTTCAAGACCTTGCGCGAGAAGCTGGATGTGCGCCGCGCCAATGGCGGCGTCTTCCTTGGGCTCAACGGCATTGTGGTGAAAAGTCACGGCGGTGCCGATGACGAGGGATTCGCGGCGGCAATCGAGTTGGGCTATGACATGGTCAGAAACCGGCTACTCGATAGGATCGAAGCGGATCTCGACCTGTTCCATGCGCGGCATCCTCGAACAGGTAGCAGATCGGCCGAGCTCGCCGGCGACAACGAATAAGGACTCCTGATGATCAGATCGATTATGCGTGGCATTGGGTCCGCGCTGCCGCCTCGCATCATGAAGAATACCGATTTCGAAGGCATGGTCGAGACGTCGGACGCATGGATCGTGCAGCGCACCGGCATACGCCAGCGCCATATTGCCGCCGACGACGAAACCACCGCCTCGCTCGGTGAGGCAGCGGCGCGTGCGGCCCTGGCCAATGCCGGGATGACGCCAGCCGACATCGACCTGATCGTGCTGGCAACCTCGACGCCAAACAATACTTTCCCGGCGACCGCCGTCGATATCCAGAACCGGCTGGGCATGCATCACGGCTTTGCCTTTGACATGCAGGCGGTGTGCAGCGGGTTCGTCTATGCGGTGACGACCGCCGACGCCTATATTCGTGGCGGCCTCGCCAGAAGGGTTCTGGTGATCGGTTCGGAGACATTCTCGCGCATTCTGGACTGGAACGACCGCTCGACCTGCGTGCTTTTCGGCGACGGGGCGGGTGCGCTCATCCTCGAAGCCGCCGAAGGCGCCGGCACTATTGCCGACCGTGGCGTGCTGGCAGCCAGCCTGCGTTCGGACGGAGTTCACAAGGAAAAGCTCTTTGTCGATGGCGGGCCTTCGACGACAGGCACCGTCGGACAATTGCGGATGGAAGGCCGTGAGGTCTTCAAGCATGCTGTCGGCATGATTACCGACGTCATCGAGGCGACATTCGCCCAGGCTGACATCGGTGCCGACGATCTCGACTGGTTCGTGCCGCACCAGGCCAACAAGCGCATCATCGACGCTTCAGCGAAAAAACTCGGAATAGCGGAAGAGAAGGTCGTCGTGACCGTTGATCTGCACGGTAACACCTCCGCAGCCTCCGTGCCGCTCGCCCTGTCGGTGGCGGTGGCAGATGGCCGTATCAAAAAGGGCGATCTGGTTCTGCTGGAGGCGATGGGCGGCGGCTTCACCTGGGGGGCGGTGCTTCTACGCTGGTAGTAGCGCGATCGGCCGAACGCCTAGGTTGCGTCGACGGATTTTCCTCCACCGCAGTGCAGCATCAAATTGATTCCCGCCAAACAGAAAATCCAAGTGATTCAGGTCCTTGACCTTGCCGGACCAATTTTCTAACGTCTGGACGCCTATAATGAATTTTGTTCCGGGGATGGTTGACGCTCGCATGGGGGGAAAGACACTTACGCGCGCCGATCTCGCCGAAGCAGTCTATCGGAAGGTAGGCTTGTCTCGCACCGAATCCGCTGAACTCGTCGAAGCCGTTCTTGATGAAATCTGCGAAGCCATCGTTCGCGGCGAGACAGTCAAGCTGTCATCCTTCGCGACGTTCCATGTCCGCGACAAGAACGAGCGCATCGGTCGCAATCCCAAGACCGGCGAGGAAGTACCGATCCTGCCGCGCCGCGTCATGACCTTCAAGGCCTCGAACGTGCTGAAGAGCCGGATTTTGCGCGCCCACCAGAACAGCAAGGCCTCGACGGACAAATAGCCGTTCGGGCACAACCCATAAAAATGCGGTTGAAGACTGGCGCTTGCATTTGTGCCGGGCTTGAATGTTGATTCACAAAGCGCTGAAATAACGAACGAATCGGATTTTGACCGAATTTGAGGTAAACTCCGATCTGTAGGGATTTCGCTCCGGATCACGCGCCTGAATGCGTGACGATCCAGGTCTTCATGATCGGGCGAGGGGGAGCACGTCACGTTGCGTTGCAACGAATGAACTCTTGAGTGAGAGTTGCGCCATGGAAAAGAGCCCCGACGCGTTCCGTACCATCAGTGAGGTGGCTGAGGATCTCGATCTGCCGCAGCATGTGCTGAGATTCTGGGAAACACGCTTCACCCAGATAAAGCCCATGAAACGCGGCGGCGGCAGGCGTTACTATCGGCCCCAGGATGTCGAACTCATCAAGGGCATCCGCCATATGCTCTACGACCAGGGCTATACGATAAAGGGCGTGCAGAAACTGCTGCGCGAGAATGGCAACCAGTTCCTGATAGCTATCGGCAATGGCGATCTGGCGGCTGTCGAGGCCATTGCGCAGCGCAAGCAGGCCGATACAGCCCCCCTTACCGCCGGCGCACAGCCGCGGATGGACGAGGAGATGCTGGTGGGCGAGCCCAAGGCCAAGCCCAATCGGCGGTTCTTCGGGCTGGGCAAGTCGGAGGAAGAAGGCCCGGTCCAGGCCGATAGCGGCAAGCTCTCACGCGACAATCGCGCGCTGTTGCAAGAGGCGCTGTTCGATCTGCTGGAATGCAAGCGCCTGCTCGACCAGGTGCGCTGACCGGCTGCCTGAAAGCTTCAAATCGTCGCGTTATGGCGCTTTTTGGTGCATGGATTCCTGATCGCCGGTTTCTTCCACTTCGTCTGAAACCTCGGTCTCCGGGCGGTCTCCGCCTTCCGCTACCTCCTCGTGCCAGATACCGGTTGCGTCCTGATAGGAGATGCCTTCGGTCGTGCCGGCCAGTTGCTGTTCGGCAGCGGCTGCCTTTGCGGCGTTAAGCGCGTCCTCATGGCGGCGGAACGTTTCTGAAAACACGTCGTTCAGCTTGTAGGCCCAGCCTCCGTCGTGCTCGACTATTTCATAGACTATCCTGGCCATGCTCGCATCTCCTGGTCCACACCTATGAACGGGACGGTCTCCAGGTTGTTCCGTGACATTTTTGAAAGTTTTTGCCGGTGGCCAATTCAACCCGAAAAAAGCGATCCTTGCGGGCTGATCCATCGCCTCCTGTTCTCACGAAAGACTAACCTGGATTGTCGACGGTTCAACGGCAGGTGGTAGAATTTGACGAAACACACGGAGGATGGGCCGATGCGATGGCTTGCGGTCTGCGTGATGCTGGCGGCCAATGCCGTCGTTTCCGGTTGCCAGTCCGGAATTTCCACCCAGTCCTATCAGCGCCCTTGCACATCCAGAGCGGCTGATGCCGGAATGTGTGGCTCGGCCAGTTCCATCCCCACCATCGGACCTTATGGGTTCAACTAGAGCATTTTGCAGCCAGACGGATTCGTCTGGCGTTGCACAAATGCGGCAAAAGAAACCGGGTCGGAGCAGCGGAGGGCGCGTTCGTCAGAATGCCCGCTGCTCTAGAGCCTTTCATGGTCATACGGAAGCGTTCTGCCGGAGGGAATTCGGGAACAAGGTCGAGGGCTTCGGCACCGGGCGTACCGGGGTACGGCCAAGTCCGAAGCCCGAAGGATTTGGCCCGAATTCACCCGGCCCGCAGGGTTTGCCGCTGGCGGGCGCCCGCGGCGTCGGCCGGACTTGGCCGATGGTCCACATCGGCCGGCGCCGCCCTCCTGGCGGATCGCCTCGCCATCGGACAAACAGAACTGCTTTCGTATAACCATGAAAGGCTCTA